>CAWIOM010000018.1:0-25264 GCA_963837735.1 uncultured Solirubrobacterales bacterium | reverse complement strand
GGTCAGCCGCTCGCGGACCACACGCTCCATCCTGTAGAGGCCGATGCGGAAGGCCTCCTGGATCAGCTCGCCGACCGTGCGCAGGCGCCGGTTGCCGAAATGCTCGTACTCGTCGAGGTGCTCGTTGACTGGCTCCCGCGGGTAGGTGATCGCCTCCGCGGCGTAGTCTTTGATCGGGTTCTCCTCGTCGATCTCCTCGGGAATTCCGAGCAGCTTCGGCAGGCTGACGAGCTCCTTGACCAGGGCGATGATGTCGTCGTGGGTCAGGACCCGGGTGTCGAGGTCGATGTCGAGATCGAGGCGCGCGTTGAGCTTGTAGCGGCCGACGCGGGTCAGGTCGTAGCGCTTCGGGTCGAAGAAGAGCTGCTCGAGCAGGTTCTTGGCGGCGTCGACCGAGGGCGGCTCGCCCGGGCGCTGCTTTTTGAACAGCTCGATCAGGGCGCCCTCTTCGGTCAGCGTCGCTTCGGTGTCCGCCGCGATCGTGTGACGCAGGTAGACCGAGTTGTCGAACATCTTCAGGATCTCGTCGTTGTCGACGTATCCCATCGCCCGCAGCAGGACCGTGACCGGCAGTTTGCGCTTGCGGTCGATGCGGACGAAGACTTTGCCTTTTTTGTCGACTTCGAGCTCCAGCCAGGAGCCGCGGGCCGGCATCAGGTTGGCGATGAAGACCTGCTTTTCGGGGTCCTTGGGTGCCATCACATAGGCGCCGGGCGAACGCACCAGCTGCGTGACGACGACCCGCTCGGTGCCATTGATGATGAAGGTGCCGCGCTCGGTCATCCACGGGAAGTCGCCCATGAAGACGGCCTGCTCCCGGATCTCTCCGGTCTCCTTGTTCTGGAAGGCGACGGTCGCGGTCAGCGGCCGTGAGTAGGTCATGTCCTTCTCACGACACTCGTCGATCGTGTGGGGCGGGTCCTCGAACTTGAACTCGCCGAAGACGATCGCGAGATTCCCCGTGTAGTCCTCGATCGGGGATATGTCGTCAATGGTTTCCCTCAGGCCACCGTTCTTGGGATCGGTCAGCTCTTCGAAAGAGCGTCGCTGAATATCGATCAGGTGGGGTACTTCGAGGGGGTTTGTTAGGTCGGAAAAGCTCCTACGGGTTACGGGGGCAGCGTTGGAACGTGCCAAAGTCGGCGACTCCTCAGGAGGTCAGAGGGACGTAGAAAAAGCGCAGATATGGGCAGGGGGGCACAACAAGCGCGCGACCGCGAAAAATAACACACGGGCGCGGTCGGCCGCAAGCTCGGCTCCCTGCCTGGGATTCCGAGCGCGGCCCGTCGAGCTTACTTGAGCTCGACGGTGGCGCCGGCCTCCTCAAGTTCGGCCTTGAGCTTCTCCGCCTCGTCGCGGTCGATGCCCTCTTTGATCGCTTTCGGGGCCTCGTCGACGATCGCCTTGGCCTCTTTCAGGCCGAGACCGGTCGCCGTGCGGACCACCTTGATCACGGGGACTTTCTGGCCGCCGACCTCGGTCAGCATGACGTCGACCGTGGAAGCCTCCTCCTCGCCCCCATCGCCGTCACCGGCCGGGGCGCCGGCGGCAGCCGGAGCGGCGGCGGCGACCGCGGTCGCGGAGACGCCGAACTCCTCCTCGAGCGCTTTGATCCGCTCGGAGAGCTCGAGGACCGAGATGCCCTTCAGCTCCTCGATCCAGTCATCGGTTGCAATTGCTTTGGTTGCCACTGCGGTTACTCCTCCTCTTTCGAAGTCTCGTCGGACGCGTCCGCGTCCTCACCTGCGTCATCTGAAGTCTCTGTCTCGGCCTCGGGCTCGTCGGCCTTCTCCTCGGCCTCCGGCTCCTCGTCAGCTTTCTCGCCATCAGCCTCGGGCTCCTCAGCTTTGGCGGCCGGCTCATCAGCGGGTTTCTCCTCCGACTCGGCCGGGGCCTCCCCACTGACGAGACCTTTTTCTGCGATCTGCCCGAGCTGCAGCGCAAGCCCCTGGATCATCGAGCCAAGCCCCCGGACGAGTCCGGTCAGCGGGCTGGCGACGACGCCGGCGAGCTGGCCGTCAAGCACCTCGCGGGTCGGCAGGCGGGCGATCGACTTGAACTTGTCGTCGTCGAGGACGAGTTCGTCCATGAAGCCGCCCTTGAAGGCGAGGACGTCGTGCTCTTTGTTGAAGGTCGTGATCGCCTTGGCGGCGGCGGCCGTGTCGCCGCGGACGAAGGTCAGCGCGGTCGGCCCCTGGAGCAGCTCGGCGAGGCGTTCCTCCCCGGCCTTGTCGGCGGCCAGTTTGGTCAGCCGGTTCTTGACGATGCGGAAGCTGGCGTCGTTCTCGCGGAGCTTTGCGCGCAGCTCAGCCGCCTGGGCGACGCTGATGCCTCGGTAGTCGACCGCGAAGATCGCCTCGGAGCCCTCGATCTGGGCCGCGATCTCCTCAATGGCTGCTGACTTTTCGTCTCGGTTCATGGTCTTACCTGCACCGGGCTTGCGGGCCGTTCGGCCGGCCCCGCCGGTGGTCTCGGGTTTGAGCGGCTGCGCAGTTTAGGCGGTTGCCGGCTCCTCTGCGGGCTCGGGCTCGGCGGGAGCATCGGGCTCCGGCTCGGCGGCGGCCCTGGCCGGGGCCGGCTCGCCGCTGTCGCCGACCTTGCCGGCGTCGACCTTGATCCCGGGGCCCATCGTCGTCGTCAGGGTCGCCGAGCGAATGTATTTGCCCTTCGCCGAGGCGGGCTTGGCGCGGGCGATCTCCTCGATCACCGCGGTGTAGTTCTCGAGCAGCTTGTCGGCGTCGAAGCCGGCCTTGCCGATCGTCATGTGGACGATCGCCTGGCGATCTGTGCGGTACTCGACCTTGCCTGCTTTCGAGTCGCTCACCGCCTTCTCGACGTCGTCGGTGACGGTGCCGACCTTCGGGTTGGGCATCTTGCCCTGGGGGCCGAGCACGCGGCCGAGCTTGCCGACCGTGCCCATCATCTGCGGGGTCGCGATCGCAACGTCGAAGTCCGTCCAGCCCTCTTCGACTTTCTCGGCGAGGTCGTCGCCGCCGACGAAGTCGGCACCGGCCGACTCGGCGTCGCGGGCCTGCTGGCCCTGGGCGAAGACGGCGACCGTGACGTCTTTGCCGAGACCGTGCGGGAGGGCGAGGGTGCCGCGAAGCTGCTCCTCGGCGTGGCGGACGTTGAGGCCGAGCAGCAAATGCAGCTCGACCGTCTCGTCGAAGTTGGCGGTCGCCGTCTCTTTGATCAGGGAGACGGCCTCTGCCGGCGGGTAGGCCCGGTTGCGCTGGACCTTGCCGTATTGCTGTCGGTAGCGTTTTCCGTGCGCCATCTGAAGTCCTCGGTTCCTGGTTTCCCTATTTGACGTCGACGCCCATCGAGCGGGCGGTGCCGGCGATGATCTTCGAGGCGGCGTCGAGGTCGTTGGCGTTGAGGTCCGGCATCTTGCGCTCGGCGATCTGCCGGACCTGGTCCATCGAGATCGTCCCGACTTTGTTCAGGTGGGGCTCGCCGGAGCCGCTCTTGATCCCGATCGCCTCCTTGATCAGGATCGCGGCCGGCGGCGTCTTGGTGATGAAGTCGAAGGAGCGATCCTCGTAGACCGTGATCTCGACCGGGATGATCGTCCCGCCTTCGGACTGGGTCTGCGCGTTGAAGGATTTGCAGAACTCCATGATGTTGACGCCGTGCTGGCCCAGCGCCGGGCCGACCGGCGGCGCCGGGTTGGCGGCGCCTGCCGAGATCTGGAGCTTGATGACTGTGAGGACTTTCTTGGCCATGGGGATCGGAGAGCGTAGCTGGGTCTAAATCTTCTTGACCTGGTCGTAGCCGACCTCGACCGGAGTCTCGCGGCCGAAGATCGAGACCAGGACCTTGAGTTTGGCAGCGTCCTCGTTGATCTCGGCGATCTCGCCGGAGAAGTCGGAGAGCGGCCCGGAGATGACTTTGACCGACTCGCCGATCGAGAACTGCGCCTGGGTGCGCGGCCGCTCGGCGGTCTCGCGGTGCAGGAGCCGGTCGACCTCGGGTTTGGAGAGCGGCACCGGTTTGTTGCGCGAGCCGACGAAGCCGGTGACGCCGGGGGTGTTCTTGACCAGCCCCCAGGCGTCGTCGGTCATCTCCATGTTGACGAGGACGTAGCCGGGCATCGTCCGTTTCTCTTTCGGTTCTTTCTGCCCGTCCTTGTTGAGTTCCATCACCTGCTCTGTGGGCACCACAACCTGCCGCACGTTGCGGTTCTGGCTCATCGTCTGCACCCGGTGCTCGAGGTTGTGCTTGACCTTGTTCTCGTGCCCGGAGTAGGTATTGATCACGTACCAGCGATACATCTGAAGCCTTTTCTGTGGGGGATCCCGTTAGAGGATCTGCTTGACCAGGAGGTTGAAGAGGGCGTCGAGCGCGCCGAGGTAGGCGGCCGCCACCGTGACGAAGATGATCGTGACCGCGGTCGCCTGTACGAGGGTGTCGCGGTCGGGCCACTGCACTTTCTTGAGCTCCGCCCAGCAGGAGGCGAAGAAGCCGAGCACGCCGCCCCGCTGGCGGTCGGCCTGAGCCTGTTTCTGTTTCTTGGCGAGCTGCTCGCTCTCGCGGCGCTTCTGCTCCTCCTTCTTGCGCTTTTCGGCTTCCTTGGCGGCCTTCGCCTCGGCGCGCTTGGCGGCGCGGCCGCTCTTGTGCGGCGCGTCGGGAGTCTCGAGGCTGCCCTCGGGAGCGCCGGCGGCCATCCCCGCCTCGACCGCCTCGATCTCGGCGATGTCGCCGGATACGGGGACCTGGGTGTCGTGCTGGGCGTGGGACTCGCTGTCGCGGCTTTCGCCGGTGCGCTTCCGTTCCTGCTCTTCGCGGGCGCGGCGCTCAGCCTTGCGCTGTGCGCGGGATTTCGCCATGTGCGCCTGCGAGCCCCTATCGAGTCTCTTTGTGCGCCGTGTGGTGGCCGCACCAGCGGCAGTACTTGCGCATCTCGATGCGGTCCGGCGAGTTCCGCCGAGACTTGTTGGTCTGATAATTCCGCCGCTTGCAGTCTTCGCAAGCCAGCGTCACCGCGATGCGGACATCTCCGCGAGCCATTGCACCCTCGTTGCAGTTCGGAGGCCGTTACAAAGTAAAACCCCGGGCCGAAGCCTGAGGCAGACGCCTAGGATAGCGCGGCGCTCCGCTCAGAGGCGCCCGACGATCGTGTCGGCCAGAACCACCGTGACCAGCGCACCCCCGAAGCCGAGGATCAGACGGTGCAGCGCCTGGAATTCCGTCCTCATCTCGGTGCGCAGGTTTTCGACCCTGACGTCGGTCTTTGAGTCGAGCCCGTCGATCTTCCGGTCGAGCCCGTCGATCTTCCGGTCGAGCCCGTCGATCTTCCGGTCGAGCCGGGAGAAGCCCTCGTCCATCCGGCGGGCGATCTCGCCGACGCGCTCGTTGAGGTCGTCGAGTCGCCCGTCTGTCCAAGCATCCCTCATCGCCTCCATGGTCCCACCGTAGACAAAAAGTTGCAACGTGTGTGAGACGAGACTGTAAGAATTCACAGCAGCATCCAGCGTCCCGGCGGGGTGCACTCCTCCCTGTCCGTCCTGATCGTCACCTCAGCCTCGAGAAGTACCCTCGTATCGATGAGTTGGCTGCGCATAGCCGTCGCCGCGGTTGTCCTCGGGATCCCCCTCGCCCTCCCCGCCCCGGCGGCGCCCGCGAGGAGGATCGTCATCCGCGGAGCGAATTCGGGCTCCACCCTGCGGGTCAGCGTCGAGGGCGGCAACCTCGTCGTCGACGGCTACCTCGCCGCCGGCAGGCAGAACGGCTGTCGGGTCACCCGTCCGCGCCTTGAAGCGTCCTGCGACCTGTCCCGCGCCCGCTCGGTCGAAATCGTCATGGGGCCTTCGGGCGACCTGGTCGAAGTGCTGAAGAAGCTGCCGGTCCGGCTCGTCGCCCGGCTCGGCGGCGGCTCCGACAAGCTGATCGCCAACGGGGAGCGCGACACCTGCTATCCGGAAGGAGCGCGCCGCAACCGCTGCACGCTCGGCGCCGGCAACGACATCTGCATCACCGGCAACCGCAACAGCGACTGCGTCGGCGGCCCCGGGGACGACTACTGCCGGCACGGCCGCGGCAGCGACGGCTGCTGGGGCGGGCCCGGCGACGACATATGCGTGATGGGTGCCGGCGAAGACGGCTGCCACGGGGGCCGCGGCAACGACCGCCTCTACGGCGGGCCCGGTGCCGACCAGCTCTACGGCGGCCCTGGACACGACTTCTGCGACGGCGGGCCCGGGGTGGGCAGGTCGCACGGCTGCGAGGCCGGGCCCAGGCACTGAGCGGGCGGGCCGGTGGGCAGGGGCGTTGCCTACACTGGCGCGCATGAAGATCGGGATCGTCGGACTCGGCTACGTCGGCCTGCCGCTCGCCGTCGCCTTCGCCGAGGCCGGCAACGAGGTCGATCGGCCTCGACGCCGACCAGCGCAAGATCGAGAGCCTGGGCGAGGGCCGCAGCTACATCGAGGACATCCCCGACAGCGCCCTGGCGCCGCTCGGCGATCGCCTCCGCGCGACCACCCGTCACGCCGACCTCGCCTCCTGCGACGCCGTGATCATCTGCGTTCCGACGCCGCTGACCACCTCCCGGGAGCCCGACCTGGGGCCGGTGCTCGAAGCGGCGGAGCGCGATCGCCGCCGTCCTGCAGCCCGACCAGCTCATCGTCCTCGAGTCGACGACCTACCCCGGCACGACCCGTGAGCAGCTGCGGCCGATCCTCGAGCGCTCGGGAATGAGCGCGGGCGAGGACTTCCACCTCGCCTTCTCCCCCGAGCGGATCGACCCCGGCCGCACCGACTACACCGTCCGCACGACCCCGAAGCTGGTCGGCGGCCTGACCGCGGCCAGCACCGAGCGCGCCCGCGAGCTCTATGAGCTGATCTGCGACGAGGTCGTCGTCCTCTCGACGCCCGAGACGGCCGAGCTCTCAAAGCTGCTCGAGAACATCTTCCGCTCGGTCAACATCGCCCTCGTCAACGAGCTCGCCCAGCTCTGCGACCGGCTCGGCATCGACGTCTGGGAGGTGATCGACGCCGCCTCGACCAAGCCCTTCGGCTTCATGCGCTTTGAGCCGGGGCCGGGGATGGGCGGCCACTGCCTGCCGGTCGATCCCTTCTACCTCGCCTTCAAGGCCCGCGAGCACGACTTCTACCCGGAGTTCATCGAGCTCGCCGGCAAAGTCAACCAGGCCCAGCCCGCCTTCTGCGCGGAGCGGATCGAGCGCGCTCTGAACGAGGCCGGCAAGCCCGTCAACGGCTCGAAGATCCTGATCCTCGGCGTCAGCTACAAGGTCGGGGTCGGCGACATCCGCGAGTCGCCGGCGCTGAAGATCATCCGCCTGCTGGAGGAGCGAGGCGGGGACGTCAGCTACCACGACCCCTTCGTCGCCGAGCTTCGGGAGCTGAGCCTGAGCTCCACCGATCTCGAGCAGGGGCTCGAGTCCGCCGATCTCGTCGCGATCGTCACCGCCCACCCGCAGCTCGACTACGCGGACATCGTCTCGCGGGCGGCGCTCGTCCTCGACTTCCGCGGCGTCACCCGCGGGATCGAGGCGTCGAACCTGAGCCGGCTCTAGCACCCTCAGAGCCCCAGCGTTTTGGCGATGATGCCGCGCTGGATCTCGGAGGTGCCGCCGTAGATCGTCGAGACCAGGGAGGTGCGGACGAGGCGCTCCATGTCGTACTCGGAGGAGTAGCCGTAGCCGCCCATCATCTGCATGCCCTCGAGGGTCACCCGCTTGGCGACCTCGGTGACGTGGAGCTTCACCATCGAGGCCTCCTTGGGGAGCATCCGCTTCGGGTCCTCGTCGGTGAGGGTGGCGACCCAGCGGGTCATCAGCCGCGCCGCCTCGAGGTCGGTGGCGAGGTCGGCGAAGCGGTGCTGGAGGGCCTGGAAGGAGCCGATCGGGCGGCCGAACTGCTTGCGCTCCTTGGCGTAGGCGAGGGCGTCGTCGAAGGCGCGCTGGGCGATGCCGAGCATCGTCGCGGCGAGGATCAGCCGCTCGACGTTGAGGCCGGCCATCAGCTGGGTCCAGCCCTGGTCGACCTCGCCGAGCACCGCCTCGGCCGGCGCCTCGACGTCGTTCAGGTAGAGCGTGTTGGTCTCGCGGCCGCCCATCGTCTGGATCGGGACGATTTCCATCCCCTCGACCTCGCGCGGGACCCAGATCATCGTCAGGCCCTCGTGCTTGTTCTCACCCTTGGTCGTCCGGCAGACGATCAGCACGTGGTCGGCGATGTGGGCGTTGGAGATGAAGACCTTCTGGCCGTTGATGACGAAGCCGCCGTCGGATGCGCTCGGCGGACGCCGAGAGCGAGCCGACGTCGGAGCCGGACTCGGGCTCGGTCATCGCGATCGCCTCGACCGAGCCGGAGGCGATCCCGCCGAGGATCTCCGCCTTCTGCTCCTCGGTGCCGAATTTCTGGGTGGCGCCGGCGACGATCAGCGTCGTCGCGTAGCCGCCGATCGGCGCCAGCCCGCGCGAGGTCTCCTCCATGAACAGGCAGGCGTCGAGCATCGAGCCGCCGGAGCCGCCGTAGGCCTCGGGGATCGTGACCCCGAGCCAGCCGAGCTCGGCCATCTGCCTGTAGAGGTCGAAGTTGTGGTGCTCGGCGTAGCCGTCGGTGAGCTTCTCGCGCTGCTCCTGGGTGCCGCACTCACGCCCGCAGAAGTCGCGGATCGCGGCGACGAAGTCCTGCTGCTCATCGGTGAGGGCGAAGTCCATTTGAAGACTGCCGCAGCCTAAGGGATGATTGACCGGGGCAAGAGACGAGGTGAGAGTCCGCGTTTGCGAGCGCGATCTGCTGTGCGTCGTCTGCGCTGGCTTCGCTGCCGCAATGCGCCTTGCGAGCGGCCGTCGGCGGGCCGGGCGCAAGCGCGGGTCTTCAAGATGGTCCGCAAGGACATGCGGATATCGCTCAACGTCAAGAACGGCAGGGTCGTCCGCGGCCACGTCCGGGCGCTGGAACGCTGCGGCCAGGGACGCAACGAAACCAGGGGCTTCCTGAACTTCAAGCTCTTCCCCAGCGAAGCGATCCCCCTGCGCGCCAATCGCAGCTTCCACTACAACGCCTCCTTCGACGACGCCCGCGGCTCGGCCCAGATCGTCCTCGACGGCCAGGTCCACCGCCGCACGATCACCGGCGTCTTCGCCTTCCGCAATCACCAGGACATCTCCTGTGGGAGCGGCCGACCGGGCAAGCGCCGGGTCCTCTACACGGCGCGCCTGCAGGGCTGAGGCGTGAGGCGTTCAGGCCTTGCGACTGCGTTGGTTGCCTGTGTGGCGATCGTCCTCGCGAGCGGCGAGCCCGCCGCCGCCTCGCAGGCGATCGAATCCCTGGCGGTCTCGACGTCCACGACGCAGGCGGGAGGACATCCGAACCTCGCCGTCTCCCTCGAGCTCGACTCGGCGTCGGCGGAGGCGGCCGACGAGCTGACGATCGACCTGCCGGCCGGAATCAACCTCCTCCCTCGCTCGATGCCGAGTTGCAGCAGTTCCGACTTCGGCGCCGAGGAATGCCCGCCGAGCTCCCAGCTCGGGCTGGTCACGATCCGCGGCGACCACGAAGGCGACCCCGAATACCTGCTCGGCACGGCGGCGATCTACTCGCTGACCCCCGGGGTCGATGAATTCGGGCGGATCGGCTTCGTGATCCCGACCCTCGACGTGCCGGTGAGCGGGACGGTCGGGCTGCGGTCGGGCAGGCGACTACGGGGTCCGAGTCGGACTCGGCGGCTTCCCCGGAGGCGACGCACTGCAGGCGGCCGACTTCACCGTCTGGGGGGTCCCGGCGGCGCCGGAACACGATCCCGACCGGCTCCCGCATGGGACCAGCGGCTGCCCAGGACTGGTGGACGCCAGCTGTGCCACTCCGGTAGCGACCAATGTTGCGGCGACCGTCCTAACCGAGTACCCGACGACCTGCTCGCCGCCCTCAGGGCTCGACCTGACCCTGACGACGCACGAGGACCCCGGACACCCGACCAGTGCCATGACCGCACTGCCGACGGCGATCGGATGCGGGTCGCTCTCCTTTTTTCCCCTCGGGGAAGGCTCGGTGGCGAGCACCGCTGCCGACACCCCGACCGGGGTGACGCTCAGCTTCGGCGTGCCGCAGGCGATGAGCCCGACGACCCCGTCCGGGTCGCAGCTGAAGTCGGCGGCCCTGTTCTTCGAAGGCGGGCTGACGATTGACGAAGTCGCGCTCGAAGGCAGGACCGAGTGCAGCGCGGCGCAAGCGGGCATCGGCACCGAGGCGGCGGCCGCCTGCCCGCCGGGCTCGAAACTGGGCACGGCTTCGGTGCAGAGCCCACTCTTCCCGGCGACGGTCCCGGGCGAGGTCTTCTTCGGCGGGCCCGAACCCGAAGGCGGCTACCGCCTCTACGTGACGGCGTCGGGTTATGGCGTCGACCTGAAGCTCCCCCTCGTGCTCGCAATCGAAGACCTGCTGGTGGAATCGGAAGGGAGCGAAGAAGAAGTCGAAGCCGCGGTGGCCGAATTCGAAGTCCTGCCGCAGCTGCCGCTCAAGCGGATCGACCTGGAACTGCCCGACGGACCCTCGTCGCCGCTGGTCACCGCCGGCGAATGCGGCGAGTTCGGGGTAACGGGGCTGCTGACGCCCTGGGACGGCCAGCTCTCCGACTGGGTGACTGAGTCGACCCATGAAATCGTCGCCGGATTCGGCGGCGGCCCCTGCCCGACTCCGGGCTCGGACCCTGCTCCGGCCCCGGCCCCGTCGCCGCCGCCCTCGATGCTGCCGAGCCACCCCCAGCGAACGCCGAAGACCCGAATCCTCAGGCACCCGCCGCGTCACTCGAAGGTGCGGCGGGCGACCTTCGCCTTCCGCGCCGACATCGCCGGCTCGACCTTCCGCTGCAAGCTCGACTCGCAGCCCTATCGCCGCTGCTCCTCCCCGGTTCGCTTCTCCGGCCTCAAGCCCGGGCGCCACGTCTTCCGGGTCTACGCGGTGAGTCGCGCCGGGACGCGCGGCAAGGTCGCCGCCTTCCACTTCAAAGTCCACTCGGTCACCTCGGGATCGTCGACGTCGGTGATCAGGACGATCGCCGTGTCCGGATAGTCCCGAGCGATCTCTTCGACCTGGACGAGGCCCACCTCCCCTGAGGCCTGCAGGTCACAGAAAGCGAGGTCGAAGGTCCCGGTGGCGAGCTTCTCCCGAGCCTGGGCGACGCTGCTGGTGAATTCGCAGTCGTAGCGGTCGCCGAGCCCCTCGACCACCTTCGAGACGATCTCCGGGCGGTCGTCGGTGATCAGCGGCACTTTGCGGGCATACGGCCCTCGGCCGAGGGCAGCAGCCAACCCAGGGATTGCCCGTTAGGACTGGATTTTTCGACCGATCGGCCGCGTGCCGAGCCGGCGCTACGGCAATTCGAGCGAAATTCGTTCGACCTTGCCGTCGATCAGCCCGAACTCTGTTTTCGCCTTGCCCGGGCCCCTCGCCTCGTAGGAGCTATAGGCCATGGCGCCACCGGTGCGCTTCAGCTTCTTCCCAAACTCGGATCGCAGCTTGCCGAGCGGCGCGCCGATCCGGACGCCCTGGGTCGTCTTGTACTTGTTCATCTGGGAGTTGAAGCTCGGCTCTTCGATCGCGGTGAAGGGCGCGCGAATCGAGATTTTTTCGACCTTCTTCTTGCCGGTGTAGGAGATGTTGCCCGTGTTGTAGTTGGCGCTGGAACGAAAGATCTCGAAGATGCACCAGGTTTCCGTCGGCGTGCCGGGGAAGCAATTGTCGTCGCCCTCGGCGTCCTTCCAGAGCTTCGCCGCTTTCGACAGCGACATGCCGAGCTTGACGCCGGCGACCGAGACGCCCGGCACGATCGTCTTGTTCTTCGTCGTCGGCAGCGACGAGAACGCGGCCGGAGCGAAGATCGCCCCGATCGCGACGATCGAAGCTGCACTTGCGATGAATCTGAGCCGCCTGCTGCGCATTGGACGAGCCTCCCCGGGGATTGAATGCGATCGCCGCGTCCTCCACGGCACGGGGCCAGCGTACCTGAAGCCAAATACCTCACCAGCGGGCAAAGACCCGGCAACCCGCCCTCCCCAAAGCCCGGAATCGGACTCGAACCGACGACCCCTTCCTTACCATGGAAGTGCTCTACCAACTGAGCTATCCGGGCAGAACTATGGCGGGAAGCCTAGCCCGTTTTCACGGCGAAGCGGGGCGGCTTCAGGCGCAGAATCTTGGCGGCGGCAGGCGGAGAGCGGTCTGGGCGTCGATCATGCGGTCCGACGGCGATCCCGTCAGCGAAGGGTCAATGAGTGGGTTAGGCGGCCGCCGGGGATTGCGACGATCAGCTGCGCGCGCATCGTCCCGCGCAGCCTGGCAAGCCTGCGGCCGCGTGAGTTGAGGGGCACCGCGAACCGGTGCGAGGCACCGCCGGTGAGGGCGAACCGCCGGCGGGCGATGCGGACCGTGACCAGGTGCGCTGAGCCCCGCCTCTTTTTCGCCATCCTCGTGCGCAGCAGGATCTGGCCGGGGCACTTGACACCAGCCGGCCACTCGCAGTGGATGCTGAGCCGCAGCCTGCCGCGCGCGGAGCGCAGACGGGAGATGCGGAGGGGCACCGGGATGCCCACCGTGCGACAGCCGAGCAGCTTGCTCTCTCCCTCCGGCGCGGCAGCGTAGGCGCATACCCTCTCCCGTCGCGAGCCGACGACCGGGAAGCTGACGTCGAATCCGTGGTTGGGGCCGGCCTTGCGGTGCACCGTCCCGATGTCGGGGCGGGGAAGGCTGGCGACCGCGCCGAGATCGTAGAGCCGCGCGCCCGGCGCCCCCTTGGGCCCGCCGAGATAGGCGTGGATCGCGGTCGGTTCGGTCGGCAGGCTCGGGTCGTAGGCCCAACCGGTCAGCCTCACCTGGCCCGGTGACGGCGACCCTGCCGACTCGAGCCGACCCCGCGGCGTGGTGGATGTGGGCGTCGTCGCGGCCGAGCCGACCGTGGCTCCGTCGACGTAGTTGTTGTCGATGTTGATCGTCACCCCGCCGTAGGTCTCGTTATGGCCGCCGCGGTACTGATGGATTCTCCGATTCGGACTCCAGGCGGAGTCGGGAACGTAGGGGTCGTCGGTGCTCTTCGCCCCGTTCCAGTTGGCGATCCAGAGGTCGTCCGGGACCGGGTAGGCGGTCCGCCACCTCGAGGCGAGGTCGGCGATGCCCGAGGCGCTGCTGCTGTAGACGCCGGATCCGTAGCCGGCCGCGTGCAGCGCTTCGGTCCAGGCGGCCAGGAAGGTGAGGGTGGCGGCTGTCGCGCTGGAGGCGCGCACGTAGCTCTCCATGTCGAAATAGATCGGGCTGCCGGATCCGATGCCGATCGCCTTCGCGTCGGCAACCGCGTCGCGAGCCGCCTCCGCGCCCTGAGCGGCCGCGGACCCGGGGCTCAACTTCGCGCAGGAGCCGCAGCTGCTGGTCGGCGACTGCAATCCGACGTAGGTGGGGATCAGGTGCCAACCGGCGGCGACCTGTTCACGAATCCAGGAGGAGGTCAGGTTCGGCTGCGAGCAGCCGCGGTTGAGCCCCCCGATGTAGACGCCTATCGCCCGGTAGGGCGAGCGTCCCCAGGCGGACATCGCACCTTTCGACGGGGCAGTGCAGGCATCGAACCCCAGCCCGGTGTATTGGCTCGCGGCCGCGAGCCTCACGGGGGCGCCCGTCGTCGAGGGTCGTGCCGATGGCCGCTCCCTGCCGTCGATCAGGATCGCTCGGCGGCGACCGACGGCGTGGGCGGGGCAGCGCTGGCGCGGCGACGGCCGCCCCAGGTACACGGCCCCACGGTCCATTCGCACGCACATCCGCGGGTGCTCGGCGAGCCTGTACACCGGCCAGGATGCGGGAGCCCGGGTCTCCTCGCCCTGAAATCGGATCTCCCGCGCGCCGGCGGTGCCGGGGACGAGGAGGCAGCAGGAGCGCGAGCCGCAAACGGGCGCATTCTCCTCAAACCCGTTCTATCCGCCGGTCGATTCGCCTGCCCGCCGAGCCCGTGCCTCCACCCGGTGCCGAGCCGACCTCACGCCAGGTACGCGGCGGCGCGAGCGTTCCCTCCTCTTCGGCGGACCTGTCAAGAAAATCAAATTGGTTATTTGCGAAAGCTCGTGAGAGGATGCCCACCGAGTGGGCACCCTGACAACAGCCTTGGGCACTCTGACAACAGTCTCGTCTGTCGCCGGCCGCCGCCCCGGCCGCGCCTGGCCGGCTGCATGCGCGGCTCCTCCTCAGCTTCGCCCTCCTCTACTTCAGCGCCTCGGCGGCGGCGATGAACGTCACATCGACGGGGGACTCCGGCAGCTGCTCGCTGCGCGCCGCGATCGTCGCGGTCAACGACAACAACAGCGGCACGGCGTGCGGGCCAGTGCTGAGCGGCCAGTTCACGCCGATCAACCTTCCTGCCAACACCTACACGCCCACCGACGGGCAGCTCCAGATCAAATCCGGCGCGAAGGTCGAAATCATCGGCGCCAGCATCAACGACCCGCTCACGACGGTCATCGACGCCACCACCAACGTCCTCCCGCACAGGGTCTTCGAAGTCCTTGCCGGCGGCCAGCTGAAACTCGTCGGCCTCCAGGTCACGGGCGGCCGGACACTGAACGCCGCACCCAGCTCGTCTTACGGAAACAGCGCCGAACCGGGCGCCGGAATCCTCAATAGAGGGAACACGGCCCTCGATCACGTGGTCCTCAGCGACAACCTGACCGGCGCCGGAGGCGCCGGGGGCGACGGAGGCGCCGCCTCGGATCATCACGGCTACGACGCCGGATGGGGAGGCGACGGCGGCGGCATCTACAACGTGAGCGGGGCCTCGCTGAGCATCACCTCGTCCACGATCAGGGACAACGGAACCGGCAGAGGAGGCCATGGCGGGACGGGCGCAATTGGCGTCAACGGCAACGGCCAGTTCGCCAATGGCGGATCGGGAGGTGACGGCGGCAAGCCCGGCAGCGGCGGAGGGATCTGGAACCAGGGCAGCGTGACGATCGGCAACTCGACGCTGAGCGGCAACTTCACCGGGCGCGGCGGCAACGGCGGAAACGGCGGACAGGGAGCCGGACCCAAGACCGAAGGGCAGATCACCTTCGGCCCCGGGTCGGGTGGCGACGGTGGCGACGGCGGATCCGCGGGCTACTCGATATACGGATACTGCGTCTGCTTCTCGACCATTCCCGGCGTCTATGGCGGCGGCGCCATCTCCAACACCGGGGGCGGCTCGATGACGATCGCGAACTCGACCGTCAGCGGCAACAACACCGGCGCCGGAGGAAACGGGGGCGGTGCCGGGGTCGGCGGGCCCGACCAGAACCAGCACTCGCGGACCGGGTCGCACGGTGGCTTCGCGGGATCCGGCGGCTTCGGCGGCGCCATCTACAGCGCCTTTGCCAACACGAGCCTCACGAACGTCACGCTCAGCGGGAACCTCACGGGCGACGGCGGGATCGGGGGCAACGGACCCACTTCCGGATCGCTCGGGCCCGGCCAGGGCGGCTACGGCGGCGACGGCGGCGCCATCTGGGCGGCCGGCGCCAGATCGGGCTACAACGTGACGCTCACCCACGTCACGATCTCGAAGAACACCCTGGGCTCGGCCGGACCAGCCGGCGCTCCTGGAGCGCCGCCTGAAGGCAACCCCGTCAACAATGGCTCACCCGGAATCCGAGGAATCGGGTCCGGCGTCGCGACGGGCGGTCGCTACGACACGAACGGAACCAGCGTCCAACTGAAGAACACGATCATCGCGAACAACGGGCTCGTGTCCGACTCGAACTGCGTGAGCACTGGTGCTGCGCCGACGAACTTCTACGACCAGGGCGGCAATCTGACCTGGGGCGGGACCACCTGCCCGGGCACCAGCGCCGACCCGAAGCTCGGCCTGCTCCAAAACAACGGCGGGCCGACCGAGACGATGCTGCCCGGCCTCGGCAGCGCCGCGATCGGAGCGATCTCCTCGGGTTGCAGCAGCGTGCCCAAAGACCAGCGTGACTACCCGCGACCGGGAACCGGCAAGTCGGCCTGCGACTCCGGCGCCGTCGAGACCGGGCCGCCCCCCGGCGTCACCGCGACGTCAACCGCCCTCTCCTCCTCGGCCAACCCCTCGACGCCCGGCCAGCAGGTGCAACTGATCGCGACAGTCTCGCCCCAGCCGAGTGGCGGAACCTTCTCCTTCACAGACGGAGGCACGGTCATATCCGGCTGCGGCGCGGCCGCGCTCGAACCCGGCGGCCAGGCGAAATGCACGACGAGCTTCTCGAGCGCCGGTACCCACCCCATCGTGGTGGGCTACACCGGCAACAGCCTCTACTCCGCCTCGAGCTCGAACACGCTGAACCAGATCGTCGAAGGTCAGTCGGGCGGCGGCCCCGGCCCGACCGGAGGCGGCGCCGAAAACGGACCGGGAGGCGGAGGCGGAGGCAGCGCCCCGCCGCCTGCCAACGCCCCCGTCAAGCCGAAGGTCCTCAAATGCCCTAAATCGAAGAAACGGGTCGTCGTCAAGGGCAAGGCGAAGTGCGTGCCGAAGAAGAAGCGCCGCCACAAAGCCAAGCACTAACCGCCCGAGCTACCTCGATCCCGTCCCACGAAGCCCGGAATCGGACTCGAACCGACGACCCCTTCCTTACCATGGAAGTGCTCTACCAACTGAGCTATCCGGGCAGATGTACTGGCGGCAAGCCTAGCCCGTTTTCACGGCGACACGGGGCGGCTTCAGGCGGCGCTGCCCCGACTCCGGGGGGAGAGCAGTCTGGGTGTCGATCATGCGGTCACGGTACCGGGCGGCGATCCCGTCAGCGAAGGGTCAATGAGTGGGTTAGGCGGCCGCCGGGGATTACGACGATCAGCTGCGCGCGCATCGTCCCGCGCAGCCTGGCAAGCCTGCGGCCGCGTGAGTTGAGGGGCACCGCGAACCGGTGCGAGGCACCCCCGGTGAGGGCGAACCGCCGGCGGGCGATGCGGACCGTGACCAGGTGCGCTCCGCCCCGCCTCTTTTTCGCCATCCTCGTGCGCAGCAGGATCTGGCCGGGGCACTTGACGCCCGCCGGCCACTCGCAGTGGATGCTGAGCCGCAGCCTGCCGCGCGCGGAGCGCAGACGGGAAATGCGGAGGGGCACCGGGATGCCCACCGTGCGACAGCCGAGCAGCTTGCTCTCTCCCTCCGGCGCGGCAGCGTAGGCGCATACCCTCTTCCGTCGCGAGCCGACGACCGGGAAGCTGACGTCGAATCCGTGGTTGGGGCCGGCCTTGCGGTGCACCGTCCCGATGTCGGGGCGGGGAAGGCTGGCGACCGCGCCGAGATCGTAGAGCCGCGCGCCCGGCGCCCCCTTGGGCCCGCCGAGATAGGCGTGGATCGCGGTCGGTTCGGTCGGCAGGCTCGGGTCGTAGGCCCAACCGGTCAGCCTCACCTGGCCCGGTGACGGCGACCCTGCCGACTCGAGCCGACCCCGCGGCGTGGTGGATGTGGGCGTCGTCGCGGCCGAGCCGACCGTGGCTCCGTCGACGTAGTTGTTGTCGATGTTGATCGTCACCCCGCCGTAGGTCTCGTTATGCCCGCCGCGATACTGATGGATTCTCCGATTCGGACTCCAGGCGGAGTCGGGAACGTAGGGGTCGTCGGTGCTCTTCGCCCCGTTCCAGTTGGCGATCCAGAGGTCGTCCGGGACCGGGTAGGCGGTCCGCCACTTCGAGGCGAGGTCGGCGATGCCCGAGGCGCTGCTGCTGTAGACGCCGGATCCGTAGCCGGCCGCGTGCAGCGCTTCTGTCCAGGCGGCCAGGAAGGTGAGGGTGGAGGCTGTCGCGCCGGAGGCGCGGACGTAGCTCTCCATGTCGAAATAGATCGGGCTGCCGGATCCGATGCCGATCGCCTGCGCGTCGGCAACCGCGTCGCGAGCCGCCCCCGCGCCCTGAGCGGCGGCGGAGCCGGGGCTCAACTTCGCGCAGGAGCCGCAGCTGCTGGTCGGCGACTGCAATCCGACGTAGGTGGGGATCAGGTGCCAACCGGCGGCGACCTGTTCACGTACCCAGGAGGAAGTCAGGTTCGGCTGCGAGCAGCCGCGGTTGAGCCCCCCGATGTAGACGCCTATCGCCCGGTAGGGAGAGCGTCCCCAGGCGGACATCGCACCTTTCGAAGGGGCCGTACAGGCATCGAACCCCAGCCCGGTGTATTGGCTCGCGGCCGCGAGCCTCACGGGGGCGCCCGTCGTCGAGGGTCGTGCCGATGGCCGCTCCCTGCCGTCGATCAGGATCGCTCGGCGGCGACCGACGGCGTGGGCGGGGCAGCGCTGGCGCGGCGACGGCCGCCCCAGGTACACGGCCTCGCGGTCCATTCGCACGCACATCCGCGGGTGCTCGGCGAGCCTGTACACCGGCCAGGATGCGGGAACCCGGGTTTCCTCGCCCTGAAACCGGATCTCCCGCGCGCCGGCGGTGCCGGGGACGAGGAGGAGCAGGAGAGCGAGCGCAAACGGGCGCATTCTCCTCAAACCGTTCTATCCGCCGGTCGATTCGCCTGCCCCCCGAGTCCGTGCCTTCTACCCGGTGCCAAGCCGATCCTCAGGCCAGGAACGCCGCGGCGCGGCTACGAACGAGCGCTGCGAGGGCCGAGTCGGCCGGGATCGTGTCCTCCTCGAGAGCCTGAACGAGCGGGCTGTTCCGCGGCCAGAGCTCGAGTGCCTCTTCGGTGTAGGCACAGCGAATCGAGTAGCCCGTACCGTCTCGCAGCTCCGCAACCCTGACCCCGTCCATCCAGACCCCGAGAGCTCTAGCCATCGGGGTCCTCCTCTGGAAGCGAGACGGTGACCGTCGCGCCCATCCGGCGCAGGGCCAGGATCGCCCGCTCGAGCACGAGCTGGTCCGCACCGCTCTCCAGACGCGCGAGGTACGCGCGATCGATGCCGAGCTCCTCGGCGAGCTGCGCCTGGGTCAGGCCCCGCTCCGCCCGAACCCCGGCGATCGCACGTCCGATGTCGCGTGGGTTATGGACGAGCCAATTGCGTAACCGCCTGTTGGCTTCTGTTCGCATATCCACACAATAGAGAATACGAACGATTTATGCGGATATCAGCACAACCCGGTTTGCGCGGCCCATTGTGCGTATATTCACACTCCCCCGAGTCACGGCCCTTCTGCAAGCCCGGAATCGGACTCGAACCGACGACCCCTTCCTTACCATGGAAGTGCTCTACCAAATGAGCTATCCGGGCAGATTTTGGCTCTATTGAGCCAAAAAGTGCGCTTCTTGAAGTAGACCCCCCAAGTTCAGATGGGAGCCCATCAGTCCCATGACCGGATGAGCGATCTGGCTTGAGGAGCCAACTTCAGGTTGCGGGCAGGATGTTAGAGGTCCGAGCCTTGCAAGGACGATTAACGCTTTTTTGGGGTCTCCCCGCCTTCGTCCCGACGTCGCTTTGTGCCCGATCGAGCTTGGCCTTGAGACTCGCTTGCCAGAAGCTCCTCGTTCAGGCGCAAGACATCCGCCATGTTTTTGTTTGCCGGTAGGAGGTAGCCGGGTGGCACCTTCGCATGAGGCTTCATGGCAGGACCCTTTCGAGCAAGTCGCGTAGCTCCGGATTTAGCCAGCTTGGCATCTGCGTCATCTCTCGTCTTCGCCGCATCATCAATACGGCATACAGGTCAGCGACGACCTCGTGCGTATATTCGCGACGACCGTACCCGGCCGAGCGGATGTTCTCGGCTATCTCGGGCGGAAGCAGCTCCAAGAGGCGGGGGCCATCGGCGACATCGTCCTCGCCTGCCTGGGTCAAGCCCAATGCATGCCCCCACTCGTGCCACGCCACATGGGCCAAAGCCGCCACTCGGCTTGTCGCATCAAGGCCCACTAAGGACTCATGGCAGACATTGATCAGAATGAGCCGAAGGTCGGAAAGCCATAGGCCGAGCGCCTCGTTACGGGACAGCTCGTCTGCTTTGGCGAGCGTCGCGCAGCCGGCCGATGTCAAGAGCGTGTTCGCGTACGAGCCGAGGGGTCCACAGTGAATGGCCCGCTGATCGGCCCGGATCTCAACGAGCAGTTCGCGATGGGTCAGCGGCAGGACCTCCCAGGCCTGATCGACGATCTTCTTCGCATCTGGATCCATAGTTTGCCCGGGACTTCCAGCGTCCGGCCTACTTCTGTTAGACGGCGAGTTCGGAGTCCCTTGCTCGTTGCACCGATCGCGGTCTGTAAGACCTCCCATTCGATGGGAGGCATTTGGTTTTCCACGCCTGAGACGCACCGGTCTCACCTGCACTGAGCGCGGCGTAATGGGTTTCAGTTTTTGGCTTAACGAAGCCAAAAACTAGACCCAGGCGGACGCCTCAAAGCCGGGATTACCATGGAAGTGCTCTACCAACTGAGCTATCCGGGCAGATTTTGGCTTGTTGAGAATCCTAACCGCCGAATACGCCGGACTCAGCGCGACCTCCACCACCGCTCGAGGCGCTCGAGCAACGGCGTCCAGAAGCGGATCAACAGGACAATCGCGACCACCGCAAGGATCGCGACCCAGCCGCCTTGGCTCAGTTCGCGAAACAGCAGATGTCTACCGAGGGCGAGAACCACCACCGCGATGATCGCGCTCGGCCTCGTCCTCCATCTTCCTCAGGCGCGTGTAGTAGTCCGGGAACTCATTCAGGTGAGCCAGCGCGATCTTGCCGGTCACGATCGGGTCGTCGTCGGTGACGTTCGTTGCAGGGTCATGGGACCCGTGCTCGAGCTCCACCTCCAGCCCCGCCCGGTACTCGTCGACGTCGAAGGGGGCGTCGGCCCAGTCGATGCCGATGCGCTCACCTATCTTGAGCGCCTCCTCAGAGGTGAAGGTCTTCTTGTCGGCCATCGGATCAAGCGTAGCGCCGCGCGTTTGTGCTCGCGGACCGCGGAGTCCGATTCGCCCGGTCTGACCCGGGAGGGCGTGAATCAGACAGCAATCGGGGTGCGCACCTCCTCGGCGGCGCCCTCGCGAGGGGAGGTCCCCTGATTGCGGCTCCTCCGGTCCGGCAGCGCGAAACGGCAGATCTTCCTGACGACGCTGCCGAACTGCTTGCCGAGCGGGCCGACGTTGTAGGGGATGCCGTAGCGGCCGCAGATCTCGCGGACCTCCTCGGAGATTTCGGCGTAGCGGTTGGCGGGCAGGTCGGGGAAGAGGTGGTGCTCGATCTGGAAGCTGAGGTTGCCGGCGAGGATGTGGAAGGGGCGGCTGCCCGAGAGGTTGGCCGAGCCCAGCAGCTGGCGGTAGTACCACTGGCCGCGGCTCTCGTTCTCGGTCTCCTCCTCGGTGAACTCGTGCGTGCCTTCCGGGAAGTGGCCGCAGAAGATGATCGTGAACGACCAGACGTTGCGGACCAGGTTGGCGGTCACGTTGCCGGCCAGGGGGAAGAGGAAGGATGGGCCGGAGAGGGCCGGGAAGATGACGTAGTCCTTGAGGCTCTGGCGGCGGGTCTTCCTCCAGATCGCCTTCGCCATCTTGCGCTTGTCGGTCATGTCCGCCCTGCCGGTCCGGATCTGCTCGACTTCGAGGTCGTGGATCGCGACCCCGTACTGGAAGAGCAGCGCGAGCAGGGTCGCGTAGACGGGGTTGCCGAGGTAATAGGGGGTCCAGCGCTGGTCCTCTGACATGCGCAGCACCCCGTAGCCGATGTCGCGGTCCTTGCCGACGATGTTGGTGTGGGTGTGGTGCATGTAGTTGTGGGAGTGGCGCCACTGGTCGGCGGGGC
Organism: uncultured Solirubrobacterales bacterium; assembly: GCA_963837735.1. Taxonomy (GTDB): domain Bacteria; phylum Actinomycetota; class Thermoleophilia; order Solirubrobacterales; family 70-9; genus VRUE01. The sequence continues at coordinate 3,589 of CAWIOM010000018.1, read as the reverse complement.
AGGCGTTGTCCCACTCGAACTTCTTGCCGGCGAGCGCCGGGTCGTTCGTCCAGTCGTACTGGCCGTGCATCACGTTGTGCCCGATCTCCATGTTGTCGAGGATCTTGGAGAGCGAGAGGGCGGTTGTGCCGGCGATCCAGGCGGGAGGGAAGACGCCGGCCCAGAGCAGGCCTCGTCCGGCGGCCTCGAGCCCGCGTTGGGCGCGGATCACCCGGCGGATGTAGGTCACGTCACGCTCGCCGCGATCGGCGAGGACGCGCTGGCGGATCGCGTCGAGCTCCTCGCCGAAGCTGTCGATCTGCTCCGGCGTGAGGTCGATCTGGCTTTCGGTCCTGGTGCTCATCTTGGAATGCCTTTCGTTGAAATTGGGCTGAAGATCAAAGGTCGATGACGAGGTCGCTGAGGGGCGCCGAGACGCAGAGTTGGATCGACTCCTCAGGCCCTGAGGAGACCTCCCCGGTGAGCAGGTTCCTGACGGTGCCGCTCACCTTGCGGCAGGTGCAGGAGTGGCAGATCCCCATCCGACAGCCCGACTGCGGGCGGACACCGGCCTCCTCCGCCTGCTCCAGGACCGAGGCGCCGCTGTTGGGGACCTCGATGTCGGAGCCGGCGAAGCGGATCGTGCCCTCGCCGGGCTCGCCGACGGGAAGCAGGCTGGGCGGCACGAAGCTCTCGACGTGGAGCCGCTGCTCGAGGCCGTCGGCCCCCCAGTTGGCGCGCACGGCATCGAGCAATGCGGGCGGGCCGCAGGCGAAGGTCTCGGCGCTGTCGAAGCTGGGGTCGGCCCGCGGGAGGTGGGCCGGGCTGAAGTGGCCGTCGAGCTCGCCGACGCCGGGCGCCTGGGTGTAGGAGCGAGCCAGCTTGAAGTTCGGGTTCTCGGCCGCGAGGCGGTCGAGCTCCTCGCGGTAGATCGTGCGCTCGCGGTCGGGGGCGTACTGGATCAGCGCGATCGGCCCCGGGTGGCCCTCGGCGCAGAGGGTGCGCAGGATCCCGATCAGCGGGGTGATTCCGCTGCCGGCGCCGATCAGGAGGATCGAGTCGGGGCGCGGATCGGGAAGCTGGAAGTCACCGTCGGCCTGCGAGAGGCCGAGCACCATGCCGGGCCGGGCATGGTCGGCGAGGAAGTTGGAGACCAGCCCCTCGGGATGGCGCTTGACCGTGATCTCCAGCTCGCGGCGGGCGCCCTCCGCCGAGGCCGGCGAGTAGCAGCGGCTGTGGCGGACGCCGTCGATCTCCACCGAGACCTGGACGAACTGGCCGGCGCGGAGGCCTTCCCAGACACGGTTGGGGCGCAGGGTCAGGGTGACGCTCTCGGTGGTGCCGCGCCCGACCGCGAGCACCTGGGCCCTGCACTCGCCGGTGACCATCATCGGGCTGATCTGCTCGAGATAGCCGTCGATTCCGGGCGGTCCCGCCATCAGATCGAGCAGCTCGAGGCCGGGATTGGAGCGGCGGGGCGGCGCGGCGGCGGTGGTGGTTGTGCTCATCGGACCTCCTCTGCGTGGGTGTTTGGCAGCACTACCCGTGCCGGAGATCAACGTAACATCAAATGCCGTCACGACAAAGGGCGCGCCGTCGTTCAGTGATAGGTTTCACACAAGATGGCGCCGACCGAGACCAAGTCCGAGAACGACCTGACGATCGAACAGCTCGCGGCGGAGACGGGGATCACCGTCCGCAACATCCGCTCCCACCGCGCCCGGGGCCTGCTCCCCGCCCCCGAGGTCCGCGACCGGGTCGGCTACTACGGGCCCGAGCACCTCGACCGGCTGAAGATGATCCAGGAGCTGCAGGGCGACGGCTTCAACCTGAAGGGGATCGAGCGGCTGTTGAGCCAGAACCTCGGTCCCGCCGAGCAGTTCATCTCCTTCAAACGGGAGATCGACGAGTTCGACCGCGAGCAGCCCCAGACGTTCACCCGCAAGGACCTGGCCGACCGTTTCGGCACCGAGATCGACGACGCGCTGAAGCGGGCGATCGACGCGGGCGCCCTGGTGGCGATCGACGAGGATCGCTTCGAGGCCCCCTTCCCCTCCTTGCTCGACGCCGCCGAGGGCGTCGTCGCGACAGGCGTCCCGCTCGACCACGCCCTGGCCGTGATCGCCAAGGTGGCGAGTCGCTGCCGTTCGGTCTCACACGAGTTCGTCAAGCTCTTCCTCGAGGACATCTGGAAGCCCTTCGAAGAGGACGGCTACCCGGAGGAGCGCTGGCCCGAGGTCCGGGCGGCGCTCGATCAGCTGCGACCGCTCTCCCTGCAGGCCCTGGTCGCCGTCTACCGGATGACGATGTCCGACGAAGTCGAGAAGGCGTTCGGCAAGCAGCTCGAGCGAATGGCCAAACGCAAGGGTTGATACCGTGCCGGCCCGTGTCGCGTGCTCGCTTGATTCTGCTCGTCTTGATCTGCGCGCTGTTTGCGGCCGACACCGCCGAGGCCGCTGTGACCGTGGGGCCGTCGCCTCCCAACCCCAGCCCCGGTACCTCGCAGGCGGTCCCCTTCGCGCTTCCCGTCCTGCTCTTCACCGCGACCGGGCCCCCGGGGGTGACGCTGAGCGCGCCCGCGGACGGCGTCATAACCAGCTGGCAGTTCTACACAGACGACGTCGGCGAAGCCGCGACGGCACAGCTGCGCACCCTGACCCCGGTCGGCCCGAAAACCTACACATTGGGCGCCGCCGGCCCGGTCGAACCCGTTGCCCCCGTCGATGCCTCCGGCTCGACCGCTCACAACGTCCAACACACCTTCAACTCGAAGGTGCCGATCAGCGCCGGGCAGTTCGTCGGAGTCGAGATAGCCCACGCCCCGGGCAGCTTCGAGCTGCCGGTGCTTCCCGCCGAAGAAGGAAAGAGCTGGACGGTCGGCTGTCTGGGCCCGGGTTGCGGCTCGGAAATCCCCGGCGACGCGACGCCGGTGGTGGCGGGGCAGTTCAACGACGAGTGGTTCGCGATGAATGCCACCGTCGAGCCCGACGTCGATCACGACGGGCTCGGAGACGAGACCCAGGATTCCTGTGTCGGAGCCTGCCAGCCGGCGCCGGCGCCAGGGCCAGGGCCATCGGCAACGAAGGCTAAGAAGAAGAATGCAAGAAGCACAGGAAGCTCAAGCACGGCCGGTGCGTAAAGAAGCACAAGAAGCACCCCAAGCACCACCGGCGCCAGCCTCGCTCGCTCTGACGGGGTGCCTTAGGATCGCGCCGTGCCGTTCACGCTCAGGAACCTCAAGGAGGACCTGGAGGACCTCGGGTCCAACTTCGACGGCGCGCCGGACCTGGAGTTCCGCTTGGCGACCGGGGCGCTCGAGCTCGAGAGCTCCGGCCTCGGCTACCAGCGCGTCCCGCCCAACTATCGCTTTCCGTACGGCCACACGCACAAGACGCAGGAGGAGGTGTACGTGGTCCTGCGAGGGAGCGGGCGGATGAAGCTCGACGACGAGATCGTCGAGCTCAAGGAATGGGACGCGGTGCGTGTCCCGCCCGGTACGTGGCGAGGCTACGAGGCTGGGCCCGACGGCCTCGAGATCCTCGTCATCGGCGCTCCCAATCTCGGCGAGACTCCGCGCGACGACGTCGATGGCGAGCGCGATTGGTGGGAT
>CAWIOM010000017.1:0-227103 GCA_963837735.1 uncultured Solirubrobacterales bacterium | reverse complement strand
TTCACCGGCTTGCCGTGCTTCCTGACGACCTTGCCGTGCCTCTTGACGACGACCAGCTTCTTGCCCTTCGGGCATTTCCTGCTGGCCTGGGCGCCGCCCGGCCCGGCAGCCGAAGCCGCTGCCGCCGGTAGCAGCGCGACCGACGCGACCAGCGCGACGAGGAGGGCGGAGGGGACGAGACAACGCCGATTCACGTGTCCCCAAGATTACCGGCCCCTTTAGGGGCGATCAAGGTCGCCGGGGCTAGAGTTGCCGCCATGGACGAAGGCGCCAGGTTCCCCAGGGTCGCCGCCCGAGGCGGTCACTACGAGAGCTTTTACCTGAAGGCGGCCCGCCCGGGGGGCGGGCAGGCCCTCTGGATCCGGCACACGGTCCACAAGCACCCCGGTGCCGAGCCCAACGCCTCGATCTGGTTCGTCCTCTTCGATCGCGAGGCCGAGGGCCCACGGGCGACGAAGTCAACCGTGCCGGCGGCCGAGCTCGCCGTTCCCGACGGCGGCTGGATCCGCGTCGCCGGGGCGGCCCTCGGCCCAGGCAGGGCGAGGGGCGAGATAGAGACGGATGCCCTGCGCGCCAGCTGGGACCTGACCTTCGAGGGCGACGCCGCGCCCTGCAAGTACCTGCCGGCCGATTGGCTATACGAGGCGCCCGTGCCGAAGACGAAGTTCGTCGCCCCCTACCCCGAGGCCCGTTTCTCGGGCGCCCTGCAAGTCGACGGCACCGACCCGATCGAGCTCGACGGCTGGCCCGGGATGATCGGCCACAACTGGGGGACCGAGCACGCCGAGCGCTGGGTCTGGCTCGAGGGGACGGGCTTCGAGGACGCGCCCGGCGCCTTCTTCGACGCCGGCGCCGCCCGGATCAAGCTCGGCCCCTGGACCTCGCCCTGGGTTCCGTGACGGGGATGCTCAGCCTGGACGGCGAGCTGCACCGGCTCGGCGGCTTCGGAAGGGTTCGCTCCGCCTGGATCGAGGACTCGCCCACGGCCTGCTCCTTCGTCCTGCCCGGTGAGGACATCGTCGTCCGCGGCCGCATCTCGGCTCCGAAGACGGACTTCGTCGGTCGGGTCTATGCCGACCCCAAGGGCCCCGAGCACAACACCGTCAACTGCTCGGCCGCCGACCTCAAGCTCAGCGTCGAACGCCCCGCCCGCCCTGTCCGCGCTGACCCTCGCCGGCGGGGCCGCGTATGAGTGCGGCATGCGGGAGACCGACCACGGCATCGCGATCCAGCCCTACCCGGACGGCTGAGCCGGTGGAACGAGCCGGCGCCGACCGCCACTGGGCGATCTGGGTGGCCGTCGTCCCGATCCTGATCTGGGCCGTCGTCCGGGTCCTCGGGGTCGAGGGCGGCTACCCGCTCGTCCCCCTGCTCGCCTACACCCCCTACGTCGCCTTCCTCGCCCTGCTCGCCGCCGGGACGGCGGTCGCGCTGCGCAACTGGGCGGCGGCGGCTGCCGGCACCCTGGCCGTCGCCTGCCTGCTCTCGGCGGTGCTGCCGCGTGCCTTCGGCAGCGGCGAGGAGATCCCCCCCGGCGCCACCGAACTGCGGGTCCTCTCAGCCAACATCCACTTCGGGGAAGCCGATCCGTCGGCTGTGGTCGGCCTCGTCAGGCGCCTCCACCCGGACGTGCTCAACCTCCAGGAGCTGACTCCGAGCTTCGCTCTCGCGCTCGAGGGCGCGGGCCTCTCGACGCTGTTGCCCGAAGCGGTGCTCACCGTCAGGGAAGGGGCGAGCGGCGGCGGAATCTACTCGCGCCTGCTGATGCGCCAGCTGCCGGCGCCCGAGGTGCGGGGAATCGGATTCCGCATGCCGCGGGCCGTGGTCAGGCTCGACCGAGGTCACACGGTGCGGGTCGTCGACGTCCATCCATACCCGCCGAAGCGGCGCATCGTCGGCCTCTGGGCGGCCCAGCTGACGAGCCTGCCCGCGGCCGACCCGTCGGCCCCGCCCTGGGTTCTGGCGGGGGACTTCAATGCGACCCTCGACTTCCCCGAGCTTCGCGATCTGATCGACACCGGGTACCGCGACGCCGCCGACGTGACCGGCGACGGCCTCGAGCCGACCTGGCCCTCGGAACGCTGGATGCCGCCGCCGGTGACCATCGACCACGTGCTCGCCGACCGCCGGATCGCGATCGTCGACTACCGGGTGGAGGACGTGCCGGGCAGCGACCACCGAGCGGTCTTCGCACGGCTCGCGGTCCCCTGATCGGGGCGCGCGGCTCTAGTCCACGTAGCCGCTGCCGGTGCCCCCCGAGGGCCCCGTTGCGCCGCCGCCCGCCGTGCCGCTCGCCACCCCGGGCAGTTCCACGGCTGCGCCCCCGGACTCGCCGGTGTCGGCGCCTCCCGAGCCGGCGCTGATCCCTTTGACCGCGCCGGCGCCACCCTGCGCTCCGCCTTCGGGGGAGCCGGTCGGCCTGCCGTTGACGACCTTGTGGAAGGTGAGCCAGCGGTCGTATCCGCCCAGCGCCGAGGCGAGCTCGTCGCCGCGGATCCTGGTCACCCCGCCGGTGCCGTAGAGGCGCGCCCAGACGATCCGGGGCGAGGTGCCGCGCCTCGTCACCTGCACCTTCTTGAGCCGCCCCTCGAGGTGACCGTCGAGCCTGGCGCTGATCTCCGGGTTGCTGAACCTCAGCTTCCAGGAGTGCAGGGGGCAGTAGTAGTCGTAGGGGTCGTTGACGCCGACCAGGTAGGGGACGGAAGGGCCGAAGAAGACGTTCTGGACGCTCTCGGTATGGCCGCCGGAGCAGGCGGAGAAGTACGTTTCGGCGATCTCACCCCGGTAGGTGAGGACTTCGCCCTTCGTCGCCTCCGCCGCCCGGTTGGTCGTCGCGGTCTCGCTGGAGAGCCCCTCGTAGACCTGGCTGCTGGTGTCGTCGTAGAGGTCGAACCCGTTGCCGCCGACCTGGACCGAGAGCGCGTAGGAGCGCGCCGCCACAGCCTGCGCCCGCAACGCCGCCTGCGGCCAGGAGGCGGGCGACTCGTTGGGGATCACGCCCTTCACGTACTGGTCCACCGGGACCGCGTTGACCGCGTTCAGGGAGCCGAGGTCGGAGTCGGTCGGGACCACCTCGAGCGCGCCGCGGTAGGCGCCGATGCCGGAGATCTCGATGCGCCCCGCCCCGGCCGCCCGCAACCGGCGCCCGCAGCCGGCCAGGGGCCGCCCGGCCGAGTTGCGCAGACTCACCTGGGCGCCGGTCCGGTGCGCCTCGTATTCGCGCTCGGGGTCGAGTTGCTTGCCGCAGGCGCTGCCGGCGCCGCTGAAGCCGACGTCGCCATCGACGACGCCGACCAGGACCCTGACGAGGCGCTGTCCCTGCAGCAGCGAGAGCTGGGTGCCCCGGTAGTAGTGGGCGAGGATGAAGGGGTAGCCCCTGCCGTGCTTGGCGTAGCCGTAGGCGCCGTACTGGCTCATCCCGACCCCGTGCCCGAACCCGTGCCCCTGAACCACCCAGGAGACGCTCGCCCGGGCGCCCGCGGCGGGCACCAGGAGGAGGAAGAAGAGCATGGCTGTGAGTCGGATTCGCATCCTTGCCGAAACAGATTCGTCGCCGGCGAGTCTCGGCCTGCAAGATCGTCGTCTAGGCTGGGAAAATCGAGCCGATCGATCACAAGCTCCTGATCGCCGGAGAGTGGCTGGAGACCGGCGAGTGGGACGAGGTCATGAGCCCCTACGACGGGACGCTCGTGGGCCGGGTCGCGCAGGGCGACGCCGCGCTCGTCGACCGCGCCGCCCGCGCCGCCCAGGAGGCCTTCGAGGCCGGCGGCTTTCCCCAGCACGCTCGCGCCGAGGTCCTCGACCGGGCCGCCGGTTTGGTCGCCGAGCGGGTCGAGGAGCTGGCGCAGGCGATCTGCGCCGAGGCCGGCAAGCCGCTGAAGACGGCGCGGGTCGAGGCTGCGCGCTGCGCCGACACGCTCACCTTCTCCTCGGTCGAGGCCCGCAAGCTGACCGGCGGCACGGTGCCGATGGAGGCCTCGGCCTCGGGCGCCGGCAAGCTCGGCGTGATGCTGCGCGTCCCCTTCGGGGTGGTCGGCGCGATCAGCCCCTTCAACTTCCCCCTCAACCTGGTCGCCCACAAGCTCGGGCCGGCGATCGCGGCCGGCAACGCCGTCGTCCTCAAGCCGGCGGGGCAGACGCCGATCTCGGCCCTGAAGCTGGCCGAGGTCCTGCTCGAGGCCGGCCTGCCGGACGGCTGGCTGAGCGTCGTCCCGGGGCCGGGATCCGAGGTCGGCAACGCGATCGTCGAGCACGAGCTGACCAGGGCCCTCTCCTTCACCGGCTCGGCCTCGGTCGGCTGGGGCATCCGCAGCCGCGTCCCCCACAAGAAGGTCAACCTCGAGCTGGGGTCGAACGCGCCGCTGATCGTCAACGCCGACGGCGACTGGGAGACCGCAGCCGACAAGGCCCAGATCCATGCCTTCTCGCACGCCGGCCAGAGCTGCATCTCGATCCAGCGGATCCTCGTCCACGACGAGGTCGCCGACGCCTTCACCGAGCGGCTCGTCGCCAAGGCCGAGACGCTCAGGGTCGGCGACCCGGCCGACCCTGAGACCGACGTCGGCCCCTTGATCACCCCCGGCGACCGCGACCGGGTCAAGGAGTGGATCGACGAGGCCGTCGCCGCCGGAGCCACGCTGCTGACCGGGGGGGAGCTCCTCGACGAGGGCCGCTGCCTCGCCCCGACCCTGCTCGGCGCGCCGCCGCGCGACGCCAAGGTCTGGTGCGAGGAGATCTTCGGGCCGGTCGCGACGATCGACCGCTTCTCCGAGTTCGGCGAGGCGCTGAGGATGGCCAACGACTCGAAGTTCGGCCTCCAGGCGGGGGTCTTCACGAGGGATATGGGACGGGGGCTCGAGGCCGCCAACACACTCGAGTTCGGCGGCGTCCTGATCAACGAGGTGCCGACCTTCCGCGCCGACCAGATGCCCTATGGCGGTGTCAAGGACTCCGGCAACACCCGCGAGGGCCCGGCCTTCGCAGTAGTCGAGCTGACCGAGGAGCGCTTCATCACCCTCCAGGGGTGACAGCGTTTCGGGGTAAGCTCGCAGGACACGAGACGTCCAACTCGAGGGGGAGAACGAGGTGTCGAACAAAGCAAGGGCCGCTCTGGCCGCGATTGCGCTTGTCGTTTCAATGGCATTCGGGGGCACGGGCGGTGCGCTCGCCTCAGTCCAGCTCGGTGCCCACGCCCCGGGTACGGAACCGCTGCCAGCCGGCACCACCGCCATGCAGAACGGCGGAGAGGCCAAATCGGCCCCCGAGCCCTACCGGTACGCCGGCCCCCCCGCGAGCCAGGGGGTCATCACCAGCTGGAGCACGTACAACAGCGGCGGGACGTACGGGCTGAAACTGAAGGTCGGGAACGCGTTCGGAACCGACGGGGGAATTGCCAGATACGAGAGCGCACTCGAGACGGTCAGCGCCACCGGGACCAACACCTTCCCGTCCCGGATCCGGATCTTCAACGGTGAATCCATCGGTGTCTACTCCTCCGGGGGGGCGCCAGGAATGCTTCAGACGGTCGCTGACGTGCCCAGCCTTTACGTAGTCCTCAAAGCAGGCGACCTCCTCGCGTCGCCGGGTACCTTGACGGCGACCCCCGATACGAGCGGATGGGAACCCTCCGCGAATATCTACAAATCGGCCTTCCGACTCAACATCGCGGCAACGGTCGAGTTGGACGCCGACGGCGATCTCTTCGGCGACGAGACCCAGGACAAATGCCCCGGCGTGAATGGGTCAGCGGACGGCTGCGTGCCGCCCCCGCCGCCCCCGCTCAAGTGCAAGAAGGGCTTCAAGAAGACGCTCACGGCCAAGGGCAAGCTGGTCTGCAAGAAGGCCGCGGGCAAGAAGAAGGGGAAGTGCAAGAAGGCCAAGGGCAAGGGCTCCAGGAGCCGTGCCTCCGCCTCGAAGAAGAAGGGCAAGGGCAAGAAGCGCTGCGGCGGCAAGCAGGGCAAGGGCAAGAAGAAGGGCAACGGCCGGGGCGGTTAGCTCCGGTGCCCGTACGCCGGGCCTACCCGTGCGGGCGGGCCATGCGGCGGTGGTCGAGTGCCTCCTCGAGCACGGCGGGCTCGACTCCCTGCTCGATGGCGACCTCGCGCAGCGAGCGTCCCGACTCGGCCGCGACCTTGACGATGTCGGCGGCGCGGTCGTAGCCGATGTGGGGGTTGAGCGCCGTCGCCGTCGCCAGGGTGGCCTCGGCGTGGCGCTCGGTCATCTCCTCGTTGGCCTCGAGCCCGGCGACGCATTTCTCGTCGAGCAGGCGCGAGGCGGAGGCGAGCAGCTTGATCGAGTCGAGCAGGTTGCGGGCGATCAGCGGCACCCGCACGTTGAGCTCGAACTGGCCCTGGCTGCCGGCGACCGTGATCGCGGCGTCGTTGCCGATCACCTGGGCGGCGACCTGGATCACGACCTCGGGGATCACCGGGTTGACCTTGCCGGGCATGATCGAGGAGCCCTTCTGCAGCTCCGGCAGGCGCAGCTCGGCGAGCCCGGCGCGCGGCCCCGAGCCCATCAGCGCCAGGTCGTTGGCGATCTTGTTGAGGGAGACGGCGTAGACCTTGAGCGCGCCGGAGAGCTCGACCAGCGCGTCGCGGTTTCCCTGCGCCTCGAAGGGGTCGAGCGGAGCGGAGATCGCCAGCCCAGTGTCGGCGGCGAGCTTCTCGCGCACCTTGGCGGCGAACTCGGGGTGGGTGTTGAGGCCGGTTCCGGTGGCGGTGCCGCCAAGCGGGATCTGGCCGACCCGGCGCAGGGTCGCCTCGACCCGCTGTATCCCGAGCCGGACCTGGGCGGCGTAGCCGCCGAACTCCTGGCCGAGGGTCACCGGGACGGCGTCCATCAGGTGCGTGCGGCCGGCCTTGACGACGTCGGCGAACCGGGTCGCCTTGCCGGCGAGGGCGGACTCGAGCCCGCCCATCGCCGGCAGCAGGTCGTGGGTGACCTCGCCGAGCGCCGCCAGGTGGACGGCGGACGGGAAGACGTCGTTGGAGGACTGGCCCATGTTGACGTGGTCGTTGGGATGGGCCTCGTCGCCGGCGAGGTTGGCGAGCACCTCGTTGGCATTCATGTTCGACGAGGTCCCGGAGCCGGTCTGGAAGACGTCGATCGGGAACTGGTCGTCGTGCTCGCCCGCGGCAACCGCCTCGCCGGCGTCGGAGATCCGAGCCGCGAGCTCGGAGTCGAGCACCCCGAGCTCTCCGTTGGCGACCGCCGCCGCCGCCTTCAGCCGGCCCAGCCAACGGACCACGGGCACCGGCACCCGCTCCCCCGAAACCGGAAAGTTGTCGACGGCCTTGGTGGTCTCGCCACCCCAGAGCTGCTCAGTCAAAGTCGATGCCTCCATATGAGTTGGTCCGACAAGCGTATTAGCGGGGACCGCTAGCGTGCAGGGATGCGCAGGCGCCCCACCCGGCTGGCAATCATTCTCGGCATCCTCGCCCTGCTCTGCGGCGCGCTGGTCGCGGGCGCCGCCGCGAAGTCGATCTTCGTCGAAGTGGGGGGCCTGAAGACCAGCTTCGGCGCGACGGTCAGTCCGAGGGCGCTGCCGCGCTCGAAGCGGGCAGCGATCGGCGTGGTCCTCTCCAGCCGGATCAAGGGAGACGGAGTGACCCACATCCCGGCGATCAGGCAGGCCACGATCGCCATCGACAGGAGCGTCGCGATCGACACCAGGGGCATCCCGGCGTGCACCGCCGGAGAGCTGGAAAACCAGACCAGCGAGGGCGCCGAAGCGGCCTGCGCCGCCGCCGTCCTCGGCAGCGGCTCGGCCAGGCTCGAGATCGCCGCGCCCGAATCGGCGCCGTTCCAGGCGCAGAGCAGGCTGCTCGCCTTCAACGGAGGCAGCGTGAGGGGCACGACGACGATCCTCCTCCACGCCTACCTCACCGTCCCGGCGCCCGAGGCGATCGTCATCCCGATCGAGATCGCGAAGCTGCCAAAGGGCGCCTTCGGCCTGCGGGCCGCGGTCAGGGTGCCGTCGATCGCCGGCGGAGCGGGCTCGCTCGCCGCCTTCGACCTGAAGCTCCGGCGGCAGGTCGCCACCGCCGCGGCAGGCGGCACGGCTACCTGCTGGCCAGGTGCTCCGACGGCAACCTCGTCTTCGAACCGAGCGTCGCTTCGACGACGGCAACGCGGCGAGCGGATTGCTCGCCCTCGGCTGCACGCCGAAGGGCGCCCGCCGGGGCGTCAGGTGACGCCTCAGCCCGCGGCCCGGCCGGCGTCGAAGCCCTCGCGGTAGGCCCGCTCGAAGTCCTTCGAGAGCCCTTGTCGCCCGGGCTGTAGGTGGCGGCGGCGACGCAGGCGGCGAATCAGCTCGGCGTGGATTCCTTCGGGTTCCTCCGCCCCGGCCTGGGCGGCGCCGATCAGGTAGCCGAGCCGGACGTTGGCGTCGCCGCCCGGGTCCGCGCGGGCCTCGGCGTTGAGCCTCGTCGCCGCTTTCGAGCATCGCGTCGCCGACCGCGGCCAGGTCGCCGGCCTCCTGGTTCTCGGCCAGGCAGTCGGAGATCGGCACGCCGCCGGGCAGGGTCGACCCGCCGGGGCGCTCCTCGAGCGCCCGCAGGTAGGCGCCCGGGCCGTTCAGGCAGGCGACCGGGTGTCGCGTCGTCGGTCTCCCGCAGCCGGCCAGAAGCAGGGCGGTGCGACGGCGATCGAGGCGATGGTCGGGAGGAGGTGGCGCATGCGCCCCCATCCTAGAAGCCGCGCGCTGCGCCGGCTGCATCCCAGCGCGACCGGGAGCCGCACGGGCCCTAGTCGCGCCGCGGGGAGACGCCGCCGGTCTGGATCTGGGAGACGCCGCCGGTCGGGCTCTTGCGCGGCGGTTCGATCGGTTCGGTCGGTTCCGGCGGCGAGGTCGGCGGCGGCGGCGGCGGCGGCTGCGTGGTCGACTTCGGTCGGCGGGGAAGACTTCGACCCACTCGGCGAGCCTGAACTCGCGGGCCGGGGCGTGGTTCCAGGAGAGGTGGAGATGGTTGCCGCAGCCGTGGCCGGCGTCGCCGTTGTAGCCGACCCAGCGGAACGGCGCCCGCGGACGGTTCTGGCGGGGCTCGGCCCAGTGCGCGAGCCGCGTGATCCGCCGCCAGCTCCGGTCGCATTTCGGTCCCGCCGCCCTCGGGGACGATGTCGACGGCGAGCCCGTTGTAGTGGTCGGAGTGGCGGGTGTGGCAGCGGTTGCAGCCGGCGCGCCCGCCGCCCCCCGGCAGCGGCCCGGAGTAGCCGTCGGTGACGTAGATCCGGAAGCGAGCGGCGATCCAGCGCAGGTCGGGGAGGATGCGGCGGTCGATCATGTCGCCGTCTTCGTGCGGGATCGAGGCCGGGATCGGGACGATCCTCCCGGCGGCGTAGACGGTCCGCGTCTCGCCGCCGGCCCGGCGTCGGCCTGGGCGACCGCCCACGCCGGCGAGCCCGACCATGATCAGGGCGAAGAAGCGCCTCCAGGTCGCGCGCGCAGCGCGTAGGTGCGCCTGGCGCCGCCTCGCGCCACGCTCGGTCATTGGCCCCGCCGGGTCATGTCCCCCGTATCGGCAGCGTCCCACCCTCTTGAACCCTCGAAGATAAGGTGCGCAGATGACGACCGTCAGGGAGGCGAGCTTCGACCTCTTCCGCGCCCGCGGGATGACGACGATGTTCGGCAACCCGGGCTCGACCGAGCTGCCGATGCTGGCCGACTTCCCCTCCGACTTCCGCTACGTGCTCGGCCTCCAGGAGGCCGTCGTGGTCGGCATGGCGGACGGCTTCGCCCAGGCCTCGGGCCGCCCCTCGGTCGCCAACCTCCACACCGCGCCCGGGGTCGGCAACGCGATGGGGGCGATCTTCAACGCCCAGGCCAACCACTCGCCGGTCCTGGTCACCGCCGGCCAGCAGACGCGGGCCCAGATCACCCTGCAGGCCAACCTCACCAACCGCGACGCGATCCGCATGCCCCACCCGCTGGTCAAGTGGTCCTTCGAGCCCGCCCGCGCCGAGGACGTGCCGCTCGCCCTCGCCCACGGTGCCCACCTCGCCGCGCCTGCCGCCGAAGGGCCCGACCTTCGTCTCGATCCCGATGGACGACTGGTACGCGGAGGTCGACGAGGCCGACGCCGCCCACGCGATCGGCCGCCAGGTCGGCGGCCGTGCCGCCGCCGACCCCGAGGCCGTCCGCGCCCTCGCCGAGCGGCTCGACGGCGCCGCCAACCCGGTTTTCGTCGCCGGCCCCGACATCGACGCTTCCGGCGGCTGGGACGCCGCCGTCGCGCTCGCCGAGCGCCAGCGACTGCCTGTCTGGGCGAGCCCGGCGACCGGCGGCGCCCGCCTCGGCTTCCCCGAGGGCCACCCCAACTTCCGCGGCGTCCTGCCGCCGGCGATCGGCCCGGTCGGCCAGACCCTCGAGGGCCACGACCTCGTCCTCGTCGCCGGCAGCTCGGTCTTCCCCTACTACCCCCACATCGCCGGGCCGCTGCTCCCCGAGGGCGCCGCCCTGGTCGCGATCACCAGCGACCCCGACGAGGCGGCTCGGGCGCCGATGGGCGACGCGATCGTCGCCGACGTCGCCCTCACCCTTGAGGCGCTGCTCGAGCAGGTCCCGGAGTCCACGCGCCCGGGCCCGGAGCCCAACCCCGGCCCGGAGGAAATCCCGGCGACCGACCCGCTCAACTCCTCGACCGTGCACTCGGCGCTCGCCGAGGTCATGCCCGAGGACGCGATCGTCGTCCTCGAGTCGCCGGCCAGCACCCTCGCCCTGCGCAACCAGCTGCGCATCTCGCGGCCCGGCAGCTACTACTTCAGCGCCGGCGGCGGCCTCGGCTTCGGCCTCGCCGCCTCGGTCGGGGTGCAGCTCGCCCAGCCCGACCGCCCGGTCGTCTGCGTGCTCGGCGAGGGCTCGGCCCAGTACGCGATCACCGCCTTCTGGAGCGCCGTCGCCCACGACGTGCCGGTCACCTACCTCGTCCTCAACAACAGCGAGTACGCGATCCTCAAGTGGTTCGCCGAGGTCGAGCAGGTGAGCGGCGCCCCCGGCCTCGACCTGCCCAAGCTCGACGTCGCCGCGGTCGCCGCCGGCTACGGGGTCAGCACCGCGACGGCGAGCGGGCGCGACGAGGTCCGCGACGCGCTCGCCAAGGCGCTCGCCTCCTCGCGGACCGAGCTGGTCGAAGTCCCGGTCGAGCCGGGCATGTCCCTCTTCTAGGCCGATGCCTGGCGAGACCGCCGCCGAGCCCGCCCCGCCCGCCGCCTCCGACCGCGCTCCGGACTCGCTCGCGGCGGGCACCCCGCAGCCGCTGCGCGGCGAGCTCGAGGCCCTGCTCGGCGCCGACCGCGTCCTCGCCCGCGCCTCCGACATCGTCCGCTACGCCTCCGACGCCAGCCCCTACCGGCTGCTGCCGCAGGTCGTGGTGATGGCCCACGACGCGGAGGACGTGGCCAAGGTCCTCGACTACGGCCGCCGCAACGACGTCCCGGTCGTCTTCCGCGCAGGCGGCACCAGCCTGATGGGCCAGGGCCAGGGCGACGGCATCCTCGTCGACGTCCGCCGCCACTTCGGCGGCATCGCGATCGAGGAGGAGGGGAAGCTGGCGCGGGTCAAGCCCGGCACCGTCCTCGGCCACGCCAACCGCGTCCTCGCCCCCCACGGGCGCAAGCTCGGCCCCGACCCGGCGAGCACCGACATCGCCTGCGTCGGCGGCGTGATCGCCAACAACTCCGGCGGCATGCGCTGCGGGACGACGAAGGACTCCTACTCGACGGTCCGCTCGCTGACCTTCGTCCTGCCCTCCGGGACGACGATCGACACCGCCGCCCCCGACGCCGCCGAGCGATTCGCCGAGGCCGAGCCCGACCTGGTCGCCGGGCTCGAGGCGATCCGCGACGAGATTCGCGCCGACGAGGAGCTCAGTGCCCGCATCCGCGCCAAGTACGAGATCAAGAACACGACCGGGTACCGGCTCAGCGCCTTCCTCGACGCCGACGAGCCGCTGGAGATCTTCCGCCGCCTCCTGATCGGCTCCGAGGGCACCCTCGGCTTCGTCGCCGAGGCGGTCTTCGAGACCGTGCCGCTGCCCGCCCGCACGACCACCGCCTGGATCCACTTCCCGGGCATGGACGAGACGATCGCCCCGGTCCCCGACCTGGTCGAGGCCGGTGCCTCCGCGGTCGAGCTGATGGTCGCTCCGTCGCTGATCACCGCGGCCTGGAACATGGTCGGCGCCCCCCAGGAGTGGAAAGAGCTGCCGCCCGAGTCGGCGGCGCTGCTGGTCGAGTTCGGGGCAGATGACGACGCCGGGCTCGACGACCAGGTCGCACGGGTGACCGAGCTGCTCGCCGGGCAGGAGACGATCCGCCCGATCGAGTTCACCCGCGACCCCGAGGAGATCGAGCTCGCCTGGCGCGTGCGCGAGGGCCTGCACGGGCTGATCGGCCGCATCCGCATCCCCGGCACGGCGCTGATCGTCGAGGACGTCTGCGTGCCGCCGGAGCGGATCGCCGAGAGCGCCAAGGACCTGCAGGCGCTGCTCGGCGAGCACGGCTTCCTCTCCGGCGTCGCCGGCCACGCCTCGGCGGGCAACCTCCACTTCATGCTCACCCCGGACTTCCGCGAGGAGGAGGACCTCGAGCGCTACGAGTCGTTCATGGGCAAGCTGGTCGAGCTGATCGTCGACAAGTACGACGGCTCGCTGAAGGCCGAGCACGGGACCGGGATCAACATGGCCCCTTATGTCGAGCGCGAGTGGGGGGAGAAGGCGACCGCGCTGATGTGGCGGGTCAAGCAGCTCGCCGACCCCGACGGCGTGCTCGCCCCCGGCGTCGTCCTCAACCGCGACCCCGGTGCCCATCTGCGCAACCTGAAGACGACGCCGGCGATCGAGGAGGCGGCGGCCGCCTGCGTCGAGTGCGGCTTCTGCGAGCCGGTCTGCCCGAGTCGCAACCTGACCACGACGCCGCGGCAGAGGATCGTGCTGCGGCGGGAGATCGCCCGCCAGCCCGAGGGCTCGCCCCTGCGCGAGACGCTGCTCGAGGAGTTCGAGTACGACGGCCTCGACACCTGCGCCGCCGACGGCTCCTGCCAGCTCGCCTGCCCGGTCGGGATCGACACCGGCGCCCTGGTCAAGGAGATCCGCGCCGAGCGCCACGGCGAGCGCGCCGAGAAGCGGGCGCTGCGCGCCGCCCGCCACTGGTGGGGTGTCGAGGGCGCCTCCCGGGCGGCCCTCCGCGTCGGCGGGCCGCTCGCCCGCCGCACGAAGCGCGGCCGCGCCCTGCCGGGGGCGGCGTCGGCGAAGCTGCCGCTGACCATCCACGAAGGGGCCGCCGCCGTCTACGTCCCCTCCTGCACGAACCGGATCTTCGCCGGCTGGCCGGTCGAGGCGCTGGTCGAGGTCTCGCGGCGGGCCGGGCTGCCGGTCTGGATCCCCGAGGACGTCACCGGCTCCTGCTGCGGACTGCCCTGGAGCTCGAAGGGCTACGGCGACGCCCACCGCCACAAGGCCAACGAGATGGTCGAGCGGCTCTGGGGCTGGAGCGGGGAGGGGGCGCTGCCGATCGTCGTCGACGCCGCCTCCTGCACCCAGGGGATCTCCGACCCCGGCGACGGCGTCCTCAGCGAGGAGAACGCCGAGCGCCTCGCCGGCCTCGAGATCCTCGACTCGGTCGCCTGGGCGCACGACCGCCTGCTGCCCTGGCTCGAGGTCGATCGCAAGGTCGAGTCGGCCACCGTCCACCCGACCTGCGCGACCCGCCACATGGGCCTCGCCGCCCGCCTCCGCACGATCGCCGCCGAGCTCGCCGACGACGTCCACGTCGCCCCCTCCGCCACCTGCTGCGGCTTCGCCGGCGACCGCGGCATCTCCCACCCCGAGCTGACCGAGTCCGCCACCGCGCCCCCAGGCCGAGGAGCTGGCCGGCCGCGACTTCGACGCCCACCTCTCCAGCAACCGCACCTGCGAGATCGGCATGACCCGGGCGACCGGCGAGGACTACGAGTCCTTCGTGATCCTGCTGGAGCGGCTGACGCGGCCGGAGCGGGGTGAGTCAACCGCGCCCGCGTTCTGAATCGCGCCACGAGCCCCCACATCACATAGCCGATCGCGATCACGATCAGCACGAACTTGACGCTTGCGCAGGCGGTCGCCAGGGGAGGGGAGACGGAGCCGCCGTGGCCGCCGACGATGAGCAGCAGGTTGGCGTTCTCGAGCGCGTCGAAGATCGCCGCTCCGGCGGCGCACCAGGGCGCCCAGCGGCCCACTGAGGCCAGCGCCTGTTTACCCCGCTCCCGGGCGAAGTCCCGTGTCGCCAACCCCGCCAAAGTGAAGAAGGCGCCGTAGGCGAGCATGAAGCCGTAGTCGATCCAGAGGGAGAGGCGGACCATGTCCTGGGCGTGGCTGCTCCATTCGACGAGCATCTCGTCGGCTCGGCTCCGGCTGCCGACGAACTCGAAGGCGATGATCCCGGGGGCGCCGCCCTCTGTGATCTGCCGCTCGACGACGCCCATCGCCAGCCAGAGCGCGACCATCGCGACACCGGAGAGGATCAGCCACTGCCTGCGGCTGAGGCGGCTCAAGCGACCTTGGTCCCGCCCTTGGCCTCAGCCGCCGCCTCCGCTTCGCGCACCACCTTGGCGACCTTCGGGTCGCGCTCGCTGCGGCGGTCGAGGAGCGGGTTGACGAGGCCGCGCAGCGCCGAGAAGTAGCGCCAGGGGAACCGTGGGGCGAAGACCCGCGGGGCGCGCTGCTCGATCCCGCGGGCCAGTGCCGTCCCCGCCTCGTCGGGCGTGATCCGCCGCAGCATGAACTTCGGGGTCGTCTCCAGCAGCCATTTTTCGGCGCCCTGGCGGTCGAGGGAGTCGCGCACCAGCTCGGTGTCGACCCAGCCGAAGTAGGCGACCGTCGCGCTCGCCCCGAACGGGGCCAGCTCGACCCGAAGGGCGCGGCCCATCTGCTCGACGCCCGCCTTCGCAACCGCGTAGGGGCTGCCGAGGAAGCCGTTGGCGTAGGAGAGGATCGAGCCGATCAGGATCACCTGGCCGCCTCGCTCCGACACCTGGGGCAGCGCCGCCCGCACCGTGTGCCAGACGCCCATCAGGTTGACGTCGACGACCCGCTCCCACTCCTCCGCGGGCATCGCCCGCGTCGTCGTCACCGTGGGCGGGCCGATCCCCGCATTGGCGACGACCACGTCGAGCCCGCCGAAGCGCTCCACCGTCTCCGCCACCGTCGCCATCATCGCGCCCGCGTCGGTGACGTCGGTGCCGATCCCGATCGCCCGCTCGCCGATCCGCTCTGCCGCCTCGCGCGCCTGCTGCGCGTCGAGGTCGACCACGGCCACCGAGGCGCCGCGCATGTGGAGCTGGCTCGCCGTCGCGAACCCGATCCCGCGGGCCGCGCCGGTGACCAGCGCGACCTTCCCGTTCAGGTCGTAGGCTGCGGTCGGGACGGCGGCCGGCGGGAGGGCCTTCGAAGTCCTTTCCTCCTCGGCGGAGCGGATCGCCTGCGCGACCCTGGCGTCGCGCTCGACCCGGCGGTCGAGCAGCGGGTTGAGCAGTCCGCGCAGCGCCGAGGCGCGGGCCCACCAGCGCGGCGCGAACACCCGCGGCGCCCGCTGCTCGATGCCACGGGCGATCGCGTCGCCGGCGACGTCGACCGGGAGCCGCTTGAAGAACCATTTCGGGAAGAGTTCCTGCAGCCGCGCCCCGGCGTCCTGGCGGTCGAGCGCGTCGCGAACCATCTCGGTTTCGATCCAGCCGAAGTAGGCGACGGTCGCGCTCGCCCCGAACGGGGCCAGCTCGGTCCGCAGCGCCCGCCCCAGCTGCTCGACCCCGGCCTTCGCCACCGAGTAGGGGCTGAGCATCGTCCCGTTCATGAAGGCGGCGACCGAGGAGACGAGGACGAGCTGCCCCTGGCGCTCGGAGATCTGCGGCAGCGCCGCCCGCACGGTGTGCCAGACGCCGATCAGGTCGACCTCGACGACCCGCTCCCATTCCTCCGGCGGCATCGTCCGCATGGTCCCCCCTTCGGGCGCGATCCCCGCGTTGGCGACGGCGATGTCGAGGCCGCCAAAGCGCTCCACGGTCTCGGCGACGGCCGCCATCACCGCCCCCGCGTCGGTGACGTCGGCGCCGATCCCGATCGTCCGCTCGCCGATCCGCTCGGCCGCCTCGCGCGCCTGCTCCCGGTCGAGGTCGAGGATCGCGACCGAGGCGCCGCGCATGTGGAGCTGGCGCGCTGTCTCGTGGCCGATCCCGCGGGCGGCGCCCGTGACCAGGGCGACCTTGCCGTTGAGGTCGTAGTCCGGCACGGACCTAGCGCGACGCCGCCGCCGTGCCCTGCTCGGCGGCTTCGGCTTCGACCGCGAGCACCGTCTCGAGCAGTTTCGGGTCCCTCTCGATGCGGCGGTCGAGGAGCGGGTTGAGGATGCCGCGCAGCGCCGAGACGTAGCGCCACCACTTCGGGGCGAAGGTCCGCGGCGCCCGTTCTTCGATGCCGCGCACGGTGGCGGCGCCGGCTTCGTCGGGCGTGATCCGCTTCAGCAGCCACTCCGGCGTGCCCTCCTGGATCCGGTCGGAGTGGGGGCGGGACATGCCGTCCTGGACCATGCGCGTGTCGACCCAGCCCCAGTAGGCGACGCCGGCGCTCGCCCCCAGCGGCGCCAGCTCGGCCCGCAGGCTGCGCCCGAGGCTCTCGACGCCCGCCTTGGCGACCGCGTAGGGGCTGTTGAAGATCCCGTTGAAGAAGGAGTAGACGGAGCCGGTGACGACGATGTGGCCCTTGCGCTCGACGATCTGCGGCAGCACCGCGCGCACCGTGCGCCAGACGCCGAGCATGTCGACCTCGAAGACGCGCTCCCACTCCTCGGTCCCGATCCCGCGCACCGTGGCGATCTGCGACTGGGCGATCCCGGCGTTGGCGACCGCGACGTCGAGGCCGCCGAAGCGCTCGACCGTCTCGGCGACGGCGGCCATCATCGCCCCGTGGTCGGTGACGTCGGCGCCGATCCCGATCGCCCGCTCGCCGATCCGCTCGGCCGCCTCGCGCGCCTGCTCCCGGTCGAGGTCGAGGACCGCGACCGAGCCGCCGCGCATGTGGATGTGGCTCGCTGTCGCGAACCCGATCCCGCGGGCGGCGCCGGTCACCAGCGCCACTTTCCCGTGCAGGCTGTAGGCGGGCATCGGTCGGCAGCCTAAACGGCCGCCGCGCGGGGCGCAGGGGAGGCAGGTTGAGGACTCGTTGTGGAAGGCTGGCACCATGGCCGACGTCGACACCGCCTACTCCGCGCTCGCCGCCGAGCGCGGCCTGCAGCAGCCGGGCAGCGTCGTCGCCGGCCCGCTCACCCCGCTGTTGGTCGAGTCCGGGCACTGCCAGATCGAGCCCGCCGTCAGCGGCCGGCTCTCCGGCAACATGGAGGGCGTCGCCGGCCGGCTCTCCTACAAGCGCAACAAGACCTTCCGCTTCAACGTCGCCCTCGCCCAGGTCCCCGGCTCGACCGAGTTCGTGCCTCGCCTCTTCTGCGTCCGCAGGGGTCGCAGCACCCGCGACGACGAGTTCTACGGCTTCGAAGCCCGCCACTCGAAGCTCTGGACCGAGAGCACGAAGCTGAACGAGCGCTACACGATCAGCACCAGCCCCTTCCAGGACCCGAACTGGCTGCGCCAGCTCTTCTCCCCGGCCCTGGTCGACTGGCTGGCGAGCGATGCCGCCCGCCGACTTCTCCTTCGAGCTCGCCTACGGGGCGCTGCTCGGCAGCGTCGAGGAGGACGACCCCGACCCGGCGGGCCTCGCCGCCCTCTGCGACGCGACCGCGCACGTCGCCGAGCGGATCAAGCGCGAGTGTGAGGAGTAGGGCGGCGACGATGGGGAGCGCCCCGTGCAGCTGAACCGGGTCGGCATCGGCGTGATCGGCTTCTTCCTGCTCGCCGGCCTCGCGCTGGCCGTCGTCCCGACCCTGTTCGGTGCCTCCGCGCAGGTGGCGGGGATCGTCGGGCTGACCGGCGCGATCTGGGTCCTCGTCGCCCTCGGCCTGCTCCTCTACGCGCGCCACACGAAAAAGAAGGGCGCCCACCAGGACTGGGTCTTCCAGAACGGGATCAGGGGCCGCGCCACCGTCCTCGACGCCGGCAGCCACGCCGAAGTCAACGGGATGCCGTTGATGAAGCTGAAGCTCGAGCTCGACCTCCCCGGCCAGGGGACCCGCCGGGCGAGCCGCCGCGAGGTCATGCCCGTCTTCGCGGCGCGGCGGATGGAGGCCGGCCTCGTCCTCCCGGTCTACGTGAATCCGGAGGACGCGGACGACTTCGTGCTCGTCTGGTGACTCGCTCGGAAGCTCCGCGCTCCTAGAATCGCCTGCTCACGCCCCATGCCCGGCTTTCGCCCCGTAGACACCAGGCAGTCCTTCCCCGAGCTCGAGGAGCGCGTTCTCGAGCGCTGGCGCGAGCGCGACGTCTTCGCCCGCTCGCTCGCCAACCGCGAGGGCGCCGAGGTCTGGAGCTTCTACGAGGGCCCGCCGACCGCCAACGGCCGCCCCGGCTCCCACCACGTCCTCTCCCGCGTCTTCAAGGACGTCTACCCGCGCTACCGGACGATGCGCGGCTACCGGGTGCCCCGCAAGGCGGGCTGGGACTGCCACGGCCTGCCGGTCGAGATCGAGGTCGAAAAAGAGCTCGGCATCTCCTCCAAGCAGGAGATCGAGGAGTACGGCATCGACAGGTTCAACGCAGAGTGCCGCAGGTCGGTCTTCGAGTACGTCGAGGAGTGGAACCGGCTGACCGAGCGGATCGGCTTCTGGATCGACCTCGACGACCCCTACGTCACCCTCGACGACGACTACATCGAGTCGGTCTGGTGGTCGCTGCGGCAGCTCTGGGACAAGGAGCGCCTCTACGAGGGCCACAAGGTCGTCCCCTACTGCCCGCGCTGCGGCACCGCCCTCTCCTCGCACGAGGTCGCGCTCGGCTACCAGGACGTCGAGGACCCCTCCATATACGTGCGCTTCCCGCTGCTCGGCGAGGACGGCGAGCGGACGGGAGAGTCGCTGCTGGTCTGGACGACGACGCCCTGGACCCTGCCCGGCAACCGGGCGGTCGCGGTCGCCCCCGGGGTCACCTACGTCAAGGCGAAGGTCGGCGACGAGATCCTCATCCTCGCCGAGCCGCTGGTCGAGAAGGTGCTCGGCGAGGGGGTCGAGATCGTCGATCGCATGCTCGGCGCCGACCTGGTCGGTCGCCGCTACGCGGGTCCGGTCTTCGCTCTCAACGATCAGGAGCCCGGCGGCTTCCCGGTTCTCGCCGGCGAGTTCGTCACCACCGAGGACGGCACCGGCCTCGTCCACATCGCGCCCGCCTTCGGCGAGGACGACTACGCGGTCGCCGCCGAGAACGGCATCTTCGACCCGACCGACCACGGCAGCCTCTACAACCCGGTCGGCCTCGACGGCACCTTCGACCGCCGCGTCACCGGCTTCGAGGGCGAGTTCGTCAAGGACCCCGAGGTCACCGCCGCGCTGATCGCCGACCTCGACGAGCGCGGCCTGCTCTTCCGCGAGCAGGTCTACGAGCACTCCTATCCCGCACTGCTGGCGCTGCGGGACGCCGCTCCTCTACTACGCCAAGTCGAGCTGGTACGTGCGCACCTCCGAGGCCCGCGAGCAGCTGCTCGCCAACAACGAGGAGATCGGCTGGCACCCCGAGCACATCAAGCACGGCCGCTTCGGCAAATGGCTCGAGAACAACGTCGACTGGGCGCTCTCCCGCGACCGCTACTGGGGCACGCCGCTGCCGATCTGGGAGTGCACGGGGGAGGGCTGCGACGGGCCGCTTCTGCGCCGGCTCGGTCGCCGAGCTGCGCGAGCGCGCCCGCGGCGAGGTCCCCGAGGACCTGCACCGCCCTTATATAGACGAGGTGGTCGCTCGACTGCGAGAAGTGCGGCGGCGAGATGCGCCGGGTCGAGTCGGTGATCGACACCTGGTACGACAGCGGCGCGATGCCCTTCGCGCAGTTCCACTACCCGTTCGAGAACGAGGAGCTGTTCGAGGAGCGCTTCCCGGCCGACTACATCTGCGAGGCGATCGACCAGACCCGCGGCTGGTTCTACACCCTGCTCGCCGAGTCGACCCTGCTCTTCGACACCTCGAGCTACCGCAACTGCGTCTGCCTCGGCCTGATCCTCGACCCCGAGGGCCAGAAGATGTCGAAGAGCAAAGGCAACGTGGTCGAGCCCTGGGACGTGCTCGCCACGCACGGCGCCGACGCCTTCCGCTGGTACTACCTGACCGCCCAGCAGCCCTGGTCCGGCTACCGCTTCTCGGTCGACACGGTCGGCGAGTCGGTCCGCCAGTTCCTGCTCACCCTCTGGAACACCTACTCCTTCTGGGTCCTCTACGCGAACGCCGAGGGCCTCGGCCCCGCCGACTTCGCTCCCCCGCCGCCGCCCCGAGGTCGTATTTGTTGCCGGATAGCGGCAACAAATACGACCTCAATGACTTGGACAGCTGGGCGTTGTCCCGTCTGCAGGCGACGATCGCGACGGTCCGCGAGCGGATGGACGACTTCGACTGCACCGCCGCCGGCCAGGCGATCGCCGAGTTCGTCGAGGAGCTCTCCAACTGGTACGTGCGGCTCTCCCGCCGCCGCTTCTGGGACGGCGATCGTGCCGCCTTCGCGACCCTGCGCCACTGCCTGCTGGAGACGGCGGCGATGCTCGCGCCCTTCACGCCCTTCCTCGCCGACGAGATCCACCTCAACCTGGCCGGCGGCGAGGGGGAGGAGCTCGGCGGGCTTCCCGACTCGGTCCACCTGCGCGACTTCCCCGAGCGTCGAGGAGGCGCTCGCCGACCCCGGCCTCGAGGCGGCGATGGCGGCGGTCCGCCAGACGGTCGAGCTCGGCCGCGCCGCCCGCGCCCAGGCCAAGGCCAAGGTGCGCCAGCCCCTGCGCCGGGCGGTGATCGTCGCCAACGACGAGGAGCGCGCCGCGATCGAATCCCGCGCCGCCCTCGTCACCGCCGAGCTCAACGTCAAGGAGCTCGACTTCGTCAGCGACGAGGCCGACCTCGTCAGCTACGCGGTCAAGCCCAACTACCGCGGCGCTCGGCCCGCGATTCGGCAAGCGCATGCCGCAGGTTGCCGCCGCGGTCGAGGCGCTCGACCCCGTCCACGTCGCCGCGGTCCTCGGCGACGGCGGCGAGGTCGGCATCAACGTCGACGGCGACGAGCACACCCTCGGCCCCGACGAGCTGACCCTGGCCCTGCAGCCGCTCGAGGGCTACGAGGTCGAGGCCGAATCCGGGCACGCCGTCGCGCTCCAGCTCGAGCTCGACGACGAGCTGCTCCGCGAGGGCCTCGCCCGCGAGATCGTCCACGCCGTCCAGAACGCCCGCAAAGACGCCGGCCTCGAGATCACCGACCGGATCGAGCTCGCGCCTCGGCGGCGACGCCGAGCTGATCGACGGCCGCCCGCGAGCACGAGGCCTACCTGGCCGGCGAGGTCCTCGCCACCTCCGTCGCCTACGGACGGCGACGGCGCCGGCGATCGGCGACGATCGACGGCCGCGAGCTCCACATCGGCGTCGCCCGGGCCGGGTTGTAGCGGTATCCCCCTTCGCGCGATAACCCGGCGCGGCCTGGCGCCGTGCGCTGCGCTACTGCTCGCCTGCCTCACCCTGCCGGCCCGGCGCCATCCTCCGCTTCCTCCCCGCCGCACCTCGGCACAGGGCACTCGCTCGCCCCGCACCTGCTGCTCATCCACGGCGGCTCCTTCCTCTTCGGCGACCCGTTCTTCGAATCGCTCACCCGACCCCGGGCCGTCGCCGCCGGGCTTCGTCCCCGAGTACCTCGCCTACCCGCTCGGCGACCTGCGCGGCGCCGTCGCCGCCGCCCGCGCGAGGCGAGCGAAGCTGAACGACCGCTTCCCGGGTCGCGTCTACGCGTACGGGAGCTCCGCCGGCGGGACGCTGGCCGCGCTGCTCGCTGGCGACGGCAAGGTCGAGGCCGCCGCGGCGAAGGCACCCATCGTCCGACCTGGTCGGCTGGCGCTGGCCGCTCACCGCCTACGGCCCCGACTACTACGAACGGATCGGCGCCACCACGGCGGACCGCTTCAGGCTCTCGCCGCTGCGCCGCCACGCGCTTCGCCCGCTGCTGATCGTGCACGGCCGCGGCGACCGGATCGTCCCCCTGGGCATGAGCAGGAAGTACGCTGTCAAGTTCAAGCGCGTGCATCTGTGGGTAGTCCAAGGAGGGCACCACACCGAGCGCACCAGGCCGGAGTTGCTCAGCCGCGCCCTCGCCTGGCTCGCTCGTATCGCCGGCGCTCCCCGCTACTAAGCTCTCCGCTCCGAGGTGCTCACCGCCATCAGATGCCAGAGCCCAGTCCAACGAGCAGACCGACGAGCGGCTTTCGACCGGACATCGAGGGCCTGCGCGCCGTCGCCGATCGTCGCCGTCCTGCTCTGCCACGCCGGGCTCCCGTTCTTCGCCGGCGGCTACGTCGGCGTCGACGTCTTCTTCGTCATCTCCGGCTTCCTCATCACCCGGCTGCTGCTCGGCGAGGTCGACCGTACCGGCGGCGTCTCCCTGCGCCGCTTCTACGCGCGCCGTGCGAGGCGGCTGCTGCCGCTCTCGGCGGTCCTCCTGGCCGCCGTCGGGATCCTCTCGCTGCTGCTCCTCTCGCCCGTGCGCGCGGTCGAAGTCTCGGGCGACGTCGTCAGCTCCGCCCTCTACACGGCCAACTGGCACTTCGCGGCCCAGTCGGTCGACTACTTCGCCCAGGACGTCGAACCGAGCCCGGTCCTCCACCTCTGGTCGCTGGCAATCGAGGAGCAGTTCTACCTCGTCTGGCCGACCCTGCTGCTCGCCGTCACCTGGCTCTGGCGCCGCCGCGGCGCCTCGGTCCGCCCGGCGCTCTGGGTGACGCTGGCGATCGTCCTCGTCGGCTCCTTTGCGCTCGGGGTGCAGCTCACCGGCGAGCAGCCCGCCGCCGCCTACTTCTCGACCTTCGGCCGCGCCTGGGAGCTCGGCCTGGGGGCCGCCCTGGCGCTGCTCGGGACACTGCGCATCCGCCGGCTCGCCGCGGCTGCGCTCGGCTGGGCGGGCCTGGCGGCGATCATCGCCGCCGCCGTCGCCTTCGATGCGAGCACGCCGTTCCCCGGCACCGCCGCCCTGCTGCCCACCTTTCGGCGCCGCCGCCCTGATCCTCGGCGGCGCCTCGTTCTACGGCCAGGCGCGCGGCGCCCCCGCGGGCCTGCTCTCGCTGGCCCCGGTCCGCTACGTCGGCCGCATCTCCTACTCCTGGTACCTCTGGCACTGGCCGGCGCTGATCTTCGCCGCCGCCGTCTGGGGGCCCCTCTCGGTCGCCGCCGGCCTCGCCGTCGTCGCCGCTTCCTGCTCCCCACCGTCGCGACCCACCACCTGATCGAGGACCCGGTGCGCCTCTCCAGGGTGCTGGCCCGCCGCCCAAACCGCGCCCTCGCGATCGGCTTCGCCTGCATGGCGATCGGCGTCTGCGCAGGATTTGCGCTCAGGGACGGCAGCCGACCCTGGGTCCGGCGCCGCTTGCCGACGTGCGCGGCGCAGCGGCGCTCTCCCAGCAGCCGTTTCCCCAGCAGCATGCCGACGCCGTCCGGCCCAGCCCGCTGCGGGCCAGGGCGGACCGCTCTCGCGCCTACTACGACGGCTGCCTCGTCGGCATCAGGGCACCAACTCGAACAAATGCCTCTACGGCGACCCCGACGCCAACCGCACGTTGATCCTCTTCGGCGACTCCCACGCGATGCAGTACTTCCCGCCGCTCGAAGAGCTGGCGAGGACACGACACTGGCGCCTGATCACCCTGACCAAGGCCGAATGCACCCCCGCCGAAGTGCGGATCCGCAGCATGGTGGCCGATCGCGAGTACTCGCAGTGCGACACCTGGCGGGAGGATTCTCTGCAGCGGATCGAAGAGGGGGACCCGAGCTCGGCGATCGTCGTGATGAGCGGCGACACCGCCTACGTCCCCTACGGCGACGGCGGCGAAGAACTGAGCGGCGGCGCCGGCGCCGCGGCGATGGAAGCGGGCTACATCGCCAGCCTGACGCGGATCCACCGCGCCGGCCTGCGGACGGTCGTGATCAGGGACACCCCGGCCTCGGCCAGCGACATTCCGGACTGCGTCTCCGAAGACCTCCAGAACCTCGAGTCCTGCGCCTTCGCCCGCGTCCGCGACAGGAGCAGGGAATACGACGCCCGCGCCGCGCGGGCGGCACCCGAAACCCACCTGATCGACGTCAACCCCGAGATCTGCCCCGACCGCCTCTGCCGAGCGGTGATCGGCAACGCCCTCGTCTACCGCGACAAGAGCCACCTCAGCGCGACCTTCGCCCGCACCCTCGCCCCCCGCATAGAACGCGACCTGAGAAAAGCCGGCCTGGCCTGAGTCGCTGGAGCTAGGCGAGCGTCGAATCGAGCTCGGGCTCTCCCGCCCAGACCCGATCGAGGAACATCGCGAGCTCGTCGTCGAGCCGGCCCGGGGTCACCCGCCACTCGAGGATCGAGTTGGCTTCGATCAGCTCGGCGTTCTCGAGCTCTTCGGCCAGCATTCCCGAGTCGCTGAAGGGATGGACCGGGTCGCGCGTGTGGCCGACGATCAGCGTCGGCTGGGAGATCCTCCGCCGCTCCTCGCGATGGGGCGCGGTCTCACCGAGCAGAAGGCCCTCGAGCACCGCCAGCGACGGTCCCGGCCGCTGCCGGATCAGGTCGAGGCCCATGTCGATCAGGTAATTGGTGCGGGGCAGGACAGAGGTGACCCGCGAGGCGAGCTCGAAGGCCGGCCGCCCGAAGCGAAGCCCGAGCATGATCGGGGTGAAGAACCCGGCGACGCCGGTCAGGGCGTTGTCGAGCACCGGCATCTCGATCATCAGTCCGCGTACCTTCGCCGGCTCCCGGGTCGCCAGCTCGAGCGCGACGTTGGCGCCCAGCGAGGTGCCGCCGACGACCGCGGACTCGATTCCGAGGTGGTCGATCAGTTTCGAGACCTGGCGCGAGAAGCGCGGCATCGAGTAGAGGCGCAGGTCCTCCGGGCGGTCGGACCGGCCGTGCCCGAGCAGGTCGACGCAGATCGCCCGCTGGCCGCGTGCGGCCAGCGCCCTGCCCGAGTCGCGAGTGCATGCCGCGGTTCATCAGCAGCCCGTGGGCGAGGATCACGACCCGGTCGCCTTCGCCGTAGCTGTCGAACCTGATCCGGTGGCCGTCGTAGCCGAACTCGCCCATACGGTCAGGCTACTCCGCTGAAGGCAGAATGCGAGCCGGGATCCGCCGATCCCGAGCCGGCGGCCCGCCCGCTCAGTCCTCGAGCGGGCCGATCAGCAGGTCGGTCTTCTTCGAGTCCGAGAACTTCACCCAGCAGTGCTCGGGGGGGATTCCCGCGACCTCGACCAGCGCCGCTTCGATCCGCTTCGCGATCTCCAGCTTCTGCTCGTCGCTGCGACCCTCGAACCAGTCGATGTGGACGAAGGGCATCTCGGCTCGCCAGCTAGGCGAGCGCCGGCTCGAGCTCGGCCTCGAGGCGCCTCTTCGGCATCGCGCCGATGACTTTCTTCGCGATCGCGCCGTCCTTGAAGAGGAGCAGGGTCGGGATCGAGAGGACTTCGTATTGAGCCGCCGTCTGCTGGTTCTCGTCGACGTTGAGGCTGAGGATCTGGAGGTCGTCGCGCTCGGCGTCCATCTCCTCGAGGACCGGATGGACCACTCGGCACGGGCCGCACCAGGGAGCCCAGAAGTCGACGAGCACGGGCCCGTCGGCATCCAGAACCTCGGCTTTGAAGGTCGCGTCGGTCACGTCTTGGAGTTTTCCTGTCACGAGAATTGGTCTCCTGAGAGTCGAGGTTCGTGGCTCAATACTTCAAAAAGTATAGCGGCCGGTCGTCCGGCCCCCCAAAGCCTACCCGCGCGCGCCGCCGCCGAACCTCAGGAGCGGGACCCGCCAGATCGCCTCGGCGACGATCGCCCGGCTCATCTTCGAAGAGCCGACCCGCCGGTCGCGGAAGACGATCGGCACCTCGACGACGCGGAAGCCGAGCTGCAGCGCCCGGTAGGTGAGCTCGACCTGGAAGGCGTACCCGCGCGAGCGCACCGCGTCGAGGTCGATCGCCTCGAGCACCTCGCGGCGGAAGCACTTGAAGCCGCCGGTCAGGTCGCTGACCCCGACTCCGAGGACGAGCCGGGCGTAGGCGCTGCCGCCGCGGCTGATCGCCCGCCGCAGCGCCCCCCAGTCGCCGACCCCGCCCCCGTCGCACGTAGCGTGAGCCGATCACCAGGTCGGCGTCGCCCGCGGCCGCGAGCAGCCGCGGCAGGTAGGCGGGTTCGTGGGAGAAGTCGGAGTCCATCTCGAGGATCAGCTCGGCGCCCCGCCGGCGAGCGCCTCGCGAAAGCCGGCGATGTAGGCGGGCCCGAGCCCTTCCCGGCGCGGGCGGTGCAGGACCCCGACGCGGTCCTCGTCGGCGGCGAGCCGGTCGGCGATCTCGCCGGTCCCGTCGGGCGAGCTGTCGTCGACGATCAGGATCCGGGCGCTCGGCGGGCAGCTCGGCGCAGCACCGCCGCGACGAAGGGCTCGATGTTCTCGGCCTCGTTGTAGGTCGGCAGGATCAGCCACGCCGCGGGGGTCGTCCATCAGGCGCGATGATGCTCTGCAGATGACCAACGCAGAGATAGCCGCGGCCCTCGACGAGCTCGGCGATCCTCTACGAGCTGGACGGCGCCGTCAAATACCGGGTGCTCGCCTACGGCACCGCCGCCCAGGCGATCCGCGAGAGCCCGGTCTCGGTCGCCGACCTCGCCGCCGCCGGGCGGGCGACCGAGATCCCCGGGGTCGGCAAGACCCTGGCGGAGAAGATCGACGCCCTGCTGGAGACCGGCGAGATCCCCGCCGCGGCGAAGCTGAAGGCGAAGTTCCCGCCCACCCTGATCGAGGTCACGCGGATCCCCGGCCTGGGCGCGAAGACCGCGCGCCGCCTCTTCGACGAGCTCGGATCGCCGACCTCGATGACCTCAGGGAGGCGGCCGAGGGCGAGCGGATCCGCGGCGGTCAAGGGCCTCGGCCCGAAGGTCGAGGAGAACGTCCTCGCCGCGCTCGAGCGGCTCGGGCGAGCCGGGGCGAGGCGAGCCGGCCGGGTGCTGCTCTCCAAGGCCCGCCCTGTCGCCGAGGCGCTCGCCGCGGCGCTGCGCGAGCACCCGGCGGCCAACCGGGTCGAGGTCGCCGGCTCGGTGCGGCGCTGGGCCGAGACCTGCAAGGACATCGACCTGATCGCCACCGCCGAGGAGCCGGCCGCCCTCGCCGAGCACCTCGCCGCCCACCCGCTGATCGCCGCCGCCGGCAACCCGGGCCCGAACGGGCTGCGCGCCCAGACCCACAACGGGATCTCGGTCGACCTGCGGATCGTCGCCCCGGAGGCCTTCGGCAACCTGCTCCAGCACTTCACCGGCTCGCCAGGCCCACAACGTGCAGCTGCGCGAGGAGGCCGTCGCCCGCGGCCTCTCGGTCTCCGAGCACGGGATCACCGAGGTCGAGAGCGGCGAGACCGAGCTCTGCGCGAGCGAGGAGCGGGTCTACGAGCGGCTCGGCTACGCCTACATCGAGCCGGAGCTGCGCGAGGGGCGCGGCGAGCTGGCGGCGGCCCGCGAGGGCGAGCTGCCGGAGCTGGTCGCGGTCGAGGACATCCGCGGCGACCTCCACTCCCACACGACCCTCTCCGACGGCCGCAACACGCTCGAGGAGATGGCCGAGGCGGGGCGCGGCCGCGGCTACGCCTACATGGCGATCACCGACCACTCGGCGAGCCACGGCTTCGGCGACCACGTCACCGCCGAGCGCCTCTGGGAGCGGATCGAGGAGGTCGCCGCCTGGAACGAGGGAAAGCGCGGGTTCCGCCTGCTCGCCGGCTCGGAGGTCAACATCGGCCTCGACGGCTCAGCTCGACTACCCCGACGACCTGCTCGAGGCGCTCGACTGGGTCGTCGCCAGCGTCCACACCTCCTTCTCGATCTCCGCCGCAGGAGATGACCGAGCGGGTGCTGGCCGCGATCGAGAACCCGCGGGTCGACTGCATCGGCCACCTGACCGGGACGGCTGATCGGCCGCCGCGAGCCCTACGGGATCGACGTCGAGGCGGTCGCCGAGGCGGCGGCCCGCACCGGCACGATGCTCGAGATCAACGGCAACCCGAACCGCCGCGACCTCTCCGAGCACCACGCTCGCCTCGCCGCCGACGCCGGCGTCACGATCGTCCTCAACACCGACGCCCACGGGATCGAGACCCTCGACAACATGGCCTACGCGGTCGCCACCGCCCGCCGCGCCTGGCTCGACCGCCGCCGACGTCGCCAACACGCGCAACTGGCGCGACTTCAAGAGGCTGATCGGATAGCGGCCGCGCGCATGGTGGCGGCGCAGCTCCGCGCCTTTACTCGCCCGCCGGCCCGGTCAGGGCATCGCCC
This sequence comes from uncultured Solirubrobacterales bacterium, assembly GCA_963837735.1. Lineage (GTDB taxonomy): Bacteria > Actinomycetota > Thermoleophilia > Solirubrobacterales > 70-9 > VRUE01. The sequence continues at coordinate 198,682 of CAWIOM010000017.1, read as the reverse complement.
GCAGGCGGTCGCTGCGCAGTCCGGGCGCGCGGACCAGCTCGATCGGTCGCAGGGCGGAGTTGGGGACGACGTAGAATTTCGTTCCGTCGCGGTGCTCGATCCCGAGCACCGCCGCCTCGCGGGAGCGCCAGGCGAGCGCGACGAGCAGCGCGTAGCCGGCCCCGACCGTCGCCACGCCGGCGAAGAAGATCCCGAGAACGCCGGCGACGATCCCGATCGCGCCGATCGGCCAGAGCCGGCCGAACGGCGATCTGGTCGGCCGTCTCCTGCGGCAGGCTGGTCGCGGTGCGGGCTCTGCGCGAGCGCGTCGCGGACCCCGTCGGCAGCCCGCGCCGGGCGCCCCAGATAGAGGCCGATGGCAAGCGCCACCGATCCACCAGGCGGCGGCGACGATCAGGGTCTGGGTCTGGCTCGATCCCGCCCGGCGGAGAGCGCCGCGATCGCGCCGAGCGCGGTGGCCTCGCCGGCGGTCAGGAAGACGGAGAGGCGGAGCAGGTCGGTGTAGGGCACGGCTAGCTCCGCCAGCGACTCGAGGATCTCGATCCAGCCCTCGGGACCGTCGACGTGGAGGTCGGACTCCTCGGCGATCTCGGGCGGGCCCTCCGGGGAGGTGACCCCGACGCAGATCGCGGCCGCCAGCTCACCGCTCTCGCGCAGGTCGCGCAGGCGGCGGAAGGCGTCGAGGTCGGTGCGGTCGTCGCCCGCGTAGGTGACGGTCCGCGACCCCGTCCGCCGCGAGCAGCGCCGCGACCGCGGCGTCCTTGCCGCCGCCCCCGACCGGCCGCAGCTCGAGCACCTTGCGGCCCCAGTGCGGCTCGAGGCCCGCCCGCCCGGCGTCGGCGGCGATCTCCCGGGCGCGCGCCTCGGCGGTGCGCTCGTCGTCAGCCCCGCGCCAGTGCAGCGCCTGGATCGGGCCCTTGTCCTCGCCCGCAGCCCGAGCCTCCTCAAGCGTCGCGGCGTCGAGCCCGGCGAGGAACTCGCGCCGCACCGTCCTCGCGTCCCGTCGAGGGAGGGATCGAGGCGCGGCTCGCTCGTCGCCGGGCAGCAGCAGCTCGAGTCCGTGGTTGCCGGCGTAGGCGATGCCCGTCGATCCCGACCAGCCGCCTCGCCTCCTCGGCGCGGCGCCCGGAGACGCAGCCGACCAGCGCGTAGCGTCTCGCTGAGACGTCGCCAGCAGCGCCGCGGCCGCGCTCGGGGACCGCCGCCTGCTCGGGGCGCTCGACGATCGGCGCCAGGGTCCCGTCGATGTCGGTGAGGATCGCCGTGCGCGCCGGATCCTCGCGCAGCGCTTCGACCACCTCCGCACGGCCCCCGCCGTTCTCGGAGTCGGTTTCTGCAGACACGGCATCTAGTATCGCGCGATGGTCGCCGAACGTACCGCTGAGACTGGCCGTGATCGGCACTCTCGCCGGCATCTTCAGCGGCCTCTTCGGGGTCGGAGGCGGGACGTGATCGTGCCCCTGCTGATCCTCTGGTTCGGCTACGGAGAGCGCCTCGCGACCGGCACCAGCCTCGCTGCGATCATCCTCGATCGGGCTGCTCGGCGCAATCGCCCAGGGCGGCATCTACGGCAACGTCCACCTCGGCACCGGCCTCTGGCTCTCGATCCCGGCGGTCGCCGGTGTCGTCCTCGGCACCGCGCTGCAACAGCGGATCTCCCAGCAGGCCGTCTCGCTGATCTTCGCCGCACTTCTGGTGGTCGATCGCGATCGAGCTGATCGTCCCTTGAGCACCGTGAGGGGAAACCGATGGACGTCCTGATCGCGATCCTCTTTGCCGTCGCCGGCGGCCTCGTCGGCGGCCTCGTCGGAGTCGGTGGCGGCATCCTCTTCGTGCCGGCGCTGACCATCTTCCTCGGCCTCGGCCAGGTCGAGGCCGAGGCCACGTCGCTGCTGATGATCGTCTTCGTCGCCGTCGTCGGCGCCCGCCGCCAGAACTGCATTCGGCAACGTCAACATCGCCGACGCCCTGGTCATCGGCGCCCTCTCGCCGCTCGGCGTCCTGCTCGGGGTTCTGATCGCCAACAACGTCTCCGAACGGCTCCTGCAGCTCTCCTTCGCGGCGCTGGCGCTCTTCTTCGCCTACAAACTGGTCGGCCGCGCGCTCGCCCCTCGGTAGTCTCAAAGAGTGGATTCCCTGATCTGGGAGAGCGAGGTACCGCAGCTCCGCTCGCCGATGCTCGTCTGTTCGTTCCGCGGCTGGAATGACGCCGCAAGCTCGTCCTCGCGCGCCCTGGCCGTCGTCGCCGAGTCGCTGGACGCCGAGCTCGTCGCCCAGATCGACCCCGAGGAGTTCTTCGACTTCCAGACCACGCGACCGGCGATCACCCTCAAGGAGGGCCAGGTCCGCCACATCGAGTGGCCGCAGAACAACATGTACGCGGTCCGCGTTCCGACCGCCGACCGTGACCTCGTGCTCTTCGACGGAACCGAGCCGAACCTACGTTGGCGCACCTTCTCGGAGGGAATCGCGACCGCCGCCGACGCTCTCGGCGCCGAGATGGTGATCACGATGGGGGCGCTGGTCGCCGAGGTCTCGCACACGCTGCCGGTGCCGATCACGGGCCTCGCCTCCAGCGAGGAGCTGGTCGAGGAGCTCGACCTGGAGCGCTCCAACTACGAAGGGCCGACCGGGATCGTCGGGGTCGTCCACGACTGCTGCCGCCAGCTCGGCATGACCTCGGCCTCGCTCTGGGCGGCGGTTCCGCACTACGTGGCCGCCGTCCCCAATCCAAAGGCGGCGCTGGCGCTGATCCGGCGCCTCGAAGGCCTGACCGGCATCGCCGTCGACGCGACCGAGCTCGAGGAGGAGACGGAGAGCTACGAGGAGCAGATCGGCCGCGCCGTCGCCGCCAATCCGGAGATCAAGGAGCTGGTCGAGCGGATCGAGGCGGAGCAGGTCGAGCAGCTCGGCGACGAGGGCGGCGACCTTCCGACGGCCGACACGATCGCCCGCGACTTCCAGCACTTCCTTCGCCAGCAGGGCGACTAGTCACGGCCGTCACCGAACGTGGCGGTACGCCCTCGTACGTTCACTTATGCGTCAAAGGTTTACAAAAGTCCAAGAACCTTGACATTGGGGTCCATTCTTGTTCTTATACCGCGAATGCGGGAATCGGAATGGCTGCACCGCTTGGTGTACATGTTTGCAGTTGCGGGCCTTCTCGTGCTCAGCGCCGTTCCTTCGGCGCCGGCCGCGCACCTGCGCGGTGACTGGACGGAACTCGACGAAGGCAGGGTCGGGGCCTATCTCTGGGAGGTCAACGCCAAGCGCAGGACCGGAGTCGGCGTGGGAGGGGCGCGGCGGCCCTGCGTCCAGGTCGGGACGACCTGGGAGCTCGGGCCGTTCAACTACCGGAGGAGCCGGAGCCGCTCGTGCACTGGCCCGAAGGGGAACCTGGCGGCGTCGGATTCACCGCTGATCGCGACGGGAGTGCAGCCTTCGAGCGGCAACCGGGTGAAGATGACGGCGGTCGGGATGATCTTCGGGACCGGGGTGCAGCGGGTGCGGATCACGCTCTCGAGCGGACGGCAGGAGATGCTCCGCGTCCACAAGCTGACCCGACGGCAGGCGAGAAGCGCAAAGCTGAAGCGGTTCGGGTACGCGGCGTTTGCGATCCGAGGCCTCTGGTGTGCCGAACGGATCGTCAGCCAGAGTGCCGCCGGCAGGACGCTCTGGGACAGCGGCACGGATGCATTTCGTTGCCAGGCCGGAGGGTCCGACAAGACCTCGTTCGAATAGGCGCCTGCTCAGGTCTCCGCCGCCGGGCAGATCAGCCGGTAGTCGCACCAGCTGCAGACCTTCGGCGAGGGCCGTGGCTCGAAGTCCTGGCTCAGCGCCCCCTCGGCGACCTGCAGGACGGTGCGCTCGACCCGCTCGGCATCGTCGGGCTTGCTCGGAGCGGCGACCTTGTCGGCGTCGAGGACGTAGTAGTAGCTCCCCGACAGGGGGGTGTCCAGATCCCAGGCCTCGCGGGCCGCGAGGCGGTAGAGGGCCAGTTGCAGGTCGCTTTCCAGCTGTGCCTCGCTCTTGCGCTCCCCCGTCTTGTAGTCGATCAGCTCGTGCTCGCCGCCGGGCAGGCGATCGACACGGTCGACCCGCCCCCGCACGTGATGGGGGCCGATCTTGAAGTCGAACTTCTTCTCCAGCCAGATCGGCTCGCCCTCCGCGTCGCGCTCGCGCTCCCAGTAGAGGTGCATCGCCTCGCGTGCCCGATCTCGGTACTGGAGCTCGTCGTCGCTGCTGCCGAACCCCGAGCGGCGCCAGCCGGACTCGAGCAGCTCCATCAGCCGCGGCAGCCCGTCCTCACCGGGCTCCGGCTCGTCGCGATGGAAGCGTTCGAGGACGTTGTGGATGAGGATCCCGAAGCGCTGGTTGATCGTCGGCTCCTGGGGGATCCCGAAGACGCGGGCGAACTTGTACTTCAGCGGGCAGGTCAGGTAGAGGTCGAGGTCGGAGGCGGAGAGACTGAGGCCACCGTCTCCGCGGCGCGGCAGGAATGCCTCCAGAGAGGGCTCGTGGCGGGCGGCGATCAGACGCCGGCGGCTGTCGCGGTCGCGCTCGGAGCCGAGCAGGTAGGAGTCGAGCGCCGAGGCGTCGAGCTCGGTCTGCTGCTCGGGGGTCGCGACCTGGCGCAGCAGCCCGTTGACCGCCTCGATCGCCTCGGCGGTCGCCTCGTCCCCCGGTCGCTGGGCGAGCGCCGCGAGCTTGAGCAGCTCGAGGTAGCGGGCGATCGCCCGGTTGACGTCGACGGCGGTGTCGAGCCGCGGCTCGGAGAGCTCGCGACCGGCGTTCCAGGAAGCCTCGAGGACCTCCTCGCGGAGCTTGCGGTAGGTCGCGTGCAGGCCCTCGGCGGGTCCGAACAGCTCCTCGGCGTGCTCCTCCTCCTCGCCGTCGGTGGCGGCGAGCGCCCGCTCGTAGAAGGGGGAGGGCCGGGTCGAGGGGTCGGCGCCGCCCTCATTCCGGGAGAGGACGATCCCGTCGCGGGCCGGGCGGCCGATCCGCTCGAGGTCGTGGCCGTCCTCGAGGCCGAGGACGTAGACGCGCGCAAACTCCCTGCCCTTGGCCGCGGCCCGGTCGAGCCCGACCACGGCACCAGGCGCAGGCGGCTCGGCGTCGCCGCTCGGCTCGACCCCCGCCTCGGCGACGGCACTGAGGTGGCGGACGAAGTCGCGGGTCGACCCGTGCGGCTCGCGCCGCGCCCAGGCGGCGGCCAGCTCGGCGAGGCGGGAGAGGCCGAGCAGGCGCTCGGCGACCTCGGGCTGGGCGGCGAAGAGCCGCTGCCTGCGCAGCCCGACGCGCTCGATCAGGCGGCGCACGAAGACGTCGGCGCGCCGTTCCTCCAGCGCCGCCGAGGCTTCCCCGTAGAGCTTCAGGAAAGACTGGATGCGCTCCCTCGCCTCGGGCGGGATCTGCGGGCTCTCGAGCGCCGCCTCGCAGGCCGAGACCATGTCCAGCTTGCGGCGCCGGGCGATCGTCGTCAGCCGCGCGAGGTCCGCCGAGCGCAGCTCGATCGGGGGCCGGGTCAGCGCTCGCGCGGCCGCCGCCGAGTCGCCGGGGTCGGCGAGCACCCGCAGCCAGGCGATCGCGTCGCGCACCTCGGGACGCTGGAAGAGCGCCGCCGGCCCGGAGAGATGGAAGGGGATGCCGCGCTCCTCCATCGCCGCCGCGATCGAGCCGCCCCTGGCACCGGGCTCGCCGACGAGCACGCAGATCTCTTCAGGCGAGGTGCCGGCGGCGAGCAGGTGCTCGACGTCACGGGCCACCGCCTGCGCCTCGGCGCGCTCGTTCGCACATTTCCAGAAGCGCAGCAGGGGCTTACGGAAAATCTGATTGAGGACGATGGAATCTGCTGCGGGGCCGGACGGCGGGGATGAGGGGGCGCTGCGGGCCGAGCTGTCCTCGACCCCCTCATCCCCGCCGCCCCCCGCCGCGGAGGAATCCGCATAGACCAGGCCTTCCACACCGAGTGAGCCGAGGACCGCCCGCTGGGCCGGAGTGGTCTCCTCGTACTCGTCGACCATCACCTGCGGGAAGCGGGCGGCGATCGCGTCGCGCACCTCGGGCCGCTCGGCGAGGAGGCGGTTGAGGATCAGGAAGAGATCGCCGCGGTCGATCGCGCCGCTCTCGGCGAGGATGCGGTCGTGCGCGGCACAGAGCCGGGCGAGTTCCGGATCGGGTTGCTCGGCGCCCGCCTTGAGCGCGTCGATCCGCTCGAGCAGGCGGGCGAGGAGCCCGGCAGGGTTGCCGCGGATCTCGTGGCTGCGCATCGGCAGCTCGTCGAAGCGGTCGAGCAGCATCGCCAGGCGCTCGGCCCGGCCGAGGACGTCGAAGAACGGGTCGAGCCCGGCCGCTTCGGTCAGGTCGTCGCGCAGCAGGCGCTCGGCGACCGACTCCCAGGTCCCGATCCGGAGCTCCTCGTAGGGGCCGTCGAGCAGGGACTCGACCCGGCGCTGGAGCTGTTTCGCGGTGGCCCGGGTCGAGGTGATCACGAGGACGTCGCTCGGGGCCGAGCCCGTCCGCGGCGAGCCGCGCGACCCTGCGCGCGAGCACCTCCGATCTTGCCCGATCCGGGCGCTCCGCTGACGATCAGAGACCCCTTTTCCCAGGCGATTGCGCGGGTCTGGGGAGGGGTCAGGTCCATCACCCAACGCTACTGCCCCATAGCATCCGGGCAATGGACGTTTTCTCCGCAGACTGGCTGGGAATCTGCCGCCGCGCGGCGGCCGCGCACCGGCAGGTGTTCGACGAGGTCCGCGGGATCGAGGCGCGGACCGTCTACGAGGGCGTCGGCGAGGGTGGCGACCGCACCCTGGCGATCGACCGTCGCTGCGAGGACGCCGTCTTCGCCGAGCTCGAGGCCCTGGCCGCCGAGGGCGCCTCCTTCGTCGCAATCTCCGAGGAGCGAGGCGAGGTCGCCTTCGGCTCGGGCGGAGAGGCGCGGGTCGTGATCGACCCGATCGACGGCTCCCTCAACGCGCGCCGCACGTTGCCCGCGCACAGCCTCAGCATCGCGGTCGCGTCGGGGCCCTCGATGGCCGACGTCGAGTTCGGATACGTCCACGACTTCGGAGCCGGCGAGGAGTTCAGTCGCGACCCGGGGCGGGGGTGCGGCCCTCGACGGGGAGCGGATCGAGGTCGGCGAGGATCGCGAGAAGCTCGAGCTGCTCGGCCTCGAGTCGGCGGAGCCGGAATGGGCGCTGCCGGTCCTCGAGGCACTGAAGGGGAAGGTCTACCGCCTGCGCGTGGTCGGCTCGCTGGCGATCACCGCCTCCTACGTCGCCGCCGGCCGCTTCGACGCGATGACCTGCCTCCGCCCCTGCCGCTCGGTCGACGTCGCCGCCGCGCAGCTGATCGTCCGCGAGGCCGGCGGCGAGGTGGCGTTCGGCAAGCTGGACCTCGAGCAAGCCGACCTCGGGCTCGCCGCCCGCTACCCGATCTGCGCCGCCTCGGGCCCGAAGGGGATGGAGATCGTCGCAGCGGCGGGCTGATCGAGGCCGCACCGCTCCCCGAGTACGAGTCTTGACATGGGCTGGTATGTCGTTATTCTCGATTCATGCCGGATGTTGTAGTTAGGAGAGATCCAGCCGGCGGCGAGGGCGTCAGGGCGCCCTTCAGGGAACGGGAGCGCCTTACCGACGCGGTCACGCGAGTCGCCACCGAGCGCGGATTGCAGGGACTCGACCCTGAGTTGGTGGCTCGCGCCTCCGGCCTCACCGTCGATCGGTTCTATCGCCACTTCGACAATCTCGATCAGTGTGTGCTCGCGGCCTTCGACGAGTTCCTCGAACGCCTGTTGGAACACATCGACGAGGCCTGTGCCGATACCGACGAGTGGCCTGAGAAGGTCAGGGCGTCGATCGATGCCGGCTTCGAGTTCATCGCCGAACTGGAGCCGGTGACAAGGCTATTTGCCGTCGATGCGGTGCGGACGGGGCCGGCTGGAATGGAGCGCAAGATCGCCTCGATCGATCGAGCCGCCCTGCATCTGAAGCAGGGTCGTCTGCTCTACCCCGGGGCCGCCGACCTACCCGATGCGATGGAGCGCGCTCTCGTCGCCGGGGTCGTGATGCTTGCGACCACCTACGTTCTCGGAGAAGACAGCGACCGGCTGTCGGAGATCAGGGCCGAAGCGGTGGAGATGATTCTCACTCCCTATATCGGCACCGACCGCGCGCGACTCGTCGCGGCCTGATCCGAAAGTCGGGCCCGGTCTATGTACCGGCCTTGACATCCCTTCGCCCAACTGCATAAGCTGCGGCGCCGTGACAGGGGATCCTCGACGCCGCGCGGTCGGCGGTCGCGAGCGGAGCGCAGGCGAAAACGGAGCAGGGAGCCCGGAGTCGCAGGCCAGGCGCATGCGACTGATCGACGCTTTTACGAAGGTCGCAGCCGAACGCGGCTACGCGCGGACGACGATCAATGAGGTGACCGCGGCGGCGGGAGTTCCCCGTTCGGTCTTCTACTCGCACTTCGCCAACAAGCGCCAGTGCCTTGGCGCGGCCCACGACGCTTTCATCGACCGCCTGCTGGCGGAGGCCATCGACTCGCTCGACCGCGATCAGGAATGGCCACTGCGGGTCAGGGACGGGGTAATTGCAGCGCTCGAGTTCGTCGGCGAAACGGCGAGCCGCGCACGATTTTTCGCGGTCGACGTGCTCGTCGCCGGACCGGTGATGGCCGAGCGCCACGCCTCCGCACTCGAACGCATGGTCCCGATCCTGCGCGAGGGTCGTGAGCACCTTCCGGAGGCGAACCTGCTCCCCGCGGTGACCGAGCCGGTCCTGATCGGAGGGGCCGCCTACCTCGTCTACACCTCGCTGCTCGCCGAAGAGCGGTTGGCGGTGCCGGAGCTCGCATCGGAACTGGTCGAGATACTCCTCACCCCCTACCTCGGGCGCGACGACGCCAGGCGGATAGCTGCGATCTGAAGCCTCAGGTTCCGCGTGCCGAGAGAGGCACGAAGAGGATGTCGCAGACACTGGGTGCCAGATCGGGGAGGGAGGCGACGTTTCCGGCGGCGATCTCGCATCCGATCGTCCACCAGATCGCGCCACCGATCGCTTCGACCTGAACCTCGGGCAGGGGCGGGATGCCAGGTGGCAGGGCCTCCGGTGCGAGAAATCCAGTGAAGGTCTGACTGGTGGCGTCGCCGTGCTCCAGCGCCGTCGGCCCGGCGGTGGTCAGCTCGAAGAAGGCGAGCCTGCCGAAGAGCGGTTCGTAGGCCAGGTACTCGAGGAATCCGCGCAATCCGGCTTCGACGACGGCGCGCCACTCGGTCTCCTGCAGGGCGGCGGCGAAGACCGCCGCCATCGCACGTTTCGCGACTTTCTCGAAGGCCGAGATAAACGCCTGCTCCTTGCCCTGGAAGTGCTCGTAGAAGGTCTGGTTCGAGGTGCCCGCCGCGGTTGAGATTGCCGGGATCGTGAGGTTGGGGTACCCGACCCGCGCCGCCTGCTGGGCGGTCGCGCGGAGGATTCGCTGCCGCTGGCTCAGCCGCGAGCGGCTGAGCGGGCTGTCGGCGGGCTCGCTCCAGGGGATGTAGTCCGGATCTGGGTTCTCGAGAGCGCCCTTTGGAAGTGGTCGTTCGGCCACCGGGTAGGTCCCCGACTTCTCCGAGACGTAGGAGAGCGCCCACGCCAGCAGCGGCTCCAGCGAGTCGGCGAAGTCCTCCGGCCGGCCCGCCCGCAGGCACCTGTAGATGACGGTGCGGATGCCGCCGACGATCGCGCGCACGGCGAGCTCCGACGGCCTTCCGCTCTGGAAATCCTCGCGGGCGAGGCTGTGGCGCAAGGTCAGTTCGAAGGCCTCGCCGCCGCGTTCTATGTGGGGAACGGCTGCCGCTCCAAGGCTGAGCGAGTGGACGACGACCAGGGAAGCGGCCTCCGATTCGCCGACCAAGAAGTCGGCGAACTTCGAGAGCGCCGCGGCGAGACTCTGCTCGAGGCCCGACTGGGAGCGGTATGCAACGCCGACCCTGGCGCTGACTTCGTCGATGATCGTGTCGAGGGTGACGAAGAAGCAGTCTTCCTTGTCCTGGAAGTGGGCATAGAAGGTCGACTTGGAGACGGCGGCGATACCGACCAGCTCGGCCACCGTCGTCTCGGCGTATCCGTGGCGCGCGACCGCCTTGACCATCGCCTGTTCGAGCCTTGCCCGCTGGCGGCGTTCGGTCACCGTCCGCGCCAGCCCCCGATGCTCGGTGCCTCCGACGTGTCGAGTCGCGTCACCGGTGCCCCCCTGAACCATGTACTCAGGTTGACATATAGACGCCCCGTTTCATAGCCCCGCTCGGGGGGAGCCGCGCCTCTTGCTAGCCGGGCCTCGCCACCGGCTTGAGGATGATTCGCGCGAGCTCCGGGGCCAGCAGGGGAAGCGAGCCATTCTCGTCGTCGGCAAGCTCGTGTTGGATCACCGACCAGGCGCCGCTGGCGATCGCCTGCAGGGTCACCGGAGACGCGGTCGTAGTCGATCTCTTCGGGGGCGAGGCCCGGGCGCAGGAAGGCGGTAAAGCTTTCCATCGCCGCGTCGGCATGGTCGAGGACGACCGGGCCGGCGGTTGCCAGATCGAAGAAGGTGAGGCGGGCAAAGATCTCGTTTCCGGCGATGTGCTCGAGCATCGCGCGCAGGGCAGCGCCGATCGCCGCCGGGCCGTCGTCTGCCGACTCGAAGGCCCTGGTGGTCGCGAACAGTGCCTCGGAGGCGTTGACGTCGAAGGCTGCGATGAAGGCCTCGCGTTTGTTGTCGAAATGTTCGTAGAAGGTCTGGTTGGAGGTTCCTGCAGAGGCCGAGATCGCGGGGATGCTGAGCGCCTCGTAGCCCTTCTCGACCACCAGCCTGCCGGCCGCGCGGACGATCCGTTCGCGCTGGGTCAGCTCGGCGCGGCTGCTGGGGCTGTCGGGAGGCTCGGCCCAGTCAAGCTCCTTGCCGGTCCCCTCGGCGGCCTCCGGCCTCGGCTCCTCGGCGGCGGCGGCGGCCTGCGAGCACCGCCTCGCCGTCGGGCTGCTGGTAGCCGAGGGCGTAGTCCGCCAGCTCGTCGACCAGGCCCGGCAGACTTCTCGGGCGTTCCGTCCCGCAGATGGCGATAGACGACGCCGCGAAAGCCGGCCGCGATCGCGCGCACCGTCAACTCGCTCACCGCGACCTCCGAGGGCGAGCGGTCGAAGCTCTCGCGGATCACGGTTTCGAATACGGCCGAGACGCGTTCCCGATGCTCCAGGCCGGCCCGGCCCAGCGTCATGATGTCGACGATCGCCAGGGTCGCCGCCGCGGGGCTCGCCGATCACCAGGTCCATGAACGTCGCCAGCGCCGCGACCAGGCGCTCGCGGTAGTCGCCGCCGGCCTCGTAGGCTGCGTCGACCCGCTCCGTCATCCGGTCGAGGATCTCGTCGGACGTCGCGAGGAAGGCCTCCTGCTTGCTCTCGAAGTGCTCGTAGAAGGTCGACTTCGAGACCCCGGCGAGTCGGACCAGCTCGCGCAGGGTGGTTCCCGAGTAGCCGTGCGGGCGACCGCGTCGACCATCGCCGTCTCGAGCCGGACCCGCTGGTGATCGGAGACCCGCTCCGGGGTCAGACCCCTCAGCCCTCCCGTGACCGGAGGGAAGAGAGGCTCGACCGATTGAGGACCTCGCTCCGCAGGCGCCATCCCGGGCAGAAGATAACCCTCGCGGGCGCCGCCGGGCGTGTACGAGATTTGACAAAACCGGCGTACTGGAGGTGACGCGAGCAGTACCAACTTTTACAATTTCTCGGGTACCAGGGTTGACAAAACCGCGAGCGGGCTGGCTACAGTGGCGCTTGCCCGCATGGGAGCGGGCAGGGACAGCACAAGACATAGGGCCAGGGGCCTGCACTCCAAAGGGAACTCAGGGAATGCAGGAAGACGGCCTTTCAGACCGTCAAGGAGAGAGACTGTGAAGGTAGAGGAGACAGGCGCGTACCTCGTCCAGCGCCGTACGCCGTTCTCTCGGTGCGCTTTCGCTGGTCCTTGCCGTCGGCCTGTTGCTCGGCGCCTCCTCCGCTTCGGCCGAAAACATCCACACGACCGCCCTCGGCACATACGGGAAGGAAGTCCTTCCCACCAGCGGCACCGGCAACAGCTGCCGGATCGCATACCAGGCCGCCGAAAAACGGATCTACCTGCTCTCGGACACGAAGGTCTACGGGCTCGAAATCACCAGCCCGGGTACGGCGGTAGTGCTCCCCGGTTTCCCGAAGAGCCCGAGTCTCGCAAACACCTTCTGCTCGGGCAGCGACATCACGGTCGACAACACCAACGGCCCCTCCAAAGGCCGCTACTACCTGATCTCCGGCGGTCAGTCGGCGTCCGAAATCGGCGCGTTCAAACCGGACGGAACCGCAGTCGGAAGCGGCTGGCCCGCAATCACGACCAGCATCTGCAGCACGGCGGTTCTGCCCAACGGCGACGTCTGGGCCTTCAGCCAGTTTCCCCAGCCGCCGACGATCAGCCGCTTCACCTATCAGGGCGAACCGCTGAAATCGCTCCCGCAGGCAGGCGGTTGCCCGCAACTGGCGATCGACCCGACCAACAACGACTACTTCGCGCGTCAAGAGTCAGTCGGGACGATCCTACAAGTACACGGCGGCGAGCGAATACACGACCTCGACGCCGGTCTCGGGGTCCGGCTTCTCCGAAACTCGCGACATCGTCGTCAACGGAGCGTTGAAGAAGGTCTACGTCGCCACCGCAAGCGGGTTCGAGGCCTACGGCACCGAAGACGGCGAACGGCTCGAGAAAGTCGCGGTCGCCGGCGGCGTCAACAGCCTCTCCCTCGACGAAGCCACTGACACCGTCTACGCGGAGTCGGGCACCCAGGCGAGCGGGCGCATCTACGAATTTCCCTCGCACATCGTTCCAAGCGCGACCACGGGGAGCGCGACCGGGGAAGGCCTCGTCGACGGCAGCGTCGAAGCGCTGAGCAATGGGTCGGTCACAAGCTGCGTCGTCGAATACGGCCTCAGCGCAAAGCCGCGCGGGGAAGCCTACGACAGCTCGGTGCCGTGTGAACCGGCTACCCCATACCTCGAAGGCACGAGCACGAACATCACGGCCCAGCTGACCGGATTGGTCGGCGAGACCCTCTACCACTACCGAGTCGTCGCCGCCAATGCGACCGGAAGCGGCTACGGCAAAGACAAGACATTCGTGCCCCACTACGTCCAGAACGTGCTGACGGAAGAACCGTCCCCGATCACTACCAGCTCGGCGACCCTCAGAGCCTCGTTCGACGGCAACGGCGAAGACACCCACTACTTCTTCGAATGGGGACTGAAAGGCAATCCCTACGAACACTCGACCCCGGACACCGACGCCGGCTCCCCCGCCGTTCACACTGCGGTCAGCGCACCGATCACGGGTCTCACGTCCGACACCGAATACCACTACCGGGTGGTGATGAGCAACCCGAAAGGCGAAAGCCCGGGGAATGACGTCGTTTTCTCCTCGCAAAACGCCGTCACTGCACTGACCACCGAAGCCGTCTCCGCGCTCACCTCCAGCTCGGTCACGCTGAACGGCTCCTGGATCGGAAACGGCGAAGACACCCACTTCTACTTCGAATGGGGCTTTGCGACCGGCTCCGGTTTCGAACACTCAACGCCGATGCCCGCGTCGGACGGAGGTTCCGCCGTCGGTTTCCAGATCCACAGCCTCAAGCTCACCGGGCTTGTCGCCAACGCGAACTACCGCTACCGGATCATCGCGAGCGACAGTCTCGGTGTTTCGACGGGAGCGACGCTGACCTTCAAAACCTTCCAGTTCCCATCGGTCGTCTATCTGCAGCCCTCGAACTACCAAACGGATTCGGTGACCCTGAATGCCACGGTCAATCCGAACGGGGGCGGGGCGACCACCTATCACTTCGACTACGGCCTGACGAGCGCCTACGGGTCGAGCACGCCCGAGAGCGGATCCGTCGGCTCGGATGCCACGCCCCATCTCGCGAGCGCGACGGTCTCCGGCCTGGCGCCGGGAACCACCTACCACTACAGGATCGTCGCGACAGGCCCGGGCGGGCCCTTTGAAAGCGAACAGGACCAGACGGTCACGACGCTGCCGGTTGCGCCGACGATCGCCGGCACCTCGGTCACCGAGAGGTCGGCGACGGAGGCCAGGATCAACGCGCAGGTCAAACCGGGCTTCGGCGCCACGGTCGTCTATTTCGAATACGGCACGTCGTCCCTGTACGGAAAGACGACGATCCCCGGGCCGGCCCTCGCGGCCGATGACAGCGCCCATCCCGTGGACGTCAAACTCGCGGGCCTCCTTCCGGACACGACCTACCACTACAAGGTCGTGGCGATCAACTTCAACGGATCGGCCACCAGTTCCGACCTCACCTTCGCGACGGGCGGTCCGCCGCGGGTCAGCGGCGAGGGCGCCTCCGGCGTGACCGAAACCTCCGCAACCGTCTCCGCCCAGGTCAACCCCAACGTCACGGCGACGACATACCACGTCGAGTACGGTCCCACCAGCGGCTACGGCTCGCGCACGGCCGAGAGCCCTGCGATCGGCTCTGACGACTCCGATCACTCCGTGTCGGAAGCATTGACCGGGCTGACCCCCGGAGTCACCTACCACTACCGCGTCGTTGCATCGAACGCCGTCGGCTCGACCGGCGGTGAAGACTCGACGTTCACGACGCCGAGCCCGAAGGTGGAACAGCCGAAACGACTCCACTGTAAGAAGGGCTTCGTCAAGCGCCACGGCAAGTGCGTCAAGAAGAAGAAGCACAAGAAGAAGCACCACAAGAAGAAGCACCATGGTCACCACAAGAGTCACAGCGACAGGTCGGGGAGCCGGTGATGGCCGAGAAGAAGAACAGGAGAGCGCAATTGAGGATCGCAAACCCGCGCGTTGCAGGTACGGGCGCCCTCGCAGTGTCAATGCTGGCGATCCTGGCGTTCTTTACGCCCCTCTCGTCAGCGGACTACCTCGGTCACGTGAAAACCGGATCATTCGAAGGCGCGGGAACTCACGAAATCAACTTCGTACGGGGTATGGCCGTCGACAATTCGGCCGGTCCTTCCCATGGAGACATATATCTGACGGAACCCAACACGCACCGGGTGCAGAAGTTCGACCCCAACGGCAACTTCCTCCTCATGTTCGGAGACGAAGTCAACGAAACGACGGGTGGCGACGTCTGCCCCGTCAACCCCGGCGACATCTGCAAACCGGGAACAAACGGTGGTGGCACCCAGCAGCTCGGCCAGCCCGCGCTGATCGCCGTGGACGGATCCAACGGGCCGTCCAAAGGCGATGTCTACGTGACCGAGTTCAACAGCCGTACGGTCCGCAAGTACGACGAAAACGGAATCCTTCAGACCGGCTGGGCCAACGGCGGCGTCCTCACAGGGGTCGGAAGCGCCAACGAAGGGCCCTTCTCGAATCCGGGCGGAGTTGCGGTTGACAAAGACGGAAACCTCGCGGTGCTCGGTGGCGCAAACGGGAACGGCAAGGTGAGCAAATTCAAAGAGAACGGTGAACCGCTGTTTCCTGCCATCAACAGCTGCCTCGAAGGCACGAATCAGGGAGGCCTCGCCGTCTCACCAAGCGGCCTGACCTTCTACCAAGTCTCCACCCTTCGCCAGATCAATCGGTTCACGGGTGTCCCCAGCGAGTGCCTGCTCATCAGCCAGTACTCGGGCAATGGCAAAGCGCAGGGAACCTCGGCGCAGGCGTTCACCGTCGACCCCGTAAACGGCACGATCTTCACGGTGGCTTCCCTCGGAGCGTTCAACAACGCGGGGAGGGTGGCCGAATACATTCTCGACGGAACCGGCAAGTTCCCCCTGAGCCCGACGGGCGTTCCCTGTCCTGAATCTTCGATGGTGACGACGCAGCCGGGTGAACACGGATGCGTCTACACCCATACGTTTGGAGAGGAAGACACCTCCAATCTTCGCTCAGTCGCGGTCAATGGGTCTACCAACACCGTGTACACGTCAGATCGCCCTGAAGGCGCACCTCAGACTCGGATCACCATCTTCTCGCCGCTCAATGTCCCGAAAGTCACGACAGAAGAACCGAACAGCGTCGCCCAGTCCACGGCTACGGTGACGGGCCACGTGGACCCCGACGGCGCCGGGACGATTACCGAATGTTTCTTCGAATTCGGTCCGACAACCACCTATGGAAACAGCACGCCCTGCGTTCCGGCCGCGCCGATCAATAGCCAGACGGATGTCCAAGCGACCCTCTCGAATTTGAGCAGCGGGCACATCTATCACTACCGGGTCGTCGCCGTCAACGCACTTGGCAGGGCCGCCGGCAGCGACTTCACGCTGACGACCTCGGCGCCGCCGAGCATCAACTCGTTTTCGTCGTCGGACCTGACGGCGACGACCGCGATCCTTCACGCGACCATCATCCCGAACAGCCTCGACACCACCTACCACTTCGAATACGGCACGACGACCCAGTACGGCACCAACGTGCCGATCCCCGACGAAGACCTCGGCGCAGGCAGCGAACCTGTCGCCGTCAGCGAGTTGATCGAAAACCTCGTCAAAGCGACATACCACTTCAGGGTGGTGGCGGAAAACGAACTTGGGACGACGGTATCCGAAGACCAGACGTTCAACTTCTTTCCGCCCGACTGCCCGAACCGGACCATTCGCCAGGCGACCGGGAGCGACTACCTGCCTGACTGCCGAGCGTACGAGCTCGTCTCGCCGGGCAGCGCCGGGAACGTGCTGCTCACTCCGAACGAAGAAGTCCCTGTCTCGACCTATGCGACGGACCCGGCCCGCCTCGCGTTCATGGGCTCTTTCGGGGTGTTGACGGGAACCGAACCGCCGAACGGCCTCGACGATCTGTACACGGCGACCCGGACCCCCAGCGGATGGCACACGTCCTTCATCGGCAAGAAAGGCAACGAAGTACAGGACAACTGCTTCGAGAACGCCAACCCGCAGCTCTCGGTGTTCCTCGTCTTCCGCTGCGAATACTTCATCTTCCAGGGCGTCGAACAGCCGCCCACGAACCTCCCCTTCATCTTCGACTCGGGCGGAAACCCGCTCGGCCGCTGGCCGGTCAGCTGGTCGCTGATACCGGGCGCGGACGCCAGCAAGGGAGCGCTCCAACCGTCGCCGGACTTCAGCCACATGGCCTTCTCTTCAAACAACGTCGCCTTCGCGCCAAACGGCCTGGACCACGCGCCGGGCTCCGCGTACGACTACAACACCGAGACGGGGTCGACGAAGATCATCTCCTACGCCGCAAACGGCGACCCGATCGGCCAGGAGCCCGGAAACGTCTCCGTCAAAGGAGAGTTCATCCTGTTCCCCGGCGTCGTCCCGACGGAATTCTACGCCGGAAAACCAAGGTCCGGTGACACCCACCCGAGCGTGTCCAGGGACGGGTCGCACATCCTGATGTCGACGTCCAGTGGCCCCTATGAACAGTTCACTCCTGAACCGATCAAGCCGGTCCGCCTCTACATGCGCGTCGACGACATGCTCACGTACGAAGTGTCGAATGGGAAACCGGTGAAGTACGTCGGAATGACAGAGGATGGATCCAAGGTCTTCTTCCTTTCCAACGAACACCTGACAGCCGACGACCACGACACGAGCGCCGACCTCTACATGTGGAGCGAGGAAACCGACACCGTGACCCGCATCTCGGCCGGAGAAAGCGGCACGGGCGATACGGACGCATGCACACCGACGGCGAAATGGACCACCCAGTGCAGCGTCAAAGTTCCCGAAAGCGAACTCGCGCCGACCGACAACTTCATCTCCGAAAAACGGAGACATCTACTTCTACTCGCCCGAGCGTCTTGTCGGCGTCGACGCCGCCGCCGGCGAGCAGAACCTCTACCTGTGGCACGACGGCGCGCTGAAGTACGTGACCGCCGCAAAATTGACCAGGATCCAGACGACCCCGCAGGACACCCGCATGGCGTTCATCACGGGCGACCGGGTGACCTCCTTCGACAACAACAAATTCAGGCAGATGTACACCTACACGCCGTCCACCGAAATCATCCGTTGCGTGTCCTGCCCGACCGAAGGAAAAGCCCTGACCGGCAACGTCGTGGGAAGCCTCAACGGGCGTTACATCACCGATGACGGCCGCACCTTCTTCTACACGCCCGACGGTCAGGTGCCCTATGACACCAACAAACTTCGGGACGTATATGAGTTCGTCGATGGCCGGCCCCAGCTGATCACGACCGGGACCGCCGACCTCGATAGCACCACCACCGCCGGCGGCCAGTCCAGGCCGGCCGGGTTGATCGGGGTCAGCGCCGATGGCGTCAACGCGTACTTCGCGACCTTCGACAATCTGGTCGACGAAGACCAGAATGGTCAGTTCATCAAGTTCTACGACGCGCGCACCAGCGGTGGCTTCCCAATAGAAGCACCGCTGCAGCCCTGTGAGGCAGCCGACGAGTGCCACGGGCCCGGCAGCGAGACACCCGCCGTGCCGGCGATCGGCAGCGGTGACAACCTCGGCGGGGGCGGCAACGCCGCGCCCGAACGGAGCGCCAAGAAGAAGAAGCGAAGAAGACGAAGAGAAAGCACAGGAAGCACAAGCGCAGGCACCATCGCCACGCACGACGCTCGCAGGGGGCTTCCCGATGAGCAGGGAGACGAAGATGAAGACCCTCATAGGCGCGATCCTCGCCTGCACGGCCTGCCTCGCGGTGCCGGCCCTCGCACAGGCGGGGTCACCGATCATCGATTACCAGGTCTCGAGCTCCTCGACGCAGGCGGGCGGGCACCCGGACCTCAATGTCTTCCTCTGGACGGGCAACCGCTCGACCGAGTACGTCCCTGCGCCGAGCTGCGACTGCAACGACCCGGCGGATCTGCACATGCACCTGCCGGCCGGGATCATCGGCGATCCCCACGCGACGCCGCGCTGCAGCTCGCAGGACTTCGGAAACTTCGAATGCCCGACCGACTCGCAGGTGGGTGCGGCCGACCTCCACATCAACACCGAACTTCCGACCACGGATTGCTTCGGTCAGGGCGGAGGCTGCTTCCAATCCAAAATCGCGGTCTACAACCTGATCCCACATCCGGGACAGGCGGGCCTGCTCGCGTTCTCCACGCCGCTTCTGGGCTCGCCCGTCTACGAGGTGATCAGCCCGAGGACCGAGAGCGACTACGGGCTCGACGTGGAGGTCATCGGCATCGAGCACACGTTCCCGCTCGCCTTCGTGACGCAGGAAATGTGGGGAGTGCCCGCCAGCGAAGACCACTTCGACGACAGGCTCCCGATCGGCTGTGAACCGCTGTTCAACCTCGGCTCGGCGGACTGCAACAACACCGTCCCGTCGACCAGTCCGGAAACTCCGTTCCTGAGCAATCCGACGACCTGCGGCGTCCCGCTGACCAGCTCCGTCGACGTGCGCTCCTACGACGGCGGGTTCACTCACGCCGACACCACCTATCCCGAGACGGATGGATGTGACCTGCTCAGCTTCAATCCGAGCATGTTCGCGCAGCCGACGACGACTGCGACCGACTCCGCATCGGGGCTGGACATCGACCTTCAGGCCCCGCAGACCCAGAGCCCGACCGTGCCCTCGCCGTCCGAGCTGCGCGCGAACGTCCTCACCCTTCCGCCGGGGTTGACGCTGAACGCAAGCGCCGCCGACGGCAAGGTCGCATGCACGGACGTGGAGGCGCGCTTCGGCAGCCGTGACGCGGCCGAATGCCCCGAGAACGCGAAGATCGGGACGCTGGTCCTGACGAGCGCAGCCCTGCCCGGGCCGCTGCCGGGCTATGTCTACATCGGCGAGCCGAAGCCCGGCGAAAAGTTCCGCATCATCCTCGTGGCGGACGGCTTCAGCGTGCACATCAAGCTGGTCGGCGTCGCCCGGCCGGACCCGCAGACCGGGCAGCTGACGGTTCACTTCGACGACCTGCCGCAGGCTCCGTTCTCCGACCTGAACGTCCACCTCTTCGGCTCCGAGCGAGCGGTGCTGGCGACGGCGACCCACTGCGACACCTACACGGTGAGCAGCATCTTCACTCCATGGGACGACTTCCTGTCCGCCCAGGGCTCCTCGCAGGTCTTCTCGCTCGACTCTGGGCCGAGCGGCGCTCCCTGTCCGGGTGCCGCGCGCCCCTTCACCCCGACCTTCCAGGCCGGCGTCACGAACAAGACCGGCGGCGCCCACTCGCCCTTCGTGGTCAACTTGACACGACCGGACGGCGACCAGACGCTGGACGTCGTCAGCGTCACGACGCCGCCCGGCTTCGCGGCGACCATCGCGGGCGTTCCCTACTGTCCCGAGTCGGCGATAGCCCAGGCCGCGGACCCCGGCCGCAGCGGTGTGGCCGAGCGCGAAAGCCCGAGCTGTCCAGCCGCCTCCCAGGTGGGCACGGTGATTGCCGGGATCGGCGCCGGCAGCCATCCCTTCTACGCCCAGGGAAACGTCTACCTGGCCGGCCCCTACAAGGGGGGACCTCTGAGCCTGGTCACCATCATCCCCGGCGTCTCAGGGCCGTATGACCTGGGCGATGTCGTCGACAGGATCGCGCTCAAGGTCAACCCGACCAACGCCCAGATAACGGCTACCTCCGACCCGATCCCCTCGATCGTGGAAGGAGTTCCGCTCCGGACTCGCTCGGTCCTGCTCAAGCTCGACCGCCCCGACTTCGCGCTGAACCCCACCAACTGCAACCCGTTCCAGGTCGGCGCGACCGATCAGCGGCGACCAGGGTGCCGTGGCCTCCTTCTCGCCGCACTTCCAGGTCGCAAACTGCTCGGTCCTGCCCTTCGGCCCCAGGATGCGGATGAAGATCAGCGGCGGCACGAAGCGGGTCCAGCATCCGGCCCTGCGGACCGAAGTCACCATGGGCCGGGGAGAATCCAATATCTCTCGGGTCACCGTCGCGCTGCCCAAGTCGGAGCAGATCGACAACGCCCACATCAACCTGCCGTGCACGCGAGTCCAGTACGCGGCGAATGCCTGCCCGGCGTCGTCGCAGATCGGGTTCGCCAGGGCCGAGACGCCGCTCCTCGACGAGCCGGTGGAAGGGCCGGTGTACCTGCGGTCCTCGTCGCACAAGCTTCCCGACATCGTCGCCGACCTCGGCGGCCAGATCGATGTCGACCTGGCGGGCAAGATCGACACGATCAAGGGCCCGCGCCTGCGCACGACCTTCGAAGGCGTTCCGGACACGCCGGTGACCAAGTTCGTCCTCAATCTGAGCGGCGGGTCGAAGGGCCTGTTGGTCAACAACACCAACATCTGCCGCAGCGGCTCGAAGGCCACGGTCCGCTTCGACGGCCAGAACGGCAGGTCGCAGAAGACCATCATTTCGACCAATCCGCCCTGTGGCAAGAAGAGGGCAAAGGCAAAGCGCAGAGGCCATACGCGAGTTCTGCGGGCAAGGGAGGCGAAGTAAGTGATGGCGAGCACCCGTAAGAGCCCACTGCGCGCTCTGGCCCTGATCGGACTCTGTGGATCGGCCTTGATGCTGGCAATCGGCATCGGGCAGGCCTCCGCGCGGTCCCTGGTCACCCACACGCTGAGCAAAACGATTAATGGCTCGGAAATCGTCGAACATCCGAACCGCTTCGAAGTCAACAGCATTGCCGTCGACGAACACACGGGCACCGTGTATGTCGCCAGCCGATACCCGGAAATCACGAAGTTCAAGCCGGACGGAACGCTTTCATCATGGAGCGCCCCGGAGCTTGCCGGCGCGACGACGATCCAAGCGAACCCCTATCCCCCCCCGAACAGCAATCCCCTGACGGGCGCGAAGGTCGCGGTCGACAACACCAACGGGCCCCACCAGGGCCGGATCTACCTGCTCACCACGGCCGGAGGCACCTATCCGGAAATTCATGCCTACGATCCGAGTGGCAGAGAGGTCACGGAAGCCACCTCGGGTGAAAATTTCCCGATAACCAACGCCGACGTCACCCCCGCCCAGTTCGGTCCGTTCAACATCTCGATCGACGATCAGGGGAATATCTGGGAGAACGAAGAAAATGGCTTCTTCTTCTGGCGGGAATTCACCGCGGAAGGCGAACGGGCAAAGGTGCTCAGGTCCGAAGTGGCCGGCGAAGGGGGCTGGGGGCTCGACTCGAACCACGACGTCTACCTGGGCCAGTACACCGGCACCACCAAGTACGACGACGACGCGAACAAGCTCTTCGACGTCGCTGACTTCAGCGGCGACATCGCCGTCGACCGCAGCACGGACGACGCCTACGTGATCGGCAAGACGAACCAGACCTCAAGCCGGTACATCTCGCAGTACGACGTCGGTGGGAATCGCGTCGCGCAGATCGACACCGGCTCCACGACCTTCACTCCGCGCTTCGGGTCGACGGCAGCACGGGCCGTATCTACTACGGCTCCGGGTCGACTTTGAAGATCCTCACCCCGGGCCCGGCCCAGACCATCCCCGACGTGGCGACCGGCTCAGCCTCGAATTTCGAAGCGACGGCGGTGAAAGTGCATGGCACCGTGAACCCGGATTCGGTCGACACGACGTCGTGCGTGTTCGAAGCGGGGACGACCGAGTTCTCGCCGAACAAAACGGTCGCTTGCGACCAGGGTGCCGTGCTCAGCGGCTCCGGCGGCCAGGAAGTCACCGCGACCATTCCGGGCCTCGGACAGGGCGAAACGTACTACTACCGACTCACGGTCAAAAACGCCAACGGGGAAGTGATCGGCCGCAACAGGACGTTCGTCCCGTCTGCCGTGCCGTCGTCGAAAGGCGCATACATCACCGGGGTCCACGCGGACAGCGCCTTCGTCCATGCATTCGTCGACGCCGGTGGTGCCCCCGCCAAATACCACATCGAGTATGGGACCCAGCCATGCTCCGCCAACCCGTGCGCCTCGAGCGATGAAATCAGCGTCGGCAGCGAAGTCGGCTACATCCCGACGACCGCGAAGCTCGAAGGTCTCGAAGAGGGCACGACCTACTACTACCGGATCGTCGCCTCGAACCAGTCGGGCACCTACACGGCGCCGACGGAAGGCTTCTTCACGACGTTCCCGCGGGTGAAATTCGGCGACGAGTGCCCGAATGCCCACGTCCGCCAGCAGACCGGCTCGGCGCTGCTGCTCGACTGTCGGGCATACGAGTTGGTCTCGGCCGGCAATGCGGGCGGGTATGACGTCGAATCCGACCTCTCGCCGGGCCAGGAACCGCTGGGCGGTTACCCGAATGCCTCCGATCGGGCGCTCTACGCGGTCCACTCGGGTGCGATTCCCGGTGCCGGCGCCCCGGCCAATCTCGGCCCCGATCCCTACCTCGCGACGCGCGGCGCAGGAGGGTTGGTCGACGAGCTACGTGGGAATTCCATCCGACAATCCCAACGCGGGAGGTCCGTTCGCATCCGCTCTGCTCGAAGCCAACTCGTTCCTGACGAGCTTTGCCTTCGGCGGCCCGGACATCTGCTCGCCGTGCTTCGCGGACGGGACGACGAATATCCCGGTGCGAGAGCCCGGCGGTGAATTGGTCGAGGGCATGGTGGGGAGCGAAGGGACCGAAGCCGAGCCCAGCGGATTTGTCGGCAAACGATTCTCGGCGGACGGGAACCACTTCCTCTTCGGGACGGTCGCGAAACTCGAGGCCGCCGGTAACTCGAGTGGCACCGACACGACGATCTACGAGCGCGACCTACAGACCCACACGACCCAGGTTGTCTCCACGCTTCCCAATGGAACCACCATTCAGAATGGTCCCGGGGTCGGGGAGCTCGACGTCTCCGCCGACGGCTCGCGCGTCGTCGTCGGCCAGCTCGTCTCCACCGACAGCGACGGCAACGACTACTACCACCTCTACATGCACGTCGGCACGCAACCCGCAGTCCATCGACCTGACCCCGGGCACGACGAGCGGCGCCCTCTTCGACGGCATGACGGCGGATGGCTCGACGGTCTACTTCACGACCCCCGACCCGCTGACGACGGCGTCCGACCAGGACTCCGACACCAGCGCCGACATCTTCCGCGCCGACGTCACGGGAGCCACCGCCACGCTGACCCGCGTGACGCACCGGCGCCGGAGCCGGCGACACCGACGCCTGCAATCCGCCCGGCGGCTGGAACTCGGTCGAAGGCGGCAAAAACTGCGACGCGGTCGCGATCGCCGGAGGCGGCGGAGTCGCGGCGGACAGCGGGGTCATCTACTTTGTCTCGCCGGAGATCCTCGACACGACCGGCTCGACCCAACCCGAACAGGATCAACCGAACCTCTACTCGGACACCCCGGGTGCCGACCCGCTTTTCGTCGCCACCGTCGACACCAGCGTCGGCAAGCCGCCGCCGCCGCCGCCGACCCACACCCTCGGCGATCCGGCATTCCTGAGCGGATTCGAAAGCCCGGCCTCGATGGCCGTCGACCAGAACACCGGCGAACTATATGTCGGCGACAACGAAAAGGTGACCCGCTGGAACGCCAACGGCGAACCCGTCGAATTCCCGGCGAGCGGTTCCAACGAAATCTACGCTGAATTCTACGGATACGGGGAAAACCAGATCGCGTTCGACAGCAGCAGCAGTGTCTTCGGAGGCGACCTCTACGTGGCGAACAACGGCGGCGAAGTCGCGGTGTTCGACAACGAAGGCGAACAGCTCGGCGCCCTGACCGGCTTCGGCGAGGCCTGCGGAGTCGCCGTCGACCAGTCCAACGGCGACGTCTACGTGGGCAGTTACTCGAACACCATCTACCGTTTCCGGCCCAAGGGAGTGTTGAGCACTCCGGTCAAAAACACGAGCTACGAAGCCCAGGAAGGCATCAAAGTCCAGAACGGGGAACTCTGCAACATCGACGTCTCGGCGGAGGGGCACGTATACGTCTACCCGTACTACGGAGGAGAAGTCCGGCAGTTCAACACGAGTTCCTTCAGCGACAGCTTCCCATCGCTCGGCGGCAAAGCCTTCGGCGGCGGGCATCGAAGTGAACAATCTCCAGACCGATCCGAAAACCGGCGTCGTCTACGCCATCAGCCCTCCGTATTTCGGGGAACAGATGAGCGCGTTCGACCCGGAAGGAAACGAACTCGAGAGCTTCGGCGCCGGGGCAATCGAATATGCGAAAGGCATAGCCGTCGACGCCACAAACGAACGGATCTATGCGGGCCAGGGTGAAGGAATTGGAAACGTGGTCAGCTTCGAACCGGTTGCCGCCCAATACGAAGTGATCGAAAACCCGTTCGTGCGCCACGGCGTGACGCAGGCATCTGTCCACAGCTACAAGGACTTCCAGGTGACGCCGTCCGGCAGGTTCGCGGCCTTCCCGACGAAGCAGCCGCTGAAGGCGACCTTCGACAACGGCGGCCATACCGAGGTCTACCGCTACGACGACAGCGGCCGCGAGGTCGTCTGCGTGTCCTGCAACCCCTCCAACGCGATCTCCGAAGGCGAGTCCTCGCTCGCCGCCAGGGGCCTCAGCCTCGCGAATGACGGGACGACCTTCTTCAACACAGACGACGCGATCACGGGTCGTGACCTCGACGGCAAGACGGACGCCTATGAGTACGGAGAAGACAGCCCCGGGCATGAAGCCCCGGAACTGATCTCCACCGGCCTCAGTCCGTTCAACTCGAGCCTGCTCGGTGTCACCGCGGATGGAAAGGACGCCTTCTTCTTCACCCGAGACACGCTCGTCCCCCAGGACGAAAACGGGTCGTTGGTGAAGCTCTACGACGCCCGTGTGGGCGGCGGCTTCGAATACTTCCCGGCCAAGGTTCCCTGCAAAGCGTCCGATGAGTGCCACGGTGCGGGCACGGTGGAGCCGCCGCCACCCGGAATAGCCACCCTCGCCGGCGCCACCGGCAACCACTCGGAAGGCGCGGCGAAGAAGAAGCCCTGCAAGCACGGCCGCGTGAGGAAGCACGGGCGCTGCGTCAAGCGCCACCACGGCAAGAAGAAGGCGCACCGCCACCACAAGAGGAAGGCGCATCGCCACGTGACCCCGACTAACCGCAGGCATGGCTAGGAGCAGACGATGAGCAAGGGAATCAAGAACAACCGCCCGATGGCCCGCCTGGTCGTCCTCTGCGCGCTGGGGGTGCTGGGAAGCGCCATCCTGGCCGGCCCCGCCATGGCCGAAGAGCAGATCGAATCGTTCAGCTCGACCATCTCCTCGCATGAAGCCGGCGGCCACCCGGATATCGAAACGAGCTTCAGCCTCGAAAGCCCGGGGGCACCGGAGGCGGCGCGAAACGTGATTTTCAACACCCCGGAGGGAGTCTTCGGAAATCCGGAAGCGGTGCCGCAGTGCACGTCTCTCGATTTCGCCCAGCAGCAGTGCCCGTCGAGCTCGCAGGTTGGCCTGATCACGCTGCACGCGAACTACGAAGGAAACCCCGACTTCACGCTCGGCACGGCGCCGACTGTTCGACATGGACGTGCCGGACAGCCAGACGGCGACCTTCGCGTTCATCGTGCCGACGCTGAATATCCCGATCAACATCCCGGTCACCGTACGGACCGCGGACGACTACGGGTTGCGCTTCACCGTCTCCAACCTGACCCAGATCGCCCCGCTCGCCTCGGCCAAACTCACGTTCTGGGGCTTCCCGGCCCTGAGCACACACGACGCCCAGCGCTTCCCCAAAGGGTCGCCGGGTAGCCCGGCCGGTTGTCCGGGCGCCGAGACGACATCCTGCATCACGAAACCGCTCGAATCTCCGAACGCCGTTCACCCGCTGACGGACAACCCGACCCAGTGCACGGGAGAACAGCTGGTCTCCACGCTGGAAGTGCAGACCTACCAGGACCTCGGGCACCTGACCAAGGCGGAGGATTCCTACCCCGAGATCACAGGTTGCCTGAACCAGGTCTTCAAGCCGGTGCTCAACGCCCGGCCGACCTCCAACGAGGCGGACTCCGCCTCGGGGCTCGACCTCGAGCTCGCAAACAAACAGTTTCTCGGCTTTGCGGTCTCACCGGCGGAGCTTCGCTCGGCCGTCGTCACGCTGCCCGAAGGTCTGACCGTCAACCCCGACGCCGCCGACGGCCAGAGCGCGTGCACCAACGACCAGGCGAACTTCGACACCGAGGGACCCCAGGAATGCCCGGACAACGCCAAGATCGGAACGGTCAGCATTCACACGGTTGCCCTGCCGAAACCGCTTGAAGGGTCGATCTACATCGGCGAGCCGCTGCCGGGGAACCAGTACCGCATCTTCCTCACTGCAGATGGCTTCGGTCTCCACTCGAAGCTTGTGGGCCTTCTGCGACCCGACCCGACCACGGGTCGGATCACCGCCTACTTCTCCGACCTGCCCCAGGTTCCGTTCGACGACTACAACGTTCACCTCTTCTCGTCGGACCGCGGATTGATGGCGACGCCGATCACCTGCAACCTCTACAACACCGAAGCCGAATACGTCGCCTGGAACGCGGCGCTCCCGGAAGTGTTCTCGAACCAGTTCTTCACGATCAACTCCGGCCCCCACGGATCGTCGTGTCCCGGGCAGGTGCGGCCATTCCACCCGCGCCTCGAAGCCGGCGCGTCGAGTTCCGTGGCGGGCGCCTTCAGCGCCTTCACCCTGAAGCTCGATCGCGACGACGGCGACCAGTTCCTCGGTGACCTCAACTTCCGGATGCCGCCCGGGTTCACCGGCGACCTGCGCGGCATCAGCTACTGCCCGGATGCGGCAATCGCCGCTGCCGCCCAGAACTCGGGCGTCGGCGAGCAGGCACGTCCCGAGTTGCCCGGCCGCCTCCCAGATCGGCACGACGAACGTCGCCGCCGGTCCCGGCTAGCCATCCGTTCCACGCCTACGGAAAGATGTACCTGTCGGGCCCGTTCAAGGGCGCGCCGCTCTCGCTGGTGGCCGTGACACCGGCGCTCGCCGGGCCCGTATGACTACGGAGTCGTCGTCGTCCGGGTCGCCCTGCACGTCGATCCGCAGACCGCTCAGGTCAGCGCCGTGTCTGACACGGTGCCTTCGATCATCGGCGGGATCCCGATCCGTATGCGCTCGATCCAGGTCAACATCGACAAGCCCAATTTCACGATCAATCCGACGAGCTGCGATCCTCTCAGCGTCGACTCGCAGGGCATCGGCGACCAGGGCACGGTTGCGGACTTCTCCTCCTACTTCCACGCCGACAACTGCGCGACGATGGCGTTCAAGCCCAGGATGACGTTCCGACAGGTCGGCAACCGGAAGAGCACCAGGCGCTCCGCAAATCCGAAGCTGAAGATCGATCTTCGGACCCGTCCGGGAGACGCGAACATCAGGTCCGTGTCGGTGACCCTGCCGAACGCGTTCGAGATCGACCAACGCCATCTCGGCAACATCTGCTCAGAGAGGGAGCTCGCCGAAAAAGAATGCGCGGGCCGCTCTCCGATCGGCGAGGCGACGGCGACCACCCCGCTCCTTGACCAGCCGCTCTCAGGCCCCGTATATGCGGTTTCGGGCTCCGGCGGGCTGCCGCGGCTGGCGTTCATCCTCAACGGCCAGGTGAACCTCGTGCCGCGTGCCGACACCTCGACCGTCAAGGGGAAGCTGAGGACGACCGTTCCGGTTGTTCCCGACGCGCCCATCGGTCACTTCGCCCTGACGATCTTCGGCGGCAAGGGCGGCTACCTCGTCAACACCCGCAACCTCTGCGGACACGCAACCGTCGTCGGGGTCTCGTTCAAGGGACAGAACGGAAGGTCGTCCAGTCAACGGATCAAGGCGAAGAGGGCCTGCGGCCGCACCGCGCACTCGAAGTCCAGGGTCCACCACCGGCACCGCTAGTTTCGGGATAACGCGGACTTGACATTCCGTGTACCGACCTTTACATTCTCTCTCCCTGCGCACGTAACGGTAGTTCCCTAACCGTCGAGGCAGGGGTTTCGAAATGCGGTCGCCACCGATCCCTGAGGCGGCACCGCGAAGCAAGGGAGATTGCGGACGTCGGGGTAACTCACTTGACCTCGGCGTCCGAGTCGCCCTTTCTCGGCAGCCCAGGTACGCTGTGTGACAAATGGCGTACCAGCCTTGACAAAGCGCCTTCGGACTAGGCGCAACGGGGAAAGACACCAACCCGATCCCGGCTGCCGGGGGAGGAGGATTTGAGTTGACAGAAACGCCACCCGAGGCGTCAATCAGCCTGAGCAGGCTTCCCGCCGGCCGGCATTTGCTGTCGCGCGAGGCCGTCGAGGCGAACCAGCGCGAGCGCCTGCTGATCGGCACCGGGCTGGCGCTGGCCGACCGTACCTACGCCGAACTCACCGTGTCCCGGATAGCCGACTGCGCCTCGTCGAGCGCGAGCCCGATCGCGCCTTCTCTTTGCCGAGACCCTCGGCGGCGGTCCAGTCTTGGCCGGCACGGTTCTCGCCCGAGCAGGCGCTCCTCGATCTGGAGCCGCAGCTGATGAACCTGGTCCTGATGCCTTATTCGGGGATTGCCGTAACCAATCGCGGGTGGGCGGTTAAGAACGTGTGTTCGCTTAAGAACGTATGTTCGCTACACTCGCGAACACCTCAGGCAGGAACTCCAAAGACCACCGAAGGGATTCATCTTCAATGGCAACGCAGAGCAAGTCCAGTAAGCCCAAAGCCAAGACCGGCGCGAAAAGCACCGCGAAAGCCGTCACCCCCGAGAAGAACCAGGCCCAGGTCGTCGCCGAAGCCGCCGTCGACATTCCCGTCGGCGCCGTCCTCCGCGTCACCGATCGCGTCGGCGAGGTCGTCGAGCCGTTCACCGACCGCTCCAGCGCCGAGAGAAAGATCAAGGCCTACCGCAGCGAGCTGCGCAGGACCCTGAAGCGCACCGAGCGTCGCGGCACCACCGCCCGCCGCAAGGCGACGACGGAAGCGAAGAAGACCCGCACGCGGGTCGAGCGCGAGGCGAAAAAGCGCCAGCGCACGGTCGAGACGACGCTGAAAAAGAACCGTGCCGAGGTCGAGCAGCGCGTCCGCAAGGCGATCGACGAGCAGACCTCGCGCGCCCAGGAGATCGTCGACCAGGTCACCGACCAGCTCGCCGCGATCCGCTAGCAGCAACTGGTTCACGCAGTACCGCAGCACCCGCTTGCTAGAGCGGCATATGAACGGCCCGGGCGATTGCCCGGGCCGTTCTCTTATCTGCCCTGCACGGACACCGGACTCGAGCCCCCGGGCTCATATGGCCACTCGCCCTGTCTCGGTGACGAAGGCGCGGAACCGGAAGCGGACGCCGCGGCTGTCGTCATCGCTGAAGCGGTACGCGTAGTGGAAGCGCCCGCGGCGGTTGGTCTGCACCGTTCGGAACTCCGTCCATGGCACTCCGGCGACCCGGAACTGGAGCTCCACCGTCGCTCCCCCGGACGGGACCTCTGCGGGTGCCGCGGCGAGCGGTGCCGCGGAAGACGACGGGCCTGCCCCCGACCTTTGCCAGCGGCTTCGAGACCCGCATGCTGACGCCGCTCCTGACGCCCAGCCTCAGGGGCCGGCTGGCCGTGCCGGTGGCCGTGTCGGTGCCCTCGAAGACGGCGAAGACTTCGCGGCTCGCGCCGGGCGGCAGCGTGACGCTGAAGCGGCCGTCGCCTGCGGTGGCGACCTCGGTCGTCCTTCGCGGAACCTCGGCCCCGGGATCGAATCGCTCGACAACCCTGACCGGCCTGCCCGCCAGGGAGGTGTCCGAGGTCGCCTCCAGCCGGCCACCGAAGGTCGTCCTGCGCCCGTATCGCAGCGTTCGGCCTGCCTGCCGCAGGCCGAAGCCGCCGCCCAGCCCGGCGAGCAGGATGGCGCGCGCCTTGAGCGGGTTCGGCAGCACCATCGCGGCGCCGTTCGCCCGGCTGGTGCTGGTGGCCCAGTTGCCCGCCGCGTCATAGGCCGTCGCCCGGAACTCGTAGCGGCCCACGGGAAACTCATCCGAGTGCCAGCGCGCCAGAAGGGTCTCGCCGGCAGCAAGGGTCGGCAGCGCCGTGTAGGGGTCTCCGGACCCCGCCGGCCGCACCGCGATCTGTCCCCGGTGCGGGTCCGGGCCGGAGCGGTCGTCCGCGACCCGCGCCTCGATCAGCTCAGGTTCCTCTGGGTTGGCGGAGCCGGCGAAGACGACCGTCGGCGGCTCGCGATCGATCCGCAGCGGCACCGTCGCCGGCGCCATGTTCGGTTGACCGTTGGAGTCGGCGCCGTCATCGACGTTGCCGGCGGCGTCGCGGGCGTAGTAGGCGATCGAGTGGACGCCCGCGGCGATCACCGTCGTCCTCGCCGAGTCGCCCGGGCTCACCTTCGGCGGGCCGCCGTCGACGCTGATCGCGGTGAAAGGCACCCCGTCGCCCGTGGCCGCCATTCCCGAGCCCGAGTCGGTGGCGGTGGCCTCGAGCGCGACGGCGCGGTTCGTCCAGCCATCCGGGGCGCCGGCGAGCCGGGTGACGGGGTCGGTCTTGTCGACCTTGAGCAGGGCGTGGCCCGGCGAGCAGGGAGCGCATCTGGGATCCGCTGACGGCGAGCGCGTGAACGTATGAGACGCCTTCCGGCAGATCGTCGACGACCAGCGCGTCGTCTTCGGGCCCGCCGCGCAGGTCGGTCTCGGCGTCGGTGCATAGGTCGGCCGCCGCGCAGGGGCTGGACGCGGGCTGGCGGTCGATCGAGACCGCGTAGCCGCGGATGCCCGAGACCGGCGCCGGGCCGGCGGGATGAGCGAGGTGGATCGCGTAGGGAAGCTCGGTGCGGCTGATCCAACCGGCGGGCTGCAGGGGCTGGGTGCCCGAGGGCAGCACGGGATCGAAGCGCAGCTTCGCCGCCGCCGGGGCGCCCTCGGCGCCGGCCGCGTCCTCGAGCCAGACTTCGAAGGTGTGCGCTCCGGCACCGGAGACGCGAATCCACTCCAGATAGTGGGTGGGCCAGCCGATCCGGACCGGACCGGTCTCGATCGCCCCGTCTGGGTCGCGGAGCCGGTAGTGGACGGCGGCGACCGGGGAGCCGGCGGCGACGTTGGTCCAGCCGATCGAGAAGACCTCGTCGGACTGCCAGCCGTCACCGTCCAGCACATGCAGGTCGGCGGGCGGCGGCGGCGCCGCGGCGGCGGCGGCTGCGTCCTGGGCGAGCAGTGTCGCGAGGGCGATCAGGCAGGCGAGCAGGGAGCGACCTCTCATGGGCCGAACTCACCGGCCGGGCTCCCGGCGCTCGCCCCGGCGGCGGTCGGGCTCTGCGCCGCCGGCTCCGGCCCCGCGGCGGCTGCCGGCGTTGCGACCTCGGTGCCGGTCGCGATTTCGGGCAGCGGAGCACGTTTCCGCCGGCTCGGGCTGCGCTTCGACCACCGGCTCCGTGGCGGGGTCGGCGGCCGGAACCGCGACCTGTTCGGGCTCCGCCGATCGGTCGATCGGCCCGACCACCCGCTCGAGGTGCGGTCGGACCGCGTTCTCGGGAGCGAGGCCGAGCGGCGGCGCCGGGACGACTCCCGCGGTCACGCAGGCCGCCGCACCGCCCGCGGTCCCCGCGCAGACGGCCAGAACCTTGGCGAGGGCGGCGGTGCCCATGCCGCGCGCGCCCCCGGCCGTCGCGACCTGTGACATCGATGCGTCTCCGAGCGCCGTGCCGCGCCCCGGCAGCTTCGCCTGCAGGCCGGCGAAGGCTTCGTGAGCCCGTTCGAGCAACGGCCGGGCGACGATCGGCACCGGAGCCAGCGCCGCGACGGCCCGGGGAGCGGCCCGGTAGGCGCGCATCGCCGCCCTGCAGTGCGCACAGACCCGCAGATGCTCGCGCAGGGTGTCGGCCTCCTCGGCGCTCGCCTCGCCGTCGCAGAAGGCGGAGAGGACGGGGCGCAGCTCGGCACAGCGGCCGCCGCTCTCGCTGCGGGTCAGGAAGGCGCGGAAGCGCTCGCGGCCCTCCGCCAGGCAGCGATTGACTTTCGTGCGGCTGAACCCAGTCATCTCGCCGATCTCGGCGTAGGAGTAACCCTCCGCCAGCAGGGTCAGGGCCTTCAGCTCAGCCGGCTTCAGAGTTCTCAGAGCCTCACGGCTGCGGGCTATCGATTCGCGTCGCTCGAACCGCTCGGCAGGGCCGGCTCCCTGGGAGGGAATCAGCGAGGGCCAATCCAGGGTTTCGTCGTCGGACCCGGTCGGCGGCGGAGTGCCGAGCTGGCGCTCGCGATTGCGGCGGATCGCCAACGCCTCGTGCTTGGTCACCGTCTGCATCCAGCGCACGAGTTCCCTGGCCTCCTCGGCGGGCGCCTTCAGGAGGAGGATCTCCAGGGCCCGCTGGAAGGCGTCGTCGGCGTCGGCGGCGCAGATCGAGTAACGCCTCGCCGTGCGCCGCAGGGAACGCTCGTGCTTGGCCAGCATCTCGACGGCAACGCGCTTGCGCGCCGCCTCGCTCACCTCCCTGCGCTCGACATCGCCCATCACCACTTCGCTATATCTCCCTGCACCGGTTTACGCACGTCTTTCAAAACTTGGCGGCGAAAGCTCGGGACGGGGCCGATCTCGCCCCTCTTTGGACGGTTAGGGAGGTCTATATACGCGCAAATTGCAGGTATTCGCCCGTGGTGGCGCTTGCGATAGCGCGTCTGTAGCATGGCCCGCGTGAGCACCTGCGTCGTCACCGGAGGGGCTGGATTCCTCGGCTCCCATCTCTGCGAAAGCCTGTTGGGTCAGGGCCACCGGGTGATCTGCATCGACAACCTCGAGACGGGGTCGCTGGAGAACATCGACCACATCCGCGACGAGGCCTTCGACTTCCGCAACGTCGACATCACCGAGTACGTCGACGTTCCCGAGGACGTCGACTTCGTCTACCACCTCGCCTCGCCGGCGAGCCCGATCGACTACCTGCGGCTGCCGCTGCACACGCTCAAGGTCGGCTCCCAGGGAACCCACCACATGCTCGGCCTCGCCAAGTTCAAGCGTGCCCGTTTCCTGATCGCCTCGACCAGCGAGGTCTACGGCGACCCTCAGGTCCACCCGCAGAAGGAGGACTACTGGGGCCACGTCAACCCGATCGGCCCGCGCGGGGTCTACGACGAGGCGAAGCGCTACGCAGAGGCGCTGACCATGGCCTACCACCGCCAGCAGGGCGTCGACACCTCGATAGTTCGCATCTTCAACACCTACGGCCCGCGCATGCGCCCGCACGACGGCCGGGCGATCCCCACCTTCCTGCGCCAGGCGCTGCAGGACCGGCCGCTGACCGTCTTCGGCGACGGCGAGCAGACGCGCAGCTTCTGTTACGTCGAGGACCTGATTCGAGGCATCGTCGCACTCGCCGAATCCGACGCGCACTCGCCCGTCAACATCGGCAACCCCGACGAGTTCACTCTGCTCGAACTGGCGAAGACGGTGGTCGAGGTGACCGACTCGCGCTCGGAGATCGTCTTCGAGGCGCTGCCCGTCGACGACCCGCAGCAGCGCCGGCCCGACATCGGCCGCGCCCGCGACCTGCTCGGCTGGGAGCCGAAGGTCGAGCTGGGGGACGGTCTTCGTCGCACGATCGCCGAGGCCGGTATCGAGCGGCTCGTCGGCGCCAGCGACTGAGCGCCAATATCCTCTCGGGTATGAGCACCGATGAGATCCCGCGCACGATCGCGCCCCAGGTCGGCCCCGACGACGACCGCGTCTTCACCGACTCGGGGATCGAGATCGAGCGCCTCTACGAGGAGGGAGACGTCGCCCCCGAGCTGCAGGAGCGTCTCGGCGAGCCGGGCGAGCCGCCCTTCACCCGCGGCATCCACGAGGGGATGTACCGCGACCGGCTCTGGACGATGCGCCAGTACGCCGGCTTCGCCACCCCCGAGGACACCAACGAGCGCTACCGCTACCTGATCGAGCACGGCTCCACGGGCCTCTCGATGGCCTTCGACCTGCCGACCCAGCTCGGCCGCGACTCCGACGACCCGCTCTGCCACGGCGAGGTCGGCCGCACCGGGGTCCCGATCGACACGATCGAGGACATGCGGATCTGCTTCGAGAAGATCCCCCTCGACGGGGTCTCGACCTCGATGACGATCAACGCCCCGGCGGCTGTCCTGCTGCTCCTCTACGAGCTGGTCGGCGAGGAACAGGGTGTCCCCTCCGAGAAGCTGCGCGGCACGGTCCAGAACGACGTGCTCAAGGAGTACATGGCGCGCGGCAACTACATCTACCCGCCGGAGGCGACGATGCGGCTGACCACCGACATCTTCGAGTACTGCCACGAGAACGTGCCGAAATGGAACACGATCTCGATCTCCGGGTACCACATCCGCGAGAAGGGCTGCTCGGCGGTGCAGGAGGTCGCCTTCACGCTCTCCAACGCGATCGCCTACGTCGAGGCGGCGCTCGAGCGGGGCCTGAAGATCGACGAGTTCGCACCGCGCCTGGCCTTCTTCTTCAACGGCCACAACAATGTCTTCCAGGAGGTCGCCAAGTTCCGCGCCGTGCGGCGGATGTGGGCGAAGATCGTCAAGGAGCGCTTCGGGGCCGAGAACGAGAGCTCGATGAAGATCCGTTTCCACACCCAGACCGGCGGCGTGACCCTCCAGGCCCAGCAGCCCGAGGTCAACATCATCCGCGTCGCCCTGCAGGGCTTCGCCGCGGTCGCCGGCGGCACCCAGTCCCTGCACACCAACGGCTTCGACGAGGCGCTCGCCCTGCCCACCGAGCGCTCGGCCCGGATCGCGCTGCGCACCCAGCAGGTGCTCGCTCACGAGTCCGGAGTCGCCGACACGGTCGACCCCTTCGCCGGCTCCTACTTCGTCGAGTCGCTGACCGATGAGATCGAGGCGCGCTCCTGGGAGCTGATGGAGCGGGTCGAAGGGCTCGGCGGCTCGGTCGAGGCGCTGGAGTTCATGCAGCGCGAGATCGAGGAGTCCGCGCACTCCTACCACGAGCGCTACAAGAGCGGCCAGGACATCATCGTCGGCGTCAACAAGTACGTCACCGACCAGGTCGACGACGTCGACATCCTCCGCGTCGACCCGGAGGCCGAGCAGAGCCAGCTCACCCGCCTCAAGGCCTTCAAGGAGCGCCGTGACCAGGCCGGCGTCGAGGAGAAGCTCGGAGACGCTGCGCGACGTCGCCCGCGGCGAGGGCAATCTCCTGCGCCCGATCCGGGCCGCGCTCGCCGCCGACGCCTCGATCGGCGAGGTTTGCGGCGCGATGCGCGACGTCTTCGGCGAATACAAGGGCGGCGCCTTCTTCTAGAGCAGGGTCGCCTGCGCGGTGAAGCTGGTCACCCCGCGCTCGAGGTGGCAGACCGAGCCGACGAGGAGCCTTGCGACGGGCCGCTCGGTGCCGTCCTCGGCGCTCAGCACGACCTCGCCGCCGAAGCGGCCGGTGGAAGGCGCCTCGATCGGCGCCGGCCCTTCGCGCAGCTGGGCGCCGCCGACCGGCAGGATGCGGAGCTCCGCCACCGGCAGCTCTGAGAGGTTGCGGAGGATCGTCTGGACGGTGTCGTCGTGGGGGATGACGTCGAGTCTGAACAGGCCGTCGACGAGGATGAGCATCGAGCGGGCGCCCTGCTCGACCTCACGGCCCGAGGAGATCACTGTCCTGGCACCGGCGCCGGCGCCTGCCGGGGACCTCCGTGCGCAGCTGGCCGGCCGGCTCGCTCACCGCAGCACCAGCGCCACCCACTCCTGGGCGCGGACGTCGTCCTGCACCCGCAGTCCGTGGTCGCCCCAGGCGGCGGCAACGGCCGCGGCCTCGTCCGGCTTGAACCCGGAGACGACCGCCTGCCTCGGGGCCTCCTGGAGGCGATCGCAGATCGCCAGGTGGATCTCCGGCGGCACGTTGGCGACGACGGTCGCGGCCGGCGGCGCCGGCTCGGCGGTCAGGTCAGCGCGCCTCGCCGAGATCTCGACCCCGTTGCGCGATGCGTTGTCTCCGGCCGCCGCCACGCTGCCCTCGTCGACGTCGATTGCGGACACCGGCGAGAAGCCGAGCCGGGAGGCGGCGATCGAGAGCACCCCCGAGCCGCAGCCGAGGTCGGCGAGGGAGCCGCCGGGGTCGAGCTCGACCAGGGTCGCCAGGCAGGCCTGGGTCGTCGGATGCAGGCCGGTGCCGAAGGCGCTGCGCTGGCCGAGCTCGATCTCGATCTGGCCCGGTGCCGCCCCCCCGGGCGCCCAGTCCGGCCTGACCAGGAAGCGCTCGGCGATCACCAGCGGCTCGTAGCGGGCCAGGCGCCGCGCCCGCCAGTCGTCGGAGACCTCAGCCGAGGAGAGGTCGATCAGCCGGGGGCCGGCGAGGTGCCGCAGCTCATCCTCGTCGGGTGACCCGGGCACGCTCGCCATGGCCAACTCGACCTCCGCGCCCAGAAGCCGCGTGTGCGCGCCGCCGGGCAGTGCCGGCAGAAGCTCATCCAGGACGTCCTCGAGGTCGTCGGCGCCGACCCGCAGCCTGACCTCGCGCACGCGGCCGCGAACGGCTAGAGGCCGATCAGGATCTGGACAGTTGCCTGTGAGCCGCCGCCGGTCGCCAGATTGCTGAAGTTCAGGGTCGAGACTTTGCCGTTGCTCGCGATCAGCTGCAGGGTCTGCGCGTTGTCACCTGCCGGGCAGGCCATGCTGTCCCCCGGGGCCAGCTCGCCGGCGGGGGAGCCGGCGGCGCAGGCCGAGTGGGTGAGCGGCGAGCCGCTCGTGTTCGTGATTTTCATCTGCAGTGTCGCTCGCCTCGACTTTGACCAGCGCCGGGACCTCGAGCAGCGTCGATGCGGAGCCCTTCTGGATCGCCTTGCTCGCGGTGAACACCGAGCCGTCGCCCTCGACGACGTCGGCGCCGATCTTGATGTAGCGGCTGTCGGCGTCGGACTGCTTGATGTAGGTGCCGAGCTCCCCTTTGATTCCGTTGATGTCGCCGGCAACCCCGTCCAGCTCGCTTTTGATCGAGGCTTTCCAGCTCGAGACCTGCGATCTGAATTTGAAGAAGCTGCGCTGCGAGGCGACCTGGCCGGCTTTGAAGTCCTGGAGGAGGAGGGAGCCGTTCTTGATGTTGGCGCTGCCGAGTTTCAGCTTGTAGGAGGAGACGAGAACGCTCTCGTGGGCGGCTGGGGGGCTCGCCTGCGCCCACGCCGTCGCCCCGGCGATCGTTCCCGGCGGCGACGAATGCCACCGCCAACCTTGCTGCGGCGACCCGCCGCTTGACGCTCTCAGCCATTTGAACCCCCCGGGTGATCGCTCAGGTTTGCCGTATCGATCGAAGGTAGCCCTCGCGCGGCAGCCTGTCAACGAAAGCTTTCTTGGCGAGGAAGGAACGGTGGACGATCGGTTGAAGCCGCACGCATGATTGAGGTTTCGAGGACGCTGATGAAGTCCGAGCCGGAGCTCGCCGCGCTGGTCGAGTCGGTCGACGGCGTCGAGGTGACGATGGCCGAGAAGGGCTTCGGGACGCGGGTCGAGATCCGCGCCGGGGCCGACTCCGACCTCAAGCTCACCGACCTCGAGCGGCTCCTCGACGAGCTCGCCGAGCCGCAGCGCAAGCCCTTCCAATAGCCCACGAGGAGGAGTCCCCTTGAAGAAGCACCTGTCCGTCGCCAACGCGCTCTCCGCCCTGGCCCTTTTCATCGCCCTCGGAGGCGCCGCCTACGCCGCCGGCCTCGGCAAGAACGAGGTGAAGACGAGGAACATCGCCAACGGCGCCGTCAATACGCCGAAACTGCGCAACAACGCCGTCAATGCTCGCAAGCTCCGCAACGGCGCGGTGACCGGGCCGAAGATCGCCAACGGGGCGGTCGGCACCTCGAAGCTCACCGAAGCCGCGGTCCGCTCGGGAAACCTCGGCGGCGGCGTCGTCACCACGGCGAAGCTGAAGGACCTTGGCGTCACCGAAGCCAAGCTCGGCAACAACGCGGTGACCAGCGCGAAGATCTCGGCCGGCTCGGTCGAGACGGGCAAGCTCGCCAAGGAAGCGGTCACGGCGGAAAAGCTCTCGGCCGCCCTCTACGCGCAGCTGGTCAAGAACGTCTCCTTCGTCACCGAAGACAGCAGCTCCGACGCCGAAGACGCGAAGACGGTCACCGCCTCCTGCCCGGCCGGCAAGGAGGTGACCGGCGGCGGCGTGCGAGTGAACGGCGCCAACACGAAAGTCGTCGTCTCGGAGTCCGCTCCCTTCATCGCCGGCGACGGCAAGCACACCGGCTGGGTTGCCTCCGCGCGCGAGGTCGAAGCCGAGGCCGGGAACTGGTCGGTGACCGCGTTCGCGGTCTGCGCCGAACTCTGATCCTTGCTCCACAGGCCTGGGAGGACCTTGAGGGCCCGCTCACGCGGGCCCTCTCGCGTCTGTCGGCATCTGAGGAGCGTCCCCAAATAGACTCCCGCGGCTGATGCGAGAGCGGAATCCCGAAACCCACGACGAGAAGCTCGCCTATCTGCGCGAGCTGCGCGAGGCCGCAATCCACTCGGCCTCCGATGAGGCTGTGGAGAAGCAGCACGCGAAGGGCAAGATGACCGCCCGCGAGCGGGTCGAGAAGCTGCTCGACCCAGGCTCCTTCGAGGAGCTCGACACCTTCGTCCGCCACCGGACCTACGACTTCGAGATGCAGAAGAAACGGCCCTGGGGCGACGCCGTCGTCACCGGCCACGGCACCATTGACGGAAGAACTGTTTTCGTCTTCTCCCAAGACTTCACCGTGTTCGGCGGCAGCCTCGGAGAGGTGATGGCCGAGAAGATGTGCAAGGTGATGGACCTCGCCGCTCAGGTCGGGGCGCCGGTGATCGGCATCAACGACTCGGGCGGCGCCCGCATCCAGGAGGGCGTGGTCAGCCTCGGCGCCTACGGCGACGTCTTCGTCCGCAACGTCCAGTGCTCGGGCGTGATCCCCCAGATCAGCCTGATCATGGGCCCCTGCGCCGGCGGCGCCGTCTACTCGCCGGCGATGACCGACTTCATCTTCATGGTCAAAGAGACCTCACACATGTTCATCACCGGCCCGGAAGTGATCAAAACGGTTACCGGCGAGGAGGTCGAGTTCGAGGAGCTCGGCGGGGCGATGAGCCACAACTCGAAGTCCGGCGTCGCCCACTTCGCCTCCGAGGACGAGGAGAGCTGCCTCGAGGACGCCCGCTACCTGCTCGGCTTCCTGCCCTCGAACAACCTCGAGCAGCCGCCGCGCTTCGCCCCTTCCGACGACCCCGAGCGCGAAGACCTCGAGCTCGACACGGTCGTCCCCGACGACCCTTCCAAGCCCTACGACATGCGCGACGTCGTCGCCCGAATCGTCGACGACGAGGAGTTCTTCGAGGTCCACGAGCACTTCGCCAAGAACATCGTCTGCGGCTTCTCCCGCCTCGACGGGTATCCGGTCGGGATCGTCGGCAACCAGCCCGCCTACCTGGCAGGGGTGCTCGACATCGAGGCCTCCGAGAAGGCGGCACGCTTCGTCCGCACCTGCGACGCCTACAACGTCCCGATCGTCACCTTCACCGACGTTCCCGGCTTCCTCCCCGGCACCGACCAGGAGTGGAACGGGATCATCCGCCACGGCGCCAAGCTCCTCTACGCCTTCACCGAGGCGACCGTGCCGAAGCTCACGGTGGTCACCCGCAAGGCATACGGCGGCGCCTACGACGTGATGAACTCGAAGCACATGCTCGCCGACTACAACGTCGCCTGGCCGACCGCCGAGGTCGCCGTCATGGGCCCGGAGGGCGCGGTCAACATCATCTATCGCAAGGACATCTCCTCCTCGCCGACCCCCGACGAGCGCCGACAGAAGCTGATCGATGACTACAAGGCGCACTTCGCCAACCCCTATTCGGCGGCCGAGCGCGGCTATATCGACGACGTGATCGAGCCGCGGCAGACGCGTCCGAAGCTGATCAAGGCATTGCGCATGCTGCAGTCCAAGCGCGTCGCACAACCGAAGCGCAAGCACGGCAACATCCCGCTGTAGGGTCCGACAGGGGGCAAACCTCATCCCCCTGTTCCTTATGGCGCTATGGCGACCGCAAGGAACAGGGGAAGTGGGCCTTGGTCATCCGTGGTGCGCCTGTCCGAGCGGCAGCACGGCCTCGTTTCACGGCAGCAGCTGCGGACCATTGGAATAACGGAGTCCGGAATCGCCAATGCCCTCGCCCACGAACGGATCCATCGCGTCTTCCGCGGGGCCTTCGCCGTCGGGCACCGGCGGATCGGCACGCAGGGGAGGCTCCTTGCGGCGGTGCTCGCCTGTGGGCCCGGCAGTGTCGTCTCGCACGGTTCCGCCGCCTTTCTACTGGGCCTGTGGGAGTTCGAGCCCGCCGAAGTTGACGTGATCGCGCCGGTCGGGGTCGGACGAAAGGTCGACGGGATCCGCCGCCGGTATGTGCCGCTCCCAGCAGTGCGACGAGAGGTTGCTGAAGGACGGCATACCGGTGACGACGCCTTCGCGGACCATCGTGGATGTCGCCGGGATCGTCGGCAGCCGGTCTCTGGATCGAACGATCGAGCAGGCTGCCGTGCGGCGCGTCCTCAACGTCCCCGAGATCGACCGAATCCTGGCCGGTCCCCGGCGCCGGGGGAGCCGAAAGCTGCGGGCCATTCTCACCGACTGGCGTCGATACAAGCCGGGGGTACGGCTGCGCAGCGTGATGGAGGCCCGAATGCTGCCGTTCCTCACCCGGCGGGAACTGCCGGTTCCGGAATGCAACGAAAAGCTGAAACTCGACGGCGAGACCTTCGAGGTCGACTTCCTCTGGCGCGATCGGCGGCTGATAGTGGAAACGGACGGCAGAAGATTTCACGACAACCCACGCGCCCTGGCCCGCGACAGCCGCCGCAACAGAGTCTTTGCCCGCGCGGGCTATTCGACCCTGCGCTTCGGTTGGGAGGACCTCCGGGATTGGCCTGAGGCGACCATGGCAGAGATCGCGCGCCTCCTCGACCCCGTCTCTGCTCCGGGCGTTAGGCGATCTTTCCACTGAGCTTTATGGCGCTATGGCGACCGTAAGGAACAGCGCAATGGGGGGAGCATGGGTCGCGGGTGTCCGGCCCGTCAGTCGCTGGAAGCTCAGGGCATCGCTGTGGCCGTGGTCTCGTCGCCGCCGCCCTCGAATTTGCCGCCCCCGCCGCCGCGGCCTCCGGTGGCGGCGCCCTCCTCGCGGGTCAGGCGGTGGGCGAAGTAGACGGGGATGATCGAGAGCACGACGACGATCACGGCGACGGCGTTGACGATCGGCAGCTGGTTGGGCCGGAAGAGGTTGCGGAAGATCCAGATCGGCAGGGTTTCTTCGCCGGCTCCGATCGTGAACGTGGTGACGATGATCTCGTCGAAGGAGAGCGCGAATGCGAGCAGCGCGCCGGCGCCGAGGGCGCTGCGCAGGCTGGGGACGGTCACATGGCGGAATGTCTGCCAGGTGTCGGCACCGAGGTCCGCGGAGGCCTCCTCGAAGGAGGGCGAGAGGCGGCGCAGGCGGGCGATCACGTTGTTGTAGACGACGACGATGCAGAAGGTCGCGTGCCCGACGATCACCGTGAAGAGGCTGAGGTCGACGCCGAGCACCTGGGTGAAGGTGTTGCTGAGGGCGACCCCTGTGACGATCCCGGGCAGGGCGATCGGCAGGATTACGAGGAAGGAGATCGTCTCGCGGCCGAAGAAGCGGTGGCGGGCCACGGCCAGCGAGGCGAGGGTGCCGAGCACGATCGCGATCGTCGTCGCCGCGGCGCCCGCCTTGAGTGAGGTGACGAAGGCTTCGCGGGCGAATTCTTCTTCGATCGCCTTCGGGAACCATTCGAGCGTCAGCCCCGGTGGGGGCCATTCGAGGATGTTGCTCGAGTTGAAGGCGTAGATCGCGAGGACGATCAGCGGGATGTAGATGAAGGCCAGGCCGATGGCGACCGCGCCGCGGAGGAGGAACGCCGATCTTCTCGAGAGACGCATCGGCCTAGATGTGCTCGAAGGCGCCCAGCTTGCGGGCGACCAGCAGGTAGGCGACCATGACGACGATCGGGACGACCGCGAGGGCAGAGGCGAGCGGCAGGTTGTTGGAGATGTTGTTGAAGATCACGTTGCCGATGAACTGGTCGTTGGAGACCAGGCGCGGCGTGATGTAGTCGCCGAGGGTCAGCGCAAAGGTGAAGATCGAGCCGGCGACGACGGCGGGGAAGGAGAGCGGCAGGACCACCCGGCGGAAGGTCGTGAAGGGGGATGCGCCGAGGTCCTCTGAGGCGCTGATCAGCGAGTTCGGGATCCGCTCCAGGCCGGCGTAGATCGGCAGGATCATGTACGGCAGCCAGAGGTAGCTCATCACCAGCCAGACCGCCGTTTCGCCGAAGCCCGGGCCGTTCAGGCCCAGCGGCTGCAGCGCCCAGTCGATCACCCCGCCACTGGAGAGCATCGTCCGCCAGGAGAGGACCTTGACCAGATAGCTCGACCAGAGCGGCAGCAGCACGGCGACGACGAGGATCGCCTTGCCGCGGCGGCTGGCGATCTTTGCCATGTAGAAGGCGATCGGGAAGGCGAGTATCGCGTCGGTGAGCGTGACCAGGGCCGCGATTTTGACCGTTCGCCAGACGATGTCCCCGTATACGGGTTCGTCGAGGAGCGTTTCGAAGTTTTCGAGGCTGAAGCCCTGAACCAGTTCGCCGCTCAGCGGGTCGACGGTCCAGAAGGCGGCGACCAGGAGGACGGCGAGCGAGCCGAGATAGCCGATGACCAGCCAGCCCACCGGGCCGGCGAGCAGCGCCCCCACCTGCAGACGGGGGCGACCGTGGAAGAGGCCGGCGAGCCTGCGGCCCGCCGACCTCCTCCGAACGACCGCCTCAGTCGTCATGAATCACGAGCGTCGAACTACCCCTTGATCGAGGTCCAGGCCTGGACCCAGTCGTTGTAGTCCTTGCATTCGCCGGAGACTTCTTCTCCGCAGTCGGCCAGCGGCGTTTCCCAGTAGTAGACGCGCTTCCAGAAACCCGGGTCTTCCGCGTGGTATTTCGCGCAGAATTCCTTCTGCGCCGTCTGGGCGCACGCCAGGCTCTGGGAGGGAGCCTCGCCGAAGATTCCGCCACTTCGGCGTTGACCTTCGGTTAGACGATCCAGTCCATCCACATGTACATGCAGTTGGGATGTTTGGCTTCCGAGCTGATCATCCACGTGTCCGACCAGCCGGTCGCGCCCTCGGAGGGGAGGAAGCCCTGGCTGGCGGGGCTCGCCGCCACCGGCTTCCCTTCTTCCTGGAGCGCGAAGTACTGGTACTGCCAGGTGGTGCCGACGGTCGCTGTCGCCGTTGGCGAAAGCCGAGATCTGCTTCGTCGCTTCCGACCAGTATTCGCCGACGAACGGCCGCTGTTCCTTCAGCAGGCTGACGGCCGCTTCGAACTGCTCTTCGTTGAGCTGGTAGGGGTTTTCGATTTCCAGGTCGGGCTCGTGCGTCTTCAGATAGACGGCCGCGTCGGCGATGTAGATCGGGTCGTCGTAGGCGCTGATCTTGCCCTTGTACTTGGCCGCCTGTTTGGGATCGAGCATCACGCCCCAGGACGTCGGCGCGGGCTTGACGCTGTCGCTGTTCCACATCAGCAGGTTGGCGCCGCGCCCGTGCGGGATCCCGTAGGGCTTGCCTTCGAACGAGTTGTAGGACTGTTCCTTCAGGTCGCTGAAGATCGTCTCGTAGTTGGGGACGAGGCTCGACGTTGACCGGGGAGACGTCGCCGCCGTCGAAGAGCCGGGCCGAGGCGTTGCCGGAAGCGGAGACCCCGTCGTATTCGCCGGTCCGCATCAGCTGAACCATTTCGTCGGAGGTTCCGGCGACCTTGTTGTTGACCTTGCAGCCGGTCTTCTTTTCGAACGGCTTCGACCAGGCTGGTTCGACATAGCCGGCCCACGAGATCAGGTTGACCTGACCCTCGCCCTTGCCGAGCGTCTGCTGTTCTTCTGCCGCCGCCGGTGCTGTCGTTGCTGCTGGAGCCGCAACCGGCGGCGAAAAGCAGCATGAAGGCCAGCAGGCCGGCGACGACTATCCAAGCCGTCCGTGCCGGATGTGCGTCCTCTCTCACGA
Source organism: uncultured Solirubrobacterales bacterium (assembly GCA_963837735.1). Classification (GTDB taxonomy): domain Bacteria; phylum Actinomycetota; class Thermoleophilia; order Solirubrobacterales; family 70-9; genus VRUE01. Next base: position 153,861 of record CAWIOM010000017.1, on the reverse strand, counting down.
TGATCCCTCCTCGTTTTTGGACATCTGTCGGACGGCGACCGCGTGCTCCGGGCGCCAGCCCACAACAACCTCGCTGCCCCGCGAGCCGGCGTCTGGGGCCGCGCTCTCGGTGTTCTGTCGAATCAGCTGGATCTCTCCGCCGCGGTCGAGGGCCACCGTGTACCTGGTCGCCATACCTGCGTAGGAGACATCGGAAACCCGGCCGCGCTCGGTCCGCAGGCCGCCGGAGTCGGGGCCGGCCTCGAGCAGATGGATCTTCTCGGGGCGGATCGTGAAGCGGGAGCCGTCGCGTTCGAGGACGTTGGAGACGCCGACGAAGCCGGCGACGAATTCGGTCGACGGCTGCTCGTAGAGCTCGAACGGCGGGCTCACCTGCTCGATCCTGCCTTCGTTGAAGACCGCGATCCGGTCGCTCATCGTCAGCGCCTCGTCCTGGTCGTGGGTGACGTAGACGAAGGTGATGCCGACCTCGCTCTGGATCGACTTCAGCTCGACCTGCATCTGCTCGCGAAGCTTCAGGTCGAGGGCGCCGAGCGGCTCGTCGAGGAGCAGCACCTTGGGCCGGTTGACGATCGCCCGCGCCAGAGCCACGCGCTGGCGCTGGCCGCCGGAGAGCTCGCCCGGCTTGCGATCGCCGTAGCCCGGGAGCCTGACCATCTCCAGGGACTCCTCGCCGCGCTTGGCACGCTCCTCCCTGGCCACCTTGGAGACCTTCATCCCGTAGGCGACGTTCTCGCCCACGGTCATGTGCGGGAAGAGCGCGTAGTCCTGGAAGACCGTGTTGACAGCCCTCTCGTACGGGGGCACGCCGCGGACGTCGCTGCCGGCGAGTTCGATCGTGCCGCCGCTCGGGTCCTCGAAGCCGGCGATCATCCGCAAGGTCGTCGTCTTTCCCGACCCCGACGGGCCCAGCATCGTGAAGAACTCTCCCTGGCGGACCTCGAGGTCGATTCCGGCAACCGCAGAGACCTCGCCGTAATGCTTGGTGAGGTCGGCCAAGCGGATGTCGGGGACTGGAGTGGCTACCCCCCGAACTTATCCGAGCTGTTCAGGAAAGCAAGGACAAACTCCCCCCGGCCGCTTGGCCGAGGTGGAGCATGACCTCAGGCGTGGGCCTAGAAGCCGAGCGGGTGACGGGAGGTGAAGCCGACGTTGTCGCGCAGGTCGGGATGCCAGCGCGGGCCGGTTTCCCCGACGTCGCCGGAGGTGTCCCAGCGGAAGCCGGCAATTTCGGCGTAGGCGTGGCCGCCGTTGGCCCAGACGGTGATCCAGCGGCCTTCGCCCCTGGCTCCCCACCTTTCCATCGGCCCCGACGGCAGCGGGCTTTCGAGGAAGTCCCCCCCGTGCAGCGCGTAGCTGACGGAGCCCGAGCAGTCATAGCCGCGGTCGCGCCACCTGCGGTGGCCACCGCCGTAGATGTAGGGCTTGGTGCGGATCTTGTTGGCGGCGGCGATGACCGCCTTGACCCGGCCGGGCGCGGACTTCGGCGGGATCAGCATCCCGTTCTTGAGCAGGCGCGCCTTCGGCGTCGGCGTGCAGATGTCGATTTCGGCAGGCGTGATGCCACCGCCGCCGCAGTTCGCGGAGGCCCCCGCCGGAACGATCAAGGCGAGGGCGGCGACGGCTGTCGATGCCGCTAGCCCCGCTTTGAGCTTATGGGTGTTCGAAAACAAACCGATCTCCTTCGTCGGCCTACGGGGTTAGCTGTCGGGCTGGCGCGATAGGAGCCTGCGCCTCCACTCGTGAGGAGTGGATTAGCCCCGAAAACGTGGTTCCCCCGCTCCCGGGTCGCATTCGTGCGCACGGGACTCGGCGTTTCGGTTATCTGGAACGGCGGCAGTGTAGACGATCGTGTGGTCGCTTGCTCATAAAAAACAAACATTTTGTGGCCTTTCGCACTAGGGACGGCTATTCCTGTCCCGCGGGAACCTCTGAATCCTGTCGGCCAGATCGCTGCTAGCTTGCGCCCTGGGATGGAACTTGCCGGAAGGAAGACCCTGCTCACCGGCGCGACCGGGGGACTTGGCCGTGCGATCGCCGAAGCGCTTGCCGATCGCGGGGCCGAGCTCCTGCTCAGCGCCCGCAAGCGCGATGCTCTCGAGGCGCTGGCCGAGGGCCTGCCCGGCGAGGGCCACCGGGTGCTGCCGTCCGACCTCGCCGAGCCCGGCGCCGCCGAGGCCCTGGCGGCCGAGGCCGGCCACGTCGACGTGCTCGTCGCCAACGCCGGCATCGGCCGGCGCCGGACTGCTCGAGGACTTCAGCTCCAGAGGAGGTCAGCAGGCGCGCTGCGCGTCAACCTCGAGGCACCGATGCTGATGGCGCAGGCGCTGTCGTCCGGGAATGGTCGAACGCGGCTCCGGCCAGCTCGTCTTCATCTGCTCGCTCAACGGCAAGGCCGGGACCCCTCGCACCTCCCTCTACTGCGCGACCAAGTTCGGCCTGCGCGGATTTGCCCTGGCCCTGCGCACCGACCTGCTGCCGAAGGGGGTCGGTGTTTCGCTGGTCTCGCCGGGCTTCATCCGCAACGCGGGCATGTTCGCCGACGTCGGCGCCAAGCCGCCGCCGCCGTTGGGGACAAGCTCGCCCGAGCAGGTCGGCGCCGAGCGGTCGTCAGGGCGGTCGAGCGCGACAAGCTCGAGTTCGTCGTCGCACCCATGCCGGTCGACCGCTTCATGACACACGTCGCCCTGGCCAGCCCGAGCATTGCCGTCCGCGCGCAGCGTGGCTCGACCGGCCAGAAGGCGGCCGAGCGATCGCCGAGCACGTTCGCCAACGCCCCCACAAACGCTAGCGGCGCCCTGGCCCGCCGCTCGCCGGGCGGCCCGCCTCATAGGATGGACGCATGGCCCAGCAGCGACTCCTTCGGCGCCCGCTCGACCCTCGACGTCGGCGGCCGCTCCTACGAGATCTTCCGGCTCGACTCGCTCGCCGGCCGCTTCGACCTCTCCCGCCTGCCCTACTCGATCAAGGTCCTGCTCGAGAACGTCCTGCGGCTCGAGGACGGGGTCTCGGCGACGGCGAGCGACGTCGAGGCGATCGCCGGCTGGGACCCGGCGGCCGAGCCCAGCGTCGAGATCCCGTTCCAGCCGGCCCGGGTCCTGATGCAGGACTTCACCGGCGTCCCGGCGGTCGTCGACCTGGCGGCGATGCGCGACGCGATGGCCGAGATCGGAGGCGACCCGCAGAAGATCAACCCGCTGGTCGACGTCGACCTCGTCATCGACCACTCGGTCCAGGTCGACGCCTTCGGCAACGAGCGCGCCTTCGCGCTCAACGCCGAGCGTGAGTTCGAACGCAATCGCGAGCGCTACTCCTTCCTCAAGTGGGGGCGGGAGGCCTTCGACAACTTCAGCGTCGTGCCGCCGGCGACGGGTATCTGCCACCAGGTCAACCTCGAGCACATCTCCCAGGTCGTCTACAGCGGCGAGCGGTCCGGCAGCCTGCAGGCGTACCCGGACACGCTGGTCGGCACCGACTCGCACACGACGATGGTCAACGGCCTCGCCGTCCTCGGCTGGGGCGTGGGCGGGATCGAGGCCGAGGCGGCGATGCTCGGGCAGCCGATCTCGATGCTTTTGCCGCAGGTCGTCGGCTTCAAGCTCGATGGCGAGCTGCCGCCGGGCGCGACCGCCACCGACCTGGTCCTTACCGTCACCGAGATGCTGCGCGAGCACGGGGTCGTCTCCAAGTTCGTCGAGTTCTTCGGTCCTGGCCTGGCAACTCTCGGCCTTGCCGACCGGGCGACGATCGGCAACATGTCGCCGGAGTTCGGCTCGACCTGCGCGATCTTCCCGGTGGACGCTGAGACGCTGCGCTATCTGGAGCTGACCGGGCGCCCGACCGAGCGCCTCGAGCTGGTCGATGCCTACGCCCGTGAGCAGGGGATGTTCCACGAGGCCGGCGGCGAGGACCCCGTCTTCTCGACGACCCTGGAGCTCGACCTCGGCGACGTCGTGCCGAGCATCGCCGGCCCGAAGCGCCCCCAGGACCGGGTGCCCCTCGCCGACGCAAAGGAGGCCTTTCTCGAGGCGATGGAGGAGTTCGACCCGGAGGCGGGTGCGCAGATGGGCGACGAGGCGGGGGAGGAGTCCTTTCCGGCTTCGGACCCGCCCGCCGAGGACCACGACGACGAGGCGGGCCGCCCGCACCCAGCCCTCAGCGGGGCTCCGGCGGCGGTGATCGACTCCGGCAGCGAGGACGCGATCGACGTCACCCTCGGCGACGGCACCTCCTTTCAGCTGGATCACGGCCGGGTGGTGATCGCGGCGATCACCAGCTGCACCAACACCTCCAACCCCTCCGTGATGGTCGGCGCCGGGCTGCTCGCCCGCAACGCGGTGCAACGGGGCCTCGAGCGCAGGCCCTGGGTGAAGACCTCGCTGGCTCCGGGCTCGACCGTGGTTACCGATTACCTCGACAAGGCCGGGCTCACCGAGTATCTCGACCGGCTCCAGTTCAACCTAGTCGGCTACGGCTGCACCACCTGCATCGGCAACTCCGGCCCGCTGCCGCCGGAGATCTCCGCCGCGGTCGAGGAGAAGGACCTGGCTGTCTGCGCCGTGCTTTCCGGCAATCGCAACTTCGAGGGACGGATCAACCAGGACGTGAAGGCCAACTACCTCGCCAGCCCGCCGCTCGTAGTCGCCTACGCCCTCGCCGGGCGCATGGACGTGGACCTGACCAGCGAGCCGTTGGGAATCGGATCCGACGGCGAGCCGGTCTACCTGCGCGAGATCTGGCCCGACCCGCTGGAGGTCAGTGAGCTGGTCGGCAGTTCGATCGCCTCGGAGATGTTCACGCGCAACTACGGCGGCGTGCTGGAGGGCGACGACACCTGGAAGGCGGTCGACGTGCCCGAGGGCGATCGCTACGACTGGCCCGACTCCACCTACGTCCGGCGCCCCTCGTTCTTCGAAGGCATGCCGGCCGAGGCCCCCGGCATCGAGCCGATCGCCGGGGCGAGGGTGCTCGCCCTGCTCGGCAACTCGATCACCACCGATCACATCTCGCCGGCCGGGGCGATCAAGAAAGAAAGCCCCGCGGGCCGCTGGCTGATGGAGCACGGGGTCGAGCCGGGAGACTTCAACTCCTACGGGTCTCGGCGTGGCAACCACGAGGTGATGATTCGCGGCACCTTCGCCAACATCCGGCTGCAGAACCTCCTGGTCGAGAGGCGGGGCGGGTTCACGCGTCGCTTCCCGGGCGGCGAGGACGAGGTGACGATCTTCGACGCCGCGATGGCCTACGCCGAGGAGGGAGTCCCACTCGTCGTCCTGGCGGGCAAGGAGTACGGATCCGGGTCCTCTCGGGACTGGGCGGCGAAGGGGACCAAATTGCTCGGCGTGCGGGCGGTGATCGCCGAGAGCTTCGAGCGGATCCACCGCTCCAACCTGATCGGGATGGGGGTCCTGCCGCTGCAGTTCCCCGATCGCGAGAGTGTTACCTCACTCGGCCTGAGCGGCAGAGGAGTCCTTCGACGTCGGCGACCTGCGCGGCGGCGAGGCGAGCAGCGTGACCGTCGTCGCCCATCGCGACGCTGGCGGGGACGTGGAGTTCGAGGCGAAGGTGAGGCTCGACACTCCGAACGAGGTCGACTACTTCATCAACGGCGGCATCCTGCAGACCGTGCTGCGCAACCTGCGCGGTTGAGCATTCGCACGAGGTACGCACCGGCCGCAAAACGAAAGGGTGCAGCGGGGCCGCGGGAGGCAGGGGGGTCCGCGCGACCCTCACTGCACCAGCGCGTCGGTAGCCAGGGAGGGATGCCGACGCGGCCGTTCCCCCTGGACGGGACTGTCCAAAGGGAACAGTCACGCCTAGCTATACCGCGTTGGCAGGCGCGGGTCAAGGTGTCTTGAGCGAATTACCCCCATCGGGGGGATTTCGTTCCTGTCCATCTGCGATGCCCCAGCCCCGGCGCTCGATCAGTCCGATCCCGATCACACTGCCGACCGGGCCGACCGGGGTCAGGGTTGCGGCGAGCAACGTGTACGGCGACTCGCGCTGTACACACGCGATCCAGATCACGACGCAGAGGACGACGAAACCGAGCCCGTGGGCCCAACCGAACAGCATCGTCTCGGTCTCGAAGCCGGGCGCGATCCAGAACGCGATCAGCGCCGCCGAAGATCGCCAGCTCGATCCAGGAGAGTCGTTTCACCCACACGAACAGCGGGCCGGGAACCGGCTTGCGAACGGCGTCCATCGATGACTCACGATATCCAGGGGAGGCGGGCACTACTCCGGAGATGCCTATTGCCCCGCCTGCGGCGGGGCTCATGAGGAGCCCCCCTTCGGGGGCAAGAACCACTCCGCGGTGCCGTGGGGAGGCATCTCCGGAGTAGCACCCACCGCCCCTCGACGTCGTGGTTCATCCCGAGCAAGCTGCGGCAAACCAGTTCCCACCCTGCTCCAGCGATCGGACCCTCGGCGCTGGTTCCCGGGTGCCCGACACCCACCTCCAGAGTGGCTCTAGTCGCTGTACCCGGGGGTCAGCGCGGTGAGGACGATGCGCTCCTGCTCGCGAGCATGGGCGATCGAGTAGCCCTCGCCGGTGCTGGCGCGGGTCGGCCGTCCGACGTACTCGAGGCTCACACCCTCCGGCATCAGATCGGGGAGGCGGCGCGACATCACCTTCCAGCAGCCCATGTTGCGCGGCTCCTCCTGCACCCAGACGACCTCCTTGAGGTTCGGGTAGGAGGCGATCAGCTCGGTCAGCTGTTGCTTGGCGAATGGGTAGATCAGCTCGACCCGGGCGATCGCGATCGTCTCGGCCGCCTCACGACGCTCGCTGGCGTCGATGTCGTAGTAGACCTTTCCGGTGCAGAGCACCAGGCGCTCGACCTTGTCGCGCCGGCCCTCTGCGGTCGGGTCGTCGAGGGTGAAGTGGAAGGCGCCCTCGGTCAGCTCCTCGGGCGAGGCGGCGGCACGGTTGAGGCGCAGCAGGCCCTTGGGGGTGAAGACGACCAATGGCCGCGGCTTGCGGATCAGCGCCTGACGGCGCAGCAGGTGGAAGTACTGGGCGGCGGTCGTCGGGTTGGCGATCCGGATGTTGCCCTCGGCGGCAAGCGCCAGGAAGCGCTCGATCCGGGCGCTCGAGTGCTCGGGCCCCGAGCCCTCGTATCCGTGCGGGAGCAGCAGCGTCAGGCGGCTGGTCTGGCCCCACTTCGCCTCGCCGGAGACGATGAAGCTGTCGATGATCACCTGGCCGGCGTTGGCGAAGTCGCCGTACTGCGCCTCCCAGAGGACCAGCGCGTTCGGGGTCGCCGCCGAGTAGCCGTACTCGAAGCCCAGGCAGGCGGTCTCCGAGAGCGGGCTGTTGTAGAGCTCGAAGGGCGCATCGGCGGTCGCGAGGTTCTGCATCGGGCAGTACTCGAGGCCGGTCTTCTCGTCGTGCAGGACCAGGTGGCGGTGCGAGAAGGTGCCGCGCTCGGTGTCCTGGCCGCTGAGGCGGATGTGGACTCCCTCGGTGAGCAGCGAGGCGAAGGCGAGCGCCTCGGCGTGGCCGAATTCGATGCCGCCGTTCTCCAGCGCGTCGATCCGCTTGTCCAGCGGTTTGCGCAGCTTGCGGTGGATGGTGAAGCTCTCCGGCGCCTGGATCAGAGCCTCGTTCAGCGGCCGCAGCTTCTCGATCGGAACCGCGGTCTCGACCGGCGGGCTGGCGCTGCGGTCGAGTTCGCCCGTTGCGGAGGTGGTCACGGTCGGGTCTTCGTATTCGCCCAGCTCCATCTTCTTGCGCAGGTCCTTGAGCGCCTTCGACATCTCCGCGTGGCGATCCTTGGAGATCTGCTCGACCTCCTCGCGGCTGACGACCCCCTCGTCCACCAGCCTGTCCGCGTAGATCTCGGAGACCGGCGGGTGGGCCTTGATCTTGGCCGCGATCAGCGGTTGGGTGTAGGCGGGCTCGTCGGTCTCGTTGTGGCCGAAGCGGCGGTAGCCGATCACGTCGATGACGATGTCGCGCTGCCAGTGCTCGCGGTAGGCCATCGCCAGCCGGATCGCCGAGGAGCAGGCCTCGACGTCGTCGGCGTTGACGTGGACGATCGGGATGTTGAACCCCTTCGCCATGTCGGCTGCATACGGGGTCGAGCGGGCGTCCTCGGGATCGGTGGTGAAGCCCACCTGGTTGTCCTGGATGACGTGGATCGTGCCGCCGGTCGAGTAGCCCTTCAGCGCCCGCAGGTTGAGCGTCTCGGCGACGACCCCCTGGCCCGGGAAGGCGGCGTCTCCGTGCAGGAGGACCGGCACGGCGCGCCCGGGCTCGTGCTCGACCTTCGGCCCCTCGAAGTCCGACTGGATGAAGCGGGTGGCGCCCTCGACCACGGGGTTGACGAACTCGAGGTGGCTGGGGTTGGGGTAGAGGCGGACGGCGATCTTCTCGCCCTCGCTGGTCTCGTAGATGCCCTGGTGCCCGTAGTGGTACTTGACGTCTCCGGTGCCGCCATGGGGGATCGCCGCGACCGCCTTGACGGCCTCGATCTGCTTGGCGCCCTCGAACTCGGCGAGGATCGACTCGACCGAGCGCCCGAGGTTGTGGGCGAGGACGGCGAGTCGGCCGCGGTGCGCCATCCCGAACACGACCTCCTCGGCCCCGTCCCGGTAGGCGAGGGTCACGAGCTCGTCGAGCATCGGCACGACGGCGTCGAGCCCCTCGATCGTGAAGATCTTCTGGCCGAGGTAGGCCTTCTCGACGAAGCGCTCGAATTCGAAGACGTCGATCAGCCGTCGCAGGAGCCGCTTTTTCTCCTCGCTGTCGAGCGGCTGGGTGTGGGCGCCGGTCTCGACCATCTCGCGCAGCCAGGTCCTCTGCTGGTGGGACGAGAGGTGCTCGAACTGGTAGCCGATCGTGCCGCAGTAGGTCTCGCGCATCCGCGGCAGCACCTCGAGCAGGGTCTCCCCGGGGACGCCGATCCTCAGGATCGAGGCAGGGATGCGCGCCATCAGCTCCGGCGTCAGGTTGAGGCTGGCGGGTTCGAGCGCCGGGTCGCCCTTCGGCTCACGGCCAAGCGGGTCGAGACGCGCCGCCAGGTGGCCGTGGGTGCGGTAGGCCTTGAGCAGCGAGGTCGCCGCCTGGACGCCCTGCAGCAGCTCCTGGTCGGGCGTTCCCGTCGAGGCGGCCGGGGCGCCGACTCCGAGGGGCGGCGCCGAGGCCGAGGCCGGATGGGCAGCGGCGATCGGCGCCGCCTCGATCCCGAGATCGGCGGCGATCGTCTCGTAGAACCCGTCTTCGCCCTGCAGGAGCTGCTCGATGCGGCGCAGGAAGGCGCCGGACTCGGCACCCTGGATGACCCGATGGTCGTAGGTCGAGGTCAGCGTCATCACCTTCGAGACGCCGAGCGCCCGCAGCCGCTCGGGGCTGGCATGGGCCCACTCGGGCGGGTAGGCGATCGAGCCGGTCGCGATGATCGCGCTCTGGCCCTTCAGCAGCCGCGGCACCGAGGCGACGGTGCCGATCCCGCCGGGGTTGGTCAGCGAGATGTTCGTGCCCTGGAAATCGTCCGCGGTCAGCTTGTTCTCGCGGGTCTTGTTGATCAGCTCCTCGTAGTAGGAATGGAAGGCGGCGAAGTCGAGGCCGTCGGCGCCCTTGATCGCCGGCACCATCAGGCTGTGGGAGCCGTCCTTGCGCTCGACGTCGACGGCGATGCCGAGGTTCACCGGGCCGCCCTCGATCGCGACCGGCTTGCCGTCGCGCTCCTCGAAGGTGCGGACCATCACCGGGAATCCCCTGGCGGCCTGGGCGATCGCCCAGGCGACGACGTGGGTGAAGGAGACCTTCATTCCTCGCTCGTTGAGGACCTTGTTCAGCGCCTTGCGCTTCGCGTCGAGGGTGTCGACGGCGATCGTCCGGAAGGAGGTCGCGGTCGGCACCTCGCGACTCTCGTCCATCGCCTTGGCCAGCATCGCGGCGGGCCCGCGCAGGACCTTCGCCTCGCCTGCTCCAGCCGGACGCGGCCCCGTTGCCGCCGCCATTTGCCGCCGCGATCACGTCCTCTTTGGTGACCTTCGTCCCCGGCCCGCTCCCGGCGACACCGCCGAGATCCACACCCAGCTCAGCCGCGACCCGGCGGGCTACCGGAGTTGCCCTGACGTCTTGGGAATCGCCGTTGACCGTGGTCCCGGCGACTGAACCCTTGGCGCCGCCGGCAGGGCCCTCGCCCTCCTCCGAAGGAGTCAGATTGCGATCGTCGTCGGGCGAGGGCGACGGGCTTCCGCCATCAGACCGCCGCCTCCTCCGCTTCGCGTCCGGGGGCGGCGGGCGAGCCCTCGTCGCCTGGTTCCATCTCAGCGAGGGGGGCGCCGACCGGGACCTCTTCGTCGACGGAGGCGATCAGTTTGGTGATGATCCCGTCCGTCGGAGCCGGCACCTCGGCGTCGACCTTGTCGGTCGAGACCTCGACGACCGTGTCGCCCTCGTTGACGAAGTCGCCCTCGGCGACATGCCACTCGAGAACGATCCCCTCGGTGACCGACTCGCCCATCTCGGGCATCTGGATCTCAACGGTCGCCGTTTGCGCCATCTCTCGAATGAGTGTATGAAAGAAGGGTGAACTACTTCGTTACCGGAGCGACCGGGTTCATCGGCCGCAACCTCGTCGACCGGCTCTTGAAGCGCGAGGGCACCATCTACGCTCTGGTCAGGGCCGGATCGCGCGGCCGCCTGGAGGAGCTGAGGACCGGCTGGGGAGCGGACGGCGCCCGCGTCGTGCCCGTCGCGGGGGACCTCTCGCAGGCGGGGCTCGGGATCTCGGAGGAGGACCTCCTCACCCTGCGCGGCAAGGTCGACCACTTCTTCCACCTGGCGGCGATCTACGACATGACCGCAGACGCGGAATCGCAGGAGATCGCCAACGTCGAGGGCACCCGCTTCGCGGTCGAACTGGCGACCGCGATCGAGGCCGGCTGCTTCCACCAGATCAGCTCGATCGCCGCCGCCGGCCTCTACCGGGGCGAGTGGCGCGAGGACATGTTCGAGGAGGCCGAAAAGCTCGACACCCATCCCTACTACCGAACCAAGCACGAGTCCGAGCGCGTGGTCCGCGAGGAGAGCGTCCGGCCCTGGCGGGTCTACAGGCCGGGGATCGTCGTCGGCGATTCCCGCACCGGGGAGATCGACAAGGTCGACGGCCCCTATTACATGTTCAAGCTGCTTCAGAACATGCGGCGCCTGCTGCCCTCCTGGCTGCCGACGATCGGCATCGAGGGCGGCGAGATCAACGTCGTCCCGGTCGACTACGTCGCCGACGCGATCGACCACATCGCCCACCAGCCCGACCTCGACGGGCAGGCGTTCAGTCTCACCGACCCCAAGCCGAAGACCGCCGGCGAGCTGCTCAACCTATTCGCCAAGGAGGCCGACGCACCGCGGGCGGCGTACCGCCTCGACTCCGACGTCACCCAGCCGGCGACCGACCTGGTCCGGACCGGCCTGCGCTTCTTCCCGCCCGCCAGGCGGGTCGCGAAGCTCGCCCTGGGCGAGGTCGGGATCCCGATCCGAGGTGCTCAGCTTCGTCAACTACCCGACCCACTTCGACTCGACCAACGCGCAGGCGGCGCTCGCCGGGTCGGGCATCGAGGTGCCGCCGCTCGAGACCTACGCCGACCGGATCTGGGACTACTGGGAGCGCAACCTCGACCCGGGCCTGTTCAGGGACCGCTCGCTCTCGGGCGCCGTCCGCGGCAAGATCGTGCTCGTCACCGGCGCCTCCTCGGGAATCGGCAGGGCGGCCGCGGTCAAGGCCGCCGACGCCGGCGCCACCGTGCTGCTGGTCGCGCGCACGGTCGAGAAGCTCGAGGAGACCAAAGCCGAGATCGAGCGAGCCGGCGGCATCGCCCACATCCACAGCTGCGACATGTCCGACATCGAGGACATCGAGCGGATGGCCGACGAGGTCCTCACCTACCACGGGCACGTCGACATCCTCGTCAACAACGCCGGGCGCTCGATCCGCCGCTCCGTCGAGCTCGCCTACGACCGCTTCCACGACTATGAGCGGACGATGGCCGTCAACTACTTCGGCGCGGTGAGGCTGATCCTGGCGCTGATGCCGGCGATGCAGGCGCGCAAGTCGGGCCACATAATCAACATCAGCTCGATCGGCACCCAGACGAACCCGCCGCGCTTCTCCGCCTACGTCGCCTCGAAGGCGGCGCTGGACGCGTTCAGCCGCGTGATCGCCTCCGAGGTGATCGACGACGGCATCCACCTGACGACCATCCACATGCCGCTGGTGCGGACGCCGATGATCGCGCCGACGCGGATGTACGACGTCTTCCCGGCGATCACGCCGGAGGAGGCCGCGGAGATGATCACCGGGGCGATGGTCGGCCAGCCGAAGAAGGTGGCGACCAAACTCGGCACGCTCGGCGAGCTGCTCTACGCGATTTCACCGAAGACGAGCGACAAAATCCTCAACCTCGCCTACGGGCTCTTCCCCGAGTCGCAGGCGGCGAAGGGCAAAGGGGGCGGCGAGGCTCCCGACAAGGCGCCGACCACCGAGGCGATCGCCTTCGCGCACCTGATGAAAGGCGTCCACTGGTAGGACGTGGCGCACCTCACTGCCGGACCCGCGGGCTTTGCCCGCTCAAGTGTCCGGCAGAGAGGCACCCCACGTCCTTCCGCGAGCGGCTTGTGACGTACGCGAAGGCGATCGCCTCGGGCGCGGCCAGCTTCTGATGGCTGAGCGGCGGAAGAAGCACTGGGGATGGGGGTGGGAGGATCAGGCGCCTTCGCGGAAGGAGCTTGAGAAGGCGGCGAAGGGGATTCGGGAGGGGCTCGGGTTCGGGGGCGAGGTCGAGGAGCCGGTGCCGTTCGAGCGGGTTGAGCTGCGGAGGTCGCGGCTGAAGGCGCCGGCGGACCTGGGCGACCTGTTCACCGACGATGCCCACGAGCGGGTCGTCCACGCGCTGGGCAAGGCCTACCGCGATGTGGTGCGCGGTTTCCGCGGCGAGTTCGAGAACCCGCCCGACCTCGTCGCCCTGCCCGCCGACGAGTCGGAGATCGAGGTCGTGCTGAGCTGGGCCGAGGCCGAGGGTGCCGCTGTCGTTCCGTTCGGCGGCGGCACCAGCGTCGTCGGCGGCGTCGAGGGGCGGCTCGGCGAGCGGCCGTTCGTCTGCCTCGACCTGCGCCGCCTGGATCGGGTTCTCGAGGTGGACGCGACCTCGCTATCGGCTCGTATCCAGGCGGGCGCCACCGGCCCCGGCCTCGAGGACCAGCTGCGCGAGCACGGCCTCACACTGCGGCACTTTCCCCAGTCGTTCGAGTACTCGACGCTGGGCGGCTGGATCGCGACCAGAGCCGGCGGCCACTTCGCGACCCTCTACACCCACATCGACGACCTGGTCGAGTCGGTGCGGGCGATCACCCCGCGCGGCACCTGGGAGAGTCGGCGCCTGCCTGGATCCGGCGCCGGGCCCTCTCCCGATCGGGCGCTGATCGGCTCCGAGGGGATCCTCGGGGTGATTGCCGAGGCCTGGGTCAGGGTGAGGCCGCGGCCGCGGTTCAAGCTCTCCTGCGGGGTCGAGTTCGACGACTTCCTCGCCGCCGCGAGCGCGGTCAGGGATATCTCGCAATCCGGGCTCAACCCGGCCAACTGCCGCCTGCTCGACGCGCTCGAGGCGGGCACCACCGGCGCCGGGACCGGCGAGAAGAATCTGCTGATCCTCGGGTTCGAGTCCCCGCACCACCCGGTCGAGGGCCCGATGAAGATCGCGATCGAGATCGCCGAGGATCGGGGCGGCGTCCCCGGCGATGTCCGCGGCACCGGGCGCGGCGGCGAGGACTCCGACGCCGTCGGGGCCTGGCGTGGCGCCTTCCTGATGGCCCCGTACCTGCGCGACACATTCGTCGCCTGCGGGGTCCTCTCCGACACCTTCGAGTCGGCGATCACCTGGGACCGCTTCGAGGACTTCCACGCGTCTGCGATGGAGGCGGCACGAGCCAAGGTCGCCGAGGTCTGTGACGTTCCCGCCGAGGGACCCGGGGCGGCCCGGGTCAGTTGCCGCTTCACCCACGTCTACCCGGACGGGCCGGCGCCCTACTTCACGGTGATGGCGCCGGCGGTCCGCGGAGGCGAGGTCGAGCAGTGGGACGAGATCAAGGCGGCGGCCTCGGAGGCGGTGATCGAAGCGGGCGGCACGATCACCCACCACCACGCGGTCGGCCGCGACCACCGACCCTGGTACGACCGCCAGCGCCCGGCGCCTTTCGGCGCCGCCCTGCGCGCCGCCAAGGCCGAGCTCGATCCCAACGCCGTCCTCAACCCCGGCGTTCTCATCGACCCCTAACCCCACCGGAGAGGGGCTTACGAAGCGCTTACACGCGCCTGACGGTGACCGTACGCCCCTCGCAGAGCATCGCCTCCATCAGGTGCAATCGACAAGGAGGTACACGATGTTCGAGGTAACTCGCACGAGGGCCAAGTCGGCCGCCACGATCGGCGTCGCCGCGGCGCTGGTTGTCGGCGGCGTGGCCGCGGCCCAGAATGACTCCCAGGGCGGCTCCGAAGGGGACCATGCCGCCAAGGCCGGTAAACGGCCGCCGCCGCCCGGGACGATGGGGCCGCCCCTGAAAGGCCTCACCTACGGTGAGCTGCATGTCCAGGACAAGGAAGGTAACGCGGAGGTGATCCGGCTCGACCAGGGCAAGATCGTCAGCGTCGACGCGAGCTCGATCACGCTCTCCGAGAACGACGGCAGCGAAGCCACCGTCGCCCTCGACGAGGACACCGACGTGATCGCCGGCCCGCCCGCCGGGCGCGGCCACAATCGCGGCGGGTCGACCGTCGACGACCTCTCCAAGGGCCAGCAGGTGCTCGTCTCGGGCCCCGAGGGCGAGGCCGCCAAAGCGGTGATGGCGGTGCCCAAGAAAGGCGACCTCAAGGGCGGAAGGCCGGGCGGGCAGCTGCCGCCGCCTCCGCCGGGAGCGCAGATGGGAAGCTAGCCGGATGAAGGGAGCCATCCTCGTCGTCGAGGACGAGCAGGCGATCGCCGATCTCGTTCGCGCTTATCTCACGCGCGACGGGTTCGGCGTCGTCTGGGCTCGCAGCGGCGAGCAGGCCCTGGAGGAGCTCTCCCGCCACCCCGTCCGCCTCGTCGTCCTCGACATCGGGCTGCCGGGGATCGACGGCTTCGAGGTCTGCCGGCGCCTGCGCAGCAGGACGGGCGTCCCGATCCTCATGCTCAGCGCCCGCGACGACGAGGTCGACCGCGTCGCCGGCCTCGAAGCCGGCGCCGACGACTACGTCACCAAGCCGTTCTCGCCACGCGAGCTCGTCGCCCGGGTCAAGGCGATCCTGCGCCGGGCCGGCGTCGGCGACACCGCGCTCGCGGGCGACGGAGTGCTCGCCGCGGGCGGGGTGGAGCTCGACCGCGCCGCCCGCACCGTGACCGTCGGCGGCGCGCCGGTCGACCTCACCTCGCGCGAGTTCGACCTGCTCGCGGCGCTCCTCGCCCATCCGGGGGTGGTCCTCAATCGCGACCGTTTGCTGGAGCTCGTCTGGGGCGGTGGGTTTGCCGGCGGCACCCGCACCGTCGACGTCCACGTCGGCCAGCTGCGGGCGAAGCTCGGCCGTCCCGATCTGATCGAAACGGTGCGGGGCGCCGGCTACAAGGTCGTTCCCTGATGCGCTCCCTGCGGGGTCGGCTCTTCGTCGCGATCCTCGGCACGGTGCTGCTCGCCGTCGGCGCCTCTCTTGCGCTCGGCGTCGTCCTGACGCGCAACGCCGTCCGCGACACGATTCGCTCCGACGTCGAGCGCCAGGCCGACACCTTCGCCACACAGGTGCCACGATTTCGGGTGCCCTCGGCCGGCACCGGCGGCCGAGGGCTTGTGCCGGCCCCGGGAGCGACCGGCGCTCCGCCGACCGCGGGCGCCCGACCCCCTGGCGTTGCCGCGCCGCCCGCGGTCGGCGCCGGGCCGCCACCCGGCGAGCAGCCTCTGCGGGTGCTGACCCCGGCCGCCGCCGCCCGCGTCCTGCCCGACGGAGCGGCCGAAGAGCTGCGGAGGACGGGAGCGGCGGACGGCGTCGCCGAGATCGACGGTCGCAACTCGATCTACGCGGCGCGGCGGGCTCAGCGGGCGGCGTCGCGCTCGTCACCCGTCCCGACGTCGTCTCGGGCGACGACTTCAGTCGCTACCTGTCGGCGCTGCTGATCGCCAGCGGCATCGCCGCCCTGGCAGCCGCCGCGGTCGCGGCGCTGCTTGCCCGGCGCCTGACGACGCCGCTGCGCCGGCTCTCCGTCGCCGCCGGCGAGGTCGCGGCGGGCGGCAACCCCGAGCCGGTGCCGGCGGGGGGGACCGAGGAGGTCGACGAGCTCGCCGCCTCCTTCAACCGAATGTCCGACAGACTCGCCACCGCCCGCGACGCCGAGCGGGCGGTGCTGCTCTCCGTCTCGCACGATCTGCGCACCCCGCTGACCTCGATCCGAGGCTATGCCGAGGGAATCGAGGACGGCACGGTCGAGCCGCGAGAGGCCGCCGGGGTCGTCGGCCGCGAGGCGCTGCGCCTGGAGCGCCTGGTCGGCGACCTGCTCGCCCTCGCCCGCCTCAGCCAGGGGGCGATGAAGGTCGAGCGCGAGCCGGTCGACCTCGCCACGGTCGTTCGTGAGGCGGAGGAGCGCCTGCGCCCGCGCGCCATCGAGGCCGGAGTCGAGGTCCGGGTGGCGGGGGAGAGAGCCGCGCCCGCGACCGCCGACCACGGCCGCGCCCTGCAGGTCGTCTCCAACCTGCTCGAGAACGCGATCCGGGTCAGCCCGGAGGGCGGTGTCGTCGAGCTGCGCGCCGCACCCGGCGAGGTCACCGTCGCCGACCAGGGGCCGGGGATCCCGGTGGCGGAGATCCCGCACGCGTTCGAGCGCTTCCGCCTGCGCGAGCGCGCCGGCCGGGGCTCCGCCGACGGCGCCGGCCTCGGACTGGCGATCGTCCGCGAGCTGAGCGAGGCGATGGGAGGCAGCGTCGCCGTCGAGAACCTTCCCGCCCAGGGGGCCCGCTTCACGGTTCGGCTACCGGCCTGAGCGCTACCCTTTCGCGACCCTCTTCCCCTTGCCATGCGCGATCTCGCTGGGCAGGGCCCCCTTAATGTGGAAACGATCACCTCCGAACAACCGACCGTCGCCCCGGCCGAGGAGGCGGTGGTCGACATGAACGAGCCCGTGGTGCCGCGCCGCTCGCCGCTGCGCGCGGCGATCAAGACCGGCCGCCCGCACGAGTGGATCAAGAATGTCTTCGTCTTTGCCGGGCTGCTCTTCTCCGGCAAGTTCAATCAGCCCCACGAGGTCCTCGAGGCGACGCTCACCTTTGTCTCCTTCTGCCTGATCTCCAGTGCGGGGTATTACGTCAACGACCTGGTCGATGTCGAGCTCGACCGTCAGCACCCGAAGAAGCGCTTTCGGCCGCTCGCGGCCCGCGAGCTATCCGAGAACACCGCAAAGACGATCGCGCCGCTGCTGGCGATCGTGGCAATCGCGATCGCCTTTGCCACGATCAACTGGCAGGTGGGCCTGATGGTTGTCGGCTACGGCATCGCCCAGATGGCCTACAGCCTCGGCCTCAAGCAGATCGTGATCGTCGACGTAATGACGCTTTCGGGCCTGTTCATCCTCCGGGTGGCGGCCGGCGCAAACGCGGTCGACGCGCATGCATCGGAGTGGCTGATCCTCTGCACCGGGATGCTCGCCCTCTTCCTCGGCGTGACCAAGCGCCGCCAGGAGGCCGTCTCCGAGTTGCACGAGGGGACGAGCAGCCGGCCGGTGCTGGAGCACTACTCGCTGCCGTTCCTCGACCAAATGGTCTCCCTGGTCACCACCGGCACCGTGATCAGCTACTCGATCTACACCGTCAACTCGCCGCTGATCGGGAGCAGGATGATGTTGACCATCCCCTCCGCCGTCTACTGCATCTTCCGCTACCTCTACCTGATCTACGACCGCTCCGACGACCGCTCCACCGCGGCGATAGTCGCCGAGGACAAGGGCATGATCTTCGGCGGCCTCAGCTTCGTCCTCGTCGCCTTCCTGCTGCTCTACGTCTTCAAGTAGCAGTCGGGGTTAGGCCGGGCCGAAGTCCTGGCCGTTCGGGACGCCGGCGGTGACGTAGAAGCGGGCGCGGCCGATCTCCTCGTCGTCGGCGTGGACCACCGCCGCGTGCGGGCCGGCGGTGGCGAAGGTGACCGCGGTGCCGATCGACATCACAAGTCGCTGCTCCTGGCCGGCCGGCATGCCCGGCGGCCGGCCGGCCTCGAACTCGACCGCGAGGCCCTCGCCGAGCTCGACGCCGTCGGGGTCGTGGACGTTGACGACGAGGTTGTGGTGGGTGTTGGTCTCGTCCCAGCCGACGTCGAGGCCGAGGGCGATGTGGAAGCCCCATTCGTGGGGGAGCTCGGGCAGGCGCAGGACGTTCCAGCCGCCGCCGACCATGTATAGCTTGCCGTTGACCGACTCGCTGTGATCGCTGAGCAGGAGGAAGCCGACATCCATTGCTAGCCCTCCTTCACCGGCAGGTCGGAGACCAGCTCGGTCCTGCCGTCGCGCACGAACTGCAGGTCGATCGTCTCATCCTTGCGGTAGGTGCCGAACAGCCCCAGGTACATCGCCAGCCAGCGGCCGGTTCCGATCCTCTCCTTGACGATCTCGCGGTTGAAGACGATCTCGCCGGCGGCGACGCGGTAGTCGGCGTCCTCACTCTGCTCGACCCCGTTTATGAAGACGGTGAACGGCGGTTGGGCGCCGGCGGGCAGCGGCACACGGCGCCCGGCGGCGTAGCTGCCCTTGGGGATCTCGCTTTCGGTCATCCGGCCAGAGTCTCGCGGACCGTGTCGAACGGCGTCTCGTGGCCGCTCGGGTCGAGCTCCTCGCGCCGCACGCCTCCCCGGTAGGGGACGAACTCTCCGTTGCCGCGCACATCGATCCCGGCGGTCACCCTCCGAAGCAGCCCGCCGCCCGAGAGCTGCAGCCGCGCGTGGACCTGGTCCCGCGGCTCGTAGTCCCGGAAACCCGCAACCGGCCCCACCGGCCCCTCCGCCCGGATCGCCAGCGCCCGCTCCCGCATCGCGGCCACGGCCTCCTCCAAGCTCGCGTAGCCCGCGCTATCCACGTCGGACCCATGCCTGACAGTCAGCTTCCACTCGGCCACCGCGCCAGGCTACGCAATCCAGCCTCCCCGCGGACCTGCCTTGGGCGCTGCGGGCAGAGGGGATCGGCGCCCCTGCGAACGGCTTGTACTTTTTCGCCAGCAGCTCTTCGCGGGAGCCCGCAGGCGCTTCACGAAAA
Organism: uncultured Solirubrobacterales bacterium; assembly: GCA_963837735.1. GTDB lineage: Bacteria > Actinomycetota > Thermoleophilia > Solirubrobacterales > 70-9 > VRUE01. The sequence goes on along the minus strand of CAWIOM010000017.1, from coordinate 134,598 downwards.
AGTTGAGAGAGGAGGGGTGCCGATCCCCTCCCCAGCAGGCCTCATCGCTCCGCGCCGAGGCCGTTTCGGCCTGCGCGCCGGCGGCCCGACGATTTTCTCGGGGCCCTGGCGCTCGCCGATCGGCACGTAGGTGCGCTCCCTCTCGCCCGTGTAGACCTGCCGTGGCCGGGCGATCTTCTGCTCGGGGTCGTCTTTCATCTCCATCCACTGGGCGATCCAGCCGGCGGTGCGGGGGATGGCGAAGATCACGGTGAACATGTCGGTCGGGATCTCGAGCGCCTCGTAGATGATCCCCGAGTAGAAGTCGACGTTCGGGTAGAGCTTGCGCGAGGTGAAGAAGTCGTCGTCGAGGGCGCGCTTCTCGAGCTCGCGGGCGATCTCGACCAGCGGGTTGTATTCGGTCGCCTCGAAGACCTCGTCCATGTGCTGCTGGATGACCCGCGCCCGCGGGTCGTAGTTCTTGTAGACCCGGTGGCCGAAGCCCATCAGTTTCTCCTCGCGGCCCTTCACGCGCTCGAGGAAGTCGGGGATGTTGTCGGGGGACTCGATCCGCCGCAGCATCCGCAGGACGGCCTCGTTGGCGCCGCCGTGCAGCGGCCCGTAGAGCGCCGCGACCCCGGCGGCTACGGCCGAGTAGGGATCGACGTCGGAGGAGCCGACGCCGCGGACGGCGTTGGTCGAGCAGTTCTGTTCGTGGTCGGCGTGGAGGATGAAGAGCACGTCGAGCGCCTTCGAGAGGGCTTCCTTGGGAATGTGCTGCGCTTCCGTTTTCTTGAACATCATCGAGAGGAAGTTCTCGGAGTAGTTGAGGTCGTTGTCCGGGTAGGCGTAGGGGAAGCCCATGTTGTGCCGGTAGGAGAAGGCGGCGAGGGTCGGGATCTTGGCGATCAGCCGGACCGCGGCCATGTAGCGCTCTTCGGGGTCGGTGGTCCGCTTGGCGTCCGGATAGAAGGTCGAGAGCGCCGCGCATCCCGCCATCAGCATTCCCATCGGGTGGGCGTCGTAGCGGAAGCCCTGGAAGAGGTGCTTGAGATCCTCGTGGACGTAGGTGTGGTGGGTGATGTCGAAGGTCCAGCGCTCGAGCTGGGCCGCCGTCGGCAGCTCGCCGAAGATCAGCAGATAGGCGACCTCGAGGAAGGTCGAGCGCTCGCAGAGCTGTTCGATCGAGTAGCCGCGGTGTTCGAGGATCCCCGCCTCGCCGTCGATGTAGGTGATCGAGGAGCGGCAGGAGGCCGTGTTGGTGAACGCCGGGTCGTAGGACAGCATCCCGAATTCGTCCTCGTCGACCTTGATCTGGCGCAGGTCGAGGCCGCGGATCGTGTTGTCGGTGATCGGCAGCTCGTAGGTCCTGCCGGTGCGGTTGTCGGTGACCGTCAGGGTCTCGGAGCCGGTGGCGACCCCGCCTCCGGCGGTTGCGGTGCTGCTCTCCTGCTCGGCGGCCATCACCCCTCCTCAGACTGGTTTCTCTCTGCGGTTCAGTATCGCAGTTCGGAGTTTCAGGCCTGTTGCGACACGGTGATGCCGGGCGCTACTCGGCGGGCGCGGGGAGGACGTCGAAGTTGGTCATCTCGCGGAGCAGCTCGAAGCGCCCGTCGATCTCCTCGCGGGTGAGGCGGGCGACGCGCTCGGTCCCGAACTCCTCGACGTTGAACGAGGCGAGCACCGTGCCGTAGCCCATCGCCCGCCGCAGGCATGCATCGTCGAGCTCCCCCTCGTGGCTGTCGATGTAGCCGAGGAAGCCGCCGGCGAAGCTGTCGCCCGCCCCGGTCGGGTCGGCGACGTCCTCGAGCGGGAAGCCCGGCAGGGCGAAGAAGCCGGCCTCCGTGAACAGCGCCGCGCCGTACTCGCCCTGCTTGGCGACGACGGCACGCGGCCCCATCTCCATCACGGCCCGGGCGGCCCGGGCCAGGTTCGACTCGCCGGTCAGCTGGCGGATCTCGGCATCGTTGACGATCAGGCAGTCGACCTCGGCGATCGCCGCCAACAGCGAGTCCCTGGCGGTGTCGATCCAGAGGTTCATCGAGTCGAGCGCACAGAAGCTGGCGCCGCCGCACTGAGCACGGACCTGGCGCTGAAGGTCAGGCTGGATGTTGGCGAGGAAGAGGGTGTCGGCATTCCTGGACGCGTCCGAGAGCTTCGGCTCGAACTCGCCGAAGACACCGAGCTGGGTGTCCTCGGTGTGGGCGACGTTGAGGTCGTACTCGTAGCGGCCGCGCCAGAAGAACGACCTGCCACCGGCGACCCGCTCGATGTCTTCGACGAGGATCCCACGGCTCTCCAGGAGCGCGAACTCGTCGGTGCCGAAGTCGTCCCCGACCGGTCCGACGGGTCGCACCTCGGTGAAGAAACGGGCGGCGAGCGAGAAGTGGACGGAGGTTCCGCCGAGCATCCGCTCGCGCTCCCCGAAGGGGGTGCGAACGGAGTCAAAGGCGATCGATCCGACGACGGTCAGCGACATACGGCACGGCAGCCTAGCGTCTCCCCTGCGAGACTTCCGCTTCGATGAAGGCAATCCAGATAGAGGAGTTCGGCGGGCCGGAGGTGCTCAGCCACGTCGAGATCCCCGACCCGACCCCGGGCGAGGGCGAGGTCCTCGTCGAGGTCGCTCGCAGCGGAATCAACTTTGCCGACACACACGCGACGCGCAACGACTACCTGGCCGAGCAGGCGCTGCCGCTGGTCCCGGGAGCCGAGATCAGCGGCCGCACAGCCGACGGGCGACGGGTCGCGGCGATCCTCTCCTCCGGTGCCTACGCCGAGAGGGCGGTCGTGCCGGAGGCGCTGCTGGTGCCGGTCCCCGACGAGGTCTCCGACGACCAGGCGGCGGCGCTGCTGCTGCAGGGCCTGACCGCGATCGGCCTTGTCCGCCACTGCGCCCGCATCGAGGAGGGGGAGACGATCGTCGTCGAGGCCGCTGCCGGCGGCACCGGCTCGCTCTCCGTGCAGGTCGCCAAGCAGGCCGGAGCGAAGGTCATCGGCCTTGCCTCCAGCGAGGAGAAACGGGCCCTGGTCGAGCGGCTCGGCGCCGACGCGACGGTCGACTCGCGCAGCGATGACCTCGGCGCGGCGATTCGCGAGGCCAACGACGGCCGGCGCGTCGACGCCGTCCTCCACATGAGCGGCGGCGCGGCCTTCGACGAGGAGCTGGGGATCCTGGCGCCTCTCGGGCGGATGGTCGTCTTCGGGATCGCCTCGCGCGAGCAGCGCGATGTCTCGACCGCCGCCCTGCTGCGCGGCTCGAAGGCCGTGATCGGATTCTGGCTCGTCCACCTGCTCGCCCGCCAGGAGCTGGTCGGGCCGATGATCGGCGAGCTGCTCGGGGCGGTCGCCGCCGGCGACCTCGAGGTCACCGTCGGCGACGTCTATCCGCTGACCGAGGCTGCCAGGGCGCACGAAGACCTGATCGCCCGTCGCACGACGGGCAAGCTGCTCCTGGACCCGAGCCGATGAGCACCGTCGACGAGGCCTCGAAAATCGCCTTCAAGGACCTCGGCCTGGCGCCCGAGATCCAGCAGGCGATCGACGAGCTCGGGTTCGACGAGCCGACGCCGATCCAGGAACAGGCGATCCCGGAGCTGCTCGGCGGCCATGACGTGATCGGCCAGGCCCAGACCGGGACCGGCAAGACGGCCGCCTTCGGCCTTCCCCTGCTCCAGTACCTCGACCCCGACAACCAAGAGGTGCAGGCGATCGTGATGACGCCGACCCGCGAGCTCTGCATTCAGGTGACCCAGGCGCTGCGCGCCTACGCCGAGCACCTCGACGTCGAGATCGTCGCCGTCTTCGGTGGCGCCCCGATCAAGTCCCAGCAGGCTCAGCTGCGCGCCGGAGCCCAGGTCGTCGTCGCCACGGTCGGGCGGATGATGGACCTGATGTCGCGCCAGTCGCTGGTGCTCACGGCCGCCCGCTACGTGGTCCTCGACGAGGCCGACGAGATGCTCGACCTGGGCTTCATCGAGGACGTCGAGAAGATCCTCCGGATGTGCCCGAGCGGGCGCCAGACGGCGCTCTTCTCGGCGACGATGCCGCCGCCGGTCAAACGGCTCGCGGAGAGCTACATGTACGAACCGACGACGATCAGCATCACCCCGAAAGAACTGACCGTCGACGCGATCGCCCAGGCCTTCATCGAGGTCCCCGCCAAGGAGAAGGCCGGCCGCCTCGTCGAGCTGCTGAAGACCGAAGAACCGGAGCAGGCGATCATCTTCTGCCGCACCAAAATCGGCTGCTCGAGGCTGGAGAGGACACTCAAGGACAAGGGCCTCGACGTCAAGGCGCTGCACGGCGACCTCAGCCAGGGCGTCCGCGACGGGGTGATGATCTCGTTCAAGAATCATCGTGTGCGGCTCCTGGTCGCCACCGACATCGCCGCCCGCGGCCTCGACATCGAGCACGTCACCCACGTCATCAACTACGACGTGCCCGCCTCCTCGGAGGTCTACGTGCACCGGATCGGCCGCACCGGCCGGGTCGGGCGGACCGGCCGCGCGATCACGCTCGTCACCCCCGCCCAGCGCGACGAGATCGACCGCATCGAGCGTGACGTAAAGACCTCGATCGGCGAGTGGGAGAGCCCCGAGGAGCGGCTCGAGCACGCGCCGCGGCCGCGGCGCCGTGAGCGCAGCCGCGAGAAGCCGGCGGCGGAGGCAACCGAGAAGGCGGAGGCCGCCGAGGGCGAGAAGCCGGACGCCGAGCCGGCCGTCGCCGAGCGGAACGGCGAGGGCGACGCCAAGTCCACGAAGCTCTTCGTCAACCGTGGTGAGCGCAGCGGAATCGAGGAGGAGGACCTGCGCTGGGCCCTCCGCGAGGGCGCCGTCATCCCCGAGGAGGCGATCCACGACGTCCGCGTCCTGCATCGCTTCTCGTTTGTCGAGGTGGCTCCGGACCAGGCCGAGCGGGCGGTTGAGTTCCTCGACGGGACGAAGCTCAAGGGCAAAGAGATCCGCCTGGAGATCGCCAAGAGTTGAGGGTGAGGGGGCGGCGAGGCGCCCCTCGGCGGACCCGCGGCCCTGCGGGCCGCTCAAGTGTCCGGCGAGTGGCACCTCGCCGCCCTTCGTCCCCAGGCCTCGGCGGATCTCCTGCGAATCAGCTCCTCGGCAGCTTCACCGCTCGATCGGCTCTTCAGTGGGGCCAGATTGTGTGGCCTGTGAGCGGGGGCGGGACAGCCCCTCGACTGGCGGATACTCAAAAACGCCGCCCCCATCAGGGCGGCGTTTTGTCAGGCGAGGGGCTGTCCCGCCCCCGCCCCTAGGCAGTCAACTCTTTGATCTCGCTGAAGAGTCGGTCGAAGTCGATCGGCTTGGTCACGAAGCCGCTGACCTCGAGCTCCGTGGGAGAGCTTTCGTCGCCGGCGTCCTGGTGGGCGCTGACGATCAGGGCGGGGATCTCGACCCCCTCGGCGCGTAGCTCTCGCAGTGCTTCGATTCCGGACTTGCGGGGCATCATCGCGTCGAGCAGGAGCAGGTCGGGGCCACCCCCCTCGCCGGCCGCGTGCATCGCGTCCATCACCTCCTGGCCGTCGTTGGCGGTGTCGACCTCGTGGCCCTCCATCTCCAGGCGGGTTCGCAGGAGAAGCAGGATCGTCTCGGAGTCGTCGGCGACGAGCACCTTCGCCATCAGCCGCTCTCCGTCGGCAGCAGGATGCTGAAGGTCGAGCCCTCGCCGGGCGCCGACTCGGCACCGATCGCGCCACCGTGCAGCTCGACCAGCGATTTCGAGATCGCCAGGCCGAGGCCGGTGCCGCCGACCCGCTGGGTGAGCCCCGCGTCGCCACGTGTGAAGCGCTCGAAGAGGTGTTCGAGCTGGTCGGGGGGGATGCCGGGTCCGTCGTCGGTCACGCTGATCTCCACGTTCGCACCGATGCGCCGTGCCGAAACCCGAATCGACGCTCGTTCTGGACAGTACTCGTGAGCGTTGGTCAGGAGATTGAGGAGAACCTGTCTGACGCGGTCGGGGTCCACCAGCAGGCGGGGCAGGTCGTCCGGGACCTCGGCGCTGAGGACCTGTTCGGCGACCTCGGTCTGGCCGCGCATCGTGCGCACGGCATCGCCGATCAGCGTCGCCGCGTCGGTCGGCACGGGTTTGATCGTCAGCCGCCCGGCGTCGCTGCGCGCGAGGTCCAGCAGGTCGTTGAGCAGGCGCACCAGGTGGCGGGTGTTGTCGATGATGATTCCGACCGTGTCCGCCTGCTTCGGCGTCAGCTGCTCGCGCTCCAGCATCAGCAGCTCGGCGAAGCCCTGCACCGAGGTCAGTGGGCTGCGCAGCTCGTGCGAGGCGGTGAGGACGAACTCGTCTTTGACCCGGTCGAGGCGGTCGCGTTCGCCGGCCTGGCGCTGAAGCTCGTCGGCCATTTCGTTGAAGGCGGCGCCCAGGGCGGCCGTCTCCGAGAGGCCGCCGACCTTCACCCGAGCGCTGAGGTCGCCCCCCGCGAGGCGTCCCGAAGCCTCGACCAGGTCCTCCAACGGCCTGCGCATCGAGGCGATCAGGCCGCTGAAGAGCAGCGCCGCGCCGGTCAGGCCGGCGATCAGCCCGGCGCCGACCAGCAGGGCGGTGTCGCGGGTGTCGGCGTCGATCGAGCTGCGCAGCGAATTGCGCTTCGCCCGCTCGGCGACGATCGTCGCCCGCGCCGCCTGCCGGTGGCGATCCTCGGCGAATCGGTTGCGGGCGAGGATCTCGACCTCATAGGAGCGGGCGGTCGCGTCCTCGAAATCCTGGCGCTGCTGGAGGAAGCGGGCTACGCCGATCACCGCCATCCCGGCCAGCACCGCGAAAGCGATCGCGAAGCCGATCGTCAGCCGATTCGCGAGCGAAGGGCTAAGCCGCCTGCCACGTGGTCGTGCATATGCTTGCTCCGCTATGGGCGATGAGGCTACAGGCACACCCGACGGGATCGACGCCGCCCGGGTCGAGGCGTGGTTCGCGGAGAACGTGACCGGCGCCGCGCCGCCGCTGCATTTCGAGCGCATCGCGGGCGGCCACTCCAACCTGACCTACCGCGCCACCGATTCGAACGGGCGCCACTGGGCGCTGCGCCGGCCGCCGCTGGGCAGGCGACTGGGCTCCGCTCACGACATGGTCCGCGAGCACCGGGTCGTCTCGGCCCTCGCCGGGACTCCCGTTCCGGTTGCCCCCGTCGCCGGCCTCTGCGAGGACGAGAGCGTCAACGAGGCCCCCTTCTACGTGATGGAGTTCGTCGAGGGCCCGATCCTGCGCGGGCTGGCGGAGGCCGAGGCCTTTCCCGATCACGACGACCGAAGGGCGATCGCCGATCGCGTCGTCGACACCCTGCTCGACATCCACGCCGTCGACCCCGACGCCGCCGGCCTCGGCGAGCTCGGTCGCAAGGAGGACTACGTCGCCCGTCAGCTCCACCGCTGGCAGGGCCAGTGGGAGAAATCGAAGACCCGTGAGCTGCCGCTGATCGACGAGGTCCATGAGCGGCTGGCCGCCGGCATACCCGAGCAGGGCCCGGCGACGATCGTCCACGGCGACTATCGCCTCGACAACATGATCCTCACGCCCGAGGGCGAGGTCGCCGCGGTCGTCGACTGGGAGCTCTGCACGCTCGGCGACCCGCTCGCCGACGTCGGCCTGCTGATGGTCTACTGGCCGAAGAGCGGGGAGGAGGCCACCTCGCTGGGGCAGCCGGCCAACCTGGCGCCCGGCTTCCCCGACCGGGACCACCTTCGCGAGCGCTACGGCGAGCGCTCCGGCCGCGATCTCTCGCGGCTCGACTTCTACGTCGCCCTCGGCTACTGGAAGCTGGCGATCATCCTCGAGGGGGTGTACGCCCGCTACGCGGCGGGCGGCTACGGCAAGGTCGACGAGGGCGTCCAGTACTTCGCCAAGGTCGTCGAGAGCCTCGCCGAGGCCGCAGATCAGGCCGAGTCCCGCCTGAACGGATAGATCCTGCCGAACGTCAAATGGCCGCATCGCGGCTGCTAATTTCGGGTTCTGAGGTGGACGGCAGAGGAATTCGATGGACTCGATACGCAGACACATCACCTACGCGAACGTGGTCTCGACCTTGGCCCTGTTCCTGGTCGTGGCCGGTGGCGCCGCCTACGCGATGAAGGTCCCGAGGAAAAGCGTCGGCCCCAAGCAGCTCAAGGCCAACGCGGTGACGACAGCGAAAATCAAGGCGAACTCGGTGACGACGCGCAAGATCAAGCGCAACGCGGTCGCCAACGCCAAGGTCAAGGACGGGGCGATCAACAGCGCCAAGATCGCCGACGGCTCGATCGTCCTGGGCGACATCGACTCGAGCACGCTGCCGTTCTCGCGGGTCGTCCGCAGGGCGCGCGGCAGCGGCACCGTGCTGGTGACCGAAGCGCCGAAGCAATACCCGCTGAACGAAGCCAACTTCGTCCAGGCGCCGACCGAGAACGACAGCTTCGTCGGGGCGCTCGACGTCACCTTCTCCGACGAATGCGAAGCTCCCCGCGACGTCACCGCCCGGCTGCTTCTCGACTCCAACAGCCCGACCGACTACGAAGAGGCTGAGGTCGTCGGCTTCGGCTATCTCAAAGACGAGTCCGGCAGCGGCTCGCTGAGCAGGCGCGTGGAGCTCGGCCCCGGCGGCGACGCGACGCCGACCAGGTTCGAACCGGGCGCCTCCAGGAGCCACAAATTGAGCCTGGTCGTGGTCGGCAGCTGCGCGTCGGGCGGCGGCATCAACGCCACCTTCGGCGGCGCCAACGTGATCGCGACCAAATAGTCCAGAGGTCGTGAGGTCGAGGTTCGCGGGTAGTAGGGTCGGGGGCCTTGAGTCCCGTCCGCCGTCACCTTAGCTTCGAGAACGTCCTCGTCACCGTCGTTGCCTTCGTCGTCCTCGCCGGCGGCACCGCCTTCGCCGCCGGCCACCTGGCCAAGAACAGCGTCGGCAAGAAGCAGCTCAAGGCCAACGCGGTGACGACGGCGAAGATCAAGAAGAACGCCGTCACCAGGGCGAAGATCAGGGCCGGCGCCGTCGACGGCTCGAAGGTCAAGGACGGCTCGCTCACCAACTTCGACCTCGATTCTGCAGCGGTCCCGTTTGGGCGCCTGGTCCACGAAGCCCACAGCATCGGCAGCATTTCGGTGGGCAGCTCCTCCGAACCCGTGACCATTCCCCTGGACAACGGGGGCTACACCCAGGAAGCCGGTAGGGACGACAGCATCGTCGGCGCTGTCGACGTCACCTTCGATCCATCCTGCGGACCTCAGCGGGTGGCGATCGTGTACGTGCTCATCGATGGGAACACGGCCGACGCGGGCCTGTCCGAGGGCATAGTCGCACTCGGCGAGTATGTGGACGAAGGCACGGGCAGCGTCACGGCGCGGGTGAACATCGGCCCCATCGGACCCGCCGGAGCCCTGCAGCCGGCCACCGCGACGAATCACTCCCTCTCGCTGGCCTCCTCCGGCACGTGCAAAACAGGCTCCGGGATCTCGATCTCCAACGCGACCGTCGGCGTCTTGGGGGTCAAGAAATGAGGAACCTCGGGCCCAGGCTCCGCGGGCACCTCAGCTACGCGACCGTGGTCGCTTCGATCACCGCCTTCGTCGTCCTCGCCGGCGGCGCCGCCTTCGCCGCCACCCACCTGGCCAAGAACAGCGTCGGCAAGAAGCAGCTCAAGGCCAACGCGGTGACGACGGCGAAGATCAAGAAGAACGCCGTCACCAGGGCGAAGCTCAGGGCGGGGGCGGTCGACGGCTCGAAGGTCAAGGACGGCTCGCTCGGGTCGGCCGATCTGAATCTCACCGATATGCCCTTCTCCCGGATCGTCCACGAAGCCCGGGGAAGCTCGACGGTCGACGTCGGCTCGACATATGGCGTCTATCCGCTCGGCGACGCCACCTACACCCAGCCCTCGGGAGAGGACGATTTCTTCCTCGCCACGCTTGACGTCACCTTCCTTCCCGGATGCGGACCGGATCGCGAAGCCTACGCTCTCCTCCTCCTCGACTCGTCGAACCCGACCGCCCCGGCCGAGAGCGACATCGTCGCGATCGGCGGCGTCGAAGACGATGCCTCCGGAACCGTCACCAAGCACATGAACCTGGGCAACAGCCAGCTCGGCGGCGGCCGGTTCCAGCCCGATGTAGCCACCAACCACACTCTCACCTTGGTTGTCGAAGCTGACTGCAAATCGGGGTCCGGCGTCACCGTTTCGAACGGTGCCGTGGACGTGATCGGGATCAGGTGATGGGACACCTCATGCGCAGAGCCCGCCCACATCTCACCTACGCGAACGTGATGGCGACGCTGACCGCCTTCGTCGTCCTCGCCGGCGGCACCGCCTTCGCCGCCGGCCACCTGGCCAGGAACAGCGTCGGCAAGAAGCAGCTCAAGGCCAACGCGGTGACGACGGCGAAGATCAAGAAGAACGCCGTCACCAGGGCGAAGCTCAGGGCGGGGGCGGTCGACGGCTCGAAGGTCAGGGCGGGCGCATTGGGCGCCGCCGACTTCCAGCTCGACAGCATGCCCTACACCCGGATCTCAAACGAGATCCGGACCAACACGGACTTCGCTGTGGCCCTCGGCGAACCCACCATCGCCCCGCTGCCGGGCGCTTCCTATACCCAGGAAGCCGGGCGGACCGACAGCTACGTCGGCGCGGCCGATGTCGAATTCTCCTCCAGCTGCGTGAGTCGCACCCTGGGCGTCTACCTGCTGGCCGACGCCCCGCCGATCGCGAAATTCGACAGCACGATCCTCCTCCATGCGGTCGCGATCGGGGTCTTCCAGGAAGAAGGCGACGCGCAGGGGACGCGCCGAGTCAACCTCACCCCCTACCTGCTCGGCACCAGGTTCGCGCCCAGCACGTCCCAGAGCCACACGTTCTCCATTCTTCTCGGCGGCACCTGCAAAACGGGAAGCGGCATCACACTCAGATCGGTCTCGATCGACGTGATCGGCACCAAGAAATAAGAAGCCGGCGCTGGCACGCCCGGGCTAGATCGCCCGCGGGGCGTGCTTCGTGGCCAGCTCGCCGGCCGCCTCGGCCTCGTCGCGCTTCGCCCATCGGTTGAGCTCGCGGCTCGCGAGGACCATCTTGTGGACCTCGTCGGGCCCGTCGGCGAGGCGCAGCATGCGGCTGAAGCGCCAGAGCGCCGCGAGCGGCGTGTCGTCGGTCATCCCGAGGCTGCCGTGGATCTGGATCGCGCGGTCGAGAACCTCCATGACCATGTTGGCGGCGACGACCTTGATCGCCGAGATCGACTGGCGCGCGGCGCGCTTGCCCTCGGTGTCCATCTTCCAGGCCGCGTACATGGTCAGCAGCCGGGCCTGGTCGATTTCCATCCGCGAGGCGGCGATCGCCTCCTGGACGAACTGCTTCTCGCCCAGCGGGCCGCCGAAGGCTTCGCGTTCGTTGGCGCGCCGGCACATCATCTCGATCGCCCGCTCGGCGGTGCCTATCGCGCGCATGCAGTGGTGGATGCGGCCGGGGCCGAGCCGGTCCTGGGCGACGGCGAAGCCGGCTCCCGCCTCGCCGAGCAGGTTGGCGGCGGGGACGCGGCAGTCTTCGTAGCGGATCTCGCAGTGGCCGGGGCCCTTGTCGTGGCCCATGACCGGGATCGGGCGGACCAGGTTGAAGCCCGGCGCGTCGGTCGGCACGCAGATCATCGAGGCGCGGGCGTAGGGGTGGGCGTCGGGGTCGGTGACGACCATCGCGATCGCCAGGTCGGCGCCGACCGCGCCGGAGGTGAACCACTTGTGGCCGTTGATCACCCACTCCTCGCCGTCGCGGACGGCGCTCGCCTGCAGGCCGGTCGGGTCGGAGCCGGAGACCGCGAACTCGGTCATCGAGAAGCAGGAGCGGATCTTGCCCTCGAGCAGCGGGTCGAGCCAGCGCTCCTTCTGTTCATCGGAGCCGTGCTCGGCGAGGATCTCCATATTGCCGGTGTCGGGCGCGGAGCAGTTGAAGGCCATCGGCGCCGCCGCCGGGCTACGGCCCATCTCCTCGCAGAGCAGTCCGTACTCCCAGTTGGAGAGGCCGGGGCCGTAGCGCTCGTCCGGCATGAAGAGATTCCAGAGTCCCTCCGACCTCGCCTTCTCGCGGATCTCCACGAGGACCTTGGGGTAGGGGACGCCGGCGGCCACCTCGTCGTCGAGCCCCTCCATGATTTCCCTCTCCCGGGGGTAGACGTTGTCGTCCATGAAGTCGAGGATGCGCTCGCGCAGCGTCTCGACCTCGGGGCTGGGTTTGAAGTCCACTACGGCTTCCTCTCCTCGGTAGTCCGGAGCCGCAACGCTACCGTGCCCGGCTGTAGCGAGCGAAGAGCTCGCCGTCCTCCTCGAGCAGCCAGGCCAGTGCCAGGGGCTCGACCGCGGGCAGCTCGCCCTCGAGGATGCGCGGGGCCTCGCCGCCGGCGAGTTTCGGCGAGATCGTCAGGAAGAGGTCGTCGACGAGGCCGCCCGCCTCCAGCTCGGCATGCAGGCGCGGGCCGCCCTCGCAGAGCACGGCCCGGACCCCAAGCTCCTCGCGCAGGTGGCCCAGCGCGGCGGCGAGGTCGACCGAGCCCCGGTGGCGCAGGACTCGCAGCGAGGTCGCGACCTCGGGCGGCTCCTCCTCGGAGGCGGTGAAGATCAGGACCCGGCCGCCCTCCTCGGTGAACAGGGGTGCGTCCCAGGGCAGGTCGAGGCCGCCGCTGACGATCACGGTCAGCGGCTCGGCCGCGAGGCCGGCGCGCTCCCGTTCGGCCCGCCGGTCGGGGTTGGCGGCGGGAGGGCCGTAGCGCTCGGCGCGCATCGTCCCGGCGCCGATCATCACCGCATCGAAGCGGGTGCGCAGGCCGGCGAGCATCGCCGTGTCGGCAGCGGAGCCGATCGGCCCGGAGACCCCGCCGATCGTCGCCCGGCCGTCGACGGTGGCGGCGAAGTTCATCGCCACGAGGGGACGCTCGTCGCGAGGCTCCTGCCAGGGCTCGTAGGAGTCGAGCTGCTCCTCGACGGTGGTCGGGCCGGGATCTGGGGTCAGCCGCCGCACCGTGGGGAGAATATTGCCCGGGTCAGGAGTAGTCGTGCCAGCCGGCGAACTCACGGCCGGCGAACTGCTGCAGCCCGGCGACGTCCTCGCCGAAACGGCCGCGGACCGTCTCGAAGAGGTCGTCGGGAAGGCTCGGCTTCTCGGCCGGCGGCTTGTCGGGGTCGTGGACGATCTTCTCGACCATCCAGCGCATCCGCTCGGGCAGGCGGTCGAAATTGCGATCGAAGGAACGGAAGCCGGGCAGCTTCACCAGCTTCTCCATGAACTGGTATTTGTCGCTCTCCTTGGCACTCGACTTCTCCCACTCGCGGTCGAACTGCTCGGAGGTGAAGGTCTCATCGACGCCGGCGAAGGCGAAGGCCCTGCGCATCGTCTCCTCGCGTTCTGCCTGCAGCTCCTCCTGGGTGATGATCTCGATCTGCTCGCGTTCGAACAGCTCCAGGTAGGGCTGCAGCTGCATCCAGTACTTGGAGCGGTTCATGTAGGAGGTGTCGGGCCGCGAGAGGACCTCGACAAGCTCCCCTGTCTCGTAGCCGGCGCCCGTCGCGTGGACCCAGTGGGAGAGGATTCGCTTGATCGGGTCGCGGACCATGTAGAGGAGGCGGGCGTCCGGGCAGTGCTCGCGGATGCGCGCGGCGACAGCCCTCGAAGCGGGGCAGGTTTGTGTAGTGGGGGGAGGACTCGCCGCGGACCGGGAAGCGATCGTCGAAGCGGCTCGCGTACCAGTCGAGGCCGAGGTCCCAGTTCAACTCCTCGACGAAGAAGTTGAGCTCCTTCGGCTTCGACATCTGGATTTCGGGGTGCAGGCCGAGGTAGTGGTGGATGCTCGTCGTCCCGCACTTGAGGCCGCCGACGATGATCAGGTTCGGCAGCTCGGCGTGCTCCTTGCGCCGGCGCCGGAGACTGCTCTTGCGGTCGGCCGTGTAGCGCTCACGGGCGCGGTCGCACATCGCCACGTCGGCGGGATCGTGCGCGGTCGGAGCGGCTGCATGGGGGGCCTTGGCCTCTGACACGGCGGGCTAGTGTAGCTGCGAATGGCGGCCGTGGACCTCGGATCGAGTGCCGAAACCTTCCTCAGCGCGGCGGGGGAGTTCTTCACGTATCTCTCGCAGATTCATTGGGCCCCGTTTGCGATCGCCCTCGGATTCCTCGCCGCGATGCAGATCGCCCGCGCCTGGGCATGGCGCAACGTCCTGCACGCCGCCTACCCGGCCTCGAAGATCGGCTTCCTGCCGCTCAGCGCCGCCTACCTGGCCGGGGCCGGGATCAACGCGATCGTCCCCGCCCACGCCGGGGACGTGACCAAAATCTTCCTCGTCAAGCGCCAGATCAGGGGCGCCTCCTACCCGGCCGTCACCTCCTCCTTCCTCGTCCAGACGGTCTTCGACACGACGGTCGGCATCCTCGTACTGCTCTACGCGATCACCCAGGGACTGCTGCCCGAACCGCCGCAGCTGCCCGACCTGTCGGCATTCGAGATCTCGTTCTGGGCCGACCACCCGCGGACCCTGGCGATCGCTCTCGGCGCACTTATCGTCCTCGGCATCGTCGCGGTGATCGTCCTCGGCCGCCGCGTGCGGGCCTTCTGGGACCGGGTCAAACAGGGGGTCGTGATCCTCACCGAGCCGAGCCGCTACCTGCGCCAGGTCGCGTCCTGGCAGGGGGTCGGGTGGCTCTTTCGCTTCGCCGCCTTCTGGTTCTTCCTCGAGGCATTCGGGATCGGCGGCACGGTCGGCAACGTGCTGCTGGTGATGAGCGTGCAGGCGATCGCCAACATCATCCCCTTCACCCCTGGCGGTGCCGGCGCCCAGCAGGCGCTGCTGGCGGCGACGTTGACCGGCCCCTCGCGCACCGCCGTGCTCGCCTTCTCGGTCGGCACCCAGATCGCGATGGCGGCCTGGTCGGTGGTCCTCGGTTTCGGCGCGATCCTGCTCGTCTTCCGCACTGCCGACTGGCGCGGACTGATTCGCGAAGCCCAGGACGACGCGGACTCGGACGTCGCCATGCCGCGTCCTCAGTCGCCCGAATAGCGCTGCTCTTCGGGCCCCCTGCGTCCTTGCCTGACAACGTCCGAGTCTCGCCTCCCTAACTGGACCAACCGGGGTGGATACCGTGCACGCTCCATTGCCATGGCGGGCGCTCTCCGGGCGGGAAGTCGTAGTGGTCGCGCCCCGGCAAGGGTCTCCAGCGGGACCAGGGCGGGATCGTCCTTGAGCAGCACCGGTGTTCCGGCGGCGGCCTCGACGTCGGCCTGGCTCGCCCGGCGCACGACCCGCTCCCAGCCGATCGTCGGCCGGTACAGCCAGTACGTCACCTCGACCCAGCCGTCGGTCGGGCGGCGATCGTCGACCTGGGTGAACGCCGTCGTCCGCCTGCCGGAGGAGGTCAGGTGAGGCCCGGCCGCCAGCCGCGCAGCTCTCTCGCCGGCAGCGACGGAAGTCGACCGGGACGAGCGGCAGCCCGCCGGGGCCGGCCACGGCGGAAGGCGCCGGCGCCAGCGCCCGCACCAGGCGGGCCAGCGGCCAGCCGTAGGCGGGGACCAGCGGGTGGTGGCGGCAGGCGTCGGGGAGCCGCGGCGCGCAGGCGATCTTGCGCCCGACCGCCCGGGCCAGGGTGCGGCCCGCGTCGACGTCCCCGCCGGAGGCAACCGCGGCGATCGCAGCGACAAGAATCAGCGCGAGCAGAGCCGCGAGGCCCACCTGCTCGACGCTCGCCGACCCCCGTTGGCGCTGTCCTCGCCCCTTCATGCCCCGAACCTAGGGCGCCGCGTCGCGCGGGTGGCGCGCCGAAGGTCAAGACTTGGCTTCTGCTTTCATTCCTCCTATGGAGGGAAGCCCTTTCAACATGTTCGGCGACCCGGACGAGTTCCGTGCCCGCATGGAGGAGCTCTCCGAGCAGATGCAGTCCTCTCAGCGCGTCGCCTGGGCCGACAACGCGATCAAGCTCGCCGTCGAGATGACCGTCGCCTCGATCGGCCGTCTCGAGCTGACCGGCAACAGCGACGAACAGGCGATGCAGGTCCGCGACGCGATCCGCGTCCTCTTCCCCGAGTCGGTGACGCTGGTCCGCGAGGCCCGCGAAGGCCTCAGCTAGAGCAGCTCGGTCCTCAGTCTCAGCGCCGCGCCGCGCCGGCAGGCGGCGGCGATCGCCTCGATCGGCACCGCGAAGAGCAGCGCCGGGATCGCGACGACGACGCTGATTCCGATGTCCATGCGCCGCTGCCAGCGCTTCTCGGCGGGCGCCGCACTGCCGCGGCCGAGCGCCGCGAGCGCGACGTTGCGACCGAAGGTGAAGCCGTTGAGGATCGTCTGCCACATCGTCGCGATCCCGGCGCCGGGCGCCCAGCGGGCAGAGGTGACGACCTGATCGCGGTGCGCGACCAGCCTGCGCACCGCCTCCGCCGTGTAGAGATGGCGGGCGCCGGCGTCGAGGCCGGCCCAGCCTGCGCCGCCGATCCAGGCCGCGAAGCCGCCGCGGTTGGCGATCCGGACGACCCCCTCTTCGCTGAGCCCGTCCAGCTCGCGCAGGGCGTCATCGACGCTGCCCGGCTCGGCGACGATGCCGAGGCCGCAGCTCTCGCAGCGACGGACCGGCCCCGCCAGCCCCGGCCGCAGGTCGATCCAGCCGAAGAGCGGCTCGCCGCAGGCGGGGCAGGGCGGGTTATCGGGCCCGGCACCGGCCTCGAGCGGTACCACTGGGATGCGCTGCTTTGCGCTCACGGCTGTAGCGTACGCGCCGTGAAGCTCAGCGAGATCATGACCCCCGGCGTCATCACCAGTGCGCCCGGCGCCGATGCCGGCAGCGTCGCCCGGCTGATGCGCGACCATCGCGTCGGCTCGGTGGTGATCGTCGACCAGGGCGAGGTGCCGGTGGCGATGGTCACCGATCGCGACCTGGCGATGCGGGTCTTCGCCGAGGGAGTGGGCGCCGAGGCGCCGGTCGGCGAGCACGCCTCGCGTCCCCTCGTCAGCGGCGAGCCCGAGATGGAGCTCGACGAGGCGGCGGCGCTGATGGTCCAGCACCGCGTCCGGCGGCTACCGGTCGTCGACGGCGCCCGGCTGGTCGGCATCGTCACCCTCGACGACATCGCCGTACGCACGGGCGACCTCGAGGTCGCGCAGAAGATGACCGCCGAGGTGATCGAGGGCGCCCTGCCCCAGTTCTACTTCCACGAGCGGGGCTGAGCGTGGAGACGGGCACCTCGAGGCTCCTCGAGCGGGAGAAGCTCTGGGAAGCCCGGGCCGGCTTCGCCGCCCTGGTCGGGGGGATCCTCGCCCTCGCCGGCTTCGTCCTCCTGCAGGCGTCGGTCAGCGGCGGCGACGCCAACTTCGAAGGCCTCACGCAGGCCCACGACAGAAGCACGACGATCTGGCTCTCCGGGGTGGCGACGCTGGTCGGCTACGGGCTGCTGGCGGGGCCGCTGCTGTACCTCTTCCGCGCGGCCCAGGGACGCAGCGAGAGGGTCAGGAACCAGTTCGTCGGCCTCGTCATCCTCGGCCCCGTCCTGCTCGGCATCGCCGGCCTGGCGCTGGCCGCCGGAACCCAGCAGGCGGCAGACACCTACATCGAAGGCAAGGCCGACTCCTCGCTGACGCCGAGGGAAGCGAAGGCCGATTGCGCGAAGGAACGAAAGGACCTGGGCGCAAAGAAGTTCGCCGAAGAATTCGAAGCCACCGGCCCCTCGGCCCAGCTCGCCGCCTGTCAGACGCAGATGCGCAAGGAAGACCTGGCTTCGGAGGCGATCAAGAGCTCCTCGATCGTCACCGCCGGCCGGTTCATGGTGTTCGCGGGCGGCCTGGCACTGGTCGTCGCCCTCTTCTACACCGGCCTCTGGAGCATGAGGACGGGGCTCCTCAGCCGCTTCTGGGGCTCGCTCGGGATGGCGGTCGGCGTCGCCGCGCTGATCGGCTTCACACCCCTCACCATGCTCTGGTTCGTCTACCTCGGCTTCCTGCTCCTCGGCAAGGTCCCGGGAGGGAAACCCCCGGCCTGGGCGGCGGGCGAAGCCGTTCCCTGGCCGACGCCGGGGCAGCGGGCGGCCGCCGACCTCGAGGGCCCGTCCGCGGAGCCCGGCGATTCCGAGGGCCCGGGCGAGGGTCGAAGGAAGCGCAAGCAGCGCGACTGAGCTTTTTGCTCGCCCGGCTCTTGACCGGTGTGATTGGCTTTTCCAATGCGCAGGATGGGAATCGCGTCGCTGGGGGCGGTGGTGGCACTGCTGCTCTTCGCCTGCCCGGCGCTCGCCGACCAGTACATAAAGAGCGGCGGCTTCGAGGGCGGCACGCCCGTGATCGAAGAAGAAGAAGGGATGACCGTCAACGAATTCGTCGCCGTGCCCTTCTGGGAGGCGAGCGACGACCTCTTCGGCAGCCCGCTCTGCGAATGCGAGGCCGTTCCATCCGTTTCGGGTCCCCGCTCCGGCACCGCCTGGGCCTGGTTCGGAGGCGAAAACGAACCGCCTGCAGAGAGCGGGTTCATGTCGCAGACCCTGACCCTGCCCGAGCTCGAAGGGGCCGTCATCTCCTTCTTCGCCTGGACACCGCATGTTCGACCGCCCGGCCGTGCTCAAGGTGATGTTCGACGGCACCGTCCTGCGCGAAATCGACATGGCTCACCACGCCGGCCTCGACGCGGGCTACGCCGAAGTCAGCCTGCCGCTGGGCAGCGTCCCCGCCGGCAACCACACGGTGCGCTTCGAATTCCACGCCGACGAAAACGGGGAAGGAAAGGTCACCGACGTCAATATCGATGACGTCGCCCTCAACGGGACGCCGGTCGTCACCGTCGCCTCCGCCCCCGCCTCCCCCGGCGATCGACACCAGGATCACCAAGGTCAAGCTCTACAAGGCCAAGCAGGGGAAGAGCGGCTCGGCCAAGAAGCGCGTCGCCCGCAAGGGCGGGAAGGCAAAAGGCCAAGCGGCGAAGGCCAAGTTCACCTTCACCGGCTCTGGCGGCTCAGGCAAGCTCAGCTTCGAGTGCAGGCTCGACCGCGGCGCCTTCAAGCCATGCCACTCACCGCAGTTCTACAAGGGCCTGAAGCTCGGCGAGCACAAATTCGAAGTCCGCGCCCTCGACGCCACCGGGGCCACCGACCCGACTCCTGCGACCTTCGCCTTCAAGGCCAAGGCCGGTAAGACCGGTCGCACGAAGTAGCCGCAGTCCCGCCGCGCCCTAGCCCAACGGGTTGAGTCCGGTCGGCGCCTCGTCGCCGGCGCCCTGGGTCGCCTGGGCGCGCTTTCGCTGGGTGCGGATCTCGCTCATGATCCGCTCGAGGCGCGGCTCCCGCGAGGTGTCGACGTGGCTCATCGCCGCCGCCACCGCCGGGTGGATCGCCGCGATCCGCTCATGCATCGCCTGGGCGACGGCGCGGTAGGTCGGGTGCCCCTCGCGGCCCGAGCGCAGCTCGATCAGGTGCATCGCCTCGCGAGCGTTGAGGTCGAGCGTGTAGCGGATCCGGTAGGCGAGGCTGAGCGCGTAGGGGGCGAGCGCCTCGTGGCCGGCGGCGGCGAGCCGCTCGTACTCATTGCGGGAGACGTCGAGGGCCCGCTCGAACTCGCCGGCGAGGCCGGCTTCCTCGATCTCGCCGGGAACCCCGGCGCCGAGGTCGGGGCCGAGCCGCTGCCACTGGCAGGTCAGCATCCGGTGGCGCTGGAGGTCGCGGAAGGCGCCGTAGTCGGAGACGATCTCGAACCGGTAGCGGAGCGCCTCGAAGCCGCGGCCCGGCCTGTGGCGGCGGTTGGCTCGCTCGCCGACCATCGCCGCCAGCAGCTCCGCCCGCTCTGAGCGGTCGAGGACGTCGATTCGGGCGAGGACCTCGGTCTCCGGAACCCGCGCCGACTCGAACAGGCAGGAGGCGAGCAGGCCCTCTTCGGTGCCGTCGACGTGGACGAGCTCGACCGAGGGGGCGTCGCCGCCGCCGCCGCGCCGGTCGAGGCCGAGCCGCGAGACCCACTCCTCGGTTGCCTCCCGGCGCCGCTCGAAATAGGAGATCCACTCGCCGCCGCGCTCGGGACGGTCGACCCTGGAGACGAAGCTCGGCATCACCCGCTGCAGCTCGCGCAGGATCATCCCGCCGTACTCGCGGGCCTCGGGGAGCGGCGAGGCCGTCAGCCGCATGATCAGCTGCTCGTAGGCCTGGCCCGATGCGTAGATGCCGACGTGGCTCAGGGTCGCCGCCGGCAGCAGGCCGCGCAGGAGGTCGAGCGCCTTGGCGCGGATCGAGCGCTGCCAGGCGCCCTCGGGCTCGTCGTCCCCACGCGGCCAGCGGCTGGCCGCCCAGGCCTCGACCTGCTCCAGCAGGCGCGAGTAGATCGCGAAGATCTCGTCCATGGCGAGGCCGAACTCGGGGCCGAGGCGCTCGTCGCGGTAGTAGCGGTAGCCGCCGCCGGCGTCCTCGGGCAGCGGCTTGTCGTACGGGATGTAGCGGGTCGATTGCTCGAGGTAGGCGGCGAGGCGACCGCGCTGCAGGACCTTGGTGAGCACGTTGGAGACCCACTCGCAGGCGACGTGGGCGCCGCCGACCTGGGCGATCGAGTCGTCTCCATAGCCGAGGAAGACGCGCTCATAGAGCTTTGCGGCGCGCTCGCCCTCCTCGGCGTCGAAGGGCCTGCCGCCGGCCGGGGCATCGGCCGCGAACTCCTCCAGATAGAGCCGCCTCACGGTCCCGGAATAGCGTGAATAGCGGGCAAAAAGCGCCCCCTTCACCGTCTCCGGCAGGTTGACCAGGGCGAAGACCGGACGGTCGAGATTGGTGAAGTGCGGGGCGAGGAGCTCCCGCTCCTCGGGGGTGAATTGCTCGACCGGGTAGCGCACCGGCGCATCGTAGCCGGGTGCTCGGCGGGGCCCGTCCGGCGAGTCCGGTGTTTGCGACGGCTGTCCTAGGGTGCTGGGAATTTGGCGACGATCGGGCCGCCGAGGGCCGCCATGTCGGCGGAGTCGAAGCTGATTTTGCCCGTCGTCGTGCATTGGACGGCGTATCCGAACCGGGTGCCCGGAGCGAACGAGAAGTCGCTGAAGTTCAGGTAGACGCTGGGCGATGCCGTGTTCGCTATGTCCACCCGGGCGGCGGCGCCTTTCAGCGAGCCGTCGACGAAGCGCTGGAGCTCGCAGAAGTTGGCTCCGGTCGGCGTGCCGGTCACATGCAGGTGGGCCTGGACCAGGAGGCCGAAGTAGTCGCCGGCGGCGACGATCGGCGTGGAGGAGTAGTTCCCGGAGTAGGCCGGCGGCGAGGGGTTGTCGCCGAGCTGGACGACGGTGACCGTCGCTTTGTCGATTTCGGTCGTCTCGACATTGGTGCTCTGCCTGACGACGGCCGGCCCCGGGGGGCCGGGTTCGCCCGGCTCTCCCGGGGGACCTGCCGGCCCCGTCGCGCCGGCCGGCAGCTGCCCGGCCTTGAAGTCCTTGGCGAGCAGCGAGCCGTTCTTGACCTTCGGCGAGCGGACCGCGTTGGGGGCGATGTTCCTCGCCTTGACGCTGTTCTTGCCGAGCTGGACGGCGGCGTAGGAGGTGCCGCCGATCGCGATGAAGACGCCGATCGTGGCCATCACGTTGGCGTATGTCAGCCGCGAGCCCATAGGCCACCGTACTCGACCCGCCATCCCCGGCGAGAGCCCGGGCCCGGCGGCCTTGGGGTAACTTCAGCCGATCAGCGCCTACGAGCCGACAGATCGCTCCCGCGTGAGGCGGAAGCCGGGTCGCGCCAGCTACGACGCCGAGCTCGTCGACCGGATCCTCGACGAGGCGTTGATCTGCCATCTGGGCTTCGCCGTCGACGGCCAGCCCCAGGTGATCCCGACGATCCACGCGCGCGACGGCAGCACCCTCTACCTGCACGGCTCGAAGGGCAGCCGCGCCCTCGGCGCCCTCTCGGAGGGAGCGCAGTGCTGCGTCAGCGTCACCCTTGTCGACGGCATCGTCCTGGCCCGCTCGGCGCTCCACCACTCGCTCAACTACCGCTCGGCGATCGTCTTCGGGACCGCGCGCCGGGTCGCCGACCCGGCCGAGAAGGCGCGCGCCCTGGAGGTCGTCGTCGAGCACATCGCCCCGGGCCGCACCGGCGACGCCCGCCGGCCCGCCCCCGACGAGCTCGAGGCAACCGAGGTCCTCGCGATCGAGCTCGAGGAGGCCTCGGCGAAGGTGCGGGAGGGCGGCCCGATCGATGCCGCCGAGGACATGGGGCTGCCCGTCTGGGCCGGCCAGCTGCCGCTGACGCTCGAGGCGCTCGAGCCGGCTGCCCGACCCCGAGCTCTCCCCGGAGGTCGAGCTACCCGGGTACCTGCGCAGCTGGTCCCGCTAGTCGGGCGCCGCCGCCATCAGCTCGACGACGTGGCCGCCCGGCGCCGTCGCTTTCGCGCGCGCGGCGCCCCAGTGCTCGCGGCGGCGTTCGACCTCGAAGCCGGCCTCGGCGAGGCGCGCGAAGGCGGCCTCGAAGTCGGGCGCGACGACCGCGACGTGGCCGCGAGCGGGCACCGTCGGGCGCCGCGCTCGGCATCAGGTGGATCTGCGTCCCGCCGCGCTCCAGCCAGGTGAACTCGGCGAGCGAGGCGGGCGGCGCGACACGCTCGAAGCCGAGCAGCTTCCAGAAGCGGACCGAGGGCTCGACGTCCCCGGCCGCGACCTCGATGCCGACGTGCTGGATCACGCCTTCAGCTTAGGGCCGACGGCGATCGCGCTCAGAGCAGCAGCGAGGCGAGGGCGGCGACGACGACGATCGCGCTCGACCAGGCGACGGCCTCGGCGCTGATCTCCATGTCGAGCCCGTAGGTGTGGGCGATCACCATCGAGGTGATCCCCGAGGGCATCGCGGCGATCAGCAGGTAGGCCGGGGGAAGGTCGATCAGCGGTGCCGCGAGCGCCAGCAGGAGGGCCGGCGCGAACACCAGCCGGATGGCGACGGCGGCGGCGACGGGGCGGGTCAGGGGCGGGGGAAAGGGCAACTCGCCGTGTTCGGCGTTCTCGGCCAGGGTCGCGCCGACGGCGAAGAAGCTGAGCGGCAGCATCGCGATCACCAGCCCCTGGCTGATGTCGACCGCGATCGTGGGCGCCAGCGCCTCGGGGGCGAGCAGGCCGGCGACGGCGGCGTAGAGGGGCGGGTTGCGGGTGAAGAAGAAGCGGACCCGTTCGCTGACGTCTTCTCCCGCCCTTGTGCCGAAGGCGGCTCCCACGGCGAACGCTCCGAGCAGCACGCAGGGGGCGTTGACGAGCACGTCGTAGAGCACCGCGTTGGGCAGTTCGTCGCGGCCCAGCAGGGCGATCGTCATCGGGTATCCGAGGTAGGCGGAGTTGACGCTCAGGACCACGCAGATGACGGCTCCTGCCTGGGGCCGGGAGAGGCGCAGGAAGCGGGTCGCCACCCACCAGGCGAGCACCCCCGAGATGGCGACGGCGACGATCCCCAGAACGACGCCGATCCCGTGGTCGACGTTGATGTCGGCCGAGGCGAGGTTGAAGAAGATGACCGGCGGGATCAGCACGTAGAGGAGCAGGACGAGGAGGCGCCTTGCCGCGTGCGCCGCCGCCGCCGGCCGCCGCCGCTCCGCCCACACCCCGACCCCCGTCACCCGCCACGATCACCGCCGCTGTCAACAGCACGCCCAAGAGCAGGACCCTTTCGAGTCGCCACCGAGCGAGCATCGAATCTGATTCTTTGCGAGCGTCGCCGAAGGTGCGCGTTGCCGCCGCCCCCGGACGCGAAGCGGAGGAGGCGGCGGTTTATGCCGTGCGGCTGGTCGTCCGCGGGTCGGCGCCGTAGCGGGCGCCCACCCCCGAGGAAGCTTTAGCTGACCGGAGGGGATGTGCGGGTGCCCTGCGGCGACAGGACCCGCCGCGTCTAGGCGTACAGCGCCTGTATCTCGGCCTCGTACATGCGCTCGATCGGGCGCCGTTTGAGCTTCAGGGTCGGGGTCAGCTCCTCGCCCCCAGGCTCCCACTCGCCCGGGATCACGGCGTAGCGCTTGATCTGCTCGACCCGTGAGAGCCGCTCGTTGCCGGCTCTGACGGCGGCGGCGACCTCCTCGACGATCGCCTCGTCCTCGGCCGCTGCGCCGCGCGCCGCCAGCGTCTCCTGGTCGAGGGTGATCAGCGCCACGTTGTAGGGGCGGCGGTCGCCGATCGCGACCACCTGGGCGATCAGAGGCGAGGCGGCCTTCACCTTCGCCTCGATATTGGCGGGGGACATGTTCTTGCCCGCCGCGTTGATGATCAGCTCCTTCTTGCGATCGACGATCCGCAGGTTCCCCTCCTCGTCGAGCTCGCCGATGTCGCCCGTCAGCAGCCAGCCATCCTCGGTCAGCGCTTCGGCCGTCTTCTCGGGCAGGTTGCGATACCCCTTCATCACCTGCGGGCCGCGAACCATGATCTCCCCATCGTCGGCCAGCTTCACCTCGGTATTGGGGATCGGCGGGCCGACGGTGCCCACACGGATCCGGCCGGGGCGGTTGATCGTCGTGATCGCGCTCGTCTCCGACATCCCCCAGGTCTCGCAGATCTCGATCCCGATCGCGAGGAAGAATTCGAGCACCTCGGGCGGCGTCGGCGCCGCCCCGACGACGAACCATTCGGCCTCGTCGAGGCCGAGCAGGCCGCGGATCCTCGAGAAGACCTTCTCGTCGGCCTCGTCCCATTCGGCCTGCAGGCTCGGCCGGGACCTCGCCATCCATGTAGGCGGCGACCCGGCGCCGGCCGATCTCCATCGCCCACTCCGTGACCTCGCGTTTCTCGGGGTCCTGCTCGGCCGCCATCGCGGTCTCCAGCGCCGCCTTCAGTTTCTCCCAGATGCGGGGCACGCCGCCCCAGGCGGTCGGCTTGACCTCGATCGAGTAGGCGACCATCTCGCGCGGGTCCGGGCAGCAGTGGAGGCAGGTCCCGAACAGCATCTGCCCGTAGTGCTGCGCCCAGCGGTCGGCGATGTGGGCGCTGGGCAGAAAGGTGATTGCACGGCCGCCGGGCTTGGTCTGTCGGACTTCCTCGCAGGCGCGCCAGACGGCGATCATGTTTGCGTGGGTGAGCTGGACGCCCTTCGGCGGGCCGGTCGTGCCCGAGGTGTAGATCAGGCAGAGGACGTCCTCGGGATCGACCTCCCGCCAGGCTGCTTCGAAGTCGAACTCCGGGCCGCCCATCGCCTCCAGCTCCTCGATCGAGATCGTGCCCTCCGGTGCCTCGCCGTCGATGACGATCACGTGCTCGAGGGTCTCGACCCGCTCGCGCGCCTCGAGCACCCGGTCGAGGAAGGCCTGCTCGGTGACGATCACCCGGTTCTCGGCGTCGGCGACGACGTACTCGATCTGCTCGGGCGAGGAGGTGTTGTAGACCGAGAAGCAGGTCGCGCCGAGGTGCATCGCGGCCGTGTCGGTGAGCTGGAAGGCGGGCCGGTTGACGAGCATGAAGCCGACCGCGTCGCCGCGCCCGACGCCGAGCGCCGCGAGCCCCGCCGCCCGCCTGCGCACCGTCTCCGCGTACTCGGCCCAGGAAGCCTCGTACTCGGTGTCCTTGAGCCGCAGCGCCGGCGCCTCGGCCCACTGGGCCGCGGTCCGCTGGAACGCCTCGCACATTGTCGAGGCGGAGATTGCCTCCGGAGGAGTTGTCGACACGGCGGCTGCCTCGGTCCGCTCCACATGCAGACCCTATCGCCGGCTGATCGGTTGTTGGTGCCAGACGTATCGAGCGCCGAAGAGGGCTACTCGGGTGGGGGGTCCCCTGCGGCGACAGGACCCGCCCGAGTAGCCCTCTAGAAGAGGGAGCTGCCGGCGCGTTCGGCGAACTCGACCAGCGGCTCGGGGATGACGCCGAAGAAGACGACGCCGGTGGCGGCGAGCGCGGCGGGGGCGACGAGGTAGAAGCGGCGGCCGGCATCGGGGTCGATCGGGTCGGCTTCGGGCGAGGCCCCCGCGATCGCCGGGGCGCCCGCTGACGTCGCGCCCTCTGCACTCGGCATCCACATCGCCGCCACGACCCGCAGGTAGTAGGCGAGCGAGATCATCGTCCCGACGGCGATGAAGACCGCCAGCCATGTGTAGTCGCCCTCGACCAGGGCCTCGATCAGGTAGAGCTTGCCGATGAAGCCGACCGTGGCCGGCAATCCGGCGAGGCCGAGCATCGAGATCGTCAGCGGCCAGGCGAGCGCCGGGCGCTCGCGGCCGAGGCCCTGGACCGAGCGGATCTCGTCGCCGTAGGGCGTCTCGCGCTCGCGGGCGACGATCACCGTGAAGGCGGCGAGGTTCATGAAGGCGTAGCCGGCGAGGTAGAAGACCATCGCGTTGACCCCGGCCTGGTCGGCGACGACGATCCCGCCGAGGATGTAGCCGGCCTGGGCGACGCCTGAGTAGCCGAGCATCCGCTTCAGCGAGGTCTGTCCGAGGGCGCCGACGTTGCCGACGACGATCGAGACTGCGGCGAGCACGGCGAGCGCCGGCTGCCAGTCGCCGGCCTGCGGGGCGAGCGCGACGTCGAAGAAGCGGATGAAGACGGCGAAGGCCGCGGCCTTGGTCGCCACCGCCATGAAGCTCGTCACCGGGGTCGGCGCTCCCTCATAGACGTCGGGGGTCCACTGGTGGAAGGGCGCGATCGAGGTCTTGAAGGCGAGGCCGACGCCGGCCATCGCGATCCCGATCAGGACCAGCGGGTCGCCGAGCAGGCCGCTCTTCGAGATCCCCGCTGCGATCCCGGCGAAGTCGGTCGATCCCGAGCCGCCGTAGAGCAGCGCCATCCCGTAGAGCAGGGTCGCCGAGCCGAGCGAGCCGACGATCAGGTACTTGAGCCCCGACTCGAGCGAGCGCTCGCGGCGCAGGTCTGTCGCGCAGAGGATGTAGAGGGGGATCGAGAGGGTCTCGATCGCGACGAAGAAGCTGACCAGGTTCTGCGCCTGGGCGAGCAGCACCATGCCGAGGACCGAGCCGATCAGAAGCGCGTGGTACTCGCCCGATCCGGCCTGCTCGACCGCCGGCTCGCGGACCGAGAGGAAGACCGTGAAGGCGGCGGTGAGGATCGCGATCAGCGAGATCGAGATCGCCAGGTCGTCGAGCCGCAGCGAGCCGCTGATCAGGTCTGTCGAGTCCCCCCACTGCCAGATCAGCAGCCCGGCGGTCGCCGCGAGGGCGACCATGGTCAGAGCCGGGACCGCCCGCTTGACGGCGTCGAAGACGCCGGCCAGAGAGGACGACGCAGAGCCCCGCGGTCAGCGCGATCACCGGCGAGAGCGCCGCGTAGTCGATCTCGGGGGCGTTGAAGGTGCTCATGGCTTCCTCGCCACCGTTTCCTGGAGCGTCACCTTGGAGACCGCCTGCTTGACCGAGCGTCGGTGCGCTTGAGGATCAGCTGCGGATAAAGGGCCAGGCCGAGGATGCAGAGGACCAGGGGTGCGAGGACGACGCCGTCGCGCCAGCCGATCTCACGCGACTCGAGCCCGTCCGGCCTGCGGTTGTGCATCGTCCGCTGGTAGAGGCGCAGGGCGTAGTAGGCCGACATCGCGACGCCGC
This sequence comes from uncultured Solirubrobacterales bacterium, assembly GCA_963837735.1. Classification (GTDB taxonomy): domain Bacteria; phylum Actinomycetota; class Thermoleophilia; order Solirubrobacterales; family 70-9; genus VRUE01. The sequence goes on along the minus strand of CAWIOM010000017.1, from coordinate 107,159 downwards.
TGATCGCGATGATCGCGAAGACGATCTTCGCGTCGAAGAGGCCGTTGAGGATGTAGAACTCGCCGATGAAGTTGGCCGACCCCGGCATCGCCAGGGTCGCCAGGGTGACGATCAGGAAGAGGGCCGCGAGGACCGGGGCCTTCATTGCCATCCCGCCCATCTTCGTCAGATCCTCGGTGCCGGAGCGCTCGGCGAGGATCGCGACGATGATGAAGAGGGGTGCGACGACGAGGCCGTGGTTGACCATCTGCAGGACGGCGCCGTCGGAGCCGTCGGCGGAGAGGGCGAAGATCCCGGCGGTGATGAAGCCGAGCTGTGCCACCGAGGAGTAGCCGGCGACGAGGCGGACGTTGGTCTGCGTGAAGGCCATCACCGAGCCGTAGAGGATCGAGGCCAGGGCGATGACCAGGACGACCTCCTGGAATTCGATCGTCGCGTCGGGGAATAGGGGCAGGACGACGCGCAGGAAGCCGTAGGCGCCGACCTTCGCCAGCACTCCCGAGAAGACCGCCAGGGCCGGCAGCGGCGCCGCCCGGTAGGCGTCCGGCATCCAGCCGTGGAGGAGGAAGGCGGGCATCTTGACCAAGAAGGCGGCGGCGAAGAACCAGAAGATCCAGCGCTGGCTGCCCTCGCTGAGCGGGTGTTCGGAGAGCGCCGCGATCGAGAAGGTGATGTGGCCGCCGTCGGCGGCGATCACCGCGGTGGCGATCGCCGCGACCAGCATCAAGAGGGAGCCGATCAGCGTGTAGACGATCATCTTCAGGGTCGCCGCCGAGGCGGTTGGGCCGCCCTCGCGGTCGCTGCCCCAGGCCCCGAAGAGGAAGTAGAACGGGACCAGCATCAGGTCGAAGAAGAGGACGAAGAGCAGCAGGTCCTGGGCCAGGAAGGCGCCCAGGGTCGCGGTCTCGGCGATCAGCATCATCAGGAAGAAGAGCTGCGGTCGCTCCTGCTCGCGGAAGGCGGCGAAGGCGGTGCCCGCCGTCCAGACGACCGTCGTCAGCAGGATCAGGAAGACGTTGAGGCCGTCGACGCCGAGGCTGTAGTCGACGCCGAGCCCCGAGATCCAGGTCACGTCGACCGTGTCCTGGAGGCCGCTCTGGCCCGAGTCGAAGCCGGCCAGCAGGGCGATCGCCAGGCCCAGGGTGACGACCGTCCCCAGCACGGCCCACCAGCCCGTCGCAGCGCTTCGGCAGCGCCAGGCCGATGAAGCCGAAGACGAGTGGTGTCCAGAGCACGGAGTTGGTCATGACGCCTCTTGCTGACGATCAGGAAGTAGAGGGCGAGGCCGGCGAAGCCGGCGACGAGGAGCAGGGCGTAGCCGCGGACGAAGCCGCTCTGCAGGGCGCGGACGAAGCCGCCGGCGCCGTCGACCGTCTCGCGTGTGCCGCTGACCAGCCCGTCGACGACGAGGCGCTCGAAGACGCCGTTGGCGAAGCGGCCGATCGCCAGGGCCGGGCGGACGACGAGAAATTCGATCGCCTCGTCGAAGTACCACTTGTTGTAGGCGAGCAGGTAGACCGGGCGCAGGCGCTCGCGGAAGAGCATCGGCAGCTCCGGGCTGCGGACCCAGAGCAGCCAGGCGGTGGCGATCCCGAGGATCGAGATCAGCCCGCCGATCGCGAGGCCGCGCCACTCGGCGCCGACGCTCGGCTGGACCTCGCTGAGCGGCGAGTTGGCGAAGACCGGGTCGAGGAACTTGAAGAGGACGTCGGTGACGCCGGGGACCTGGATCAGGCCGGCGAACAGCGCCCCGAAGCCGAGCACCGCCATCGCCACCGCCATCGGCCGCGACTGCTCGGCGATGTGGTGGTGGGCGCCGGGGAAGCCGACCTCGACGTCCTCCTCCTCTTCGTTGGCCGGGTTGATCGGCGGCCCGTGGAAGAGCTCGCCCGTGTCGATCAGGTGCTGCGCCTCCTTGGAGGGGGCGCCGGGGAGCACGCGGAAGATCAGCCGGAAGGTGTAGATCGCGGTCAGGAAGGCGCCGACGTAGCCGCCGATCGCCATCCAGAAGTACATCCCGCCCCGCGCCTCGGCGTAGGCGAGGATCGAGTCCTTGGAGAAGAAGCCGGAGGTCCCGGGGAAGGCGGCCAGCGCCAGGCCGCCGATCAGGAAGAGCACCGAGGTGAAGCGCATCGCCTTCCAGAAGCCGCTCATCCGGTCGATGTCCTGGCGGTTCGCCATCGCCGAGATGAACGAGCCGGCGGCCATGAAGAGCAGCGCCTTGAAGAAGGCGTGGGTCATCAGGTGGAAGAGGCCCTGCGCGTAGGCGCCGATCGAGACGCCCATGATCATGTAGCCGATCTGGCTCATCGTCGAGTAGGCGATCGCCCGCTTCAGGTCGGTCATCGCGATCGCGATCGTGCCGGCGACGAGCAGCGTCGCCAGGCCGACGAAGGCGGCGATGTCGGCGGCGGTCGGGGCGAGCACGAAGAGCACGTGGGTGCGGGCGATCAGGTAGACGCCGGCGGTGACCATCGTCGCCGCGTGGATCAGCGAGGAGACCGGCGTCGGCCCCTCCATCGCGTCCGGCAGCCAGGTGTGCAGCGGCAGCTGCGCCGACTTGGCGAAGGCGCCGACCATGAGCAGCAGGCAGATCGCGGTCACCGTCCACTCGTTCGTCTGGAAGACGTGCGGCGCTTTGGCGAAGACCTCTTCGTATTCGAAGGTCCCCAGTTCGCGGAAGATCAGGAAGGCGGCGAGCACCAGGCCGATGTCGCCGACGACGTTGATCACGAAGGCCTTCATCCCGGCCCCGGTCGCCGTCGTGCGCCGGTACCAGAAGCTGATCAGCGCGTAGGAGGCGAAGCCGACGAAGGCCCAGCCGACGATCAGCAGGACAAAGTTGCCGGCGAGGACCAGCAGCAGCATCGAGAAGACGAAGAAGTTGAGGTAGCTGAAGAAGCGGTGGTAGCCCTCGTCGGACTGCATGTAGCCGAACGAGTAGAGGTGGATCAGCGTCGAGACCCCGGTGACGACGAGGACCATGAAGACCGAGAGCGGGTCGACGAGGATGCCGAGCTTGATGTCGAGCCCGGCGACGCTGGCGTAGTCCCAGAGCGAGGAGGCGTGGTGGCGGGCCTCGGGGTCTTCGCCGAGCAGGGCGATCAGGGTGGCGACGCCGCAGATGAAGGCGAGGGCGATCGCCGCGGTGCCGATCACCCCGGCGGCGCGCGACGGGATCGCCCTGAAGCTGAGCCCGATCGCGATCGAGCCGAGCAGCGGGAAGAGCAGGACCAGCCAGGCCCAGGAGGTCGCGCTCATCCCTTCAGCTCCCGCAGCTCATCGACGTCGAGCGGGATCCGGCGGCGGAAGATCGCGACGATCAGGCCGAGGCCGACGACGACCTCGCAGGCGGCGACGACCATGACGACGATCGCGAAGACCTGTCCCTGCTGGTTGCCGACCATGCGGCTGAAGGCGACCAGCGCCAGGTTGCCGGCGTTGAGCATCAGCTCCAGGCACAGGAGGATGACAACCGGGCTGCGGCGGATGAGGATTCCCACTGCCCCCACGGCGAACAACAAGCTCGACAAGACCACGTACCACTCGATGCTCATGCAGAACCTCCGCGCCGGGCTCCGTTTGCCGGCGAGTACCACGGCGCCCACCGCAGCCAGCAGTAACAGAATCGACGAGGCCTCAAACGGGAGCAGGAACCGTTCCAAGAGCAGGTGGCCTATCGCGGCGGGGTCGCCGAAGCCGGGGCCGACGTCGGGGCCGTCGGTGCCGAGGGCGGTGAGGGAGGAGCCGAGGACGGCGATCGAGATCTCGACGAAGAGGGCCGTGCCGAGCAGCGGCGCCAGGAAGCGCTGGCCGGGGATCGGCTCCCACGCCGACTCGCCGCCGCTGCCGCCGACATAGGCGACGACGAAGACGTAGAGGACCATCACGGCGCCGGCGTAGACGACGACCTGGGCGGCGGCGACGAAGGCCGAGCTGAGCAGCAGAAAAAGGACGGCGAGCGAGAAGAGGTGGACGATCAGCGCCAGCACCCCGTAGAACGGGTTGCGCAGCGCGACGACACCGATCGCGCCGCCGAGGGCGCCGATCGCCGCAGCGAAGAACAGGACCCCTTCCACGGCGCTACTCGCCCTCGCTTTTCAGAGGCGTCCGCTCGATCGGCTCGGCAAGCAGCATCTCCTTGGTGAAGATCAGGTTCTCGCGGTCGTAGTCGGCCATCTCGTAGTCGTGGCCCATCGTGATCGCGTCGAACGGGCAGGCGATCTCGCAGTAGCCGCAGAAGATGCAGCGCGAGAGGTTGATCTCGTAGACGGCTGCGTAGCGCTCGCCGGCCGAGACCCGTTCGCCGGGGATGTTCTCGGCGGCGACGACGCGGATGCAGTCGGCGGGGCAGGCGGCGGCGCAGAGCGAGCAGCCGACGCATTTCTCGAGGTGGGTGTCCTCGAACCTATGCAGTTTGTGGCGACCGCGGAAGCGCGGGTATACGGGAGTCTTCTCCTCCGGGTACTGGATCGTCATCGGCCCCTCGATCAGCCGCGCCATCGTCGTCTTCAGCCCGCGCAGGGTCTCGCCGAATGCCCGGTAGGCGCCACCCGCCCCGCCCGGCTCCGGGCCGCGCTGGACCTCGACCACGTCCTGGTCCTCCAGGTAGGGGAACTCGCTCACGTCACCACCACCAGGACCGCGGTGACGAGGACGTTCAGCGTCGCCAGCGGCAGCAGCACCTTCCAGCCGAAGCTCATCAGCTGGTCGTAGCGCAGCCGCGGCAGCGTCGCCCGCACCCAGATGAAGAGGAAGACGAGGGCGAAGATCTTGAGCAGCATCCAGATCGGGTCGAGGAAGCTCGGGCCAGGCCCCATCCAGCCGCCGAGGAACATCGCCGCGGCGACCCCGGAGACGACGATGATCTCCAGGTATTCGACCATCAGGAAGCTGCCGAAGCGCATGCCTCCGTACTCGGTCATGAAGCCCTGGACCAGTTCGGCGTCGGCCTCGGGCATGTCGAACGGGGTGCGGTTGGTCTCGGCGAAGCCGGCGACCATGAAGATCAGGAAGCCGACGAACTGCGGGATCACGAACCAGATGCCGCCCTGGGCGTGGACGATGCTGACCAGCGAGAGCGAGCCGCCCATCATGATCACGCCGAGCAGGGCGAGCCCCATCGAGACCTCGTAGGAGATCAGCTGGGCGGCGCTGCGCATCGCGCCGAGCAGACTGTATTTCGAGCCCGAGGACCAGCCGCCGAGCAGCAGCCCGTAGAAGCCGATCGAGCCGACGGCGAAGAAGTAGAGGATCCCGATCGGGACGTCGATCCCGTAGAGGCCGACGCCGTCCTGGACGTCGCCCCAGGGAATGATCGCCAGCGCCATCACCCCGGAGATCACCGGCAGCAACGGCCCCAGCACGTAGAGCGCCGGGATCGCCGTTTCGGGCCGGAAGCCCTGCTTGCTGATCAGTTTGAAGAGGTCGGCGAGCGGCTGCAGAATCCCGAAGGGGCCGACTCGGTTGGGCCCGTAGCGGTGCTGGAAGCGGCCGATCAGCTTGCGCTCGACGACCGTCATGATCGGCACGATCCCGAAGATCACGGCGAAGATCACGATCGACTTGACGACCATGATCCAGGTCGCTTCGACGTAGTTGACATCGGCGAGCGGGAGCATCAGCCCTCGACCTTGGCGATCGTCACATCGACCGGCCCGCCGTTGAGAAGCCGATTCGCGTTCCCGTCCCTGATCCCCTCGATCAGGAACACGGTCCCATCCGCGATCCGCTCCTTGACGTCCACGGCCGCCCGGATGCTTGTCCCGTTCTGAGCGACCCGCACCTCGTCGCCGATCTTCACGCCCAGTCCCTCTGCGTCCTTGACCGCCATCTCGACCCGCTGTCGCGGCGCCAAGAACCTGAGTGGCGGATTCAGCTCGGTAATGCTGCCGACCCAAAGGTCTCGGTAGGTCCCCAGGGTGAATGAGGCAGCCGGGGCTGACTCGGCGGACGCGACTCCGCGAGCTGCCGCCGCGGGGTCCGTGCTGTCGGGAGGCGCTCCGCGCTGAGTGTCCGGCGAGTCAGCCCCGGCTGCCTCTCCCGGCACTGGCGCCTGCGACGCAGATGGGCCGTCCTGCCAGCGGAGGCCCCGGCCTCCAATCGCGGCGTCGTCGATACCGGCGTAGAAGGGCACCGCTTTGGCGAGAGCAGCGAAAGCGGACGGCTGAGAGGAGATGCCGGTGTCCAGTCCCAGTGCCAGAGCCAACTCGGCGAGCACGCCCCAGTTCGGGCGGATGTCGCCGGGGCGCCCGGCACGAGGGCCGCACCCGCTGAAGTCGCCCGTCGGGGTGGGTGACGGTGCCGTCTTTCTCGGCGTGCGTCTCGAGCGGGAGGACGACGTCGGAGATCGCGGTGGTCGCGTTCTCGAAGGTGGAGAAGGTGACGATGTGGTCGGCGGAGGCAAGGGCCGATTGCCATGCGTCCGTGTCGGGGAAGTCGCGGAGCGGGTCGACGCCGAAGAGGATCAGGGACCTGATCTCGCCCGTCTCGAGGCCGGCGCGGATCTCCTCCGTGCCCCTGCCCGCTTCGGCCTCGGTCAGGCCCGGGCCGGCGTCCGGGAGGCAGCCCGCCTCGCGCAGGCCGCGAGCGTTGGCGAAGTCGGGGACTTCCAGGAGACCCGAGCCATCCGTGGCGGCGAGGTCCAGTGCGTCCGCGAGCTCCAACAACGCCTCGACCGCACCCTGCTCCCGCGCGACGCGCTCGCCCCAGACGATCACGACGTTTTGGGCGCCTTTCAGCGTGTCGGCGATCGCCGTCGGTTCCTCCTCCGAACACTCTGCGCCGGAGGCGCGTTCGGAGGCGGTTCCGGCGGCGATCGTTGCCTCGACGAGACGCGACAGGAAATCGGCTGCGTTGCCCGGGGCGTAGCGAACGGCGGCCTCGGCACCGCCGTCCAGCGGGGTCGGCCGCTCGGTGGCGACCGCGAGGCGGGCGCCGTTGCGGCGCATCGCCTTGCGGATCCGCAGGTCGAGGATCGGCGAGCTGTGCAGGGGGTCGGTGCCGAGGACGAGGATCGCGTCGGCGGTGTCGATGTCGCGGACACAGGCGCTGAGACTTGGTTGGGCAATCCCGACCATCGCAGCCCGCGAAGGACCGCGCGACGGACGCGAGTCCACGTGCGGCGAGTCGAGCGCCTCTCGCAGCAGCTTCTGCAGCAGGTAGCCCTCCTCGTTGGAGGCGTCGCCGACGATCGCCGCGACCTTGCCCGCGCCCGCAGCCTTCAGCCCGGCGGCGGCTTTCTCGATCGCCGTGCGCCAGTCGACCGCCCCGCCGCCCTTCAGGCTCGGCTCGGTCACCCGCTCCTCGGCGCCGAACATCTCGAAGCCGTAGCGGCCGCGGTCGCAGAGCCAGCCGTCGTCGACGTCGGGGTTGTCGCGGGCGATCACCCGTTTGACCTGCTCGTCGCGGACCGTGAAGCTGACATTGCACTGGCTCGGGCAGAGGGTGCAGACCGAGCCCGCCTGCTCGATGTCCCAGGGCCGGGCGCGGAAGCGGTAGGTGTAGGAGGTCAGGGCGCCGACCGGGCAGAGGTCGGTGATATTGCCGTGGAAGGGCGCGATGTACGGCCGGTCGTCGAAGGTGCCGACGAAGGTGCGGTCGCCGCGCTCCAGCAGCTGCAGCTGCTCGTCCTCGGCGACCTCCTGGCTGAAGCGCACGCAGCGGTAGCAGAGGATGCAGCGCTCGCGGTCGATTGCGACCAGGGGCGAGAGCTCGATCGGCTTCTCGAAGTGGCGCTTGTCGTCGATCATCCGGCTCTTGCCGGGGCCCCAGCCCATCGAGATGTCCTGCAGCGGGCACTCGCCGCCTTTGTCGCAGACCGGGCAGTCGAGCGGGTGGTTGACGAGCAGGAACTCGACCACCGCGCTCTGCGCGTGCTTGACCTGCTCGGTCCGCGTGTGGACGACCATCCCGTCGCGGACCGGGGTCGAGCAGGAGGTCTGAAGTTTCGGGATCCCCTCGATCTCGACCAGGCACATCCGGCAGGCGCCGACCGGCTCGCCGAGCTTCGGCTCGTAACAGAAGACCGGGATCTCGACGTCGCCCCGCTTGGCGGCGTCGTGGAGCATCTCGCCCTCGGTCGCGGTCACCTCGCGGCCGTCGATGATCAGACGTCATCTCTTGCCCGCTCATATGGCGGCCGCCGCCCCCGGACGCGGGAGCCCGGCCGCATCCATATCTGATTCCTGCGGCCGGGCGGGAGCAGAGGAGGCGGCGGAAATGGTCTCCTCGAACTCCTGGCGGAACTTGCGGACCATCGCCCCGACCGGCATCGCCATCGAGTCGCCGAGCACGCAGAGGCAGTGGCCGATGATGTTCTCCTGCACCGAGGCGACGATGTCGAGGTCCATCGGCGTCGCCTCGCCGCGTACCACCCGTTCGAGCATCTTCACCGTCCAGTTGGTCCCCTCGCGGCAGGGGGTGCACTTGCCGCAGGACTCGTGGTGATAGAAGCGCGCCGTGCGCAGGGCCATGTGGGGGATCGAGACGCGGTCGTCGGCGACGATCACCGAGCCCGAGCCGAGCATCGAGCCCGCTTCGGCCATCGCCTCGAAGCTGTAGGGAAGGTCGAGCCCCTCCTCGGCCGTGAGGACCGGGGAGGAGGAGCCGCCCGGGTAGAAGGCCTTCACCTCGTGCCCCTCCTCGGGGCCGCCGGCGAGCCCGTAGATCAGCTCGCGGGTCGAAATCCCGAGTTCGACCTCGTAGTTGCCGGGGCGCCGCACACAGCCCGAGATCGAGACGACCTTGGTGCCGGGCGACTGCTCGGTGCCGTAGCCCTTGAACCAATCGGCGCCGTGGGCGACGATCCGCGGCACGTTGGAGAGCGTCTCGACGTTGTTGATCAGCGTCGGCCCGCCGTAGAGGCCCTGCACGGCCGGGAACGGCGGCTTCAGGCGCGGGTTGCCGCGCTTGCCCTCGAGCGCGTCCAGCAGCGCCGTCTCCTCGCCGCAGATGTAGGCGCCGGCGCCGCGGTGGACGACCAGCTCGAGGTCTTGGTGGGTGCCGAGGATGTCCTTGCCGAGATAGCCCGCCTCATACGCTTCGGCGACGGCAGAATCGAGAACATCCGCCTGCGAGTCGTACTCGCCGCGGATGAAGATGAAGGCGCGGCCGGCACCGGCGGCCAGAGCCGCGATCGCGATCCCCTCGATCAGCTGGTGCGGGTTGCGCTGCATCAGCTCGCGGTCCTTGAAGGCGCCGGGCTCGGACTCATCCGCGTTGCAGCAGAGGTACTTGTCCATCTCGCCCCGCGGCAGGAAGGAGGCCTTTTTCCCCATCGAGAAGCCGGCGCCGCCGCGGCCGCGGAGGCCGGAGTCTTCGAGCTCGGAGAGGATCTGGTCGGCCTCCATCTCGCGGTAGGCGCGCTTCAGGGTCTCGTAGCCGCCGTAGCCTTCGTAGCCGGCGATCGTCGGCAGCCTCGGGTCCTCGGCGTGCTCGAGCAGCACTCTGGTCTCGAGCTCGTGAGCCATCAGGCGTCCCCCGCCAGCCGCCGCCGCTCGAGCGCCTTCTCCGGGAGCACGTCGTCGCCGGCGAGCAGCTGCTCGATCGCCGTCGTCGCGTCGGCCGCCTCGAGTGGGCCGAAGTAGCGCTCGTCGATCGAGGCCATCGGCGCGATGTCGCAGGCGCCCAGGCACTCGAACCCGGTTACGAAGATCTCCTCGCCCCGTCCCTCGGCCGCCGCGCGGAAGGCGTCGAGCAGCTCGTCGCCGCCCCGCATCCAGCAGCTGATGTTGGTGCAGACGGCGACCTTGTGGGAGCCGACCGGCTCGGTGTGGAGGAGGTCGTAGAAGCTCGCCACCGACTCGAGGTAGGCCGGCGTCACCCGCATCACCGCCGCCGCCTGGCGGATCCCCTCGGGGGTGCACCAGCCGTAGCGGCGCTGGACCGCCCAGAGCGCCGGGATCGAAGCCGATTTGCGGTCCGGGTAGCGGCCCATCAGCTTCTCGATGTGGTCCTTCATCTCCGGCGGGCAGTCGACCTCGTGCAGCTCTGGGATCGCCTCCGGGGTGCGGTCGGGGACGCGCCCGTCGACCAGGGCGCGGTCGACCGGCAGCGCCTCATGCCCGTTGCCTTCGGCGGCGCTCACCGGTCCACCCCGCCGAGGATCGGGTCCAGCATGCCGAGGCTGCAGATCATGTCGGCGATGTAGCTGTCGGCCGCCATGTCCCGGAAGGCCTGCAGGTTGACGAATGAGGGGTCGCGGATGTGGACCCGGGCCGGCTTCGAGGAGCCGTCGGCGAGGACGAAGCAGCCGAGCTCGCCGCGCGGGCTCTCGATCGCGTAGTAGACCTCGCCGGGCGCCACCCGGTAGCCCTCGGTGACGAGCTTGAAGTGGTGGATCAGCGACTCCATGGACGTCGACAACTCCGAGCGCGGCGGCAGCACGTACTTGCGGTCGTCGGCGATGAAGGGGCCCTCCGGGAGGGCGTCCAGCGCCTGTTCGACGATCTTCGCCGACTCGACCATCTCGGCGACCCGGACCCGGTAGCGGTCGTAGTTGTCGCCGACTGTGCCGACCGGGATCCTGAAGTCCATCTCCGGGTAGGCGAGGTAGTCGAAGGCCTTGCGCAGGTCCCAGGGCTCGCCGGCGGCGCGCAGCAGCGGCCCGGTGACGCCGAGCTCGAGCAGCCGCTCGCGGGGGACGATGCCGACGCCCTTGGTCCGCGAGAGGAAGACCTCGTTGCGGTCGAGCAGGTCCTGGTACTGGCCGACCCGGATCGGCATTTCCTCGGCGAAGGCGCGCGCCTTCTCCTCGAAGCCGAGCGGGATGTCCTCGATCACGCCGCCGACCTGGAAGTAACGGGTGTGCATGCGCTGCCCGGCCGCCATCTCGAAGAGGTCGAGGATCTTGTCGCGCTCGCGGAAGCAGTACCAGAGCATCGAGACCGCGCCGAGGTCGAGCGCTGTCGTCCCCAGCCAGACCAGGTGGGAGTGGATCCGGTTGAGCTCGAGGAAGATCGTCCGCAGGTACTTCGCGCGGGGCGGGATCTCGAGCCCGACCAGCCGCTCGACCGCGCCGCAGAAGGCCTCCATCTGGAAGAAGTAGGAGACGTAGTCCATGCGCTCGACGAAGGGGATGGCCTTCCAGTAGCTCTTGTCCTCGCAGGACTTTTCGATCCCGGTGTGGACGTAGCCGATCACCGGCTTCAGGTCCTTGACCACCTCGCCTTCGAGGTCGACCATCAGCCGCAGCACCCCGTGGGTCGCTGGATGATGCGGGCCGATATTCACCGTCATCACCTCCGTCTCCAGGCTCGGAGGAGCGTCCTCCGTCGCACCCGGACGCTCCTCCGCGGGTGGCGGTGTCGTCGAGGGGGTCGAGGACAGCTCGGCCCGCAGCGCCCCCTCGGCGACACCGTCAGGACCCGCGGCCGGAGCGCCTGCGCGAGATGGGGGATGCTCAGCCATAGCGCCGCTCGTTGTAGGTGAAGGTGACCGGCTCGCCACCGACCGGGAAGTCGCGCCGCTGCGGCCAGCCGACGTAGTCCTCGGGCATCAGGATCCGGGTCATGTCGGGATGGCCGCGGAAGACGATGCCGAAAAAGTCGTAGGCCTCGCGCTCCTGGAACTCGGCGGTGGGGAACAGCCCGACAGCAAGAATCGATGGCTGGGAGCCGCTCGTCCGCGGGTGGCACGGATGCGGGGGGGCCTGCGGGCCAAGCTCGTCCGCAGTGCCCCCCCGCATCCGCGTCACCCGCGGTCGTGGGGTCCGCCAGCATCGCTTTTACCCTGAGGCGCTCTACGCGGTTGCGGTTCAGGAGCTCGTAGTGGACTCCGAAGCGTGGGGAGGCCGGCAGGTAGTCGGCGACGTGGAGGGAGGAGAGAAAGCGGTATTCGTGGCCGGGGGAGTCGCGCAGCCAGCCAAGCACGGCGAGGATCTGCGCGGGGTCGACGACCAGCGCCGGCTGGTTGCGGTCGAAGCTCGTGTCGAGGACCGCCCCGGGGTGCTCCTGCTCGACCTCCCCCCGGATCAACTCCAGTCCGGGGGCGTCAGGCACGGATCAGCTCTCTGGCGGCCTCGTAGGCTTTCGCCGCCTCGGGGCTCGGCGTGCTGCGCGGCCCGCCGCGCGCCCACTCCTCGGTGCCGGAAGCGTCATAGCGGGCTCGCCAGCCCTGGTCCGGGTTGCCCATGATCTTGCGCTGCAGCTTGGTGAAGCCGTAGAGGACCGCCTCCGGGCGGGGCGGGCAGCCGGGAATATGAAGGTCGATCGGCATGAACTTGTCGGCGCCCTGGACGACCGCGTAGTTGGCGAACATGCCGCCGCTCGAGGAGCAGGCACCCATCGAGATCGCCCATTTCGGCTCCAGCATCTGGTCGTAGAGGCGGCGGACGACCGGTGCCATCTTGATCGAGACGCGGCCCGAGAGGATGATCAGGTCGGCCTGCCGCGGCGAAGCGCGCAGCGCCTCCGCTCCGAAGCGGGCGAGGTCGTAGCGGGGGCTCCCGACCACCGCGATCGGAGCCTCGATCGCGCAGCAGGCGAGGCCGAAGGTGAGCGGGAAGCAGGAGTTGGCGCGGCCCCAGTTGAGCAGCTTGTCGAAGGTCGTCAAGACGACCTTCTCCTCGACGTGGCGCTCCAGCTCCTCCCCCTCGAGGTCGCCGCGCAGCAAGTCTCGGGCGCGCAGCTGGCGGTCGCGCATCGTCTGGCGCTCTACCTCCAATTCAGCGCACCCTTTCGCCAGACGTAGACGAAGGCGACCATCAACAGGGCAACGAAAGTGACGAGCTCGCCGAGCACGAAGACGCTGTCGGCTCCCTTGAGGATGACCCCCACGGGGTAGAGGAAGACGACCTCGATGTCGAAGAGGATGAAGAGCATCGCGATCAGGTAGAAGCTGACCCCGAAGCGCAGGTTGTGTGCGGGCTCGACCGGGATCCCCGACTCGTATGCCTGTCCCTGGCGCTTCTCCGCCGCGGTCAGGCCACGCGAGCGCCGCGGCCCGATCACGTGGTTGAGCATCACCAAGGCCCCCCCGACAGCGAGGCCGAGGAAGGCGAAGACGAGAATCGGCAGGTAGGACTTCAGCACTGGTGAGACCCGTTATACACCCACCTTGTGACAACTTGCTACATAGTGATTTTCCGCATCAGGATGCGGAATCCCGACCCTTGTAGGAGGAAATAGAGTGGCCGAGGTCCACCTCGTCGTCGGTTGCGCCCTGATCCTCCTCAACGCCGCCGCCTTCGCCGTCGGCGGCATCGCCTGGATCCGGGACCGGGCCTCGGTCCCCTTCTGGTATTTGCTCCGCGCCGCCCAGGCCTCCGTCGTCCTCCAGGCCCTGCTCGGCGGCCTGCTCGTCTTCACCGGCCATGAACCCGACGGCAACCTCCACTACCTCTACGGGATTCTGCCGCTCGTCGTCTCCTTCCTGGCCGAGGGCGCTCGCACCGGCGCCGCCGACCGCGAGCTTCGCGACATCGACATGGAGTCGCTTTCGGAGGAGGCCCAGCATGCGGTCGCGCTGGCGATCGTCCGCCGCGAGATGGGGATCATGGCCGTCGGCTGCGGCGTCATCCTCTTCCTAGCCCTGCGCGCCGCCGCCACCAGCGGCGCCTTCTAACCGCCGAGTGATGCATTCGGGGCCCTCCATGGACCCGCCAAATGCATCACTCGGCGGTCAGTCGCCGAGCTTGCCGCGGTCGCGGGTGACCTGGATCAGGGCTATGAGGGCGAAGAGGGTGCCGGTGGCGAGATGGAACCAGCCGTCGGCCTGGTTGTTCGGGAAGGTGAAGACGTACGCGGGCTGTTGGTCGAACATCGCCCAGATCCCGGTCGCCCAGAGGGCGACGGCGACGTAGACCGAGTAGTAGACGGCCCACTTCGGCCGCGTCGCGAAGTAGTAGCCGGGGAGGAAGAGGAGAAAGCCCGAGAGGGCGTGCACGCCGTTGAAGTCGACGCCGAGGACCCTCTCGGTGACGGCGTTGTCGCCGAAGTCGAAGCTCGGCTCGGCGATCAGGCCGGCCAGCGCCCAGAGCAGCTGCAGGGAGATGACGATGACGACGGCCCACTGAGCGAAGGTCCACTGCCCCTGGCGAGGTGCCGTTGCCGCCTCCATCGCGGCCGGACTCTACTGCGAGATCTGGAAGACCGGGTGGTCGGGAGCGATCCGGAGCAGCTCCTCGTCGGAGGCGTCGGGGCCGACGCCGGCGAAGAAGGCGCCGACCTCCCACTTCCATTTCTCCAGGTAGGCGCGCAGGATGGGCGCCTTGTCGGCATCGGCGACCTCGGCGGCGCGGAACTCCTCGGTCCGTCCCCGGATCACGAGCCGGCCGCCGCCGGCGGCCCGCATGTTGCGGACCCACTGCGTATGCCCGCGCGGCGCGACGAGATAGCGCTCGCCGTCGAAGGGAAGCGGGTTGACCGGCGTTTTCCGCCACTCGCCGCTCTTGCGGCCCTTGACTTCGAGGACCCGTGAGCCGGCGAGCGGCAACCCGAGCCGCGTAAGGCCCGCGACGAGCCGGTTGAAGACGTTCTTCGTGAACCAGCCCGGCTCCTGGAAGTGCGTCGACTCCATCGCTCAAGTCTTACATCGTCAGGCTGCGCCCTGCTCGATCATGCCGGCCTCGGGGTCAGCGATCTGACCGTCGGCGGCGCCCAGATCGCCTTCATCTGCTCGATCGGCGCGATCAGCCGAGCGGACGGTACTCGCCGCCGTGGAAGACGAGCGGAGTGCCGTCGGCGGTCTCCAGGGAAGCGACGGCGCCGGTGACGATCACGTGGTCGCCGCCGGCGATCACGTCGCGCAGGTCGCAGGCGACGAAGACGAGGGCGCCGTCGATCGCCGGCACGCCCTGGCGCTCGCTCCAGCCGACGCCCTCCCACTTCTCGGCGACGGGCGCCTTGGTGGCAAAGGCGCGGGCGATCTCCTCCTGGCCGTCGTGGAGGACGCTGACGCCGAACCGATTGGCCGCCTGCACGGCGAGCAGGGTACGGGAGCCGCGGTCCAGGCAGGCGAGCATCAGCGTCGGCTCGATCGAGAGCGAGCAGACCGCATTTGCCGTCGCCCCCGCCGGTCCCTCGGGCCCCAGGGCGGCGACGACGGTGACCGCAGTGGGCAGCATTCCCATCGCCGCGCGGAAGTCGGCCGGGTCGGGCGCGCTCATGGCGTCGGTGGCTCGGGGGGCGACCATCGAGTCCAGACAATATGATGCGCGCCGCGTGCGACCAGCCCTAGTCACAGCTCTGGCGGCTGCCGCGGCTTTCGGCCTTCTGGCCTGCGGCTTCGGCAAGCAGGACATCTCGGTGTCCAAGGACGATCCCGACTACAACGGGGCCGTCCTCTTCGCCACGCACTGCTCCGGCTGCCACACCCTGGCCGCGGCCGGGACGCAGGGAACCGGCAACAGGGGCGAGCGCACCCAGGGCCCGAACCTGAACCAGCGAACCGAGACCTACGACGATGCCCTCTTCGCGATCCAGAACGGCGGCTTCTCCGGGGCGATCATGCCCCAGAACATCGTCGTCGGCGACGAGGCGAAGGCCGTCGCCCGGTTCGTCGCCGAATACGCGGGCGGCGAAGCCGACGAATCCGCCCGGCCCAGCAAAGAATCTCCCTGACATCGGGCACCGATGCTTGACCTGAGGCTGATCCGCTCCGACCCCGAGCGGGTCAAGCGGGCTCTGGCGCGCCGTGGCGCCGACGGCGGGGTCGACGAGCTGCTCGCCCTCGACGCCCGCCGCCGCGAGCTGCTCCCCGAGATCGAGAACGCCCAGGCGGAGCGCAGGACGCTCTCCAAGCAGGTCGGCGAGGCCAAGCAGCGGGGCGAGGAGGCCGACGACCTCGTCGCCCGGGTCCAGGGGTTGAAGGAGACGATCGAGTCGGGAAAGGCCGAGCTGGCGAAGGTCGAGGAGGAGCTCGACCGGGTCGCGACCGCGCTCCCCAACCTGCCCGACCCCGAGGCCCCCGACGGCATGACGGAGGAGGACGCGGTCACGATCCGCGAGGTCGGAGAGGTGCCGAGCTTCGATTTCGAGCCCCGCGACCACCTCGACATCGGCACCGAGCTGGGGCTGATCGAGATCGAGGCCGCGGCGCGGCTCTCGGGCTCTCGCTTCGCCTACGTGATGGGCGACCTCGTCCTGCTCGAGCTGGCCCTGGTCCGCTTCGCGATCGAGCTGGTCCGGGGGGAGGGCCACGAGCCGGTCGTGCCGCCCGTCCTTGTCCGCGAAGACGCCCTCGTCGGCACCGGCTTCCTGCCTGGCGACCGCGACCAGATCTACGAGGTCCCCAAGGACGACCTGTTCCTGGTCGGCACCTCCGAGGTCTCCCTCGCCGGATTGCACGCCGACCAGATCCTCGACGCCGCCGACCTGCCGCTGCGCTATGCGGGGCTGTCTACGTGCTTCCGCCGCGAGGCCGGTGCCGCCGGCCGCGACACGCGCGGGATCTTCCGCGTCCACCAGTTCGACAAGGTCGAGATGTTCTCGTTCGTCGCCCCGCCGGACTCAAGCGAGGAGCACGAGCGGCTGCTGGCGATCGAGGAGCGGATCCTGAGCGAGCTGGAGCTCCCCTACCGGGTGGTCTCCGTCGCCGCCGGCGACCTCGGCGCCCCGGCGGCGAAGAAGTACGACTGCGAGGCGTGGATTCCGAGCCAGCAGCGATATCGCGAGCTGACCTCATGCTCGAATACGACCGACTACCAGGCCCGACGCCTCAGTTGTAGGTATCGGGAGACCGATGGAGACGGCGCCCAGGCGGTGCACACACTGAACGGGACGGCCGTAGCCGTGGGCCGTACGATGATCGCCCTGATCGAGAACCGCCAGGAGCGAGACGGCGGGTTCACCCTACCCAGTATTTTGCATTCTTACGGCGCGCCTGAGAAGATCGGCCCGAGGCAAACATGAACAGCAGTGTGCGGGAAGCAAAACGAGTCGTCCTCTGCGACGACCACGAGATCGTCCGCGAGGCGATCAAGGCGAGGATGGCAAGCTCTCAGGTCCTCGACATCGTCGGCGAGGCCGGGGACGGCCGCGACGTCGTCGACGTGGTCAAAGAGCTCGAGCCGGATGTCCTGATAATCGATGTCGAGCTGCCGAAACGCGATGGGATCGAGGCGACGAAGGAGGTGCTCAAGGTCCGCCCCCGGACCAAGGTGATCATCTTCACCGCCCATGCCCAACCGGACCTGCTCGCCCTCGCCCTGCGCGCCGGCGCCTCCGGCTACGTGCTCAAGTCGGCGCCCGCCGAGGACATCGCCCGCGCGGTCAAAGCGGTGACGGGCGGCGGCACCTTCCTCGGCGGAGACTTCGCCGGCGGCAAGCCCTCCGAGGTGGAGAAACTCCTCGACCTCTCGCCCCGCGAGCGCCAGATCCTCGAGCTTCTCGCCGAGGGCCTGCGGGTCAAAGAGATCGCCGAGCGCCTGCAGCTGAGCCCGGCAACCGTCCACACCCACGTCCGCAACGCGATCGCCAAGCTCGAGGTCGACACCCGCACCGAGGCGGTCGCCCTCGCGGTCCGCTTCAGCTACCTAGGCGCCGGCGGCGGCGTCTAGCCCGCCGCTACTCCTTCTTGTCCAGGTTCAGGGCGCAGCCGTTGATGCAGTAGCGCTGACCGCCGCGATCGGCGGGCCCGTCGTCGAAGACGTGGCCGAGGTGGGCATCGCAGCTCTTGCAGACGACCTCGGTGCGCTTCATCAAGAGGCTGTTGTCCGGGCGCAGCTCGACGTGCTCCAGATTGGCCGGCTCGGTGAAGCTCGGCCAGCCGGTTCCCGAGTCGAACTTCGTGTCCGAGGAAAAGAGCTCCTCGCCACAGCAGGCGCATCGGTACATGCCCTCGGCCTTCTCGTCGACGTACGGGCCCGTGAAGGCACGCTCCGTCCCCGCCTTGCGCGTCACCTCGTACTGCTCGGGCGAGAGCTGCTCTCGCCATTCCTGGTCTGA
The DNA here is from genome assembly GCA_963837735.1 of uncultured Solirubrobacterales bacterium. Taxonomy (GTDB): domain Bacteria; phylum Actinomycetota; class Thermoleophilia; order Solirubrobacterales; family 70-9; genus VRUE01. The sequence goes on along the minus strand of CAWIOM010000017.1, from coordinate 89,274 downwards.
CTTCTCGGTCTTAGGCATACATCCAGATTAAAGAACGTGTCCAGTCCCTCCGTCGAGGGGCTCGGTCGAACGTCCGTCCAGGTCCCGCCCAGAACTAAAAGAGCCGGAACAGGTTGGCGACAACAGGTGCATGCGTCGTTCCCTCGCAATCGCCGTCGTGGCGACCGGACTGCTCTGCCTCCCCGCTCTGGCCCAGGCCCGCGCGGTCTCGGTCAGCGATTCATGGATCGCCCATGGCTCCGCCAAGGCCCGCAGCTCCGGCCCGGAGTCCGATGGCACCTGTCCGGGTGCCGAAGACCTGAACGCGCCGATCGACGTCCAGGAGCAGGCGATGCTCTGCCTCACCAACGAAGTCCGCCGCGATCACGGCCTCGGGCAGCTCGACGACTTCGCCGAGTTGAACCGATCCGCGGGGCACAAGTCGGGCGACATCATCCGCTGCGACAGCTTCAGCCATGAAGCCTGCGGTCGCGACTTCACCTTCTGGATGCAGCGCGTCGGGTACATCCCGGCGCCCTGCTGGCGGGCCGGCGAGAACATCGCCTGGGGCACCGGCGACTACGGAACCGTGCGCTCGATCTTCAGCGCCTGGATGCACTCGAGCGGGCACCGGGAGAACATCCTCGGCGCCTATGGCCAGATCGGGATCGCGCTGCGCGTCGGCGGCCTCGAGGGCTATGGCGGCGCCCATGTCTGGACCCAGCAGTTCGGCCTGCGCTGCTGAGGGCGCCGGGCGTTCCGCGGCCCGCACGGGCCAAGCTCGGGGAACGTAGGATGGCGGCGTGGCAGGCGCCTTCTACGAGCCCGACGGCGACGGCTTCCGCGCCACCGAGCTGACCCGCGGACCCTGGGACCCGGGCTCGCAGCATGCCGGGCCGCCCTCGGCGCTGATCGGCCGAGAGATCGAGGGGCTCGACGAAGCAGACGAGTTCCAGGTCGGTCGGATCACCTTCGAGATCCTCCGCCCGCTGCCGATCGGCCCGGTTACGGTCGAGGCGCGAGTCGTGCGCCCTGGGAGGCGCGTGCAGATGTTCGAGGCCTCGTTGAGCGACGGCGAGAATGAGCTGATTCGGGCCAGGGGCTGGCGGATCCGCACCTCGCATCTCGACCTGCCCGCCGGGATCACCGACCTCGGCGACCCGCTCCCGGGCCCCGACCAGGGGTCGGAGACCGGGTTCTTCGAGACCGGCCAGGAGGCCGGCTACCACACGGCGATGGAGTGGCGGTCGCTCGAGGGCGGCTTCCTCGAGCCCGGCCCGGCCAAGGTCTGGATGCGCCAGCGCTGTGAGCTGGTCGCCGGCGAGCAGCCCTCGCCGCTGCAGCGGACCCTGGTGATCGCCGATGTCGGCAACGGGATCAGTTCCGTCCTCGACCACCGCGGGTTCCTGTTCATCAACGTCGACCTGACGGTCCATCTCGAGCGGATGCCCGAGGGCGAGTGGGTCTGTGTCGATGCGGTCACCCGCCCGCGCCCGACCGGGATCGGCAGCGCCGAGTCGGAGCTCTCGGACGGCAGGGGTCGGATCGGTCGCGCCGTGCAGACCCTGCTCTTCGCCGAGCGGCGCTAGGCGGTCCGGTCGGCGGCGAGCTGCGCCCGCCCTCGGGGCGCGATCGCCAGCGCGATCGCCGTCGCGGCCACGACCGCGATCGCGGCCGAGAGCAGGAAGGCCCCCTCGTAGCTGGTCAGCGCCGCGGCGGCGCCGGCGAGCGGCGCCCCCAGCCCGACGCCGGCATCGAAGAAGGCGGTGAAGGTGCCGAGCGCCGCGCCGCGCCGGGTCTCGGGGATGCGTTCGACGACGATCAGCGAGAGCGAGGGGTAGAGCAGGGAGAAGGCGGTGCCCATCGCCAGCGCGCCGGCGATCGCGATTGGCAGGCTCTGGGCGACGCCGATCGTGACCAGCCCGACGGCCTCGACCAGGGCCGCCCCCGTCGCCACGCGCGCCGGCCCGACCCGGTCGGGCAGGTCGCCGGCGACGAGCCGGGTGAGGACGACCATCGTCGCGAAGGCGCCGAAGACGGCGGCGCCGTGGCCGACGCCGCGCGCGTCGAGATGGAGGACGACGAAAGCGGCGACGCAGGCGTAGCCGATCGAGCCGAGCGCCAGCGCCGCGCCGGGCCGCACCGCCTCGCGCGCGATCAGCGGGTGGTGTTCTTCCTCGAGCGAGGGGTGGGGGCGGTAGGGATCCGGGACCCGCAGGGCGATCGCCGCGCCGGCCAGCGGCACGGCGCCGGCGAAGACCCAGACCGCCGTGTAGCCGGCGGCGTGCAGGAGGAGCTCGCCGATCAGCGGGCCGACGCTGAGGCCCGACCAGACCGCCAGCCCGTAGAGGCCGATCACACGGCCGCGCCGGTCCGCGGGCGCGAGGTCGATGATCCAGGCGGAGCCGGCCGTGAAGACCGTGCCCTCGCCGGCGCCGAGCACGAGCCGCGCCCCGATCAGGCCGGCGACGCCGAGCGGCAGCAGGTAGAGGAAGCCGGCGACGGCGACGAGCAGCGAGCCGACGAGGACCGTCGGCTTGCGCCCGCGGCGGTCGGCGAAGCGCCCGGCCACAGGCCGCAGGAGCAGCCCCGTGGCCGCGTAGGAGCCGACGACGATGCCGACCGCGACGTTGCCGCTCTCCAGCGGCCCGTGGACGTAGCGGGGCAGGACCGGCAGCACGGCGCCGACCGCGAGCAGCCCGCAGAAGGTGACGGCGAAGACCCCGGCAAAGGCGATGCCGGGACGGAAGGCGGGCTCCTCGGCCACCGCGCTCACCGGATCAGGGCGGCGAGGTCGTCGACGACGTGGTCCGGCCGCGGCTCGGCCGCGGCTGCCTCCTCACGGGTCGAGGCGCCGCTGAGGACGAGGACGGTGGCGAGGCCGGCGCGCCGGCCGCCCTCGATGTCTGAGGCGATCCGGTCGCCGACCATCGCCACGCGAGCGGCATCGCCGAGCCGCTCACGAGCGAGCTCGAAGAGGTGGCGCTCGGGCTTGCCGCCGATCTCGGCGGTCGCTCCCGATGCGGTCTCGACCGCGGCGAGGATCGACCCGGTACCCGGCCATTCGCCGCCGGGCATCGGCAGGGTCGGGTCGCGGCTGGTCCCGAACAGCAGCGCGCCCTGCTGCAGGGCCAGGGTCGCGGTGAGCAGCTCCTCGTAGTCGAATCCGCGGTGGCCGGAGACCAGCACCGCCTCGGCCTCGCGCCCCGCTTCGCCCTCGAGAAGGCGCAGCCCGGCCGCAGCGGCGGTCTCCGCGAACGCCTCGGCGCCGATCACGAAGGCGCCGGCTCCCTCGCCGGAACGATCGGCGGCAAGGGCGGCGGTGACGAACCCGGCGGTGACGACCCGATCCTCCTCCGCCGGCACCCCCGCCGCCCGCAGCCGCTCGGCGTAGGTCGAGGCCGGCCGCCCGGGGTTGTTGGTGACGAATACAACCGGCTTGCCGCCTCCGATCAGCTCGGCCAGCGCCTCGACCGCCCCCGGCACCATCTCCCTGCCGATCCAGACGACCCCGTCGAGGTCGACCAGGAGCCCGTCGAATTCGTCGGCCAGCGCCATGCGCCTCAGGCTAGTCGAGCAGGACCTCGAGGCCGCGCGACGCCCGCTCCATAATTCTCGGTACGGTGAATTCGTGAGCGACTCAGCACCGGAAGTTACCTCCGCCGGCGGAAAGGTCGTCGTCGCCGAGGGCGTCAGCCGCCGCTACGGCGAGGGCGAGGCGGCCGTCGACGCGCTGGTCGGCGTCAGCACCGCCTTCGACCGCGGCCGCTTCACCGCGATCATGGGGCCCTCGGGCTCGGGCAAGTCGACCCTGATGCACATTCTCGCCGGGCTCGACAAGCCGACCTCGGGTTCGGTGACGCTCGACGGGCAGGAGATCACCGAGCTCGACGACGGGGCGCTGACCAAGCTGCGCCGCGACAAGCTGGGCTTCGTCTTCCAGTTCTTCAACCTGATCCCGGTCCTCACCGCCGAGGAGAACCTGGTGCTGCCGCTCTCGATCGCGGGCCGCAAGCCGGACCGCCAGTGGCTCGACCAGCTCGTCCAGACCATCGGCCTGGGGGACCGCCTCACCCACCGCCCCTCCGAGCTCTCCGGCGGCCAGCAGCAGCGCGTCGCCGTCGCCCGCGCCCTGGTCTCCAAACCGGCGGTCGTCTTCGCCGACGAGCCGACCGGCAACCTCGACTCGAAGGCGAGCGAGGAGGTGCTGAAGCTGCTGCGCCAGGCGGTCGACAGTTTCGGGCAGACGGTGATCATGGTCAGCCACGATCCGGCCGCCGCGGCCCACGCCGACCGGCTCGTCACCCTCAGCGACGGCTCGATCGTTCACGACGCCGCCCCCGGCTCGACCGCGGACGTGATCGAGTTGATGAAGCAGGTTGACTAGCCTCGCCCTGAAGAGCCTCTGGGCGCGCAAGGCCCGCGCCTTCAGCACCACCGTCGCGGTCGTGATCGGGGTCGCCTTCATGGCCGGCTCCTATGTCCTCACCGACACGATCTTCGCCGCCTTCGACGACATCTTCAGCGAGGCGCTGAAGGGGACCAGCGTCGTTGTCACGGCCCAGAACCCGGTCGAGCAGGAAAACGGCGAAGTGCCGACGATCTCCGCCTCGCTGTTGCCGCGGATCGAGAGTACCCCGGGTGTGCGGCTCGCAGCCGGCGCGATCTTCACGCCGGGCGGCTTCTTCGACGCCCGCAACAACGACGCGATCGGCGCCAAATTCGCGCCGAAGTTCATCTCCTCGGGCCTTCCCGACGGGCTCGAGTCGCAGACCTACGTGGAGGGACACCGGCCGCGCGGGCCGACCGAGGCGACGCTGGACGAGGCGGCTGCCGAAGAGTCGGACCTGAAGGTCGGCGACAGGATCAAGATCGTCGGCCAGGGCAGCGCCCGCACCTTCACCCTGGTCGGCCTCACCCACCTCGGAAGCGCCTCCTTCGGCGGCGCCAGCATCGCCCAGGTCACGTTGCCGGTCGCGCAGGCGATCACCCATAAGCGGGGCCGCTTCGACCAGATCTCGGTTGCCGCGGAGGGAGGGGTCACGGCGACTGCGCTCAAGCGCCGGATCGCCCCGCAGATGCCCGGTTCGGTGCGGGTGGAGACGGCGCAGGAAAACGCAGACCGCGGCTCCGAAGAAATCCGCGACAACCTCGGCTTCTTCCGCACGTTCCTGCTCGTCTTTGCCTTCATCGCGCTCTTCGTCGGCGCCTTCCTGATCTTCAACACCTTCTCGATCACGGTCGCCCAGCGGGTCACCGAGTTCGGGATGCTGCGCACCCTCGGCGCCTCGAGGGGCCAGATCCTCTCGACGGTCGTGGTCGAGGCTCTGGCGATCGGCCTGGTCGGCGCGGTGGTCGGGATCGCCGGCGGCTTCCTCGTCGCCAAGCTGCTCCACGCCCTCTTCGTGGGTTTCGGGATCGACCTGCCGACGACCGCGCTCGTGCTGGAGACGCGAACGGTGATCGTCTCCCTCCTGGTCGGCGTGCTCGTCACACTCGTCTCCTCGCTGGTCCCGGCCCTGCGCTCGACCCGGGTGCCGCCGATCGCCGCCCTGCGGGCGGTCACGCCGGCGGCCACCCGGCGCCGCAAAGCGATTTACCTGGTCCTCTCGGCCCTGCTCGGCCTCGGCGGCCTCGGACTCGTCCTGGTGGGGCTCTTCGGCGGCGGGGACGCCGGCACCGCCGCGGGCGCCGTCGGCGGCGGCGTCCTGGCGATCGTCCTCGCCGTCGCGCTTTTCACCCCGCGGCTGGTGCCGCCCCTCGCCACGGTCTGCGGCTGGCCGCTGGAGAGGCTGCGCCGGCTGATCGGCCGGCTCGCCCGAGAGAACGCCCAGCGCAACCCGAGCCGCACTGCTGTGACAGCCGCGGCGCTGATGATCGGCCTCGCCCTCGTCGCCTTCGTCACCGTCTTCGCCGCCGGCCTGAAGAGCTCCGTCGCCCAGGTCGTCGACGAAAACTTCGCCGGCGGGATCGTGATCCAGAACACCGACGGCTTCTCGCCGATCCCGGCGGGCGCGGCGCAGGCCGCCGAAGATGTCCCCGGCGTCAGTTCGGTCGCCACGATCCGATCCGCTCGCGCGAAGCTGCTCGGCGCCGGCTCGACCGCCGAAGTGACAGCGCCGACACCGAATATCGGCGATGCGGTCGAGGTCGAATGGAAGCAGGGGGGTCCGTCGACGCTGCGCAACCTGGGCGACGGCGACGCGATCGTCTCCGACTCCTTCGCCTCCTCAAACGACCTCTCGCCCGGCGACCGCTTCCGGCTGCTCACCCAGACGGGGAGGAAGCCGAGCTTCCGCGTTGCCGGGGAGTTCGACTCGAAGCTGGGAGTGTTCGGCAGTGTGCTGATCACCCAGGCGGCGCTCGCCCGCGAGTTCGCCCAGACCCAGGATCGCTACGACTTCGTCCTCACAGAGCCCGGCGCCGACCCGACCGAGGTCCAGGCCCTGCTCACCAAGGGCTCCGAAACGGCCTTCCCGACCACGGAAGTGCTCAACCAGCAGGAACTGAAGGAAAGCCGCGAAGCTTCGGTCAACACGCTGGTCGCTCTCTTCTACGTGCTTCTCGCGCTTGCCGTGCTCGTCTCGTTGTTCGGGATCGCCAACACTCTCGCGCTCTCGATCCACGAACGCACCCAGGAGCTGGGGATGCTGCGGGCGATCGGTATGTCGCGGCGGCAGGTGCGGACGATGATCCGCTACGAGGCGGTGATCACGGCCCTGATCGGGGCGATCCTCGGCATGATCCTCGGCCTCGTCTTCGCGACGTTGATGGCCCAGCCGCTGAAGGACGAAGGCTTCACCCTCTCCTACCCGGTCGGCTCGCTGGCCCTGCTGCTGGTCTTCGCGGCCTTCTTCGGCGTCCTCGCCGCGATCGCCCCGGCCCGGCGCGCCTCGCGCCTCGACGTGCTCGAGGCGCTGCAGTACGAGTAGAAGTCGGACCTAGGCCTAGGGGTGGTGGGACGGTGGGGCGGCCAGGCCCATGCGCAGGGCGCCGGCGGCCTCCAGCATCGCCGCCCGCGCCGAGCGCGAGACGGCGGTCAGGTTGGCGAAGGTGTGGATCAGGCGCGGGTGGCGGACGGCCGCGACCTGGTTGCCCGCCGCGCGCAGGCGCGCCGCGTACTCCTCGCCCTCGTCGCGCAGGGGGTCGAATCCGGCTGTCGCGACATAGGCAGGGGGCAGGTTGGAGAGGTCTGGGGCGCGGAGGACGGAGGCGAGCGGGTCATAGCCCATCTGTTTGTCGGGCAGGTAGGCGCGTTCGCAGTGGTCGATGTCCATCTGGTTGAGGATGAACCCCTCCGCGAACTGCGACCCGCGAGGGGCGTGGGTCGATCGCTTCGACGGCCGGGTAGACCAGCAGCTGCATCGCCGGGTGGGGGCCGCCCGCTTCGCGCATCGAGATGCAGACCCCGGCGGCGAGGTTGGCGCCGGCCGAGTCGCCGCCGACGCCGATCCTGTCGGGGTCGGCGCCGAGCTCGTCGGCGAGCGCGTTGGCCCAGAGGAACGAGGCCTGGGCGTCTTCGACGGCGGCCGGGAAAGGATGCTCGGGGGCGAGCCTGTAGGTGGTCGAGAGGACCGTCACGCCGGAGTGGGCGGCGAGGAACCGGCAGGCGCTGTCGTGCGTCTCGAGGTCGCCGACCATCCAGCCGCCGCCGTGGTAGTGGACGAGCATCGGCCGCGGCGGCGGCGGCGCGCCGTGGGGGACGTAGAGGCGTGCCCTGAGGGGACCGTCGACGCCGGGTAGCTCGAACTCGACCAGCTCGGCCATCGGGATCGGCGGGCCGTCCGAAGAGGCGGCGGCCTTGCGCACCTTCTCCCGCGCCTGCTGCGGCGGCAGGCCGCCGGTCAGCGAGTTGTCGCCGGTGCGGTCTGCCAGCTTGATGATCACGTTGATGTCGGGGGCGACCACCTGCCCGTCGATCGCCGGCGGCGGCCCGAACAGGCGCCGTTGCACCCGTGGCGAGCGCTCGCACAGGGAGCGCAGGATCCGGTACTCGACCGAGGACGGGAGGCGGGGGGGTGCGGCCACGACGGCGCCAGGCTACGCGATCCGGCCGAGCTCCACACGCCCTCTCCGGAGCGTCCAGTGGGACGGATCTCACACGTATGGGCCGATGGGCCGGTGTACGGTGCCGGTGAGGCGCGTCTTGGAGGCAACGGCGACAGCGACACTCGAGGAGCGGCCCGCCGCTCCACCCGCGGTAAGGGGGCTGCCGCCGAGGCCGCGGATGAAGCGGCCGCTGCAGACGCTGATCTGGTCGCGGCGGGCGCAATGGATGCTCGAGCAGTGCCGCTCTCGCCTCGGGCCGATGTTCACCCTCAACATCGCCTATGAAGGCGACTGGGTGATCGTCACCGACCCCGAGGACGTGAAGACGATCTTCACCGGCGACCCGAAGGTCTTCCACGCCGGCGAGGGCAACCAGGTCCTGCAGCCGGTGCTGGGCGACAACTCGCTCCTCGTCCTCGACGAGAAGCCCCACATGAGCCAGCGCAAGCTGCTGCTGCCGCCCTTCCACGGCGCCCGCATGCAGGGCTACGAGCAGAAGATGACCGAGATCGCCGCCCGCGAGATCGAGAGCTGGCCCCTGGGGACCCCGTACAAGCTGCGCCCGCGGATGCAGGCGATAACCCTCGAGATCATCCTCGAGACGGTCTTCGGCGTCCACGGCGGCAGCCGGATGGAGGCGCTGCGCGAGGCGTTGCGCGAGTTCCTCGACCTGACCACCAACCCGCGGTTGCTGGCGCCGCTGCTACTGGTCGGGCCCCACCGGGCGCGCCGCATCCCGGCCTTCCGCAACCGCATCGACCGCGTCGACCGCCTCCTCTACGAGGAGATCGCCGAGCGCCGGGCGGCCGAGGACGTCGAGGAGCGCGACGACATCCTCTCGATGATGGTCGCCGCCCGCCACGAGGACGGCAGCCCGATGAGCGAGACCGAGATGCGCGACGAGCTGCTGACCCTGCTCGTCGCCGGCCACGAGACCACGGCCACCTCGCTCTCCTGGGCGATGGAGCGGCTCGTCCGCCATCCCGAGATGCTCGAGCGGCTGCGCGCCGAGGCGCTGGCCGGCGAGGACGCCTACCTGACCGCGACGATCCAGGAGACCCTGCGCCTGCGCCCGGTGATCGTGCTCGTCGCCAGGCGGCTGACCGAGCCGGTCGAGCTGGGCGGCTACGAGCTGCCCACAGGGGCGACCGTGACGCCCTGCATCCACCTGATCCACCGCGACCCCGAGATCTACCCGGAGCCGGAGCGGTTCCATCCGGAGCGCTTCCTCGAGAGCCCTCCCGGCACCTACACGTGGATCCCCTTCGGCGGCGGCGTGCGCCGCTGCCTCGGCGCCTCCTTCGCCCAGTTCGAGATGTCGGTCGTCCTCCGCGAGCTGGTCAAGAGCCGCCGGTTCCGCCCTGTCCGCCCCGAGTCCGAGCGCCCCTTCCGCCGCGGGATCACCGAGACGCCGCGGCATGACGCCGAGGTGATCCTCAGCGGTTAGGCCTCACCCGGCACGTCGTAGGTGATCAGCTCGACCAGCGTGCCGTCTGCCTGCCGCAGGCTGACGCTGATGCCGCGGCCGTGAGCTCCGGCCCGGTCGACCGGGCCGTCGACGACCTCGAGGCCGTGCTCGCGGAGAACGCCGACGGCCGACGGCGAGGCGGACCGCGGCTGTTTTCCGGCGTTGCGGCGGGCCAAGGGGAGGACCAAGGTTCCCAGCAGGTAAAGGACGGCGACCACTCCGAAGGTCTTGGGGTCGACCGCCCTGCCGTCGCTGGCGATTTCGACAGTTGCCATCAGGCAGAGGAGGGCTATCGCGAGGAGCACGCCGGCGCGCACCGCGCGGACGGCATCGGCGTCCTCGGCGCGGCTGCGGCCGAGCAGGATCGACGCGTGGCCGCCGCCGAGGGCGAGGATGATGAGGACCGCGGGAAGCTCCCAGGCACCGCTGCCGGCCTCGGTCCAGAGCGCGATCTCGCCGATCAGGAAGGCCGAGGCCGAGATCGCGATGACGGTGAAGCCGAAGAGCGCTTCAAGCGGCGACCGCTCGCGCAGGGAGATGCCGGCTGTCGCGATCAGCGCGGCGAGCGCCAGGCCGACCGCGGACGCAATCGCCCGAGCAGCCGTGTCGTCGAGCCCTGAGCCCGAGATGATCAGCGCTATCAACAGCAGCGCCGCCGCGCAGAGGAGCCCGATCAGGACGCGGAAGACCGGCTTGAGCGCCTCGCCGTCTTTCATCCCCTAGGACATCGGCTCCTTGGCCGATGTCTTTAGCCGCAGCCGGTGTTGTTGCCGCAACTGGAGCACGTGTAGCAGGAGCCGGTGCGCTGCATCATGCCGCCGCACTGCTCGCAGGCCGGGCCGAGGTCGCCGCCCGACATCTTCGCCGGACGGACCGGGGGGGTTTCGGTCAGGGCTTCGGCTGCCGCGACCGGCTTCGAGTGGCCGTTTCCGCCGTTCCCGCCATTGGAGCGGGCCCGCCGTGTCGGTCGGCGATGCCGAGGCCGAGCTGGCTCGTCTCCGCCTCCTGCTTGGCACGGACCTCCTGGGTCAGGATCCCGAGCTCCTCGAGCGTCTCGGTGTCCTCGATGAAGCGGCTCGCCACCCAGCGCATGATGTAGTCGGGCAGCGATTTGGCGAACGGGATCTCCGGGTTCTGGGTGATCCCCTCCGGCTCGAAGCGCATGTAGCTGAACTTGCGCACGAAGTCTTCGAGCGGGACCCCGTACTGGAGGCCGAGTGAGATCGCCGTCGCGAAGGCGTTCATCAGCCCCCGCATCGTCGAGCCCTCCTTGCCGATGTCGGTGAGGAAGATCTCGCCGACGGAGCCGTCGTCGTACTTGCCGGCGGTGATGTAGCCCTCGTGGCCGCCGATCGAGAACTTGTGGGTTATCGATTCGCGCTCACGCGGCATCCGCTTGCGCTCGGGAGCCGGCGCCTCGGCCGCGTCGTCCTTGCCTTCCTGGGCGTCGGTGCGCAGCGCCTGCGCCGTCTTCGAGCCGTCGCGGTAGATCGCCAGTGCCTTCAGGCCGCCCTTCCAGCCCCGCGTGTAGGCATCGGCGATGTCCTCGACCGTCGCGCTCTGCGGCAGGTTGACCGTCTTCGAGATCGCCCCGGAGATGAACGGCTGAGTGGCGGCCATCATGTCGATGTGGCCGGTGTGGGAGATCGCCCGCTCGCCGACCGCGACGTCGAAGACCGGCAGGTGCTCGTCTTCGAGCCCGGGCGCCCCGACGATCGTGTTCTCGGCGGCGATGTGGGCGTTGATCTGCTCGACCTGGGGCTCGGCGTAGCCGAGCGTCCGCAGCGCCAGCGGCACCGATTTGTTGACGATCGTCATCTGCCCGCCGCCGACCAGCTCCTTGAACTTGACCAGCGAGAAGTCGGGCTCGATCCCGGTCGTGTCGCAGTCCATCAGGAAGCTGATCGTCCCGGTCGGCGCCAGCACCGTCGCCTGCGCGTTGCGGTAACCGTGCTCGTCGCCGAGCTCGACCGCCTCGTCCCAGGAGCGCTGCGCGGCCTCGAGCAGCTCGCCCTTGATCCCCGTCGGGTCGACATCATGGGAGGCGTCGCGGTGCATCCGCATGACGCCGTTGTGGGCGTCGCGGTTCTTCTCGTACTCGTCGTAGGGCCCGGTCGCCCCGGCGGCGATCAGCGCCGACTGGCGGTAGGCGCGGCCGGTCATCAGCGCCGTGATCGCGGCGGCGACGTTGCGGCCCGCGTCGGAGTCGTAGGGGAGGCCGTCCGACATCAGCAGCGCGCCGAGGTTGGCGTAGCCGAGGCCGAGCTGGCGGAAGGCGTTGGCGTTGGCCGTGATCTCCTCGGTCGGGTAGCTGGAGAAGCCGACGACGATCTCCTGGGCGAGGAAGACGACGTCGACCGAGTGCTCGAAGTCCTCGACGTCGAAGCTGCCGTCCTCGCGGCGGAACTTCATCAGGTTGAGCGAGGCCAGGTTGCAGGCCGAGTCGTCGACGTGCATGTACTCGCTGCACGGGTTCGAGGCGTTGATCCGGCCCGACTCCGGGCAGGTGTGCCAGCGGTTGATGATCGTGTCGTACTGCATGCCCGGGTCGGCGCAGTCCCAGGCCGCTTTGGAGATCAGGTTCATCAGCTCGCGTGCGGGCAGCGTCTTGGTCACCTTGCCGCCGTTGCGGGCGAGCAGGTTCCAGTCCTCGCCGGCCTCGAACGCCTCCATGAACTCGTCGGTGACCCGCACCGAGTTGTTGGCGTTCTGGTACTGGATCGAGGTGAAGCCGTCGCCGTCAATCGACATGTCGAAGCCGGCGTCGCGCAGCGCCCCCGCCTTCTTCTCCTCGTCGGCCTTGCAGGTGACGAAGTGCTCGATGTCCGGGTGGTCGACGTTGAGGACGACCATCTTCGCCGCCCGCCGCGTCTTGCCGCCCGACTTGATCGTCCCCGCCCAGGCGTCGGCACCCCGCATGAAGCTGACCGGGCCGCTTGCCGTGCCGCCCTTTTTGAGCTGCTCCATCGAGCCGCGGATGTTGGAGAGGTTGATCCCCGACCCCGAGCCGCCGCGGAAGATCCGCCCCTCTTTCGTGTTCCAGTCGAGGATCGACTCCATCGTGTCCTCGACGCTGAGGATGAAGCAGGCCGAGCACTGCGGCGTCTCCTCGAAGCCGACGTTGAACCAGACCGGCGAGTTGAAAGCCGCCTTCTGGTTGAGCAGGATCGAGGTCAGCTCCATCTCAAAGGCCTCGGCGTCCTCCTCCGAGGCGAAGTAGCCGCCTTCGCGCCCCCAGTCGGAGATCGTCCCCGCGACCCGGCCGATCATCTGTTTGACCGAGGACTCGCGCTGCTCGGAGCCGAGCTGCCCGCGGAAGTACTTCTGAGCGACGATGTTCGTCGCGTTCTGGCTCCAGCTCTTGGGGAACTCGACCCCGCGCTGCTCGAAGGCGGGGTTCTCCGGATCGCCGATCACGGCGTCGCGGATCTCCCACTCGATCTCGTCGAAGGGGTGGACTCCGGCGGTCGAAAAACGCCGCTCTATAGAGAGGCCCTTGAGACCGTTCTTGGGCGTGGCGGTGGCGGTCTGGGACATCGAACTGCTCCTCTCGAGGCGACTTTGGGGGGTAACTACGCAGGGTCGCCGATGAGCCGGACGGAACAGGGCCTTCAACCCGCTCTGACCGTGTATTTCTTTGCAGGATTCTTTGCAAATCCCCGTTCCTCTATTTTGACACCCTCATTCGCCGGCTTCCCCCACCTGGGGGATTTGCAACTTGGGATCGCGGCGGGAGAGATACCCTGGAGGGCATGGTCGAAGACCTGCGCAAGGGCGCTGAGCGGATGGGCGAGCGAGCCGGTGCGGCCCGCGAAGCCGTCGGCGAGCGGGCGACCGCCGCCAGGGATGCCGCCAAAGGCGCACGCGACCGACGACGCGATCGCCGCGGTCAAGCCCAAATTGCGCGGCGTCTCCCACGAGTGGGCCTTCTTCCTCTCGCTCGGCCTCGGCGCCGCCCTGATCGTCGCCGCCAAGACGCCGAAGGCGACCGTCGCCGTCGCGGTCTACGCGGTCAGCCTCTCGGCCCTGCTCGGCACCAGCGCCCTCTACCACCGCGTCAACTGGAAGCGGCCCAGCGCCCGCAAATGGATGCGCCGCCTCGACCACTCGATGATCTTCTTCCTGATCGCCGGCACCTACACGCCGTTTGCCCTCCTCGTCCTCAACGGCCCGCTCGCCGACGCGATCCTGGTCGTCGTCTGGGTCGGCGCGATCGCCGGCGCGATCGTCGAGATGATCTGGATCGACCACCCGAAATGGGTCGCGGCGCTCATATATATGTCGCTGGGCTGGGTCGCTGTGCTCGCCTTCCCCGGCCTCTGGAGCGCGATGGGCGTGACAGGGACCCTGCTTGTCGCCCTCGGCGGCCTGCTCTACACGGCCGGCGCCGTCGTCTACGCCACCCAGAGACCCGACCCGTTCCCCCGCACGTTCGGCTACCACGAGGTCTTCCACGCCCTCGTCATCGCCGCCGCCGCCGCCCAATTCGCCGCCGTCGCCTTCTACGCCCTGCCTGCTGCCTAGGCGTCCCCGCCGAGTGATGAGTTGGGGGGTCTATGGACCCCCGAAGTCGACACTCGGCGGGGTTAGGCCGCGATCATGCCGGGCTCGCGCTCGGCGGCGGCGACCAGCTCGGCGAGGATCTCGTCGAGGCGCTCCTCATGCTCCCGGTCGAGCTTCAGGCGTCCGCCTTCGAGCCGCTCGTGGGCGTGGGGTACGCCGAGCTCGGAATCGATGAGCCGGCCGCCCATCGCCGCCAGGACCTTACGCAGCTCGGCCTGCGCCCAGACGCCGCCGAACATGCTCTTCGAGGCGCCGATCGCGGCCGCCGGCTTGCCGTTCAGGGCGCTCTGCCCGGATGGCCGCGAGGCCCAGTCGAGCGCGTTCTTCAGCTGGCCCGGGATCGAGTGGTTGTACTCGGGAGTGGCGACCAGCACCGCGTCGGCGGCGAGGATCGCCTCGCGCAGCTCCCGCACCGCCGCCGGCACCTCGATGCCCTTCCCGGGACCGGAGCTCGAAGGGTCGAGATCCTCGTCGTAGGGGGGGATCTCGGCGAGTCGCTCGAACTCGACCAGCTCGACCCCGGCCGGCAGCCGCTCGCCGGCCGCCTGCAGCAGGGCGCCGTTCAGCGAACCCCGCCGCAGGCTGCCCGAGATGCCGAGCACCCGCATCGCTACTCGCCCTCCTCGACGAGCTGCAGCTCGACCGCGATCTCGACCTGCCAGTCGAGGGCGTCGCCGCCGCTGGGCAGCTCCGCCTGCCAGTCGAGGCCGAAGTCGCGGCGGTCGACCGTCGTCGTCAGCGAGAGCCCGACCCGGGGCTTGCCGTCGAGGTAGCTGCCGACCTTCGCGAAGCGGCCGGTCGCCTCGACCTCGCGGCTCTGGCCGCCGATCTCGAGCGTGCCGCGCACCGTCGCCGAACCGTCCTCGCCGACGCTCACCTCGCTCGACTCGAAGCGGAGCCGTGGGAAGCTGCCCGCGTCGAAGAACTCCGGGGAGAGGAGGTGCCCCTTGAGCTGCTCCTCGCCGATCTCGATGCTGCCGACGTCGACGGAGCCCGCGAGCTGCGGGCTCTCGCCACCCGTCAGCCGCGCCTCGTAGCCGGCGAAGCCTCCGCGAAAGGTGGATACCCCCGCGTGGGCGACGGCGAAGCGGATCGATGAGTGAACCGGGTCGACGGCGAAGCTGCCCGCCGGTATCCCCTGTCCGCGCTCCCTCTCGACTGTCGTTGCCTCGGTGCTGGTGGTCATCTTCAGGTTCCTTCCCAATCAGTTGTCTGACAAATAGTTGATGCAGAAACAATCTTAGCAGAAAAGATTTCTAAGACAACTATTGTGCTGACAACGATTATCTGGGACACTGTCTTCGAGATGGCGGAGCAGACCCTCACCCCCGGCGAGAAGCGCGAGCCGCGCCGCAGCAACCCCCACGGCGAGGCCTGGGGCTCGCTCGCCCGCACCCACGCCGCGATCTCCCAGCGCCTCCAGGAGGCGCTCGCCCAATCCGAGTTCCCGCCGCTGCCCTGGTACGAGGTCCTCGCCGCCGTCGCCGACGCCCCCGAGCAGAGGATGAAGATGGGCGACCTCGCCGAGGCCCTGGTCATCACCCGCGGCGGCCTCACCAAGCTCGTCGACCGGCTGGTCAGGGCCAGCCTGCTCGAGCGCACCTTCTGCGAGACGGACCGCCGGGTCAGCTACGCGACGCTGACGACCTCGGGCGGCGAGCTGCTGGAGGAGATGCGCCCGGTCGTGATCGGCGAGCTCAAGGTCGCCTTTGCCGCCAAGCTCAGCGTCGCCGAGGCCAACGAGCTGCGCGACACCCTCGAGCGGGTCCGCGTCTCAGCCTGCAGCGAGAGCTGAGGCCGCGCGCTCCTTGGCGGCCTCGATCAGCGCCAGCAGGTCGGCCTCTCGATCCTCGCGGATCAAACCGACCGGGTCGGGGTCGCCGTTGACGATCCCCTCGAAGAACTCCTTGCGGTCCTGGTAGGTCGGCAGCGTCCCCTTCGCCCAGCCGCGGGCGTCGTTGAGGATCACGGCGAGGCGCGCGTACTCCTCGCCGAACAGCTCCGAGATCTCCCGCTTCATCCGCTTCGCCAGAGCCGGCGAGGCGCCCGCGGTCGAGATCGCGATCGCCAGCGGGCCGCTGCGCACGATCGCCGGCAGGATGAAGTTGCAGAGCGGCGGCACGTCGACGATGTTGACCAGCATCGCCCGCTTCTCGGCGTCGTCGAAGACCTCGATGTTGACCTCGGTGTCGTCGGTGCAGGCGATCGCCATGAAGGTGCCCTCGAGGTCCTCGGGCCCGGCGTAGGCGCGCTTCTCCCAATGGATCGAGCCCTCCGCGGCCAGGCGCTCCAGCTCCGGGTGGGCGGTCGGCGCGAGCAGGGTCACGTCGCCGTCGCAGGCGAGCAGCCCCTCGACCTTCTCGAGGCCGATGTCGCCGCCGCCGACGACCAGCGTCCGCCGGCCCTTCAATTTCAGGCAGGCGATGTAGAAGGGCGTCTCGAGCATGTCCCGCACGCAGGACTGGTCGCAGATTCCCTTGCGGAGCTGGCAGACGCACTCCTTGCCGGCATAGGCCTGGGCGGGCATTTGAAAGAGGTTAGAGGGAGTCGAGCGTCAGCCGCAGTCCGTCGCCGAGCCCGATCTCAGCCTTCCAGCCGAGATCGCTCGCGGCTCGCGAGGGATCGATCGAGATCGCCTGGACCTCGCCGTCGCGCGGCGGCGCGAAGACCGGCCCGAAGTCATCGCTGCCGGCGAGCTCTCCCATCCGGGCGGCCAGCTCCAGCACGTCGGTCTCGATCCCCGTGCCGATGTTGATCGCGCCGCCCGCCTCCGACCCGGCCGCCGCCAGCACCGCGGCGACCACGTCGCCCACATATATGTAGTCGCGGGTCTGCTTGCCGTCGCCGTAGACGGTCGGCCGCTCTCCGGCCTGCAGCTTGCCGCAGAAGATCGCGATCACCCCAGCCTCGCCGAGCGGGTCCTGGCGCGGGCCGTAGACGTTGCCGAGCCGCAGGCTCACGGTCGAGAGGCCGTGGAAGCGCTGGTACAGGCCGAGGTAGCCCTCGGCGGCGAACTTGCTCTGCCCATAGGGGGACATCGGCGCGATCGGCGCGTCCTCGCCCAGCGGCAGGTCCTGGCCGGCGCCCTCGCCGTAGATCGCGCCCCCGGTCGAGACGAAGACGAAGCGACCGACGCCCGCCGCGCGCGCGGCCTCGAGCACGTTGGCGGTGC
Organism: uncultured Solirubrobacterales bacterium; assembly: GCA_963837735.1. GTDB lineage: Bacteria > Actinomycetota > Thermoleophilia > Solirubrobacterales > 70-9 > VRUE01. The sequence goes on along the minus strand of CAWIOM010000017.1, from coordinate 72,043 downwards.
CGCCGACGTTGATCGAGGCGTCGAACCCAGGGTCGGCCACCGACTTGCGGACGTCGATCTGGGCCGCGAGGTGGAAGACCGCCCGGGGCGCGACGTCGGCCGTCAGCTCCGCCAACGCGGCTCCGTCGCGGATGTCGAGCTCGACGAGCCTGGCGCCGCCGGCGAGCGCCCCCTCGAGGTTCTCGCGCCGTCCCGTGGAGAGGTCGTCGACCACCGTGACAGAGTCGCCGCGGGCGAGCAGGGCGTCGACCAGGTTCGAGCCGATGAAGCCTGCGCCGCCCGTCACCAGGCAGTTCACGTGTTTGCCTCCGAGGAGTCCATTGGGCCGCCGATCCTAAGGGGATCGGCGCGCGCGAGGCGTCTGGCGTCGCCGAGCGCCCCTGCTACTCTCGCCCGCCGATGCGCTTAATCGTCACAGAGAAGAACAACAGCGCCAAAAAGATCGCCGACATCCTCGGCGCGCCCACCGGCGGGCCGTCCGAAGACAAGACCTTCAAAGTCCCCTTCTACACCTGGACCGACGACGGCGGCAACGAACACCGCACGATCGGCCTCAAGGGACACGTGCTCGGCCCTGCCTTTCCCGAGGGCTACTCGAACTGGCAGAAGACCGACCTGCACGACCTGATCGACGCTGAGCTGATCAAGGAGCCGACCGACAAAAACGTCGTCAAGGCGATCAAGAAAGTGGCCAAGGAGGCCGAGGAGCTGGTGATCGCCACCGACTTCGACCGCGAGGGGGAGCTGATCGGCCTCGAGGCGCTCGACGAGATGCTCGAGGCCAACCCCGGGCTCGGCTCCCGCGAGGACAGCGAGAAGGGCACGCTCAAAGTCCAGCGCGCCCGCTACTCGGCGCTGACCAAGGAGGAGATCGAGCGCGCCTTCGGCGACCTCGACCTGCTCTCCTACCCGCTCGCCAACGCCGGCGCCGCCCGCCAGGACATAGACCTGCTCTGGGGCGCGACACTGACCCGCGCGGTCTCCCTCAGCACCCGCCGCTTCGGCTCCAACTTCCTCTCGGTCGGCCGCGTCCAGAGCCCGACCCTGGGCCTGATCGTCGAGCGTGAGATGGAGCGCCGCGCCCACGTCGCCAAACCGTTCTGGGAACTGTTCGCAAGGTTCCAGCACCCCGACGGCAGCTTCGAGGCCCACCACTCGGTCGACAAGTTCTGGGAGAAAGGCGAGGCCGACGCTGCGTTCGCCGGCACCTCCGGCCCGGGCACGGTCAAAGCCGTGACGGCGCGCAAGAACACGCGCAAGCCGCCGACGCCCTACAACACGACCGCCTTCAGCACCGACGCCTCCAGCCGTCTCGGGATCACGCCCGCCAGCGCGATGCGGATCGCCGAGGACCTCTACATGGACGGCTTCATCTCCTACCCGCGAACCGACAACACGGTCTACCCGTCCTCGCTGCCGGTGCAGGAGCTGGTCTCCTCGCTGGTCAAGGTCAAGGAGTTCTCGGCCGCGGCAGGCCTGCTCGACAGCCCGCTCACCGCGACCCGCGGCAAAAAAGAGACGACCGACCACCCGCCGATCTACCCGACCCAGGCGATCCACCCGGGCGCCCTCGGCGAGGGCCCGAAAAGGCGCGTCTACGAACTGGTCGTGCGCCGCTTCCTCGCCACCTTCAGCCCGCCGATGATCACCGAGTCCACGCGCGCCGACATCGAGGCCGGCTCGCAGTCCTACTTCGTCCGCGGCTCGGTCGTCGTCGACCCGGGCTACGCCGGCATCTACACCTACGCCCGCTCCTCCGACGACGAGATCCCGGCGCTCTCCGAGGGTCAGACGCTGGAGCTTGCCGAGACCGGCGCGACCGGCGAGGACGCCGGCACCGACAACCCCTGGATCGTCGCCAAGGAGACGCAGCCCCCGGGCCGCATCTCGCAGGCGAAACTGATCGAGCTGATGGAGGAGCGCAATCTCGGCACCAAAGCGACGCGCGCCGACATCATCCAGAAGCTCTTCGACCGCGGCTACGTCTACTCGAACCCCCCGGTGCCGACGGAGACCGGGATCGCCCTCTTCGACGCGTTCAAAAAGTACGTGCCGGGGATGGCGACGCCGGAGATGACCGCCCAGCTCGAGGCCGAGATGGACCGGATCGCAGCCGGCGAGATGACCAAGCGCGAGGTCGTCGGCGAGAGCCGCGACCTGCTCCACAAAACCTGGTCGGAGATCGACGAGACCAAAGAGGACCTGGCCAAGGTCGTCTGGAAGGGGATGGACCAGGACCGCATCCTCGGTCCCTGCAAGGTCTGCGAAGAAGCCGGCCGCAAGAAGGAGGACGGCTCTCCTCACATGCTGCGCATCATCCGCGCCAAAAAATCGGGCAAACGGTTCGTCGGCTGTTCGGGCTGGACCCTCGACGACCCGGAGTCCTGCGACCAGACCTTCCCGCTGCCCCAGCGCGGCGACGTCTTCAAACTCGAAGAACGCTGCTCGATCTGCGAGCAGACGCCGCGCCTCAAAGTCCAGCCCTTCCGCGGCCGGCCCTGGAACCTCTGCCTCAACGACGACTGCGAGTCGATGCAGGAGATGAAGAAACGCCGCGCCGAGCGCGAAGCCGCGAAAGCGGCCAAAGAGGCGATGGCGAAGAAACCGCTGCCGGAGGGCGACGAGGGCAAGGCTCCGCCGAAAAAACGGAAAAAAGCCAGCAAGGCCGACACCGCGACCCGCGGCCGCAAACGGGCCAAAGCCGCGGCCAAAAGCTGAGGCCCGGCCGTTGTTCGTCTCCTTGGAGGGAGTCGACGGCTCAGGCAAGAGCACACAGGCGAGGTTGCTCGCCGACGCACTCGGCCCCGAGACGCTGCTGATCCGCGAGCCGGGGGGGACCGGCGCCGCCGAGCGGATCCGCGAGCTCCTCGCCGACCCCGAGCTCGAGATCGATCCCTTCGCCGAGCTGCTGCTCTTCTCGGCCGCCCGCGCGGACCTGGTCGCCCGCGTGATCCGCCCCGCCCTGGAGGCCGGGCAGGTCGTCGTCGCCGACCGCTTCGCCGACTCGAGCGTCGCCTATCAGGGCGGCGCCCGGGGCCTGGGGACGAGCCATGTGCTCTCCCTCACCGACACGGTGATCGACGGCCTCTGGCCCGACGTCACCGTGCTTCTGCGCGTCGACCCCGAGGTCGGCCTGGGCCGCGCCGAGGGCGAGGACCGCTTCGAGTCCGAGGGCGTCGAGCTGCAGCGCGGCGTCGCCGAGGCCTACGAGGAGATCGCGACGATCGCCTCCGACCGGGTGGTCGCAATCGACGCTTCCGGCTCGGTCGAGGAGGTCCACGCGCGAGTGCTCGAGGCCGTCCGGAGCCGATCCGCGTGACGCGATGAAGGTCGCCCACCAGACCCGGGCCGAGGCGGCGCTGAGCGCGGCGCTCGAGTCGGGGCCCTCTCACGCCTACCTCTTCCGCGGGCCGCGCGGGGCGGGCAAGCGGGCGGCGGCGCGCGCCTTCGCAGCCGAGATCCTGGCCGCCGGCGCCGAGGACCCCGGGGACGCCCGCCGCCGCGCCCTGCTCGACCCATCGCCCCATCCCGACCTGGTCTGGCTGGCGCCGAGCGGCGCCCAGCACCTGGTCGAGGCGGTCCGCGAGCGGGTGATCCGCGCCGCCTCCTACCGGCCCTTCGAAGGCGAGAGCCGCGTCTTCGTCCTCGAGTCGGCCGAGGCGCTGAGGGACGAGAGCCAGAACGCCCTGCTGAAGACGCTCGAGGAGCCGCCGCGCTTCGCCCACCTGATCCTGCTCAGCTCCGAGCCGGAGGCGCTGCTCGAGACAATCTCCTCACGCTGCCAGCCGATCGAGTTTGCCGCCCTGCCGGTCGAGGCCGTCGAAGACGCTCTCCGGGCGGACGGGACGGTCGAGGGCGGTGCCGATGAGTTCGCCGCCGCCGCCCGGCTCTCGGCGGGCGACACCGGGCGCGCCCGGTTGCTGCTGTCCGACCGCGGCCGCAAGTTGCGCGGAGCGGCGCTGGAGCTGGCCTCGCCGACGAGCGCCGCCCCCTGGCGCAGGCTCCTGAAGGCCGCTGAGGCGGTCGGGGCAGACGCCGAGGCCGCCGCCCGCGAGAGGCTCGCTGCGGAGAAGGAGGCCGGCGTCAAGCGCTCCGCCAAGGAGGCCAACGACGAGGCGAGGCGCGCCGGTCGCCGCCGTCGCACCGAGACCCTCGACCTCGGCCTGGCGCTCTGCGCCTCCTGGTTCCGGGACCTCGCCGCGGTCGCCTCCGGCGCCGAGGAGGTCGTCTTCAACCGCGACCGCCTGCCGCAGCTCGCCGCTGCGGCCGAGGGCCTCGACCCGGCAGCTGCCCGCCGGGCCGCCGAGCTCGTCCAGGACACGCGCCGCCGCCTCGAGCTCAACGTCTCAGAGGAGCTGGCGCTCGAAGCCCTCCATCTCCGGCTCGAGCGCGAGGTCGGTTGATCCGACGGGCGAGCGCCGGCGACGCCGCCCACGTGGGGCGCCTGCTGCACGCCTTCAACTCCGAGTACGAGGACTGGACCCCGGGGGAGGAGGCGCTTGCCGAGCACGCCGGGAGCCTGCTGGCCGCCGGTGAGATAACCGTGCTCCTGGCAGGCGAGGGCCCCGACGGCTTCTGCCTGCTCCGCTTCCACCGCTCGATCTACAACGGCAAGCCCGACGCCCACGTCCAGGAGCTCTACGTCGTCCCCGGCCGCCGCGGGCAGGGGATCGGCCGCGCCCTCCTCGTGGCGGCGATCGACGCGGCTCGCGAGGCGGGCGCTCCCCACATCGAGCTGACGACGGGCGAAGACGACACCGAAGCCCTCGCTCTATACGAGAGCGCGGGCTTCACCAACCGCGAAGGCGGGCCGGATGGCCCGCGCATGCTCTATTACGAGCGCGAGCTCTGACCCTCCGCCACGCCGGTCCCGCCGGTCCGCCGATCGACGACCGGCTCGCCATTGCGATCGCCCGCGGTCTGCCGGCGCGCCTGTTCCAGCGCCCGTTCCTGGGCGAGGCGCGTTATCTGGGCGGCCTGCCGGGACATGATCACGCTGAAGTTGAGCGCCAGGGCGAGCAGCAGCAGCAGGACGATCGAGAAGAGGGCGACGTTGGTGTCCCGCACGCCCATCGCGTCGGCGATCAGGGTGAGGATGCCGGGGAAGGCGGCGCCGGCCAGCATTCCCAGGCCGGCGAGCAGCCAGACGACGCTGAAGCGCTCCTGCAGGCGGCCGCGGCGGATCATCTCGAGGATCAGGACCATGAAGGCGATCGCCAGGATCGCGGCGATGATCCGCGTCTGCGAGGTGAGGTGGACCTTCGCGTCTTCGCCGGCGGCGAGCACGAGCCCGCTCATCGCTCGACCTCGACCTGGCGCGGGCGGAACATCCCCACCAGCAGCACGACCAGGCCCTTGAAGATGAAGAAGGCTGAGCGCAGCGGGGTCAGGAACGAGCTGCCGCCGGCTCGCTCGAGCATCCGCACCGGCACCTCCTCGACCCGCAGCCCCTGGCGGACCGCGAGCTGCAGCGACTCGATCTCGGCGAAGTCCGGCGAGTAGTTCTCGCTGAAGAGCGCCATCACCCGGCGGTTCGCCGCCCGCATGCCGCTCGTCGTGTCGGTGAAGCGCTGGCGGGTCGCCAGGGTGAGGAAGAAGCGGAAGACGTTGGTCCCGATCCGCCGCGAGATCGTCGGCTTGTAGTCGTCGCCGTCGGGCTGGCCGGCCTCCCGTCCTCGCGCTCCGCACCGGCGTCGCTGTAGCGCGAGCCGATCACCAGATCGGCGCGGTCGGCGGTCACCTCGGCGAGCAGCCGGCTGACCTCGGCGGCCGGGTGCTGCCCGTCGGCATCGAGGTGGGCGCAGCACCCGTACCCCTCGCGCAGGCCGTAGAGGTAGCCGGTCTGCAGCGCTGCGCCGAGCCCCTGGTTGAAGGGCAGCGAGGCGACGACGGCACCGGCCTCGCGGGCCCGGGCCGCGGTCGCGTCGGTCGAGCCGTCGTCGACGACGAGCAGGTCGGCGGCGGGAATGTGCTCGCGAACGTCGGCGATCACCTCGCCGATCGACGCCTCCTCGTTCCACGCCGGAATGAAGACCAGAGTTCTCATCCCGGCGATTCTCCCACGACCTGCCGTCGCGATTGTGTTAGTAAACCTTCATGCACCGAATCGGCATGCGTCTTTGGCTGGCCACGGCCTTCGCCGTGGTCAGCGTGATCACCGCCGGCGTCGTCTACGCATTCGGCGACCGGCCGCGCGCCGTGCTCGCCGCGATCGGCCTCGGCGTCCTTGTCGGCTTTCTGATCGCTGCGGCGATCGCCAAACGGGTCGAGCGACTCGCCACCGCGGCCAAGCAGATGGCGGCGGGCTCCTTCGACGCCCCGCTCGCGACCGGCGGCTTCGACGAGATCGGCGAGCTGGCCCGCGCCCTGGAGTCGATGCGCGCCTCCCTGCAGGAGAGCTTCGGAGTGATGACAGCCGACCGCAACAAGCTCGAGGCGATCTTCGACGGGCTCACCGATGCGGTCATGGTCGTCGACTTCGACGGCCCCGTGCGCTTCTCCAACAGCGCCGCGGCGGATCTGCTCGACCCGGCCGGGCTGCCCTCGGAGACGCTGCTGCCGCAGCTGCGCCGCGCCGCCGAGGTCGGCTTCTCCGCCCACCCGGCGATCCGGATCGGCGACCGCGCCTACGCGATGCAGGCCCGCTCGCTGCCCGAGGAGCGCGCCGTGCTCGCGGTCGTCCGCGACCGCACCGAAGAGATGCGCCGCGAGTTCGCCGAAGCCGACTTCGTCTCCAACGCCGCCCACGAGCTGCGCAACCCGCTGGCCGGGATCTCGGGGGCGATCGAGGTCCTCCAGGGCGGCGCCAAGGACGACCCCAAAGCCCAGGACCACTTCCTCGAACGCCTCGCCGAAGACGCCGAGCGGATGAACCGGCTGACGCGGGCCCTGCTCACCCTCGCCCGGGTCGATTCGCTCGGCGCCGGCGAGACGGAGGTCGTCGACGTCCCCGCCGCGATCCGCGACGCCGTCGAGGCGGTCGAGGCGCCGGTCGGGATCAAGGTCCGCACCGAAGTCGAGCCCGACCTGGCCGCCAAGGGCGACCCGACGCTGCTCCGCCAGGTGCTCGTCGGCCTGCTCACCAACGCCTGTAAGCACACGCCACCCCCCGGCACCGTTACCGTTCGCGGCCGCCTCGACGGCGAGAAGGGCGTTGCAATGGAAGTGATCGACACCGGAACCGGAATACCGACTGCTGAGATCGAGCGCATCTTCGAGCGCTTCTACCGCCGCGCGGAGTCGCGCAAGCACGAGGGCTTCGGCCTCGGGCTGGCGATCGCCCGCCGCATGGTCGACGTGATGGGCGGCGAGATCGGCGCCACCTCGGTCGAGGGCGAGGGCAGCAACTTCTGGATCCGCCTGCCGCTCGCCCAACCGAGCCCGACCCCGGTGGCCTGAATGAGGCCGGCCCGATGAGCAGCGGACGCATCCTGATCGCCGACGACGAGCCCTCGGTCCGCGACTCTGTCGGCTACGCCCTGACCCAGGAGGGCTTCGACGTGACGCCCGTCGCCGACGGCGACGAGGCCTCCGAGAAGCTCGGCGACGGCATCCCCTTCGACCTGCTGATCCTCGACATCATGATGCCGGGGCCGAGCGGCCTCGACATCTGCCGCGACGTGCGCTCGCGCAGCGCCGTGCCGATCATCGTCCTCACCGCCAAGGACGCCGAGGTCGACAAGGTCGTCGGGCTCGAGGTCGGCGCCGACGACTACGTGACCAAGCCCTTCTCGGTCCGCGAGCTGCTCGGCCGCGTGCGGGCCCAGCTCCGGCGCCGCGAGCTCGACCGCTCGCCGCTCGCCCAGGCGGTCAAGATCGAAGCCGGCCCGGTCGCGATCGACCTCGTCCGGCACGTCGCCACCGTGCGCGGGGAGCCGGTCAACCTGACCCGCTCCGAGTTCCAGCTCCTGCGCCTGATGGTCGGCCGGCCGGGCGAGGTCTTCCCCCGCCGCCAGATCATGGAGGAGCTCTGGCAGACCGAGTTCGACGGCGACGAGCGCGCCTGCGACGTCCATATCTCGAACCTGCGCCAGAAGGTCGAGCGCGATCCCCAGAATCCCGAGCTGGTCGTCACCGTGCGCGGCGTGGGCTACAAGTTCTCCGGCTCGAGCGCCTGATCCTCGCTTCGCGCGACGCTGGGAATCGCAGCCGCCCGGCGGTATAGTCGGCCTTGGGAAGGGTGAACGGGAAGGGATAGAGGTGAGAGAGAGACGACCTGTTCGGGGTGTCAGGATCGCATTCGCGCTCGCCGTTCTGGCGGCGCTCGCGGCGCTGGGTTCGAGCGCATCGGGCCAGACGGTGCGAGCCGGGAACCTGATCGTCACCGTCGAAGGCGGCTTCACTCCGCACCGGATTCCGAAGCATGACCCGGCCGCGATCACCCTCAGCGCCCGCAGCACGATCAGGACGGCCGACGGCACCCACCTGCCGGCGCTCGACTACCTGAAGCTCGAGTTCGACAAGCACACCGGCGTCTACACCAAGGGCCTCCCCACCTGCACGACGGCGAAACTGCAGAACACGCTGACCGCGCAGGCGAAGCGGCTCTGCCGAAGCGCGATCATCGGCAGCGGCCAGGCGGGCGCCGAAATCGCCTTCCCCGAACAGGAGCCGTTCTTTGCCAAGGCGCCGCTGGTGATCTTCAACGGCCCGCCCAAGAACGGCCACCCGGTCTTCATCTTCCACGCCTACGCTCACGTGCCGGCCCCGACGACGTTCATCACGACGGCGGAGATCGGCAAATCCACCGGGCCTTACGGGACCAGCGTCTACATCAAGATCCCGACGATCGTCGCCGGCCAGGGCTCGCTCAGCTTCGCCGAACTCTCGATCCACAAAAGGTGGTCCGAGAAGGGCAGGAGGCAGACCCTGCTCTACGGCACCTGCCCCTCCGGCCACTTCTTCATCCGCGGCGCGCTGACCTTCAAGGGCGGCTTCAAAATGTCAGGCAAAGTCGTCAGAAGCTGCTCGCCCGCCGGTTGAGCTCCCTCAGGCCGCCGTTGCCGCGGCCAGCTCCTCGCCGGCGGCGTCCTCGCCGAGGTAGGCCGAGACGACCATGTGGGCGAGCCCGGGGATCGCGCGGGCGAAGGCCCGGGGGTCGCCGGCGAGAAGCGCCCCGCTGACGCTCGACTCGATCGCGCCGACCATGAACCGCGCGGTTATCGACGGGGGAGGGCGGTCGGCCGCGGCCTCGCGGCGACCGCCGTCGAGCGCCTCGGCGAGGCGCGCGCATACTGCGCTTCGCTTCTTCAGCGCCGGCCCCCCGGCGATGTGGACCTCGACCAGCAGGCCGCGGGCGAGCAGCGGTTCCCGCTCGGCGAAGGCGGCCAGCTCCTCGAGCCCCGCCCGCAGTCCGAGACGCCAACAGCTCGCCGCCCCGGCCACACTGAGGATCCTCTCGCTGAGCAGGTCGGCCTCGGCCTCATAGGCCTCCGCGTAGCAGTCGGCCTTGCTGGCGAAGTGGCGGTAGAACTGGACCCGGTTGCCCCCGTAGCGGTCGATGACGTCCTGGACCGCGACGCTCCTGTAGCCGCGCTCGCCGCAGGCGGCGAGCATCGCCTCGAGGATGCTCGTCCGGACCCTCTCGGCGCGCTGCTCGCGGCTCTCGCGAATCCGAGTCAGTTCGCCCCGAGGCGTGCCCTGTCGTTCCGAATCGTGCCCGCCCGCCATGCCTTGAAGACGATATGCCTTCTATTTGGAAACTGCAATCTCGGCCTCGGTACGGGATCCTCTGCCGGGCTATCCTTCTCGGGTGGCCTCGCTCCCCGACCACCTGATGCCGGTGCCGATCGGGAAAGCGAGGATCGCCAGAGAGGTCGTCGAGGAACATCGAAGGGACCGCGTCCTCGACAGCGCGGCGGCGGTCTTCTCCGAGCGCGGCTATCGGGCGACGACCGTCGAGGACCTGGTCGGCGCGGCGAGGATCGGCGTCGGCAGCTTCTACTCGCTGTTCGCCGGCAAGGAGGACTGCTTTTTGAGCCTCTATGACCGGATCGTCGCCGACGCCCGCGAGCGCCTCGGCCTCGCGGTCGGGGAGGGCGCCTGGGCGGAGCGGGTGAGAAGCGGGATGCGGGAGCTGCTCGAGCAGGTTGCCGCCGACCCCGACAGGGCGCGGGTCGTGCTCGTCGAGGCGAACACGGCGGGGCCGGAGGCCGAGCGGCGATACGCCGGGACGGTGGCCGAGCTGAGCGCCGCCCTGCGGGAAGGCCGGGAGGAGGAAGCGGGCGGGTCGGCTGCGCCGGCGAGCTCCGAGGCGGCCGTCGTCGCCGGGCTGGCCTGGCTCCTGCACCGGAAGCTGTCGGCCGGCGAGCCGGTCCTCGTCGATGAGCTGCTGCCCGAGATCGAGGGCTTCCTGCTCGGCCCCTGTGCCGAGGCCTGAGCGATTCGGGAAATTGACCACCCCTCGCTATCTTCCGCCCGTGGCAAAGCGCGAGCCCCAAGCGGAGGACCTGCCGGGGCTGTCCCGACTTCCACCGGGCCGCCACGGGCTGTCGCCCGATTACGTCGCCCAGAACCAGCGCGATCGCCTCGCCGCCGGCATCATCGCCGCCGTCTCCGAGTTCGGCTACCACGAGGCGACGATCTCCCAGATCGCCGCCGCCGCCGGGGTCTCGCGAAGGACCTTCTACGGCCTCTTCGATTCCAAGCAGGAATGCTTCCTCGCGACCTTCGACCGGGTCTTCGCCCACCTCTGCGAGGCCGCCCGCGAGGCCGCCGGATCCCGGGCGGGTTGGCCGGCGCGGGTGGCGGCCAAGCTCGGGGCCGCGCTCGACGCCTACTCCGAGAATCCCCAGCTCGCCCGCTTCACGCTCGCGGAGCCGCCGCGCGCCGGCGGCGAGGTCACCGCCCACTACCGCAGGGCCCTCGACGGGACGCTCGCCGAGCTCCTCGACGGAATGCCCGCGGGGCTGCGGGCGCAGGCGCCGCCGACGTCGGTCCAGCAATCGCTGATCGGCGGCGGGGCGTCCCTGGTCGTGCAGAAGATCGAGGCCGGCGAAGGCGACCGGATCCGCGACCTGGGGCCCGAGCTGGCGGAGCTCTTCCTGACCCCGTTCATCGGCCGTGCCGACGCCTCGATCGCCGCCGCCGAGGCCGGCTAGCGTGTTTGCAGACGCATGAGCTTGTATTTGTAGACGTAGTCCTCTAGCGTGCCGCGGCGTGCTCGGGGAGGGGGATCGACAGCGCCGGTCGTTCGCCGAGTTCCGGCTGCCGCCGGGCCGCCACGGGATCCCTGTGGAGGACGTCGCCGAGAACCAGCGCTGGCGCCTGCTCGGCGCCGCGGCCGAGGTGCTTGCCGAGAGTGGCCACGTGCACACGACCAGCACCCGCGTCTGCAAGGTGGCCGGAGTCTCCCCGGCCACCTTCTACCAGCACTTCGAGAACGTCGGCGAGTGCCTTCTCGCCGCCTACGAGGCGGGGGTGGGCTGCATCGCGGAGATCGTCACCGCCGCCTGCCGGGAAGAGGAGATCGGCTGGCTGCAGCGGCTGACCGTAGCCGTCGCCTCCGCGCTCCGATTCCTCGCCGTCGAGCCGGCGATGGCCAACCTGCTCGGCGACGAAGCGCCGGCCGGCGTGCCGGCGATCGCCCGCGCCCGCGAGGCGGCGATCGGGCGCTTCGCCGATCTCCTGGCGGGCGGCCGCAGCCTGCGCCCCGAGGATGCCGGCGGGCTGCCGGAGGGAACCGAGCGCCACCTCCTCGCCGGAGCACTGGCGGTCTATTCGGAGCGGGTTGCGGCCGGCGACTTCGAGCGCCTGCCCGAGCTGGCGACGGAGCTCACCGAGATCCTCTCCCAGCCGTACGTGAGCTAGGCGGGGCTCGAGCTTCCCGTCGAGGCCTCGACCACGCGGACGTTGCCGGCGTCCTCGGCGTCGGACACCTCGGAGCCCCGGTGCAGCACCGCCTCGCCGAATCCGGCCGCGCTCAGCGCCGCGACCGCGTCGGGCGCCTCGTCGAAATGCATCGTCACGCCGCCGCGGACGAATGCCCTCAGGGCCAGCGTTCCCAGGGCGACCATCGCGCCCGTGTTCTCGCTCGCCAGGTGCAGGTCGCAGAGCATCGAGCCGTGGGGGAAGTCCGAGAGGCAGGCCGCCGCCCGCCGCCAGATGCCGAGCACGGCATCCCGATCGAGGTAGGGGAGGAGGCCCTCGGCGACGATCGCCAGCCCGCGATCGGGGTCGAGGCCGGCGGCGATCGCGGCGAGGCTCCGGGCGCCGTCCTCGCGCAGCGCGTCGAGCTCGACCACCCGGTGGCCGGGGCCGAGCGAGCCGGCCCGCGCGAGCGCCCGGCGCTTGCGCGCCGCCATCTCGGGCAGGTCCGTCTCGACATACGTGACCCGCTCGCCGTGGCGCTCGGCGAATCGCCAGCCGCGCGGCGACATCCCGGCCGCGATCTCGATCACCTGAGAGATCTCGCCGCGCTCGATCGCCGCCTCGAGCAGGCGGTCGATCAGCAGGTGGCGGGCGAGCAGGAAGTCCTCGAGCCCGGTCCCGCCGAGCGCCCGGTTGACGACCATCGCCGGCCGCATCGTCAGGTACATGAGCCGCCCGACGGGCGTCTCCAGGGCGGGGTGGGAGAGGCCGTTGGCGGCCCAGACGGCGCCCGTGAAGTGCGCGGTCGGGCTGATCGACGTTCGCGGCTCGCTCATCCGCCGACCATCTTCACCGATGACGAGGAGAGTGGGGCTTCGGCCCGACCCCGGCGCCTAGACTGTCGGCTTCGGTGAAGGGAGGTCGGGGGACACATCTCGGTTTGGCGATCGTCGCGCTGCTGGCGGCGCAGCTCCTCACGGCCTCGGCGGCGCCGGCCGCGGCGCGCCTCCGGGTGGCGAAGCCGCACGGCGACCAGCTCATCACCCGTCAGAAGGTGGGGGTGGTCCTGCACACGCCGGCGAAGCTGCGCACCCTCGACGTCACCCTCGGCGACCGCAACGTGCGCAGCTCCTTCGTGCGGCTGCGGCCCGGGGTCTGGCGCGGCGGCTTCGGCCCCGGCAAGCTGGTCGCCGGTCCCAACCACCTCGTCGCCTCGACGCTCGATCGGGCCGGCCACCAGGAATACGTCTCGAGGCGGTTCGTCGTCGGCCGCAAGCGCCCCGGATTCCTCAGGCTGCGGGTCCGCGGGCGGGTCGCCTCGAGCGCCGTCGCCAAGGTGCGGATGAGGTCCTACCCGGACCTGGAGTTCCGGGCGAGGCTCAACGGCAGGAACGTCGGCAGGCTCTTTCGGCGCAGCTTCCTGCGCAACCGGACGGCGCGCCTCGGGGCCGACGACGGCCTGCGCTTCGGGCGCAACGTGCTCAGGGTGACGGCCGCCAGGCGCAACGGCGTCTTCGACGTCGAGCGCCGCGTGGTCTTCGTCCGCCGCGACCGGCCGCTGGTCGGCGCCGGCCCCGACTCGCTGAGCGCCGGCCGGCGCCCGGTCGTCCTCGACGGTCGCAAATCGCTGCCCTCGGCGATTTCCGGGGGGCGGCTGAGCCACCACTGGTCCGTGGTCAGCCGGCCGAAGGGCTCCCGGGCGAAGCCGGCCCACCCGGCCGCCGCCCGCACGAGGTTTCGCCCCGACAGGGTCGGCATCTACCGCATTCGCCTCACCGTGAGAGACCGGAGCGGGCGGCGCGGGTCCGACGTCGCCACGGTCTCCGAGATCGAAAACGCGCCGCCGATCGGGATCCCGATCGAAACGATGGCCTACAACGGGGCGCGCAGCGAACAGGGGGCGGAATTCGGGATCAGGATCGGCGCAGAAACCCACCCGCTGGGCTTCACTCCCTCCCACAACAGCATCCAGGCGGTGATCCTCGACCGCAGCACCCTTCAGGTGCTGGCGACGCCGACCTACCTCGGCTCAGCCGCGGACGCGCAGAGCCTGAAGAGCACGATCGAAGGCTACGGCTCCAGCGCCCTCGTGATCGTCTCCAACCCGGGCGTCTTCGCCAACACGGAAGTCAACCCCGCGTTCAAAGAAGTGGTCGAAAAGCTGGGCGCGAGTTTCGTGCCCAAGCTCTCGAAGAGCGAAGAAACCGAATCGGGCTGGTCCGCGATCGGCGTCCCCGGCTCGGGCAACGGGGCGACCCAGGTCGCGGGCACCAACCCGACCGAGTTCCCGGGCAACATGCGCGGCTACCTGAGCCGCGACAGCTCCGGCCTCTTCACCTACATCCCGGCCTCGACGGTCTCCTTCGACAGCTCGGCGCCGGGCGCCCCGGCGGGGCAGAACACGATCCGGGTCGGCGATGACAGCTACCCGTCCGGGCCGCTCGAATGCCCCGAAGCGAAGGGCGGGTTCCAGATCCAGATCCTCTTCTCGGAAACGCTGCAGCCCGTGACCCACCCGAATCCCTCCCTGAGCTTCACCACCAACGGCTGCGGCGCGGGCTCCGATGGGACCCAGGTGAGGGAGATGGCCGAATATCTCGATCTGATCTCGCCCGGGAACGGCGTCGGCGGCTACAAGCTCGTCTTCGTGCAGAGCATCGGCTCGCCTCGCGACCCCGAAACGCAGGCGCAGTGGAGCACGCTCGCGGCCAGCCTCGAACGAATCGGCGGAACGGGGGCCGTGGCCGGCTCGGCGACGCAGGGCTACGCGCTCCTCGGCCAGGTCGGGGTCCCCGACTTCCCGCTGACCGAGGCCAGCCAGTCGCTGACCGGCGCCGCCGCCCACATCACCGGCGTGCTCGAGCCGGACAACCTCGGCTCCTACGTTCCGGTGGTCTCATCGCCGACCGCGACGACCCCGTTCGACCTGGCCGAGATCGCCTACCAGCCGGCGCAGCCCTGGCCCGACTCGGAAACCGCGGGCGAGAAGGCTGCCCTCGCCTACGTCGCCGGCCTGCTCGACCTGCCCAAGCCCTCCCTCGCCTCCTCCTGCTACGTGCCCCCGAAGCCCGACGTGCGCTCCGAGTACTGCAACGAAGATGTCCGCGGCGAGTGGTCGGGCTACGTCGGGCAGCTGCGCGGCGCCAGGTGCGAAGCGAAGTGCCAGCGGGAAAACGGCTTTACGGCGACCGACTGGGAAGACGTCAAGGCCGAGCTGGCCGGCGCCGGCAGGCCGAATGAATTCTTCGAGTTCAACGCGGTGCAGTCGACCTGGGAACTGGTGCGGGCCCTGCAGACCCCCTTCGGGGCCTCGGGGGTCAACGCCCAGGTCAGCCTCAACTCGCTCGCGACCCAGATCAAGGAGGCGCTGCAGCCGCCGGCGAGCAGCGAATCGACGGGGTTCTGGCTGAACATGATCAGCGGCCTCGGCTACATCGCCTCCTACTTCGCCGGCGATGACCTGGAAGCGTTCGTCGGCACCCTCTCGGGGGCGATCGGCCTCGGCGCCGAGTTCGCCAACGGGCCCGAAGGCTCGCCCCTGTTGGGCGAATTCAAGGTCGACGCCGCCGACGTCGCCGAAGACCTGGGGCAGAGATACAGGACGGGGTCCGGCGGCATAGCGACGATCGGCGAACTCGTCGTCACCGACTACGGCAAGCTGAAGGCGGTCGCCACCGACCCCAACCTCGCCGGCTTCACGTCGAGGTCGGTCGCAGGGATGGCCGAAAGGCTGGAAACGGGGAGCCGGCAGTGGATCTACGAGACGCTCTTCCCGGCCGCCTACGAAGCGGTCAACCTCGTCCCCGGCGAACTCAACAAGTCGCTGCCGGCCGAAGCGGGCTCCTTCGAATGCCTGTGGGTCGAATCGGGCGGCTTCGGGCCGACCGAAGAAAGGTACAAGCCGTTCAGCCCCGCGGCCGAAGCCCAGTACCGCTACGACTCTCCCGGCCCCACCCTCGGGGCGCTGGTCGAACGCGGCGCCAAGCTCCCCGAATACGCCGGCCACAAGGAGACCCCGCGCTCGCCGCCCTCCTACCTCTTCGAACCGATCTTCAAGCCCGTCCTCAACGGCGGCCTCGGGTTGTATGAGCCCTGGTTCTGGAGGCAGGCCTTCGGCTTCCCCGGCCCCGGAGTGAAGAACGTCAAGTGCTGAGCGCGAGCGACGAGGAAGAGAGCCGCGGCAGCCGCCGCGCTCGCCTGCGTGCTCGCCCTCGCGGGGGCGCCGGGGGCGCCGGCCCTGCGCCTGCGCGCCGGCGACATCCTCATCGACGCCCACGGCAGCTTCTCGCCGCGAAAGCTGCCGCGCGACCGCAACGCCCCCGTCACCCTGCGCGGCGGCGGCCGCATCTCGACCGTCTCCGGCGGCCTGCCGCCGACCCTGCGGACGATCACGATCGAGTTCGACCGCCACGGCTCCGTCGTCACCACCGGCCTGCCTCGCTGCTCGCTGGGCCGGCTGCTGGCGACGACGACGAAGACGGCCCGCCGCCTCTGCCCGGGCGCGATCGTCGGCAACGGCTTCGGCAAGGCCCAGGTCGCGCTCCCCGAACAGGCACCCTTCCCGGTCTCCTCGCCGATCACCCTCTTCAACGGCCCGCCGCGCCACGGCGAGCCGACCGTCCTCGCCCACGCCCACCTCACCCAGCCGGTGCCGGCCACCTTCGTCGTCCCGATCGTGATCGAACGGATCCACAAGGGCCTCTACGGCTACCGGACGACGGCGAGCATCCCGAGGATCGCCAACGGGGCGGGCATCCCGGTCTCCGGCTCGCTGCGCATCGGCCGCCGCTGGACCTACCGCGGCCGCCGCCTCTCCTACGTCAACGCCCGCTGCGCCAACGGCCGCCTGCAGGCGCGCGGGGAATTCAGCTTCGAAGACGGCACCGAGCTGAGCGGCACCTTCCTGCGGCCCTGCTCGGTGCGCCGCTAAGCGCCGGCGCGGGGCGCGAAATGCGGCGGGCCCGCCGCTCCGCAGCGATAGCCGTCGAGGCCGCTGTCCCAGAGGACGGCGCCCGTCGCCCCCAGGCTGACCAGCCTTTCCGCGCACCAGGTTCCGCGGATCGCGAAGGCCGCGTAGCGGAAGCGCCCCAGGCCGAGGCTTCGCTGGAGGGCGGGGTCGACGGGCCGCGAATCGATCGTCGCCTGCCTGCCGTCGCCGAGCGTGACGCGGACGCTGCGCACGCCGGGCGCGAAGATCATTCCGACGACGCTCATCGATCGGCTGCCGCCCGGCCGCACCCCGGTTGCCACCAACGGCGGGCCGGCATTGCTGAGCGCTCCGCCCGAGCCGCACTGGCGGTATCTGCTTCGGTGGTACTCGAGAGGCCGGGACCTCCACATCGTCGCGACCAGCACGCAGGGCCCGGATTCCTCGGGCGCCCTGCTGCTGACCCGGCCGCCGGCGGGCCTGACCTTGACGGCCCATGCGTAGTCCGATCCCCGGCTCGCGTCCAGCTTCATCCAGGAGGGCGCGGCCCCCGCCTGCCCGCAGGCAACCGCGACGAAGAGGCCGCACAGCAGGGTCAGGGTCGAGGCCCGGGCCCTCATGCCCGGGCGCCGATCCTCGACGGGTCGGCCGACTCTGCCCAGGCGACCATCTGACTGAACTCGAGGTAGGGCAGGAGAGCAAGGCAGACGAGGTCGGGGGCGCAGGCGAGCACCCGCTCCCGGTCGCCCGAGAACAGGCGGTCGCGGACGATCGCCGCCATCGCCGCGATCACCGACTCGTCGCTGGCAACCGGCGCCCGCCGCGCGCTCGGCGCGACGATGCTCAGCTCGCCCGCCAGGAGGGCAACCAGAACCCGCTCGGGATTGTGGCTGCCAGGCCCCGGCGAGTCGGAGTTCGAGGCGAGCGCCCGCGCCCTCAGGGGTTGGCCGGCGCAGAAGCTCAGCATCGCCCCGATCGCAGAGACGACCCTCGCCTCCCAGCGCGACTCGCCGCGGCAGGAGTCGCGAAGCACCTGGCGCAGCTCGTCGAGAGCCGGCACCTGCCCTGGGCTCCCGGTCCCATATCGCTCTGATGTCGGTTGGAAGTTCATCGCTCGATCACCTCGAAACGGCCGATTTCTCGTTCCTCGAAAGGCCGGCTGCTATAGGAACACAGACGGACCAAGATGTCAAGTCGACTCGGTACTCCCGAAGGCCTTATTGCACAATTAAGGCCCTATTTTTCCCATAGCAATGGGAAAAATCGGATACCGGATAAAGCCGTATGTCTACGTCTATTTGGCCTTCTCCCGTACCGCAAATGACCGGGAGGCGGGCCCGGGGAGGGCCGGCCTCGCGATTTCCCCGCCCCAGACTGGCCGCACAGTCGGAGTCGGTTCTGGACAAGGGTGTTCCTTTGGAAATCGGTCAGGTCTCTATTCCGCCGAGCACGCGAGAGATGCTCCACAGATACGAGAACGCAGCGGACCGCTACCTGGTTTGGAAGAGGCTCTAGAATGCCGCCGAGCGCCTCTACTAGGAGGTCACGGGGAGATGGGAAAGGGTACCCAGGCGTTTCTTCAGGATTTGGCTCTGCAATGGGCCTGAACGACGTATTCGTACCCGGTTATGGTGGTGACGCGCATGGGCGGGAAAAAGGGCGCAGCGATGGACGGCAAAGGGGTGCGGACCCCCTGGGGCTACGCGGCCGAGCTGCGCGACGAAGAAAATGCGCCCCGGGCGCGGCAACGCCCCCGAGGACTCCGAGAAAAGCCAGCGCGAGCGCCTCTTCGGGGCGATGGTCGCGCTCAGCGCCGAGCAGGGCTATGAGGCGACGAAGATCGGCGAGCTGGCCAAAGTCGCCGGCGTCTCCCGGGCCGCCTTCTACGATCACTTCACGCGACAAGGAAGAGCTGCTGCTCGCGGCGGTCGAGGCCCTGGTCGAGCCGACGATCGCCCTGATCGAGCGCGCCGAGGACGCCCCCACCGGCGAGGCGCAGGTGCGCCAGGCGGTCGAAGCCTTCATGGGCCTGGTCGCCCACCAGCCGGCCGCCTCGAAAATCGTGCTTCATCGAGGTCTACGCTGCCGGGCCGGAGGGCGAGGCCGAGGTCGAGCGCGCTGCTCGACGCCTTCGAGAGCTTCGGCGTCGAGCCAGCTCAACCAGATCCCCGGCCGCAAGGGCACGCCGCCGCAGATGGTGCGGGCGATGCTCGGCGGCCTGCAGAAGGTGATCCACAAGCGCCTCTACTCCGACGAAGCCGACCAGCTGCCCCGGCTCGCCGAAGACATCGCCACCTGGGGGCTCTCCTACCCGCCGCCGCCGGGGCCGCTCGAGGGCCCGCGCCGGCGCGGGCGCAAGGCGAAGTCCTTCGCCGAACGCCAGGCCGTCGCCCACCCGCCCGAGCGGGTGCTGCGGGCGCTGGCGGCGATCGTCGCCGAGAAGGGCTACCAGGCGACGACCGTGGCCGAGGTCGTCGAGCGCGCCGGCACCTCGCAGCGGGTCTTCTACGGCCACTTCGAGAACAAGGAAGACGCCTTCCTCGCCGCCCTGGACTCGGGCTCCGCGCAGATGCTGGGCACCGTCCTGCCGGCCTTTCGGCGGGCGAGGAGCTGGCAGGAGTCGGTGCGCGCCGCCTATGAGGCGATGTTCTCCTTCGGCATCGAAGAGCCCGAGTACACGCAGCTCGGCGCGGTCGAGATGTACACGGTCGGCCGCCGCGCCCTGCGCACCCGCGACAGCGTCATGGAGGGCCTCGAGGCGCTCTTGGTCCCACGGCTATGAGCTCAAAGCCCGACGTCCCGCCGATCGCCGCCGAGGCAATCGGCGGCGCGATCTACGCCCTGATCCACGACCAGGTCAAGCGCAAGGGCGCCGAGAGCCTGCCCGAACTGGCGCCGATGGCGACCTACATGACCCTCGCCCCGTTCCTCGGCGCCAAGGAGGCCTACGAGCGGGCGATGGAGGAGTCGGAGAAGTGGTGAGCCGGCTCGCGGCGGCCGAGCGGGCTGCTCAGCCTCTAGCTCAGCTTTAGGGATTGCTGATCCTCGCGGGTCGATGGGCAAGCCACGGGGCACGCGGGTTGCGGATCGGGGTCAGGGCATTGCGGCTCCAAGACCTCTTCTAACAGTCGATTCACCGCTGAATTCCGTCCGCCGAGCGATTTCGCGCCGAAATACCGCCGCTAAGCAACGACCGGCTGATATCTGCCGATCCGCATATCCGGGAACTCAGGGTCAGGGGCAAGGGTCAGAGGTGGGTCAGGGGCAGGGCAAGAGGCAGGGGCAAGGGCAGGAGCAGGAGGACGCTGCTTCACCCCTTTTTTCACTCGCATGTGCCCGATTTCGCTTACCGAAATCGGGCTCGTCCTTGAGGTAAAAGGACCTCTTACGGTACGTTTGTGACCTGATTTATTGATTCTTGAGTCACAATTTGAGAAGGCTAAAACCCTTTTCTAGAGCCAAATTAGACGGCTCGGCCAAACAAAAAACAAAATTTTTACTTGACGTAACGGCTCTGACCTGTTCTCATATCGGACGCCGCATGAGCAGTTGTCTACCCCGGGGGGGGGCCGACAGGGCTCAGACGGCGGGAGAGATAAAAAGGCCGCCCGGCCAGCTGGGGACTTTTGCGGATCGCGCAGGGTCAGGGCAAAGGGTAGGCAGCCACGGGACACGGAGGAGAGCGAGTGAGGAACGCGGGATCGCAGTTCGCGGGTTCGAAGCCATTTGTCCGAGTCTCTCGACGCGGTGGTCTCGTCGCGGCAATCGGCGTGTTCGTTCTCCCTCCTCCTCGCTGCGAGTGCCAGTGCCGACCGCGGCGTCGTCGGCACCTTCCCGCTCGAACATGCAAGTCAGATCAATAACGAACATCCGTGGGCGGATCCCGGCCAGTTCGGCAACGTAAGGGGAGTTGACGTGAACACCTCGGGTGCCGGAACCGAAGCGGGCGCCCTCTACATCGCTGACAACGCGCGCATCACCGAATTTAGTCCGTCCGGCCACCCTCGGCGGCTCTGGGGGATCGACGTCGTGGAAAAAGGCGCCGGCAATGCGAACGAAGTGCAGCAGGTGCTGATCAAGGCCTCGGTTGGCGAATTCACCCTCTCATATCAAGGCGACGTCACCGAACCGATTCCCCACAACGCCCCCGCGGCAACCGTCGAATCCGAACTGGAAGCCTTGACCGGCTTGGCGGGAGCGGTCGCGGTCACCGGCGGACCGGGAGACGCGACGGGCTGAAGTCCCTACTTCGTTGAATTCAATGGGTCGGCGGCCGGGGCGAGTCACGAACTGCTGGCTCTGGACGCCACCTCTCTGACCGGCCCTGGTGAAGGTTGGGTTCTGACGGGGGTGCAGGGCAAGACCGGCTTCGAGATATGTGAACCGGAATCCGGCGATATCTGCAAGGAAGCCGGCGGCGGGGACAATCTGACCTTCGCGAAGGGTCTCGGAGGAGGGACCCCCGGATCGAGAGGTCTCGCTATCAACCAGACCAACGGGCACATCTACGTTGCCAGTCAGACGGAGCGGCGCATCGCGGAGTACACGGCAGACGGAGAGTTCGTTCGCGCCTTCGGATACGACGTGGTGATGTCCGGACCCCGACGACAGTACGAATCAGACTGTTAAGTCGGTCACGGTGAAAGCCACCGGCGGCACCTTCAAGCTTACCTACGGAAGTCCCGTGCAAAGCCAAGACACCACCGAAAGCATCCCCTACGACGCAACGGCGGAAACTGTCGAAACCGAACTCAACGAACTCAGCACGATAGGAGGCGTCGGGGGAAGGGTGTCGGTGACCGGAGGCCCTGGTGACTCGACCGGAACCAGCCCCTACGTAGTTACCCTTGAAGCCTCCCTCGCCGGCGACGAAGGTCGCACCTTGTCCTCGGTGTCGTCCCTTGTGAAATCCGGCGGAAGCCCCTCCGCTACGGTCAATACCGTCGCGACAGGCGGCGGTATGGAGGTATGCAACGCCCACCTGGACGTCTGCGACTTCGGAAAGGCGAATGTGAAAGCGCCTGGGGACAACGGCCTCCTGGCGGCCGTCGCTGTCGCTCCCGCAGGCGCACCGAACGAAGGCGACGTACTTCACGTGAGCCCTTCGGCCCGACGGATCGAGGAGTTCACGGGTAACGGCCAGCTTCGTGAGGACGTTTGGGTAGAACGTCAATGCCACCGGACCCGGTACCGGGTTCGAGGTGTGCAGCGCCGTTTCGGGCCATATCTGCCAAAACGGGACGAACGGCAGCAACCTGAGGACACTTTGGCGGCGGCATCGGTGATGTCGCGGAGGATTCAACCGGTGCCATCTACGTCTCCGAGGGTCCGCTCCGCCAACCGGCGGGTCCAGGTATTCACGCCGGCTGGGGGAGAATCGCTGACGCCGTCGCTCTTCGGCACATCCGAGAAGCAGGCGGTCACGGTGAAGGCGACGGGCGGCCAGTTCAAACTCGGCTTCGGCGTACAGGAAGGTGGCACTGCGGGCACCCGGCACTCTGACCCGCGGCTCCAAAGTCATCACCAACGTCTTCACGACCAAAGGCAAATTCTACGTCGGGCAGCCGATGCGCAACAACGGTCCTGGCCTTACCGTCTGGTCTGACGAAGACGTGTACATAACCGAAGTCGGCGTCAACACGCTCACGGTCTCGGTGGCGCCTGGCGCTACCAAAACCAACACGCCCCTCCAGTCCGAACTTCCATACTTCACCAGCGATATTGCGGCGAACGCGCCGGCATCCGGGCCCGGCTCCGTCGAGGAAGCGCTCGAATGCCCTTCCCTCTGTCAACTCGGGGGGCGGATCGGTCTCCGTCCCCGGCGGCCCCGGCGACGCGGAAGAGGACGGCTCCTTACGAAGTCAGCTTCAACGGTGGGCCCTTGGCGAAGAGGGAGCTCCCGTCGATGAAGTCTGTGCCCGCAACGAGTCCCGCTCAGCGGTGGATCCGGCCCGGGGGCAAACGAGAGACCACTATTTCGACGATTGCACAGGGCGGCCCGAACGGAACAGGGAGAAAACGACGGTCCGACTGGAGTCCCAGATAGGACCGGAAGATCACGTCTTTGTGGCGAGGCGATACCCGCCGACCTTCAGCGCCTGCCCGGACGGCCAGTTCTCCGCGCGCGAGACCCGCGTGCAGGAGTTCACCGCCGGCGGCGGTGCGGTGCTCGACACGAGTGAGCCCTGCGCTCCCGATCGCTCCACGACGCCGGCTTCGTCACAGTTCCTGGTCGAAGTCGGACCGTCGATGGTGACCGTCTACGGGGAAGGCAAACCGTATCTCGTTCCCGACGTGTCGATCCGGGCCACGGGGACGTTCTCGGTCCAGAATGCGTACATGTTCGGGAATCAGGGTGCGGCTCCCGAACTGTCGATTCCCGGCGCACCGGTTCCCTCGCAGACCGGCGCGGAAATCTCCGGCACGATAAATCCGAACGGTCCCGGGAGTGGCTATCCGTATACGGCTGGAACCAAGTACCACATCGAGTACAAGAAGGCATCTGAGTCTGACTGGAAATCGTACGCACCCGACACGGTGATCGGACTAGGCAACACGCCGGAACCGTTCAGCGTCGGTCTCGACGGGCTGGATCCCAACACACCATATGAAGCGAAAGTAGTGGTCATTAAGCCGTTCATCGCGACGATTTCCGAAACGAAATCATTCACGACCTCGCCGGCGCCACCCAAGATCGCCGCCACGTGGGCTACGGACCAGCGTGCCGACGGAGCGACGCTCCACGCCAAGATCAACCCCCAGGGCACCGATACGGACTACTACTTCGAGTACGGAACCACGCCGGAATATGGGAACAAAACGCCTGTGACCAATATCGGCGAAGCACTGTCCTTCCAGACGGTCGCGAACCAGATCGAAGGCCTCTCGCCAGTTACCTACCACTTCCGTGTCGCGGGAACAACGGGATCGGGACCGTCTACAGCTCAGATCAGACCATCGACTTTTAACCCGCCCACATGCCCGAACCAGTCGGTCCGTCAGCAGCACGAATGCTACCTACCTACCGGATTGTCGCGCCTACGAGCTCATTTCGCCCGAAGACGCCGGATCGGCATTGCTGTTCACGGGCGGCCCGCATAGCGCGTACGCGACGAGTCCATCGCGCCTCGCCTTCACCGCTCGCTTCGGTGAAGTTCCAGGGGCGGGCGCTCCGATCAACTCGATCGGGGATCTATACGTGTTGACACGTACCTCGGTGACCGGCTGGAAGACGAAATACGTGGGTCCGTCGCCGACCCAGGCCGCCTGCGCGGGGGCCGGCCGATAACGAGCGGTACCGGATTTCCAACCAGCGATCCAGAACGACGTCAAGGCCGATCAGGGCCTTGACCGCATCATTGATTGGAACCTCGGGAATCCCTTCGAATGTGTATGGGGAACCTTCGGGGGCGTCAACTTCGAGGACCTAAACACGGCGGCGCGTGGCTCCAACGCGCCTTACGTGTGGAGCGCCAACGGCGACGCCATCGACCGCTGGCCCACCACGGCGGCGGACGTACCCGGCTCAAAAGAGAACTTCGACTGCCCGCAGGATCCGGCGGTCAGGCCATATCCGCCCTCCTATTTCCTGAACGTTCCGGTCGGGTATCTTCTGTAGCACCGAAGTCAGCGCGTCCGGCGACCTCAATCACTTCGTCTTCTCGACCCAGTCTGGGCTGTTCGGCGAAGGGGGGGTCAGCGTCGGCACCGGGTTCGGCTTATGACAACGACACGGTCAACGACACGCTGAAGCTGATCTCGAAGCTCCCGAGCGGCGAACCAATCGGAGTCGAGCCCGAAAAGGTCGATCCGGGGGACGAAGAACTCATCAAGTTCCCGTCGGTGTTGACGGACGGCTCGCACATCCTGATGGGTACTTCGGTTGACCCGGTCTGCAAAGAGAGCTTTTTCCCGGGTCGCGGCGGAAGCTTCTGCCCGCTGGTCACCAACCCGACCCATCTCTACATGCGGGTCAACAATGCGATCAGCTATGACGTTTCCGGCGGCAAACCCGTGCGATACGTCGATACGACGCCCGACGGCTCAGTCGTCTATTTCACCACCGCCTATAAACTGACCGGGGACGACACCGACAGCAGCGTCGATCTGTACGCCTGGATGGAGAACGGCGGCAGCCCGGAAATCATTCGGGTTTCTGCCGGCGCCGGTGGCAGCGGCAACACCGACGCCTGCGTGGCGAGCTGGACGTCGAAGTGTGGCGTTAACACCTACGACGACACGACGATCAGCAGGGCGGCCGGAAACCGCGGAGGCTTGGATTTCTGGCCGGAGCGCGGTACTTCGGAAGACGAGAACAATCCCAATCCGGGTTACACGGACAATGCCGTGGCGGCGGACAGTGGCGATATCTTACTTTTATTCCCCCGAGCAGCTCAGAGACCGGAAAGGGAATTCCGACGCGGGAGAATCTCTACGTCTTCCGTGAAGGCTCGGTGCGCCACGTCGCCACCCTGAATGACGATCCCTACTGCCTGCCGAAGTCGAATGTCTTCGTGGCGCCACTTTGCAGCGACGGGGCAGCGGGACGCTTGCAGGTCACCGACGACGGTCGCTACGCCGCCTTCATAACCACCACCCAGCTCACGCCCTACGACAACATGGGCTACGGCGAGATGTATCGCTACGACGCGGTGAATCGCGAGATCGCCTGCATGTCCTGCGATCCGAAGGGAGCCCCGCCGACCGAAGACGTGTGGGGAAGCCAGGGCGGCCGATTCATCACCAACGACGGCAGGGTGTTCTTCGAGACAGTCGATCCGCTCGATCCGCGCGATACGAACGGCGTCGGAGACGTCTACGAGTTCGTTGACGGCAAGCCGCAGCTCATCACCACGGGGACGGGTACGGCGACCGGCGCGGAAGGCGAATTCTCCGCCGAAAGCATTTCCGGTCTGTACGGAGTAAGCGCCGACGGCGTGGATGTCTACTTCGGCACCTTCGACACGCTGGTGGGCCAGGATAGGAACGGGCAGAGCCTCAAGTTCTACGACGCTCGCACGGGCGGCGGCTTCCCGTACGTGCCTCCGCCGCTCCCCTGCGAAGCGGCCGACGAATGCCACGGCACCACCTCCGAAGCGGCGCAAGCCCTCCGGAAGGGAACCGTGTCCGACCTGGGCAAGACCCCGGAAACGTCCAGGCGAAGAAGAAGACGAAGAAGAAGAAATCGCGAAAACATAGGAAAGTTCGTAAGCACCACGGTAGGAAGAAGAGGCACCGTGGAAAGAGGGCAACGAAGAGGTCGCACAACGCGAAGGCGACCCGCCGTACCGGGAGGGACCAGTGAAAATGTCTGCGAGGCCGAAGATCGTGATGATGATCGTCAGCGCCGTCGGGCTGTTTGCACTCAGCGCGACCGCTGCTTCCGCAAGCGTCCCGGTGCTGGCCTACGACATCATTCCGTCAAGCACGCAGGCCGGCGGGCATCCGGACCTGCAGATCTCGTTCTCGCTGCAAACGGGGCGCAAACAGCAGGTCGAAACCGGCCTCAACACGGAATGCGACTGCCAGAATCCGCGATTCGTCACCATCAACACTCCGGCAGGCGTGATCGGCAATCCGCACGCCGCACCCCGATGCAGGGCAGTCGATTTTGCGAATGAACACTGCCCTGTTGAACTCTCAGATCGGATTCATACAGGTCGGCCTCTCGCTCACGAGCGCCGGAGACCTTCCAGTTGTCGCGGGGGTCTACAACCTCATCCCCCGAGAAGGCGAAGCCGGCCTACTCGGTTTTCACGGTTTTAGCGTGCCAATCTACGAGAGCATCGGCGCCCGGACGGATAGCGATTACGGTTTGTACACCAGGATATCCGTGCCGAATGTAGCACCACTCGGATTCGCGAGCGAGCTACTTTGGGGAACACCGGCGGAACCCAAGCACGACACGCTTCGGTTCTCGCTTAAAGAAGCGCAGTCCATGCTTCTCGCGGAAACATGTGACGCAGAACAACGTTCCGTCCACCCCCCAGTCCGCTCAATCCTTCGGCACCGGGATCGGGCCCCGATTCCATGACACAAATATGCGAAGGCGAAGGATTTGGGGCTTCGCTATCCGCGCCATCCAATAGTCCACTGCGACCCTTCCTTCAGAACCCGACGAGTTGCGGAAGTGGGCAAGAAGCATCGTTGGATGTGCTGGCCTATGACGGCGAAACGACGCACGGGAACACGGCGTTCGCTCTCACGACCGGGTGCGACCAGCTTACGTTCAATCCGAGCATCTCGGCGAAGCCGACGACCACTGAGGCGGACTCTGCGTCGGGTGTGGACATAGAGCTCACGGTGCCCCAGCTCCAGAGCCCGTCTACGCCGTCACCTTCCTCCATTCGCGGCACCACGGTCCTCATGCCGCGCGGGTTTTCGATCAATCCAACGCAGCCGACGGCAAGGTGGCTTGCGTTGACAGCGAGCGAGGTCGGCACCCTGGACGAAGCACAGTGTCCGGAGTACGCGAAGATCGGCACCCTGACCATCGATACCCCGGTCCTTCCCGGTCCGCTTCCAGGTTTCATGTACCTAGGCAAGCCGCTTCCGGGAAATCGCTACCGCATCTTCCTCACGGCCGACGGCTTCAACGTCCACGTCAAGCTGGCGGGCGTCATCAAGCCCGATCCTGTGACGGGTCAGCTCATGGTGTCATTTGACGACCTTCCCCAAGTTCCGTTCGAAACCGTCCTCTTTCACGTCTTTGGCTCCGAGCGAGGCAGCCTGGCTACTCCGACCAAGTGCGACACCTACGAAGTCCGCAGCACCTACGCCTTGGACGAGGCGCTCCCCGCTCAGAATGCCGTCCAGTTCTTTACCATCGACGGCCGGCGGGGCCCCGTGCCCAGACCCGACCCGCCCATTCGATCCGTCCTTCGACGCGGCATCCGTCGGCAACACTGCCGGCGTCACTCTCCATTCGGGGTTGACATCGTGCGCAACGACGGCGATCAGAATCTCGTCGGAGTCACCGTCGTCGCTCCGCCCGGTTTCACGGGCACCCTGAAGGGGATTCCCTACTGTCCCGACGCTACCCTGGCCCAGCTCAGTAGCTCTCTCTACGGTGGGCTCACCGAGCTGTCCTGCCTGTGTGCCCAGCCAGTCGGATCGGCGGGACGGTAGCCGCCGCTGGGGCTGGCTCGAGGCCGCTCAACCAGGGGGGCAGCGTCTATCTTGCAGGTCCCTAGAGGGCGCGCCTCTGAGCCTGGCGATCGTTATACCGGCCGCTCCGGTCCCTACGATCTCGGCAACATCGTCGTGCGGGTGGCTATCTACGTGGATCCCGTGACTGCTCGGGTCTCCACCGTTTCGGACCCGCTTCCGCAGATCATCGAGGGCATTCCGCTGCGGGCGCGGCAGGTCAGGCGTCGAGTTAAACAGGCCGGAGTTCACCCTGAATCCCATTTTAAAAAAAAAAAAAAAAAAAAAAAAAAAAAAAAAAAAAAAAAAAAAAAAAAAAAAAAAAAAAAAAAAAAAAAAAAAAAAAAAAAAAAAAAAAAAAAAAAAAAAAAAAAAAAAAAAAAAAAAAAAAAAAAAAAAAAAAAAAAAAAAAAAAAAAAAAAAAAAAAAAAAAAAAAAAAAAAAAAAAAAAAAAAAAAAAAAAAAAAAAAAAAAAAAAAAAAAAAAAAAAAAAAAAAAAAAAAAAAAAAAAAAAAAAAAAAAAAAAAAAAAAAAAAAAAAAAAAAAAAAAAAAAAAAAAAAAAAAAAAAAAAAAAAAAAAAAAAAAAAAAAAAAAAAAAAAAAAAAAAAAAAAAAAAAAAAAAAAAAAAAAAAAAAAAAAAAAAAAAAAAAAAAAAAAAAAAAAAAAAAAAAAAAAAAAAAAAAAAAAAAAAAAAAAAAAAAAAAAAAAAAAAAAAAAAAAAAAAAAAAAAAAAAAAAAAAAAAAAAAAAAAAAAAAAAAAAAAAAAAAAAAAAAAAAAAAAAAAAAAAAAAAAAAAAAAAAAAAAAAAAAAAAAAAAAAAAAAAAAAAAAAAAAAAAAAAAAAAAAAAAAAAAAAAAAAAAAAAAAAAAAAAAAAAAAAAAAAAAAAAAAAAAAAAAAAAAAAAAAAAAAAAAAAAAAAAAAAAAAAAAAAAAAAAAAAAAAAAAAAAAAAAAAAAAAAAAAAAAAAAAAAAAAAAAAAAAAAAAAAAAAAAAAAAAAAAAAAAAAAAAAAAAAAAAAAAAAAAAAAAAAAAAAAAAAAAAAAAAAAAAAAAAAAAAAAAAAAAAAAAAAAAAAAAAAAAAAAAAAAAAAAAAAAAAAAAAAAAAAAAAAAAAAAAAAAAAAAAAAAAAAAAAAAAAAAAAAAAAAAAAAAAAAAAAAAAAAAAAAAAAAAAAAAAAAAAAAAAAAAAAAAAAAAAAAAAAAAAAAAAAAAAAAAAAAAAAAAAAAAAAAAAAAAAAAAAAAAAAAAAAAAAAAAAAAAAAAAAAAAAAAAAAAAAAAAAAAAAAAAAAAAAAAAAAAAAAAAAAAAAAAAAAAAAAAAAAAAAAAAAAAAAAAAAAAAAAAAAAAAAAAAAAAAAAAAAAAAAAAAAAAAAAAAAAAAAAAAAAAAAAAAAAAAAAAAAAAAAAAAAAAAAAAAAAAAAAAAAAAAAAAAAAAAAAAAAAAAAAAAAAAAAAAAAAAAAAAAAAAAAAAAAAAAAAAAAAAAAAAAAAAAAAAAAAAAAAAAAAAAAAAAAAAAAAAAAAAAAAAAAAAAAAAAAAAAAAAAAAAAAAAAAAAAAAAAAAAAAAAAAAAAAAAAAAAAAAAAAAAAAAAAAAAAAAAAAAAAAAAAAAAAAAAAAAAAAAAAAAAAAAAAAAAAAAAAAAAAAAAAAAAAAAAAAAAAAAAAAAAAAAAAAAAAAAAAAAAAAAAAAAAAAAAAAAAAAAAAAAAAAAAAAAAAAAAAAAAAAAAAAAAAAAAAAAAAAAAAAAAAAAAAAAAAAAAAAAAAAAAAAAAAAAAAAAAAAAAAAAAAAAAAAAAAAAAAAAAAAAAAAAAAAAAAAAAAAAAAAAAAAAAAAAAAAAAAAAAAAAAAAAAAAAAAAAAAAAAAAAAAAAAAAAAAAAAAAAAAAAAAAAAAAAAAAAAAAAAAAAAAAAAAAAAAAAAAAAAAAAAAAAAAAAAAAAAAAAAAAAAAAAAAAAAAAAAAAAAAAAAAAAAAAAAAAAAAAAAAAAAAAAAAAAAAAAAAAAAAAAAAAAAAAAAAAAAAAAAAAAAAAAAAAAAAAAAAAAAAAAAAAAAAAAAAAAAAAAAAAAAAAAAAAAAAAAAAAAAAAAAAAAAAAAAAAAAAAAAAAAAAAAAAAAAAAAAAAAAAAAAAAAAAAAAAAAAAAAAAAAAAAAAAAAAAAAAAAAAAAAAAAAAAAAAAAAAAAAAAAAAAAAAAAAAAAAAAAAAAAAAAAAAAAAAAAAAAAAAAAAAAAAAAAAAAAAAAAAAAAAAAAAAAAAAAAAAAAAAAAAAAAAAAAAAAAAAAAAAAAAAAAAAAAAAAAAAAAAAAAAAAAAAAAAAAAAAAAAAAAAAAAAAAAAAAAAAAAAAAAAAAAAAAAAAAAAAAAAAAAAAAAAAAAAAAAAAAAAAAAAAAAAAAAAAAAAAAAAAAAAAAAAAAATGCCACATCACCACCGATGCGGGACAGGTGGGTGTGAAGATTAACCCCAAACGGTGCGCCGACCAGCTTCCACGTCGAGGTCGGAACGGACCTGACCGATGGCAGCGACTTCCCGGTGCCGGATTCGAACGCCGCCGCTGGCGGGCCAGAACAAAGGTCTGGCGAAATCGAAAGAACCGCTGGCTCGATGACCGACAGCCTTACCCAGGAGGTGTCCGACCTCTCGCCGCGACCGAATATCATTACCGGGTCGTCGTCAAAAACGCCGCCGGGTTATCCGCGGGACCGGTATCACGTGTTCGTCACCTTTGCCCCGCAGGTCGTGGACGAGTCCTGCCCGAACGCATTGGCTCGACAGACCGGCGCAGCGTCGCTGCTTGACTGTCTCAGAACCAGTCGGCGTCGGCGACCGATACCGGCGGCTACGACTATCCGTTCGCGCTGGTCTGCGGGTAGTGGTTTCGTTGCCCGCCTACCCTGACGCTGCCGACAGGGCGCTCTACGGGATGATCCGGACGATTCCGGGCATCGCGGGCAACCCGACTAACAAGGGCGCAGACCCCTACGTTGCCACGCGCGGCGGGCGGATGGTCGACCAGATATGTCGGTTTGCCGGCCAACAACCCATCCGCGCCCGGCCCGTTCGCCTCGCCGCTCCTCGAAGCCGACACCTCGCTCGACACGTTCGCGTTCGTAGACGACATCGGCCCGCCTTGTTTGCCGACGGCTCCACCAACCTTCCTGTTCGGCTGCCCGACGGCGAACTGATCCAGGGGGCCGCGGGTTGGATTATCCCGGCCCGACCGAGTCGGAAGGCGAAATTCGGAAATCCCTGGATCGGCGGATGGCCAGCATCTCGTCTTCGGCTCGGAAGCCGAGCTCGAGCCCACCGCCAATCCTAAAACGGAAACCTCACTCAGCCACCGCAACCTGCAGACCGGTGTCACCCAGGTCTATTCATGATGCCCGACTCGTCCACGATCGAAGCGGGCGACGAAGTCGCCGAGCTCGACATCTCCGCCGATGGCTCGCGGGTCATCGTCGCGACCCAGGTCGGCGAAGACTCCGAAGGGAAGGAACTCTGGCATCCCTACATGCACATCGGCAACGACGCCGGCTCCTACGACCTCGCCCCGGGCACCGCCGCAGGCGTTCAGTTCGCCGGCATGACCGCCGACGGCACGAGGGTCTTGCTCTTTTCCGGCCATACTCACGGGAGATGACACGGACACGAGTGTCGACCTCTTCGAAAACCCAGGCCGCCAAAGGCGGTGCGGTGAGTGTTCGACGCGTTTCCACCGGAGAAGGCGGGGCCGGTGACACCGACTCCTGCGATCCCCTCAATAACAGCTACAACGAACAGGACTGGAACGTCGTTCCCGGTGACCCCACGGACTGCTCGGTGGTGGCAATCGCCGGCGGTGGAGGCGTTGCCTCGGACAACGGCTTCGATCTACTTCCTCTCCCCGGAGAAGCTGGATGGAAACCGGCGCTGGTCGGGGGCGCCAACCGCTTCCTCGCCGCACCCCAGGGCGCGCCGAAATTCGTGACGAGCCTCGAGGCCGGAGGCCCACCGCCTGCCCACAATCAGGTCAAGGCTCTTCGGCCCTTCATGATACCCAGGCAGCGCTGTGTTCGACACGCCCACGGCTCGGACGTACGTGTACGACGTGGCCAACACCGGCTAATTCGGCGGGCCGGGGGCCGCTGTCTGGAAGCACGATTCCGACGGCGAAGCGGCGACCGGCTATGGGTCGGGCGGAAAGCTGACCGGCGGAGGCTCCTGCGAAACGCTCAGCAGCGTGCGCGACACCGGGTTCCTGGGCGAATTCGGACTCAACGAAGCGTCCCCAAGCCAGATCGCAGTGGATAACGATCCCGGCAGCCCCTCCTATCGCGATCTCTACGTGCCGATGATTATGTTCCTCGCCGGCATCCGCGTCAGGAAGTTCGAACTCGGCCGGGACCTGCCTCTCGACAATCACGATTCCGGGCGAACTCGTCTTCCCTGCGGGACAGCCGTTGATCATGCGACCGGCAAGGTCTATGTCGGCGCCAACGCATCCTCTTCGGCGCCAAAACGATCGAGGTGTTCGACAACAGCGAGCCGAATGGGGCGACGGCGCCGACCTCGTTCGAAGTCTCCGGTTCCCCGATCGGCATCGCGGTCGACGGCTCGACCAACACCGTGTACATCGCGAACGGAAGCAATACCAAGGCCTACGACGCAACCACCGGTGCTGCCCTCGCTGTACCTCTGCTCGACGAAAACCCCTCATACGGCGTCGCGGTCGACCCGGTCGACCATCACATCTACGTCGATCAGCGGATAGGGTCATCGAGTACGACTCCGGCGGCTCTCAGGTCGGAGGACCGATTGGGGGGCCGGGCGTGCTTACGGCCTCGAAATCGAGGAACCTGGCCGCCTACGGCGGCAAGCTCGTCGTTTCCAATTGGGGTAGCGAAAACGCGATCGTCTTCAGTCCGCTGTCCGTTGGCCCGGGCCGCGCTTACGACAGCCCGCTTGTCATCCACAGCGTTTCCAAGCCCGAAGAGCGGCGTAGGGACGACTTCCAGGTTACGCCGAGCGGCAGCCACGCGGTCTTCGCGTCGACGAAGTCGCTTACGGCTTCGACGCCGGCGAACAGTACGAGCTGTTCCGCTACGACGTGGTGGCCAATGAACCCACAGTGTTCCTGTGCAGCCCGACGCTCTCGCGGCCCCAACAGGACTTCAGCCTCGACGCCCTCGGCCTCAACATCTCCGACGACGGAAGGGTGTTCTTCGATTTGCCCGAGCCGCTTGCACTTGGAGACGCAAACCAAAGAAACGACGTCTACGAGTGGACCAACGGCAAGCTCGAACTGGTGTCGACGGGCACGAGTCCGAGCGACTCGAAGCTGCTGTCGGTGAGCGCAGACGGCAAGGACGTCTTCTTCTTCACCCGGCAGAAGCTCGTGCCGGAGGACCTCAACGGCAAGTCCGGTTCGCCTGTACACGGCCAGGGAAGGCGATGGATTCACCTATGGGCCGCCGAAGTTCAGCTGTGCCGCGTCCGACGAGTGCCACGGCCCGGGCAGCCAGGCGGCTCCACAGGCGGTGGTAGGGACCGTCGCGGACACGCCAACCGGCGTGAAGAGCCGTGGATGCTCCAAGGGGAAGGTCAGGCGCAAGGGTAAGTGCGTACGGCGTAAGTGCCCCAAAAGGTAAGGTCAGGCGCAAGGGCAGGTGCGTGCGCAAGACGCACAAGAAGGGAAGCACGGCCACCACCGCCGCCGCGGTAAGCAATTGACCGCCCGGCGAAGCGGGTGACGGCCGTGAAGCGAGAGGAAGCAAGGATAAGAACCATGACGACCATGCTGCGCATCGCGGTGCTCGTTGGCGTATTCGCCCTCTGGGCCGCACTCGGATCTGGATCTGCTGTGGCTTCGCCCGTTGATCGAAGCCTTCGAAGTCACCTCGAGCTCTGACACCGCGGCCGGCGGTCACCCCGACCTTCACCGACATCCTTTACCCTGGCCTATCCGGGGGCGCCCGAGGCGGCGCGAAACGTTGTCGTTCAACGCCCCCGACCGGCTGTTCGGCAATGCCAACGTGATCACTCGATGCACCTCGTCCGGACTTCGTGCATCAACCGCTGCCCCTCCAATTCCCAGGCGGGCTTGATCACCGCACGTCGACCAACCACGAAGGCGATCCCGAACTAACTCCTCGGCACTGGCACCGATCTTCTTGTCTGGAGACTGGGGAGCAAGACCGCCCTTTTCGCCTTCCTCGTGCCGACGTCTGAACATCCCGATCAACATCCCGGTCTGGGTGCGCACCGGCGACGACTATGGCCTGCGCTTCACCGTTTCGGAGATTACTCAGTTGACGCCCCTTGCCGGGGCCGATCTCACCTTCTGGGGCTTCCCGGCCGAGGACGCTCACGACGACGAGCGATTCCCCAAAGGGTTCGCCCGGCTCGCCTGCGGGATGTCCCGGGTCTGCCGACACCAGGTGTATCTCAGAACCGACGGATTCGTCGTAGCTCCGGAGGCACCGCTGACCGACAATCCGACCGATCTGCAATGGGGAACTGCTCTAAACCACGCTCGCCGTCCAGACCTACCAGGATCCCGGCCTCGTTTCCGAAGCGCATTCGAGCTACCCGGCAGTGACCGAATGCGAGAAACGAGGTCTTCAGGCCGATCCTCTACGCGTGCCCCACCACGAGCGAAGCCGACTCTCCGTCTGGGCTGAACATTGAGTTGTTTGCAACCGCAGTTCTTCACCCGTTCCGCGTCCCCGTCTCAGATGAGAACGTCGATCGTCACCCTTCCCGAGGGTCTCACGGTGAATCCGACGCGGCCGACGGACAGAGCTCGTGCACCGACGCCCAGGCCAACTTCGACAGCGAGGGCCCGCACGCTGCCCGGACAGCGCGAAGATTGGCACATTTCGCCTCGGTACGCCGGCGCTCTGACGGCCCTTGAAGGGCTCGATCTACATCGGCGAGCCGAAAGCCGGGCAACCAGTACCGACTCTTCATGGTGCCGAGGGCTTCGGCATCAACGCGAAGCTGGTAGCGGCTCAGTGAGCCCGGATCCGGTCACCGGGCAGGTCACGGTCTATTTCGACGACCTTCCTCAGGTGCCCTTCGACGATCTGCACTCCATCTCTTTGCCTCCGACCGCGGCCTGATGGCGACACCGACGCATTGCACGCTCTACGCGGTCGCGGCGCAGTTCTTCCCCTGGAACGACATGCTCGCCGATCAGACTCCGAACAGTTCTTCAGCCTCGACACCGGGCCGGGTGGGGCGCGCCTGCCCGGGCGCGGTTCGGCCGTTCAAGCCGCGCCTGGTCGCGGGCACCTCCAATCCGCCGCCGGCGCCTTCTCGGACTTCCATCTGAAACTCGACCGCGACGACGGCGACCAGTTCCTCGGCGACCTCAACTTCAGGATGCCGCCCGGGTTCACCGGCGACCTGCGCGGGATCACCTACTGCCCGGAGTCGGCGATCGCCGCCGCGGCGCAGAACTCGGGCGCGCCGAGCAGGCCAGCCCGAGCTGCCCGGCGGCCAGCCAGATCGGGACGACCAACGTCGCCGCCGGCCCGGGGACACCCTTCCACGCTGTCGGCAAGATGTATCTGGCCGGGCCCGTTCAAGGGCGCGCCGCTGTCGCTGGTCGCTGTCACGCCGGCGCTCGCGGGGCCCTACGACTACGGCGTCGTCGTCGTTCGGGTCGCGCTGCACGTCGACCCGCTGACGGCCCAGGTCAGCGCAGTCTCCGACACCGTGCCACAGATCATCGGCGGCATCCCGATCCGGATGCGCTCGATCCAGGTCAACATCGACAAGCCCAACTTCACGATCAACCCGACCAACTGCTCGCCCTTCACGGTCGACAGCCAGGGAATCGGCGACCAGGGCACGGTCACCGACTTCTCGATCCTATTTCCACGCTGTCAACTGCTCGACCCTCCGTTCAAGCCGAAGATGACGATCCGGCAGATGGGCGGGCGAAGAGCAAGCGCCGCGCAACGAACCCGCAGGTGCGGTTCGACCTCCGCACCCGATCCGGCGACGCCAACATCAAATCGCTCTCGGTCACCCTCTCCCCGCCTTCGAGATCGACCAGCGCCACCTCGGCAACATCTGCTCCGAGAAAGAGCTGGCCGAGAAACAGTGCGCCGGCCGCACCCCGATCGGCAAAGCGACCACGACCGACCCCGCTGCTCGACGAGCCGCTGAGCGGCCCGGTCTACGCGGTCTCGGGCTCGGGCGGCCTGCCGCGGCTGGCCTTCATCCTCAACGGCCAGGTCAACCTGGTGCCGCGGGCCGACACCAAGACGGTCAAGAGCGGCCGGCACTGCAGACCACGGTCCCGGTGGTCCCCGATGCCCCGATCGGCCACTTCAGGCTGACGGTCTTCGGCGGCAAGACCGGCTACCTGGTCAATACGCGCAGCCTCTGCCGGAAGTCGAACTTCGCGAAGGTCTGCATTACGAAGGCCAAAACGGCACGGGCCAGCACTCAAGAACGTCAAGGTCAAGGCCGCCTGCGGCAAGAAGAAGGCGCGAAGCAAGCGCCACCAGCCGCTGATCCTTCACCGGTAGACAGCGGATTCTCGGCTTCCACGGCTCTGCATGGGCCGGAGGAATGTGCCCAGCTGGGTTGCAATGTGAGGTACAGTCGCGTACCTTTTCGCAACCTGGGATGTTGGAGCGGCGCCTGGGAGGCGCGTTTGACGTTCCGAGCCAAAGGGATATATGGGTTCGGTCGCCAGTTTGCGTTTCGGTCTTCCTCTGCATCTGTGCGTTGCTGCGATCCTGGCGCTGCTCGAGCGGCTGCGCGCGCTGGTGAGCGCAGGCAGGGGGGAACCTCATCGTCTCGCTCAACGGGGGGATTTCCCCGGTGACGCTTGCCCGTTCCCACCCGACCGCCCGTCTCGGTCTATTTGGAAGGGGGCGTCAACACCGCCGACTATTCGCCCTCTGCCGCGGGTGAATCGGCTGAAACTGGAATTGGGTTGGCGGGGCGAGCTGTTGACGAAGGGCCTCCCGGTTTGCTCGCAGCAGAGCCTCAAGGGTCTGGCGACGGAGCAGGCGCTGGATCAGTGCGGTGGCGCCCTGGTCGGCCGCGGCCAATTGAGGGCCACGATCTTCGTACCCGGCCAGGAGCCCTTCGATATTCGCGCGTACGTGCTGGCCTTCAATGGCCGGACCAAAGTCGGGCGGAGGTCGGTCCTGCTGCATGCCTACGCGAGCAGACCGCCCGTTTCATTCGTCATCCCGTTCGTCGTCCACCATCAGGAAGGCGCCTTCAACACCGTCATGGTCACGACGCTGAAGCGATCCGTCGGCACCTGGCCCCATGTGGCGAACTTCAAAGTCGAGATCGCGCGGAGCTTTATGCGCGACGGCAAGCGCCACAGCTATCTGAACGCGAAATGCCCGCTCCCCTCGGCTTTCACCGCGGGATTCGTCTCATTCGCCCGGGCCTCCTACCTCTTCGCCGACGGTCGCGAAGTCAAGGTGGAGGCGGTCCGCTCCTGCCGAGCCCGCTAGGTGGCCAGGGCGCCGCGCCTCTTCGCCGCCCAGGTAGGGCGTGAGGGCGATCTCGACCAGGTCGGCCTGTGCTCGGCGAGCGTGTCGAGCTCTCCGGCCGCGAGGGAGCTTGCGACGATCGACATGGCGGCGCCGACCGCGGCCTGCTCGGCGAGGCCACTCGGCGACTGGGAGCCGGGGTGGCGGTGCGCGCCTTCGCGCAGCAGCTCGACCAGCCGCCCCTGCACCGAAATGCCCTGACGGGCCAGGGCGGGCTCGGAGGCGGCCTGGTTCGAGGCGAGGATCAGGTGCGCCTCGCCGGGAAAGCGGTCGGCGAAGGCGAGGGCGGCGCCGACACCGCGGGCGAACCCGTGGGGCCAGTCCGGCTCGGCGGCGCAGGCCCAGGCGATCGTTTGCCCCAGTGCCTCGACGGCGCGGCGCTGGGCGGCGAGGACGCAGTCGAGCTTGTCGTCGAAGAGCTTGTAGAAGGTGGCGCGTCTCGATCTTTAGCTTCGACTCTGGATCTTGGCCTGCATCGCGATCAGTCCGAAGAAGCGTTTCGCTGCGTCGCTTTGCGTCTGCTCGACCACGCCGACGATCTCTTTGGCGCGGGCTAGATGGTCAAGCGTGTCGGGTCGCGTAAAGACCGCGTCATGGTCGTAGTCGGCCTGCTCCCGCTTCTCGTTTAGTTCCAAGAAGCCCTCCGCGATCGTCCTCGTCGCTTCGTCTATGTGGTGTTCGCCTTCAGCCGGCGCCAGCAGTGCCTTGATGTGCGGCGGCGGTCCGCCGTGCGTGGTGCCTTCTAATTGGCCGATCCAGGTTGAAACCGTTTTGATGTCGCCATGCTGGATCCAGCGCCGCACCTTGCGCAGGAACGACGTGTCCGCCTCGGTGAAGGGCGCCTTGACGACGCGATCGGTGATCGCGTGGAAGACGGCGTAGTAGGCGGTCGACACGGCACGCCGGTGTGCTGTGTATGGAGGTCGTCCACGTCCGGGCGGCGTCAGACGCTCGGCCGCTTCGAGCAGCTTGTCGGGTTCGATCGGATAGTCAGGCATGGCCTGCTTCCGAAGCTACAGAGGGAACGCGCTGGCCCAGCGCGGTGGATCCATGCCCCATCGACGGACCTCCTAACCGCTGAAGGCCTCGACCAACTCGGCCTCGCTATTCGGGACCAGCGTCACGCTGGTCGAAGGCAGGCCGATCTCCGTTGCCTTGCGCGCTAGCTCGCGCTTCAACTCGCGAACCGAATCGAAATCCCAGGTTTCTTTGCCTGGCTCGGGATCGTTGACCAGCAGTGTGATTCGGGTGACTGGCTCGCCATCCTGGCTCCTCCTGGGCCTTCTGGGCCTTCAGTCCGGGCGCCTCGGCTTGGGTTGCGAAAGCTTCCAGTTCCGCTATCTCGTTGGCCATTCACACAGGATAGACCCAGCAGTCGGAGGAACAACGCCCGATAGACAGGCGCCGTCTTCCCGTTGATTTGACCTCTCAGCCGGCAGCCGGCCCGCCCTCGCTCCCGACCTCGCAAACGCCCTCGCGTCTCGCGCCTGGGTCCCTTAGCGCCGTTCGCTCCACGGCCTCCAAACGAGTTGAGAGGCCGCCTCGCTTCCGGCTTCGATGGCTCCGCTGGCACCGCCGCTCGGATCGAATCTCCTACTCGGCCTGCCACGCCCCAAGCCGCGAGGGCACAAGCGGGGGAGACCGCACGCGACGCGCCCTCCTGCCCCGTCAGGCAGCGATGAGTTCGTGCGGCAACCAGCTGCGGCGGCTCGGCCTTTACATATGGGCCGATAGCGATGATACGCCTGCGGCGCACCGGCTTTACGAGCTACTGTCCCGCGATCTGGTTGACGCGGCCCATGCTCTCTGCAACGCGATCCTCGACCGGGTCGCCAGTCCGCCACTGCCGCAGAGATCGCACAACCCCATTAACAGAACCCCAGTGGCTTCAGTGCAGGGCGGTGATTCGGTTAGCGCGCCCCACAACTCCGCACTGACTCCGTCGTAATCTGCTCCTCGTCGATGGAAGAACGAGCGCCGCTGGTATCGAGCCCCTCTCACAGCCCCAAACTCGCGCTAGTGGTACGTACACGAACTTAAAAAACGTCGCTGTACCTCTTGCGCTAGCAGTCAATTTCTCAGTAATAGAGCTAAATATTCCGCCAGTCTCCGACACTTCTAACAAGCTGGCTAGTAGCTCTCCTTGATTTAGCGGTCCATATCTGTTCTGCTTTCTACGCCTCCTCGGAGGCGGGAGAGCGTCAATCCATCGCGCCGGGTCAGCTGCCTGGCGAGGAGCGGCAGTCGGGTGAAAGCGAGCAGGTCAAGCAGCGTGACGCCGCGCCATGACGGCGCGGCCTCCGCTGCTGCTCGAGTGCGCATTAGCGGACCCGATTTCGAGGCCAGCTTTCGCGCCCTGCAGGACGGGGTCCGACGGGCCTGCGCCGCCGAGACCCAGTGGCAGGCGCGGATCGTCGTCGGGGTGCGGGCGGCGCTCAAGTTCGCCGCCGCCGATCCGAAGGCAGCCCGGGCGCTGACGATCCAGGCGCGAAACGGCGAGGAGGGCCGCGGACCGCGAGGACGAGGTGATCGCCTACTTCGCCGAGCTACTGGCGCGGGTGGCGCCCGCCGAGAAGCGGGTCGAGGTCTCCACCGAGACCGGCCTCGTCGACTCGATTGCGACGATCGTCAGGGGCCAGCTGCTGGCCGGCGCTGCCGCCGAGCTGCCCGGCAAGGTGCCCGATCTGGTCTACCTGACGCTGATGCCCTACACGGGCCTCGCCGAGGCGCGGCGCTGGGCGAGCGCCGCGCCCGTGCTTTAGCGGTATGGCATCTTTTGTTTAACCTCGCCTAATTCGGAAGACTTCTAACGATTTCCTTGACTTTACGGTACATATCTGTTCTGCTTTAGGGCATGCGGGAGGCGAATCAAGCAACTCGCAGCTGGCAGCCAGCCCGGGATCGCCCCGTCCATTCCCTGTGCGGCGCGGTCCCTTTTGATGAAAACGTGGTCGGCCCGGGGGAGCTCCCTGCTCCTCCGGGCCGTTTGCGCTCGGGCCGGGCGATCGATCGCGGTGGGTCGCAGTGACCGAATCGGCTCAGGCCCTGATCGACGACGTCGACCGAAGAGAGGTCCTGCCGCGCGGCAGGCACGGGATCCCTTCCGACCTCGTCACCGACCACCAGCGGCGGCGGATCTTCGCGGCGGCGGCTGGGGCCTTTGCGGAGCACGGCTACGCCTCGACCTCGGTCGCGCACGATCACCAGCCGCGCCCGCGTGTCGAGGAAGACCTTCTACGAGCTCTTCGACGACAAGCCCGACTGCTTTCTCGCCGCGCATCTTGCCGCCTTCGAAGCGCTCGAGGCCGATCTGCGGTCTGCCTGCGCAGAGCAGCGTTCCTGGCCGGAGGGCGTGGCGGCGGGAGTCGCCGCGGCGCTCGATTTCGCCGCAGCCGACCCGGACCAGGCGACGCTCATAGCCTTTGCCCCATTGGCGGGCGAGCCGAGGTTGACCGATCGCGCCCTTGCCGCCAATACGCACCTTCTGGACCTCCTGGGCGCCGGGCGCGAGCGCTGCCCGGAGGCCGAGTCCCCCGGTGAGCTGGCCCAGCGGGCCCTGCTGATGGGAGTCATTCACGAGCTCGGCGCCGAACTTCGCGCCGGCAGGGCCGAGCAGCTGCCGGCGATGGCCCCCGAGTTCGCCGAGATCCTGCTCAACCCCTATCTGGGGAGCACCGAGGCGAAGCGGGTCGCAAACGCGGTGTAGGCACTTCGAGTACGAGCTGGTACCGGGAAGATCCAGCTATATGGTACGTATTAGACTCAATACACAGGTCTGTTTCTTTCTCGGCGGTTTGGCCCTAAATCCCCATAAACAAAGGAAAAAACGTAGTCATACCGGCATCTAGTCCTAGGTCGTTCCCAGCGAGTACTTGACTTAGTGGTCCATCTCTGTTCTTATTTCTCTTGACCCTTGAGAGGAGAGAGCGTCACTCATTCCGGCGCCTCGCCGGGGGGCCAATTAGATGAGACATGCGAGTCATCAACAGCTCATGACGATGGGACAGGCGAACGGCGGTGGGGGACGCAACCGGCGCGGGCCGATCAGCGCCGCCGCCCGGGTCCGCAGCGAAGGCGAGGACTTCGGGACCAGCTTCGCCGAGCTCAAACGCGAGGTTCGCAGTGCCTGCCAGAGGCAGGTCGAATGGGAGGCGAAGGTCGTCGCCGCCATCGAAGCGATAACCGCCTTTGCGGCCGCCAGCCCCGCCAAGGCCCTCGCCCTCAGCGTCGAAGCTCGCCGACCCGGGCCCGACGGCCGGGTCCCCGCCCAGGAGGTGATCTCCCACTTCGCCGCCGAGCTCGGCTCGGTCGCTCCCAGCGCCAGGCGGGTGTCGATCTCCTCGGACGAGTCGGTGGTCGAGGCGATCGCGATGATCGTCAGGGGCCACCTGCTCGCTGGGACCGCGGAGCAGCTGCCCCAGGCCTCGCCCGACCTCATCTACCTGGCCCTGATGCCCTACCTGGGCCTGGCCGAGACCCGCGGCTGGACTCAGGCGCTCTCGCTACAGGATTCGGGGAGCAGGGCCGGCCGATGAGCACCCCGAGCAGGGCCGGGACCCGGGTTCCCTCACCGCCTCGGGCCGCCCTCGGCGCTACTGCTCTGACGCTCCTCTGTCTCCTCCTTCTGCTCGCCGTCGTCCGGGCCGCGCCCGCCTCCCCTCGCGCCGCTTCCTGGACGCAGCTGGCGAGCGGCTCCCGGGGCGACTACTTCTGGTCGGTGAAGGTCAACCTCGGGGAGGGGCCGACGGAGGCGGGGTCGCTGGGCGCCCAGCGACCCTGCCTTCTGGTTGGAGCCGGTTGGCGCTCGGGAGCCCTCGAATACCACCGCAGTCGCTACCGCGAATGCGCCGCCGGCGCGTCCCTGAGTCGGACTGGGCCGCCGCTGATCGCGATTGGCGCCCAACCGAGCACCGGAGCGCCGGTGCGCTTCAGCGCCGTGGGGATGGTCTTCCCTCCCGCCGCCCGGCGGGTCCGAATCACCTATGGCGACGGCAGCAGCGAGACGGTTCGGCTGCTGCGGCTCCCGAAGTCCTCGCGGGGGAGGGCCTCCGGGCTCGGGGGCCTGCGCTACGCCGCCTTCGCGACCCACGGCACCTGGTGCGCCGAACGGCTGGTCAGCCTCGGCGCCGGCGGCAAGGTGCTCTGGGACAGCGGCGTCGACGAGTACCCCTGCGGCACGCGCGGCGAGCCTCAGTTCGAAGCCTGACCTCGATGCCGAGGCAGCAGCCGGGTTCCGCCGCGATTGGCTTTCGGATAGACAGTCGCTGCGGTGCCGCCGCCCACTTCATCGCCCGTAGGTCCTGACGCGAGCAGAACGCATCGCTGCGCCTGGTCTGACTCGAGCGAGTTGATGCGCGCCTACCACGACGAGGAGTGGGGGGTACCGGAGCGCGATTCGCGGGCGCTGTGGGAGAAGCTGATGCTCGACGGCTTTCAGGCGGGCCTGGCGTGGATCACCGTGCTCCGTAAGCGCGACGCTTTTCGTCAGGCCTTCGCCGGCTTCGAGCCGGAGCGCGTCGCCGGCTTCGGCGAGCCGGAGATCGCAGAGCTGCTCGGCAACGCGGGCATCATTCGCTCGCGAGCGAAGATCGAGTCGACGATCGGCGGCGCCCGGGCCTATCTCGAGATGCGCGATCGCGGTGAAGAGTTCAGCGACTTCTGCTGGTCCTTCACCGATGGCGAGGTGCTGCTCGGGGACGGTGCCGTGTTTCCGACCAAGACCGAGCTCTCCGAGCGGATTTCAAAGGAGCTGAAGGGGCGAGGATTCAAGTTCGTCGGACCGACCATCGTCTATGCCTGGATGCAGGCGGTCGGGATCGTCAACGACCACGCCTCCGACTGCTTCCGCCGGCTGCCTCCAGGTCTTCCAGATCGACCAGGTCGCGCGGCCGTCCCGCCGCCCGCTTCATCGCCCGCAGGTCCTCGCGCGAGCAGACGGCAACCTTGACGCCGAGGACCTCGGCCTCGCTCGCTCCTTCGCGAAGCTTCTCGTAGGAGGGCACGCCGTCGAGGCCCTGCACGACGTCGAGGCGGCCGAGGTCGGTCTCGATCGCCACCTGCTCGCCGCTCGCCAGCTCCGCCGCGATCGAGAACGGCGTGCCGAGCAGCGCCTCACCCTTTTGCACGTGGCCGCCGGCGGCGACCGCGACCTCGGCGATCAACTTCAGATTGTCGGGGTCGAGGTCGACGACGATGTCGACGTCCTTGGTGCCGCGCACGACACCGCGGGCGCCAAGTGCCAGGCCACCGATCACAACGAAGCGCGCCTCCGCCGCAGCCAGGCGGCGGAGCAACTCGTCGAAGGCGGCCACGTCAGCCGTGCTTTGCCGAGCCGGCGAGCTTCATCAGCTCGTGGCTGAGGGCGATCGTCTCCGCCAGGTTGACGCTCAGCGGGCGACGGGCATCCTCGCGCAGACGGCGTATCCGCTCCGCCTCGTTGCGCTCCGCTGCATCCTGTGAGTTCCGGGGTGCATCCGCCACGGGTTCAGCTTACTTCCACGCCACGTCCTGTCCGGGGCTGGCCATCCCACCAACCGCAGCCTCGCCGCCGGGGGTGAGGTCGAGCACCTCCGGCCCACTCCGGGAGGCGACTCAGTCGGCCTCGCCGGCCGCGCCGGTGGCGACCGCATAGGCCTCGTCGCCGCCGAGAAAGGGAGTCAGGGTGACGTAGACGGTCCACGGCACAAGCTCCGCGAGGCGCTCGGGGCCCTTC
This sequence comes from uncultured Solirubrobacterales bacterium, assembly GCA_963837735.1. Lineage (GTDB taxonomy): Bacteria > Actinomycetota > Thermoleophilia > Solirubrobacterales > 70-9 > VRUE01. The sequence goes on along the minus strand of CAWIOM010000017.1, from coordinate 27,946 downwards.
TGCTTCACGTGGTCGTAGAAGAGCGCGTAGAGCGCTCCGCCGATCGCCTCGCTGGTGATCGGCGGGATGTCGGGGGCGATCTCATATCCCGACGTCAACAGCGCCTCCATCTGTTCGGTGATTTTCTCGCGCTGTTCAAGGGCCTTTTTCCCCGCCGCGTACATCTCGACCGCGCCCAGCCGCGCGTACTCCGGCTCCTGCACGCCGTAGAGGAACATCGCCTCCTGCGTGCCCCGGACCGCATCCGCCCAGTCATTTGCCCGCCGAAAGGCGGGGAGCGCCGCGGCGAGCATCTGCAGCGAGCCGACGTCCAGGGCTGCCACGACCGCGTCCTCCTTGTTTTCGAAGCGCTCATAGAACGCCCGGTAGGAGGTTCCGGCGCGCTCGATGACGTCGGCGATCGTCGTCTCCGGATACCCCTTCTCGGCGACGACAGCCGCCAGCGCCCGCAGCAGCCGCTCCGGAGGGTTGGAGGCGGCCTGCCGCTCCTCGAAGGGAAGGGGGCGGAGCACGCGCCGGCGCGGCCCACGCAGCGGGCCGGGGGGAGGCGGGTAGAGAAAGAGCCATTCCCAGAATTGCGGGGCGAGGTCCGCCAGTTCGTCGGCCTTCCCTTGGTAGAGCCGTTTGTGAATGGCCTTCTGGACCCCCCCGATCAGCGCCCGCACTATCTCCGACGGCATCCCCTCGTGGCCCAGTCCGTCAAGGACGAGCCGGGTCACCTTCTCGAGGGAGTCTGTCGCCCGGTCGAGAATCTCGACCGCCTCCGAGCCGCCGGCGTAGACCTCCACGATGCACATGGTCGCCGCGGCCGGCTGGGACGCTATCTCCGCGATCAGCTGTTCGAAGGCCTTTCTCGCGACGGCCGGGTCGCTTGGCGGCACCCCACCCGGCGTGAGCGTCTCCGCCACCGACTCGAGCGCGGGCTCGACGAGCGCTTCGATGGCCGCCAGGAAGCACTCCTGTTTGTCCCCGAATTGCTTGTAGAACGCGCTCCGCGAGACGCCGGACAGATCAACCAGGTCGGCGACGGTGGTCGCCTCATAGCCCTTCTCCGCCACCTTCGCGACCAGCGCGCCGAATAGGCGCTCCCGGTGGTTCTGCGCCGCTTCCTCGGCCGTCGTCCCGCGCCCCGGCGGCAACGTCTTCTCCCGCAATTGTCCAGATTTTCCCCACGGCGTCAGCACCATCCCGGGCGCCACCATATCCAGACCCATTGGCATTTCGGGAGGCTGAGTTATCGGGGTTCCCATCGGTAATCCTGCGACATATTTCACCTGGAACCAGGGTAGACGAACGAAACGAGTCAACCAAGTAGGTAAGCGGGTTTTTCTCGCTACCTCTTGACATCCCGGTTGATCTGTGTTCTAGTTGCGTCTGGCTTCCGGGAAGTGAGTGATCTGCATAGGGAACGGGAGCCGCGGAGGAGAAACCGATGTCCCGCTTAGGGAGGCTTGCGAGCTATCGTGAGGTTCTCGGGGCGTCAGAAACGGGAGGGGAAGAGCCACGTGACGCACGACTCAAAGGCACCGGCCTTCGACAGCGTCGTTCCCGACGGGAGCGGTACGTCGGCCTTCCGGCGACGCCGGCTCTCGCGCCACGTGCGCCTCGCCTTTCTGATTCTCCCTCTGGTGACGTGCCTGGCCCTCGCCTTCACGGCGTCGCCCGCGTCGGCGACATACCTGTATTCGAACCTACCGTCGTCCGAATTCGGGCCTGACGGCACGGACAACTTCAGCAACGAAAACTCCTTTTACGGGAACACGATCAACGCCATCACGATCGACCCTCAGCGCCACCGCCTCTACGTCATCCACTACAAGGATCCGGGCAACCAGGGCACGGTTTTCCCGGGTGCCGTGCACGGGCTCTACGGCTTCGACATCTCAAATCCGGGCGAACCGAAACCGCTCGGCGGCGACTTTCCGCTGGCGATCCCGCAGGAGCAGAACGCCCACAGCTGGCTCGCGGTCAACCCGGACGACGGCAGTCTCTACATGATCGAAAAGGCAGAAGAATGCTTCTGCGAACCGGGAGGAACGCTCTACAGCTGGAATCCGGAAGGAAAGCCGAGGCCCGGCTTCCCGACGCACATCGACAAGCAGGGCCCGTTCGCGGTCGATCCCAGCGGCTACCTCTGGGTCTGGCGGGAACAGAACGGCAACGCCCCCAACAACAACCTGAGGAAATACCTCCCCGACGGAACGTTCGTCGAAGAATTCGCGCCCAACCTCTCCGGCGTCGGCCAGCCGCGCGACCTCGCCTTCGACAGCGCGACGGGGGACCTCTGGCTCCAGTTCTCGGAAACCAACGTCGGGTTCACGGCGGACAGCAATTACACCTACCACGAACCGCCGGTCCCTATCGCCGGCGCCAATGAGGCGGGTTTCGCAATCGACAGCGGCAACGGCGTTCTCTACAACGCCAACAACTACTACTACGGGAGCGGCATCCAGGTCTCCAACGAGCAGGGCGGGCTGGCGGAGGACATCTTCGGCATCGGCGGGATGGGCGAATACAACTACAATTCGCCGCCTGTCGGCTGCGGCGGGTACTGCCCACCGGAAGTGCCCGAACCCGACGTGCGGGGCATTGCCTTCGACGAAGCGACCGGCGACATCTACGTCGCGGACGACGCCCTCGCCGGCCAGACCACCCTCGAAGAAAGCGAAATGGGTGGCGGCCACATCCGGGTCTACTCGGCGATCGGCGGCCCCGATGCCCACACCGGCAAGCCGGACGATGTCGGCAAGACCGACGCCACGCTGACCGGCAACGTCGGGCCGGGTGAGGGCCCCGCGATCACCGACTGCCGGTTCCAGTACGCCGGCGAAGCCTCCTACGGCAACGTGCGGATCGTCTCGGTCAACGGCGCGACCGGCGGCCGCTTCCGATTCAGCTCGAGCTCGAGCTGGATCCCGTACAACGCCACTGCTACCCAGGTCGAAAACTCCTTCGAATCGCCTAAGCCGACGGTCACCGGCCCGGCGGGCGGCCCCTGGCGGATCGAAGTCACGGCCGCGGGCGACCTCGGCAAAATCCAGAACAAGGTCGCGGTGCGGGCCAACGAACTGAAACCCGACGGCACCCTGGTGTCGGTCGACTGGGACGCCTCCACCGCCGCCTGCGAACCGGGGATGACGGGAGACGTCGAAGCGAACATCTCCGGGCTGTCAAACGACGCCACCTACCACTACCGAGTGGTCGCGACGAGCTCCGCCGGAAAGATCTTCGGAGCGATCGAATCGCTGACCACCACACCGAGCAAGGTGCACACCGGCGCGGCGACGGAAATCGAACCGAACGGAGCGACGCTCAACGGAACGGTTGATCCCGAAAACCTCACCACCACCTACTACTTCGAATACGGACGGACTCCCTCATACGGCTCGACCAGCTCAACTCCCCCCGGCGAAGACGTCGGCACGACAACGCCGGGCGACCAGCCTGTGAACGACGCGATCTCGGGGCTCGAAGCGGGCAGGACCTACCACTACCGGATCGTCGCGGTGAACGGCAGCGGAACCTCGAAAGGCGTCGACCGGACGTTCATGACGACACCGGCGGTTAAGGGCGTCGAAACCGAGCCGGCGACGGAAGTCGGTCGCGGCGAGGCAATGCTTCACGGCAAGCTCGATCCCGACGGGGCGGAAACCCACTACTACTTCGAGTGGGGATCCTCGCGTCGCTACGGAACGACCTCCGCCGCACCGCCCGGGACGAATCTCTCCGACACCTCCCCGGGGGATAAGCAGCTCACCGTCGAAGCGTCCGGGCTCCACGCCGATACGACCTACCACTACCGGATCGTCGCCGTCAGCAGCATCGGGACCACCTTCGGCAACGACCAGACCTTCACCACGCTGGCCGCGGTGATGGCCGTGAGCACCGACCCGGCGACCGACGTGGAAACCGAGGACGCGACGCTGCACGGGAAACTGGACCCCGACGGCATCGCCACGAGCTACTACTTCGAGTTCGGCAAGACGTTGTCATATGGACAGACCGCGCCGCTTCCGCCCGGGGTCGATCTGGCGGACAACAGCGCCGGTGTCAAGTCCGTCCAGTACGTGCTGGAAGGGCTCGAGCCGGGCAAGACCTACCACTACCGGATCGTCGGGGTCAACTACAGCGGATCCACGGTCGGCAACGACCAGACCTTCACGACGAAAGAGGGCCCGGCGATCGAAGCGGCCACCAGCGACCACGTCACCGCGAGCAGCGCCGAACTCAAGGGCGTGGTCAACCCCAACGGCTTCGCCACCGAATGGTATTTCGAATACGGACTGACGGTCAACTATGGGTCGAAGGCACCGGTGTCGGTTGAAACGCTCCCAGCCGTCACGACCGGGCAGCCCGTTTCGGTGTCGCTCACCAACCTCCAGAATGCCACCTACCACTTCCGCCTGGTCGCGAAGAGCGAATGGGGGTCTGTGACGAGCGAGGACCAGACCTTCGAATTCCGGCCTCCCGACTGCCCCAACGCCGCGCTCCGCCAGCAGACCGGCGCCAACTACCTCCCGGACTGCCGCGCGTATGAGCTTGTCACGCCCGCTCGCGCCGGCGGTACCCGAATTCTGCCGTCCGGCCCGTTCTCGCCGGTTGCCGGCGATCATTTCGGGTTCGAGGCCATCTTCAACGCGATTCCCGGCACCGACCCGCCGAATGCGGGGAACGGCCTGCCCGCCAACGACTTCTACGTGGCGTCGCGCACGGCGAAGGGTTGGGAGACCCACTACGTGGGCCTCAAGGGGGACGAAGCCCTCCAATCGCAGGAGATTCTCTGGTACACGTACTCGATCGGGTCGCAGGGCGCGTGGGGGATTCCCACGGATCAGAACCTCGAACATTTCCTGACCTGGGACGCGAGCGTCCTTTCCAGCGACTTCGCACCCTATATGTGGGATGCTGCCGGCAACCTCCTCGGCCGCCTGCCCAGCAACGTCAACGAAGTCCCCGGCGCGACGACCGTCCTCCCGGACAGGGGTGGGTTCGTCGGCGACGGAGTGATCTCCGGCGACGCCAGCCACTACGTGTTCTCATCGATTCACATGGCGTTCACGCCGGATGGGATCACGAAATATCCGGGCTCGGCCTACGACGACGACATCGCCTCCGGCACGGTCGAGAAGATCTCCGTGGACGAAGCCGGCGAAGACATCAAGATCGATCCGATTGCTCCAGTCAACGGGACCTGGGGCGAATTCATCAAGTTCCCGGCAATCTCGACGGACGGCTCGCACGTCCTGATGGCGGTGAACGGGCCGAGCGAACCCTGCCAGTCGTGCGGAGAATCCAAACTGCCCACGTCACATCTGTACATGCACGTGAGCGGTGCCGGCACATATGACGTGTCCACCGACTTCGAAGGCGTCAATCGCCCGGTTCACTACGACGGCACAGCACGCGAGGGGACGGAGGTCTTCTTCACGACCAAATACCCGATGACCGAAGACGATCTCGACTCGAGCGTCGACCTCTTCCGGTGGGACGAGTCGACGAACGAACTGACCCGGCTCTCGGCCGGCTTCGGGGGCACAGGAAACACCAACGGTTGCGGGGGCGCCTGGACGTCCAAATGCTCGGTCGAAGTCGTCCCGATCTCGATCAAAAACTGCTACCAACGCAACTACGGCGTTCCGTGCAGGGACACTCCGGTGGCCCGAGACAGCGGCGAAATCTACTTCTACTCGCCCGAGCAGCTCGACGAGGGCGCAAGGGGCGTCGCCGGGCAGAGGAACCTCTACGTGTACAGGAACGGAGCACCGCGCTTCGTGGTCAACATGGAGGGCGGCAGGCCGGCGGAACGGATCAACGTCGGCTTCAACGGCGACTGGATGGCCTTCATGACCAAATCGCCGATCACCGCCTACGACAATGCCGAATTCTCCGAGATGTACCGATACAACGCGCAGGCGCGGTCGATTGTCTGCGTTTCCTGTCGGGTGGACGGCGCGCCGCCCACCGCCGACGCCAAGGGCAGCATCGACGGGCTGTTTCTCACGAACGACGGCCGCACCTTCTTCTCGACGCCCGAAGCGCTCGTCAATCGTGACACCGACGGCGTCTCGGACAGCTACGAGTACGTCGACGGCCGTCCCCAGCTGATCAGCACCGGCGCCGAGGCAGAAGAAGGGACCGAATACGAGCCGATCGGCATCGTCGGGGTCACTGCGGACGGGGTGAACGCCTTCTTCACCACGACCCAGACGCTGGTCGGGCAGGACGAAAACGGGGCCTTCTACAAGATCTACGACGCCAGGAGCCAGGGCGGCTTCAACTACGAAAAGCAGCCGGCGCCCTGCGCCGCCGCCGACGAGTGCCACGGGGAAGGCGCGCCGGCGCCACAGCCCCCGCGCATCGGCTCCAGCGCCAATCTCGGCGGTCGCGGCAACTTCCACAAGAAGCGCCACCACCACAAGAAACGCCATCGCCACAAGAAGCGCCATGGCGGCAAGCACAAGAAGAAGCAACGGCACCACAACCAGAAGGGAGCGAGACGATGAGGATGTCCCTGCGCAGCTGCCTTCGCCTCGCGCTGCTGGCCGGGCTGGCGACGATCGCCCTCGCCGCGGCCGGCGCCTCCCAGGCGGCGGCGAGCGGCGACGTCTACCTGTTTCAGGTCGCTCCCACGACCACCGAAGCCGGTGGCCATCCGGACATCCTCACCTCGCTGGAACTCGCCAACAGGGTCACCACCGAAGGCGAGCACCCGCCCTGCGAATGCCACGACCCCAAGGACATCGAAGTCCACACCCCGGCCGGGGTGATCGCCAACCCGCACGTGCTCTCGGAGTGCACGGCCACCCAGCTCGCCGAATACAACTGCTCGGCCGACGCCCAGGCCGGATACGTGGCCCTCAACACCCAGCAGCTGGGCTGGCTGATCCTGCCGCTATACCGGACGGTGCCCCAGGTGGGGCAGGCCTCGCTGTTCGTCTTCAGCATCTTCGGCACCGCCCAGTACCTGTCGGTCAACGGACGGACCGGCGGCGACTACGGCCTCGACTTCAGATTCCAGGGGCTGAACCACTACAGCTCGCCGACCTCGACCTACACGATGTTCTGGGGCGTCCCCGGCGCCCACAAGAACGACCTCCTGCGCTTCTCGCCGGGCGGAGTCGGCATGAAGTGCAACAGCAACCCGCTCTCCGAACTGTTCGAAGAAAAAGTGCCGGTCGACTGCCTCTACTTCGTCGGCGGCATTTTCGGCGAATCGATCGAAGCGAAGAAAGCGGTGCCCTCCTCGCTGCCGATCGCGCCGTTCACGCAGAACCCGACGACCTGCGTGGGGGCGCTGACGAGCGAAGTCGAGGTCACCTTCTACGACCACCTGACGGCCAGCGAAACATCGCCGTGGCCGGCGACCAGCGGCTGCGACAAACTGAGCTTCAGCCCGAGCCTGGCGGCGGGGCCGACGACTCGCGAGGCCGACTCGGCCTCGGGGCTGGCGGTCGACCTGGTGGTGCCCCAGTTCCAGGACCCGAGCACCCCCTCCCCGTCGGAGATCCGGGCAAGCAGCGTCGAGCTGCCGGTCGGCTTCTCGCTCAACCCGAGCGCCGCGGACGGCAAGAGCACCTGCACCGACGGGCAGGCGAACTTCGGCAACGAGCTGGCAGCCGAATGCCCCGAGTACTCGAAGATCGGGACGACCGAACTGCAGAGCTCGGCCCTGCCCGGGCCGATCTTCGGCTACATCTACCTCGGCGTGCCGGCCCCCGGCGACCGCTGGCGGGTGATCCTCACCGCGTCTGGGTTCGCGACCAACGTGAAGCTCCTCGGCTCCGCACGCGTGAACGAGAGCACGGGCCAGGTCGTGACGAGCTTCGAAAACCTGCCCCAGACGCCGTTCCAGGAGTTCAACCTGCACTTCTTCGGCTCCGAGCGAGGGCTCTTCGCGACGCCGACGCAGTGCGGCACCTACCCGGTCCACTCCCACTTCCAGCCCTGGGCGGCCGAGCTCCCCGACCAGACCTCGACCCAGTTCTTCACGATCGACTCGGGGCCGGCAGGCAGCGGCTGCCCGAACGGCCCGCGGCCCTTCTCGCCGAGCTTCGAAGCCGGCGTGGAAGACAACACGGCCGGCGTCCACAGCCCGTTCGCGGTGCAGATCCGGCGCAACGACGGCGACCAGAACCTCGCCGCGGTAGAGGTGAGGACGCCACCTGGATTCCTGGCGAGCATCAGAGGGATCCCCTACTGCCCGGAGGCGGCGATCGCGACGCTGGGCTCACCCGGCTACTCCGGGCAGGCCGAGCAGGCCTCCCCGGCCTGCCCGGCGGCCAGCCAGGTGGGCACCGTGATCGCCGGCGCCGGCGCCGGCTCCCACCCGGTCTACGTCGGCGGCCGCGCCTACCTGGCCGGCCCCTACAAGGGCGCTCCGCTGAGCCTGGTGGTCTCGATACCGGCCCTCTCGGGCCCCTATGACCTCGGCGTCGTCGCGGTCAGGGTCGCGCTGCACATCGACCCCGAAACCGCGCAGATCACCGCCGTCTCCGATCCGCTCCCCCAGATCCAGGAGGGCGTGCCGCTGCGAACCCGATACATCAGCGTCGCGCTCGATCGCAACGGGTTCGCGCTCAACCCGACCAACTGCGATCCCTTCGCGGTGGCAGTGACGATCGGCGGCGACGAAGGGGCGAGCGCCTTCCCCTCTGCGCGCTTCCAGGCCGCCAACTGCACGGATCTCGATTTCGGGCCGAAGGTCTCGCTGAGGCTCAGCGGCTCTTCGAAGCGCCGTGGCCATCCCGGCGTGCACGCGGTGATCAAGGCCGACCGCAACGAAGCCAACATCGGTCGCACGGTGGTCAGGATGCCCTCGACGCTGATCCTCGACAACGCCCACGTCCGCCTGCCCTGCACGCGCGTCCAGTTCGACCGCGATGCATGTCCGAACAGCACGCAAATCGGGACGGCGCGGGCATCCACGCCGCTGCTCGACGAGCCCCTCGCAGGCCCCGTCTATCTGCGGTCGAACCCGAACCGGGGCCTGCCGGACATCGTCGTCTCGCTGAGGGGTGTCATCGACATCCAACTGGTGGGGGCGATCGACAGCCGGAAGGGCGGCCTCCGCACGACCTTCGCCTCGGTTCCGGACGCGCCGATCTCGTCCTTCAGGCTGGACCTCGCGGGCGGCAAGAAGGGCCTCCTGCAGAGCACCGAAAGCCTCTGCAAGTCGGCGCAGAGAGCGGCCGTGAGGATGGTCGGCCAGAACGGAATCGCAAACAGCCACTCGGTGACGATCAGGCGCGCATGCGGAGGGAAGCATCCCCGCCGCAAGCGCCACAGCGGTCGCCATAGCCGAGACGCCAACAACGGCAGGGGGGCACGCCGATGAAGCGCAGTTCAACATTCGCTCTGTCGGTTCTCTGTGCCGCGCTGCTGCAGGCGGTTCCGGCGGCCCACGGCCAGATCTCCTACCAGTCGTCTTTCGGAAGCGGCGGAACCGGAGCCGGCCAGTTCGAAAAGCCGGCGGGCGTTGCGATCAACAACAGCACGGGTGACGTCTACGTCGTCGACAACGGCGGCAACCGGGTCGAGCAATTCACCGAAGGCGGCGATTTCGTCCGCGCCTGGGGCTACGACGTGGTCGCCTCGGGCGAAGACGACCAGCCGCTTGTCGACGAGGTCGACGCCGTCAAGATCCGGGCGACCGGCGGCACGTTCATGCTCAGCTACAACGGCCAATCCACCGGCCCGCTCGCCTACAACACCTCTCCCGCGACGGTCGAATCGGCGCTCAACGGCCTCTCGACGATCAGCTCCGGCGGCGGATCCGTGACGGTCGCCGGTGGCGTCGGAGACTCGACCGGCTCCAACCCCTATGTCGTGACCTTCAACGGCGGTCCGCTGCAGAAAACGGATGTGCAGCTCGGGATCGACACGACGCAGTTGGCGCTGCCGGCTGAAACCGAGCTCACCTGCAAGATCAGCAACGACTTGAACGGGTCAACCGGGACCACCTACCGGTGGCTTGCAAACGGCGCCCCGATCGCCGGCGCGACATCCACCACCTTCACCCCAGGGCCCGGCGAGGCGGGCAAGGCGATCCAGTGCGAGATGAGGACGACGTACAAGGACGGCAACCAGCTGCTGGGAACCAGTCAGCCCTACAGGATCGCGGCCGGCGCCAGCACCACGGCGCCACCGCTCGCTCCCTCGAATTTCTCGTCCTCGCCCGCAGGGCCGGCGGCGGAACCGTCAGACCTCAAAGTCGGTGAATCGAAAGGCGCCAAACTCACCTGCAATGCGCTGTTGACCTGGAGCGGAAGCCCGGAAAGCTACACGTACCGCTGGTACCGCAACGGCACGGAAATAGGCTCGCCGACCACGACGTCCGCGACCTCGAGCGTCTATTCGCTAACCGCCGACGACACCGCGGAAAAAGCCGTCTTCCAGTGCTCTATCGAGGCGACCAACTCGGGCGGGTCGACGGTTGCCTACAGCGGTCTCAAGAACAGCAACCCCGCGACGCAGGCGTTCTACGTCCCGCACGCGACGCTGGACGTCCCGGCCGTGCGCTCCTCGCACGTGATCACGCAGATAAACGGCGGCGCGCAGTTCGAGATCTGTCAGTCCAACCCCCCCTCGAATGACGTCTGCAAACAGGGGATCTCGGGCTTCGGATTCGGGGAGTTCAACGGCCCGCGCAGCATCGCCGTGGACAACTCGCCGGGCGGCGCCGGCGCGGTCTACGTCCACGACGAACATAACTTCAGGGTGCAGAAATTCAGCTCGACGGGCAGCCGATCCTTGCCTTCGGCAAGGAAGTCAACGAGAGCACCGACAGCGACGTCTGCACCGCGGCCTCCGGCGATGCATGCGGAAGAGGAGCCCACGCGGTCGACGAAACGCCCGGGACGCTCGGCTCCATCGAGGGGTACTGGTACGGCGACAGAAGCCACGAGTACTCCGAGTTCGGTAACCAACTCGCGGTCGACCAGGCAGGACACGTCTACCTCGCGGAACCGAGGCGGACTCACCCAGACAGCTCCTCGGAATTCGCCTGTCCAGAGAAGTTGTGTGCGCCGCGAATTCAGAAATGGAACTCCGACGGCACGTATATGTCGATCGCCAAACTCAAAGCGCACTACTCGGAAGAACGGGTCGGCGAACGCGAAGAACTGTACAAACCGATCTCGATCGGAGTCGACTCCAACGAAACCGTCTACACGACCCTCGCCTTCTATCCCAACGGGGTGGAGCGGGTCTACGCGAGCGAATTCTCCCCTGCCGGCGCCAAGACGACCCCCGTGGGTAACTTCTTCCTCCCTCTGGGAGAAGCGCGTCAGGTCGCCATCGATCCGCGCAACGACCGGCCGTTGTTCTCCGACATCAACGAGAAGGAACACTTCGGCAGCTCCGAAGGGATCTCCGTCTGTGGCGGGCCGCGGGAATCGGAACCGCATCGCGTGGTGATCGAGCTCGACGTGCGGATGAACGTGATCGACTGCACGGAACCGCTCGGCGAAGGGGCGATGCCGGAAATCAGCGGCATGGCAGTCAGCCCCAGCGGAAGGCTGTATGCGGCGGGCAACAACTCGAACGTGGTCAAGGTCTTCGGCCTGCCGGTGCCGCAGGCGCCGGTGATCGCCGATGAGGCTGCGAAGAGGATCACCACCCAGACGGGCGAACTCCGCGCGCAGATCAGCCCCGGCTTCGAAGAAACGAGCTACGGCATCGAATACGGACTCGAAGACTGCGCCGCCTCGACCTGCGCCACCGCGCCCGGGCCCGAAAACGTGGGCGGCCTCGAATCAACGACCGCGTTCGTCAAAGTCAGCGGCCTGAAACCCAGCACCACGTACCACTACAGGTTCATCGCCGAAAACGCGATCGGCAAAGACGTCGGCGACGACAAGACCTTCACCACCTACGCGCTGGTCGATTTGATCAACGACCCTTGTCCCAACGCCCTGGCGCGCAAGCAGACGAAGGCCGGGGGCCTGCTCGACTGCCGGGCCTACGAGCTGACCTCGGCGGCATGGACAGGGGGGTATGACGTGGTCTCGAACCTGGTTCAGGGGCAGACCCCGTTCGACGGCTATCCGAATGCCCCCGACAGGATCCTCTACGGCGTCAAAGACGGCGGCATCCCGGGCGCCGGGAATCCGACCAACCGCGGGATCGACCCATACGTGGCGGAACGCGACGAAGCTCTTGGCTGGAGGACTCGATACGTGGGAATCGAATCCGACAACCCCTACGCGAGCGAACCGTTCTCGTCGACCCTCCTCGGGGCCGCTGCCAAGCTGGACACGTTCGTCTTCGGAGGGGCCGAGATCTGCAAAGCGTGCTTCGCCGACGGGTCCTCGGGCATGCCGCTGCGCCTGCCCGGCGGGGAACTGGTCCAGGGCATGGCCGGCTCGCAATCCCACCCCAACGCAATAGAAGCGGGCGAGGTCAGGAGCCCCCTATCGGCGGACGGAAAGCGTCTCGTCTTCGGCTCCAGCTCGGCCTTTGTGCCGCAGGCGACCGAAGGGGACGAGACCCTCTACGAGCGCGACGTCGCCGGAGGCCCGAACACCGAGGTGATCTCGACCCGGTCCGACGGCAGCACGATGACGGGGAGTGTCGGCGAGCTCGGCATCTCGTCGGACGGCTCACGCGTCGTGGTCGCCGAAAGGGTCGGAACCGACGCGGGCGGCAACCCGCTCTGGCATCCGTACCTGCACATCCGCGGCTCCGCGAACTCGATCGACCTGACCAAAGGGGCGACATCGGGCGTCTACTTCAGCGGCATGACGGCTGACGGCTCGACGATCTTCCTGAGCACGGACGACGAGCTTCCGGTGGATCAGTCGTTCCAGGACGAAGACGAAAGCCTGGACATCTACCGGGCACAGGTCGACGAAGCCGGCAATCTGACGCTGGAGTTGGTGACCGTCAACTCCGACGGCAGCGTTTCCAACTACGACGGCTGCGAAACGGTCGGCGACCCGAACGCCTGGAACGCGATCAAAGGCGAAGACGGCAAGTGCAACGCTGTCGCCTTCGCTGGAGGCGCGGGAGTCGCCGGCGGCAACGGCACCTTCTTCTTCGTCACCCCAGAGCAGCTCGAGTCCGGCCAGGGGATCGAAAACCAGCCGAACCTCTACGTCGTCCACCCGGGCGGCGCACCCGCTCCGGAATTCGTCTCGCTGCTCGACAACGCGCTCGAAAAGCCCGGTCCGAAACCGACGCAGCGCCCGCTCGTCACCCAGAGCTTCGGCGGGGCGAAATATGCGTTCCCCGGCGAGGTGACCGTCGATCAATCCAACCAGGACGTCTACGCGCTCGAAATTGGCGAAGGCGAAGGAAATATCTACCGATACCACGCCGACGGCACGCCGGACGACTTCACCGCCGGTCCCGGTTCGGGCACGAATCGCTTTGAAGTGAGCTACACCGAACTCGGCTCCTCGAACCAGATGGCGGTCGACAACTCACCGACGAGCGTCGGCACGCCGCTCGAGAACGCCCTGTACGTCCCGCTCTCGGGCGGGGTCCGGATCGTCGCTCAGAGTGGTGAAGTGCTCGGGCTGTTGAACGGCGCCGGGACCTTTTCCGGGGCCTTCGGGCGGGCCTGCGGCGTCGCGATCGACCAGAGCAGCGGCACCGTCTATGTCGCCGACCACAACGGCCACATCTGGCAGTACGCGCCGAGCGGCCCGTCCGGATCGATCGACGATTCCGACTACACGGTCAAGGGAATTACCACGCCGGCGTTCACCCCGTGCGCGATCGCCGCGGACGGGCTCGGCAACGTCTACGCCGCCCTGAGCACGGAATTCTTCAGCACGCCCGGAAAGGTGTCCCGCTGGTCGGCCGGCAGCTTCGCCACCGGGAGCCCGCCGAGCGTGAGCGGGACGGAAGTCACGCCGAGGGGCTCTGCCCTGGCGACCGATCCGAGCACGGACGACCTGTACGTCAATACGGGCAAAGAAATCAAGCTTTTCGATCCGAGCGGAACCGTGCTGGCGGAAAACATCGGCCTCGAAGGGCCCGGTGAACTCAAGTGCCCGTCCGATTTCGTCCTCACCTACAGCTCGCGCGCGGTCGCGGTCAACGCGACGACGAAGCACCTCTACGCTTCCTGCCTGGACGCCTTCTTCGAAGGCTTCTCGGGCACGATCCGTGAGTGGGGCTACGAACACCCCTCCTTCGAACCGATCGACCATCCGGCGATCGTCCACGGAGTCCACCAGCCCGAAGTCCACAGCTGGGGCGACTTCCAGGTGACGCCCGAAGGGAACTACGCCGCGTTCGCGACCGCTGTGCCGCTGAAGGCGGGCTACGACAACGGCGGCAAGCGCGAGCTCTACCGCTACGACGGTGGATCCGACGAATTGCTGTGCGTCTCCTGCGATCCGACGGGCTCTCAGGCGTCGACCGACTCGGTCCTGCCGCCCAACGGGCTCGGCCTGCTTGTGGATGGGCGAATATTCTTCAACACGGGCGAGGCGCTCACCCTCAGCGACACGAACGAAAAGCTCGACGCCTACGAGTGGTCGCCCAAACGCAGCAGCGACGGCGGGTGCGCCCTGGCGGCCGGCTGTCAGCAGCTGATCTCGACCGGCACCTCGGCCTATCCGTCGAGCCTGCTCGGGGTCGGCGCCGACGGCAAGGACGCCTTCTTCTTCACCCGCGACGTGCTTGTCTCAGCAGACAGGAACGGGCAGGGGATGAAGATCTACGACGCGCGGGAGCTCGGCGGGCGCTTCGTGATTCCCCCGGCCCCGCCGTGCGCGGCCTCGGATGAATGCCACGGGCCGGGCACGCAGGCGCAGGCGCCGCCGCAGATCGGCAGCTACAAGGGAACCGGCGGCCAGGCCAAGCTCAGCTGCAAGAAGGGATGGAAGAGGAAGCACGGACGCTGCGTCCGCCGCCACGGGCATCGGAAACACCACAAACACAGGCATCGGAAACACCACAAAAACAGGGGGGCGCGGCGAGACGGCCATGCCGCCCGCCGGGGAGGCACTCGCTGATGGGTAGGCTGATCGGAATTGTCGGTGTGACCCTCACGGCACTCGCGTTCGCGGTGCCGGCGCAGGCATCGATCGTCATCGACGAATTCGAAACGACGAGCTCCGAAAGTGGCGCCGGCACTCACCCGGACCTGACCACGGCCTTCAAACTGGCCGAACCGGGGGTCCTGGAGGCGGCGAAAGACGTCATCTTCGAAGCGCCGGAGGGCGTGTTCGGCAATCCGAACGCGGTCACCCAGTGCACCGCGTCCGATTTTGCGCTCAACGAATGCTCGGCGAACTCCCAGGCCGGCCTGGCGACGATCGTCGCGAAGACTGAAAGCCAACCCGAAGAGCTGCTCGGAACGGCGCCGATCTTCGTCCTCGTCCCGCAGGAGGGCGAGACCGCACGCCTATCGTTTGTCGTTCCGAAACTCAATATCCCGATCTCGATCCCGGTCTCCGTGCGGACCGGCACGGACTACGGACTTCGCTTCACGGTTAAAGAAATCTCGCAGCTGACGCCGCTCGCCGAGGCGAAGCTGACCTTCTGGGGGTTCCCGGCCGCTTCCGCCCACGACAACCAGCGGTTCCCGAAAGGGTCGCCGGGTTCTCCGTCGGCATGCATCGGCGTCGAAGGGACTTCGTGCCTCAAACAGGCGACCCATGCCTCCATACCTGTTGAACCGCTGATCGACTACCCGACGACCTGCACCGGCCAGCCGCTGGCCACCGAGCTCCAGGTCCGCTCCTACCAGGACCCGGGCACCTGGTCGACCGCGAAATCGCAATACGCCCCGGTGTCGGGTTGCGAGCACGAGTCATTCAATCCCGTCCTCGCTGCAAGCCTGACCACGGGGGAGACCGACTCCGCCTCGGGGCTGAATCTCACCTTCACGGTGCCGCAGCCGCTCGGCAAGAACCCCACGCCCTCCGAGCTCAAGGCCGTTACGGTGACCCTGCCACCCGGTGTGAACATCAATCCGGACGCAGCGGATGGGCAACGGGCTTGCCTCGATTCGGAGGCCAACTTCGGCTCGGAGGCCCCCGCCGAATGCCCCGACAACGCGAAGGTCGGCACGATCTCGATCTACAGCCCGGCCCTCAACGGCGCTCTCACCGGCTCCATGTACATCGGCCAGCCGAAACCCGGCGAGCAGTACCGGCTCTTCGAGGTGCTTTCCGGCTTCGGGCTGAACGCGAAGTTGGTGGGGACATTCAGGCCGGATCCTCAAACCGGGCAGCTGACCGGTGTCTTCGAGGGCCTTCCGCAGGTTCCGTTCCAGGAATTCGACCTCCACCTCTTCGCATCGGATCGCGGCCTCATCGCAACGCCGACCGCGTGCACGGTCTACCCGGTGGTTGCGAATTTCGTCCCCTGGGACGACCTTCTCTCGCCGCAGAAGTCCGAACGGTCTTTCAGTCTCACGTCCGGTCCCGGAGGCCGTCCGTGCCCCGGCCAGGTCCGCCTCTTTCAGCCGCGCCTCGTGGCGGGCATGTCGACCGCCCTCGCGGGGGGATTCTCCTCCTTCCACCTGAAGCTCGACAGGGATGACGGAGACCAGTTCCTGCAGGACGTGAACTTCAGGATGCCCCCCGGATTCACCGGCGACCTGCGCGGCATCACCTACTGCCCGAACGCCGCCATCCAGACGGCCGCGCAAAAACTCGGTGTGGATGAGCAGCGGAATCCGAGCTGTCCGGCCTCCAGCGAAGTGGGGACGAGCAATGTGGCGGCCGGCCCGGGCTCGCATCCATTCCACGCGGTCGGGAAGATGTACCTCGCCGGGCCATTCAAAGGCGCGCCGCTGAGCGTCGCGGTTGTCACGCCTGCGCTGGCCGGCCCGTATGACTACGGCACGGTGGTCGTCCAAGTGGCGCTCCACGTCGATCCTCAGACGGCGCAGGTCTCGGCGGTCTCCGACTCGATTCCGTCGATCATCGGCGGCGTTCCGATCCGGATGCGCTCGATTCAGGTCAACATCGATCGCCCGAACTTCACCATCAACCCGACGAACTGCTCGCCGTTCAGCGTCGACTCACAGGGAATCGGGGACCAGGGGACGGTGACCGACTTCAGCTCGTACTTCCACGCGGTCAACTGCGCCACCCTCGGCTTCAAGCCGAGGATGACAATTCGTCAACAGGGAGGACGGAAGAGCACACGGCGGTCGGGCAATCCGCAGCTTCAACTCGATCTGCTCACCCGGCCCGGCGAAGCAAACCTGAAATCGATCTCGGTGACGCTCTCGAACGCCTTCGAGATCGACCAGCGACACCTCGGCAATCTCTGCTCGGAGAGGGAGCTCGCGGCGAGCCAGTGCGCCGGCCGTGCGCCCATAGGGTCGGCTTGGACGAAAACGCCGCTCCTGGACCAACCGATCTCAGGCCTGGTCTACGCAGTCTCCGGCTCGGGAGGCCTGCCTCGGCTGGCATTCCTCCTCAAGGGACAGGTGAGCCTGGTGCCGCGTGCCGACGCCGACACCGTCAAGGGCGGACGCCTGAGGACGACCGTCCCGGTCGTCCCCGACGCCCCGATCGGGCATTTCCACATGACCGTCTTCGGCGGCAAGCACGGGTATCTCACCAACACCCGGTCGCTTTGCGCCCACCGCCCGCTCGCGCAGATCCGATACGCCGGCCAGAACGGAAAGACCTCTTCGCAGAAGGTCAGGATCAAGGCCGCCTGCGGGAAGAGTCGGTCGAAGAAGCGCCTCAAGCACCACCGATAGCCGCCCTGTCGTCGGCGGCTCGATGCCGTCGATCGGGTAATCCGGGCGACTGCATCGCGGGATCGGGCTGGGCGGCCCATTGACAGATCGATGGGTATCGGCTGTCATTGCCCAAAGCTCGAGAGCTGTCTCCGGTCCTTTGGGAACGCTGCCGTGTTGCGGTGGATGAAGGGAGACGGTAGAGCGGTCTCTTGGCGCCGGAGCGCCCAGAGACCAAATACCCCGCGCTAGCGCGACAGAAGAGGAGAAGCGAGTGGGACTGCTCGCCCAACAGGGAACGTGACCACGGATGTGGCTATGTCGCCGGCGATCCCGGCGACCCGGGCTCTCCCATGACGCGCCTCGCCGGCTGCCTTCGCCTCGCGCTGCTGGCCGGGCTGGCGACGATCGCCCTCGCCGCGGCCGGCGCCTCCCAGGCGGCGGCGAGCGGCGACGTCTACCTGTTTCAGGTCGTTCCCTCGACCACCGAAGCCGGTGGCCATCCGGACGTCCTCACCTCGCTGGAAATCGCCAACAGGGTCACCACCGAAGGCGAGCACCCGCCCTGCGAATGCCACGACCCCAAGGACATCGAAGTCCACGCCCCGGCCGGGGTGATCGCCAACCCGCACGTGCTCTCGGAGTGCACCGCCACCCAGCTCGCCGAATACAACTGCTCGGCCGACGCCCAGGCCGGATACGTGGCCCTCAACACCCAGCAGCTGGGCTGGCTGATCCTGCCGCTATACCGGACGGTGCCCCAGGTGGGGCAGGCCTCGCTGTTCGTCTTCAGCATCTTCGGCACCGCCCAGTACCTGTCGGTCAACGGACGGACCGGCGGCGACTACGGCCTCGACTTCAGATTCCAGGGGCTGAACCACTACAGCTCGCCGACCTCGACCTACACGATGTTCTGGGGCGTCCCCGGCGCCCACAAGAACGACCTCCTGCGCTTCTCGCCGGGCGGAGTCGGCATGAAGTGCAACAGCAACCCGCTCTCCGAACTGTTCGAAGAAAAAGTGCCGGTCGACTGCCTCTACTTCGTCGGCGGCATTTTCGGCGAATCGATCGAAGCGAAGAAAGCGGTGCCCTCCTCGCTGCCGATCGCGCCGTTCACGCAGAACCCGACGACCTGCGTGGGGGCGCTGACGAGCGAAGTCGAGGTCACCTTCTACGACCACCTGACGGCCAGCGAAACATCGCCGTGGCCGGCGACCAGCGGCTGCGACAAACTGAGCTTCAGCCCGAGCCTGGCGGCGGGGCCGACGACTCGCGAGGCCGACTCGGCCTCGGGGCTGGCGGTCGACCTGGTGGTGCCCCAGTTCCAGGACCCGAGCACCCCCTCCCCGTCGGAGATCCGGGCAAGCAGCGTCGAGCTGCCGGTCGGCTTCTCGCTCAACCCGAGCGCCGCGGACGGCAAGAGCACCTGCACCGACGGGCAGGCGAACTTCGGCAACGAGCTGGCAGCCGAATGCCCCGAGTACTCGAAGATCGGGACGACCGAACTGCAGAGCTCGGCCCTGCCCGGGCCGATCTTCGGCTACATCTACCTCGGCGTGCCGGCCCCCGGCGACCGCTGGCGGGTGATCCTCACCGCGTCTGGGTTCGCGACCAACGTGAAGCTCCTCGGCTCCGCACGCGTGAACGAGAGCACGGGCCAGGTCGTGACGAGCTTCGAAAACCTGCCCCAGACGCCGTTCCAGGAGTTCAACCTGCACTTCTTCGGCTCCGAGCGAGGGCTCTTCGCGACGCCGACGCAGTGCGGCACCTACCCGGTCCACTCCCACTTCCAGCCCTGGGCGGCCGAGCTCCCCGACCAGACCTCGACCCAGTTCTTCACGATCGACTCGGGGCCGGCAGGCAGCGGCTGCCCGAACGGCCCGCGGCCCTTCTCGCCGAGCTTCGAAGCCGGCGTGGAAGACAACACGGCCGGCGTCCACAGCCCGTTCGCGGTGCAGATCCGGCGCAACGACGGCGACCAGAACCTCGCCGCGGTAGAGGTGAGGACGCCACCTGGATTCCTGGCGAGCATCAGGGGGATCCCCTACTGCCCGGAGGCGGCGATCGCGACGCTGGGCTCACCCGGCTACTCCGGGCAGGCCGAGCAGGCCTCCCCGGCCTGCCCGGCGGCCAGCCAGGTGGGCACCGTGATCGCCGGCGCCGGCGCCGGCTCCCACCCGGTCTACGTCGGCGGCCGCGCCTACCTGGCCGGCCCCTACAAGGGCGCTCCGCTGAGCCTGGTGGTCTCGATACCGGCCCTCTCGGGCCCCTATGACCTCGGCGTCGTCGCGGTCAGGGTCGCGCTGCACATCGACCCCGAAACCGCGCAGATCACCGCCGTCTCCGATCCGCTCCCCCAGATCCAGGAGGGCGTGCCGCTGCGAACCCGATACATCAGCGTCGCGCTCGATCGCAACGGGTTCGCGCTCAACCCGACCAACTGCGATCCCTTCGCGGTGGCAGTGACGATCGGCGGCGACGAAGGGGCGAGCGCCTTCCCCTACACGCACTTCCAGGCCGCCAACTGCACGGATCTGCCATTCCACCCGAAGCTGGCAATGCGACTCGCCGGTGGGACCCGGCGGGCCAAGAATCCGGCCCTCCAGGTTGTCCTGAGGTCCCGCCCTGGCGAAGCCAACATCGACCGAATTGCCGTCATTCTGCCCCACTCGGCGTTTCTCGACAATGCCCACGTACAGAGCCCGTGCAGGGCCGCGCAGTTCGCGGCCGAAGAGTGCCCGACCGGGTCCTTGATCGGACACGCGACCGCCGAAAGCCCCCTGATCGACAAGCCGCTTGCGGGCCCGGTTCTCATTCGCACTTCGGTCCATCGCCTACCGGACTTGGTTATCGCGCTTCGCGGACAGGTCCACATCGATCTCATCGCCCAGGTCGATTCCGTTCGCGGCCGTCTGCGCGCGAGCTTCAAGGCCCTTCCTGACGTCGCCGTGTCGCGGTTTCGCCTGACCCTCGCCGGGGGTCGCAGGGGACTGCTCGAAAACAGCGAAGCCATTTGCCGCGGCCCGCACCGTGCCCGGGTCAAGCTGGTCGGCCAGAACGGCAGAGTGCGGAAAATGCGGGTTCCGGTCAACGCGGACTGCCGTCGCGGCCGGGCGCATCGCGGCCGGATCCTCGGGCCGCTGATCTCGACCCCGCCTTCAGGTGACTGACCGCCGCAGGCTAAGATGCCCTCGGTGCCGCTCTCGAGGGTGGCCAAATTGGGGGATTACAGGGATGTGGAAGCTGCAGGGCCGAGCCACCCAGGCCGCCCGTCATCGAGCGCGGCGCCTTGGGCGCGGGAAGAGCAGCGTCCTGGCCCTCGTTTCGTGCGTACTCCTCGTTGGGTGCGGCCTTCTCGCAGTGCCGGTCTACGGCGAGCGCGCACAGTCCGGGGACCTGATCATCTACCTGAGGGGCGGGGTCTCCCCGCGGACCCTTCCCCGCGACCACTCGAGCCCCGTCTCGGTGCGCCTTCAGGCGGGCATCAGGACGGCGAACTCCATTCCCCTCCCACGCGTCAGGCAGATAAATCTCGAACTCGCCTACCGGGGCGCCCTTGACACCGACGGGTTGCCCGTCTGTGGACGGGGTCGACTGCGCGCACTCGATACCCGCCACGCCCTGGACGCCTGTGGACCGGCCCTGGTCGGGAGCGGAAAGCTCTACGCGCGCGTCTTCGTGCCGTCCCAGACTCCGTTTGGGCTCCATGCCCGCCTGCTCGCGTTCAACGGCAAGACCCACCAGGGCCGCACGGCGATCTGGGTCCTCGCGTACTCGTCCAATCCACCGTTCTCCTTCGTCCTACCCTTCCACGTTCGCCGCCAGTCCGGGCCCTTCCGGACCGCGCTGGTCAGCGTCGTCCCCCGCGACGTCGGGCCTTGGCCGCATTTCGCCCATTTCAGCATGGTCGTCTCCCGCCAATTTCACTTTCGCGGTCGCGCGCACAGCTACCTCAGAGCTTCCTGTCCGCTGCCGCCGCGGTTCTCCTCGGGCCTCCTCTCGCTTGCCCGCGCCAACTTCATCATCGACAACGGCCCCGATCTGAAGGTGGAAGCGGTGCGCACCTGCCGTGCGCGCTGAGCCGCATATCCCGAGCGCTCGGATCGGTGGAATCGGCGGCAAAATGCGCCGGGGAGATCGATGGGCGACGTAGACTGGTGTTTCCATGGGAGGGAACCCGGGTGAGGCGAGGTTTCGCACGGCCGTCGTCGGCCTCGTCGTCGTCCTAATCGGCTGCGGAGCGCTCGGAATTGTCGGTCTCGGCGTCGAAGACCGGCTGCAGCCCACATCGCTGATCGTGCCGGGCACGGGGTCCGCCCACGGCCAGGAGCTCGCGGAAGAGCACTTCGGCACCTCGTCGCCGTTTGCCGTTCTCCTGCGCGGCCCAGCGGCCGCGATCGACCGCCAGGGCCCCCGGCTGGTCCGGGTGCTTCGACGCGACCCGACCGTAGCCGTCGTTTCCCCCTGGGACCGAGGGTCGGTGGGCTTCCTCCGTCCCGGCCCGCGCCGGGCGATCGTTCTGCTCGACTACCACCTGCCCCTCGACACAGCCATGCGCGAGACCGTGCCGGCGCTCGAAGACACCCTTCAGGCGCGCATCCACCCGCCGGTGGAAGCGGTTCAGTCTGGCTACGCCAGCGTCTCGCGAGCCCTGCAGTCCGAATCGCTCAAGGCAACCGAGCGGGCTGAGCTGATTGCCGCGCCGCTGCTCTTGATCGTGCTGCTCCTCGTCTTCCGCTCGCTCGTCGCCGCCCTGATTCCGCTCGCCTTCGGCGCTCTGACCGTGTTGGCGGGGCGCGGCCTCCTCGTCCTACTCGACTCGGTGATGACGATCGAAGCCCTATCGGTGGTCGTCTGCACGATGATGGGCCTCGCCCTCGGGGTCGACTACACGCTCTTCATCGTCTCCCGCTTCCGCGAGGAGCTGGCGCGCGGGGCCTCGCCCCGGCAGGCGGCGCGGACAACGAGGCGAACCGCGGGCCGCACGACTGTGTTCGCGGGCGCGGTGCTCTTCACCTCGATCCTCCTCTCCTCGTTCCTGCAGCCGGGGTCGCTGCTGCTCTCGCTGGCGACCGCGCTCGTCGTCGTCACCCCGATCGCCGTCGCGATCGCCTGGATCACCCTGCCCACCCTTCTCGCCCTGCTCGGCGAGCGGATCAACGCGGGCGCGATCGGCGCTCGCGGGGCGCAGGGCGGCCGCTCCCGCGTCGCGGCCGCCGCCGACGCCGCCCTGCGCCGGCCCGCTCTGGCGGCGGTGCTGATCGCGGTGCCGCTGGCGCTGCTCGCCGCGCCCGCCCTCGCCTTCAACACCGGCGCTCCCGGAATTCAGGAGCTGCCGAGCTCGAGCCCGGCGCGGCAGAACACGGAGGCGATCGATCGCGCGGTCGGCCCGGGCTGGGAGGCGCCCTTCGAGATCGTCGTTGCCGCTCGCAAGGGGCCGATCACGACGCCCAAGAGGCTCGCGCTGCTGGGGCGCGCGCAGCGCCGCATCGTCGAGCGTCCCGGCGTGCGCGCGGTGATCGGCCCGGCGCCGATCCAGAAAGCCGTCGAGCCACTGCGCGGGCTCGGCGAGCGCCTCGCCTCTCAGGGCCCAGATGGCCCCGCGCAGCTCACCGCGCTCGGGCCGAACCTGAGGCGCGCCGCGGCGGCCGTCGCGGGCCTGCGGGAGGGCCTCTCGCGCGCCGCGAGCGGCAGCGGGCTGCTCGGCGCGGGGTCGGAACGGGCCGGTGCCGGAGCCGGCGCCCTCGCCGACGCGCTCGAACGTGCCGCCGCCGGCGGGGGACAGGCGAGCGAAGCCACCGAGCGCCTCGCCGCCGGCTCCAAGCAGCTCGCCGCCGGTCAGCGAACCGCGACCAGCGCCGGCCTTGCCCTACAGCTCGAACTCCAGGCGCTTCTCCCCAGCCTCAACAACAAGGCCCTCGGACGTGCCCGGCGCATCGCCACAGAACTCGAAGCGGCGGCCCGCGAGGACCCCTCGTTGCGGGGAATGGCCCAGCAACAGCGGCTCCTCGCCAAGGTGCTCGCCGCCGAGCGCGACAAGGTGAGGACGACTCGCGACATCGCGATCAAGCTGCACAGCGTCCTCGAGCGCCTCGAAGCGGGAGGGTCGCGCCTCGAAGATGGCACCGAACAGCTTGCCGGCAGCGCCTCCGGGCTCCAGGACGGCCTCGAACGGCTGAGCGGGGGCGCCGACGCGCTCGCCGAAGGGCTGGCAGAACTGCAGGGCGGTGCCGGCGCACTCGAAGAAGGCCTCTCCGACGGCTTCCATCGCTCCTACCCGCTCGAAAAGGGCCTCGGCCGGGCCGCGGTGCGCGTCAGCGCCGCGGCCGCTCCCCTGGCTCGGGGGGCCAAGGCGCTGCGCCGTCGCTCGCCGCATCTGTTCGACTCCGGCTACTTCGTCCTCTCCGCCCTCGACGGTGCGCCGCCCCTCGACCGCTCGCTCGCCGGCGAGGCCGTCAACGTCGAAGGCGGGGGCCAGGCCGCCCGCCTGCTGATCGTCTCGACCGAGCCCTTCAACACGGCGGGCTCGCGGGCGACCGGCGCCATGCTCCACGCCGAAGCGCAGCGACTCGCCCGCGAAGGCGACCTCGAAGCCGGCGTCAGCGGCGGCGCCGCGATCCTCAACGACTACGCGGCGGCGACCAGGTCCCGACTGCCGCTCGTGATCGGCGCGATCATCCTCATCACCTTCCTGATGCTGGTCGCGATCCTCCGCGCGCCCTTGCTGGCGGCCCTCGCGATCGTCCTCAACCTCGCCTCCGTAGCCGCCGCCGTCGGCGTCGTCTCCCTGATCTGCAAGGTGCCCGCCGGCTATCCGCTCGGCGGCCACACCTACATCGACACCGTCGGCGCCGCCGGCATCTTCGCCGTCACCTTCGGCCTCTCGATCGACTACTCCGTCTTCCTCTTCGCCCGCATGCGGGAGAGCTACGACAAAGACGGCGACCATCGCGGGGCGATCACGGCTGGCCTTCAAAAAACGGCGGGCGTGATCACCGGAGCTGCGGCGATCATGATTGCCGTCTTCATCGCCTTCGCCGCGGCGCCGATCGCCACTGTCAGCCAGCTCGGCGTCGGGCTGACGGTCGCGATCCTGCTTGACGCGACGGTCGTGCGGATCGTGCTGCTGCCCGCTCTGATGCTGCTGCTTGGCGACCGCGTCTGGCATGTGCCCACCGCTCTGGAGCGGCTGCTGCCGGGTTTCGATGTCCACGGGGCTTCCCCCGGCGACGCAGATGCGTGAAAACTTGAGACAACAGGAGATCGGCATGCGGTGTCGCTCGAGAAGAAGATTTCGGGTGCGCCGGCTGGTGGCCGCGGTGTCGCTGGCCGTGCTGGCTCTGAGCGCCACGGCCGGAGCCGAATCGCCGGATCGCGCCGGGTACGTCACTCGCCTCGAGTCGGTCTGCAAGCCTGGGGTCGAAGCGACCCAGCGAGCGGTGCGGGGGCTGCGCTCCGACATCAAGGCAGAACGTCTCTCCGCGGCGACGCGCAAGCTTTCGAGAGCCGCGCGGATCTTCGACGGGACCGTGGACGGGATCTCGCCCGTTCCTCGCCCACTGCTCGACGCGAGCCAGCTTGCCAAGTGGTTCCGCTACCTGCGGCTTCAAAAGGCCTATCTGGCCAAGGCCGCGACAGCTCTCCGCGCCCAGCAGATCGTCCGGTACCAGCACAACGCGGTGCGCTTCGTCCACACGGGCAATCTCGCCAACGACGTCGTGATCGCATTCGGATTCAACTACTGCAGGTTCAAGTTCTCCCGCTTCGGCTGAGCGCCCAAGCTCATCTGCTGGCGGTCCACCATGAGCCCCCATTGAAGATAGCTTGAAGTCCTATTTAGATGCCGATTGCCGGTGCCATTTGATACTCACACTTGACTCTCGCGGTTGATTGGTGTACTAGTTGTATGGACAGGCTGCGACAGGGTCCGACTCTCGGCTCTACCAGCTTGATCCCTGGGCTCGGACCTGTTCTGTTCCCGGAACGGCCGGGTCAAGCAGCATCAGTGGCCCGAGAGAGTCTCCCTGCTCTCTCGGGCCCGTTGCTCCTCCGACCGAACATCCCGCTCACCCGCTCGCTCGGCGCGCCGGCGGAAGCTGTCAATCGCCGCCTCGAAGGACTTTCGCGAGAAGTCGGGCCAGAGCTCGTCGGTGAAGACAAGCTCCGATTCGGCGATCTGCCAGAGGAGGTAGTTGGAGAGCCTGCGGTCGCCGCCAGTGCGGATCAGGAGTTCGGGATTGTGCATCTCCGGGGCATATAGGCCGTTCCGGAACTCCTCTTCCGTGGTCCCGTCGAACGCCCGGGCGGCGCGGACGATCTCGGCGCGTCCGCCGTAGTTGAACGGCACGAAGAGGGTGATCCGGTCGTTGCCGGCCGTCACGCCCTCCGCCCATTCCATCCGCTCCACCAGGCTTGGCGGAACCGGATCGCCGCGCTCGCCGATGAACCGCAGGCGCACGTTCTCGGCGTGGAGCTCCGGCGTCACGCGGTCGATGTACTCGGCGATCAGGTCGATCAGGTACTTCACCTCGGTCGGCGATCGGGACCAGTTCTCTGTCGAGAACGCATAGACGGTGAGCTCCCGGATCCCGAGCTCGACGGCGTCGCGCAATCGCGCCCGCACGTTCTCGGCGCCCGCTCGGTGGCCGTGGCCCACCGAAAGCCCCCGGGCCTTCGCCCAGCGCCCGTTGCCGTCGGTAATGATCGCTACGTAGGCCGGCCCCCCGCGCTCAGCCATTACCCCGAAGACGCATTGCGAGCATGATCGGCCGAACGGTCGAACCGAGTGATTGAATGAGGCGCCCCCTGATCGGACGAGCATAACCGCTGCCAATCGCCGGAGCGCTCAGATAGAAGCCCGCGACTCCGGCGAGGATTGCGCGGTGTCGCCGCCCTCCTCGCAGGCGCATCGTGGCAGCTCTGGCACGCTCGGCGAGCAGGCCGATCCGGTCCGCCGCCTGCTGCTCACCTGCGCAGTAGTTGAGGTAGTTGTGCTGGCCCGCCTGGAGGTCGTCGTCGCGGTCGATCAGGTCATCCAGCAGCACGGTCAGCGCGCCGATCGGTGGAAAATAGAGGGCGTCGATCAACTCCGACTGCTCCGCCGTCGTCCTTCGATCGGCCGCCGCCGCGAGCAGGGCGTGGACCGCCACGGAGGAGCTGGCCCCCGCCGCGATCTCCCACCAGAGATAGCCGGGGGCTGCCGGTTGCTCGCGGGCCCACGCCTCGAGCCCAGCGGCGCCCGTCCCCACCGCGGCATGGGTGTGGCTCTGTCCTTCGCCGCAGCGCCTTGCCGCCCGCATCAGGACCGGCGTTACGACCCCCGTTGCCGGCAGGCTCTTCACCTCTTTCCGGCAGGCGGCGACCAGTGCGGCCAGGTAGCCGCCGTCTTCACTCTGCGGGTGGTGGCGGTACCAGTCGGCCGTCGGGGCGTCGGGAGAGACGGCCTCGTCGATCGCCCGGTGCAAGGCGAGGCCGTCCGCCAGCGGGTCGTCCACCGGTGCCTCGCCGAGCGAGTCGAGGTAGTCAATCGAGATCTGCAGGGCCGTAATCGCCCGCAGCGCCTCAGCGCGGCGCCCCCGGGGGGACAGGATTGCGAAGACGGCCGTCCCCTCGACGTTCCGCCTCTTCTCCCGTAGCCCCGAGAGGGCGGCCGCGCGCAGGTCGGGGTCGGGGATCGCCACGGCGAGTGCTTCCCAGCGCTTCAGCTCGCCGCGCACCAGCGGCAGGATCCGGCGCTCGTAGGCGAAGAGCGCCGAAACCACCGCCATCAAATCGGCTGCAGATTCCGGTCCCACCGTCCATATTGTCGTCGCTATCACCGTCCCGCCGCCGTCAAGGCCCTGCATGACCGTCGCCCTGTCAGGCGCCCTAGCCATCCCACCAATCGCGCCGGCCTTCGACGTCTTCGCGCGGAGCCTCGCCGAGATTGGGCGCGCCGATGACGAGGATCTCGAGGCCCTCGGGCCCGGCCTCATAGCCTCGCCACGTACCGGGCGGGACACGCACCGCGTCCCATTCCTTGAGCTCGACGATCTCGTCGTCGAGCTTCATCCGCCCGCTCCCTCCGCAGGACCACGTACACCTCCTCCTGCTGCTTGTGCGTGTGGCCGTACGGAAAGCGGTAGCCGGGCGGGACGCGCTGGTAGCCCAGGCCGGAGCTCTCGAGCTCGAGCGCCTCGGTCGCCAAGCGGAACTCCAGGTCCGGCGCGCCGTCGAAGTTGGACCCGAGGTCCTCCAGGTCCTCCCTGAGGTTCCTGAGCGTGAACGGCACGGCGCGATCCTAAGGCACCC
>CAWIOM010000016.1:0-203483 GCA_963837735.1 uncultured Solirubrobacterales bacterium | reverse complement strand
CTGTCCAGACGCCTGACGTCGAAGGGATCGCCGGCCACGGAACCAGCGCCGTGCCCGTCGAAGTGGATACCCCACACGAACTCTCGGGCGGGACGACCTACCATGTCCGCCTCGTCGCCAAACGGTACTTCAGCTCGGTCGAAGTCGAAGACGAAAAGACCTTCACGACGACGAGCGCCGGACCCACCATCGTCGACACCGTGGCGACACAGGTGAAGACCGGAAGCGCGAACCTGCGCGCCGCGATCGACACCGAAAACGAAGCGACCACCTACCACTTCAACTGGGGCCTGACCACGGGCTACGGCAGCAGCACCACCGGCAACCTGCCGG
The DNA here is from genome assembly GCA_963837735.1 of uncultured Solirubrobacterales bacterium. Classification (GTDB taxonomy): domain Bacteria; phylum Actinomycetota; class Thermoleophilia; order Solirubrobacterales; family 70-9; genus VRUE01. Next base: position 203,150 of record CAWIOM010000016.1, on the reverse strand, counting down.
CGGGCACCGAAACGATGGCGGGCCTCGGCGAAATCACCGGGCTCACACCGGGCACCACCTACCATTACCAGCTCGAAGCGACCAACGGGACCGACACGACCGTGGGCCCCGACGAGACGTTCACCACCCCAGCCCAGGAACCGAAACTCCCCGGGGAACGCGGGTACGAGATCGTCAGCCAGTACCCGACCGGCGGGATTCCCGTCCTTCCGACCGTCGAGGAACCGAGCATCAGCCCCGATGGGAACCATTCTATCTTCCTGTCTGCCGAGCCTCTCCCGAACAGCCCCTCGCCATTGGCCGATCAGATCACCGGAAAATGGATGTACGAATCCACTCGCGGTGAAGGCGGGTGGAACGTCAAATCGACCACAATCGGAACCAGCAGGGGAGGCGTGTCGATCGACACCCTGCACCAGATCACCATCACCAATGTCGGCATCGATCCCGACGACCAGAACAACGTGGATGACGCCTACCTGCGCGAACCCAACGGCGAATTCGTCTGGATCTCAAGGGATCCCCGGATTCCCGTGGGGACTCCGCAGACCGAAGGACATCAGGTGGATTACGGGGGCGGCGCCCTCAGCAGCACCCCCCTGGGATCCACCCTGACGCCCGACGGCAGCACTGTGGTCATCACGAGCGAACGTGCGCTGAGCGACGAAGACACGACCACCGGCTGCAACCGCATCTACAAGTGGCAGGAAGGCGAACTCAGCTTCATCGGCAAGCGCCCGGACGGGACGGTGCCGCAATACAGCGGGTTCAACTGCTCGGCCCTGCCAGGGGGTCAGTACGGGTTGTCTCAGAACGGGCATCGTGTGATCTGGATCGCGAAGCAGACCGACCAATTTCAGGGAAGCTTCACGATCTACGTCCAGACCGACGGTGAACCGACGGTCGAGGCGGTCAAGACGACCGGCGTTCCGCCACTGCCGTACGACCCCAACACGAGTTCCAAACAACCTCCGTACGACGTGACGTTCCGGGGCGCCTCTTGGAAAGACGCCTCGCGGGTCTTCTACACAACCGCCTCGCGTCTCACCCCCGACTCGGGCGCAAGTGAAGAACAGGAAGGCGACGGCGACCTCTACGAGTACTCCGCTGACGACGACAAGGTCCGCGACCTGACGCCGCGCACGGACGGTCTCAGCACCACGGAAATCCTGCCCGCCTATCGCGGCCGGGCGCGGGGGATCGTCTGGAGCTCGGAAGACGGCCGCAGGTTTTACTTCGTCTCCGACGCCCGCTACCCGGTGGGGCCGAGCCCGACGGGCGAACTGCCCTCGGCGGAAGGCCGCAACATCTACATGGGCGAACTGGACGGGATCGACGATCCGATCAAGCTCCGGTTCGTCGCCGCCCTGGCCGCCGGAGATGGCTCACTCTTTGCCCCCGGAGATTCCGGTAACTGGCAGTCCAATTGGGAGGGCAAGACGGCGTTCGGGAGCCCCGATGGGAAGTTCATGGCGTTCGCCTCGGAAAGGGACCTGACCGAACAGCCGCTCGGGGAAACCCGGCAGATGTTCGTCTACGACGCCGAAGCGGGCACGCTCGAATGCGCCTCCTGCCCGACCGACGGCTCGCTGCCGGCCAACGACGTCAATGCATACCCGGAAGACAATGGTGAAGAATACGGCTTCCGCTGGCAATTCGGGGGCAGCATTGACCGCTGGGTCAGCACCGACGGGACGGTCTTCTTCGACACGGCGAGTGCGCTTCTCCCCGAAGACCAGAACGCGGTCGAAGACGTCTACGAGTTCCGAAACGGCCAGCTGCGCCTGATCTCGGGCGGGACCGGTAGTAACCCGTCCAGGTTCGACAACGCAAGCCCGGATGGGGTCAATGTCCTCTTCACCTCGTTCGATGCCCTGGCCGTGCAGGACAAAGAGCCGGGACAGCCGAAGATCTACAACGCGCGGGTGGGCGGCGGCTTCCCGAAAGTGGTCGAACTGCCGTCCTGCGACGTCAACGCCGGCGCCTGCGAGGGGGCGGGGACCAGCGCCTCCGAACACCTCGGTCCGGGCACCGGTAGCTTCGAAGGGCCCGGCAACATCGAAGAAGGGCACCAGGAACGCTGCAAGCGGCTCGCCCTTTCGGCGCACCGCCTCACGCGGCGCGCCCGGCAGCTGCGCCACGCCGCGCGCGGGGCTCACAACGCCAAGCGTGCCCGGCAGCTACGCCACAAGGCCGGGCGCTTCGCGCGGGCGGCGGCCAAACGATCGAAGCAAGCCAAGCGCTGCCGGGGCTCAGCACGAGCAGCCAACGCCAACCGGAGGGCCCACCGATGACCACCAGGACACGCAACTCGCAACTCGGGCGACTCTGCACCCGGCTCCTGCTGTCGGTCGCGGCGCTCGCCGCCACCCTGGCGCTGCTCGCCCCGGCGGCGTCGGCCGATTTCGGAATCGAACCGGGCTCCGCCTTCGTCAGGGCCACCGCGCCGGTGCACCAGCCGTTCGTTCCCCTGCTCCCGGACTTCTCGAATTTCTGTTGCTTCACGGGAATTCTCGTGGAAGGACTCAATCAGGGATCGTTCTATAGCCCGAAAGATCAAGAATGGATTGACAAATACCGGAACGCGGAAGAGTTGAAACAGGCCGGCGGGCACCCTGACTTCAGCACGAACTTCCACGTGGAAAAAGTCGGTGTCTCAGGACCCGACGCCGATATGAAGACCATCGTGACCGATCTCCCCGCGGGCTCGGTCGGCAACCCGCTGTCGGTGCCGAGGTGCGATGCGGCCCAGCTTCAGCTGAGCCTATTCGGAAAGTGCCCGACCGAGTCCCAGGTGGGAGAAGCCCTGACCAATGCCATCGTCACCTTCTACAGCCCCGTGTCGAGCCTGACGCCACCCGAAGGCGAGGTGGCGATGTTCGCCTGGAAAGTGTTCGGCTTCACCGCCGTGGTGTTCGCCCGGGTTCGCAGCGAGAGCGACTACGGACTGACCGCGGAAGTCCGGGAAGTCTCCACGGTGCTTGCGGCGCCCGCGAATGCAACCCTGGTGTTCTGGGGCGTGCCGCATGACGGACTGCACGACGAACACCGCTTCGAATCCAACATCGGTGTGCTCGGCTCGCCGGTGACGGGGGGCGCGGTCAGGCCGTTCCTCTCCGCCCCGACCAACTGTGACACGGGCCCGCTCACCACCGGGCTCAAAATCAGGTCGTGGGGCGATCCCGAAACGTGGTCCGAAGAAGAATTCGAAGCCTCCGAGCAGGAAGGCTGCGAAGAAATCGAATACGACCCGGAGGTGCACGCGACGCCGACGACGATCGAAGCCGACTCGCCAACCGGTCTCAACCTAAACGTGAACGTTCCCCAAAACACCGAATGCGAAGAACTCGACTTCGGTGAAACCGCGGAAGAAGAAATAGAAAAGCACGAAAACGAAGAACCGACGAAACGGGAAGAAGCGATCGAAAATGAAGAATCGACGCTCGACTGCCCGCTGTCGACCTCGCACACGAAGAAGGTCAGGGTCAGCCTGCCAGAAGGTATGGTCCTCAACCCCGCAGGCGCCAATGGCCTCGGAGGGTGCTCGACCGCTGGGATCGGCCTGACCACGCCGGTCGGCTCGACGCCGATCCACTTCACCGGCGAACCGGCCAACTGCCCGGACGACTCGAAAATCGGCACGGTGGAAGTCGATACTCCGGTGCTCGAAGCGCCGATGCCGGGTGAGGTCTACCTCGCCGAGCCCTACGCCAACCCGTTCGAATCGCTGGTGGCGATCTACATCAGCGTCGACGACAAGCAGCGGGGCATCGTCGCCAAGTTCGCGGGCCGGATCGAAGCCGATCCGAACACCGGGCAGCTGGTGACCACCGTCGACGAACAGCCCCAGCTGCCGCTGGAAAGCATCAGAATCAAATTCAAGCAGGGGCCGCATGCGACGCTGCGCACGCCGCCTGTCTGCGGCAGCTACACGACCAAATCGCAGCTCACCCCCTACTCGGCGCCGGAATCGCCGGTCGACTTCGAAGATTCGTTCTCGATCGAATCCAGCCCGACCGGGAGCTGCGCCGCCGCGCCGAACGCGCCGGTATTCGAGGCGGGTACGGTTACGCCGATCGCGGGCCAGTACTCGCCCACCGTGGTGAACGTGAGTCGCGGCGACGGCACCCAGGAATTTCGCTCGGTGACGGTCAAGCTGCCGGAGGGGATCAGCGCCAAGCTGGCCGGCGTCCCATACTGCGCGGATGCCGCGATCGCCGCGGCACCCGGCAAGAGTGGCAAGGACGAGCAGGCGAATCCGTCCTGTCCCTCCGACACCGCGATCGGAACGGTCGAGGTCGGCGCCGGCGCCGGCCCCGCGCCCTACTACGTGACCGGCCACGCGTATATGGCCGGTCCATACAAGGGCGCGCCGCTGAGCCTGGTGATCATCACCCCGGCGACGGCTGGACCCTTCGATCTGGGCACCGTCGCCGTCAGGGTCGCGCTTAACGTCGACCCGGTGACCGCGCAGATAACCGGCGTCAGCGACGACATCCCATCGATCCTCAAGGGAATCCCGCTCGACATCAAGTCCGTGGCGCTCCGCCTCGACAGGAGCCAGTTCACGAAGAACCCGACCTCCTGCGACCCGACCAGCGTCGACGGATCGCTGGTCTCCACCCTGGGGAGCGTGGCGCCCCTCTCCCAGCGCTTCCAGCTCGGCGAATGCCGACGCCTGGGCTTCAAGCCGAAGCTCTTCCTGCGCCTCGACGGCAAGCGGTTCAGGCGCAGGTCGCACCCGAGGCTGACTGCGACCGTGGTCCCGCGCGGAGACGACGCCAACATCGCCTACACACAGGTGCGGATGCCCAACTCCCTGCTGCTCGATCAGAGCCACATCGGCACCGTCTGCACCAGGGTCCAGTTCGACGCCGACGCCTGTCCGGAGGGCTCGATCTACGGTTACGCGACGGCGGAGACGCCGCTGTTCGGCCAGCCGCTGTCAGGCAACGTCTACCTGCGATCCAGCCAGCACGAACTGCCCGATCTGGTCGCCGACCTGAACGGGCAGGTGTCGGTGGAGCTGAGTGGGCGGACCGACTCGGTCAAGGGAGCCCTGCGGAACACCTTCGAAGTGGTTCCCGACGCGCCCGTCAGCAAGTTCGTACTGCACCTGCGGGGAGGCCAGAGGGGCCTGCTGCAGGCGAACAAGAACCTCTGCAAGGGGAAGCAGAAGGCGACGGTCGCCTTGCAGGGCCACAACGGGCGCAGGTTGGTCTTCAAGCAACGGATCAATATCCCTCGATGCCATAAGAAGCACAGCAGCAAGCGCGGCCGCGCGCAGGCGAGGCATCTGAGGGTTGCTGCGCGGCAGGCCGGCTAGCCGGGGGTGGTCCGAGTGAGAACCGCCAGGACAAACACCCCTCGCAGAGGGTGGGCGCATCTACTTGCCCTTACGCTCGCTGTGGTCGGCAGCCTATTTGGCGCCGCGCCGAGCGCCTCGGCGGCGCCGGGCGACTCCCCACTCTACCTGTACGCCGCCAGGCCGATCAACAACCACCCGAGCGAACCGCCGCCCACCGGCTATTTCAACGATCCTTGCGGCCTCACGGTCGACAACAACAGCCGCCTCTGGGTCTCCGACTACTACCACCGCGCGATAGCGTCTTCTACTCCGACCCGGTCGAAGCTGGCATCGCCGGCCACGACATGGCTTCATCGGCCAGCCGCTGGCGGAATGGGATAAGCCGGAACCCCACATCGGGTCGGTCGATGACCCGTGCCGGTGGCGTATGACTCCTCCGAAACCGAAGCTCTACGTCAACAACTACCACCGCAACGTCGTGCGCTTCACCGCACCCGGTCCCTTCGTCGATAGCCGGTCCCGGCAGCGTGGTCGTCGACCGGTGGCGACGAGGGGCGTCGCGGTCAATCCCCTCGACGACTCGGTCTATGTGCCAAGCGCGACCGGGTCTCCGTCTACGAATCGGATGGATCGCATGCTTTCGATCTCGGCGTCGGCAACCTCGGCGACGCCGTTCGGCGTCGCCGTCTCCGGCTACGGGCCCACCGAAGGCTTCGTCTACGTCCCCGACGCCTCCGACAACACGCTCAAGGTCTTCGACCCGGCCACCAACATGGTCGAACCGGTCGAAGAGATCGACGGCGGCGAAACCCCAGATGGGGAATTCGTCTCGCTGCGCGATGCGGCGGTGGCGATCGACGACTTCAGCGGCGACGTCTACCTGACCGACAACCAGAAGCCGGCCAACACCGAGAGCCCCGTGGACGACCGTCTATGTCTTCGACTCGAAGGAGCCTACGAGGGCCACCTGAAACGAAACGTCTTCGACGGCGCCCCTACCGGCCTCACCGTCGACAACTCCGCCTCCGCGCGCTACCCGAGCGGAACTCAGGGCCGGGTCTATCGTGACGACCGGCAACACCCACCACAGCGGGATCTACGCCTATCCGCCGGAAGCGGCGACGACCGGCCAGGCACCCCTCGCGCCGACGCTTCCCCGCCGCCGCTGGGCAGCGGGCTGCTGTTCCCAACCGTCGCGATCGGCGGGGCCGTCAGCGAAGTCCAAGCGGCTGCGAAGGCGACGGTTGCCAGGCGCTGCCGCCAGAACCGGCCGACCCGACCCTGACCACGCTGCTGGAAGGCCTCGGCAACCCGAAGGTCCGCTACCGGAACTCGACTCCGCCACTGCAGCCGTATCGCCCAGCGAACTGCGGAAGCTGAGGCGCCAGGATCCAGCGCCTCGCCGGCCGGCCAAGCGCACCCGGACGGCCCGCAGCGAGCCCAGCACCCTGCTCCAACGTGACGAAATGCGCAAACGAGCCGCGTCGCAAGGCGCGGGGAATAAAGCGCTGCAAGGGCGGCCAGTGGAAGCAGAGTCGGCACGGCGAGTGCTTCCTCCTCGCCTCCCCGCGTGCCGGCGTTCATCGGCCTCGCCGCCCACGGCGGCGGCGAGGGGACCGCGGCGCCGCCCGCCGCCGCCGGAAGCGATGCGCCCGCCCACCCGCCGCTCCCCGCCCCGACCCGCGGGGCCTGATACCCGGCAGCGAAGGCTTCGACGCCGCGGTCTACGCCGACGGAGGAGGCTCACGACCCTCGCCGGCTCCCATCCCTACCAGGTCCAGACGACGTCGCCCTGGACCAGAGCGGCGGAACGCCGACCTGCGCGACCTGCGCCTGCAGCTGCCGCCGGGGATGCTGCTCAACCCGGCCAACGGGTCGGCGTCCTCTGCAGCACTCGGCCTTCACGACGCCGCGCACGCCGCCCTTCCCCAACAGGAATCGGGCGAGAGCTGCAACGACCGCGCCCAGGTCGGCACGGTCGAGGTCACGAGCGGGATCGGCGGCGGCAAGACGCGCACCTTCGGCCTCTACAACATGCAGCCCGAACTTCGGCGACGGCCGCCCGCTTCGGCGCCTCGCCGTTCGGAACACCGCTTGTCTTCGACGCCAAGATCGACTCCGACGTCCCCGGCGCCTACGTCGACCTGGACGCCACCGAGATCCCCCAGAGCCTGCAGCTGGAGGCGCTCAAGGTCTCGCTGTGGGGCGTGCCCTGGGACGCCTCCCACAACTCCGAGCGCGGCGACTGCCTGAACGAGGAAGAGCCCGCCTTCGCGCTTCGCGAAATGCTGGTCGGGCGAGCCGACCACCGCCAAACCGCGCGCCTTCGTCACGCTGCCGACGGTCTGCGGGGCCTCGCTCACCTTTGAAGTCGAAGCCGGCTCCTGGCAGCAGGCCGGGGCACCGAAGCGCCACGGCGACCTCCGGCGGGCCGGTCACGAGTTGCGAAAACCTCGATTTCGAACTCGAATCCGAAGGCCTGCTCTCGGTCACCAAGGCCTCCTCGGCGAGCGGCTTCGTCTTCCGCTTCTACAACGAAAACGAAGCCTTCGCCAACCCACGCGAACGCACCCAGGCACTGGTCAAAAGGCTCCTGGTCGAGCTGCCCAAAGGAGTCACGCCTCAACCCGTCGGTGGGCGCCGGGCTCGGCGTCTGCACCCCCGCACAGCTCGCCCCCGAGACCGCCTTCAACGCACCCGGCGACGGGCTGTCCCAACGCCTCCAAGATCGGCGTCTTCATCGTCGGGCTGCCCTACTTCACCAACCGCCTGCGCGGCTCGGTCTACCTCGCCCAGCCCGACAACCCCGAAACCACGACGCCGGGCGCGGAGAACCCCTTCGATTCGCTGCTCGCCGTCTACCTGGTCGCCAAGTCCGCTGACCGCGGTCTGCTGATTCCGCATCCCCGGCAAGCTCACCCCCGACCCCGGCGACGGGACCCTCACCGCGACCTTCGATGACCTGCCCCAGCTCCCCTACACCGACCTGGAGGTCAACTTCAGCTCCGGCCAGCGGGCACCGGTCGTCTCGCCCGCCGCTCTGCGGTGCACGCGACCACCAAGATCACCCTGAACTCCGTGGTCCCAAGGCGTCCCCGACGAGGTCTCGACGACCAAATCCCCGATCACCACCGGCATCGACAGCGGGCCCGTGCCCGAACGGCATCGACGCCGCCCTTCGTCCCCGAAGCCTACACCGGCGGGGTCAACTCCAACGTCGGCTCCTACACCCCCTACTACGTGCGCCTCTCGCGCCACGACACCGACCAGGAGATCACCTCCTACTCGCTCAATCCTGCCCAAGGGAATCACCGGCAAACTCGCCGGGATCCCGTTCTGCCCGGAGGCCGCGATCGCGGCGGCGCGAGTCAACGACGGCTTCGACGAGATCGCCCACCCCTCCTGTCCCGGCGAGCCAGGTCGGCAGCACCAAAACCAGCTACGGCGTCGGCGACGCGCTCACCTACGCGCGCGGGGCGGATCTACCTGGCCGGCCCCTACCAAGGCCAGCCGCTCTCGCTGGTGACGATCAACGCGGCTACGGTCGGCCCGTTCGACCTCGGAACGATCGTGATCCGCTCTGCCTTCTCGGTCAATCCGCTGACCGCCCAGCTGCAGATCGAGGCCGGCTCCTCGGACCCGATCCCCCACATCCTCGACGGGATACCGCTGCACCTGCGGGACGTCCGCATCTACATGGACCGCCTCGAGTTCACCCGCAACCCGACCAGCTGCGAACCCTCAGAGATGATCTCGACGGTCACCGGCTCGGGCGCGACCTTCGAAGAGCTTGGCGACGACTCGAGCGTCACCGTCAGCCGAACATTTCCAGCTGCTCAACTGCCTCGAGCTCGGCTTCCGACCGAAGCTCGGCCTGCGGCTGCGGGGTCCGACCACGCGCAACGGCAACCCGGCCCTGCGAGCGGTGCTCCAGGCCCGTGCGGGGACGCCTCGATGAAGCGCATCACCGTCGACATGCCCAAGGCCGCTCTTCCTGGCCCAGGACCACATCCGCCAGATCTGCACCAGGGTGCAGTTCCAGGCCGGAGAACTGCCCGCCGGACTCGGTCTACGGGAAGGCGGTCGTCCACTCCTCGCTGTTCGACGAGCCGCTACGCGGCCCGGTCTACCTGCGCTCCTCGAGCACCACCTCCCCGACCTGGTCGCCTCGCTGCGGAGCGGCGAGATGAGGATCGTTCTCCAGGGCCGCATCGGCCCGACCGGGAGCGGCGGCATCCAGCGCCTTCTTCGACAACGTCCCCGATGCACCGATCGAGGCCTTCGTGATGCAGCTCAACGGCGGCAAGCGCGGTCTGCTGGCCAACTCGGTCAACATTTGCAAGCACCCGCCGACCGCTTCGGTCAAAGCGCTCGGCCAGAACAACCGCGGCACGATCTACACGACCAAGCTGCGCGGCAAGTGCAAGAAGAAGAAGCACAAGAGAAAGCCCCACAGGAAGCATCGCCACAAGCATCGATGAGCGATGGTGCGAAGCTGTCGGGCGTGAAGACGCTCTTCGGACGCTCTCCGCTGCTGCTGACCTGCGCCGTGCTGGCGCTCGCCGGGTGCGGCGGCGGCGAGGAATCCGCGACCTCGGTGGCGACGGGCGAGCGCACCGCGACGCCCGAAGCCGGCGGCGCCGAAACCGCGACGCCCGAGGGGCGGCAAGGTGACGGTGGTCAGTCCGGGGGGAAGCAGGGCGGAGGTGGACAGTCCGGGGGGCCGGCTCATCAGAAGACGAACCCCGGCTCCCCCGAACCGGGCGCGAAGGCCGCCCCGCCGGGAACTCCGGGGGCGAAGGCCGCCGCGCCGGGAGTGCCCATCCAGCCGGCCGGCGACAACTCGATCCAGGAATTCGGCGTCGAGGGAGACATCGAAGGGCAAAACCAGGCTCTAGCTACGCTCCGGACCTACCTGAGCGCAAGGGCAGCGGGCCGGTGGGCGGAGGCGTGCTCGGTGACGTCGCGGCAGCTCCAGCGGCAACTCGCGATCAGCGCAACCACGCTGCCGAAGGATAAGCAGCCGAAGGGCTGCGTGGCGACGCTGCGGTATCTATTCAGCTTGGTTCCGCAGGCCGCGCTGCGCGCCTCGGGCGAAGTAAAGGAGCTGCTCAGCTTCCGGGTCAGGGGCAGGTACGCGTACATCATCTTCAGGGGCGCCGAAGACAGGGTCGGCTACATCGCGATGCGCAACGACGACGGCGAGTGGAGGATCAACACGATCAACCCGGAACCCTTTCCCACGGCGGCTGGCTGAGCCGATCGGCTGCATTCCCAAGTCGGAGAACGGCCCGATGCCGGCGAGAAATCGAGATTCGGCTTATGCGATGGGAGTAGAGTCTTTCCTGTGGGATACAGGGATGCCCGCCCCGGCGAGTCTGGTGGCGGGGTCCCACGGTTGGTACGGGAATGTCTGGGGAACGATGCCAAAGGTTCGTAGCCTTAGCCGCTGTGTTTGCGGCGGGGCTGGCCGCGCACGCTCCGCCCAGCTTGGCCGACCTCAGCTTCGAATCCGGTAACTCTTTCGTCCAGGCTCAGGCGCCCCTCCCTCAGACGCCGATCGGAGTGACCGTCCCCGGCATTCCCGAGCTTGCATTCTTCGGCAACGGCTACGGGACCTGGATCGACAACCTCCGCGAAGCACCCGAGCTCACCCAGGCGGGCGCTCACCCCGACCTGACGATCTCCCTTCAGCTCCAGGGCACCGCCGGCGAACCCGACGGGCTGGCGAAGGACCTGGTCGCCGACCTTCCCGCGGGCGCGATCGCCGACCCGCTCGCCGTTCCGCGTTGCGAGGCAGCGGACTTCCATCTGACGCTGTTCGGCGGCTGCCCAACGGAGAGCCAGGTCGGAACGGCGGCGAGCGATACAAGCGTGATTCAGGGGCTCTCCCCCCTGGAGAACCTCGTGCCGCCTCCCGGAGACGCCATGATGCTCGGCTTCAAATCCATCGGAATCACGGTGGTTCTCCACACGAGCGTTCGGACCGTCGGCGATTACGGTCTCAGGGGAGAGGTCAAGGACCTCGCGACCCTCAGTCAATCGCGCGGGGCGACGCTCACCCTGTGGGGAGTTCCCTATGACGGCCTTCACGACAGCCATCGCTTCGACACCGGAACCGGAGCGCTCGGAGCCGAGGTCGTCGGGCCGGCCACCCGTCCCTTCACCTCGGCACCGACCAGCTGCGAGCCGGGTCCGCTGGGCGCCGAGCTCAGGGTCAGATCCTGGGGGAACAGCGAGCAGTGGATCACCGAGCACCTGGCGGCTCCGGGCGAGACCGGATGCGAGCAGATCCGGTTCGACCCCGAAGTGACCGTGCGGCCGACGACGACCCTGGCCGACTCGCCGACCGGTCTCCGAGTCGATGTGCGCCTTCCTCATGACGAAGAATGCGAGGCCCTTCCCCCGCCCGAATCCGGGAAGACGAGGGGGGAATGGATCGCTGAAGGCAGGTCGACGGTGAGTTGCCCACTTCAGACCTCGCACCTGGAGGACACGAGAATCACCCTTCCAAAGGGGGTGGCGCTCAACCCCGCGGGCGGGAACGGGCTGCAGGGTTGCTCGTCCTCGGAGATCGGGCTGACGTCGCAGCTCGGCTTCGAGCCGATCCACTTCACCGCAGAACCGGCTGCATGCCCGGACGCCTCAAGGATCGGAACGGCTGAAGTCGAGACGCCACTGCTGGAAGCGCCCCTGCCGGGGGTCCTCTACCTGGCCGAACCCTACGACAACCCATTCGAATCGCTGTTGGCTGTCTACATCGAGGTCGACGAACCCCAACGCGGCATAGTCGCCAAGTTTGCGGGTCACGTCGAAACCGATCCGAGCAGCGGGCTACTCGTGATCACCGTGAACGAAGGCCCGCAGCTGCCGATCGAGCGCATCGGGCTCGATCTAAGACAGGGCCCGCACGCACTCCTGCGTACACCGCCCGCCTGTGGTGAGTTCAGGACCGAATCCGAGCTCACCCCCTACTCGACGCCCGATTCCCCGGCCGGCCTCGAGGACGCGTTCGCGATCGAATCGAGTCCCCAGGGCGGCTGCGGGCGGCCGACCCGGCCCAGTTTCGACGGCGGCACAATCGCCCCGATCGCGGCCGGGTACTCGCCCTTCGTCATGAGCCTGAGCCGTCCCGACGGCTCACAGGAATTCCACTCGGTCACCCTCTCCTTGCCCCCCGGCCTGACGGCGAAACTGGCTGACATCCGCAGCTGCCCCAATGACGCGCTGTCCGCCGCCGCGCACAGGGACGGGAGTGACGAGCTCGCCGACCCATCCTGCCCCGCCGCCTCTGATGTCGGCGACGTGTGGGTGGGTGCCGGCGCCGGCGTCTCGCCCTACTACATGCGCGGGGACGTGTACCTGGCCGGGCCCTTCAAGGGGGCGCCCGTCAGCCTGGCGTTCGTCACTCCAGTGATCGCGGGCCCGTTCGACTTGGGCACGGAGGTGACCAGAGCGGCGCTCCACGTCGACCCGGAAACCGCCCGGGTCACGGCACAAATCGACCCCCTTCCGACCGCGGTGCGGGGCGTCGCGCTCGATGTCCGGTCCATCCAGGTCCGGCTCGACAGGCCCGAATTCACCCTCAATCCGACGAGCTGCGACCCGACCTCGCTCGACGCCACAGTAGCCCCCGTTTCGGGAGCCGCAACCGCGGTCTCGAGTCGCTTTCAGCTTGCCGAATGCCGCGCTCTCGGACTTAAGTACGGGGTCCGGCTACGCCTGACCGGCAGCGTGAGGCGACACGGGCACCCGGCCCTGCGGGCCGTGGTGAGGCCGCGCGCCCAGGACGCAAACCTGCGTCGCGTCGCCGTCGCCGTTCCACGCAGCATGCTGATCGACCTTCTTCACTTGCGCGCCATCTGCAACCGGGAGCAGTTCGCTGCCGAGAGCTGTCCGGCACCGGCGGCGATCGGGTCGGCCACTGTTTGGAGTCCGCTTCTCGATCGACCGCTCCAAGGTCGTGTCACCCTGGTCGAAACTTCGGGCAAGTACCCGGGCCTCGGCGTTGAGCTCCACGGACAGGTTGACATTCTCCTGCGCGGCGCAGTTGCCGCCAGGCGCGGCAAGGTCCGCATCGTCTTCGACCACCTTCCGGACGTCCCCATCTCACGCGTCGCGCTCGCCCTGGCAGGCGGCAAGCGCGGCCTGGCCGTCAACAGCAACGGTCTGTGTGCCCGCGCCCAGCGGGCTGGTGTCACCCTCGTTTCGCAGGGCGGCGCGCACCGATGGTTCGGGACTCGCCTTTCAGTTCCCTGCGGGTCCGGCGAGGAAGATCAGCCGCGCGTCAGCGCCTCACCTTGCAGTCGTCGGTCAGGGTGGAAGACACCTTCTCGCCTCCCTCGAAGGAGAAGCTCGTGCGAGCGAGGCTGAAGCTTGCGGCGGGCACCCCTTTGGGCGTCGGGCAGTTGGCCGAGAGGAAGCTGCGCCGGTGGCCCTTGTAGCCGTACTGACGCGAAAGCTTCATCTTGATTTCGGTCAGGTTGCCCCAGGCCCTGAGGTTGGGGGGCAGGACCGCGGTCAGGGTCGTGCCATAGGCACCCTTCTTAACCCTGGAGACCTTGAAGATGATCACGAAGGAGCTGGAGAACGGCCGCGCCGAGTAGATCTGGCCGAAGAGGACCGGCTTGCCCCCTTTCTTCGAGTTGAAGACGACCATCTTGCCCTTGGATACATAAGTTTGTTGGCCTTCCAGGCCGATCAGGGCGGCGAACGAGCCGCGGCCGACAAGCGAGGAGCGGCAGCTACGAAGCGCCCGCTCGGTCGAAGCCGGCTGAATTTTGTCGTAAGGGCAGACGGGAAGCCCGGTCGGGTCGAGGATCCCGTTCTTGTTGATTTCGATTCGCAGCTTCTTCAGCGAGGGCGGTTCGCTGCCGTCGCTTGTCGAGACCTTCCAGCCGAGGGAGACCGCTACCGGCGCGCGGCCGGACCGGGGCAGCCGATGGGGCGAGAGCTTCGCGGAGACCGTAGTCACCAGAGTCCCCTTGACCTTCGTTTCGGTGGTGGCTTGAGCAATGGCCGCCGACGTCGCCACCAGACCAATCACGAGAAGCGGCAAAAGCCGCCTTACCGTATGAAGTGTCATATCCCTCGTCATATCGTCCCCCGCTCGTCCCCCGCTCGAAAGTCCATCCGGATACTAACATCTCCAGAAAATATAATTTGCTCTTCCGGTCACCCTATACTTTTGCTCGCTGAGCAACGGGAGTCCTGCAGGGAACGATGAGAGACCGTTTTCTCCGAACAGATCACGGTCGTGCCTGAGTACGGCCTGCTGCGCCGGCGCGCCATCGCGACCCTGATCGCGACCCTGGGCGCGGTCGCCGTGCTGGGCCTGATCGGCCTCGGCGTCGAGGACCACCTGCGCCCGACCTCGCTGGCGATCTCCGGCACCGCGTCGGCGCGTGGCGAAGACCTCGCCCGCCGGGGCTTCGGCGAGAGCTCACCCCTGGCCGTCCTCCTCCGTGGACCCGCCAGGGCGCTCGAGCGCCAGGGCCGGCACCTGGCCACCGTTCTGCGCCGCGGCCGCACCCTGACCGTGATCTCCCCCTGGGACCCGGCCCCCGCGGCCCGCAAGCTGCCCGCTCCACCCCCCGACGCGCCTCCGACCTCCCGCTCGCGCGCGCTGCTCCTGCTCGACTACCACGTCCCCCTCTCCGCGGCGATGCGTGAGACGGTTCCGCGGCTCGAGGATACGCTTGATGCCCAGATCCGCCCGCCGGTGCGGGCGACCCAGTCCGGCTTCGCGACGATCTCACGTGCCCTGCAGCACGAATCGCTCGCTGCCGCCGAGCGCGCCGAGTTGCTCGCCGCCCCGCTCCTCCTCCTCGTCCTGCTCCTCGTCTTCCGCTCGGTTCTCGCCGCCCTGATCCCCCTCGCCTTCGGCGCGATCACCGTGCTCGCCGGCCGCGGCGTCCTGGTCTTCCTTACCTCGCTGATGCCGATCGACGCCCTCTCGCTGGTCGTCTGCACGATGATGGGGCTCGCCCTCGGCGTCGACTACTCGCTGCTGATCGTCTCGCGCTTCCGCGAGGAGCTGGCCGTGGGTCGCAGCGCCGTCACCGCGGCCGCGGTGACCAGGCGCAGCGCTGGGCGCACCACCGCGATCGCGGGAGCCACGCTGTTCTTCTCGATCTTCCTCTCCGCCTTCTTCCAGCCCGGCTCATTGCTGGTCTCGCTTGCCGCCGCCCTCGCCGTCGTCACCGCGATCGCCGTGCTGATCGCCTCGGCCTCGCTTCCGGCCCTGCTCACCCTGCTCGGCCCGCGCATCAACGCCGGGCAGATCGGCCGCTCGCGCCCCGGCTCGGGCTCGCGGGTCGCCGCCGCCGCCTCATCCGCCCTGCGACGCCCGGCCCTCGCCACCGTCGCGATCGCCGTGCCCCTGTTGCTCCTCTCGGCGCCGGCCCTCGCCTTCGACACCGGCTCTCCCGGGGTCGACGAGCTCGCTCCGTCGAGCCAGGCCCGCCAGGACTCCGAAACGATCTCCGCGGCCGTCGGCCCCGGCTGGCAGGCTCCCTTCATCCTCACCCTCGCCGCCGAGCGCGGGCCGCTCACCTCGCGCCCGCGCCTTGCCTTCCTCACCGCCACCCAGCGCCGCATCGCCGGGCTCTCCGGCGTCGAGGCCGTGATCGGCCCGGCCGCGATCGCCGCCGCCTCCCGCCCGCTGCGCGCGCTTGGCTCCGACCTGCGGCCGGGCGGCTCATCACCGGCCGCCGAGCTCACCCGCATCGGACCGCGACTGAATCAGGCCTCGGGTGCGGTGTCCGAGATCCGCGGCGGCCTTACCGAAGCCTCGGCCGCCGGCGGCCTGCTCGGCGAAGGCTCGGCGCGGGCGGGGGAGGGGGCCGAACTGCTCGCCGGCGGCCTCGGCCAAGCGGGTGAAGGCGGCGAGCGGGCCAGCGGCGCGCTCGAGCGCCTCGCCGCGGGCTCAGAACGCCTCGCCGAGGGCCAGCGCGTCGCCTCGGGGACCGCCTACAACATCTCGCTAGGGCTCGGCACCCTGCTTCCCAACCTCACCGCCCAGGGCCTGGGGCGCGCCCGCCGCCTCGCCAAGCGCCTCGAAGCGCAGGCGGCCAACGACCCGGCTTTCGACGCCGCAGCCCGCGAAGCCGAAATCCTCGCCTCGGTCCTGGCGGCCAATCGCGAAGAAATCGCCCGCCTCCGCAGCCAGGCCTCGACCCTCAACAGCGGCCTCGGCAAGCTCTACTCCGGCGGCAAGCACCTGCGCGGCGGCTCCGCCCGCCTCGCCGCCGAAGCCCAGGGCCTGAGCGGCGGCCTCGGCGAACTCCAGAGCGGTGCCGAAGCGCTCGGCGGCGGCCTCGGCGAACTCCAGGGCGGCGCCGAAGTGCTCAGCGGCGGCCTCGCCGAAGGCTCGGCACGCGCCTACCCGCTGCAACGCGAACTGGGCCGCGCTGGCGAGCGCGTTTCCCGCGCCGCCGACCCGCTCGATCGCCGCCTGCGCCGGCTCGACGAGCTCTCTCCCCGCCTCTTCGACTCCGGCTATCTCGCCGTCGCCGCGCTCGACGGCGCCGACCCGACCCGCCGCTCGCTTGCCGCCGAGGTGATCGACGTCTCCGGCGGCGGCGGCGCGGCCCGCTACCTGATCGTCCCCGACTCCGGCTTCAACACCCCCGGCTCCCGCCGCCTCGACTCTCGCCTGCGCTCCCTCGCGGGCCGGGTCGACGGGCGCCCCGGCCTCAGCGCCGGCCTCAGCGGCGGCGCCGCCGTGCTCAATGACTACGGCTCGGGGACCAAGTCCCGCCTGCCCTTCGTCGTCGGCTCGATCGTCCTGATCACCTTCCTGATGCTCCTCGTCCTGCTGCGCGCACCGCTCCTCGCTGCGCTCGCCGTCGGCCTCAACCTGATCTCGGTCGGCGCCGCGATCGGCGTCGTCACCCTCGCCTGCAAGATCCCCGAGGGCTACCCGCTCGGCGGCCATCCATATATAGACACAGTAGGCGCGGCGGCGATCTTCGGCGTCACCTTCGGCCTCTCGATCGACTACGCGGTCTTCCTTCTCGCCCGCATGCGCGAGAAGCACCGCGAGGGCGGCGACAACGCGGCGGCGATCCGCTTCGGCCTCGAGAAGACCGCCGGGGTGATCACGGGCGCGGCGGCGATCATGGCCGCCGTCTTCGCCTCCTTCGCGATCGCTCCGGTGGCGACGGTCAGCCAGATGGGCCTAGGCCTCACCGTCGCCATCCTCCTCGACGCCACCGTCGTTCGCATTGTCCTTTTGCCTGCATTGATGCTGCTGATCGGCGAGCGTGTCTGGCGCACTCCCGCCTGGCTCGAGCGCCTCCTTCCCCGCGGCGGCCGACCAGCGCCCGCGGCGACCAGCGCAGGGGCGGCGAGCTGATGCGCCTCGCTCGCACCGCCCTCGCGGCGCTCCTCCTCGGGTGCGGCCTCGCCACAGCCTCGGGTGCGGCAGCCGAAGCCCCGACCCGCCCGGAGTACGTGAGCCGGCTGGAGACGATCTGCAAGCCCGGCTCCGATGCCACCAAGCGCGCTGTCCGCGGCTTCCGCTCCGACGTCCGCTCCGAACGCCTCCGCCTCGCGGCGACCAAGTTCGCCAGGGCGAAGCGGATCTTCGCCCGAACGGTCAGCTCGATCTCCCCGGTTCCCAGACCCGGGGCAGACCGCACCACCCTCGCCCGCTGGTTCGTCGCCTTGCATCGCGAGACGGTTTACCTGGGGCGGACCGCCGCCGCCCTGCGCGCCGAAGACATCGCCCGCTTCCAGCGCGTCTCGGCGCGGTTCATCCACGAGGGAAACAAGGCCAACAACGTCGTCGTCTCCTTTGGCTTCAACTACTGCGACTTCAAGCCCTCGAGGTTCCAGTGATGCGGGTCTCCGCCCCCAGGCTGGCCGCCGGCGCGGCTCTCGCCCTGCTCGCGCTCGCCTATCTCGCGGTCGGGCCCGCCGGCGCCGAGCAGAGCGGCCGCGCCGGCGTCGTCGCCCACTTCAGCGGCAGAATCTCCCCCCGACACCTTCCCCGTCACCGTCTGGCACCGATCTCCCTGTCCCTCAACGGCAGGGTCCTCGGCGCCGACGGCGCCTCGCCCCCCCGACTCGACCGGATCGAGCTCGCCTTCGGCGCCCGCGGCGGCCTCGACACGACCGGCCTGCCCCTTTGCCCGCGCTCGCGACTGCGCAATGCGACCCGGCGCCAGGCCCTCGCCCGCTGCGGCGCCGCCCTCGTCGGTCGCGGCGAGATCGCCACCGAAGTCCCCCTCAACCCCGCCGACCCCGTGCGCACCCGCGCCCGGCTGCTCGCCTTCAACGGCCTCGCCCACGGGCGACCCGCGGTTTGGGTGCACGCCTACGCCGCCTACCCACCAGTCGCCTTCGTCCTCCCCTTCTACCTGCAACGCCTCCACGACGGCCCCTACGGGGTGCTGATGCGCTCGCCCGTCCGCCGCGCCCTCGGCCGCTGGCCGCGCCTGCGCTCCTTCCGGATCACCCTTGGGCGCCGCTACCGGGCCGCCGGCGAGGAGCGCAGCTACCTCAGCGCCCGCTGCCCGCTGCCGCCCCGCTTCAGCATCCTCTCGGTTCCGATCGCCCGCGCCACCTTCTACTTCTCGCCGCGGCCGGCCTTGAACATCTCGATCCTGCGCGCCTGTCGCGTGCTCGAGAGTTCCCCGTGAGTCCTGAGGCTGAGGCCGTGTTGGTGTCTCGCCGCGAGCGCACAGTCCGCCTCGGCTCGGTGCGGCTCTTCGCGGCCGCCGCGCGCCGCTACTGGTTCGGCGTCTTCCCCGCCGCCCGCTCCACCCAGCGCCGTCTGCTCGCCTGCGCCGAGGCGATCCCCGACCCGCTGCTGCGCGCCGACGCGCTCGCCTCTCACCACGAAAAGGGCTCCAACTCCGAGGGTCTCGCCGCCCTCGCCGTCCTCGCGCCCGCCGATCAGCGCCGCGAGGTCGCCCGCAGCCTCGTCGCCTACCAGCTGATGCTCGACTACCTCGACGGCGTCTCTGAGCGTCCCTCCGACGATCCCCTCGCCAACGGCCTCGCTCTGCACCGCGCGTTCGAAGTCGCCCTCGATCCAGCCGCCGAGCCCGTCGACTACTACGCGCACGCCCCGGCTCGCGCCGATGGTGGCTACCTCAACAAACTGATAGAGAGCTGCCGTGCGCCCCTCGGCGAGCTGCCCTCCTACGAGGCTGCTCGCGGTCCGCTTCTGCGCCAAGCGCGACTCTGTCGCGAATCGCAGGCGCTGAACCATGCCCTGCGCTTCATACCGGTACGCGACCAGCTCGACGATTGGGCTGCGCGTACCGTCTCTGATTCGGAGCTCGAGCCCGTCTTCGAGTGGTGGGAGCTGATCGCCGCCGCCGCTGCCTCCTCACTCTGTGTCGGCGCCCTGCTTGCGATCGCCGCCACACCAGGCGCCACCGAGGACGAAGCCCGCAGGGTCGAGTCCGCCTACTTCCCCTGGGCCAGCGGCCTGAACGCCCTGCTCGACTCCCTCGTCGACCTCGACGACGATCCCGAGGACGCCAGCCACCTGCGCCGCTACTCCTCTCAGGAGCACGCGACCGAACGGCTCTCCGCGATCGCCTCCGGTGCCCGCGAACGCGTCTCGGCGCTTCCCGACGGGGACTTGCACGAGGCGATTCTCGCCGCCATGGGGGCTCTTTACTTGATCCATGAGGACGCCTGGCGACCGGGCCGCGAGCCGATCTCGCTCGCCGTCTACGCCGCCCTCGGTCCCCTCGCCAAACCTTCGCTGGCTGTCCACCTCTTGCGCCGTCGCGGGCGTGGCACACGCGCGCTGCTTACCGCGCGACGCTCGCGTGCCCGCTTGTGAGATACATAGTTACCGAGGACGATGAGCGATGGGACCACACAAGAGGCGCGCCGCCTCCGTGAGGCGCTACTCGACCTCTGCGCGGAGCGCGGCTACAAGAAGCTCAAGCTCAAGCACCTGCTCGAGCGCGCAGGCATGGACGAGGCGACCTTCAAAGGCCACTACCCGGATCTCGACGGCTGTTTTACCGCCGTGCTCGGCGAGATATACGACGAGTTCTTTGTCCGCGCCACCGAGGCCGTCGCCGAGGAGAGCGGCTGGCGCGATCGCATGCGCGCCACCGCCTATGCGCTGCTCCGCTATCTGCGCGCCGACGAGCGCGTCGCCCGGCTCGCAGCGGTCGAGGTGCAGTACGCCGGCAAGCGCGCCCAGGAGGTCTTCCTCGAAACTTTCAACCGCCTCGTCAACCTGCTCAACGAGGGGTCCTCGGAGGCCGGCGGCGAGGAAGGGCCTGGCCTCGCCACCGCGATCGGCGTCGGCGGCGTCGTCTTCGCCCGCATCCAGGAGGCCGTCGCCGAAGGCGAACTGGGACTGGGGGAGGAGGAGATCCCCGAGCTGATGTACGCGGCGGTTTTCCCATACCTCGGCGCCGAGGCCGCCGAGGAGGAGCTCCGCATCCTGCCGCCGCCCGACCTCTCGCCGCACCAATAAGGACCGGGATATCTGCCGAGGGCGGCCAGGAAGTCGGCCGCTGAGTAGATCCGGGCCTCGTCCGTGAGGCCGAGCAGGTGCCTGTCAGCGCAGACAAGGGTGGCGTCATTGGCCTGGGGGACGGCGATCACATAGTCGTCGATTGGGGGTCAGAACCGCCCGCCTCTCCCTGCGCATCGCGTGCAGATCAGCCTCGGCGAGCTCCATTGCCTCGGCCTCTGGTGCCGACTTGACCCGCCCAGGCCTCCTCGAGGGCCCCAAGACCGAGGTCGCGACGCGGGCTGTCCTCGATCATCTCGGAGTTGCGCCTACCGCTGCGTGCCGCTCTGATCTTGACGGCGCTTGACGGCGCAGATCACATCCTGGTTGAGGGTAACGGTCGTTCGCGTCTTCGCCCGTTGACGCATCGCATCCTGATCCTCACCGTCTTCGCGCCCGACGCGGGCCAGCCTTCGAGACTAGGTGTTTGGCGCCGCGCTCGCCGTTGGCGACCGCCAGTGCCCGCTCGGGCCCGACGAAGGAGACCAGGGTGATGTAGGTGGCGAGCGGCACCACGGCGCCGAGGCTCTCCGGTCCCAAGCGCCGCACCTGCTCGCGCATCAATGCGTAGACCGTCGCCGCGATCGCCTCGGCGCTCACGGCCGGCGCGGACGGGTTCTCCTCGAAGCCCGGCGCCAGCATTGCCGCCAGCGAATCGATAACCCGGTCGCGCCGCTCGAGCGCCGCCGCGCCGGCGCCGTAGACGCCGACCAGCGCCAGCTCGGCCATCGCCGGCTCGGCGGCGAAGTAGGCGCAGATCGCCTCATAGAGCGCCCGCACGCCCTGCTGCCAATCGCCGGCCCGCCGCGCCGCCGGCACCGCCAGCGCCACCACCTGGGCGCCGCTCATCTCCAGCGCCCCCAGGACCGCGTCGCTTTTGTCGGCGAAGTGCTCATAGAAGGTGCTCAGCGAGATCGCCGCGCGGGCCGCGATGTCATCGGTGCTCATCGCCCCATAGCCATTTTCGGCGATCACCTCCGCCACCGCCCGCGCGATCCGTTCGCTCGGCGTGTAGCCCGCAAAGGCTCCCCCGGCGCTCGCCCGCGCCCGCCGCGGCACCGCCAGCGGCCCGGGCGGCGGCGCGACGCTCGCCAGCCATTGCCAGAGCTCGGGCGCCAGGCCCTCCAGCTCAGCCGCCTCTTCGCGGGTGAGGCGAGTGTGGATCAGCTTGCACAGCCCGGCAACCAACGCCCGCACCAGCTCGGGGTCGATCTCTTGATCGCCCGGCCATCCGCCCAGCGCTTCGACCCTCGAGGCCAGGGCCTGCTCGCCGCGCTCGCCGATCGCCTCGCCCGCCTCTCCCGCCGCGTGCAGGTCGACGAAGCAGACCCGTGCCGCCGCCGGCTGGGAGGCCAGGAGTGCGAAGAACGCCTCGAAGGCCGACTGCGCCGCGGGCCGATCGCCGTCTTCCTCCGCTGGCCCCAACGCCCCGAGCGCCGATTCGATCAGCTCGCTCGCCGCCTCGGTCAGGCACTCGGCCTTGTTGGCGAAGTGCTCATAGAAGGCGCTGCGCGAGACGCCGCTCAGCGTCAGTACGTCGGCGACCGTCGTCGCCTCAAAGCCCTGCTCAGAGCTGAGCGCGACGATCGCACCGTAGAGGCGCTCGCGCTGGCTGCGCGTAACCTCCTCGGGCGGCGTGCCGGCGCCCGGATGGAGCCGTCGCTGCCTCAGCTCCGAGGCATCTCCCCACGGGGTGCGGACCGCCGCATCCGCCACTTTCTCAGCTTCGCTCAACGGCATTCGCCCTCTCTCTCGCCCGAGCGCCTCCTACTTCGGGTCGGTTTCCCTTCCGGCCCGCGCTCATTGTAGGACCTCCTCGTCACCAAGACCGGCGCTCGCCTGCTCGCCGCTCCACCAAACCTCCCGCGCCGCCGGCAATCACTCGCCACCCCACCGTATCCTGCGCCTGCAAACCGTCCTAGCGGATAGTAGATACCTTTCTGAAGGAAAGGTGAACTCGGCGCCGGTTCAGGCAGTGCTATTTATCTTCAGAAAAGGCAACTTGCCGTTGAGTCCGTTTTGTGCTTTCCTATCGGCGGACGCCGAAGCGGTCTTCACCAATAACGAAAAGCTTGGAGGCGAGATCGTCCGCGCCTGCACGCCAAAGGGCTGAGCTTGAGTTGACCTCGATTCCGATCTACCAAGGCTTCCCCACGACCTACGTCGGGGGAGAAGGCTACCCCTCGCTCTTGATCTCTCTCTTGGGCGAGGGCCGGCCAGCACACCGGAGCCCCCGGAACTCCCTATCCGGGAGGCGCCAAGCCAGTACTCCGAGGCAGGGGAGCGGTCTACTTCTGTCGATCGCCTCCACCTGCTGAGGCCGCAGGGCCCCCGGGCGCCACAGAGGAGACCTTTCCCGTTCTCCTGGCGCCCGGGGAGCTCCGCACCGATCGCCGCACACCGATTTCTGGACGACATGATCGACATCCTGAACGCGAGCGAACCCGACATCCATGGCGCATTACGCGAGCTGATGACCAAAAGGACCTTCGACAATCGCTATGCGGAGATTGAGGCAGCGCTCATGCTGTTGCCGGAGACCCCTGATTCGGAATGAGAGGTTGACCCCCCTCTCTTTCCCTACGACATTTACGACACGAAATGTCGTAGGCGCATGCGTGGGATGAGACACGAGCCCCGGGGCTGAGGCTCGGCTGCCAGCAGGATGATCATCGCCGAATTGCGCGTCCGTCTCATCTCCGTCTCAAAAAACGCGCAAGCCCCGTCCTGATGCGGCTGGCCGTCGGTCTTTCAAGCCGAAGGTCGCGAGTTCGATTCTCGTCGGGCGCATTCGAGATTCCGGGCAGATCCAGGGGTTCCGTGATCTTGCCTGATCTTGGGCGGGAGTGGGATCTGGTCCGGAATTTCTCCTGGCGCGGCGGGCTGGGCCCCGTTGCTCAAGGAGCGGAGCCGGGCTGTCGATTGGTCCTGCATGCGATCCCGCCCGCTGCCGCTGCTCCGCCCGCTGCTGCTCACCGCCATCCTCGCCCTGCTCGCCCTGCCGAGCGCTGCGCCGGCGCTGCAGCTCGAAGTCGTCAACGACAGCGGCAAGCAAGCCTGGATCACGCCGTACACGGCCAACCCGGGGAACTACGACGTGACCGGACATTCCAGCAACACACCGATCGAACTCGGCTCCGCCCCGGGCTCGACCCTGATGCTGGATGTCCAAAAGCTGATCTCGGGCCGCGTCCTGGTCGCCTACGGTCCGCAGGGGGCGACCGAACCGATCGACTTCCACTCGTCGACGCGGTTCGACTGGATCGAGATGACCCTGACCCCTGCCGACGGCGACGTGGCCAACCTGACCGCGCTCGAACAGTTCGCGATCGGCATGCGGCTCGACACCTTCGACGGCGGCGAACACGTGTCCGAACTCGCCTCCGCCAACTCCGACACGATCTTCTCCGCCCTGCAGGGGATCCCGGGCGGGCCGGAATCGACGATCCGCAGCGGCGGGGAAATCATCCGCGTGCTCTCGCCGATCGAGTCCGCCGCGTATCCCGATCTCGGCGATTACGTGCGCTCGCTGGCGGGCAAGACGATCCACCTGCACAGCACCTTCAACGCCCCCCCGAACCTGCACACCTACTCCAGCTACTCCGGCACCTTCGCCGCCGACGGCTCGATCACCCTGAGCGGCAGCGCCGAAGGGCCGGACGCCGGGACCGCTCCGCCGACGTTCACGATGCCCGGCGGCGAACTGATCGAAAATGTCTACAGCGGCAAAGGCACGCCCAACAACCTCGAAGGGCAGATCCGCCACGACGTCCTAGTCGGCTTCATGGCCGGCTACTGGGACGGTGTCTACGGCAACGACGCGCTCGACTTCTGCGCCCCCTTCAACCGCATGACCAGCGGCCCCTACTCGTACTGCGACGTGGGCTTCAACCAGCCCGCCTTCGGCCACGCCCGCGGGTCGCTCTCTCCCTTCCCGACCTGCGAGCAGTACGCCGCCGTGATCGACGAATACGCCGAAATGTACGGCAACCCCTACAGCGACGGCGCCTCCGGCAACGTGACGATCCCGATCGTCAAAGAGGGCTCGAAGGAAATCGACCGGCTTCGGTTGACGCTCCAGCCCGACGCGGGCGGCGCGACTCCCGGCACCGGCGGCAACTCGAACTGCGGCGCGGCTACCGCGGCTGCGGGTGGGTCGGTCCCGACGCCGTCGGCCGCGCCGCCGGCGAAGGTCGGCGCGCACGCCAAGCTGTTCCGGCAAGCACGGCTGCGCCACGGGAAGCTGACGGTCGCACGCGTCGCCTGCTCGGCTCGCTGCGGCCGCGTGCGCGCGGTGGTGAGGAAGGGTAAGCGAGTCCTCGCCCGGGCCCTGGTCAAGCGCGCCGGGGGCAAGCGGCTCGTCGTCGCCCGCCTGACGAAGCCCGGCCGCAAGCTACTGCGCCGTCATCGCAAGCTGAAGAGCAGGCTCGACGTATGGATCGCGCCGCCGGGCGGGCGCCCGGTTCACCGGCACGGCAAGCTGCTGATCCACCGCTAGGCGGTTGCAGAGGCGAGCAGCACAACGTTCGAGAAGATCAGCGGCTTCGAGCCGCCCCCCGCTTCCGCTGCGGCCTGCGTGATCGCGTCCCAGGCCTCCTCCTGGGCCTCGCCTGCGTGCTGCTCGATCATTGCCCGGATCGGGGCGGAGATCGCCCTGACGTAAGCGGTGAAGTGCTCCGGGGAGTCGAACTCGAAGATGACCTCGTCCTGCTCCACCGCGACGTTCGAGAACCCACCTCCTTCGAGCAGCCCGCCGATCGCGGCGGGGGTGGGCCGGGAGAGGGGCCCGGGCGTTCCGGGCGGGGGCGGGGGCACGTTCAGCCGCTCCCTCGTCGTCCTCATCGGAATCGAGAGGAAGGGGACCTGGTCGGGCTCGCCCCATGAGGCGATCGCGATTCGCGCGCCCGGCTTGAGGAAGCCCCGGATGCGCCCCGCGGCGGCCTCCGCATCGGGCTCGAAGATGATGCCCCAGCGCGAGACGGCGGCGTCGAAGCTCTCGTGCGGAAAATCGAGGCTGGAGGCGTCCGACTCCATGAACTCGACGTTGCCCAAGCCGGCCGCCGCCGCACGCTCACGCCCGAACGCGAGCATCTCGGCGGAGATGTCGGTCGCCACAACGCGGCCCTCCGGGCCGGCCTTACGCGCGGCGGTGAGCGCCGGCTCGCCGTAGCCGGCGGCGACGTCCAGGACCCGGCTTCCCGACTGCACGCCGGCGAGCTCCACCAGCCGCTCGCTGATCCGCCCGTCTGCGCTGTCATTGAACTCGCTCCACTGCATCCATCCCACCGCAGCGGAGTCCCAGTGCCTGTGCTGCGCCTCGCGGAAGTCGCCCGGGTCGATCGGCTTGGATTCCATGCTCGCAACCCTAGCCTGGGCTTGCCGGCTCTCTAAGTGGAGCGCGGTGGAGGCAGCTCCTTCGCCGCGTCCCTGAAGGCGTCTCCGGTGGGCTTCGCAAGTTCTCCCAGCTCTGCGCTCTGGACCGCCACGTCGGCGGCGATCTCGAGATTTCGCATCAGCCGACCCGCCGGGAACCCGCGGCTGTCGAGGACGCTGTTCAGCCACTTGGTCTGATCGCTGAGCAGCACCGTTCCGTCGCGAGCATCCTGAATCGCCCATCCCAGCAGGTACTGGTTGTCATGCACGCACCATTTGACGCCGGCGTCCCCGTAGCGCTCCTCTTCGTCAGGGAACTCCCGTCGGTAGAGCTCGCAGATCCTCAGCGCGATGGCGCCCAGGTCGATCGGGGTACCGTCCGGGTGAAAGGCCTCTGCGGGGGGTGCGGCCCCCCCGGGAGGGGAGGTGCCGTTCACTGGGCGACCACGTCGTAGGTATGCATGTGCTCGAGGGCCTCCAGCTTGATGCCGTCCCTGACGGCCGCGGGGATCCGATCGTGGGAATCGCGGTGGTCCCTGCTCTTCATGTAGGCCTTGAAGCAATCGCGGTCCTGCCAGCGACTCACCATCACGATCTCTCCGGCGTCTCGATCCGATTGCCACACTTCAAGGTCGTGGAATCCCTCATGCCGCTCGACCCGGCCGAGCCTTTTGCGGAATGCGGCGACCAAATCGGAGGCCTGCTCCGGCGGGACCCGTAGATGGGAGACGGATACGTACATCCGGTCAGGCCACCCAGCTCGTCACGGTGTTGCGGCCGGCCCGCTTTGCCGCATAGAGGGCCTGGTCGATCGAGAGCGCGGTGCGGCGGCTGTCGTCGGTGAGCCCGGCGAGGCCGATGCTCACGGTTACCGGGGGATCCCGCAGTGTTGTCTCGACGGCCGATCTGATCCGCTCGGCAATTTCGGTCGCCTCGTCCGTATCCAGTCCCGGAAGGAGGACGACGAACTCGTCGCCACCGAACCGCGCGCCGAAATCGCCCGGGCGGAGGTTGTCGAGGATCGCCTTTCCGACCCCGACGAGGACGGCGTCGCCCGCTTCGTGGCCCACGGCGTCGTTGATCGACTTGAATTCGTCGACGTCGAGCATCAGCGCGGAGCCATCCGGTTGGTCGGTGAGCTCGGCGATCCGATCGTCGTAGGCCCGGCGGTTCCAAAGGCCCGTGAGCGCATCCCGGTACGCGAGCCCTTCCAGCCGGTAGGCATCGCGTGCCGCCTCCCGCGCCGAGTCGGCCGCGACCAGCGCTGTCGCGGAGAAGGCGCCGGCGACCGTTTCCTCCGCATTGCGGTCGCTTCTTGGCCGGGAGCGGCGCAGGGGCACCCGTGCCATCAATTCAGCGTCGACCGGAGGCGCTCGGTCGACGCTGTCGATCAATCTGGTGACCTCTGCGACGGTCTCATCGCACCCCGCCACGACTGGGACATTGAGGCCGATGCCCGCCGCGCGGGCAACTCCCCGGCCGCCCACGAAGATGGCGGGAGGACGATCCAACGCCGCGACCTCATCGATCTCGCGGATCAGGGTCGGCACGTTCAGCCACATGCTCACGGTGAGCCCGAGGGCGGCCGGTTCGTGGACTCGACATGCTTCGAGCACCGCCTCGACCGGCACGTCCGCCCCCAGGTTGCGCACGTCGAATCCGGCACCCTCGAGCGTGTCGGCGACCATCCGCAGGCCGAGAATGTGCAGCTCGCCCTCGGCGGCGGCAAGCATCACCTTTGCCCGGGAGCGTATTTCGGTCTTCAGTAGATGCGGGTAGAGCCGCGCCATCACCCCCTGGCTGATCGTGGTCGCAAGGTGCTCGGCGGCGACCGAAGCCTCATCTTGTTGCCAGAGGTCGCCGATCCATTCCTGCGCCGGGCCGATCACCTTCGCGTAGAACACCTCGACGCTGACTCCAGCTTGAACCGCCTCCTCCGCGATTGCTTCGGCCTTTGCAGGGTCGCCGTCTCGGAGGGCGAACCCGAAGGACCGCCGATACTCGGAGATCGCGGCGTCGCTGTCCCGCCGCAACTTCAATGTGCCCTATAGGCGTCGGTGACCAGCATCTTCGCTCCTGGCGATCAACAATTGGCGATCGGGGCTCGGCTTGGTTCTCCCGTCCATCGTAGTCCCATCGAGCAGGGGGCTCCGCCGGCAGCCGAATCGGGACACGGGCGGCTCGGGGCGGCGGCCCGAGAGCCGCCACCCCGAGCCCATCCGCGGACCCTCAGCCCAGCTCGATCACGGTGCCCTTGAACGACGCGGTCATCGGTCCGCAGTTGCCGTTGGTGAGCGAGACGGCGGTCAGGGTCACCGGTTTGCCCTGTTCCTGCAGGCCGATCGCTGCGGCCTTCGCTCCGACCGGTTCGTTTTTGTAGACGTCATACGTGCCCTCGGCGCTGGCGTAGATCTCGGTCCAGCTGATCAGCTGGTTGTTGGCCAACATCACCACTTCTCCGTAACAGGGTTTGAATTCGCCGCTTTCGCCATCGGCGTCAACCGGGTTGCCCCGGAGTTCGGTCAGCAGCATGTACGACTTCCCGACGGCAGGGGTGAAGGTGGTCGTGCCGGTGAGCGGGACGGGGGTCCCCGCAGATGGGCTCGGGCCTCCCCCGAAGCCGGGCACCGGGTTGCTCTGGACTTCGGCCACCTGGAGCCCCGCCAGGGTCCCGGCCGCCAGCTGGGTACGGGTTATCGAGGCGGCCTTTATCTTGGCGGCGGTCACGGCGCCCTTCGCCAGGTTCTTGGTCCTGACCGCATTCTTCGCCAGGTTTTTGTTCTTGACCGCGTGCGGGGCGATGTTCTTCGACTTGATCGCGTTCTTGCCGAGGTTCGAGGCCGCATAGGCCGAGCCGCCGGCGAGGACGATGAATGCCAGCACGGTCACCATCACATTCGAGTAGGTGAGCTTGGAACGCAGGTTTCGCATAGATCCTCCGGTTTTTGGTCAGCGCCCATGGGGGGCCGAAATCCGAGTCTCCCACGGCGGTGAGGGTCGGCGCTTCGCTTCCTTCCCCCCACGGGCGTGGGAGCCATTAGGCTTGGCGTGATGCCGGCCAGCCCGACCCACAGGGGAGCGTTCCGGGCCTGCGGCGCACTCCTCCTCGCCGCCATCCTCACCCTGGTCCTCGCCTTCGCGGCGACCGCCGGCGCCGACACGACCTTCGGCGGCAACCCCAACCAGCAGGTCTTTCCCGGCGCGACCTGCTCGCTGGGCGCGCCCCTCTACCCCCCGGCACTCGGAGCGTACCCGGGCACGGAAGGCTCCCAGTCATGCATGTGGGGGTGGAGCAATCCGGCGGTCGGCACCGACATCGCCCCGATCCCGGCAACCGGCGGCAGCGGCACGGTGACCAGCGTCACCCTGCCGGCGATGGCGAACCCCGGGCCGATGCAGGTCGTCGTGCTCACCGCCGGCCTCTCGGCCGGCAGCGTCCCCTCGAAACCCGACTACGTCTGCTGCCAGGTCAAGCAGGTCGGCCCGACCTTCACGGTCCCGGCGAACCAGGTGGCCACGGTGCCCCAGAGCCTGCACGTCTCGGCCACGGAAGAGGCGAACCTGAGCATCCCGGGCGACACCTCCTTCGGCGACCAGCTCGCCGTCTCGGTGCTCTCGCCCGACCGCGTCGTTGCCGATCCGCTACACCGGCCACGTCGGCGAACAGAGCATCACCGACTTCGACGGCGTCTACGCCTACTACCCGGCGCCGACCGGTCCCAACGGCGAGTTCCGCAGCCCGTACGGCATCTACGGCTTCCAGATGCTCGCCAGCTTCACACTTCGCGGACGGGGCCGGCCCGACGCCGACCCCCACCGGCGCGGGCGGAGGCGGAGGCGGGCTGAGTCTGATCAAGAGGCCGCTGCGGGTCGGCGCCGACGGCAGGACCGTGACCCTGGGCACGGCGACCAACCCGCCGATCGCGAACACCGCGCAGAGGTTGACCGCGCCGGTGACCGGGGCACGGGCGGCGATCGCGCCCGGCTCCGGCCGGAAGGGCAAGCCCGTCGCGTACGGCGCCGGCAGGACCAAGGTGAAGTCCGGCAAGACCGTGGCGCTGAGGGTGAGGCTGAACGGCAGGGCGCGGGCCAGGCTGAGGAAGAACGGCAAGCTGAAGGCAACGCTGACCGTCGTCTCGACGACCACCGCCGGCGAGCGCCGGACGACCACCCGCAGCGTGAAGATCAAGCCCGCGAAGCGCAAAGAAGCGCGGGTAGCCGGCCGGCTGTCGAGGGAAGGAGTGGATTTGGGAGACACGATTCGCCAAGCCGGTGGCCGCCGCCGACCCCCAGACCGGGGTGGGGCCGAGCTGGCCGGCCGGCTGCGCGAGCGGCTGCCCGAGATCGAAACGGCGATCGCGACCCGCGTCTTTGCGATCTCCGACCCCCGCGAGGTCGCCGACCCCGCCTATCTCGAGGGCCTGAAAGCCGCCCTGGTCGCCGCCGTCGAGCATCGGCTCGCCGTGCTCGAGGTCGGCGAGCGCCGCGCTCCCGTCGTTCCCCCGGCGCTGCTCGCCCAGGCCCGCCTCGACGCGCGCGACGGCGTCTCCCTCGACACTGTCATGCGTCGCTACTTCGCCGGCAACGCCCTCTTCGGCGACTTCCTCGTCGAAGAGGCGGAGCGGGCCGGGCTGCCGAACGCGGACCTGCGTCGCCTGCTCGGCGCCCAGGCGACGCTCGGCGACCGCCTGCTCACCGCGATCAGCGCCGAGTATGCGCGCGAGGCGGAAAACCGGCCCGTCGGCACGGCGGAGCGGCGGCGCGAGTGCGTCAAGAGCCTGCTCGCCGGCGAGCTCGTCGACCACTCGGAGCTGGGGTATGACCTCGACGCCCACCACCTCGGCCTGATGGCGAGGGGGGAGGGGTCGGCCGAGGCGATGCGCGAGCTGGCCGGGCAGCTCGATCGGCGGCTGCTCGCCGTCCGCCGCGAGGAGGAGCCGGTCTGGGCCTGCTGGCTCGGTGGCCGCGGGCCCCTCGAGGCCGAGGAAGCCGTGCGGGCGCTCCGCGAGATCCGCCCGGAGGGGATCCTGATCACCGTCGGCGAGCCCGGCGAGCGGCTCGCCGGCTGGCGCTTCAGCCACCGCCAGGCGAAGGCGGCACTGCCGATCGCCGAGCGCGGCGGGCGGCCCCTGCTCCGCTACGCGGAGGTCACCCTGCTCGCCTCGATCGTTCGCGACGAACTCGCGGTCGCCTCCTTCCGGACGGCTCTACCTGGCGCCGCTCGAGGGCCGCCGCGACGGCGAGAACCTGCTGGCCGCGCTGCGGGCCTACTTCAAGGCGGGTCGCAACGTCTCCTCGGCGGCGGCGGCATTGGGCCTGAACCGGCGCACGCTCGGCAAGCGGCTGCAAACGGTGGAGCGCATCCTCGGGCGCCCGCTGGACTCCCTGGCGGCCGACCTCGAAGTCGCCCTCTCCCTGGAAGCGCTCGAGGCCGAGGCAACCGACCCTAGCCCGCCGCCTCACCGAACCGGAACCGCCGGGCCGCGGATCTGCACAGATCAGGCCCTGCGCTCGGGCGCCGGATCGAGGAGCGTTTCCGGGCATGAGGCGGAGCCGTCATCTCCTGCGCGCCCTGGCCGTCGCGGCCGCGCTCGCACTCGTCTTCGCGGCGAGCAGCCTCGGCAAGCCTGAGGTCGTCCGGGTCGGCAACCTCTTCCTCCGCGACAACGGCGGGATCTCGCCGACCAAGCTGCCGCGGCGCGGGCGGGCGCCGATCGCGGCGAGCCTCAACGGACGGATCGGGACGACTGACGGCAGCCACCCGCCCGCCCTCTCGGCGGTGATCGCCGACTTCGACAAGACGATCCAGCTCGACGCCCGGGGCCTGCCGGTCTGCAGGCGGGGCAGGCTCGAAGCCCGGTCGACCGTCGAGGCCAAGAGCGCCTGCCGCAGCGCGATCGTCGGCTC
Source organism: uncultured Solirubrobacterales bacterium (assembly GCA_963837735.1). Lineage (GTDB taxonomy): Bacteria > Actinomycetota > Thermoleophilia > Solirubrobacterales > 70-9 > VRUE01. Next base: position 171,066 of record CAWIOM010000016.1, on the reverse strand, counting down.
CGGCGAGGGCGAGGTCGAAGTCGCCTTTCCCGAACAGGCGCCGTTCTCGGCCAAAGGCCCGATCGTCCTCTTCAACGGCGGCGTCCACGGCGGCAGGACCACCCTCTTCATCCACACCTACGTCGCCGTCCCGGCACCGACCGCGGTCGTCGCGGTGGTCAGGATCACCCGCATCCACCGCGGCCACTTCGGCCTCCACGCCGACGCCCGGATCCCCCAGATCGCCGGCGGCGCCGGCTCCGTGACCGGGTTCCGGATCAAGATCGACCGCCGCTTCACCCGCCATGGCCAGAAGGCGAGCTACCTGTCCGCGGGCTGCCCGAGCGGCCACTACTTCACCGAAGGCGAAGTCCTCTTCGCCCCCGACACCCGGCTGAAGATCACCCACGTCCTGCCCTGTACGCCGACGGGATAGGGGGCGCGGGGGCGCGCCGTACCGCCGTGCGGCCGGGCATCGGTCGACAGCTTTGTCACACGACGGCCTCATCCCGTGCACATGCCGCCGGGGTTCGATTTCATACGGTGCCGCCGCCGCCGGCGAGTCGGACAAAGGTCAAGGAGCAGACCCTCCTCTACCGAACCTGCCCCTCCGGCCACTTCTTCGTGCGTGGCGCACTGACCTTATATGGCGGCCTCGAGATGGCCGTCAAAGTCGTTTCGCGGCTGCTCGCCCGTGGGCTGATCTCCCCAAGGTCTCTCCTGAGACATTCGCGTGTCCCCGTGATCGACGCGGACATTTCCCGCTCCTGAGCGGTTTCGAGTCGCTCGTTGAACTTGTGCACGAATGTGTGTCTTGACATTCATACCCCTATGTGTTTATCCTCATCCAGGATCTAGGAACAGGGTTGCCTAGTCCAGGCATTTGGGAGCAGGTCCGCAGTACAGGGAATCAGGGAAATGGAGCCTTGGCCGGAGCGTGTCGCACGGACAGCGTGTCGCACGGACAGCACGGGGCTCACGGGAATTCAAGGGAGTGGAGCGAGTGAGATACGCGGAATCGCTGTTCGCGGAATCGACTCAGGGTGCCGGCACCGGGCCGGCCCGCCGAGGTGGTTCTCACGGCACCTTCCCTGCGGGGTGGCCCTCCAAAGGGAGTGGTACGTCCTCAGCGCGGCGGTCCGTTGGTCGCCTCGGCACACTCGGCGTTCTAATCACCCTGCTCCTCGCCCTCACCGTGACCCCGGCCTCGGCGGAATACCGCCACACGACCGTCACCACCCAATTCGGTAGCGACGGCACGTCGGGGACGTCGATCAGCGGAATCAACACGTTGGCATTCCAGCAGGAGAACAAGCGCCTTTACGTCCTGAGCTCGGGATCGCTCTACGGCTTCAGCGCCCCGTCCCCAGGGGTCTTCACTCCGCTTGGCGGCCCGTTTCCGAAATCGGTGCCCGGCGGCTGCTGCGATTCCGACATGGCCGTCGACAACAGCGGCGGCGCCTCGAAAAACAACATCTACGGGACTCCCGACGGCAACGAAATTTACGGTTTCAACGAAAGCGGCGGCAGCCTCGGCGGCTGGCCCGTCAACGCCGGTGGCGAGATATGCGGCGTTGCCGTCGACAATGCGGGCAACGTCTGGGGGGGGAAGTACCCCAACAGCGCCGTTCGCTACCCCGCGAGCGGTGGATCTTCCCCGAACCTGACGGTCAGCATGTCCGAAGGGGCCTCGGCAATCTGCAAGCTCACCATCGACCTCTCCAACAACGACTTGTACGCGTCGTCCTACGGCAGCACAGGCGTCTGGCAGTACACGGCCGCCAGCTCCTACTCCGCCAAGAAACAGATCACCTCGACCTCGGGCAACAACAACCGCCTCGTCGTCAATGGCGCCAAACACGTCCTCTACATCGGCGGCCCCGGCACCGGCGCCTTCGTCAAAGCGTACGACACGATCACCGGTGCGCTGCTCGAGACGATCCCGACCAAGAACAGCGTCACGGGGCTCGCGGTCAACGAATCGACCGACACGCTCTACGTCGGCACGAGCAACGGCAAGGTCAAGGAAATACCGGGCGCCAACGTGCCCAAATCAACCACCGGGGAACCGACCGGCAACACGGCGGTGGGGGGGACCGCGGATCCCGACGGTGGGGGGAACATCACCGAATGCTTCTTCGAATTCGGAACATCGCCCGAATACGGGTCCACGCAGGCGTGCGACCAGGCCACCCCGTATGCAGGTGTGACCCCCGTCACCGCCAGTCTTCCCGGGCTTCTCGGAGAGACGCTCTACCACTATCGGCTGGTCGTCGGCAATGCCAACTTCGGTGGAAGGTCCTACGGGGCTGACAAGACGATCACCCCGCACAACGTCAAGGGCCTCCTCACCGAAGCGGCGTCCGCAGTCACGAGAACCTCAGCGGAACTGCACGCGTCCTTCGAAGGCAACGGCGAAGAAACCAAATACTACTTCGAGTGGGGTATCTCGGGCTACGAAACGACAAGCGCCGTCCCGCCGGGAACGAGCGCGGGCTCACCGGTCTTCCCACCCAGGACCCCCCTCTCGTTCTCTCCGAGCGGACTCCTTCCCGACACCACCTACCACTTCCGCGTCGTCGCAGAAAACGGCCTCGGCGTGAGCCCCGGGGGGGATCAGAGCTTCAAAACCCTTCCCGCGGTCCAGAGCCTCGCGACGTCGGCTGCGACGGAAGTGGGCGCCAAAGTCGCGACCCTCAACGGCTCCTATGTGGGTGATGCCGATGCAACGTCGTACTACTTCGAATACGGGAAAACGATGTCCTATGGCACGAAAACACCCGTCACCAGCGCGGGAAGCCCCTCCGGTGCCACGCCTCTGACGGCAAACATCTCCGGACTCGAACTCGAGACGACCTATCACTTCAGGGTCGTGGCGACCAACAGCCTCGGCACGACGAAAGGCGACGATCTGTCGTTCAGCACCAACCCGGCGGTGGGAGGCCTGAAAACGCTTCCGGCGACTGAAATTTCGCAGTCGGGGATCATGCTGAATGCGGAATTCAACGGGAACGGCGAAGAAACGCACTACTACTTCGAGTATGGCCTGACCACAAAATACGGCACCAGCACCGCCATTCCACCTGGCGACGATGCGGGATCTCCGAATGGCGTCACCCCGATTTCGACAGAAGCGGTTGCCTTCGAAGCCTATTCCACCTATCACTACCGGGTTGTAGCGGTCAACAGTCAGGGCACCACCAAAGGCAACGACGAAACCTTCGAAACCCTGCCGGCGCCGCTACCGACGATCAGCGGCACGACCGTCTCGGGCGTCAGTCCGACCGGGGCGATGATGGAAGCGGAGATCAATCCGAACCGCTGGGCCACCGTATATCTATTCGAATACGGGCCAAGTACTGCATACGGAGAATCGACCGAGATCAGTGAATCGATCGGAAGCGATCTGCTGAACCATCCCGTGAGCGCCGGTGTATCGGGCCTGTTGCCCGGTACGACCTACCATTTTCGCGCGATCGGGATCAACTTCACCGGACCCACCTACGGTCCGGACGAGGTCTTCATGACGCCGGACGCGCCGCGGATCGACGTCACCTCCGTGACTGCGGTCACTCAGAGTGCGGCCCACCTTTCGACGAGCGTGATTCCCAACGCGGCGCCGACAACGGTCCACTTCGACTACGGCCTCTCAACCGCCTACGGCTCCTCCACCGCCGACGGGCCCGGCGGTTCGGATGCGGCCGGGCATGTCGTGAGTGCTGATCTTGGAGGCCTGTCTCCGGGGACCACCTATCACTTCCGGGCAGTGGCTGGCAATTCCTACGGGACGACGACGGGACCGGATCAGACATTCACGACCCAGGCCGCAACCAAGCCGCCGGTTGTCGAACCACCGGCGAAGAGATGCAAGAGGGGCTTTGTCAAGCGTCACGGAAAGTGTGTCAGGAAGCACAGGAAGCACAAGAAGCACAAGAAGCACAAGAAGCACAAGAAGCAGAAACAACACAGTCGTCAATCGACCCACAGGCATGGCTGAGGAGATGAACGTGGCTAGAGGACAGGGAAGGGAAGGTCAGATGACGGGGGCAAGGCCGGTTGGATCGCGTCGATACCGCCGTACCCTGGCAGCGGCGCTGAGTGCCGCCGTGATTGGACTCGCCTTCGCAAGCTCCTCGGCGTCCGCGGCCTCGACCCATCCCTTGAAAGAAGAATGGTCGACGGGATCCAACTGCAGTCCGGAGGAAGTCGCCACGGATGCTGTCGGCAACGTCTATGTGGCCTGCTCCGCCGTCGGAACGAACGAAAAGATCGGATCGATCAGAAAATTCAGCCCGACGGGGGTTCCGATCCCGTTCACGGCCTCCGTCTTCTATGTGAGTGGAAATGAAATCAATGAAAACCCGGTGTCGCCGGGGGCCTACGGGGGCAAACCGTACGAAATAGGAAGTCAGATCTTCCTCGACGTCGACAGGTCCTCATCCGTGCGCTCCGGCTACATCTACATGGCGGCTCTCGGCAACGTCGACATCTTCAGCCCCACCGGGAAATACGTCACGTCGGTAAAAGGCGACTATCTCTACGGGGAACCGTCTGGCGTCGGCATTGACGATAAGGGCTTCGTATATGTGCTGTTCGAAGGCTGCTGCGGCAGAGCCCATGTATCGAAATACGACCCGGTGTCCTACCAGGAGATCAAACGAATTCTCGTTACCCGGGACGAAACCCTGTCAGTTGAATTCCATGGTCCCTGCTGCACGAGAATTCGGCCCGACAACACGGGAGCCGTTTGGGCAGGTTGGGGTGGCGTCTACTTCAACGGAAACGGCTCGTTCGGGAAGTACGAGGCCTACGAATTCAACGACAACCTCGATACCGGGTCGGGTGGCAAGAACGCCAATGCCGCAGTCGGTACGACGTCGCCCTTCCTGAAAGAAGCATTTCCGACGGTCAACTGCCCGGAAAGATGGCCGAGCAACGCAGGGCCGTACCCGTGCTCGCTGAAAGGCGGGAGCTTCGACGTCGATCTGTCCAACAACGACGTCTATGCGCAGGAAGGAAACAAGATCGTCCCGTACAGCCAGGGCGTCGTGGGCGACCCGGTTCATCAGGACGGCCCCAGCTTCGGTGAAGGGATCTTCGGCAGTTCCGGCCGCGGAGTCGAGATCGACAAAGACGGCAACGTCTACACGACCGCGGCAACCAACAAAGTCGTCAAGTTCTCCAAGGGCGACATCCTTCCGACCGTCACAACAAAACCGGCACCCATTACGGACCTCGGGCATACGACCGCGACCGTTCGTGGGCTGATCGACCCTGCCGGCGGGGGTGAAATCACCGACTGCAAAGTGAAATTCGGCACGACCACTGCATACACGGCGGCGGGGTCCCCCGTTAGCTGTAGCCAGGCGACTCCCTATCCGGGAGGCAGCCCGACAGAAGTCAGCGCGGTTCTGCCGGGCTTGGCTGTAGGGACGAGCTACAACTACCGCTTTGAAGCGAGTAACGCCAAAGGCTCGAACATAGGCGGCAATCGGCGTTTGGAAGCAAAAGCGGTTCTCCAGCTTGAAACCAAACCCGCGACAGGAATCGATGAACACAACGGGACGCTGAATGGCCAGTTGGACACGGACGGCCTGGCGACCACGTACTACTTCGATTACGGGCTGACCGCCGGCTATGGATTGAAAACGGAAACTCTGCCAATTGCCGGCGGGGCCGGTGAAATCAAATCGACGCCCTCGGTGCTCGGGCACCTGCAGCGAGGTAAGCAGTATCACTACAGGCTGGTAGCGACCAACTCGCTTGGGACCACCAAAGGCACGGACCAGATCTTCCGGACCGCCTCTGCTCCGGAAATCTCCGGAAACGGCGCGACAGACGTGACCGACACAACGGCGGTCCTGCATGCGACCATCAACCCGGTCGGCTTCCCGACCACCTACAGGTTCGATTTCGGGCCTTCACCCTCGTTCGGCGAGTCCCTGCCGGTGGGCGGAGGCGAACTGACGGGGAACACTCCGCAGAACGTCTCGGTGCAGCTGGCGGGCCTGCCTCCCTCGACGACCATTCACTACAGGGTCGTGGCCGAAAATACATGGGGGACGTCGACGACCGACGACACCACCTTCAACTTTCGCCCGACTCCTTGCCCCAACTCCCACGTGCGTCAGTTGACGGGAGCGAGCTATCTCCCGGACTGCCGAGCATACGAGATCGTCTCACCGGGAGAAGCCGGCGCGGTCCAGCTCATGCCGGGCGAAGGGTTTCGGGTGTTCACCGAAACCTTCGGCGGCAGCGATTTCGCTCAGGCTCCGCAGAATTTCGGTTACGCGAGCAGCCCCTCGCGCTTCGTCTTCTGGGGCGCCCTGGGATCGCTCAAAGGCATCGAAGCGCCGAACACCTTGATCGACATCTACATGGCCACCCGAACCAACAAGGGTTGGGTGCAGACGATGCCGGGCCTCAAGGGAAACGAAACGAAATACACCTACGGGCGCCAGTGTTCCGATTCGCTGGATCTGTGTCTTGACCACATCGGAGGGCTCTACGTCGTCAACCCGGAAACGAACGAATCAGAAAACGTGCCGAAATCGCGCGCGCCATTCCTCTACAAGGCGGATGGCACCCGACTTGGCCGCCTGCCGACCAACGTCGGCGTGGTGAAAAACGGCTCCAAATTCCGCGGCGATCTCCAGCCCTCGGGCGATTTCAGCCACTTTTTCTTTTCGACCCAGACCCCGTTCACCCCGGACGGAGCTGACACCGCTCCGGGCTCTGTCTATGACAACGACATCGCGGCGAAAACGGTCACGGTGATTTCGAAGCTTCCGAACGGCGAACCGATTCCCGTGCAGCCCGCCGGCGCAAGCGACCCGACCCGCGTGACCGGCATCGGGGGTAGGTCGACCGACGGCTCACGGGTACTGCTGGCGGGAACGACCAGCGGCCAATGCAACGTCGAACAGTACCCATTCGAATGCCCCTACATCCTGGGATCTCCGGCCCGCCTCTACATGAGGGTCAACAACGCCGCCACCCTCGAAGTCTCAAGGGGTGAGGAGGTCAATTTTGTCGGAATGACGAGAGACGCCTCCAAGGTGTTCTTCACCACCACGGAAGCACTTGACGAAGTAGCCGATACAGACACGAGCCGCGACCTCTACATGTGGGAAGAGAACGGCGACAAACTGACGCTGATATCTCAAGAAGGCGCGCTCGGCAACAGTGACTCGTGCTCTTCGACTTGGACGACAAAATGTGGCGTTCAGGCCCTTACGCCGTCAGCAGCCCAGTACTCCGAGTTCTTCGATCTCGTCGCTCGGATGCCCGGGATCGACGATGTGCTGGCGAACGAAAGCGGGGACATCTATTTCTACTCGCCCGAGGATCTCGTCCCGGGCGAGGTGGGTGGCGATGGCGAGCGCAATCTCTACCTGTATCGAGATGGACGCCTGCACTTCGTGACGACCTTTGAACCGGGTACTCAGGTCGAACGGAGCACGATCTCGCCGAATGGATCTCATGCGGCGTTCCTGACCAAGTCGACCCTCACCGCATATGGAAGCCAGGGAAAGCGGGAGGTTTACGCATACAGTGCTGACAGCGGTGCCCTCAGGTGTGCGTCATGCAATCCGGCAGGTACCGCCCCGATTGGCGACGTGGTTACGGTTGCCGAAGCGGGGCCGTTCATGGCTAACGATGGACGCACGTTCTTCGCAACCAAGGAAGGCCTCGTACCCCAGGACACGAACGGCCTCAGGGACATCTACGAGTACGTGGATGGTCGTGCGCAGCTGATCAGCACGGGGACCGGAGACCGGGATAGCACGGGGGGGCTGGAAGTCTTTTCGATCTTCTTCGGCAACATGCAGACGGGGCTGGAATCGGTCAGTCGCGACGGGACCGACGTCTACTTCTCAACCTTCGATTCGCTTGTGCCGGAAGACGTCAACGGCAGCTTCCTGAAGATGTACGACGCGCGGACCGGTGGAGGCTTCGACTTCAATCCCGACTTGGGTGCTTGCGCGGCCGCGGATGAGTGTCACGGAGCGGGCAGCTCGCCGCCCGCTATTCCGCAAATCCGCACAGGCGGAACCCTGGGGGCGTCCGGAAACCTGACCGCGCCAAAGCACAAGACCAGGACGAAGAAGAAACACCGGCGCCGCAAGAAGACCAAGCGGCACGCTAAGAAGACCAGGCGACACACGAAGCACAGGGGAAGCCGGAGCAATGGTTGACGGGCAAGGGAACAAGGAGACGACGATGATGAACAGGGAGACCGTGACGGGAGGGGCGACCAGGGCCCGCCTGGTCAGGGGCGGCTCGCCGCTCCGGATTGCACTCGTCCTCAGTGCCCTGCTCGCCGGCCTCTGCCTCCTGAGTGGGTCGGCAAAGGCCTATGTCGGGATCGATGAATTTACGATGGAACCCTCCAACACCCAGGCCGGCGGGCATCCGGACGTCCAGATCGGAATGTTCTGGGACACGGCCGAATCCGAGAACGGTGTGGAAAAGCCACCGCTCATCCCCTGTGTCTGCGATGACGCCCGGGTTGTGATCAATCACTTCCCCACGGGATTCATCGGAAACCCACATGCCGCCCCGACCTGCGAGATTGTCGAGTTCTCGTTCGGCAGATGCCCGCCGTCCTCGCAGGTGGGAGGGGCCGTCACGCTTGGGTTCTCACCTCTCTACAACGTCGTGCCGCATCCCGATGAGCCGGCACTGACCGCGTTCTGGGTGCCCCTTGTGGCCTCGCCGGTCTTCATCACCCTCGGCTCAAGAACCGATAGCGACTACGGCCTCTACTCGGAAAGCTCGCCGATCTACCATCCGCTCGCGCTTCGGGGCACCTCGATCCTGCTCTGGGGCGTTCCGGCGGATCCGATTCACGACGAGGCGAGATTCATTCCTCCGTTGAAAGGTTTTGCCTCCTGCGGAACGTTTGCGCTTGATCTCTTCGAAATCGATTTCGAAGAATGCGTGCAGGCCGGGACGACCGGGACCCCGGCCAACGTTCCACCGGTTCCGTTCCTACAGTCGCCGACCGAGTGCGATGTGCCGCTCACAGCCTCGATGGATCTCGAATATTACACTCACGAATTCGCCCGCGCGGAAGTTCCGTGGCCGTCGACGACAGGCTGCGAACAGCTGACTTTCAATCCGAGTCTCACCGCGCAGCCGACCACACCACAGGCGGATTCCCCGTCAGGGGTGGACATCGACCTGAAAGTTCCCCAGGAGCTGAGCCCGACCACGCCGTCGCCGTCTGAGTTGCGGTCGACGACGGTGACCCTCCCTGAGGGTTTCTCGATCAACCCCAACGCCGCGGACGGCAAGGTCAGCTGCTCGGACGCGGCCAGCGCGATCGGAACCCGCAAAGGCGCGACCTGTCCGGAGTTCTCAAAAGTCGGGACGCTGGAGCTGGACAGCTCGGCTCTTCCGGAACCGATCCCTGGCGCCATTTACCTCGGTGATCCAAAGCCCGGTAGCCGCTACCGCCTGCTATTGGCCGCGGACGGATTCGGGACCCATATCAAGCTTGCGGGCACCGTTGTCCCCAACGAGCAGACCGGTCAGCTGGTTGTCTCCTTCCCGGAACTGCCACAGAGCCCGCTGACCGAGTTCAGCATGCATTTCTTCGGGTCCGAGCGAGGTCTCCTGGCAACACCGGAGAAGTGCGGCAGCTATGAAGTGCAGAGCGAATTCGTGCCCTGGGACGGTCTGTTGCCGCCGCAACACTCGCTCAGCACCTTCACTGTCAGCTCCGGTCCGGGTGGATCCCAGTGCCCTGGCGAACAGCGTCCGTTCTCACCGCAGCTGAAGGCCGGGACCGCCAACACGACGGCAGGCATGCACTCGCCGTTCTCGCTCGAGCTGACTCGCGCGGACGGCGACCAGAATCTCAGCACGATCACGGTCCAGACGCCTCCCGGCTTCGCCGCGACCCTGAAGGGAATCCCCTACTGCCCCGAGGCGGCCCTTGCCGAGGTCGCGGATGCCGCCTACGGTGGCGCCGCCGAGCTCTCGTCACCGAAATGCCCTGCCGCGAGCCAGATCGGGACAGCGACCGCGGGAGCCGGCGCCGGGTCCCACCAGGTGTACCTGGACGGGAAGGTCTACCTCGCCGGTCCTCACAAGGGCTCGCCGCTCAGTCTCGCGGTTGTGACCCCGGCCGTTTCGGGGCCGTACGACCTCGGCAATGTCGTCGTACGTGCGGCGATCAACGTCGACCCGGTGACCGCTCAGGTGACTGTTGTCTCCGACCCGTTGCCGCAGATACTCAACGGCGTACCGTTGCGCCTGCGGACGATCCAGATAGACCTCGATCGCCAGTCCTTCACCCTCAACCCGACGAACTGTGACCCGTTCTCGGTCGAGGCGACGATCGGCGGCGACGAAGGGGGGATCGGCTACCCGAAAGCCGGGTTCCAGGTGGCCAACTGCGCCAATCTCGCCTATGGCCCAAAGCTCAACCTGAGACTCAGCGGCGGGGTGAAACGACGCGGGCATCCCGCGATCCACGCCGTGCTGAGGACCAGCCCTGGCGAAGCCAACACCCGTCGGGTGTCCGTGGTCCTGCCTCCGGGTGAGCAACTCGACAACAGCCACATCAACAGCATCTGCACCAGGGTGCAGTTCGCCGCCGACTCCTGCCCGGCCGGGTCTGCGATCGGTAGGGCAGAAGCCTCCACGCCGCTGCTGGACGCGCCGCTCAAGGGCAATGTCTACCTGCGCTCCTCGAGCCACGAACTGCCCGACCTGGTCATGGATCTCGAAGGCCAGTTCGACGTCGAGCTGGCTGGCCGAATCGACACCACCAAAAGAGGGGCATTGCGCACTCGCTTCGCAACCGTTCCCGACGCTCCGGTCAGCTCGTTTGTCCTGAATCTGGCCGGCGGCGCCAAGGGCCTGCTCGTCAACAGCAGGAGCCTCTGCGGCAAGTCGAGGAAGGCAAAGGTGGGCATGACCGGTCAGAACGGCGCGGTCCTCAGCACCAAGACCAAGCTGCGGACCACATGCGGCTCCAAGGCACGTCACAAGCGCCATCACAAGCGCGGGACGGTGGGCTAGTCATGGGGACGACGAGGAGAGAGCCAGAGACAATGAGGACGAATACGACGCATAGGGGAGGGGCAGTGGACGGCAGAGGTCGGGTCAAAATGCTCTTCGCCGTGCTGGCGACCGCGGCCCTGGGGGCGCTGGCGTTCGCCGGCCCCTCCTCCGCCAAGCAGATCCAGCTGTACAAATTCCAGAACTCGTTCACGGGAAGCGACTCCACGGCCGGCGCCTTCACCAACAACCTGCTCGGCATCGCGATCAACCAGAGCAACGGCAGGGTCTACGTCATCGATATCCACGGCTCTGAAAGCCAGATAAGCCAATTCAACTCACTGGGAGAAGCCCAGTTCTGGAGTGGTCTCGGCGGGGTGAGCTCGTTCTCCCCGGGAACCGGATCGACGTTCGGGACGGACATGGTCTTCGACAATTCAGGCCATGGCGGCGGCCTCTACGTGTCAGGAGGAATCAGCGGCCATCAGATCGGAGCCTTCAAGGAAGACGGCACCCTGAGGATCGCCTTCGGCGGGGGGGGCGGCATCTGCGGCCTAGGGGTCGACAACGACGGCCTGGTCTACAACGGCAGCGGCCAGTGGGCACCCACCTACGATCCCGTCACCGGCAACCCGACGAATCGAAACGTACTTTTTCGAACAGGAGACCTGCCACATAACCTTCGACACCGAAGGCTACGGCTACCTGAACAAAGGTTCTGGGTACAGCAGCGGCTCACCCGGCCTCTACAAATATTACAAAGGCAAAGAAAACCTCGACCGCATTCAGGGTTTCGACGACGCCGAGAGCCTCCGGGTCAGCTATGTCACCACGCGTTACACCGCCGTCGATCCATCCGACGACGACATCTACGCGATCGAGAACGGCAACAGGATCACCCAATACTCGCCCGCCGGGCAGCCGATCACGAGCTTCGGCTCGGGGGAAGGGCCGTTCACGGGCTTGACCGGCTCGAAGGGCGTCGCGGTCAACGGAGCAACGCACGACGTTTATGTGACGATGACCGGGGCCACGCCGCGTGTCGCGGTCTTTCACCAAGACCCGCCGATCACCGTCCCCGATGCCACGACGGCCAACCCTGGCCATCCGAACGCGACCAGCGCGATCCTCAAAGGAGTCATCAACCCGGACGGTGTGGCAACCACGGAATGCAAATTTGAATGGGGCACGACGACGCAGTACTCCGGCGGTTCGGTTCCCTGTGTCGAGGGCGACGTGTTCGCGGGCTCCTCGGACGCCAATGTGAGCTATGAACTGAAAAGTCTGACCCTTGGCAGCGAATACCACTATCGCGTCGTCGCGAAAAATGCGAATGAACAATGGAGCTACGGAGCCGATCGGCGGTTTGAGGGGTCGACGCCTCCGACCTCGACCCCGATCGTCGTCGATCGGGTAAATACCGACGGAGCTCGGTTCAACCTTGAAATCAATCCTCACGGCGGCACCACGGCGTACCACTTCGAGGTTGGCCTGGAAGACTGCTCGTCCAACCCATGTGCCCACGTGCCGGTGAGCGCTGAAGAGCTGGAATCGAATGTCGGAGCGCAATCGGTAACGCAGACCGCGGTCGGATTGGTGCCTGACACCAGCTACTACGTCCGCCTCGTCGCCGAAAACGGTGCTGGGGTGGGGACGTCGTCCTACGTCTTCCGCACCTACCCGTCGCCTCCGAAAATAGACACCTGCGGAAACGCCCACGTCCGGCAGCAGACGAGTGCCTCTCTGCTTCCCGACTGTCGGGCCTACGAGCTGGTCTCCGCCGCCAATGCCGGCGGCTACGACGTTGAGTCGGACCTGGTTCCTGGGCAGTCGCCGTTCGCCGCCTATCCCGACGCCGGGGGCCGGGTCCTCTATGGACTGCACTTCGGTTCAGTGCCGGGGATCGGGGGCAGCCCGCCAAATCACGGTCTTGACCCCTATGTCGCGGAGCGGAGCGCCGGCGGGTGGACCACCCGCTACGTCGGGATTCCGGCGGACGGCATGGCCGACGAAACTCCCTTCGGCTCTCCGTTGTTGGGGGCCGATCAGGGCCTGGACGCGTTCGCGTTCGGTGGAACCAGTATCTGCGAACCGTGCTTTGCAGGCCTCGGGACAAATCTGCCGGTGCGACGCGGTGGCGGTGCGGCGATCCCCGGGATGGCGGGTTCGCTGAATCCCGGCGCGGCTGCGCCCTCCGGCGAAGTAAGGAAGTACCTGTCCGCGGATGGAACGCATCTCGTGTTCGGCTCGACCAAGAAATACGAGACGGCCGGGGTTGAAGGCGCGCTGACGATCTACGAGCGCGACCTGAGCGCCGGGACGACCCGGGTCGTCTCGACCGACTCCAGCGGGGCCACCCTGAGCGGGCCGGGTACCGCCGCTCTCGATGTCTCGGCGGACGGCTCCGGCGTCGTCATCGGCAAGCAGGTCTCGACCGATGCCGCCGAAAACGCCCATTACCATCTGTACCTGCATTTGGGCGCCTCTGCCAATTCGGTTGACCTGACGCCGGGCGGGGCCAGCAGTGCCCTCTTCGACGGCATGACAGCCGACGGATCGAAGGTCTTCTTCACCACGAGCGACAAACTGCTCGGCCAAGACACCGACACGAGCGCCGACATCTACCGGGCCGATGTCAGCTCGGGGGGCGCGGTGACCCTCCACCTGGTCTCGGTGAAATCGAATGGCACGGCAAGCAACAGCGACGCCTGCACGCCTCCAGGCTCCCCGGAAAGCTGGAACTCCGTGTCCGGCAACGGCAAATGCAACGCCGTGGCCTTCGCCGGAGGCGCGGGGGTCGCCGAGGACGACGGCACCTTCTACTTTGTCAGTCCGGAGCAACTCGACGGCGCCAAAGGGGTGGCCGACCAGGCGAACCTCTACGTCGTGAAGCCCGGGGAGGATCCGGCATTCGTCGAGACCATCGACTCGGCCCTCGGCAAGCCCGGCCAGGGGCCGCCGATCCACCCTCTGGTGACCTCCAACTTCACCGGAGAATCCCATAGCGGCCCGGAGGCCCTGGCCGTCGATCAGTCCAACGGGGATCTCTACGTCTCTGAAACCGGCAGCGGGAAAGTCTCCCGCTACACCTCGGCGGGTGCGGCGAAAAACTTCAGTTCCGCGGAACCCCAGGTAGAAGGAAACAAACTCACCGGTCTGACGCTCGGTGCCAACTCGGCCAGCGGGATTGCAATCGACAACGCTGGAAGCAGTCCCTTCAACGGTGACATCTACGTCACCGACCCCGCCAGTCTCAAGGTGTTTGCGCCCACCGGTGAAGCCCTCGGGGAAATCACGGGTGCCGAAAATGTCGTCAGCTCGTTCGGCAATGTCTGTGGGGTTGCGGTCGATCAGTCAAATGGCACGGTGTACATCGGCGACAGGGGATACGAAGTGCTGTGGGAGTACACGCCCAAACCGGGAGCGGTGGCGCCGATCACCGACAGCGATTACACCGTAAAGGCGATGCTCATTACCGGCGAATTCGCGCCCTGCAACGTGGCCGCAGACTCGTTGGGCCATGTCTATGCGTCCCGATTCGCGAATGGGCCGGTGAGGGTGTTCGAAACCGCCTCGTTCGAATCGCCGTATGCGATCGGGTCCGGGACCCAGTTCAACGAAGCCAGCCGGGCGCTGGCGATGGACCCGGCGACCAACGAGGTCTATGTCGATGAGGGCAACCAGATCAAGATCTTCGACTCCTCGCAGGAACTGGTCAGCACGATGGCGACTGGCGACATCAGCGGCTCTCGTGGGGTGGCTGTGAACAAAACGAGCCATCATGTCTATGCGTCGAGCGGCATTGGCGTCGCGGAGTTCGGCTACGCCGTCGCCCCCTACCATCCGATCGATAACCCGGGTGTGATTCATGGCGTCAAACAGGCGGGCACTCACAGCACCGCCGATTTCCAGGTGACGCCGGACGGCCGGTACGCCGCGTTCGGCTCGAGTCTCTCGCTGACCGGGTTCGTCAACCTCGGCCACGCTGAGATCTACCGCTACGACTCGGTGGCGGACGCGGTCGAGTGCGCGTCCTGCGCGACGACCGGCGCCGCTGCGAAAGCCGATACGTTCCTCGCGCCGCACGGTCTCAATATCAGCGAAGACGGGCGGGTGTTCTTCACAACAGACGAAGGTCTCGTGCTCAGCGACACCAACGAGAGGAAGGATGCCTACGAGTGGACCGGCGGCACCAATGTCGGCCGCATCTCAACGGGGCGCAGCCTTGACGACTCGAGCCTGCTGACCGTCAGCCAGGATGGCGTGGACGCCCTCTTCTTCACACGCGACGTACTGGTGCCGAGCGACGAAAATGGCGGGGCGGTGAAGATCTACGATGCCCGACAGGGCGGCGGCTACCTGCAGACAAATTCGCCGCTGCCCTGCGCGGCCTCTGACGAGTGCCACGGTCCCGGCACCGTCGCGCCGAGCCCACCCAACATCAACTCGCAGACCGGTGCCGGGCCCGAAGGCCCGATCGCCGCGCCGAAGCGGTGCAAGAGGGGCTTCGTCAAGCGCCACGGCAGGTGCGTGAAGAAGCATCGCAAGGGCAAGCGGCGCCACAACCACAGGAAGCGCCACAACCACAGGACCCAAGGCAATGGCTGAGCTTATGAAGAGCAAGGAGAGGAACACGATGATTCGCGCGGCACTCGCCCTGATGGCCTCCCTGGCCGCTATTGCAGTCTTGGCGGTGCCGGCTCAGGCCAGCCAGCCGATCGAATTCTTCAATGTCACAAGCACGAACACCGAGGCCGGCGGACATCCGGATATCCGGACCAGCTTCGTCCTTCCCGATCCGGGCGAACCTGAAGTCGCGAAAGACATCGAAATCAGATGGCCGACGGGGGTGTTCGGAAACCCGCAGGCAGTGCCCCGGTGCACCAACCTGGACTTCGCCCTGAACCAATGCCCGTCCTATTCACAGGTCGGCTGGATCGGAGTCAGGGGTCTCTACGAAGGAGACGCCTTCCACACCTTTGGCGCGGCCCCGCTCTACGACATGGAACCGGCGGGCGAGTTCGACACGGCCCGGTTCGCCTTCACGGTGCCCGGGTTGAACATCCCGATCAACATCCCGATCTCGGTGCGGACCGGCTCCGACTACGGGCTGACGCTCAAGGTGACGGGTATCACGCAGCAGATCCCGCTTCGCGAAGCTGAAGTGCACGTCTGGGGCTTCCCGGCAGATCCCGAAAACGACACGCTCCGATTCCCGATCGGCTCGCCGGGGGACCCCTCCGGCTGCCCGGGTCAGTTGGCACCCAACCCGGAAGCATGCGCAGATCTGGCCACACCGACGACGGCCGGGATCCTGGTCAAACCGTTGATCGACAACCCAACCGTGTGCACGAGTGCCCAGCTTCCGATCGAACTCCGGGTGTACTCCTACCAGGACCCGGTCCCGTCGACCGCGCAGGAGGAATATCCGCAAACGACGAAATGCACCTCGGAGGTCTTCAGGCCCGTCTTCAACGTCGGCCTTACGACCGCCGAGGCCGATGCGCCGAGCGGGCTCAACATGCAGCTGATCGCCCAGCAGGTCCTCGGCTTCACCAACGCCCCGTCGCAGCTCCGTACGGCGACCGTGAACCTCCCGGCGGGCTTCTCGATCAACCCGGACGCGGCCGACGGCCAGCTCTCCTGCCCCGATTCGGCCGCGAACTTCGACAACAACCTTCCCAGCCACTGCCCGGACACGTCGAAGATCGGCACGGTCGAGGTTGTCACGCCCGCGCTCAACGGCCCGTTGACCGGCGGTCTCTACATCGGCGAACCGAAGCCGAACAACCAGTACCGGTTGTTCATGCTGTTCGATGGCTTCGGCATCCATGCAAAGATCGCACCGAAGATCATCCCCGACCCGCAGACCGGCCAGCTTGCGATCAGTGTCACCGATCTGCCGCAGGTGCCCTTCGAAGAGTTCAATCTGCACCTGTTCGCGTCAGATCGCGGGCTGATCGCGACGCCGACCAGCTGCACGATCTATCCGACCGAAGCGGAATTCATTCCCTGGAACGACCAGGTCGCCCCGCAGACCTCGAGTCCGAACGTGAGCATCACAGCCGGCCCGAACGGCCGCGAGTGCCCGGGGCAGGTCCGGCCTTTCAGCCCGCGCCTTGCGGCCGGTACGACGACGCCGGTCGCGGGTGCATTCTCGAGCTTCATCCTCAGGCTCGATCGCGACGACGGCGACCAGTTCCTGGGCGACTTGGGCTTCACGATGCCCCCCGGGCTGACCGGGAGCCTGAGAGGCATCACCTACTGCCCGGATGCTGCGATCGCCGCCGCCGCTCAGAGCCTCGGCCGCGCCGAGCAGACGACGCCGAGCTGTCCGGCGAGCAGCTCAATCGGCACCTCCAACGTCGCGGCGGGTCCCGGTTCCCACCCGTTCCACGCGGTGGGCAAGATGTACCTGGCAGGGCCGTTCAAAGGGGCCCCGCTCTCCGTGGTCGCGATCACACCGGCCCTGGCCGGACCCTATGACTACGGAACCGTGGTCGTCCGGGTCGCGATCCAGGTCGACCAGGCCGACGCTCACGTGACCGCCGTCTCCGACACGGTCCCTTCGATCATCGGCGGAATACCGATTCGGATGCGATCGATCCAGGTCAACATCGACAAGCCCGAATTCATGATCAACCCGACCAATTGCAGTCCCTCGAGCGTGGCATCGAAGGGGATCGGCGACCAGGGAACGGTGACCGACTTCAGCTCCTACTTCCAGGCGGTGAACTGCCGGACGCTTCCCTTCAAGCCGAAGATGAGGATCAAGCAGCTGGGCGGCCGCAAGTCCACCCATCGGGCGAAGAACCCGAGACTGCGGCTGGACCTCACCACACGCAAGGGCGACGCCAACATCAAATCGGTTTCGGTGACCCTGTCCAGTGCATTCGAGATCGACCAGCGTCACCTCGGCAACATTTGCTCGGAGAAAGAACTCGCCACCAGCCAGTGCGCCGGCCGCACCCCGATCGGCAAGGCTTCGACGAAGACACCGCTGCTCGACCAGCCTCTCTCGGGCCCGGTCTACGCGGTCTCCGGATCCGGTGGCCTGCCGAGGCTGGCCTTCATCCTCAACGGGCAGGTCAACCTTGTGCCGCGTGCGGACACCGAAACGGTCAAGGGTGGCCGCCTGAAGACCACGGCACCGGTCATCCCGGATGCCCCGATCGGGCACTTCAGGCTCACCGTATTCGGCGGCAAGAGGGGCTACCTGGTCAACACGCGCGACATCTGCCAGCACACGCCCGCGGTGCGGGTCCAGTTCGTCGCCCAGAACGGGAAGCGGCAGACCGAAAACGTGAAGACCAGGACTCCGTGTGGAAAGAAGAAGAAGAAGCGAGCCAAGCGCGGCCAGCGGCGTTGAGGCGGGCTCCTGCGACGGCAGTCGTCGCAGTCATCGGGCTGGGGGCACTGGCCCTGACCTCGGCCGGCTGTGGCTCGAGCGACGAGCCACACGCCGCGAATGAGCCAAGTGCGAAAGAACGGGCCGCGGAACGCCGCGCCGAACTCACCGCCGGGGGTCGCACGCAGCGTCAGTCGCCCGCCAACCCCGCACCGAAGGGCTCGACGCCCTTCGTCAAGGAAATTTATCGGCAGTTCCCCCCTCCCGAGCCGGAACCGGGGGTCAAGGGTGCCGCGGCTGCGATCCGCGCCGGCGAAAGGGCCTGCTCCGGCAGGACCCCTGTCGAGGTGAAGGACGCTTTCTTCCCGGTCGCGGTCGAACAGGGCGCGCTCGATCCCGATAGCGGCGAGGCGAGAATGATCGCCAGGGTCGACAAGTTCGAAAACCGGATCGCCGAGGAACCCAGCTTCACGTCGGGCCAGCTCGCGGCGGGTGCCTATGCAGCGACACTTGCGCCCAAACTTGCGACCTCTGGGTTCCAGGGGTGCATCTACGCGATGGCCAAGGAGCTCGAGCTCCGGGTCTCCGGGCCTCCGGAATAGATGATGCACGCCCTGCCGAGGACGACCGTGACCCTGGCCGCTTTGTCTTGTGCCCTATTTGCCGCCTCGGGCTGTGGCTCGAGCTCGGAGTCGACAGAATCGACCCACGCCTTGGCCGACACCCCCACCGTCGCGGAACCTTCCTCCGGCGGTGCCGACGCCGGGGACCGGGGCTCCGCGAAGGAAACCACCAGGCCGCATTTGGAAACGGAAGCCCAGTCGCCCGAGCGGGGTGGCCGCCGGGGACCTTCGGAGGGCCCGCCCGGGGGCGAACCGGCCGGGGGCGAATACAAACCCGACACCAGCCTCCAGACCTTCGGCTCCGAAGTCGGGGGCCCCCTTGAGAAGGAAGTCGCCGGCGCTGTGCTCGCTTTCTTCCGCGCTCTCGCCAAGCCGAGCTATCCGGGAATCTGCTCGCGGATCGCCCGGGCCAACCGCGAACAGATCCTGGAATACGCCGAGGTCAAAAGCGTGCCCGGGAAGAGCTGCCCAGCGGTGCTGGCATCGGTGTTGCCGCCTCCCAATCGGCAGATAAAGCGCTCGGTCGAATCCACGATCACCCATGTGAGGGTCAAGAAGAGAGAGACCATCGTCTTCTTCCGCCCTCCAGGGGGTGAGGTCAGCTACATACCGATGGTGCGCCAGGGCGGCAAGTGGAAGTCGGTCACCCTGGTGCCGGGGACCCCGGTCAAACTCGTCATGGGGCGAGGTTAGGCGCCGATGCCGTTACGGTATTTGCCGCGGCCGCGACTCCAAAGTGGCCAGCGGCGCCGACGTCATCTCTGTACCGGCAAAACCGCAGCGGTAAGCCATAATCACCTCGCCCCGGGCGGTTAGCTCAGTTGGGAGAGCACCTCCCTTACAAGGAGGGGGTCACTGGTTCGAGCCCAGTACCGCCCATCGAAGGTTCTCGTGGCCCGTCCCGGGCCAGACTCGTCTCTGTACACCGTCCCTGGCTCGATCTACGGTGGGGTCATGAAACGAACCGGCATCACCGCACGGAAATGGTCATCGGCCCTGGCATCCGTTCTCGCCCTGGCCCTGATCGCCGCGATCCCCCCCGTGGCCGCCGAGGCGACCTTCCCGGGCAGGCCGGGCCCGATCGCCTACTCGAGGTCGTTCACCAGCGAAACCGAATTCGGCGGCGGGATCGTCGCCCACGGGCCTCGGGTGCGCGACCGGACACAGCGGCTGACCGCGACCCACGGCGACGGCAGCCCCTCCTACTCGGCGGACGGCCGCTCGATCGCCTTCACGGGCAACCGCGAACCGCCGGCGACCGGCAGCGGCGATTCCCACGTCTACGTGATGAAGTCCGACGGCAGCGACGTCAGGCAGCTGACCGGCGGCGGCGTCTACGACTCGAACCCGTCCTTCTCCCCTGACGGCCGCCGGATCGTCTTCGACCGGGCGGTGGGCGGCAACCGCACCTTCGACATCTACTCGGTCAACGTCGACGGGACCGGGCTGCGGCAGCTCACCAAAGGGCCGAGCAGCGACTACGAACCGACGTTCACGCCGAACGGACGGCGGATCGTCTTCGTCAGCAACCGCGACCACGACACGCGGACCGACCGCAGCGACATCTTCGCCATGCGGCCCGACGGGTCCCAGATGCGGGTGCTGATCGACGGGCCCCGCAACGAGTCCGAACCCGACGTCTCGCCGAACGGACGGCGGATCGTCTACATGAGCAGTCGCGACGGCGGGCTCAACATCTTCATCGCCGGCGCCGACGGCCGCCACGCGCATCCCCTGCTGAAGCCGGTGAGCACCTGCATCCACCGCTCCTGCTTCAGCAACCCGGTCTTCTCGCCCGACGAAAAGCACATCGCCGCCCTGAGGACGAGCACCTACTCCTCGTCTCTGGAGGTCCTGCGCGCCGACGGCAGGGGGTACGGCAAGACCTTCGCCACGGGCGGCACCGAAGAAGAAGGCTACGGCAGCCACATCGGCGCTCCGACATGGGGCCCGGCGGCGAAATAGCAATTAACCGAAGCCCAAGACTGCTCCGAAGCCGTCCCTGGCGTGTTCAGTAGGCTAGGCAGGTCCACATGGGAGAGGAGCTATGGGCGTGAAGAAGAGGAAATTCTTGGTGGTGGGCCTGGCGGCCCTCGCGGTGCTCGCCTTCGCCGGCAGCGCCAACGCGATCAAGCTGCGCGCCGGCAACATCATCATCACCGCCGACGGCGGCTTCGCCCCGACCAAGCTTCCCCGCCACGAAAACGCCCCGATCACGATCCACGGCGGCGGCAAGATCTCGACCGTGAACGGCGAACTGCCGCCGATCCTGGAAACGATCGACATCGAATTCGACCGCCACGGCGCCGTCGACACCCGCGGCCTGCCGATCTGCAGGGAAGGCCAGCTCGAAGCGACCACGGTCGAGCAGGCCCGCAGGGCCTGCAAGGGCGCGATCGTCGGCAAGGGCAGGGGCTCGGCGATCGTCAAATTCCCCGAACAGGCGCCGATCCCGGCCTCCTCGCCGATCACGATCTTCAACGGGCCCAAAAAGCACGGCAACCCGACGGTTCTCGCCCACGCCTTCCTGAAGAACCCGATCGTCACCACCTTCATCGTCCCGGTGGAGATCGAAAGGATCCACAAAGGCATCTACGGCTACCGGACCCACGGCAGGATCCCGAAGATCGCCAACGGGGCGGGGGTGCCGATCTCAGGCGAACTGACGATCGGCAAAAAATGGACCTTCAAGGGCAAGAAGCACAGCTACATCAGCGCCCGCTGTGAAACCGGGCGCCTCCAGGCCCGCGGCCAGTTCCGCTTCAAGGACGGCACCTTCCTCTCGGGCACCTTCCTCCGGCCCTGCCAGGTGCGCCACTAGCGCGGCGCCTCCGGGCCGGCGTCAGCCGCTCCGCAGCTCGGGAACAGCCGTGCCACCTCGTCGGTGCTCGGCCCGGCTGACGAGCGTCGAAGAAGTAGTCGTTGCGGCCACGCCGAACGGCGTGGGGGAAGGCGCGACGAGCGCGACGGTGGGCGGCGGCGATCGCCCTGAAGGAGCGCTCGTGGGCGCGGCTCCAGCGGATCCCGAAGATCTCCCGCACCCGCGGCGGCAGCGTGCCCTTGATGATGTGGTTCTGGATCGCGAGGTTGCCGCGGGCCGCGGCCGGCACGGGCTGCCGGAAGGCGACCAGCGGCGCCATCTCCAGCCCGTGTGCGGTCGCCTGCAGGTCGGGTGAGCGCAGCTTGGCCCCGAACCAGGCCTCGAACTCGCGGTAGCTGCCGGGCATCTCCGAGCGGGGCAGGCGGAAGAGCTCGCCGAAGAGCACGTAGTCCTGCCAGAGGCTCTCGCGCTCCCCCTCGTCGAGCGGCCGCACCATCGTCTCGTACATCGCCCGGCCGGAGTCGGCGATCACCGCCAGAGTCCAGAGCATCAGCTCCGGGTCGAAGGCCGAGTAGGGGGTGCCGGCGGGGTGGCCGCCGGCGTCCTCGGGCAGCTCGCCGCGGATCGTCTCGTGCAGGGCATGGACGCCCGCCAGCGCCTCGTCGGCTTCGGCTCGCGTGCCGAGGAGGACCGTCTCCTGGATCTTGGCGGTCCGGGCGAGGCGCTTGAACGGTTTGCTGGCCGCCCTCGTGCTCAGCATCGTCCCCGTATAGGTGAGCGGTTCGAGCGCGCCGACCAGCAGCGCCCGCTGCCCGTAGAGCAGGCCCACCGAGCGCTCACCGTGAACCATGCGGGCGATCGAGCGGCCGGGCGGGAAGTAGTAATCCTCTACATCGGGAGGCGACACGGTCGCCGAAGGCTAGCGCGCCGCGGTGTCCTCGGCGATCGGCTCCGACGCGTTTCCGTCGAGAGCGTCGTGGGCGACGAAGATCTCGAGCAGCTCCTCGCGTGAGAGGGTCTCTCGCTCGAGCGCGTTTGCGGCCAGGTCGTCGAGGCATTTGCGGTTTTCCGCCAGCAGCCGGCGGGCCCGCCGGTGAGCGTCGCGGGCGAGCATCATCGCGGCGACGTCGACGTCGCGGCGAGTCCTGTCGGAGAGGTCGTAGTCGCCGGTCGGCAGGGCGATCGGGGGCGCGCCTTCGGCGTCGAGCGCGACGCCCATCCCGAACTCGCGGACCATCTGCTTGCAGATCGCGTGCACCTTGGCGAGGTCGCCGACCGCGCCCGAGAACGAGGTGCCGAAGACCTCTTCCTCGGCGGCCCGGCCGCCGAGTGCGGCGACTATCTCGGCTTTCAGCTCCTCGCGGGATTCCAGGTAGCTGTCTTCCTCGGGCGAGAAGGCGACGAACCCGAGCGCCGGCCCGCGCGGGACGATGCTGAGGATCTCCGGCGGGTCGCCGCCGGCCAGGTGCCGGCAGAGGGCGTGGCCCGCCTCGTGGTAGGCGATGATCCGGCGCTCGCGGGTGTTCAGGGCCCGCGCCTGCTGCGAGCCGACCGACTGGCGCAGCAGCGCCTCGTCGAGGTCTTCCCGGGCCATCGCCGATGCGCCCGGCGCGCCCGGCGATGATCGCGCCCTCGTTGAGCGCGTTGGCGAGCTGGGCGCCGGTCATCCCGATCGTCTTGCGGGCGACGTCGCGGAGGTCGAGGTCGGGCCCCAGCGGCATGCCCTTGGCGTGGGCGCGGAGGATCGCCTCGCGGCCGTCGCGGTCGGGCGGGCTGACCAGCACCTGGCGGTCGAAGCGGCCCGGCCGCAGCAGCGCCCGGTCGAGCTTGTCGACGTGGTTGGAGGCGGCGATCACGATCACCGTCCCTTTGGCGCGCTCGAAACCGTCGAGCTCGACGAGAAGCTGGTTGAGTGCCTGCTCGCGCTCGCTCGAGCCGCCCTCGCCGCCGGAGCGGGCGCCGCCGATCGCGTCGAGCTCGTCGATGAAGATCACCGCGCGCCCGGACTTGCGGGCTTCTTTGAAGAGGCGGCGGATGCGGGCGGCCCCGCGGCCGACGAACATCTCGACGAAGCTCGAGCCCGAGGCGGAGAAGAAGTCGACCCCCGCCTGGGCGGCGACGGCGCGGGCCAGCATCGTCTTGCCGGTTCCCGGCGGGCCGAAGAGGAGGACTCCGCGCGGAGCCCGGGCGCCGAGCGCCTTGAAGCGGTCGGGATCCTTGAGCCAGGCGGTGACGTCCATCAGCTCGTCCTTGGCGGCGTCGACCCCCTGCACCTCCTCCCAGAGGACCGGGTGGGTCTTGCTCGCCTTCACCGTTTCCGGCTTGGTTTTGCTCATCGTGCTGCGCAGCAGCGAGAGGAAGATGAGCATCAGCGCGAACATGAAGAAGACCCCGAAGACCGGGTACCAGTCGAACGCGAATTCTTTGATGTCCCCCACCGGGAGCGCTGTCAGCTCCATGCCCATCGTCACCGTAGAAGACAGAACGCAGAATTCAAGCGAGATCTTGTCTCCTGCGTCTCGGACATTCGTCTAGCGCTCGACCTGCGAGCCGCCGACGATCGCCTCCTCGCCGCTGTCGCCGAAGGCGACCCAGGCCTTGTTGCCGCCGTCGTAGTCGGGCGCCCAGAGCTTCAGCGTCGCCGGCCGCCCCCAGACGGTGACCTGCTCGGCGCCGGTCTCGGCGGCGCCCTTCCAGACCTGCACGAAGGGGTTGCCCTCGAGCTCCGCGCCGATCGTCGTCGGCTCGCGGTGGCCGGGGTGGACGACGGTCTCCGGCGGCAGCTCCATCAACCGCATCACCGAGCCCCGCAGGTCGTCGATGCCGCTGGCGCCGGGGGCCATCGTGCCGCCCACCGTGCCCTTGAAGAGGACGTCGGCGGTGAAGACGTCGGTGTCGTCGACGAGGAAGGCGACGTGGCCGGCCGCGTGCCCGGGGGTGAGGATCGCCTCGATCTCGAGGTCGCCGGTGCGCAGCGTCCCGCCGTCGGCGATCGTCTCCGCGATCTCCAGGCCCTCGATCTCGGCTGCCGCCTCGGCGTGGGCGACGGCGGGCACGCCGCCGAGCTTCTCCTGCGCCTCGGCGAGGCCGGCGATGTGGTCGATGTGAGGGTGGGTGATGAGGATGTGGGTGATCTCGACGCCCTCGGCTCTCGGCCTTCTCGAGCAGCGGCCCGAGGTCGTCGTTGCCGTCGATCAGCACCCCCTTGCCGCCGGCCCCGTCGGCGACCAGGTAGGCGTTCGACAGCCACTGCGGGTTCTCGGTCCTCTCGACGATCACTGAACGCCTCCTCCTGGTTGCGGGCTTGCCTCCTCAACTCTCCCAGACGAGCTGCCCTCGAGCAGCACCCGTGCGATCAGCTCCGGGTCGTCCCAGGTCGGCGTGTGGCCGACGTCGGGCAGGGTGAGGAAGCGGGCCCCGGCCGGGCGGCGGCCGGCCTTCGGCGGGCCGACGAGGCGGTCGAGCTCTCCCCAGGCGATCGTCACGGGCACGTCCTCGGGGTAGCCGGCGGGGTCGAAGAGATGGGTGCGCATCGCCCTGTTCGCACCGCGGTAGCCGCTGGCGTCGATCCAGCCGAGGACCAGCTCGCGGCCCGCGGCGAACGGGATCCGCTCGGGACGGGCGGCGAAGGTCCGCAGCATCGCCTCTCGCGGGCGCCGCAGGCGCAGCGCCAGCGATACCAGCGGGCGCACCCGGCCGGCCAGGCGGTGGGGGTCCCGCCGTCGCGGGCCGAGCGGCTGCTTCCAGAGCCCCGCCGGGGAGATGGCGGTGACCGAGGCGGCCCCGCCCTCGCGGCCCATTTCCAGCGCCACCCAGCCGCCGAGGCTGTTGCCGGCGACGTGCGGGCGCCCGATCCCGAGCTCCTCGCAACGCGCCCTGACTGCGGCCGCCAGGTTGACCGGGCTCGGCTCGACCCCGTCGGGCAGGGCCGGCGCCCGGCCGAAGCCCGGCAGGTCGAGCACGATCACCTCGCGTTCGGCCTCGAGCAGGCCGACGACGGGCTCCCAGACGACGCGGCTGCCGCCGAGGCCGTGGAGGAGGAGGAGCGGCTCGCGCCCTGCGCCGGCGGGTGTCAACGCCACCCCGGCCAGGCCGGCTTCGCGAACAGCGCCTGCAGGTCGCCGATCCGTCGCTCGCGGAAGCCGGCCTCCGAGGAGCTCAGGTAGAAGGCCCAGAGGCGGCGGAAGCGCTCGTCGTAGCCGCGGGCCCGCAGCCGCTCCCAGGCGCCGAGGAAGCGCTCCCGCCAGGCGGCGAGGGTGAGCGGGTAGTGCTCGGTGATGTCCTCGGCCCAGACCTGGCGCATCTCGGTGTCGCGGGCGATGCAGGAGGCGATCAGCTGCTCGGATGGCAGGCAGCCGCCGGGGAAGACGTGGGTGTTGGCGAAGCTGCGGGCGCCCTTCTCGATCTCGTAGAGGTCGTCGTCGATCGTGATCGCCTGCAACAGCATCAGGCCGTCGTCGGTGAGCAGCTCGTCGCAGCGGCGGAAGAACTCGTCGAAGTGCTGCCAGCCGACCGCCTCGATCATCTCGACCGAGACGAGCCTGTCGTAGCGGCCCTCG
The DNA here is from genome assembly GCA_963837735.1 of uncultured Solirubrobacterales bacterium. Lineage (GTDB taxonomy): Bacteria > Actinomycetota > Thermoleophilia > Solirubrobacterales > 70-9 > VRUE01. The sequence continues at coordinate 144,723 of CAWIOM010000016.1, read as the reverse complement.
AGGTCGCGGTAGTCCTCGAAGAGGACGGTGACCCGGCCCTCGAGCCCGGCATCGGCCACCCGGCGCTCGGCCAGCTCGCGCTGCTCGCGGGAGATCGTCGTCGTCGTCACCCGGCATCCGTGCTCGCGGGCGGCATGGATCGCCAGCCCGCCCCAGCCGGTGCCGATCTCGAGCAGGTGGTTCTCGGGCCCGAGCCCCAGCCGCGAGCAGATCCGCCCCAGCTTCTCCAGTTGCGCTTCCTCCAAGCTCGTCTCCTGCTCCGGGAAGTAGGCGCAGGAGTACATCATCCGCTCGTCGAGGAAGGAGGCGAAGAGGTCGTTGCCGAGGTCGTAGTGGGCGGAGATGTGGCGGCGGGCGCCGGCCCGGGAGTTATCGGGAACGAGGCGGCGGAGGCGGTGGGCGAGCCCGCGGGGGCGGGCGACGAGGCCGCGCAGGCCGTCGAGGTGGCGCAACTCGCGGGCGGCGATCCGCATCAGGGCGACGAGGTCGTCGGTCTCCCAGAGGCCGTCGACGTAGGCCTCGCCGAGCCCGACGCTGCCGCTGAGCAGGGCCCGCCAGGCGGCCGGGTCGCGAACGGTGACCGTGGCGCGGAGATCGGCGTCCTCGGGCCCGAAGCTGCGCCGTAGCCCGCCTTCGACCAGCTCGATCTTCCCGGCCCGCAGCCGCCTCAGGAGGAGTGTGAGGAGGACGCGCGCGAGCCGGTTCCGCGGGTCCACGCGCTCACCCGTAGGGCCTGTAGAGCAGCCGCTGGCCGAGCAGCTCGCTGACGGTCGCGAAGCCGTAGCCGCGTGCCCGCAGCGTGTCGATGATCGAGGGCAGCGCCGCCAGCGTCCCGCTGCGGTTGCCGCCGCCGTCGTGCATGAGGATGATCGAGCCGGCCCGCGTCGCATCGACGACACGGCTGTAGACGGCGCCGCTGCCGGGGCTCGTCCAGTCGCTGGGGTCGACGTCCCAGGTGATCGTCCTCATCCCGAGAGCGCCGGCGTTGGCGATCACAGAGGAGTCGACGCCGCCGCCGGGCGGGCGGAAGAGGCAGGCCTGAAGTGCGTGGAGGACTCGATCAGGGCGCTGGCTCCGGCGATTTCGGAGTAGCCGGGGAAGAACGCGTGGTGCATCGTGTGGTTGCCGATCTCGGGCCTGAAGTGCGTGGCGGACTCGATCAGGGCGCTGGCCCCGGCGATTTCGGCGTAGCCGGGGAAGAACGCGTGGTGCATCGTGTGGTTGCCGATCTCACTGCCTTCGCTGAGGATGCGGCGCATCGTCTCCTCGCGGCCCGGCATCTCCTGGCCGATCTCGAAGAAGGTTCCGTCGACGTGCTTTTGGCGCAGGACGTCGAGAAAGGCCGGCGTGTAGTCGCTCGGCCCGTCGTCGAAGGTGAGGGCGACGACGTTGCGGTTGCGCGGCCCGTTGCGGTCGAGGACCGAAGCGGCGCCGGTGCAGCCGACCGCGCGCACCGGCCGCAGCCGGAAATGGAGCGAGCCGCGGGCCGGGAGGCTCTGCGCGCAGGCGGCCGGCGGCCGGCCGCAGTGCCCGCCCCGGCTGACCCGCGCCCGCCACTCGTAGCGGTGGGGCGTGAGCCCCGCCGCGCCGGGGAGGAGGGAGAGCACGAGCTTGCGGGAGCTGGGGCGCCTGACGCGCGCCCCCACCATCCGCCTCGCGGTCGTCCGACCGCCGGCGTTGAGGAGCTCGAGCCCGACCCGGCGGTGGGCGCTGCTGCCGCCGAGGCAGAGGCGCCGCCCGCCCCCGGAACCGCGCCGCCGCAGCTCGAGGCAGAGGTATGCGGACGCCTCGTCCCTGACGTTGGGCTGGGGGTCGAGGGCCGCCAGCGGCACCGGCCTCGCGGTGCGGATCGTCGCGATCAGGCTCTCGCCGGCCTGCGAGAGCGCCACCCGCGCGAGTTCGGGCGCCTGCGCTCGTGCCCCCGCCTGCGGGGTGCCGAGGGCCGTGATCGCCGTCGCCACGAGCGCGGCAATGCACAAGATCTTGCGAAAAATGCTCAATTCGGCTTCCTGACGGCCTCGGCAGCGGGCACGCCGCATACTAGTTGCGTGGCCGCCAAAGCTTTAGATTTCCCGACCGCAGCGGCTCGGGGGATACCGTGTTTCGAATCGCTGTGAGCGCCAAGCGCACTCCGGTGCCGGGCATCCGTCCGGCGCTCGCGGCGATCCTCTCCGTCCTGGCGATCGCCGCCATGCCCTCCGCGGCCTCCGCCGAAACCGGCGGCGCGGGGGAATTCGGCGAACCTCCGGCGGTGCCGGTCGCGGCGCCGGCCGGCAGCACGCCGTTCGACCGCCAGGGGATGTGGATCTGGTACATCGAGAAGTCCGAGGGCGGCAGCCTGCCGCGGATCATCGCCAAGGCGAAGCGCTATGGGATCGGCACGCTCTACATCAAGAGCGGCGACGCGGGCAGCGTCTGGAGCCAGTTCACGACCTCGATGGTGGAAACGTTCCACGCGGCGGGGATCGACGTCTGCGCCTGGCAGTTCGTCTACGGCGACAGCCCGGTCGCCGAGGCCCGGGTCGGCGCGGCCTCGGTCAAGCGCGGCGCCGACTGCCTGGTGATCGACGCCGAGGGCAGCTACGAGGGCAAGTACGCCGCGGCCGACCGCTACATCCGCGCCCTGCGCGCCCGGATCGGGCCCGAATACCCGCTCTCGCTGGCCGGCTTCCCCTACGTCGACTACCACCCGTCCTTCCCCTACTCGGTCTTCTTCGGCCCCGGCGGCGCCACCTACAACCAGCCGCAGATGTACTGGAAGGCGATCGAAACGTCGGTGCGGGCCGTCTACGAGCACACCTTCCTCTTCAACCGCCTCTGGGGCCACCCCGTGTACCCGCTGGGCCAGACCTACGGCGGCGCCGGGCGCAAATCGATCCAGCGCTTCCGCCGCTTCGCGGTCAGCTACGAGAACCTGGCGCCGAGCTGGTGGGACTGGCAGGAGACGACGGCCCGCGGCTGGCGCGGCCTGGGGGCGAAGGTCACCAAGCCGGTCTTCGGCTACCGCCCGGTCACCTCCCATCCGCTGCTCAAGCGCGGCAGCAGGGGAGACCTCGTCGTCTGGGCCCAGGAGCACCTGCGCTCGGCCGGCGAGAACGTCCCGGTGACGGGCATCTACGGCCAGGTCACCCGCGCCGCCGTCCGCGACTTCCAGCAGGCCAACGGCCTCAAGGTCGACGGCGCGATCGGCACCGCGACCTGGCAGGCCCTGCTGCGCCTCGAACCGATCCGCTGGCTCTGGAGCGGCCGCAAGATCAAGCGCAACCGCGCCGGCGCCACCCTCAGCCGCGCGATCCCGCCCAGCCGCCCCCTCTCGGCCTCGCTGCCCGCCAAGGCCTACGAGATTCCCCCCGGCCCGCGGCCCTGAGATAATGCCCGCCCCTCGGGGGCGTAGCTCAGTTGGTTAGAGCGCCGGCCTGTCACGCCGGAGGTCGCGGGTTCGAGTCCCGTCGCTCCCGTATACCAAGAACAACCGCTAGCCGGGCTCCGCGGCCGAGAGCGCATTCGGGCCGAGCTCGGACCCTGGGTGAGGGCCGCCGGGAGTGGAATTCAAGAATGGCGCCAGGTAGCGGCCGGCGATCTTGCCCTCGTGCTCCCAGAGGGCGTGGTCGCTGAAGGTGGATGTTTCGCCGAAGCCGCCGGCCAGCTTGCCGTAGAGAAACCGAGGCTTCGCGCCGGTCCAGAGCGTCGCCCGCAAGACAGGGTCGAAAGGCTGCGGCTCGACCTCAGCTCCCAGGTCGGCGGCCATCGCTTCGGCGGCGGCATCGGCCTGCTGAGTGGCGATCCCACCCTGCTTGAGGGGGAACGCCGTCACGTCGCCGGCGGCATAGACCCGCTCGAGCCCGGTCACCTGGCTGGACTCGTCGACCGGGACGAACCCTGAGGGGTCGGTCGGAAGGCCCTCGATCTGCCGTCCTTCGATCCGGGGGGTGCTGATGACCGCGTCGGCCTCGACGGGCTTGCCGGGGCTGACGTGAAGCAGGCCATCGTCGAACTTGACCGCGTGCGCTCCGGCGACGAGCTCGATGTCGCGCTCAGCCAGCAGACCTCGGATGTGCTCGGCGACGGCCACCCCGAAGATCCCCAAAGGCGTGTCCTCGGGAGTGACGATTGACAGGGAGGCGTCCTTCCTCCTCCCGAGTTTGGTCAGTTCGGCATCGGCGAGCAGCGCCAGCTCATAGATCGGCAGGGGCCAGCTCGCCTTGGGAACTGTGAAGACGACGCGATGCAGCTCCCCCTCCCGCAATCGCCGCATCGTCTCGACGACGCCGCCTTCGTCGCTGACCCCCCAGAATGTCTGCGTTCCCGGCACCGCCTCGAGCATCCGCGCGCCGACGCAGATCAGCAGATGGTCGTAGGGGATCTGGTCGCCGTCATGGGTCGTGAGGTTCCGGGCGACCGGATCGACCTCAACCACGCTGTTGAGGCAGAACCTTGCGCCGGCCCGGTCGGCCAGCTCGGCGAGGTCGTATTTGATCGGCTCTGCGGCAAGGAATGGCTCGCCGACCGCGAGGGGCCGGTATATGAAGTCCGCCCGCGGAGCGTGCAGCTCAATCTCCACTCGGTCGCCTGCGAGCTCTCTCAGCGCGAGCATCGCCTCCAGAGCGGCCACCCCTCCCCCGGCGATCAGGACACGTGGCTTGCGGCTCTGCGGCTGTGCTTGGCTACCCATGGGCCTCAGGCAGTCGCACCGACTGTGGCCTTGACCGCCGCCGCACTCGCATCCGCAGAGCCGGTCAACACCACCTTGAGAGCGTCGGAGGAGGCAGCATCGGCGAACACGTCATAGGCCGCCATCGTCTCGCTGAGCGCGAAGCGGTGGGTGGCGAAGGCGGTCGGATCGAGGCGTCCGTCGGTGACCAGCTGCATCAGCTGCGGAATCGTCCTGGTGTCGACGAGCCCGGTCGTCACCGTGACATCCCGGGTCCAAAGCGTCTCGAGATGAAGCGCCGCCGCCTTCCCGTGGACGCCGACATTCGCGACGTGGCCGCCGGGGCGGATCAATGTGGCCGCCAGCTCGAAGGTCTCGGGGACGCCGACGGCCTCTATGGCGACGTCGGCCCCGAGGCCTCCGCTCAGCTCCATCACCTTCTTCAGGGCGTCTTCGGTGCCGTTGTTGATGATCGTGTCGGCGCCGAACTGCTCCGCACGAGCCAGCCTGGCGTCGGCCAGGTCGATCGAGATGATCCGTCCCGGCGTGTAGAGGCGGGCGGTGAGGATCGCGGCGAGGCCGACGGGGCCGGCGCCGACTATCGCCACGGTGTCGCCGGGCGCGACGCTGCCGTTCAGCACCCCGACCTCATATGCCGTCGGCAGGATGTCGGCGAGGAACAGCACCTGCTCGTCGCTGAGGTGATCGGGGACTGACATAGACGGAGTTGTCGGCGAACGGCACCCGCGCATACTCGGCCTGCAAACCGTCGATCAGGTGGCCGAAGATCCAGCCTCCGCCGCCCAGGCATTGGCCGTAGCGGCCCTCTTTGCAGTAACGGCAACGGCCGCAGGCACTGATGCACGACATCAGCACGCGGTCTCCCTCAGAGACCGTGGTGACGGCGGCGCCGAGCTCGACCACGGTTCCGACCGCCTCGTGACCGAGCACGGTGCCGGGCTTGGTCTCGGGCACGTCACCGCGAAGGATGTGCAGGTCGCTGCCGCAGATCGTCGAGGTATCGATCCGAACGACGATGTCGGTCGGGTCGACGATGGTCGGATCGTCGACGGTGTCCCAGCCTCGCTGACCGGGACCGTGGTACACGAGGGCTTGCATTTTGATCTCCTGACCTGATTGCGGTTTCCGCCACCCGGCTCCCTAGCCGCTACCAAGTAGCTCTGTTTGGACTGCTCAGGTGAGCCAGGTGAAGCGTCGAACGAGGCTCGTCTTCGTCCATCGGCGGCCAAGGCCAAGCGTGTTTCCGGCTCCTGCGAGCGCCAGGCCGATCAGGACCACCGCGTAGATGATGTGGTCGTCAAGGAACGGATTGTTTTCGGGCGGCAGGGTCGCGGTCCACATCAAGAAGACCATCAGGGCGCCGGCTGTGCAGGCGAATCGCATACCGATGCCAAGGAGCAGAAGGACACCGATGGCTGCCAGGCCGACCATGAACAGACCGTCGACCACTCCTGCACCCGCGATGCCGTGGTAGATCGAGGAGAAGGGCCCGACCGACCCGCTGAGGAAGCCTTCCGTCGGACTGCCGCCGTGGATCCATGAATCCGCGGACGCGGTTTCGTGACCAAGTCCGAACATCTTGTCGAGGAAGGCCCAGAGGAAGATCCAGCCAAGCCCGATTCGGGCGGTGGCCCAGACATAGTTGAGGGCCTTCTCGCGTCTCGAGGAATTCGCCTTTGCTCGAGGCTCCGGAGCGACCACATCGGGCGTCGCGTCAGCAACAGGGGCAACCGGTGGCGCGGTGGTAGTACTCATCTGCAAGCCCTTCGTTGGAGCGACAGCGCTCGATTGCACTGTCCGATCCAAGCTACAAGAGGCGCGACGGGCCAAACACAGTAGAAACGCGCACCTTATGAGTGGTGGGCTACCGAAGCGCTGCGTTCGCGGGTGTAACGCTGGGGCCTGAGCCGGACATGTATGGCCGACGATGGGGGATTCCGCCGTGATCAACGACCTGCCGCGCGAGCTCGCCGAGGCGCGTTTCTCTCATCTGTATCGCGACAACGCGCGCGAGCTGCTCGGCTATGCGCTGCGCCGCAGCACCGATCCCGACGACGCGGCCGACGTCGTCGCCGAGACCTTCCTGATCGCCTGGCGCCGCATCGGCGAGGTGCCCGCTGACGGCGAGGCACGTCTCTGGCTGTACGGGACCGCCCGCAGGGTCCTCGCCAACCAGGTGCGGGGCGCGCGACGCCGCGACCGCCTCACCGAGCGGCTGCGAATCGAGCTTCGCCGGCAACTTCCGGTCCTGCCGGCCTTGGAGGGGAGCGCCCTTCTCGAGGCGCTGGCGGAGCTGGGGGACGCCGACCGGGAGCTGCTGATGCTGATCGGCTGGGAGGAGCTGACGCCGACCGAGGCCGCCCGGGCGCTCGGAATCTCTCCGCTCGCGGCCCGCACCCGCCTGCACCGGGCCCGTCGCCGGCTGCGTGCCCGACTCGCCGAACAGCCGGCGAGGAATTCGCAGAACACGGAGATCGAAGTCGAGGAGGCACGATGAGCAACGAGAAGATCGAACGCGAGTTGGGCGCGGCCAACCCGGTCACCAAGCCGGCCCTCTCCGCCCTCGACATTTCCGCAGGGGAAGAGGCGCTGGGCCGGGCGATCGTCGCCGAGCCCGCGCAGCCCGGCGAGCCTGCGCCTCGCCGGGCGCGCTCCCGCGCTCCGCGCTCCGCGCTGGCTCTCACCGCCGCCGGCCTGGCGGTCGCCGCGGCTGCCGCGGTCATCGTTCTCGCGGGCGGGGGCGCCTCGCAGTCGCCCCCCGCATACGGAGCCGAGCTCGTCCGCTTCGCCGAGGCGACGCCGCTGCTGCTGCTCGAAGGCCCCGGCTGGCGGGTTCAGAACGTCACCGAGGCGCCACACGGCGTCTACCAAGCGCCCAGCATGGGTGCCGGATCGATGGAATTCGTCACCGGCAAGCCGGTCCCCTACGAATCGGTACGGATCACGGGCGACGAAAAGAGCGGATGGCGCGAGTCGGGGATGTTCCCGGCCGCGGTGCGCCAGCGCAGGGTCGAACTTCGTTGGATTCACGGCTCGCTGAAGGGCTCGCTCTCGGTCGCCCGAGGGACCCCCCATCCGCACGGGCAGGGCTGGACGAAGGTGCCGGTCCTGGAGACGACGGCGGACGTCGACACCCGGGCGGAGTTCTACGTCAATCAGGGCGGCTCCGGCAACCGCCAGATGACCGCGCTCTGGGCCGAAGGCGGCTACGTGCTCGAACTGAAGGCCGCGGTCCCCGACCTGGCCGCCTTCGAAGAACGCCTCGGCTGGCTGAGTCGGGTCGATTCGCAGACCTGGCTCGACGCGATGCCGGCCAAGGTCGTCAAGGCCGCCGACCACGATGCCGCGGTGCGCGAAATGCTGAAGGGGATCCCCGTGCCGAAGGGCTTCAGGCCCGCACAGATCCCCGACGAAGGCCTGACCACCGACCGCTACCAGGTGGGCGCCTCGGTTGCGGGCATCGTCTCCTGCCTGTGGTTCCGGCAGTGGGGAGAGGCCCGCAGGGCCGGCGACCACAGGGGAGCGGCGGAAGCCGAAAGGGCGATGGCGACCGCCAAGCACTGGCCGATCCTGCACGAGATGGCGAAGGACGGCGCGTATCCCGAATCGATTTGGGAAATCGCGAAGGAGATGCCGGGCGGGTACTGGGAATGGAACGGACTCCGCCATCCTTTGCTGCCCCGTGCGGAAGGCCTGGGATGCGCCCGTTGGGGTCTACCCGTCCTGCCGTGGAAGCAGCGGCGTCAACGCGAACGCGGAGAAAGCTTGGACGCCACCGCTTCCCAGGGCCGGCGGTGAGCGTCAGTCCCCGCCCGCGGTCGGGGACTCGAAGCTGGCCAGCGCGACCGTGACGTTGGTTCCTTCGGCACCGGCCTGCGCCAGGCGTTCGGCGCTCTTCACCTGGACGGAGAAGACGCGGTCGAGTGTCTCGGCCATCATCGATGCGACTTCGTTCCATCCCTCCTCGTCGACCACGAGCGGGGTCCAGGTCAGGTAGCTGTCGTCCCGTGCGTCGAGGGTGCCGGCCTCCAGCGCGTCCACCGCCCTGTCCATGAAGGTCTGCAGCACGACTCCGGAAACCCCGCCGCGCAGCTACTCCGGGATCTCCCGCCACTCCGGGTCGCCGAGGTGGGCGCGCGCGATGGCCCGGTAGAAGTGCTCGACCGCTCCGCGCCGGGGCCTGGTGCCGACCAGCTCGATGCACTCGAGGTCCTTCAGCACCTTGATGTGGTAGCTGAGCTGGCTCAGGCCTTCGTCGAACTCCTCCGCGAGCTGAGTGGGACTCGCGACCCGTTCGTTCAGCGCCGCCAGGATGCGAACCCGGGTCGGGTGCCCGAGTGCTTTGACAAGTCGATGATCGATCTTGGATGTTGCCTGCGACGGGGTCAAAGGCGGGCCTTTCTTCGGGTCGAGTCGAAAGGGACGTGGAGTGATTCGACAATCTTTGCGCAAAATCGGCCCTAGCACCATCGAGTTCTTTGATTGAGTCAGCTCATTTTCATGTAAACCGGTCTTGTGGAAACGGCGACCAGCGAGGCTGCGGAGAGCTACGCATCGTTGGCGCCGTTCTACGATCGGTTCACGGCCCATCACGACTACGAGTCCTGGACGGCTCATCTCGAAGCGGCGGCGATCGAGCACGGCCTGGCGGGGAGGGCGCACCTCGACGTCGCCTGCGGGACCGGAAAGAGCTTCCTTCCGTTTCTCAAGCGCGGCTACCGCGTGACCGCCTGCGACATCTCCGCCGAGATGCTCGCGGCGGCCCGCGCCAAGGCCCCCGAGGCGACGATCGAGCGCTGGGACATGCGCGAGCTGCCGGTCCTCGGGCGCTTCGACCTGGTGACCTGCCTGGACGACTCTCTCAACTACCTCCTCGAGGTCGGGGACCTCGAGTCGGCGCTCGCCGGGCTCGCCCGCAACCTCGCCCCCGACGGCGTCTGCCTCTTCGACCTCAACACGCTGTCGGCATTCCGCACCGACTTCGCCGCGCGACGAAGTCATCGTCGACGGTGACGTCGTCTTCCTCTGGCGCGGCGAGACGGACCCGGGGCTGGAGCCGGACTCCCTGGCGGCGGCGCGGATCGAGATCTTCGAGCCGGCCGGGACGACCTCTACCGGCGGACGGTCTCGAGGCATCCCCAGCGTCACCACTCGCCGACGACGGTCACGGCGGCGCTGGAGGGCGCCGGGCTGCGCTGCGTCGGGGCCTACGCCCAGGCGCTCGACGGCTCGCTCGGGCCCGGTGGGGACGAGGAGCTCACCCACAAGACGGTCTACGCCGCCAAGCATTTCGACCCCGAGCTGAAAAGGGGGTGAGCAAGGGTGAAGATCGCCAAAGTGGAGCAGGCCTTTCCGATGGCCTCGATGCGCAAGGCCGGCTAGCAGAGGTAGATGGGTCCGGCCCCGCCCCGGGACGGGGCGGGGACCGCGATCCGCGCGATGGGGCGAGGAGGCCGCACCGAGGATGCTCAGACCGCGACTGAAACGAACGACGGAAGTGATCGAGGCCCCCGGCGGGGACCTTCTCCTGCTGCGCGCGAGCGCCGATGCGGACATCCGCATCGAGCGACCCGACTCCGTCGAACGGGAATTGCTGGCCGCCCTCGACGGGACCGCCGGCCGAGCTGAGCTCGACCGGCGCTTCGACCCCGCCCGGGTGGAGGACGCGCTGAACGGCCTCGGCGAGCTCGGCCTGGTCGAGGACGCCGCCGACGACGACAGGCTGGGGACCGCTGAGCTGGCTCGCTTCGACCGGCAGCTGCGCTATTTCAGCGACGTCGCCGACGACGGCCTCGCCGCCTCCGAGTGCCAGGCCCGCCTTCGCGCGGCCCGCGTCGTCGTCTTCGGGGTCGGCGGCCTCGGCGGCTGGGCGGCCTGGTCGCTCGCCTGCTGCGGCGTCGGCGAGATGCTGTTGATAGACGGCGACCGCGTCGAGATCAGCAACCTGAACCGCCAGATCCTCTACACGGAGAGCGATGTCGGAGAGCCGAAGGCGTCGATCGCCTGCGAGCGCCTCGCGGCCTTCAACTCGGCGATCACGATCGAGACGATCGCGCGCCGTCTGGAGAGCGAGGCGGACGTCGCCGCGGCGATCGAGGGCTACGACTTCGTGCTCGACGCCGCCGACTGGCCCGCCCACGACGTGGAGCGCTGGGTCAACTCGGCGTGCTTCGCGGCGGGCATCCCCTACATCACGATGAGCCACTTCCCGCCCGTGGCCAGGGTCGGCCCCCTTTTCGTGCCGGGCCGGACCGGCTGCTTCGCATGTCAGGAGGCCGCCTATCGCCGCGCCTACCCGCTGTTCGACGAGACGGTCGAGCAGCGCCGCGCCCAGCCCTCGCCGGCGGCGACCCTCGGCCCGGCCTGCGGGATGATCGGCGGACAGGTGGGGATCGAGGTGCTCCACCACCTCACCGGCCTCTGTGAGCCGTCGACCCTGGGAGTCGCCCACATCCACGACCTGCGGACGTCGCAGGTGCGCCGCGAGCCGGTGGTCCAGGAGCCCGACTGCGCCGTTTGCGGCGGGGTCGCAGGCCGCCGGCCGGCCGGAAGCTGATCGACGACCTCGAGTAGGCGGCCGCGCCGATCGGCTCGCGGTTCGGCGTCGATGCCTCCCGGCGCCCGTCGGTGCAAGGCTTCCCGCGATGAGCGACTCCCCGGCCCGATCGGCCTTCGCGGGGCGAACCGCCTGGGCCCGCAGCCTGCAGCAGCCGCTGCGCGACTTCCTCGCCACCGAGACGGGCAGCGCCACCGTGCTCCTCACCGCGGCGGTGGCGGCGATCGCCTGGGCGAACATCGACCTCTCCTCCTACGAGAGCGTCTGGCGGACCCAGCTCTCGATCCGGGTCGGCGGCTCCGGCATCTCCCAGGACCTGCGCGAGTGGGTCAACAGCGGGCTGATGACCTTCTTCTTCTTCGTCATCGGCCTCGAGGTGCGGCGCGAGTTCGACGTCGGCGAGCTGCGCGAGCGCCGTCGCCTGGCCCTGCCGGCGCTCGCCGCGCTCGGCGGGATGGCCGTGCCGATCGCGATCTACCTGGCCTTCAACGGCGGCTCCGGGTCGGCGCACGGGTGGGGGGTGGCGATGTCCACGGACACCGCTTTCGCCCTCGGGATGCTGGCCCTGGTCGGGCCGCGATTCCCCGATCGCCTGCGCGGCTTCATGCTGACGATCATCGTCGTCGACGATGTCGTGGCGCTGCTCGTCATCGCCTTCGTCTACAGCGACTCCGTCTCCCTCGAGCCCCTGCTGGTCGCCTTCGGCGTGTTCGCGCTGATCCTCGCCGCCCGCGCCGCCGGCCTCCGCCAGGGCCTCGTCTACGTCCTGCTCGCCGCGGCCGCCTGGGTCGCTCTCTTCGAATCGGGCGTCGACCCGGTCGTCCTCGGCCTCGCCGTCGGGCTCCTCACCTGGGCTCGCCCGGCGGGCCGCAACGAGCTCGAGCGGGCGACGGACCTGTTCCGCAGCTTTCGCGAGCAGCCGACGCCCGAGCTGGCCCGCTCCGCCGGTCTCGGCCTGCGGGCTGCGGTGTCGCCGAACGCTCGCCTGCTGCAGACCTTTCACCCCTGGACGAGCTATGTCGTCGTCCCCCTCTTCGCCCTCGCCAACGTCGGCATCGCGATCGACGGCGGCTTCCTTGCGGACGCCTACAGCTCGCCGATAACCCTTGGGATCGTCTGCGCCTACGTGCTCGGCAAGCCGGTCGGCGTGGCGGGGGTCTCCTGGGCGGTGACGCGATTGAGCGGCGGCCGGCTGCGGCCGCCGGTCGGCTGGGCGGCGACGGTCGGAGGGGGGACGATCGCCGGGATCGGCTTCACGGTCTCGATCCTGATCGCGACGCTCGCCTTCGACGGGGCGGACCTCGAGAAGGCGAAGCTCGGCGTGCTCAGCGCCGCCCTCTGCGCCTCGGCCCTGACCTGGCTGGTCTTCCGGGCGACGGCGATGCTGCCGCGGCGGGCGCGAATCCGCGCGCTGCTCGGCGGCTCGGAGACGCTCGTCGACCTGGCGGTCCCGGTCGATCCGGAGCGCGATCACTTCCGCGGGCCGGCGGAGGCGCCGGTGACGATCGTCGAGTACGGGGACTTCGAGTGCCCCTACTGCGGAAGGGCGGAGCCCGTCGTCCGCGAGCTGCTCTCGGATTTCGGCGACCTCCGCTACGTCTGGCGCCACCTGCCCCTGGCCGACGTCCACCCCAATGCAGAGCTCGCCGCCGAGGCCGCGGAGGCGGCGGCCGCCCAGGGCAGGTTCTGGGAGATGCACGACCAGCTGCTCGACCACCAGGGAGAGCTGCGACCCCGCGACCTCAGGGCCTACGCCGAGCGCCTCGACCTCGACCTCGAGCGCTTTAACGAAGATCTCCGGGGCCACTCACACGCGCCCCATGTCGAGGAGGACGTCGACTCGGCCGACATCAGCGGCGTCACCGGGACCCCGACCTTCTTCGTCAACGGGCGCCGCCACGACGGCGCCTACGACATCGGCACTCTCTCGGCGGCGGTCAGGGCGGCGGGAGCGCGGACGGTCATCGCTCCGTCGTGACCCGGGCCGTGCCCGCGGCATGTACGCTCGCCTCCCGCGAACGACTGGAGCGTCGATGAACAAGCACCTCAGTGTCCAGGCCGCAGAGCTCTACGGCAACCGCTTCCTCACCGAAGACGCTCCCGACGGCCCCTTCCCCGAAAGCGGGATGTCGGCCCTCGACGCGATGCGCCTGGTCGGCGAGGAACTGGCGCTCGAGGGGGACCCTGCAGCGCAACCTGGCGACCTTCGTCACCACCTGGATGGAGCCCGAGGCGCAGCGGATCATCACCGAGAACCTCTACCGGAACTTCATCGACCACGCCGAGTACCCGATCTCCGCCGAGGTCGAGCAGCGCTGCATCCGCATGCTCGCCGACCTCTACCACGCCCCCGGCGAGACGACCGGCGCCCGCACCCAGGGCTCCTCGGAGGCGATCATGCTCGGCGCGCTCTCGCTGAAGTGGAAATGGAAGCAGCGCCGCGAAGCCGAGTCGAAGCCGATCGACAAGCCCGAACCTGATCTTCGGCGGCGACGTGCACGTGGTCTGGGAGAAGTTCTGCCGCTACTTCGACGTCGAGCCGCGGATCGTCCCCCTCCAGGACGGCAAGTACGTGATCGGCCCCGAGGACGTCGAGCCCCACATCGACGAGAACACGATCGGCGTCGCCGCGGTGCTCGGCACGACCTTCACCGGCCACATGGACGACATCGTCGGCATCAACAAGCTGCTCGTCGACCTCAAGGGCGACAGGGGGCTCGACGTCCCGCTCCACGTCGACGCCGCCAGCGGCGGCTTCGTCTGGCCCTTCCTCTACCCCGACTCCGAGTGGGACTTCCGGCTCGAGCAGGTGCGCTCGATCAACGTCTCCGGCCACAAGTTCGGGCTCGTCTACCCGGGCATCGGCTGGCTCGTCTTCCGGGAGAAGACGCGACCTCGCCGAGGACCTCGTCTTCTACGAGAACTACCTGGGCAAGACCGACGCGACCTTCACCCTCAACTTCTCGACCGGCGCCTCGATGGTCCTCGCCCAGTACTACAACTTCGTCCGCTACGGGCGCGAGGGCTACGCCTACATCATGAAGGCGATGCAGGCCAACGCGAGGGTCGCTGGCCGAGAAGCTCAGGGAGAGCGGCGACTTCGAGTTGATCGGCGACGGCGAGGAGCAGCTGCCGCTGGTCGCCTTCAAGCTCGCCGGCGAGAAGAACTACGACGAGTTCGACCTCTCCTGGCAGCTCTCGGCCGAGCGCGGCTGGATGCTCCCCGCCTACACGATGCCCCCCAACGCCGAAAACGTGAAGGTGCTGCGGGCGCTGGTCAAGCAGACGCTCAGCCGCGAGCAGATCGACCGCCTCGCGACCGACATCGAAACCGCGTGCAAGGTGCTCGAGGAGAAGGGCGGCGCCCATCCCTCCGAGCGCAAGAAGATGAAGAGCAGCCCGGGGTACTGAGCCGCCGGCAGCCGCCGAGAAGTCTCCGACCGCGACTGTACATCCGGGCCAGCGACTTACCCAAAAGTTCGGACCGGTGTATAAGCACGAAAGCCGCCGCTGGCGACACCATTTTGGGCATGGAGCGCATACCCCGCCAGATCGTCGCCTTCGGCGGCGGCGGTTTCTCGATGGAGTCGGGGAATCCCCTGCTCGACGACTACGTGCTCGGCCTCTGCCCAAACCCGAAGCGCCCGCGGGTCTGCTTCCTGCCCTCGGCGAGCGGCGACGCCGACCACTACATCGTGCGTTTCTATCGCGCCTTCCCGGCCGATCGCTGCGAGGCGAGCCACATCTCCCTCTTTCGTCGCGAGCAGGGGCCCGAGAACATCCGCGAGCACCTCCTCTCCCAGGACCTGATCTACGTCGGCGGCGGCAGCGTGATCAGCCTGCTCGGCGTCTGGCGCGCCCACGGCATCGACGAGATCCTGCACGAGGCCTGGGAGGCGGGGGTCGTTCTCTGCGGGCTCTCGGCCGGGTCGCTCTGCTGGTTCGGCGAGGCCGTTACCGGCTTCCACGGCCCGCCGCGGCGGGTCGAGGGCCTCGGCATGCTGCCCTACAGCAACTGCGTCCACTATGAGCCCGGTTCCGAGCGCCGCCTCGCCTACCACGAGCTGATCCGCGTCCGGCATGGGCCCGGGCTACGCCGCCGAGGACGGCGCCGCCCTGCACTTCGTCGGCACCGAGCTCAACCGGGTCGTCGCCTCCCGGCCGGCGGCGCGCGGCTACCGCCTCGACGCGCTCGGCGACCGGGTCGTCGAGATGCGGATCGCGACCACCTATCTCGGAGACCCGCAGATCGCCCCTCCGGTGCCGTTGCCCGAGGCGATCTCGACCGCGGCGGCCGCGTAGGCCCCCGCCGATGATCTCGAGGATCCTCGCCCTCGGCGGCCATGACTTCACCTCGCGACCTCCGGACCGGGCGGTCAGCGAGCTGATGCTGCGGCTCGCCACCGAACGGGCGGGGGGGCGGCCGAAGATCTGCATCCTGCCGACCGCCAGCGGCGACACGGGTGACCAGATCGGCCGCTTCTATGCGGTCTTCGGCGAGCGCGCCTGCGACCCCTCCGATCTCTCCCTCTTCCGGCTCGGCCGCCGTCCGGTGGCGCTCCGCGACCACCTGCTCGAACAGGACCTGGTCTACGTCGGCGGCGGCAGCCTCGTCAACCTGCTCGCAGTCTGGGAGGCGCACGACCTCGGCGCCCTGCTCAGCGTCGCCTGGCGCCAGGGGGTCGTCCTCGCCGGGCAGAGCGCCGGGGCGATGTGCTGGTTCGAGGCGGGGATCACGAAATCCTCCGGCCGGCCGGCCGCCGCCGCCGGCCTCGGCCTGCTCCACGGCAGCCTCTGCGTCCACTACAACAACGAGCCCGAGCGTCGTGCGGCGTACCTCGACGCGGTCGGCAACGGGATGCCGGGCGGCTACGGGCTCGACGACTACGCCGGGCTGCTCTGGGAGGGGAACGGCCGCCCGTCGGCGGTGACCGCCCGCCGCGGCGCCCGCGCCTACCGCGTCACGGCGGACGATGAAGGGGTCAGCGAGGAACCGATACCGGCCCGCTTTCTTCCCGCCCCCGCCCCGGCGACCCTGCGCGAGGACATCGCCGAGTTCCGCCGCATCACGGGGATGCGAAAACGCGCCGGCTGGCTCGGCTGAGGGTGAGGGCGCAGTTATGCCCGCATACCGGGCAAAACTGCGCTCTCACGGTCAGGCGTCGGCGGCCGGCGGCGCGGTCGGGTCGGTGGTCTCTTCGCCGAGGCTCTCGCGGGCGATGTATTCCTCGGCCAAGAGCAGGTTGTCCTTGGATCGCTCGACGACATTGAGCAGGTCGCCCATCAGCGCGACCTCCTCGACCTGCTCCTTCACGAACCAGGTCAGGAACTGCTCGGCGCGATAGTCCTTGATCTCGCGCGCCAGCTCGAAGAGGGCGAAGATCTCATCGCTGACCCGTTTCTCCTGCTCGAGCGCCATCTTCACCGGCTCGCTGCCGTCCGCGTAGCTCGTCTCCTGCGACTTGATGTCGGGAATGTGGACGTCCTCGCCCGTGTCGAGCAGGTAGCGGATCATGATCATCGCGTGCTCGCGCTCCTCCAGCGCCTGGCGGTAGAAGAAGGCGGCCAGCCGCGGCAGAGTTTCGGCGTCGTAGTAGACGGCGGCCCCGACGTACTGCTGGGAGGCGGCGAACTCGTTTGCGATCTGCTCGTTGAGGGCGTCGGCGAAGCTCTTCTCGGCCACTGAGGCTCCTTATTCCGTTCGGCGATGGATGCTGACTCTGGCTGGACGGTAGCCGAATCCCGGTATTCGGCTGACCGAAGAGAAGGGGCGGGGTGCCGCTCGAACGGGCGGATACTCAAATCGTCGGCCTGATTCGGCCGGCGATTGTCCGGGCGGGGCGTGCCCCGCCCCTTCAATCCGCCCAGCGAAACCCGGTCTCGGTCAGCGCCGGCTGCATCGGGCTGGTCGGCAGCCCCGGCTCCGGGTCGGCTTCGTTGTAGCCGCGCGGCGCCGTGTCGTTGGGCGTGTCGGGGTGGAAGAGCGAGGCCAGGACCTGGATCTGGCCACGGCCGACCGAGAGCTCCCACTGGCCGCCGCCGTAGGCGCCGATGCCGCGCTCGTCGCAGTAGTCGTAGGTCGCGCAGAGGTCCCGCAGGCCGCCGATCCGCGAGGGCTTGATGTTGACCATCTTCGGCGGCCAGGGCAGTGCCTCGATGTCCTCGATCGAGTGGATCGGCGCGTCCCAGGTGAGGCGGTCGCGGATCGGCTCGAGGATCGGTCGGGTCTCCTCGTTGACGTCGGGGTCCTCGAAGTAGGCGTCGGGGAAGGCCTCGATCAGCTTCGCGTAGAGCACCGGGTCCGTCTCGACGTCGACGACGGTGCCTTTGTAGAAGCCCTTCAGGTCGAGCGAGTCGACGGCGCCTGTCTCGACCAGGGCCGCGATCAGCTCGTCGGTCCAGTCGTTGGTCGGGTCGAGCTTGAAGCGCAGGCCGGGATAGGGGTCGAGCTTGCGGCGCAGGGTGTCGATCGTCGAGGGCTCGCCCTCGCCCGGCGAGAGCCGCATCGAGGCGACGAAGCTCACGGGACGGGGCTCGCGCCCCAGCGCCTCGGCAAGGCCGGTCCCCGCCTGCCGCAGGGCGAGGTCGAGGGCGGCCGACTCGAAGGCCCAGCGCCGGTAGCGCCGCGAGACGTCGCGCTGGGGCTCGGCCGGGAAGGTGTCGACGCCGCCGAGGAAGTCGCAGAACTCGCCGAGCGTCGCGTACCCGGTCAGGTCGAGGCTCGGGCCGGCGCCCTGCAGGGCGATGTGGTCGACGGCGTCGTAGGTGACGTCCTCGCCCAGGCCGTCCTCGCCGCCGCCCCAGAGGTGGATCACGGTCGAGAGGCGTTCGAAGTCGCCGACGTGGAGCTCCTCGGCCTGCAGCTCGTAGCCCTCGATCTCAAGCGGCAGGTCGGCGAGGTGGTCGAAGGTGGCCATCGACCTAAACCTAGAGGATCGGCCGGCTCGCGCTAGCGGGTGACGCGCAGGGTCTTCAGCAGCCTGTCGCTGCCGCCGCGCACGTGGCCGCCGTGGCTGACGCTCTCGGCGATGTAGGAGAGGGTCTCTGCCGTGAGCCGCTCGCCGGGCAGGACGTTGGGGATCCCGGGTGGGTAGGCGGCCAGCGACTCGGCCGCGATCCTGCCGGTCGCCTCCTCGAAGGGGACGACCTCCTGCGGCCCGAGGAAGGCCTCGCGCGGGGTCATCGCCAGCTCGCCCCAGGGCGGCGGCGGCGCCAGCGGCTCGAGCGGCCGGTCCGCCTCGCCCTCGCCGAGCCGGCCGACGGCCGTGCGCAGGGCGGCGAGGAGCCGCTTGCCGGCGAGCGCCGCCGGCTCGCCGAGCCCGAAGACGGCGACGACGAGGTTCTCGGCGGCGAGCTCGAGGTCGACCGCCTCGTCGAGCTCGAAGGCGACCTTGGCGAGGCGGTAGCCGGTCGAGCCGGTTCCGCGCACGTCGATCGCCATCCGCAGCGGGTCCCAGCCGGCGATTCCGGCGCGGCCGACCATGCCGTCGTCGAGGACGTCGAGCCCCGCGATCTCCTCGATCCCCTCGCGGGTCGCCTCGATTCCGGCGAGCGTCTCCGAGAGCAGGCGCTCGCCGTGCACCGAGGCGAGGCGGCGGGCGGCGTCGAGGGAGCCGGAGAGGAGGGCGCTGGGGCTGGTCGTTTCGACCAGGCTGACGCAGCGGTCGACGACCGCGTCGTCGAGGCGCCCGTCGCCGCCGAGGTGGAGCATCGCCGCCTGGGTCAGGCTGCCGACGATCTTGTGGGTCGAGGAGACGACGACGTCGGCGCCGCAGCTGAGCGCGTCGGCGGGCAGGTCGGGGTGGAAGCGCAGGTGGGCGCCCCAGGCCTCGTCGACGGCGAGCGGGACGCCGCGCCCGTGGGCGACCTCGGCGAGCGCGGCGACGTCGGCGCAGGCGCCGAAGTAGGTGGGCGAGACGACCATCGCGCCGACCGCGCCGGGGGTCGCGTCGAGCGCCGCCGCGAGCGCCTCGGGGGTGAGGCAGTGGGCGATGCCCAGCTCGGGGTCGATCTCGGGGGCGGCGAAGCTCGGCGTCATCCCGCTCAGCACGAGCCCGTCGATCACCGAGGAGTGGACGTTGCGCTGGACGACGACGCGCGAGCCGCCGTGCGCGAGCGCCAGGCAGATCGTGTGGTTGCCCTGCGAGGCCCCGTTGATCAAGAACCAGCTGCGGCGCGCGCCCCAGGCGCCGGCGGCGAGCTGCTGCGCCCTTTGGAAGGGGGTCGGCTCTGGTCCGATGTCGACCCCTTCGGTGATCGAGGGGATGTCGTTGCGCAGCCCGACCTCGCCGACCAGGTCCCGCATCGCCGGGTCGGCGCCCGGCCCGCCCTTGTGGCCGGGGACCTGGAACCGGCCGGGGTCGCGGGCCGAGTAGGCCAGCAGCGCGTCCACGTACGGGGTCGAGTCTTGGGACTCGCTCGCCATCGAATCGAGTCTACGCCCGCCCCCAGCTTCCGGGACACTTGGGCCGATGGAGCACACGCCCCACGGCTACTGGCTGCAGGAGGCCGGGACGGCGGAGCCGGCCGCGCCGCTCGCCGCCGAGCTCGAGGCCGACGTGGTCGTGGTCGGCGGCGGCTACACCGGGATGTGGGCCGCCTGGCACGCGAAGGCGCTGGAGCCCGAGGCCCGGGTCGTGCTGCTCGAGGCCGACGAGCTCTGCGGGCGCGGTCCCGAGCGGCCGCAACGGCGGCTTCTGCAACGTGATGTGGCTCTCGCTGCCGAGTATGCGCGAGCGCTGGGGCGCCGAGGCGGCGCTGGCGGTCGCCCGCGCCGCTCAGGACGCGGTCGAGGGAATCGGCCGCTTCTGCGAGGAGCAGGGCGTCGACGCCTGGTTCCGTGAGGGCGGCTACCTGAAGGTGTCGACCGCCGAGGCCTTCGACGACACCACCGATGCGGCGCTCGCCGCCTGCCGCGAGCTGGGCGAGGCCGATGCGGCGCAGGAGCTCTCCGCCGGCCAGGTGGCCGAGCGCTGCTCCTCACCGGCCTTCCGCGGCGGCGTCCTCTTTCCCGACGCGGCGACGGTGCAGCCGGCGCGCCTCGCCCTCGGCCTGCGCGATCGCCTGCGGGCCGCCGGGGTCGACGTCCACGAGTCCTCGCCGATGCGCTCCCTGAAGAGGCGCGCCGACGGGGTCGAGGCGCGCACCGACGGCGGCGTCGTCCGCGCCCCGGCGGCGGTCCTGGCGATCGGCGGCGCCGCCAGGGGAGTGCGCGGCCCGCTGCGCGGCCGGCTCTCGATCGCCTCGTCTCACATCGTGCTGACGGAGCCGGTGCCCGAGCTGCTCGAGGAGATCGGCTGGACCGGCGGCGAGTGCATCACCGACAGCCGCGCCCTCGTCGACTACTTCCGCACCACGCCCGACGGCAGGATCGCCTTCGGCTGGGGAGGGGGGAGGATCGCGCTCGGCGCCCAGCTCGGCGGCCGCTCCGAGATCGATCGCGAGGTGGTCGACCAGACGATCGCCCATATGAGCAGGTTCTTCCCCGGTCTGGAGGGGCGGAAGATCACCCACGCCTGGGGCGGCCCGATCGACGCCTCCCCGACCCACCTGCCGCTGGTCCGGCCGCTGCGCGGCGGGCGCGCCTTCGCCGCCGCCGGCTACACCGGCAACGGCGTCGGCCCCTCCCACATGGTCGGCAGGACCCTCGCCTCACTCGCCCTCGACCGCCACGACGAAGCCTCGCGCCTCGCCTTCGTCGAACCCTCGCCACCCCGCGTCCCTCCCGAGCCCTTCCACTGGATCGGCGGCGAAGCGATCCGCCGCGGGATCATGGCCAAGGAGGCGGCGCAGCTCGAGGGGCGTGAGCCCGGTCGCATCGCCTCGGCCGTTGCCGGGGTCCCGGAGCTGATCGGCTTCCACATCGGCCGCTGAGCAGGAGCCGCTCGGTACTTTGGCCGTGCCCCGGGACGGTAAAGGCTCCGAGCGCTAGAGCCCCGCCGGATGGCGGGCGGTGAAGTGGCGCGTCGGGTCCCTCGGCAGGTCGGCGTGCCAGCGCGGCCCGGTGCCGGTGGGGGCGTCGCGGGTATCGAAGCGCAGGCCGGCGAGGACCATGTAGACGTGGTGGGAGTTGGCGTAGACGGTGACCCAGCGCCCGACTCCGCCATCGCCCCAGCCGGCGAGCTCGCCCGAGACCATCGTCCGGTCGAGGAGGCCGGCGCCGTGCAGGGCGTAGCCGACCGCGCCGGAGCAGTCGTAGCCCTTCGTCCTCCAGCTCCGGTGGCCGCCCCCCCAGACGTAGGGCCGGTGGGCGATCCGGTTGGCCGCTTCGATCGCCTCGCGGACCTCCGGCGGCGCGCCCCGAGGCGGCACCGCGCGCCCGTTGCGGGCGATCGTCGCGCCGCAGGTTGAGCTCGTCCGCTCCGCGGGCGACGTGAACGGCCGGCATTCCACCCTCCCCGGGACGACATCGGCCGGGGCCGGCGGGGCGAGGGCGGCGAGGGCGGTGAGGGCCAGCGCTGCGGCTGTCGCGGTCCGGGGCTCAAGGTGCCAGCCTAGACCGCGGTCGGAACCGCCGTCGCCATTCGTTCGGCGCGGCGCTGCTGCCAGACGGTGAAGCCCATCGCCAGCACGGTCGTCCCGAACAGGATCATCGCGATCACGTTGACCTCCACCGGGATGCCGCGCTGGGCGGCGCCGTAGATGTAGAGCGGGAAGGTGACGGTTGTCCCCGAGTTGAAGTTGGAGATCACGAAGTCGTCGATCGAGAGGGCGAAGGCGAGCAGGGCGCCACCCAGGATCCCGGGCATGATCAGCGGCAGGGTGACCAGCCGGAAGGTGTCGAAGGGGTTGGCGTAGAGGTCGCGGGCCGCCTCCTCGATGTTGCGATCGAAGCCGATCAGGCGCGAGCGGACGACGACGACCACGAAGCTGATGCAGAACATGACGTGGGCGACGAGCAGCGTCTGGAAGCCGAGCCCGGGCGCGCCGAAGAGGATGAAGAAGGAGAGCAGCGAGGCGCCCATGACGATCTCCGGTGTGGCCATCGGGATCACGATCAGCAGGTTGGAGAGGCGCCTGCCGTGGAACTCGTGGCGGACCAGCGCGAGCGCCATCGCGGTGCCGATCGCGGTCGAGATGAGGGTCGCAAGCAGCGCCAGCTTGAGGCTGGTGAGCAGGGCCGAGTTGAGTTCGGGGATGCCGAAGGCGTTGCCCCAGTGCGAGAGGGTGAAGCCGACCCAGGTGAAGTTGTATTTGCCCGCCGGGTCGTTGAAGGAGAAGACGAGGATGACGGCGATCGGGATCAGCATGTAGACGATCACCAACCCGGCGAAGATGTTCACCGCGTGCTCGCGCAGCCAGCGCCAGGCCCGTGAATGGACCACTAGGGGAGGTCCTCTCCCATCAGCGACTCCGAGCCGGCGAAGCGGATGTAGATGAGCACGATCGCCATGATCAGCGCCATCAGCACGAAGGAGAGCGCCGCCGCCGCCGGGTAGTCGAGCTGGGTCTTGTAGAGGGACTGGATCACGTTGCCGATCATCTGGTTGCCGGCGCTGCCGAGGAACTGGGCGTTGATGTAGTCGCCGCAGGCGGGGATGAAGGTGAGCAGCGTGCCGGCGACGATGCCCGGCGTCGAGAGCGGCAGGGTGACGCGCGTAGAAGGCGGTGCGGGGCGAGGCGTAGAGGTCCTTCGCCGCCTCGATCAGGCGCTCGTCGATCTGCTCGAGGCTGGCGTAGATCGGCAGCACCATGAAGGGCAGGAAGTTGTAGGTCATGCCGGCGATCACGGCGCCCCCGGTCGCCAGCACGTGGCCGTTTTCCGGGACCAGGCCGATGAACTGGAGGACTTCGACCACCGGGCTCTGGTCGGAGAGGATCGTCTCCCAGGCGATCGTCCGGATCAGGTAGGTGGTGAAGAAGGGAGCGACGACGGCGAAGAGCATCGCGTTGCGCCACCTGCCGGCCCGGAAGGCGATCGTGTAGGCCAGCGGGTAGGAGACCAGCAGGCAGATCATCGTCGCCGCGCCCGCGTAGAGGAACGAGCGCACGAACTGGGTGTCGTAGAGGGAGATCGCGTCGCTGTAGTTGCTCCAGTTCCAGTTGAAGCTGAGGCTGCCGATGACGCCCGACTCGAGCGACAGGTACCCCATGTAGAAAAGCGGCAGGACGAAGAAGAGCAGCAGCCAGATCGCCCCCGGCCCGAGCAGGAGGTAGGGGACGATCCGGCGCCGCCGGGCCATCTCAGCCGTTGAGGACCGCGTTCCAGGCCCTGGTCACGGTCTGTTCCTCTTCGCCGGCGAGCTGCGCCTGGCTGAAGCAGTTCTTGGTGAACGCTTCGCTGGGGAAGATCAGCTCGCTTTCGGTCAGTTCCGGTTCGCTCTTGGCGAGGATCGGCTTGACGCCTTCGACCGGGGTGACGTAGTTGACGTAGGAGGTGATCTTTGCCTGGTTCTCGGGCACGTAGACGTAGTTCATCCAGGCCTCGGCCGCGGTCGGGTTCGGGGCTCCGATCGGGATCACCATGTTGTCGGACCAGAGGCTGCAGCCCTCGGTCGGCATCCGCCATTCGATGTCGGGGTTGTCGGCCTGCAGCTGGACCGCGTCGCCGGACCAGCCGATCACGGCGACGGCGTCGCCGCTGGTCAGGTCACGCGCGTAGTCGTTGCCGGTGAAGCGGCGGATCTGGCCCGATCCGACCGCGCCCTTGATTTTGTCGATCGTCTTCAGCCAGTCTTCTTCGGTCGCTTCTTCGGGGTTGATCCCGGCGCAGGTCATGACCAGCGGCACCGTTTCCCGCAATTCGCTGAGGAAGTCGACCTTGCCCTTGTACTTGGAGTCGAAGAGGTCGCAGACCGAGTGCACCTCGGGAGCCAGGTCGGTGCGGACGATGACCCCGCCCATGCCGCTCTGCCAGGGCACGCTGAATTCGCGGTTGGGGTCGAATCCCGGGTGGCGCAGGGACTGCACCAGGTTCGCTTCGACGTTGGGGATGCCGGCCTTGTCGATCGTCTGCAGGTAGCCGAGTTCGTGCATCTTGTTCGCCATCCAGTCGGTGACGACGAAGATGCTGCGGCCGCCGGATTCGCCCTGTTCGAGCAGGGGCTGCACCTTGCCGAAGAATTCGGCGTTGTCGTTGACGTCTTCGATGTATTTGACGTCGATCCCGGTCGCCTTTTCGAAGTTGGCGACGGTGCCGTTCTTGCCCGGGTCGATGTAAAGCGGCCAGTTGGAGATCGTCAGCTTTCCGGAAGGCTTCCCTTCCAGCGTCACGGTTCCCCCTTCGCCACCGCCGCCGCTGCCGCAGGCGGCAAGCCCCAGCGCCACTGCGAGCGCGGCGATCGCCACTGCGATCGCGCCCTTATGTCGGTTCCTCTTTCCACCGGTGCCCATGTGACTCACCCTCTCTTGTTTGTTTCAAGCTCTGCCGGCTCCCCTGAGCCGCTCCCCGGAGCGCCGGGGGACTCGCGCACGACGTGCATGTGCTCAAGCTCCCAGCTCAGTGCGACCCTGGCGCCGGCCCCCGGCATGGACTGCCTCTCCGCCTCGTTCGTGTTTAGGCAGAGCACGGTCATGCGCACCTCGTCGCCGAGGTCGACGACAGTCTGCGTTGCCGTCCCCAGGTAGACGGAGCTCTCGACGCGGCCCTCGATGCGCGGCCGATCGCCGTCCCCCCGACCATGCGCCATCGCCCGCGGGCAGATCGATTCGCAGCTTCTCGGGCCTCACAACCGCGTGGCAGCGCTCGCCGGTGCTCAGCCCCTCGGTCGAGGCGGAGAGGGTCGGGCCGCTGTCGAGCCTCACCTCTCCGGCCCCGGAGACGACGGCCGGCATCAGGTTCGAGACGCCGATGAAGCCGGCGACGAAGGTCGTCGTCGGCCGCTCGTAAACCTCCTCGGGCCCGCCGATCTGCTCGACCCGGCCGCGGTTCATGACCGCGATCCGGTCGCTCATCGTCAGCGCCTCCTCCTGGTCGTGGGTGACGTAGACGAAGGTGATGCCGACCTCGCGCTGGATCCCCTTCAGCTCGATCTGCAGCTCCTTGCGGAGTTTGAGATCGAGGGCGCCGAGCGGCTCGTCGAGGAGCAGGACCTTGGGCAGGTTGACCAGGGCGCGGGCGAGAGCGACGCGCTGCTGCATGCCGCCGGAGAGCTGCGAGGGCCGGCGCCGGCTCTCGGCGCTCAGTCCGACCCGCTCGAGCTCGGCCGCCACCCGCTGCTTGATCTCGGCCTTGGCGACTCTCTTGCGCCTGAGGCCGAAGCCGACGTTCTCGGCGACGCTCAGGTGGGGGAAGAGGGCATAGCTCTGGAAGACCGTGTTGGTCGGCCGCCGGTGCGCCGGCAGCGTCTGGACGTCGGCGCCGTCGATCCGGATCGTCCCCTCGCTCGGCGTCTCGAAGCCGGCGACCATCCGCAGCGTCGTCGTCTTGCCGCAGCCGCTCGGGCCGAGCAGGGTGAAGAACTCGCCGGCGCCGAAGGTCAGGCTGAGGTCGTCGACGGCCGCAAGGCTGCCGAAGCGCTTGGTGACACCCTCGAGTTCAACACTCGGTGTGCTCTCCATCTGCTGACCATATGCTCTACCCAATGGTCTGGAATTCCTACCCTTCTCGCGCAGGGACGACCAGAACGGGTCGATCGGAGAGCTGGAGGAGCTTGTACGGGGTCGAGCCGAGGATCGCGCCCTTGATCGGGTTCTCGCCGAAGCTGCCGACGACGATCAGGCGTGCATCGCGGGCCTTGGCGACGTCGATCAGCGCTTCCGTCCCGCGCTTGGGCACCATCTCGACCTCGACCTCGACGCCGCCGCTCGACGCCCGCTGCTTCGCCTCGCCCATCAGCTTCTCGCCGAGTTCCTCTATCGCCTCCTCGTGTTCGACGATCTCGCCGCCCCAGATCCCGGGAGGGGCGTAGCCGAAGACCAGCACGACCGTGTCGCCGAGCGCCCGGGCGATCGCCACGGCCTCGTCGAGCGCGGCCTTGCCGCAGTCGGACCCGTCGTAGCCGACGACGACCTGGGACATCAGTCCGCCACCCCCGTCGGGCCCGGCGGCGGCGCTTCTCCCTCGAGGAAGCCGGCGGGCACCACCTCCGGCCTGCGCCGGAAGAATTCAGGGAACTTGCCCCACTGGACGAACATCAGCAAGACGCCGAGGATAAGGAAGAAGATCGCGATCACCAGCGGCGGCCCGAGGCCGAACCAGGAGTTGCCCGATTCGGAGTTGGCCGGGTCGGAGAGTTCGATCGCGTTCTTGACCAGCAGGTAGAAGAGGATCGCGGCGCCGAAGCTGGGGCCGACCCCGATGAAGAAGAAGTTCTTGACGCTGCGCAGGAGCTCGCGCCGGTAGTAGATCGTGCAGGCGAACCCGGTGAGGCCGATGTAGAAGGAGATCATCAGGCCGAGAGCCGCCAGCGAGTCGAAGAGGATGTCTTCGCTGGCCAGGGTCAGGCCGACGTACCAGATGATCGAGAGCGCGCCCATCAGGATCGTCGAGACGTGGGGCGTGAGAAAGCGCGGGTGGACCTTGCCGAGGCTCTTCGGCAGCGCGTTCGCCCTCGCCATCGAGAGCGTCGTCCGGGCGGTGGGCAGGATCGTCGTCTGCGTCGACGCCGCCGCCGAGGTCAGCACGGCGATGATCAGGATCTTGTCGAGGGGGGAGCCGAAGACTTCGGTTCCGAGGTGGCTGAGCACGTCTTCCGGTTCCGCGACCAGGCCCTTGACGCCGTCGTAGGCCTGCGCGGCGAAGGCGACGACGATGTAGATCCCGAGCAGGATCAGGGTGCTGATCACCGTCGCTTTGCCCGGCGCCTCACCGGGGTCCTCGGTCTCCTCGTTGACCGTCGCCGTCGTGTCCCAGCCCCAGTAGATGAAGACGGCCAGCAGCATTCCCGCCGAGATCTCGCTGGGGCTGAGCGCGAACGGGTTGAGCCAGGAGAGGCTCGGGTCGACCGAGTTGGGGCCGCCGTTGCCGGAGTAGACCTTGATCAGGGCGACGACCGCGAACAGCGCCAGGGTGATCACCTCCGCCGCCAGCAGCCCGACCTGGGTGCGGGCCGAGAGCTCGATCCCGATCACGACGATCGCGGTCATGACGACGATCCAGATGACGCCGACCGCGGTCACCGCGGCGGTCGAGTCGACCGCCGCCTGCCAGCCGAACAGCTCGAACGTGTAGAGGCCGGCGATCTGCGCCAGGTTCGCCATCACGATGATGTCGGCGACGACGATCGTCCATCCCGCGATCCAGCCGAGCTGGGGCCCCATCGCCTTCGTCACCCAGGAGAAGCTGGTGCCGCAGTCCGGGTCGGCCTTGTTCATGTAGTAGTAGCCGGCAGCGACGAGGAACATCGGCACGAAGCTGATCAGGAGGATCGCGGGCGCCTGTAGGGCGACGGCCGCGGCGACGAAGCCCAGCGTCGCCGCCAGGCTGTAACCCGGCGCGGTGGAGGCGACGCCGATCACGACGCTGGAAACGAACCCGATCGCGTTCTTCTTCAGCCCCTTGTCTTCGACTCCGGAGGGGTTGAGCTCGGTGGGCGCGGGTGCCGGCGTGCTCTCCACGGCTTGAAGCTATGCGCCAAAGGGCAGCGAAAGCAAGTGGCAGATGTCCTAACTTGGCACCGATCCCTTGGACGTTCTGTACAAGGGGGCGGTTCGGACTTGACCCATCGATCACTTGAACGCGGGGCATATCGGAGCTAGCTTTATACATAACGTCGAAGCAGGAGAGGAGTCACGCATGGCCGTTTCATCGCAGCCGAGGTCCGAGGTCGGAACCGGCCTACAGGAGCTCGCCAGGCGACATCTGTGGATGCATTTCTCGCGCATGGGCTCCTACAGCGACGATCACGAGATCCCCATAATCGTCCGCGGCGAGGGCTGCTACGTCTACGACGAACACGGCAATCGCTATCTCGACGGGCTCTCCGCCCTGTTCTGCGTCAATTCAGGCCACGGCCGCTCCGAGCTCGGCGAAGCCGCCGCCCGCCAGGTCGAGGAGCTCGACTTCTACACGCTCTGGAGCTATGCCCACCCGCGGGCGATCGAGCTCGCTGCGCGGATCGCTTCGCTGGCCCCGGAGGGCCTCAACCGCGTCTTCTTCACCAACGGCGGCTCGGAGGCGGTCGAGTCGGCGCTGAAGCTCGCTCGCAATTACCACCGGGCGCTCGGCAAAGGCCAGAAGCACAAGGTGATCGCCCGGGAGATCGCCTACCACGGCACCTCGCTGGGAGCGCTCTCGGCGACCGGGATCACCGAGCTGCGCAGCCAGTTCGAGCCCCTCGCCCCGGGCGGCTGCCACGTCCCCAACACCAACATCTACCGCTGGCCGGAGGATCGACACCCCCTCTGGGCGGCCAAGGCGATCGAGGAGCGGATCGAATTCGAGGGCGCGGACACGGTTGCCGCGGTGATCCTCGAGCCGGTCCAGAACGCCGGCGGCTGCTTCGTCCCGCCGGACGGCTACTTCCAACACGTTCGCGAGATCTGCGACCGCCACGACGTGCTGATGATCTCCGACGAGGTGATCTGCGCGATGGGCCGCCTCGGCCACTACTTCGGCTGCGATCGCTTCGAGTACGTGCCGGACATCATCACGATGGCGAAGGCGCTCACCTCCGCCTACGCGCCGATGGGGGCGATGGTCGTCTGCGACCGCGTGGCCGAGCCGTTCATGGAGGGCGACGCCTCCTTCGCCCACGGCTTCACCTTCGCCGGGCACCCGGTCGCCGCGGCGATCGCGATGGCGAACCTCGAGATATACGAGCGCGAGGACCTCTGCGGCCAGGTGCGGGCCAAGGAGGGCGAATTCCGCGAGATGCTCGAGAGCCTGCGCGACCTGCCGATCGTCGGCGACGTGCGCGGCGCCGGCTACTTCCAGGCGATCGAGCTGGTCAAAGACAAGGAGACAAAGGAGAGCTTCGACGACGAGGAGTCCGAGGAGCTGCTGCGCGGCTTCCTCTCCGGCGAGCTCTACCGCCGCGGCCTGATCTGCCGCGCCGACGATCGCGGCGACCCGGTCGTGCAGCTCGCGCCGCCGCTGATCGCCGGCCCCGAGCAGTTCGAAGAAATTCACGATGTGCTGCGCGACGTACTGGGCGAAGCCGGGAAGCGAATCCGGCGATAGGCCGCCGATGCTGACGGTCCAGAGCCTGCTCGACGAACTCGGCCTCGACCTTGCCGCGGGAACGCAGGCCGCCGAGTCGCCGGTGCGCTGGGTCCACATCTCCGAGCTCGAGGACCCGACCCCGTGGCTCTCGGGCGGCGAGCTGATGCTGACGACCGGCATCCCCTTCGACTCGGCGGCCAAGCAGCGTGCCTTCGTCCGCCGTCTCGCCGATCACAACCTCGCCGGCCTCGGCTTCGGCACCGGGTTCAGCCACTCGAAACTGCCGAAAGCCCTGGTCGACGAGGCGACCAAGCGCGACTTCCCGCTGTTCGAGGTGCCCTACTCGACACCGTTCATCGCGATCACCGAGAAGGCCTTCGCGCGCCTCGTCAACGAGCAGTACGAGGTGCTGCAGCGGGGGATCGCCGTCCAGCGCCGGCTCGAGCGCCTTGTCCTCGAAGAGCGGGGCCTGGAGGAGATAGTCGCCACGATCGCCTCCGCCGTCGGCGGCACGGTGGCAATCCTCGGCGCCCGCGGCGAGCGGCTCGCGGGCCGAGGCTTCCGCCGCGAGCTCTCCGCCGAGGCGGTCACCGCGATCCGCGAGGAAGCCCTTGCCCACACCGGCGACGGGCACGCCTTCGTCCCCGCCCATCCGGCCGTGGCCGGCCGGGCGCTCGCCCACCCGGTGATCTCGCCGGGCGGCGGCCCCCCGCAGGCCTGGGTCGTGATCGTCCGCGACTCCGGCGGCCTCGGCGACTTCGAGCGGCTGATCCTCCAGCAGGCGGTTGCCGTCGTCGCGCTCGAGCTGATGCGCCGTCGCGTCGCCCGCGAGACCGAGCGCCGGCTTGCCGGCGATGTCCTCGCCGGTGCCCTCGGCGGCCTGCTCGAGCCCTCGGAGCTGCGCCGCCGCCTGGAGCCCTTCGGGATCGGCGAGGAGGCCGCCGTCCTGGTCTTCTCCCTCGATGACCCCGCCTCTGCAGAGTCGGCGCTCGAGCGGGCCCTTGCCGCCGACGCCTGCCCCGCCGTCGTCGCACCCCACCAGAGCGGCGGGCGCGAGCTCCTCTGCGCGGTCGTCGACGCCGCCGATCGCGACCCGATCGACGTCGCCGCCGACGCCCGCAGGGCCCTGGTCAAGGACCGTGGCGCGGTGCGGGCGGCGGCCAGCCGCCCGGCTCCGCCCGAGCAGCTGCGGCGCTCCTTCCACGAGGCGCGCTGCGCGCTGGAGGCGACCGCCTTCACCAACGGTCGACCCCGGAGGTCGCCTCCTGGCGGGACCTCGGTGCCTTCACCCTGCTGCTCTCGATCCAGGACGACGAGGCGCTGAAGCTCTACTGCGAGAGCGTCCTCGGCCCGATCCAGGCCGGCGACGAGGAGTACGGCGGCGAGCTGCTGCGCTCGCTCGAGGCATTCATCGAGCAGAACGGCCAGTGGGAGCGCGCCGCCCGTCAGGTCTACTGCCACCGGCACACGCTGCGCTACCGGATGCGCAAAGTCGAGGAGCTCACCGGCCGCGACCTCTCCCGGGCCCATGACCGGATCGAGTTCTGGCTCGCGATCCGCGCCAGGGAGCTCGTGTGATGGCGAAGAACCCAAAGTCGGCACGACCCGCCCGCCGCGGACGCGGGAACGAGGGAGCAAGATCGCCGGTTGCAATTAGTGCGAGCGAGTGTGAGCAGAGCAGGCGGGCGGAATTATGAAAGTCGGCGTTCCCGACCGAGATCAAGCCCGACGAGTACCGGGTGGCGATCACCCCGGCGGGCGTCCGCGAGATGGTCGAGCACGGCCACGAGGTCCTGATCGAGTCCGGGGCCGGCGAGGGGAGCGCGATCGGCGACGCCGAGTTCGAGTCTCAGGGGGCCCGCACGGTCGCCGATGCGGCGGCGGTATTCGGCGAGGCCGAGATGATCCTCAAGGTCAAGGAGCCGCAGGCGGTCGAGATCGAGATGCTGCGGCCCGGCCAGCTGCTCTTCACCTACCTGCACCTGGCTCCCGACCCCGAGCAGACCCGCGGGCTCTGCGGGTCCGGCGCCACCTGCGTCGCCTACGAGACCGTCGAGGACGCCCGCGGCCGCCTGCCGCTGCTCGCCCCGATGAGCGAGATCGCCGGCAAGATCGCCACCCAGGCGGGCGCCTTCATGCTCGAGAAGCCGCTCGGCGGCCGCGGCATCCTGCTCGGTGGCGTGCCCGGGGTCGCCGCCGCCAACGTGATGGTGATCGGCGGCGGCGTGGTCGGCATGAACGCCGCCTTCATCGCGATCGGGATGGAGGCCGACGTCTTCGTCTACGACAAATCGATCGACCGTCTGCGCGACCTCGACGTCACCTTCGGCGGCCGCTGCTCGACCGTCTACTCGACGACGCTGGCGATCGAGGAGATGCTGCCCCGCGCCGACCTCGTGATCGGCGCCGTGCTCGTCCACGGCGCCCGCGCCCCGTATGTGATCAAGCGCGAGCAGCTGAAGCTGATGAAGCCGGGCGCGGTCCTGGTCGATGTCGCAATCGACCAGGGCGGCTGCTTCGAGACCTCGAGACCGACCACGCACCGCGAGCCGACCTTCGAGGTCGATGGGATCACCCACTACTGCGTCGCCAACATGCCCGGCGCGGTCCCGATCACCTCGACCAAGGCCCTGACCAATGCCACCCTGCCCTACGCGATCTCCCTCGCCGACAACGGCGTCGCCGAGGCGATCCGCAGGGATCCGGGCCTGCGGCCGGGGGTGAACGTCGCCGGCGGCGTCGTCACCCACCCGGCGGTCGCCGAGGCGGTCGGCGAGGAGTACGTGCCGGTCGAGCAAGCACTTGGAAATGACAACGACACCACTCGCCCGCGATCCGAAGCAGGGATTGCGGGATCAGGAGGAAGTTGAATGAGCACTTACGCGGTAGTCAACCCCGCCACCGGCGAGACGGTCAAGGAGTACCCGGAGATTTCCGACGAGCAGCTCCGCGCCGCGATCGGGCGGGCCGATGAGGCCTCCCGTACCTGGCCGAGCTCCGCCGGCGTGGCGGAGCGCGCGGCGCTGGTGCGCAAGGTCGGCGAGCTGCACGCCGACCGGCGCCGTCAGCTGGCCGAGATCATCGTCCGCGAGATGGGCAAGCCGATCGAGCAGGCGCTCGGCGAGGTCGACTTCGCGGCCGAGATCTACGGTTTCTACGCCGACAACGCCGAGAGCCTGATGGCCGACGAGCCGATCGAGCTGCTCGGCGGCGAGGGCACGGCGGTGATCCGCCGCAGCCCCTACGGGGTCCTGCTCGGGATCATGCCCTGGAACTTCCCCTACTACCAGGTCGCTCGCTTCGCCGGGCCGAACCTGGTGATCGGCAACACGATCCTGCTCAAGCACGCGCCGCAGTGCCCCGAATCGGCCGAGGCGATGCAGCAGATGTTCGACGACGCCGGCTTCCCCGAGGGCGCCTACGAGAACGTCTACGCCACCAACGAGCAGATCGAGTGGGTGCTCGCCGATCCGCGCCTGCACGGCGTCTCGGTCACGGGCTCCGAGCGGGCGGGCGCGGCCGTCGCCGAGATCGCCGGCCGCAACCTGAAGAAGGTCGTGCTCGAGCTCGGCGGCTCGGACCCCTTCATCCTGCTCGGCAGCGACGATCTCGGCGCCGCCGCCCAGCAGGCGACCGAAGCGCGACTCGACAACACCGGCCAGTCCTGCAACGCGGCCAAGCGCTTCATCGTCGCCGACGAGCTCTACGACGAGTTCCTCGACAATTTCCGCGAGAAGCTCAGCGCCGCGAAGCCCGGCGATCCGACAGCCGAGGACACCGCGGTCGGCCCGCTCTCCTCGCAGACGGCGGCCGACCGGCTCGAGGACCAGGTCAGGCGTGCGGTCGAGAACGGCGCCGAGGTCGTCGTCGGCGGCAAGCGCGACGGCAACTACTTCGAACCGACGATCCTGGCCGGGATCGAGCCCGGCGCCGAGGCCTCCCAGGAAGAGTTCTTCGGGCCGGTCGCGCAGGTCTATCGGGTCGCCTCCGAGGACGAGGCGGTTGCTCTCGCCAATCAGACCCCGTTCGGCCTCGGGTCCTACCTGATGACCACCGACTCCGAGCAGGCCGAGCGGGTCGCCGACAAGATCGAAGCGGGAATGGTCTACGTCAACCTGGTCGGCGCCGACAGCCCGGAGCTGCCGTTCGGGGGGTTCAAGCGCTCCGGCTTCGGCCGCGAGCTCGGCCGCTACGGCGCCGACGAGTTCGTCAACAAGAAGCTGATCCGCAGCGCTTGAGCGATCCCTTCCTCGCCGGCGAGGGTTACTCGTTCGGATGGCGAACAGACATGGCATGAGAGCGGCCACGGTGGCGGCGGTGCTCATCGCGCTGCTCTTTGTAGGTAGCGCGCTGGGTGCCGACTCGCCGATCGAAGAAGAGGTTCCCCGCTGTCACAACGCGCGGGCGACGATCGTCGGCACCGACGGGCCCGACGTCCTGCGCGGCACGCCGAGCCGCGACGTGATCCTCGGGCTCGGCGGCGATGACGAAATCTTCGGCGGCCTCGGCAACGACATCATCTGCGGCGGGCCGGGCGCCGACCTGATCCACGGCGGTCGCGGCAACGACACCGTCGACGGCGGCGCCGGCGACTACGACCGGGTGATCGGCGACCTCGGCGACGACCACGTTTTGGGCGGTCCGGGCAACGGCGACGAGGCGGCCGGCAGCCTCGGGATCGACACCGTCAGCGGCGGCCCGGGAAACATGGACCTCGTCCACGGGGACTACGGCTACGACCGCATGGACGGCGGCGCCGGCGCCGGCGACATCGCCTCCTTCGCGACCGACGTCGGAGCCGGCCGCAGCGGCGGCGTCAAGGTCTCCCTGGCCAAGCACATGGCCCGCGGAGACGGACACGATCGCCTCTTCCGCTTTGAGAGCCTCGAAGGCTCGGCATTCGACGACATCCTCATCGGCACGAAGCAGGCCAACGTCATCGACGGCGGCCCCGGCAATGACGTCCTCCGCGGCCACGGCGGAGCCGACACGCTGAACGGCGACGAGGGATCCGACAAGTGCCAGGGCGGCAAAGGCCGCCGCACCTCCTGCGGCCACGAACGGAGGCCGAAGTCATCCGGCTATGTCGAGGTGGACACGACCCCCGGCGGCGGCGGCGGGCTGGCGATCCTCGGCCGCGGCGGCCCCGACCACTTCGTCGTCGCCTACGACTGCCGACACCGAGGCCTTCGGGGTCAGCGCCCGCAAGGGAATCGCGATCGGTCCCGGTTGCAGCCGGCCAAACCGCAGCCCCACCCAGGTCGTCTGCGCTCTGGGCGGGCCGGCCCGCTGGCTGATGGCGGACCTCGGCCCGGGCAACGACAGCCTCAATGTCGAAGGCTCGCTGGCCGCGGTCGGCTTCGTCAGGCTCGCCGGCGGGCTCGGCGACGACACGATCAAGGGCGGTCCGGAGGACGACCTGATCGAGGCCGGGTTCGGCGCCGACAAGCTCTACGGCGGCGCCGGCTCGGACGGGTTGATCGGCAGCACCCCCGGCCCCACCTTCCTCTACGGCGGCGCCAACGGCGACCTGCTCGCCGCCGGCGGAGGCTGCGCCGGCGGGGCGATCGTCGGCGGCCCCGGCAGGGACGATGCCTCCTTCGCCGAGACTCAGGCCCACCCCGGGCTGCTCTACGTCTCCTTCCCCAAGCACCGCGCCTGGATCGACGAGGTCAAGGGTTGCCACTCCGTCCGCCTCGACCCCTCCGACGAGGACATGGAGGGCTCCTTCGACAACGACGTCCTGATCGGCGACGGCGGCAGCAACGCGATCCTCGGCCAGCCCGGCGAAGACCGCATCTACGGCGGCGGCGGCGAAGACGTCCTCGACGCCCGCGACGGGGTCCGCGACGCGGCCATCCAGTGCGCACCGGGCTCACAGATCGTCAAAGGCGCCCATCTGCGCGCAGCCGCCATGGGCCACGCCTTCGTCGATGCATTCGATCCGCACCCCGTCAGCTGCGGCGAGACGACGCTCGGCCATCCGGTCAAGGGCCTCGGCAAGACCCACGATCACCAGCCGGGCCACTAAACGCTTGTCATCCAGCGGTTCCAACTAGGCTCTGTGCATGAAGCGGAGCGCGAGCGCGGACGAGGCCGCTGCGATCGTCGCGGCGGTCGAGCAGTTCCTCGCCGCCAATCAAGCCGAGGCTCCGGCCGCCGAGACCGTCGATCCGTGGACGCGGGCGGCGCTGCTCGAGGGGGTCGGTGCCAAGCAAACGATCAAGGATCTGGAAGGCGGGATGCGATGACAGTCGTGAAAATCATCGAGCTGGTCGGAAGCTCCAAGACCTCTACCGACGACGCGGCGAAGCAGGCCCTCGCCCAGGCGCAGGGAACGCTGCGCAACATCCGCGCCGTCGACATCGTCTCGACCGGTATCCGCGGAGAGAACCTCGACGAGTACCGGGCCCACGTGCGGGTCGCCTTCCTGATCGAGGGGACTGAGGTTGACTGAGGGCACGCCGCAGGAGGGCCCTGCGACCGCTATCGAGATCCCGCGCGAGAAAGCGCAGGTGCTTCTCGAGGAAGGCGCTCAGCTTGTCGACGTGCGTGTCGACCACGAGTGGGACGCCGGCCACATACCCGGGGCCATCCACATCCCGCTGGAGGGGCTGGCCGGGCGTAGCGACGAGTTGGACAGGGATCGCCCGGTCGTCCTCTACTGCCGCGGCGGCAGCCGCTCCTCGATGGCCGCCGAGGCGCTCGCCGGCGCCGGCTTCGACGCCGCCAAGCTCACCGACGGCATCGTCGGCTGGCAGGAGGCTGGACTGGAGCTTGCCCCGGGGGACGGCTACGTGGCCGAGTCGGGCGAAGCCGCATCCATCCTCCAGGCACGAAAAAGGGCAGGAAAAGCCTGATCCAGGGCTAAATACCCTAATCCCTGTCAGGTTTTGCTATTTTCATCTCGTGGAGGTCGTCGTCGATCAGCAGAAGCAGCAGCGGGGCAAAGGCCGCCTCGGCACGGTCGACAACCCGGAGACCTACGAGAACGTCCCCGGCCACATCATCCCGATCATCGAGCGTGAGTTCGACGACTTCGACAACGAAGCGGAGAGGTTCCTCGGGGGCGAGCTGGAGGAGAACCAGTTCATCGGCTTCCGGCTCAAACAGGGCGTCTACGGGCAGCGCCAGCCCGACGTCCAGATGGTGCGGGTAAAGCTTCCCTTCGGCGGTGTCACCCCGGACCAGATGGACGCCTTCGCCAGCGTCGTCGAGAAGTACGCGCCCCTCGACAAGGGACACATCACGACCCGGCAGAACATCCAGATCCACCATGTCCCCCTGCGCGACATGGAGCTGCTCCTGCGGGAGATCGCCGAGGCCAAGCTCTCCTCGCGCGAGGGTTGTGGCAACACGGTCCGCAATGTCACCGGCGACCCCTGGGCCGGCATCGCCCCCGACGAGGTCTTCGACCCGACCCCGTACGCGGGGGCATACGTCCGCTACTTCGTCCGCCACCCGACGACGCAGCTGATGCCGCGCAAGATCAAGACCTCCTTCACCGGCTCCGACGCCGACCGGGCGATCAGCGGCATCCACGACATCGCCTTCCTCTCCCGCGAGAGGGACGGGGTGAGGGGATTCGAGATCCGGGTCGGCGGCGGCACCTCGATCATGGCCCGCGTCGCGCCGACCCTGTACGAGTTCGTCGAGGCCGACAACGGCGACTACCTGAAGGTGGCCGAGGCCGTTCTTCGCATCTTCGATCGCCAGGAGTGGCTGCGCGTCAACCGCGCCCGGGCCCGGATCAAGGTCCTCGTCGACAAGATCGGCATCGACGCCTTCCGCGAGCAGGTCGACGCTGAGCTCGAGGGCGACTGGGTGGAGGAGCGCGAGTTCGACGTCGAGCGCCTGCGCTACGACGAGGACGAGGAGGCCGGGGCGCCGGCGGCTCCGTCGCCCGGCCTGGCCTCGCCGAACGGCGACCGCACGGAGTTCGAGCGCTTCCTCGAGGCCAACGTCCAGGCTCAGCGCCAGGAGGGCTTCTCAGCGGTCGAGGTGAAGATCACCCGCGGCGACCTCACCCCGGAGCAGTTCCGCGGCCTCGGCGCGATCATGCGCGATTTCACCGGTGGCTTCGCCCGCAGCACCGTCCAGCAGAACTTCGTCCTGCGCTGGGTCCGCGACGAGGCGCTCTACGACGTCTGGCAGCGCCTCACCGAGCTCGGCCTCGGCGAGGCCGGCCCGCGCGAGATCAGCGACGTGGTCAGCTGCCCCGGAACCGACAGCTGCAAACTGGGGATCACCAGCTCGATGGGACTGAATCGAGCGATCAAGCAGCGTGTTGAGGAGATGGAGATCTCCGACGAGTTGACCAAGCAGATCCACATCAAGATGAGCGGCTGCCCGAACGGCTGCAGCCAGCACCACGTCGCCAACATCGGCTTCTACGGCGCCTCGCTGAAAGTCGGCGGGCGGCAGATGCCCGCCTACATCCCGCACATCGCGGGCAACTACGTCGGCGGCGAGGTCGTCTTCGGCAAGCGGCTCAAATCGCGGCTGCCCGCCAAACGGGTGCCGGAGGCGGTCGAGCGCTGGATCAGGATGTACGAGGCCGAGCGCAATGAGGGCGAGGAGTTCAACGCGTTCGCCGAGCGGATCGGAGCCGAGCGCTTCGAAGACGAGGTCAGGGAGCTGACCCTCCCCTCCGAGTTCAGCCTCGAGACGATGCAGCAGTTCATCGACTGGAACCGCTCCAGCCCCTACAAGGTCGAGCGCGGGGAGGGGGAGTGCGCGATATGAGCGCCGCCGCCACAGTGGGCGTCCCCTCGTTGTCGATCCCGACCACCGAGGAGTGGGCTCGGGGCGTCGCCGAGGAGCTCGAGGGAGTCTCCGCCCGGGAGGCGATCGCCTGGATGTTCGAGACCTTCGGCGAGCGCCACTACATCGCCTGCTCATTCCAGAAAACGAGCTCGGTCACCGCTCACCTCGCGACCCAGGTCAATCCCGAGGCGCGCTTCTTCTACCTCGACACCGATGTCCTCTTCCCCGAGACCTACGAGACCCGGGACCGCCTCTCGGAGTTCCTCGGGGTCGAGTTCGACCGCTTCCACAACCTGACGCTCGCCGAGCAGGCGGAGCGCCACGGCGACGAGCTCTGGAAGAGCGATCCGGACTCCTGCTGCGGGCTGCGCAAGGTCGAGCCGATGCGGCGTGCCCTCTCTTCCGTAGACTGCTGGGCCGCCGGCGTCCGTCGTGAGGACTCCTCGAATCGTGCCAGGACGCCGAAGTTCGGCTGGGACAGGCGATTCAACCTCTGGAAGCTGAACCCCCTCGCCGACTGGTCCGAGCGCGACGTCTGGAACTACATCCGTGAGCACCACCTCCCGTACAACCCACTCCACGATCAGGGCTACCCCTCGATCGGCTGCACGCACTGCACGAAGCCGGTCGGGCCGGGCGGCTCGCCGCGCGAAGGCCGCTGGGCCGGCCTCTCCAAGACCGAGTGCGGGATCAATTGAGCTGATTCTTTAGCGTCCCCCGCGCAACTTCGACTTCTTTTTCGTTCCCCTTCCCCGACCGATTGGTGAGAATTTTCGATGAGCGAGACCATTACCGAGCTGTCCCTGACCCTTGACGAGCGCCACACCGCGGACTTCGAGATGATCGGCAACGGCGGCTTCGCGCCGCTGACCGGCTTCCAGGGCTCTGCCGATTGGGAGCGGGTCTGCGCCGAGATGCGGACCGTCGAGGGCGACTACTGGCCGATCCCGATCACCCTGGCGACCGACCTCGAGTGCGAGGTCGGCGACGTCATCGCCCTCTCCAGCGACGAAGGCAAGGCCCTGGGCCGGATCACGGTCGAGGAGATCTGGGAGCGCGACGCCAGGAGCGAGGCCGAGCGCGTCTACGGCACGACCGATGAGGAGCACCCCGGGGTCGCGGCGATCTACGCCGAGGGCAACCGGATGATCGCCGGCCCGCTCGAGGTCGACGCCCTCCCCGACCACGAGGACGCCTTCATGCGCCGCTACAAGACGCCGGCCGAGCACAGGGCCGACTTCGAGGCCCGCGGCTGGAAGAAAATCGTCGCCTTCCAGACCCGCAACCCGATCCACCGCGCCCACGAGTACCTGACCAAGGCGGCGCTTGAGACCTGCGACGGGCTCTTCATCCAGCCGCTGATCGGCAAGACCAAGGCCGGCGACATCCCCGCCGACGTGCGGATGAAGTGCTACGAGGTGCTGATGGAGAACTACTACCCCAACGACCGCGTCGTGCTCGGCGTGAAGCCGGCGAAGATGCACTACGCCGGCCCCCGCGAGGCCGTCCTGCACGCGATCGTCCGCCGCAACTACGGGGCGACGCACTTCATCGTCGGCCGCGACCACGCCGGTGCGGGCGACTACTACGGCACCTATGACGCGCAGAAGATCTTCGACGACATCGACATCGATGAGCTCGGCATCGAGCCGCTGATGTTCGAGCACACCTTCTGGTGTGAGGAGTGCGAGGGCCTTGCCTCTGGCAAGACCTGCCCTCACGACAAAGAGGCGCACCTGTTCCTCTCGGGAACCAAGGTCCGCGAGATGCTCGGCAACGGCGAAAGGCCGCCGCACGAGTTCTCCCGCGACGAGGTCGCCGACATCCTGATCGACGCTTACAAGGAGGACTGACGAGCATGGCTTCTGAGAAGGGCTTCACCCTCTGGTTCACCGGGCTCTCCGGGGCCGGCAAGACAACGATCTCGAGGCTGCTCGAGGGACACCTGCGCGAGCGCGGCTCGAAGCTCGAGATCCTCGACGGCGACGTGGTCCGCGAAAACCTCTCCAAGGGCCTCGGCTTCTCCAAGGAGGACCGCGACATCAACATCAGGCGGATCGCCTTCGTCGCCGACCTGCTGAGCCGCAACGGCGTGCCGGTGATCACCGCCGCGATCTCCCCCTACGCCGAGATCCGCGACGAGGCGCACGAGACGATGGGCGAGCGCTTCATCGAGGTCTACGTCAAGGCCTCGGTCGACACCTGCGCCGAGCGCGACGTCAAGGGCCTCTACAAGAAAGCCTTCGCCGGCGAGATCAAGGAATTCACCGGCGTCTCGGACCCCTACGAGGTCCCCGAGAACCCGGCCTGGGTCTGCGACACCGAGAACGAGACGCCGGAGGAATCGGCGGACAAACTGCTCGCGTACCTGGAGCAGCGGGGGCTGATCCCGGCTGCTGCCGTAACTGCGTAGTTAGGGAGAGGGGGCGGCAGCCCCTGCCGCGGACCCGCGGCCCTTCGGCCGCTCAAGTGTCCGCAGCAGGACCACCGCCCCCTCTCTGCTTCCAGGCCGCCACGGCAACGGCCGGGACTCGGACCCGCGGCTTCAGGGGCGCGAACGGCTGGTCCGCCGACCGCCTCTTGTCCCGCAGCAGCTGCGATCCCGCAGCAGCTACGACTCGGGGCGGGGCCGACGACACGCTCCCCGTCCGGTCAGCTTCGGGTTCCCGCGTGAGCGGTTCCGGTGGAGGGGGTCAGGCACCCCTGCGAGCGGCTTGTACTTTTTCGTCGGTGCGCCTCAAGGCGTCAGCTCTCGGGCTCTTCACGAAAAAGTTGAGCGAGCCGGGGTGCCTGACCCCCTCCCTCACTTCGGCTTCGGCGGAACCTGCGGCTCGCCCAACCCGAACGTGTCGTAGG
Source organism: uncultured Solirubrobacterales bacterium (assembly GCA_963837735.1). Lineage (GTDB taxonomy): Bacteria > Actinomycetota > Thermoleophilia > Solirubrobacterales > 70-9 > VRUE01. The sequence goes on along the minus strand of CAWIOM010000016.1, from coordinate 103,830 downwards.
CCCCGAACTCCGAGAACGTCTTGTGGGTGGGGCCGTGGTAGTCGGAGGATGCCGTGGGAATCAGGTCGAGCTCACCGCATAGCTCCAGCAGGTGCGCGGTCTGCTCCCTGTTGTGGGTCGGGTAGTAGGTCTCGACCCCGTCGGCGCCGAGGGAGCGGATCAGGTCGTCGACCTCGTCGGGCTCGGAGATGTCCCAGTAGGGATGAGCGATGACGGCGACGCCGCCCGCTTCGTGGATCAGCCCGATCGCCTCGTGCGCGGTCGGCCAGCGGCGCGGCACGAAGGCCTTGGCACCGGGGACGAGGTACTCCTCGAAGAAGGGGCCGAGGTCGCCGGTCGCCCCGGCGGCCTTGGCGATGTGGGGACGGCCGATCGAGAGCGCGTCGCCGGCCTCGCGGACCGCGTCCTCGAGGTGGAGGTCGAAGCCCTCCTGGCGCAGCTTGCCGACGATCTCGCCGGCCCGGGTTAGGCGCTCGTGCTGTGCCCGCTCGCAGGCGCCGGCGATCGCGCCGAGGTCGATCCAGTAGCCGCAGATGTGGAGGTCTTCGGCGTACTCGTGCACGCATGACATCTCGATCGCGGGGACCAGCTCGATGCCGAGTCGCTCGGCGGCGCGCCGCCGCCTCGGCGACGCCCGCGATCGCGTCGTGGTCGGTCAGGGCGAGGGTCGTCACCCCCGCCTCGGCGGCCCGTTCGACGACCTCGGCCGGCGCCAGCTGCCCGTCGGAGACGGTCGAGTGGCTCTGTAGCTCGATCAGCATCGGTCGCGCAGCCTAGCCGGAACTCGGAGTCGGGGCGGAAAGCGCGCTACGGTCCATATGGGCATTCCGGGGGTTATGTGTGTGTGAGTGCCTCCAACGTTTGCGAAGCAGGGGGACGGGAGCCAGGATGAGAGAGAGGACGACGGTAGCCCCGATGGGGCGGAGACGACGCGACACGGCGCTGGGCGCAGGCCTCGCATGCTGGGCGCTCTGGCTGCTTTTCGCCGCCGCCGGCGCGGCGGCGGCAGCGCCCAACTGGCTGGACCCCGCCGACCTCTCGAATCCGAGCAGGAACGCCAGCAACCCTGCCGTCGTCATGGACGCCGCCGGCAACACGGTCGCGCTCTGGGAGCAGCAGAACACGGGCTTCCCGAGCATCGGCCCGGATGCGGCTGTGCGAGTGCCGGGCGGAGCCTTCGGCGCTTCGGTCGACCTCGCACCGACAGGCTCGGAACCGAGGCTGGCGATCACGCCGAGCGGGGAAGCCGTGGCCGCCTGGAAGCAGCTGGACTCCTCCCTGGGCGCCAACGTCGTCAAGGTGGCGACGAGGCCTCCGGGCGGCTCGTTCTCACCGCCGGTGACCGTCTACGCGGCCTCCTCCGGGGTGATTCCACAGGACGTCCAGGTGGCGATCGGAGGCGGCGGCACCGTGGCGGTGACCTGGAGGACCGTCGACCCGTCGGCGGAATTCGGCGAGCTCGTCTGCGGGACCTCGGAATTCCAGGAAATGCCCGTCGACGTGCCCTGTCCGAACCCCTACTTCGTGATGGGGTCGGTACGCCCCGCCGGGCGGTGCCTTCTCCGTGCCGAAACGGATTTCCCCGGCGCGCGGCACCGAAGAAGAAGGGGAAAGCGAGGAAGAAAAGGAAAACCGAGAAATCGCCGAATCGGCGATGAGCGCGGCCGACGGCAGGCCGGTCGTCGACGGCGCGGGCAATGTGACGGCCGTCTGGACCTATTTCGACGGCAACGACAGGTGGTCCAGGCGAGCGTGCGCCCGGCCGGAGGGGATTTCGGCGCGCCCGCCCAGGTCTCGCTTTCGGGTGAGAGCGCCGACTCTCCGTCGACATAGGCATCGACGGTGCCGGCACCGCGATCGCGACCTGGGTAAGAGGCGAAGGCACCGGCAGGGTGGTCCAGGCCGCCGCCAAGCCCGCGGGAGGAAGCTTCTCTGCGCTCGACGACGTCTCGACTCCGGGGCGTGGTGCAAAGCCCGACGATCGGCGTCGCGCAGAGCGGCATGGCGACGATCGCCTGGCGTCTGGTGGGAGGCACCGAAACCTTCGTCGAGGCGGCAACGCGCCCCGCGGGAGGCTCGTTCTCGGATCCCGAGCCGGTCAGCAGCGGGAAAGACAACCCCTTCTTCCCCGAAATCGCCGTCGGCGACGAGGGCGGAGCGATCGTCGTCTGGTCCGGCGATCTCGGCTCCGAGCAGGTCACGCGGGCGGCCGTGCGGCCCTCCGGCGGGAGCTTCGCCGGCCCCGTGGCGATCTCCGCGGGCGGCGGAGGCTATCTTCCATCCCCACCCGTCGATGGACCGGCGGGGCGACGCGACCGTGCTCTGGGTGGAGGACAACGGCATCAACGACAGTCGTCCGGTTTGCGGGCTACGACGCCGACCCGCCCGAGCTCAGCGGCGTCTCCGTGCCGAGCTCAGGGACCGTCGGCAGCCCGCTTCGGTTCTCGGCCTCGAGCTACGACGTCTGGCCCGTCTCGGCGCCGGCGTTCGAGTTCGGCGACGGCGCGAGCGCCGTCGGCACCGCCGTCGCCCATGCCTACGCGGCACCCGGCAGCTACTCCGTGCGGGTGACCGCGGAGGACGCGGCCGGGAAGACGGCGGCGAGCACGGCGACCGTCTTGGTCAAGGCTCGCAACTCCTTCAAGATCGGCAAGCTGCGCAGGAACCGCAGGAAGGGGACCGCGACCCTTCTCGTCACCGTTCCCGAACCGGGAACGGTCCTCACGACCGGCAAGGGGGTCAGGAAGCGGCGACCTGCGCACGGCGACGGGCGGCGCGCTCAGGATCCCGTTGAGGGCGGTCGGCAAGCGCCGCAGGCGGCTGGCGAGGACCGGCAGGTTGAAGGTGCGGCTGAAGCTCGCCTACTCTCCGGACGGCGGCGACACGAACACGGTGAGGCACCGGGTGACGCTGCAGAGGAAGTCGCTGTCGGCGGCTCACAAGAAGCACCGCTGACGCCGAGCCATCTCAATAGACTGCGCCGCCGATGAACGGCCAGGAGCAGTGATGTTCGAGAAAGTCCTGATCGCAAACCGCGGCGAGATCGCGATCCGCGTCGCCCGCACGCTGCGGGAGATGGGGATCGTCTCCGTTGCCGTCTACTCGGAGATCGACCGCGATGCTCCGCACGTGCGAGAGGCCGACGAGGCATTCCTGATCGGCCCCGCAGTGCCGGCCGAAAGCTACCTCGACATCGCCAAGATCATCGCCACCGCGAAGGAGGCCGGCGCCGAGGCGATTCACCCCGGCTACGGCTTCCTTGCCGAGAACGCTGAGTTCGCCGAGGCCTGCGCCGAGGCAGGGATCGTCTTCATCGGCCCGCCCCCGGAGGCGATCGAATCGATGGGGTCGAAGACCCGGGCGCGCGAGATCATGGCTGCGGCGGGGGTGCCGATCGTCCCCGGCGCCACCGAGCCGGCGGCGGACCTGGCGGCGGCGAGGAAGCAGGCCGAGGAGGCCGGATACCCGGTCGCCTGCAAGGCCGCGGGCGGCGGCGGCGGCAAGGGCTTCCGGGTCGCGATGACCGCGGACGATCTCGAGGAGGCCTTCGAGGGCGCGGGCCGCGAAGGCGAGAAGTTCTTCTCCGACGACCGCGTCTACGTCGAGCGCTATCTGGAGGACCCGCGACACGTCGAGGTCCAGGTCCTCGCCGATTCCCAGGGCAACGTCATCCATCTCGGGGAGCGCGACTGCTCGATCCAACGGCGTCACCAGAAGGTGATCGAGGAGGCGCCCGGCCCGCACGTCGACGCCGAGATGCGGGCACGGATCGGCAAGATCGCCACCGACGCGGCCGCCGCGGTCGGCTATCGCGGCGCCGGCACCGTCGAGGGCATGCAGGTCGGCGAGGAGTACTTCTTCCTCGAGATGAACACCAGGGTTCAGGTCGAGCACTGCGTGACCGAGATGGTCACCGGCGTCGACATCGTCCGCGAGCAGGTCCTGGTCGCCGCCGGGGAGCCGCTCTCGATCGCCCAGGAGGAGGTCGAGCTGCGCGGCTGGTCGATCGAGTGCCGGATCAACGCCGAGGCGGCTCACAAGAAGTTCGCCCCCGCGCCGGGCGCGATCACGACCTACCGCGAGCCCGCCGGCCCGGGCGTCCGAGTCGATTCCGGAGTCGAGGCGGGGTCCGAGGTGACCCCGATGTACGACCCGATGGTCGCCAAGCTGATCGTCTGGGACGTCGATCGCGAGAAGGCGACCCGGCGCATGCGGCGGGCGCTCGGCGAATACGAGATCGGCGGCCTGACCACCCTGATCCCCTTCCACGAGGCGATTCTCGGCACGGAGGAGTGGGCGAAAGGGGAGACCTGCCGCGAGCTGATGGAGGATCGCGACTGGCTCAAGTCGACCGCCCCCGAGGCGGCGACGGCGCCGGCCGAGGCGGAGGACGCCGCCGAGACGGTCGCCCGCGACTACAAGGTCGAGGTCTCCGGCAAGCTCTTCGACGTCAGGGTGATCGGGGAGGCCGTTGCCGGGATCGCCCCGGCCGCCGGGGGCGCCGGCAGAAAGCCGCCGAGGCGCGAGCGCAGGTCGGGCAGCGGCCCGAGCGCCTCGAGCGAGGCATTGCCCGCGCCCCTACAGGGCACCGTCTTCAAGGTTGTGGTCGAGAAGGGGGCGGAGGTGGCCGAGGGAGACCTGATCTGCGTGATCGAGGCGATGAAGATGGAGAACGAGATCGTCGCGCACCGCTCCGGCAAGGTCGAGGAGCTGAACGTGGTCGAGGGCGCCGCCGTCTCCAGCGGCGACATCCTCGCGGTCATCAAGTAACGGGCTGCCGCCGCGGAGTCAGTGCCCGTTCTTGCCGGGGTGGCGGTTTTCTTTTTCCTTGCGTTCCTTTTCCCGCTGTTCCTTTTCTTCGCGCCGTTCCTGGCGCTTTTCTTCCTTTTCCTGCTTGCGCACACGGCGCAGTTCGATCCGGTTGAGCGGGATTTTCGCCGCCGGTTCCCGGCAGGTCCGGCCGACGCAGTCCTCGAGGCCGCCGGTCGCGTCGACGCCGCCGGTGAGCAGCGTGTGGAGGTAGTTGCGGATTGGGAAGTAGTTGGGGATCTTGACCAGGTTGTTGAGCTCGTAGGGATCCCTGTTGATGTCGTAGAGCTCCTTCTCTCCGGACGGCCAGGCGATGTACTTGTAAGGGCCGAGGCGGATTCCCTCGTAGTCCTTCGGGGGCGCCAGGATCGAGGTTGACGCTTCGTTGGGCCTGTCGGCGCCGCCGCTCGGCGCCGGGTCGTAGGGGGCGGGTGTTTCGGCGCTGCCGTTCTGGTCGACGTCGCTCGTTTCGACGAAGGACTCGAACAGCAGCGGGCGCCTCGTGCGAAGGCTCGGGTCATGGAGAAAGGGGACCATCGAGCGGCCGTCGATGCTCTTGTCGGCGCTCACCCCGGCAAGCTCGAGGACCGTCGGCGCGATGTCGATCTGGGAGGCCAGCTCGCCGGTCTTCGTCCCGGGCCTGATTCCGGGCCCGCGGATCAGGAAGGGCAGGTGGGTGGCCGGCTCGTAGGCGAGGAACTTGCCGCCGATCAGCCGGTGCTCGCCGAAGAAGAAGCCGTTGTCGGAGGTGAAGAGCACGTAGGTGTTGCGGAGGCGGCTGACGCCGCCGAGCGTGTCGATGATCTCCCGTACCCCGTCGTCGACCGAGCGCAGGCTCTCGAGCTGCTTCTGCCAGTAGACGCGGTAGGTGTGCTTGTCGTTGAGGGTCAGGTGCCCGGCTTCGCGGATGAAGCGGGGCTTGTCGGAGACGTTGCCCTCGTCGAAGCCTTCGGAGCGGTCATGGGGGAGGCGCGCGCCCTTGAACCAGTCGTAGTGGCGGGGGGCAGGCTCCGGCCCCGCCGGGCGGCGGAAGTCGCCGTGCGGGGCGGTGTAGTCGAGCTGCAGGTAGAAGGGCTGGCCGGCCGGGGTTTCGAGGATTTCCCGGGTCGCGAATTCGTTCAGCTTGTCGGTCTCGTAGTAGCAGGGCTGGCCGTTGGTGGGGGCGAAGGGGCAGCCGATGTCGTCGCGGGCGCCGTATTCGCGCGTATCCCAGCTGCCGGAGTCCCCGAAGGGGCCGTCGATCGAGCCGTTGTCGTTGAGTTCGTAGCCGTAGAAGTAGTGCGAGGTGTCGGCGTGGAGGACGGTGTGCCAGGAGCTCCAGCCCGGTGGGATGATCTTGCCTTCGTCGTATGGCTTGTCGCCGTAGCCGTTGAGGAACTTGCCGATGTGGATCGTGCGGTATCCGGCGCCCTGCAGCCAGGTGGCCAGGTTGTGCGTCATCGCGGCCCGTTGGGTGAAGCCGAAGAACCCGCCGTTGGGCTGGATGTTGCCCTTGACGCCGTGGTTGTGGGCGTAGCGGCCGGTCAGCAGGCTGACCCGCGAGGGGCAGCAGAGCGGATAGGAGATGTAGTAGCGGTTGAAGGTCATCCCCCGTTTGGCGATCAGGTCGAGGGTGTTCGGCATCGCCCGGATTTTGCCGCCCCCTTCGGAGGAGCGGAACGTCGCGTAGAGGCCCTCGAGCGTCTGGTCGTCGGTCTGGATCACGACGAAGCTCGGTTTTTCCGAGGTGGCGAGGTGGTTGCGGGAGGCCGACGCCGAGCCGACCGCCAGCGAGAGCGCGATCAGCACGCCGAGCGCCGCGAGCGCCAGTGGCAGGCGTGCACGTGAAGCGGCTGCTTTTCTACGTCGAATCATCGATTTGGGTGTCGCGGGGCCTACTGGGTTCGAAAACCCCAGCGCCCGCGAAGTTTCGAAACGCTAGAAGACGCTCAGGACGCGCCGAGCTTTTTCGCCGCGTCGCGGAAGTTCTTGACCGTCGCCCCGGGGGCTTTGCGGCCCTCGAGTTTCTCGCCGTGGCGGTTCACCCAGATGACCGGCACGTTCATCTTTAGCAGGGGGGCGACATCGGTCGTGTAGTTGGAGCAGATGTGCACCCAGCCTTTCTTGCCGCCGATGCGGCGGGCGCACTCTTTGAAGTGGACCGGGTCCGGCTTGTAGCTGCGTACCTGCTGGGCGGTGACGACGAGGTCGAGTTCGGTGCGCAGGTGGCGCCGGGAGATGCCGAGGAGCTTGTCGTCGATGTTGGAGATGATCCCGATCTCGTAGCGTTTCCCGAGCCTGTCCATCGCCGCGTTGGCCTCGCGGAAGGGCAGCCAGTAGGCGACGCTGTCGGGGAGGAACTGGGCCCGCGAGGGCTCGATTTCCCAGCCCTGCTCGCCGGCGACTTTGACGATCGTGCGGCGCAGGACCTCGGCATACAGTTCGTAGGACCCGGCCATGATCTCGGCCTGGACTTCCATGAATCGGCCGAGGAAAGACCCCTCGTCGAAGCTGAAGCCGTCCTTCGCCGCCTCTTTCTTGCAGGCGTCGACGATTCCCTTCTCCCAATCGATCAGCGTCCCGTAGCAATCGGTGGTGACCCATTTGATGTTTTTCAGACTGGGAAGAGGCATCGGTGAGCCGCGGCATTATAGGCTGCCGCCGCCGCACTGTCGGCACCCCTCTCCATGGACCTTCTCGAGTATCAGGGCAAGCAGCTGTTCGCAAAGCACGGGATCGCCGTGCCCAGCGGCGAGGTCGCGGCGACCGTCGAGGAGGCCGTGGCCGCCGCCGAGCGCATCGGTTTCCCCTGCGCCGTCAAGGCCCAGGTGCTGATCGGCGGGCGCGGCAAGGCGGGCGGGATCAAGCTCGCCGCGGACGCCGGCGAGGCCCGCGACCACGCTGAGGCGATCCTCGGCATGGACATCGTCGGCCCCCACGGCGAGGGGCCGTTCAGGGTCCACCAGGTCTGGATCGAGGCCGGCTCCGACATCGCCTCGGAGTACTACGCGTCGGTGATCCTCGACCGCTCCGAGAAGAAGCTGCTGGCCATGTTGTCGACGCAGGGCGGGATGGACATCGAGGCCGTCGCCGCCGAGGACCCCGACGCCCTCGTCAAGCGCCACATCGACCCGACGGCGCCCTTCGACGGCGCCGCGGCGCGGCCGATCGCCGAGGCGGCGGGTCTCGACGAGGACGTTCTAGACCAGGTCGCCGAGGTGCTCTCGAAGCTCGCCGAGGTGGCCGGCGGCGAGGACGCGACGCTGATCGAGGTCAACCCGCTGATCGTCACCGCCGGGCGCGACGTCGTCGCGCTCGACGCCAAGGTGACCATCGACGGAAACTCGCTCTTCCGCCACGAGGACCTGGCCGAGATCGAGGCTGGGGCCGACGAGGACCCGCAGGAGGCGATGGCCAAGGAGAAGGGCCTCACCTACGTAAAGCTCGACGGCGACGTCGGCATCCTCGGCAACGGGGCGGGCCTCTGCATGTCGACGCTGGACGTCGTCGCCCAGGCGGGCGGTGCGCCGGCCAACTTCCTCGACGCGGGCGGCGGCTCGAAGGCCGACGCGATCGTCGACGCGCTCGAAGTGATCACCTCCGACCCGAAGGTCAACGCGGTCCTCTTCAACATCTTCGGCGGCATCACCCGCTGCGACGAGGTCGCCAAGGGGATCATCGAAGCCTCACGGCAGATCGACCTCGACGTGCCGCTTGTCGTGCGCCTCGACGGCACCAACTCCGAGCAGGGCCTCGCCCTGCTCGAGCAGGCCGCGATCGCCGGCCTCGAGGTCGAAAAGACGATGCTGGGCGCCGCCCGGCGGGTCGTCGAGCTGGCGAAGGGGAGCGGCTGATGTCGATCGTCGTCGATCGCGACACGAAACTCGTCGTCTCCGGGCTGACCGGCCGCGAGGGCTCCTTCCACGGTCTGCGCAACCGCGACTACGGCACCGACCTCGTCGCCGGGGTGACGCCGGGCAAGGGCGGCCAGGAGGTCGGCGGAGTGCCGGTCTTCGACTCGATCTCCGAGTCGGTCGCAGGAGGCGGGCGCCAACACCTCGATGATCTTCGTCCCGGCGCGCTTCGCGGCGCCGGCGATCGACGAGGCGATCGACTCGGGCGTCCACACGGTGATCGCGATCACCGAGGGGATCCCGGTGCTGGACATGCTCAGGACCTACTGGAAGGCGAAGCAGGCCGGGGTGCGCCTGATCGGGCCGAACTGCCCCGGCGCCCTCTCCCCGGGCAAGGCCAACGTCGGCATCATCCCGGCTCAGTTCTTCGACCCGGGCAAGATCGGCGTCGTCTCCAAGTCGGGCACCCTGACCTACCAGATCGGCAACGAGCTGAAGCAGGCGGGGGAGGGCAACTCCTCGATCGTCGGCATCGGCGGCGACCCGATCGTCGGCTCCGACTTCATCGACATCCTCACCCTCTTCGAGGCCGACCCGGAGACCGAGCTGATCGTGATGGTCGGAGAGATCGGCGGCGACGCCGAGGAGCGCGCGGCCGAGTTCATCGCCGCCGAGATCTCGAAGCCGGTCGTCGCCTACATCGCCGGCTTCACAGCGCCGCCGGGCAAGCAGATGGGCCACGCCGGGGCGATCATCTCCGGCTCATCCGGCACGGCCCAGGCGAAGAAGGACGCGCTCGAAGCCAAGGGCGTGCGGGTCGGCGAAAGCCCGACCGAGACCGCGGCGATCGCGGTCGAGACTCTGCGCGGCTCATAGTCAGGTTCCGGACGGCTCCCAGCAGGGGTTTCGCTTAACTTTTTCGCGTATCGCGAAGGGCTGGCGCCTCGGGTGCCGCTGGCGAAAAAGTACAAGACGCTTCACCCCTACCGGAGCCATCCGTGTCGGACTGGGAGCCGCCCAGGGTCGAAACCGCGAGTGTCGTGAGCTGGGTGTGGGGAGCATTTGTGGGCTGGTTTGCGAGCAGGCGGCTGACAGCTTCCCGTTGCTAGTGTCGAGGGCGATGGCCGGCGAGACGATTTCATTTGCAAGGGGTGCGCCCAGCGCCGACATCCTGCCCAAAGATGCGGTGCGGGAGGCGGCTGCGGTCGCGCTCGCCGAGGACTGGGAAAAGGCGCTCTCCTACGGGACGGGGATCGGCCATCCGGGCCTCTGCCGCTGGGTCGCGGAGCGCCACGGCGGCCTCGACGACGGCCAGGTGATGATCGCCAACGGCTCGATGGAGGCGGCGGCGATGCTCTTCGCGCATCGCCTGGAGGCGGGCGACCGGGTGATCGTCGAGCAGCCGACCTACGACCGCACCCTGCTGCTCCTGCAGCGGGCGGGCGTCGAGCTGGTCCCGGTGCCGCTCGAGGCCGACGGGCTCGAGGTCGGCGCCTTCGAAGCGGCGCTCGACGAGGGGCCGGTGAAGCTCGCTCACGTGATTCCCAACTTCCACAACCCGGCCGGCTGCACGCTCTCCGCCGAGAAGCGGGTGCGCCTGGTCGAGCTGGCCGCCGAGCACGACTTCCTGATCTTCGAGGACGACCCGTACCGCGAGCTGCCGTTCGAGGGCGAGGCCCTGGAGACGATGCTCTCGATCGACAAGGCAGACCGCGTCATCCACGCTTCCTCCTTCTCGAAGACGGTCAGCCCCGGGGTCCGCGTCGGCTACCTGGCCGGGCCGGCGGTCGAGATCGCCGCGCTCGCCAAACGGGCGAACGAGACCTACATCTCGCCCAACATGCTGGCCGAGGCCGTCGTCCTCGAGCTCTGCCGCTCGGGCGGCCTGGACCGCAACATCGAGTTCGTCAAGGGCGCCCTGCGCGAGCGCTGCGACGCCCTGGTCGAGGCGCTGCGCGAGCAGATCCCGGAGGCCGAGTTCGTCGTTCCGGGGGGCGGCTACTTCCTCTGGCTCGACCTCGAACAGGGCACCGACACCGGCACTCTGCTCGCCGAGGCCAAGGGCGAGGGCGTCGCCTTCGTCGCCGGCCCCGACTTCATGATCGAGGGAGGCCAGAACAGCCTGCGCCTCTCCTTCGCCGGCGTTCCGCCGGAGCAGATCGGCGAGGGCGTCTCGCGGATCGCCACGGCGCTGGACCGGATCCGCGCCGGCTCACCCGCCTAGCCCCCGGCCCCCGGCCCGCCGCGGCGACCGGTTCGCATCGGTTCTGATCCGCCCCCATCGAAATCGCGTAGGGGAATCAGAAGCTGCAAACCATCGAGGAGTGACGACATGCCTGAGAGCACCATTGCCCGCCTCGCCAAGGATCCCGTCTCGCGGCGAAAGTTCATGGCGCTGACCGGCGGCTCGACCGCCCTCGCGGCCTTCCTCGCCGCCTGCGGCGACGACAGCGGCACGACCACCACGACCGCCACTCAGGGAGGCTCCGGAACCAGCGAAACCGCCCAGTTCGGCAAGGGCGACATCGGCATCCTCAACTACGCGCTGACCCTCGAGTACCTGGAGACGGCTTTCTACGAAGACGTCGTCAAGAGCGGGCTCTTCAAGGGCTCGGACCTGGCGACGATCAAGAAGTTCGGCAGCGAGGAGGCCGAGCACGTCGGGGCGCTGACCGCGGCCGTCAAGCAGCTCGGCGGCAAGCCGGCGCCGCAGCCGAAGACCGAATTCCCGCTGAAGAGCGCCAAGTCCGTGCTCGAACTGGCGGGCACGGTCGAGAACCTCGGCGCCGCCGCCTACCTCGGGCAGGCGGGCAACATCGAAAGCCCCGAAGTCCTCGCCTCCGCGCTCGCCATCCACAGCGTCGAGGGCCGCCACGCGGCGGCGCTCAACACGCTGCTCGGCGAGACGATCGTCCCCGACGGGGCGTTCGCGAAGCCCGCCGACGCGAAGACCGTCCTCAAGTCCGTCGAACCCTTCATCGTCGGTTGACGGCGAGAATCGAAAAGGAGAACCCCACCATGGCCACCAGGCAAGAGTTGGTCCACCCGGAGCTCGCCGAAGTCCACATCGACGAGGACAGCGAGGACTTTTCGCGCAGCGAGGTGATCCTCAAGGGCGCACTGGCCGCCGGCGCCGTCTACGGCGCGGTGATGGTCGGCCCCTTCGTCAAGAGGGCGCTGGCGATGTCCGAAGGGGGCGACGTCGGCATTCTCAACTTTGCCCTCACCCTCGAGTACCTCGAGTCCGCGTTCTACGAGGAAGCGAAGAAGCGAGCGGGAGCGAGCGGCGAACTGAAGAGCCTGATCAAGCTGATCGCCGAAGACGAGCGCCAGCACGTCGAAGCGCTGACGGCGACCGTCAAGCAGCTCGGCGGCAAGCCGGTCGCCGAACCGAAGTTCGACTTTCCCTACAACGACACGGCCGGCTTCCTGAAGCTGGCGCAGACCTTCGAGGACACCGGGGTCAGCGCCTACAACGGGGCGGCACCGTCGATCGAATCGAAGGAGGTGCTCGGCTCGGCCGGCGCGATCGTCCAGGTCGAGGCCCGTCACGCGGCGGCGATCCGCCTCCAGAACGGCGACGAGCCGTCCCCGGACGCCTTCGACCCCTCGCTCGACGAAGCAAAGGTCCTCAAGGCCGTGGAACCGTTCATCGCGTGAAGCCGGAGCGCCTCGCCGACGAGGAGCTGATGCCGCTGATCGCGGCGAAGGACCCCGACGCCCTCGAGGTGGTCTACGACCGCCACGGGGGCGCCGCGTACTCCCTGGCTTACCGGATCGTCGGCGAGCGCGCCGCTGCCGAAGACGTCGTTCAGGAGGCGTTCATCTCGGTCTGGCGCAGCGGCGCCCGCTACGACAAGGCGCGCGGCAGCGTCCGCTCCTGGATGCTGGGCGTGGTCCGCAACCGGGCGATCGACCTGCTGCGCAGCAAGACCGGCCGGGCGCCCCTCGATTTCGACGACGACTCGGTCCTCGAGGCCCGCGAGGCCGGCGAGCGGACCGAGGACGAGGCCCTCCAGCGCGAGACGGCGAGCGAGGTCCGCGGTGCGATCGGCGAGCTGCCCGGCGACCAGTCGAAGGTGATCGAGCTCGCCTACTTCGGCGGCTTCAGCCACTCGGAGATCGCCGAGATGCTCGGGGTGCCTCTCGGCACCGTCAAGGGTCGGATGAGATTGGGGTTGGAGAAGATGCGGGGCGAGCTGGCGGAGGGATTGGCATGAGCGAAACCGATCACACGTTTTGGAAGGACGACGTCGCGGCCTACGTGCTCGGCGCGCTCGAGCCCGCCGAGGTCTCGGCGCTGGAGCGCCATCTCGAGGGCTGCGCGGACTGCCGCGCCGAGCTGCGCTGGCTGCGCCCCGCGGTCGACCTGCTGCCCGAGCGGGTCGAGCGGGTCGAGGCGCCGCCGCAGCTCCGCGCCAAGATCGTCGAGCAGGCGCACTCGGAGGCAACGCCGGCGGCGGGCCCGGCGTGGCGGATGCCCTTCGGCCGCCGCCGCTGGTCCCGGGGCTGGCGGCCGCTGGCGGCGGCCGGGATCGCGGCGCTGACACTCGCGGTTCTCGCCGGCTACGCGGTGCGCGGCGGCGACACGGGCGGCGGCGCGACCACGATCACCGCCGGCAAGGCACCAGCGGTCACGGCGAAGCTGGTCACACGGGGCGATTCCGGAACGCTGCGACTCGCCAACGTCGACGAGCTGCCCGCGGGCAGGGTCCTCGAGGCCTGGGTGCAGCGCGACGGCGAGGTGACGCCGGTGGGCGGGCTCTTCGTCCCCGACCGCGAGGGCCAAGCACGGGCGACGATCCCCGACATGCACGGCGTAGAAGCGGTGATGGTCACCTCCGAGCCGCAGGGCGGCAGCAAGACGCCGACCGGGGTTCCCTTGGTGACGGCGAGAATCAAGGCCGGCTAGGACGCAGGGAGCGAAGCGTGCTCCGCACGTGAGCGACCGAGGACGCCGCTGGCCGCCGATTCGCAGCCGTCAGCTAGCGGCCGTAGCGATCGGTGGAGAGAACGAGCTGCTCGGGGATCGCCGCGCGCGGCGGCGGCGCCGGGTCGGCGCGAACCGAGACGGTCTCGGCGACGCTGCGTGAGACATGGTGGGAGCCGCCGCCGGAGGCGATCGTCACGCCCTCCGCGTCCGAGCTCTCGAGCTTGCCCTCCAGCCCCGGCTCGAGGCCGGCGGCTTTGAGGTAGTGGAGAAGCTCCTCGGCCTCGTTCTCGAAGCGCAGGACGTGGACGTCGGCGCCGACCTCGACGTCGGCGAGCAGGGCGCCGCGCTCGCGGGCGCCCTCGACAATCGGGTGGCCGTGGGGACAGGTGGTGGCATCGCCGATCGCCGCCCGCATCCGCTCCTCGAGCACCGGCGACATCGCGTGCTCGATTCGCTCCGCCTCCTCATGCACCTCGTCCCAGGGAATCCCGAGGACGTCGGTGAGGAAGCGCTCGATCATCCGGTGGCGCTGGACGATGTGGGTTGCGTGCTCGCGGCCGCTCTCGGTGAACTCGAGCGATTTGTCGGCGGAGCGGCTGACGTAGCCGTCGTCGGAGAGCCGGCCGATCATCTCGTGGACGGTCGGGGGCGAGAGCTGCATGGCGCGGGCGATGTTGGCGCCGGTCATCGGCAGCCCGGCCTCCTCGAGCCAGAACATGATCTCCAGGTACTCCTGCTCTGCGACCGTCGCGTTTCCCTCCATCGCGCCGATACTAGATCATCGCTCGAGCCCCGCCGGGGGCCTAGCGGCGCTCGACCAGCGTCGAGACGATCGCCTCGTAGAAGCCGTCGCCCATGCTGCCCTCGGTGACCGTCGCGTTGTCCCAGGAGGAGAGTGCGGCGCGCAGCCCCGGGTCGCGCTCGGGGCCGTTGGCGACGACGAAGAAGCGGCCGACGGCCGCCGCCACCTCGAGGTCCTCGACCGAGTCGCCGACCGCGATGCAATCGGCCGGGTCGAAGCCTCGGGCGCGGGCGTGGGCGGCGACGGCGGCCGCCTTGCTGACCATCTTCGGGACCAGGTGGTAGGCGTGGGTCGGGCCCTCGATCGCCGGCATCTCGCGGCCGATCGCGCCGTTGTCGAGCAGGCGCAGGTCGCCGGCGTCGCGCGCGCCGAGCAGCTCGTTGGCCTCGGCGACGTCGACCTTGCCGCGGAAGAGGTGGGAGAGAACGCGGCCGTGGTGCCAGGGGGCGTGGTACTCGAGCCGCCCCTCGAAGTGCTCGAAGAGCAGCTTCGGGATCCCCCGCTGCTCCATCTGCTCATAGACGGTGCCGTCCTCGTCGGGGACCATCTCGCCGGTCATCAGCGTCGTCTCGCCGTCGATCGCGAAGGCGCAGCCGGCCTCGTAGATGTAGGAGGCCTGGCCCATCAGGCGCGCCGCCTCGTGGACCTGGGGCTCGCGGCGGCCGGACATGATCACGACCTCGACCCCGGCCCGGTGGCAGGCCTCCAGCCCCCTCGACTGGGCGAGCGAGAAGCCCCCCTCGGCATCGCGGAACAGCGAGCTTCCCCTGCCGAGCAGGGTCCCGTCGAGGTCGGTGTAGACGCAACTCAGTGCCATGGTGCGGTCGCTACGGTAGCGGCGTGCCCTGGAAGCTCGCCGACCGGACCCTCGACCTGGAGAAAGCGGTAGCGGCCGGGATCGTCAACGTCACCGCCGACTCGATGTTCGAGGGGGCGCGGAGCGGGACGCCGGAGCAGGCGATCGAGGACGGGCTGGCGCTGGTCGAGGCGGGCTTCGAGATGCTCGACGTGGGCGCCGTGGCGGCGAAGGCCGGGCCGCCGGTCGGGGTCGAGGAGGAGGCGGCGGCGCTGGTCCCGGCGATCGAAGGGCTGGCGGGGGCGGGAGTGCCGGTCTCCGCCGACACCTTCTCGGTCGAGGTCGCGCGGCGGGCCCTGGCCGCAGGCGCCGTCGCTGTCAACGACATCTCCGGCGGCTCGGAGGAGATCTTCGAGCTGGTCGCCGAGAGCGGCTGCGGCTACGTCCTCATGCACATCGAGGGGCCGCCGCGGGTCGACCGCGAGGCGCCCGCATACGACGACGTCGTCGACCACCTGAAGGGCTGGTTCGAGGGGCGAGTCGAGCGCGCCGTGGCCCTGGGGGTGGCGGAGGAGCAGATCGCGATCGACCCGGGCCTCGACTTCGACCTCAGCACCGACCAGGACCTGGAGATCCTGCGGCGGCTGGGAGAGCTGGGCGGTCTCGGCCTGCCGCTCTACGTCTCGCTCTCGCGCAAGGACTTCATCGGCGCCGTCCTCGCCGGCTCCTGGGAGGGGCGCCTGCCGGCCCGCGAGCGGGAGTGGGGGACGGTCGCCGCAGTCGCCCTCGCGGTCCGGGCGGGTGCCGACATCCTCCGCATCCACGACCGTTCATCGCTCCAGGCGATCAGGGTTGCCGACGCGATCCAGGCGGCCTCCTGATGGCCAAGAGCCTGCTGGAGAGCCCTTGGTCGATCGCGATCGACCCTGCTCGCCGCGACGGGCGGATCGTCGCCGAGAGCTCCGAAGAGGAGCGCGGCGCCAGCCAGGTGGCGCTGCCGGCGTCGCTCGACCCGGCGTTTGCCGAGGCCCTCGGCCGGGCCGGCGTCGAGCGCCTCTACTCGCACCAGCGCCAGGCGCTGGAGGCGTCGGCCTCCTCGCACCTCGTGATCACCAGCGGCACCGCCTCCGGCAAGAGCCTCGCCTTCAACCTGCCGGTTCTCGACGGGATCGCCCGCGACCAAAAGCGCCGCGCGCTCTACCTCTACCCGACCAAGGCGCTCGCCCAGGACCAGGCGCGCAAGCTCTCGGCACTGCGGCCGCCCGGCCTGCGCGAGGCGATCTACGACGGCGACACCCCGCGCGAGGAGCGGCCGGCGATTCGCCGCGCCAGCAACCTCGTCCTCACCAATCCCGACATGCTCCACGTCGGCCTGCTGCCCAACCACAAGAGCTGGGGGGACTTCCTCGCCAATCTCGGCTGGGTCGTCGTCGACGAGGCCCACACCTACCGCGGCGTCTTCGGGTCCCACGTCGCCAACGTCCTGCGCCGCCTGAGGAGGGTCGCCCGCGCCTACGGCTCCGAGCCCCGCTTCCTGCTCGCCTCGGCGACGATCGCCAACCCGGTCGAGCTCGCCGAGCGGCTGGTCGGCGCCCCCTTCGAGCTGGTCGACGACGACGGCGCCCCGCGGGCCGGGCGCGAGATCGCGATCTGGAACCCGCCGCTCCTCGACAAGGCGACGGGTACGCGGCGCTCACCGCTCTCCGAGGCGGCGGAGCTGCTCGCGGAGCTCGTCTCCCAGGGCGTGCGGACGATCTGCTTCCTCAAGAGCCGGCGGGGAATCGAGCTGATCCAGCGCTTCGCCGGCGAAGCGCTGGAGCGGCGCGGCAGGCCGGAGCTGGCGAAGCAGATCGCTCCCTACCGGGGCGGCTACACGCCCCAGCAGCGCCGCGAGATCGAGCAGCGCCTGGCCGGCGGCGAGCTGCTCGCCGTCGTCGCCACCGACGCGCTCGAGCTGGGGATCGACGTCGGCGAGCTCGACGCGGCGATCTGCGTCACCTTCCCCGGCACCGTCGCCAGCCTGCGCCAGATGTGGGGCCGGGCGGGGCGCCGCCGACGCGGCCTCGCCGTCTACGTCGCCGGTCAGGACGCCCTCGACCAGTTCTTCTGCCGCCACCCCGACGAGTTCATCGGCCGCCCGGTCGAGGCGGCGATCCTCGACCACGAAAGCGAGCAGATCGCCGCCCGCCACCTGGTCGCCGCCGCCTACGAGCTGCCGCTCACCGACTCCGACGACGAGATCCTCGGGCCGCGCTGGCGCGAGCGCGCCGAGCGGCTGGTGAGCGCCGGCGAGCTGCGCGGCACCCGCGGCAAGCTGATGCCGATGCGGAGCGAGTTCGTCGCCAACCGGATCCCGCTGCGGTCGGCCTCGGCCGACGCGGTCGCCGTGATCGAGCGCGAGTCCGGCGAGATGCTCGGCATGGTCGAGGCCGAGCGCGCCTTCACGACGATCCACCCGGGCGCCGTCTACCTCCACCTCGGCCGCTCCTACGAGGTCGAGTCGCTCGACGTCGGCCAGCGCCAGGCGGTCGTCTCCGCCTTCGACGGCGACTGGTACACGCGGCCGAAGAAGGAGACCGAGATCTACATCGAGCGGATCCGCGAGCAGCGCACGACCTCGGGGGTCGAGCTGCACTTCGGCGAGGTCTCGGTGACCGAGCAGGTGATCGCCTTCCAGCGGGTCTCGATCTCCGACCAGGAGCCCTTCGACGTCGTCGCCCTCGAGCTGCCCGAGCAGCAGTTCGCCACCCAGGCCCTCTGGTACGTGCTGCCCGACCGGCTCAGCGCGGCGCTGCCGCCCGACGTCCTGCTCGGCGCCCTGCACGCGACCGAGCACAGCCAGATCGCCGTCCTGCCGCTGATCGCGATGTGCGACCGCTGGGACATCGGCGGCCTCTCGACCAACGTCCACTTCCAGACCGGCCGCTCGACGATCTTCATCTACGACGGCCACCCGGGCGGGGTCGGGATAACCCTGCGCGGCTACGAGCAGTTCGAGCGCCTGCTCGGCGACGCCGAGCGGCTGATCGCCGAGTGCCCCTGTGAGTCGGGCTGCCCCTCCTGCGTGCAGAGCCCGAAGTGCGGCAACCTCAACGAGCCTCTCCACAAGAACGGCGCGCTGGAGTTGATGCAGACCATGAGGGCCTCGTGAGCGGAGGGGGTGGGGGTCGCCCTCACAACAGCGGGGAGGTTCGGTTGACCCCCACCCCCTCCGCTCATAACGCGCGTCAGATCTCCGTCATCGGCAGCAGCCGTTGTGACGAGAGCAGCGAGTCCTGGAAATTGGCGGAGGAGGTGGGCAGGCTGCTGGCCGAGGCGGGCGCGACGGTCGTCTGCGGCGGCGGGCCCGGGGTGATGGAGGCCGCGGCGCGTGGGGCGAGCGGCGCCGGAGGCACCGTGATCGGGATCCTGCCGGGCACCGACCGCGGGGACGCCAACCCCCACTGCACCCACGTCGTCGCGACCGGGACCGGACATGCCCGCAACCTCGCCGTCGTCGCCTCGGGAGAGGCCGCGATCGCCGTCGGGGGAGAGTGGGGGACGCTGAGCGAGGTCGCCCACGCCCGCAACCTCGGCCGTCCCGTCGTCGCCCTGAGCAGCTGGGACGTCTCCGGGATCGGCGAAATGGAGGGAGGCCCGGGGGTGACCCCCGCCTCAACGGCGCGGGAAGCGGTTGCCCTGGCGCTCGCCGGGGGGCGCTGAGGGCGGCCAGAGCTCGCGCAGGGCGAGCACCGCGAAGGCGTGCGACCAGGCGAGCGGCGCTGTCGAGCGCGGCACGCCGGTGCGAGCGTCGACGCGCTCGGGGAGGAGTCCGGCCGGGGTCGCGGCCCGGCGCAGGTCGCCGGCCAGCGCCAGCGCCGCCGCCCGATCGCGGGCGGCGGCGGGCGAGCGGCCCGTCGAGTCGAGACAGGACGGCGAGGCTCCAGGCGCTCCAGGCCGTCGGCGCGCTCCACGGGTCGGCCTCGGGCCAGCTCCTCAGAGGGGGTCAGGCCGAAGCGCGCCGCGCCGCGCCCGAAGCGCCCCTCGTGGGCCGGGAGCAGGGCCAGCAGGGTGCGCCGCGCCGCCGCGAATAGGGCCGGGTGGGGGAAGGGCCGGACCGCCCAGGCCGCCGCCGAGTCGAGCCCCGAGCCCGGCTCGCCGGCCTCGCGAATCAACCCCCGCCCCGTCACAAACCCGGCCAAATCCCCCCCGGCGGAGGAGAGGGCGTTGGCGAGGTAGTCGCCGGGGGATTTCTCCTCGTAGTCGGCGCGGTTTCGCCACTCGGTGCCGGCGACCGGTGCAGAGAGGCCCGCGGCCCGAGCCGCCCCCGTGACCCAGCCCGTCGCATCGCCCTGGGCGCCGCGGCCGCCGATCGCGTTGCCCTCCTCGTCGAAGCGGGCAGCCGCTTCGAGGTCGAGCCCGAGCAGGAAGCGGGCTGTCCGCCGCGCCTCATCCCGGTAGCCGGCGGCGGCAAGGGCGATCGCCACCGCGCTCGCGTCCCGCGGCCAGACGTAGGCCCAGCCGTCCCGGGCGCCGGCCGCGACCGCGCCGCTGCGACGGTCGGTCAGCGCCCGCATCGCCAGCAGCGAGCGCGAGTAGAGGCGGCGGGCCCAGGCGGGCGCCCGGCCGAGCGGCCGGGCCCGCTGGAGCCAGCGGCGGTCGGCCGCGGTCGCCGCCTCGATCGTGCGTCTCGCCGCGGCGTCGTCGAGATGCACGCGTCCGGCGCCCGAGGAGAGGTTGCGGATGAAGGAGAGCCGCGCCCGCGGCGAACCTCGCGGAGACCGCGCGATGCAGCCGAGGTCGCCACCGTTCGCCGCGCACTCGATCGTCACCATGACCGGCCCGGGGCCCCCCGCGACATGCCCATAGCGCGCCTCCGTACTCAGCACGTTGGTCCCCGGCAGGTAGTGCTGGCGGACCGCGCCGGCCCGCCAGAGGGGAAGCGGGGGGCCGCCGGCTACGTCGACCCGCGGCACGATCCCCGTGTCGGCCGGCACGGTCCCGGCCAGCTGGCGCTCGTAGGGGTTGTCGAGCAGCGCCGCCCCGGCCGGGCCCGGCGCCCGCAGGTCGACGACGTCGCCGTAGGCGTCGATTCCGGCCGTCAGCCGGCCGTCCCCGACCACCGCCACCGTCAGGAACGGGGGCGGCATCCCCGGCAGCGCCGGGGGCGTGCGCGGGTCCGATGAGGAACCGCCGGAGAGCAGGGCGACCGCGACCGCGGCGACCACGATCAGGGCCAACGCTGCACGAGTCCGCGCCACTCCCCAATGCAATCAACCCCTCGACGCCGCGGTCGCTAGCCTTCCCGTCTGCTCGGCTCGACGGCCGGTGCCCCGGCGAGGTAGCTCAGTTGGTAGAGCACACGACTGAAAATCGTGGTGTCGTGGGTTCGATTCCCACCCTCGCCATTTCTCCCTGGTGCGCAACTTCTGGAGTGGAGCTGTTCTAGAGCAAGGGACCATGTACTCTCATGGTCGGGAATTGCGCAGGGGGGAAAGCGAGTTACCTATGAGTGAAGTGACCCGGCCGACTCGGCCATGGGGATCGATTCTGTCGGCTGTGGCCACTGTCAGCGCCCTGGCCCTGTTTCTCATCTTCGCCTCTGCTGCTTCGGCCGCAAGCGAAACCCTCACCGGGGGAACGACCAATCTGAACCTGACCAAGGGCTTCAAGAAGAAGCTCGGCAAGAACGACGTCAAGGTGCTCAAGGTCGGCTCCGGCAAGGTCAGGCACGGGACCGTCGAACTCGGAGTGAGCGGCGGTGAAATCGACGTGGCAGCCGCAAAGGGCCAGGTCCAAAACGCCGGCGGCTTCAAGCTCAAGAGCGGAAAGCGCGGGGCCTCGATCACCAAGGTCAAGCTCGACGTGTCGGGCAGCGCCGTTTTCGCCAAGGTGGCCGGCTCGCAGATGAAGCTCGGCTCCCTCGCCCACGTCGCAGTCTCCGGCCAGGGCACAGCGGTCGACGTCAGCTCCGGCAAGCTGAAGCTGACCGGCAAGGCCGCCAAGCGCCTCAATCACAAGCTCGGCATCGGCAAGGTGCTCAGGGGCGGCAATGCGATGAGCAACGCCCACAGCGCCGCGCAGGTGCAGGCCGCCACTGTGGTTCAGGAGCCGGCAAAGGAAGTCGCGCCGCCGGCACCCGCACCGACCAGCACCGACATCAACGTGATGACCCGCAACCTCTACCTCGGTGCCGACCTGACCCCTGCGATCGTCGCCGGCACCCCGGAAGCGCTGTTCGCAGCTGCCGGCCTGATCCTCGGGGAGGTCGAACACAATGACTTCCCGACCCGGGCAAAAGGCTTGGCGCAGGAGATCCTGACGGAAAAGCCCGACTCTGGTCGGCCTGCAGGAGGTCGCCCTCTGGCGCACCGGCCCGCCGAACCTTGAAGTCCTTTCGAAAGGCCCGAGCGCGACCACGGTCAAATACGACTACCTGCAGGAACTGCTCGGCCAGCTCAACGCCGGCGGGACGCAGTACGAAGTGGTCGTCGTCCAGCCCGAGTTCGACTTCGAGGTTCCCGCCGATACCGGTGGGTCCCCTGCTCCCGACATCAACGGCCGCTTGACGATGCGCGACGTGATCCTCAAGCGGAGCAACGCAGGCGTCGAAACGTGGGATCCCGCGGGGGGCAATTTCGAAAACCTGCTGCCGATCCCGATCCTCGGCACACCGCTGCCGGTGCTCCGCGGCTGGACGGCGACCGACGCCAGCGTGCGCGGCAGCCGGCCGTTCCGGTTCGTCAACACGCACCTCGAGGCGTTCGAGCCCCACTACCGTGCCGGGCAGGCGGGCGAGCTGGTCGAACCGCCGGGACCGGCGACCGGGCCGCTGCCGGTCATCCTCGTCGGCGACCTCAACTCCGACGACAACACGGTCACGGGGGCGGACACCTGGGCCTTCGACATCCTCAAGAGGACGGGCCTGGTCGACCTCAGCACCGAGGAACCGATGAGCTGCTGCATCAACAAAAGCGTGCTTGGCGCGGGCGACGGCGGCAGCGAAGGCGATTTCGACCATCACATCGACCACGTGATGACCGACGACCCGGCAGGCATCCAGATGCTGGGCTCGACCGTGACCGGCCTGGCACCGGTCAACGGCTTCTGGGACTCCGACCACGCCGGGGTCTCCAGCTCGCTGGAAATCCTGCCGTAGGAACCTGCGCGACCGGTGGCGGCGAGCCCCTCGGGGGCTCGCCGCCGCTAGGACGCGGAGGCGAGCGCCGAGTCGAGCGAGACCGCGATCCGCTCCGGCCGTTCGACCTGCGGGTAGTGGGCGAGCTCCGGCAGCTCGATCACGTCGACGCCGGGGCGCAGCTCGCGCAGCCCGTCGAGGACTGCGACCCGGGCGACCGGGTCCTTGAGGCCCCAGGTCAGGGTCAGGCGCCCGGGCCAGTCGCGGATCGCCCCGTGCCAGCGCTCGGTGAAGCGTTCGCGCTCGGCCATGTAGTTGACCAGGAGGTGGCCGATCCGGCCGCCGCCGTTGTGGGCGATCAGCGACCACTGGTCGGCGGCCTCCTCGGCGCTCAGCGGGTACTCGTCGGAGAAGACCCGCGAGAACTGGACGCGGAAGCCGCGCTCGGTCGTCAGTCGGGAGGCGAGCGGCCCGAGCCGGCTGCGCAACAGCTTCTGGCCGATCGTCGGCTTCGCCAGGTGCAGCAGCATGCTGCCGTTGAAGAGCAGCGCCCCGCGCACGTCCATCTCCAGGTCGCCGCGTAGGTCGCGGGCCATCAGCTCGGTGGCGACCGAGGTCCCCATGTCGTGGGCGACGATGAAGACCGGCGGCGAGCCCGCCCGCCGAACCAGCTCCTCGGCGGCGTCGGCCTGCCAGGCCAGCGTGTAGACGTGGTCGCGGGGCTTGTCGGAGAGCCCGAAGCCGAGGCAGTCGAAGGCCAGCGCCGCCCTCGCCGGCCGCAGCTCGAGCAGCCCTCGCCAGTCGTAGGAGCTGGAGGGGAACCCGTGGAGGAGGAGCAGCGTCGGGCCCTCGCCCTCGCGACGCTGCACGTACAGCCGGCGGCCCTCGATCTCCTCGATCGTCCCCGCCCGGCGCCAGCTCTCGGCTCGCTCGGTAAGCACGGGGAGAGCCTATGTCGAGTCGGACCTCCAGCCAAGAACCTATGGTCCCGGCCTGGATGAGCGAGTCGAGATTCGACCCCGGCCGCCTGGCGGCGATCTACGCCGGCGGCGTCCTCGGCGCCCTCGGCCGCGTCGGGATCGCCGAGGCGCTGCCGCACGGGGCAGCAACCTGGCCCTGGGCGACCTTCGCCGTCAACCTCGCCGGCGCGTTCCTGCTCGGCCTGCTCGTCGCCGCCCTCCGCGGCCACCGGGCCGAGAGCCACGGCTTCGCCCTGCTCACGACCGGCGTCTGCGGGACGCTGACGACCTTTGCCACCTTCCAGCTGGAGCTCTTCGAGATGCTCGACGGAGGCCACCTCGGGCTCGCCGCCGCCTACGCCTCCGCGACCGTGGTCGCGGGCTATCTCGTCGTCCAGGTCGGGCTCCGGTGCGGCGCCCTTGTACCTCATGCGGGCACGGGAGCGCCACAGGGGGAGGGCCGGTGAGCGCCGGCGCCTGGATCGCGATCGCCGCGCTCGGCGGCGCGATGGCGGTGGGCCGCTTCGCCCTCGACGCCGTTCTCTCCGACCATCCCGCCCAGCCCTTTCCGCTCGGGATCCTCACCGTCAACCTGCTCGGCACGCTCGTGCTCGGGGTCGTCGCCGGCGCCGCCCTCGGGGGCGAGGCGCGGACGATCGTCGCCGGCGGCCTGACCGGCTCGTTCACCACCTTCTCGACCTGGATGCTCGACTCGGAGAGGCTGGCCGACTCCGGCCGGCCGGACCTTGCATGGCTCAACCTCGGGCTCTCGCTGGTCGCGGGGTTTGCCGCGGTCGCCCTCGGCCACTGGCTCGGCACAGCCCTCTGAGCAGGGAAAAAGCGGGCCCCGGCAGCTTTCCGGCATCGCGATTTGCGTCCGCCTCGATCTCTACCTTGGATCGGGAGATGGAAGAGCAGACGACGATGATCGAAGAGGAGACGACGATCGAGGTGCCGGGGTCCGAGCGGATCCCTCTCGGCCGCCTCGAGGACGGCCAGCGGGTCAAGGGCGCCTACGCGGTCCGCGGCCGCGAGCTGCGCCGCAAGCGCAACGGCGACCCCTGGCTGAAGCTGACGCTCGGAGATGCCACCGGGACAGTCGAGGCGGTCGCCTGGGAGGGCGCCGAGGCGCTCTACGCGATCGCCACCCCCGGCAGCTGCGTCCATGTCGCCGGCAGCTTCGAGGTCAGCGAGCGCTGGGGGCCGAAGATCAAGCTCACGGCTCTGCGCGAGGCGAATGAGGACGAGTACGAGAGCGCCGACCTCGCCAGCGGCTCCGAGGTTCCCCTCGACCGCCTCGAGTCCGACCTTCGCCAGCTGCTCGACACGGTGCAGAGCACCGAGCTTCGCGAGCTCCTCGATCTCTTCTTCGGCGAGGGCTCGCCGATGTGGGAGCGCTTCCGCGACGCTCCGGCGGCGAAGGTGTACCACCAGGCCTACACCCACGGGCTGCTCGAGCACACCCTCTCGGTCGCCCAGGCCGTCTCGGCCGCCGCCAACTTCTTCCCGGGCATCGACCGCGACATCGCCGTCTGCGGGGCCCTGCTCCACGACATCGGCAAGACCGAGGCCTACAACGACGACCCGCTGGCGATCGACCTCACCGACCTCGGCCGCCTGCAGGGGGAGATCCCGCTCGGCTATTACATGGTGCGCCGCAAGATTGAGGCGATAGGCGGTTTCGACCCAGGCCTCGCCCAGGCGGTGCTGCACATCATCCTCAGTCACCACGGCTCTCTCGAACACGGCTCTCCGGTCGTGCCCTGCACGCGCGAGGCGGTCCTCGTCCACATGATCGACAACCTCGGCGGCCGGCTCGGCAGCTTCGACCGCCTCGAGCGCGAGCTCCCCGCGGGCGATTCCTGGTCCAGCTTCGACCGTGCCCTCTCCGGCTCCGCCTACTTCGGCCAGCGCGACGCCGAAGACCAGCGCGCCGCATAACGGTCCGTCAGGGCGAGAACTTCACCGAGCAGCGCTGCATCCTGTGCACGTCTCCTGCGGCGGCCTGGATGCAGTGCAGCATCTTCATCGGCTGGCCCCCGCCCTGCGTCTTCGCCTGGTGGAAGGAGCGTGTGATCTGGATCTGGACCTGCCGGTTGGCGCGCCGGATCGCCTTCTCAGCTTCCGAGTGCGGCCCGAACGACTCCTTGAAGCTTTCGTTGGCGCTCTGAATCGAATTGTTGACGGTGTTCGAGACGTTTTCGGTCGTCTGGAGGACCGGCTTGACGATGAAGAAGTAGGCCGCGGCGAGGATCCCGACCGTGACCAGGAGCCGGATTATCCCCGAGGTCACGTTGCCGAAGAGGTTGCGCAGAATGTCCATGGGCTGGCCGCAGACTATCCTGCGACCCGTGGCGAAGGACACAGAGAAGCTGATCCGCCAGCTCTCTCTGATCTCGTTCCTGATGGCCCAGGGCAGGCCGGTTTCGGCCCTGGAGATCAAGCGCGAGGTCGAGGGCTACAGCGACATGAACGACGACGCTTTCGCGCGCCGCTTCTACGCCGATCGGGCCGAGCTCGAGAGCCTCGGGATCGAGCTCGGGGTCGAGAAGCCGGGCGAGGGATTCTTCGAGGCCGAGCTCTACTCGTTGCCCCCCGAGAATTTCTACCTGGAAGCGATCGAGTTCTCCGACGACGAGCTGGCGGCGCTGAGCACGGCGCTCTCGCTGCTCACCGACGGCGGCTTCGCCTACGCCGAGCCGCTGCGCCTCGCCCTCCAGCAGGTCGCCTGGGGTCACCCGAACCCGCTCGCCGAGGGCAAGCGCGCCCCGGTCGAGATGGCGATGACGGCCTCCGCCGGCGGCCGCGACCTCTCCCAGCGCCTCTCCAAGATCGAGACCGCGATCTCGCGCCGCAAGACGATCGAGTTCACCTACTACACGATGGAGCGCGACGAGACCGAGAAGCGCAAGGTCGACCCCTTCCACCTCGTCTTCCGCGGCGGCCAGTTCTACTTGATCGGCCACTCCCACGAGCGAGAGGCGGTACGGGTCTTCCGCCTCTCGCGAATCCAGGGCAAGGTCGGCTATGCCTCCAAGGCCGAGCACGATTTTTCGCCGCCGGAGAAATTTGACCGCCGCGACTACGGCCAGCGCGCCGACTGGCAGCTCGGCGAGATTCGCGGCACCGCGCAGGGTCTTCGTCCGCGACCGGATCTCCTGGCTGATCGAGCGCGACTTCGGTGCCTACGGCAGCCTGCGCCCGGTCGAAAAAGGCCGAAGGTGCGCCCGGGCAAGGGCTCGGTCTTCGAGACCGACTACGCCTCGTCGCGGGAGCTGATCTCCTGGGTCCTGCGCTGGCGCCAGAACGCCCAGGTGCTCGGCCCCGACGAGCTGCGCGAGGAAGCGGAGAGCCGCCTCGGCCTGCTCCAGGACCGCCACGTCAACGGCTTCGAGGCGGCCAAGATCGTCGACCGGCCACTGCGCGAGGCGCCCCGACGGGTCCGCGCCAACGGCCGCGGCGAGGCCGCGATCCGGCCCGAGCGCTTCGCCCGCCTGGTCACCCTCGCCGGCATGCTGATCGAGTCCGCGAAGGAGGGGAAGAAGCTGCAGCGTCTCGATCTGCGCGACCGCCTCGAGCTGACCGGCGATGAGCTGCAGCGAAGACATCGAGCTGCTCAACGTCGTCAACTTCGGCGGCGGCACCTACGTCCTCTACGCGGAAATCATCGGCGACGAGATCGAGGTCGACTCGCAGCCCTACGGCGACAACTTCGCCCGCCCGGCCCGCCTCCTGCCGCTCGAGGCGAAGGCGCTCGTCGCCGCCATCGACCTCTTCGGCGACCACCTTCCCCAGGGCGGCCTGCAGAGCGCCCGCGCCAAGATCGTCAAAGCACTCGGCCACGACCCCTCCGAGGAGGGGCTGGAGATCGCCTCGGCCGGCGGCGGCGACACCGAAATCGCCCAGGTCGTAAACGAGGCGATCGCCGGCCGCCGCGTGCTCGACCTCCAGTACTACAAGGAGAACGAGGACCAGTTCACGAAGCGCTCCGTCGAGCCCTACCGGCTGGAGAACGGCAAGGAGGGCTGGTACGTCGAGTGCTATGACCTGACCAAAGAGGGGATCCGCCACTTCAAGCTCGACCGGATCAAGGAGGCGAGCCTCTCGAGCGACGGTTTCGAGCCGCGGCCTGAGGTCGAGGAGATCGCCGGCGTCGAGGGCTGGATGACCCACGGCGAGGTGCCCACCGCCTCGGTCGCCCGCGTCTGGGTCTCGCCCGAGCGGGCGCGTTGGCTGCGCGAGGAGCGGACCGTGGTCGAGGAGCTGGCCGACGGCGCCGTCGTCGTCGAGCTCCCCTACGCCGGCACCTCCTGGCTGGTGCGCGAGATCCTGCGCGGGGCGGGCGACCTCGTCGTCCTCGAGCCCGAGGACGCCCGCGAGGCGATCGCCCGGGAGATCGTCAGATGCCGAGTGATGCATTAACCCCTCTATAGGGGGCAGGATGCAGCAGTCGGCATCGGGGCACCCGGAGATCGTGAGGATCGTGGCTCCCAATCCGGGGCCGATGACGCTCGAGGGGACGAACACCTACCTCCACGGGTCGGGGCCTTGCGCGGTGATCGATCCGGGGCCCGACGACGCCGGTCACCGAGAGGCGATCCTCTCCGCGGCCGCTGAGCGGGGCGGGATCGGCGTGGTCCTGCTCACCCACAGCCACGGCGACCACGCGGACGGGGCGGCGGCTCTGGCGGACCGCGCCTCGCCGCGGAGCCGGCGGCGCGGCCCGGCCCCTCTGTCGTCCTCCCTGGCGGGGACGAGGAGCTCGCCGGGCTGCGGGCGATCGCGACCCCCGGCCACGCTGCCGACCACGTCTGCCTGCTGAGCGCCGACCGGGTCTGCTTCAGCGGCGACCTCGTCCTCGGCGAGGGCTCGACCTTCGTCCCGCCCGACGGCGGCTCGCTGATCGCCTACATGGATTCGCTGGCCCGCATGCAGGCGGAGCCGATCGAGCTGATCTGCCCCGGCCACGGGCCCTGGATCGAGGACCCGGCGGCGAAGCTGGCCGAGTACGTCGAGCACCGCGAGATGCGCGAGCGCCGGCTGCTCGCCGCCCTCGAGCGCGGCGAGCGCTCCAGGGCGGCGCTGCTCGCCGAGGCCTGGGACGACGTCCCCGCTGAGCTGCGTCCGGCGGCGGCGATGGTCATGGACGCCCACCTGGCCAAGCTCGAGGCCGAGGGGCGTCTGCCCGGCGACCTGACTCCCTGAGCGGGCTTCGGTCCTGGCCAGCCAGCCAGTAGTGTTTTCGACGATGAATCCGAAGCGCATCGCAGGGGTCGGATTGCTCGGCGGGCTGGCGGGCACGGCTCTCGCAGCGGCCGGCACGGCCGCCGCCTGGCACCGGCTCGCCCGCCGCCCGCTTCCGAAGACGAGCGGCACGATCGAGCTAGATGGTCTCGACGGCGCCGGTCAAAGATGCGCCGGGACCGCTGGGGCGTCCCCCACATCGAGGCCTCCAGCCGCGACGACCTCTGGTTCGGGCAGGGCTTCAGCCACGGCCAGGAGCGGCTCTGGCAGATGGACTTCTACCGCCGCGTCGTCCGCGGGCGGGTCTCCGAGATGGCCGGGCCCGAGGGACTGCCGATCGACCGCCTGATGCTGACCCTCGGGATCCGCCGCACCGCCGAGCGCGAGGCGGCCGCCCTCGACCCCGAGCAGCGCCGCCGCCTCGACGTCTTCTGCGCCGGGGTCAACGCCGCCGCCGCAGAGTCCAGGGCACTCCCCTTCGAGATGCAGCTGCTGCGGATCAAGTTCGAGCCCTGGGCCCCGGTCGATGTCCTCAGCCTCGGCAAGCTGCTCGCATTCGGGCTCTCGACCAACTGGGAGAAGGAGCTGCTGCGCTCCGACATGGCGCGCGCGCTCGGCCCGGAGCTGGCCGCGAAGCTCGACCCCGGCTACCCTGCCGACAACCCGGTCGTCACCCAGGAACCGTGGTCGGGCGACGGCCTCGCGGTCGCCGAGCAGATCGACGCCGTGCGACGCTCGATCGGGCTGGCGGTGGAGGCGAGCGGCTCGAACAACTGGGCCGTCTCCGGCGCGCTGACCGCCTCCGGCGCGCCGCTGATCGCCGGCGACCCGCACCTGCCGCCGAGCATGCCGGGGATCTGGTTCCAGGTCGGGATGCGGCTCGGCGACCGCTTCGTCCGCGGCGCCTCCCTGCCCGGCATGCCCGGCGTCTACATGGGCCAGAACAACGACGTCTGCTGGACCTTCACCAACGTGATGGCCGACATCGAGGACCTCTTCGTCGAGAGGATCGACGGCGAGCGCTACCTGTTCGAAGACGAGTGGCGGCCGCTCGAGCTCGTCGAGGAGGAGATCCCGGTCAAGGGCCGCGACCCCGAGGTCCTCGAGGTGCGCGCCACCCATCACGGCCCGATCGTCAACGAGGCGCTCGGCGCCGACGAGGGCGAGCCGCTGGCGCTGCGCTGGCTCACCCTCGACGAGTCGGCCTTCTTTCCCGGCATGTACGACCTCCACGAGATCGACTCGGGCGCCGACCTCGTCAGCCATCTGGAGGGCCACACCTCGCCCGCCTCGAACCTGATCTGGGCCGACCGCCACGGCTCGATCGGGTACAAGCTGATCGGCCGCCTGCCGCTGCGCAGGGGCGGCTGCCCCGACCTGCCCAAGCCGGGCTGGACGGGAGAGTTCGAGTGGGAGGGGACGGTCCCCTACGACGAGCTGCCCGAGGTGACCGACCCCGAGAGCGGCTTCCTGGTCACCGCCAATAACCGGATCGTCGGCGACTCTTACCCCCACCACATCACCAGCGAGTGGCTCGACGGCTACCGGGCAAGGCGGATCGAGGACCTCCTGCGCTCCACCGACGAGCACGACATCGAGGGGTTCGAGGCGATGCAGTCCGACAACCTCTCGATCCCCGGCCTCGAGGCGGCCCGCCGGCTGGGCCGGCTGAAGCCGGCCGGCCAGCGCCAGAGCAGCGCGATCGAGAGGCTGCTGAGCTGGGACGGCCGGCTCGACCCCGAGACGATCGCCGGGACGATCTACCAGGCCTTCCTGCTGCGCTTCGCCAGGGAGGTGGCGCGCGCCGCGATCGGCGACCGCGACCTCGCCGAGCGCTGGCTCGACCGCGCCGACAACGGCTTCACCGCCCACGTCACCTCGCCCTGGCGCTGGCACTCCCACCTGATGAAGCTCTGGGAGGAGGGCGACGAAGAGCTGATCGGCCGCCCCTGGGACGAGCTGGCGCTGGAGAGCCTCGGCGGCGCCCTCGACGACCTCGCCGACCGCTTCGGCCCCGACCCCGAGGGCTGGCGCTGGGGCCGGGTCCACGAGATGGAGTTCCCGCACCCGCTCGGCGAGGCCAACCCGATCCTTCGCCGCCTGCTCAACCGCCGCCTCAGGGCGGGCGGCGCGCAGGAGACCGTCAGCCAGATCGCCTACGACCCCAACGACCCCTACAGGGCCGTCTGGGCGCCGAGCTGGCGGATGGTCGCCGAACCGAGCGCGCCCGAGCGCTCGCGCTGGCAGATGTTCACCGGCCAGTCCGGCCACCCGGCCAGCCCCCACTACGACGACCTGCAGGCCGACTGGCTCGAGGGCCGCACCCAGCCGATGGCCGGCGAGGGGCCCTGGCAGGAGCTGGAGCTACTCCCCGGCTGAGGACGGCGTCGGCTCGCCGCCGAGGGCTGCATCTCGCCCTGTTCGGCGAAGCTCCTGACCAGCTCGACGATCTCCGGCGCCGCCTTCTCGGGGGATCCCGAGTCGAAGGGCGGGTCGGGGTCGTACTCGATCCCGAGCTGGACCGCCTGGGCGACCTCGGGGGCGACATCGGTGGCGACGAGGTGCAGCGCCATGTCGATCCCGGCGGTGACACCCGCCGCGGTGACGATCTTGCCGTCCTCGACCCAGCGGCCGCCGACCGGGTCGGCGCCGTACTCGCGCAGCGGCTCCAGGAAGAGCCAGTTGCCTGTCGCCCGCTTGCCCTCGAGCAGGCCGGCGGCGCCGAGGACCAGGGAGCCGGTGCAGACCGAGGTCGTCCAGCGCGTGGTCGCGTCGATCTCCCGCAGCCAGCCGAGGACCTCGTCGTCCTCGAGCAGCGGACGGTTGCCGGCGCCGCCGGGGACGAGCACGATGTCGGCCTCGCCGACCTCGTCGATCGAGCGGTCGGCGATCAGGCCGAAGCCACCTTCGGCGCGCTTCTCGCCCTTCTCCTTGGCGACCAGCTCGACCTCCCAGTCGGGGACGTTGCGCATCACTTCGTAGGGGCCGACCACGTCCTGGACGGCCAGTTTGTCGAACACGAGAATTGCGACCTTGGTTGGCATGGGGACAGGCTCCCGGCTCGGGGCGCCGGCCGCCAGAGGCAGGAATGCCAATATTCGATAGATTCCTGCCATGCACCGTGTGGCCGCCCTCTGCCTCGACGGGGTCGTCGCCCTCGACCTCGCCGCCCCGGCTCACGCCTTCACCGCCGCCACGCGGCTTCGCGACGGCGGCCTCTACGAGTTCACGACCTGCTCGGCGGGGGCCGCTGAGCTGGACACCGCCACCGGTTTCGGGATCGTTCCCGAGCACGACCTGACGGCGCTCGCGGAAGCTCAGACGATCCTCGTTCCCTGCCTACGCGCGCCCCTTCGAGAGTCCGCCCGAGGAGGCTCTCGAGGCTCTGCGCACGGCCTCCCGCCGCGGGGCGCGGGTGCTCTCGGTCTGCACCGGCGCCTTCGCCCTCGCCCACGCCGGGCTGCTCGACGGCCGCCGGGCGACGACCCACTGGGCCTTCGCCGCCGACCTCGCCGCCCGCTTCCCGCGCGGTCGAGGTCGATCCCGCGGCGCTGTACGTCGACGAAGGCGAGGTGATGACCTCGGCGGGGGTCAGCGCCGGGCTCGACCTCGCCCTGCACGTGATCCGCACCGACTTCGGCGCCGCGGTCGGCGCCGAGGTGGCCCGCCGGATGGTGGCCCCCCCGCACCGCGAGGGCGGCCAGGCGCAGTTCATCGCCAGGCCGGCCGAGGCAGCCCCCTCGCCGAGCGGCGGGACCACCTCCCTCGAGCCGACCCGCAGCTGGGCGGCCGAACGCCTCTCCGAGCCGCTCGATGTCGCCGCGATGGCCCGCCACGCCGCGGTCAGCACGCGCACCTTCGCCCGCCGTTTCCGCGAGGAAACGGGGACGACGCCGCTGCAGTGGCTGCTCTCCCAGCGGGTGAACGAGGCGCGCCGCCTGCTCGAGGAGACCGACCTGGCGGTCGAGGAGGTCGCGATGCGCGCCGGCTTCGGCACCGCCGCCTCGCTGCGCGACCACTTCCGCCGCGCCACCTCCACCAGCCCGACCGCCTACCGACGCTCGTTCAGGTCCGCCCCCCATCTAGAGTCCGCGGCGTGAGCCGCCGCGACCAGATCGTGCTCAGCGAGGAGGAGCTCGCCGATCTGCTCGAGGGCGAGCGGGTCGTCGTCGTCTCCAGCATCGGGCCGCGCGGCTGGCCGCACTCGATGCCGATGTGGTTCGTGCCCCGCGAGGGCGAGATCTGGATCTGGACCTACGCCAAGTCGCAGAAGGTCCGCAACCTCGAACGCGATCCGCGGGCGACGCTGCTGGTCGAGACCGGCCACGAGTACGGCGAGCTGCGCGGGGCGATGATCGAGGCCGAGGCCGAGCTGCACCGCGACTTCGAGACCGTGATCGGCTTCGCCGAGGAGCTCACCATTCGCTACGCGGAGGGGATCTCCTCGGTCGACGGCGACGCCCGGGCGGCGCTCGAAGCACAGGCGCCGAAACGGGTCGCGATCCAGTTCAGAGCACAGCGCACCGCGACCTGGGATCACCGCAAGCTGGGCGGAACCTACTGACGCCGCCCGTGTTGCAGGGGGACGGCTCGCTACCCTGCCGCTTCGCCATGAGAAGAAAGCTGACAGCCACACTGAGCGCCGCCCTGCTCCTCCTCGCCCTGGTCCTGGCGTTCGGGGGCAGCGCGGCGACCGGCGCCCTGCCGCCCCCGGCGCCGGCGGAATTCTTCGGCATCGGCCCGCAGACGCCGCTCACCGAACGCGACGCCGAATACATGAAGGCGGGCGGGATCGGGATCGTGCGGATGGCGGTCCCCTGGTCCTCGGTCCAGGAAAAGAAGAAGCGGGGCGTCTACAACTGGGCCGGGCTCGACTCGGGGGTCGCGATCGCCGCCCGCGCCGGGCTCCGGGTGCTGCCCTTCCTCTACGGGACCCCGCACTGGCTCGCCGCCAAGCCGACGACGCTGCCGATCGACAACGCCCGGCAGCGCAACGAATGGAGAGCCTTCCTGACCGCTGCCGTCGAACGCTACGGGCCGCGCGGCGAGTTCTGGAAGGAGCACTCCAAGAGCGTCGGGCCCGACTACGAGCCGGCGATCCCGAAGCGGCCGATCCGCACCTGGCAGGTCTGGAACGAGGCCAACTTCTTCTACTTCGCGACGCCGACGACGCCGGGCCGCTACGCGAAGCTGCTCGTCGCCTCGAGCCAGGCGATCAAAGCCGCCGACCCGGGGGCGAAGGTGATCCTCTCCGGCCTCTTCGCGAAGCCGACCGCCCGCTTCCCGAAGGGAATGCCCGCCGTCCAGTTCCTCAAAGCCCTCTACCGGGTCCCGGGGATCAAGTCGCGCTTCGACGGGATCTCCCTGCACCCCTACGCGATCGACACCGGGATCCTCGAAGAATACGTCGAGGAATTCCACGACGTGACCGTCGAAAACCACGATCGCGTCCCCCTCTACATCACCGAGATGGGCTGGGGCTCGCAGCCGGACTTCCACCAGGTCGCCTTCGAGCAGGGGCCGCAGGGCCAGGTCCGCCAGCTCCGCGGCGCCTACAGGTACCTGCTGGAAAACCGCAACCGGCTCGACGTCAAGCAGGTCTACTGGTTCTCCTGGAAGGACATCCAGGGCGACTGCAACTTCTGCGACTCGGTCGGCCTCTTCAAGGAAGGCCCGGCCTTCCGGCCGAAGCCCTCCTGGAGGGCGTTCGTCGCGATCGCCCGCGGCCGCGTCCGGCCTTGAAGCTCCTCGACCGCTATCTCCGCGACGTGCGCATCCGCAGGGCGCGGCGCTTCGTCGAGCAGGGCGACGTCGTCGTCGACGTCGGCTGCCTCGACGGCACGATGTTCGAGCGCTGGGCGGGGACGATCGGGTACGGGTACGGAGTCGACCCGACCCTCGCCGAGAAGCGCGAGGAGCCGGGCTACGTGCTCTACCCGGGCCTCTTCCCGGATGCCCTGCCGGCCGGGATCGAGTGCGACGTGATCACGATGCTGGCCGTCCTCGAGCACGTGCCGAAGGATGCCCAGGCCGAGCTCGCCGCCGCCTGCGAGAGGATCCTCAAGCCCGGCGGCAGGGTCGTGATCACCGTGCCCTCGCCGCAGGTCGACACGATCCTCGAGGTGCTCGGCAGGCTGCGGGTGATCGACGGCATGAGCCTCGAGGAGCACTACGGCTTCGAGCCCGCCGACACCGAGCGGGTCTTCGCCCCGCCCGCCTTCCGGATCGCCGAGAAGCGGCGGTTTCAGCTCGGCCTCAACAACCTCTTCGTCTTCGAGAAGCCGGCGACCGCCTGAGTCGCCCCAGTCGCCTCAGCCCTCCGCCGACTGACGGATGCCGAGGATCGAGAGGAAGAGGCTGCCGAGCACCGTCTGCACGCCGAGCATCAGCAGCGTCGCCGAGGGGATCACGATCCGCAGGGTGTCCCGGTAGTCGAGTTCGTCGAACCCGCTGCCGCCCCAGATCGCCAGGGCGACGATCGCCAGGACGACGCCGGCCAGGGTGAGCAGCGCCCCCGTGATCAGGCCGACCTCGAGGTTCACCCTGCTCATCACCCTCTCGAGCCCGGCCTGGGCGGGGAGGAAGCCCTCGGTCATCGCGTAGACGCGGGCGAAGACGGCGAAGAGGATCGCCTGGTAGCCGACGACGATCATCGCGCTCGCGTAGACCATCGTGTGCACGTCGAACCCCGTCCCGAACGCCTCCAGCGTCCCGGGCAGCAGCGCGATCATCGCCACGGCGCCGATCGCCATCAGCGCCAGGCCCGGGTAGAAGAAGAGCCAGCGGGGGCTGAACAGGAAGAGGAAGCGCAGGTGCCGCCAGCCGTCGCGCCACGGCCGCAGGTGGGGGGGACGCGACCGCAGGTCGGGGGAGAGGGTCGTCGGAACCTCGGAGATCTTCAGTTCCTGCAGCGTCGCCTTGACGACCATCTCGCTTGCGAACTCCATGCCCGGGCTCTGCAGGCCGAGCTTCGGCAGCATCTCGCGCCGGAAGGCGCGCAGGCCGCAGTGGAAGTCGCCGATCGCGCTCGGGAAGAGGAGGCGGCCGATGAAGCTGAGGACGGGATTGCCGAGGTAGCGGTTGAGGAACGGCATCGCGCCGTCTTCGATCCCACCCTCGAATCGGTTCCCCATCACCAGTTCGTCGCCTGCGCGGAGTCGCTCGAGGAAGGCTTCGATGTGGCCGAAGTCGTAGCTGCCGTCGGCGTCGCCCATGACGATGTACTCGCCGCGGGCGGCCTCGAAGCCGCCCATCAGCGCCGCGCCGTAGCCCTTCGCCGGGACGTCGACGACGCGCGCCCCGAGCTCGCGGGCGATCTCCTGGGAGCCGTCGGTGGAGCCGTTGTCGGCGATCACGATCTCACCTCGCGCCCCCGCCCTCGCCAGCCCCTCCTGCGCCATCCCGATGCAGGCGCCGAGCGACTCCTCCTCGTTCAGGCAGGGCATCACGATCGAGACCTCGATGTCATCTGGCGTGTTCATCTTCAGGCGCCTGCCGGCGCCCCTCGCCAGGGAGGCCAGCGGCGGCCGAATGACACCACATAGAGGCCGGCGGCCGCGGCGACGGCGAGCAGCAACACGACCAGCGCCAGGGCGCGCGCCGCCCACTTGTGTTCGGGCGGCGGGTACCACCAGTAGTCGAGCGGCATCGCGTATTGCGGTTCGCCGAAGTCGATCGTCCGGCTACGTCCCTCGAACGGCGCGTAGGTGACCCTGAGGCCGTGGTCGCCGAACCGGGTGAAGAGCTGCGATGAGATCAGGCCCTCGGTCTGGATCACCAGCGCCGAGAGCTCGGGGACCCAGCGGGTGGGGTCGTTGCCGTAGGGGATCCTTTCCGGGTCGACGCCGAGCCGGTCTTCATAGAGCGGCACCCCGGTCAGGCCGCGGACCGCGTCGGTGTAATGGGCGTACTGCGCCGAGACCCCGATCACCTGTACGAAGATCGCGACGACAGCGAGGCCGGCGACGACCTTCTGTCGTGTCACCGTCCCCGCCCACCAGGCGATCGGCACCAGCAGGGTCCAGGCGGCGGGGACGATGTACCTCGGCCCCCAGACCTCGTCGCCCCAATAGGTGGAGAGGCCGGAGAGCGCGGTCAGGGTGACGAGGAACGTGAGCAGAGCCGCCACCAGCCATCGGTCCTGCCTCCAGAGGCGGGGCAGGCCCAGCGCCCCGAGGACGACGAGCGGGCTGTAGAAGACCAACCCTTTGCCGGGGCTGAAGAGCAGGCCGAGGAAGTTGAGCGGGGCGCTCACGGTCAGCGGCGACGGCGGGTAGCCGAACTCCGTCACCGAGCCGAACCGGTCCCAGTTGTACCAGCCGATCGCGGCGATCCAGAGCAGGCCGGGGAGGACGACGGCGGCGGCCAGGCGCAGCCGCTGGCGGCGGTCGAGCGCCAGGAAGGTCGGCGCCAGCAGGATCGCGATCGGCAGCACCGAGACGGCGGCGTAGGGCTTGGTCGCGACCGTCGCGCCGGTCGCGAACCCGGTCAGCCCCCAGGAAAGCAGCGAGGGCGAGCGCCGCGCCCAGACCGCGAGCGCGAAGGCGGCGATCACCGCGAACATGAACGTCGTCTCCATGCCGATCTTCGAGTAGGGCCAGGCGAGGCTGGCGGCGGTGAACAGGGCGGCGATCGTCGACGCCCACCTGACCGAGCCGCGGGTCAGGAAGACGAGCGCGAACATGGCGAGGCGCCGCCAGCGCCGCGACGAAGGGGTTGTAGAACCAGAGGAAGGTGTAGCCGTTCGGGTAGTTGTCGAAGTGGCCGACGGTGGTGTCGACCAGGTGCCCGGCGGCGAAGAAGGGCGCCTCGAGCAGCGGCTGCAGGAGGCCGGCGCGCCCGTAGTGATGCCCGCCTCTGCCGACGATGTCCGCCTTCATCGGCAGCGGCGAGTCCTCCTTGTCCCAGAAGTGCCCTTCGAGGACGAGCCCCTCGGTGACCGCGCCGGTCTCCGGCTCGTACCCGGTCAGCGGCTGTGTCGTGAACGAGAAGAGCGCGAACGACATCGCGAAGACGAGCAGGCCGGCGAGGACCGGGCGGGGCATGCTCTTGAGGCGTCGGCGCATCGGCGGATCCTTTCAACTCGGCCGGAACGGCCGGCTAGGCGCTCTGCCTGCGCCAGATTCGCAGGATGCGCCCGTCGGGAAGCGGGATCGTGCGGACGAGCCGGAACCCGAGCCCGCGGGCGGCGGTTTCGACGTAGGCCTGGCTGACAGCGGGCGGGAAGTCGTCGACTTCCGTGTCCGTGGTGAGCAACACCGATGGAGGAATGCCGATTTCGGAGTTGTCGCTGAGCTGTTCCGAGTAGCGAGCGACCGAGTCCTTCGGTT
Organism: uncultured Solirubrobacterales bacterium; assembly: GCA_963837735.1. Taxonomy (GTDB): domain Bacteria; phylum Actinomycetota; class Thermoleophilia; order Solirubrobacterales; family 70-9; genus VRUE01. The sequence goes on along the minus strand of CAWIOM010000016.1, from coordinate 66,008 downwards.
CGGCCGAGAGCCAGACGAACGGGATCGATGTCTTGTAGTTGAGCACCGCCGCGAGCTGGATCGTGTTTGGGTTGAGGGCGCGATTCCGGACGCCGGTCGCGACCACGGGCAGGGCGCCGTTCGGCGTCTTCCATTCGATGAACTGTTGGGCCAGCTCCCGGTCGACGTCGGGCCAGTCGCGGTCGTTGCCGCCGAAGCGTGTTTCCGGGCCGGGGATCTGCAGGCGGATCCCGAAGACGGCTTTCGGGATGCCGTAGGCGACCGGCAGCTCGTCGAACCCCGGCACCGAGACGTTGCGTTCCGCCGAGGCGGCCGACCAGACGGTCGAGTAGGCGAGGGCGTTGAAGGCGGCGATCGCGACGAGGATCGTGACGACCGGGCGTATCGCCCCCGGGTAGACGCGCAGGGCGAGGATCGCCATCGCTGGGATCAGGACCGCGATCGGCAGGGTGAAGCCGCTGCCCCCGTTCCGGGAGCTGGTCAGGGCGGCAAAGCCGGCCGCGAAGACGATCAACACCGACATCGCGTCGGTCGAGGCGAGCCGCAGCACCGTTGCGCGGCGATCGGGCGAGCGGAGCGTGCGCCTGACGGCGACGACCGCGACGGTGAGCAGGCCGACGAGCAGCACCGCCGCCAGCGGCAGCAGCAGATCCTCCCTCGTCAGGGTCGTCGGGACCGCCCGCAGCCGCTCCCAGGAGAGCAACGAATCGCTGTTGCCGTAGTACTTGCTCTGTTTGCCGTAGCCGAAGCCGGTCAGGTAGTCGTAGATCGCGGTGAAGTTGGGGACGTACCAGGTGGCGGCGAGAGCGGTCCCGGTGAGGATCAGGAGGCTCATGTTCAGAAGCCGCTTGGAAAGGTCCCCGTGCCTTCTCGCCAGAATGCAGACAAGGCCCGCCGCGAGAACTCCCGGCACATAGGTGATCGCCATCGATCTCGTCAGCAGCATCAGCCCCAGCGCCACCCCGCAGGCGATCGCCCAGCGCCGTACCAGCAGGCCGTCGCTGCGCAGCAGGCAGTAGACCGCGCAGGCAAGGAGCGTCGCGGTGGGGAGCGCGAAGATGAATTCCCGCGAGTAGAGGAAGACCCCGGGGAGGGTGACGGCCACTCCAGCCGCGAGGGCGCCGAGCCTCGGCCCCTCAAGGCGCTCGCCGATTCCGTAAACGGCAACCGCGAGGAGGACCAGGAACCCGCTGAGGACCGCAAAGCCCTCGAGCGCTCCCACTTTTACGAGGAAGACGATCGAGGCCAGCGCCGGCACGAGGGGCGCGTGGGGGGCGTGCTCTGCGTCGCCTGCCACCAGTCGGAAAGCCCGCCGTTCTTGAAGGCGAGGAAGTCGATGACCCCGAATGTCGTGTAGCCGGCCTCGTCGATGCTGAGCGGGTAGCCGTGCCTGTAGACGGAGACCCACCAGATGTTGGCGGCGGCCAGGATCAACGCGAACCCGGCGACCACGAACAGCCATCGTTGACGCTCGCTAGCGGATCGCCACATGCCCGTCGACTGCCGAGCTGAGCAACGTCGCGACCCGATTGGCGTATTCGGGCAAGTGATGACGCTCTTCGACGAATTTGCGGGCGGCTCCGCAACCTCGGCGCGCTCCTCCTCGCCGGTGCTCGAGGAAGCGATCGAGCGCCTCCGCCAGGGCGTTCACGTCGCGCGGCTCGCAGAGCCACCCGGTTCTACCATCCTCGATCAGCTCCGGTATGCCGAAGACCTCGGTCGCCAGCACCGGAGTCTCGAACGCCATCGCCTCGAGCACGGTGCGCGGCAGCGACTCGATGTCGGAGGCGCAGACGAGAAGATCGGCGAGCGCGTACCAGGAGTGGATGTCCGGCGTCACCGGCGACCAGCCTCACCCGCTGCCCCGTTCGGCCTCCTCGATCCAGCCCTGCGAAGGCGAGGGAGTCGGCGTTCTTGCCGGCGCCGACGATCACGAGATGAGCATCGGGATGGCGATCGGCGATCAGATCGAACGCCTTGCGCGAGCGGGATCTGCGCCTTGCGCGGCTCGACCGTTCCCACGCAGAGGATGCACGTCGGCGCTCTCCGGGATCTCCGCCTTTCGCCGCGCCTCAGCCATCGAGAACTCGGCCGCGCTCGGCTTCGATCGGGACAAGATCGAGCCCGTAGGGCAAGGTGACGCACTGCGACGGACTCGAGCGGCGGTTCGTACAGCCCCTGGTCGCCTCCGCCTCGAAGACGACCAGCGTCGCCTCGGACAGCGTCTCCTTGACGCGGTCACGGACCTCCGGGCGCCATGCCGGCCCAGAGCACCGCCGGCTCGAAGCTCTCGTGGATCGCCCAGACCGCGGGAATCTCCGAGCTCGGACGCGACCTCGGCGCCGGGCAGGGCGAACACCGTCGCGGTATTGATGAAGGCGGCCTCGAAACCGCGGTCCGCGGCCCAGGCGACGAGCTCCTCGACCCGACCGATGTAGGCGCTGAGGTCGTCCTGTCGGCACCAGGCCGGAGATATGGACGGGGATGCCGAGCTCTTCGAGGTCCTTGCGCAGGCGCCCGTCCATCGCGCTGACGACGGTGGTCTCGATCGCTCCGTTCTTGACCAGTTCGCTGAGCAGATCGAGCAGGTAGAGCTGTGCCCCGCCGAGGTTGAGCTGGTGGGTGGCGACGAGGACGCGATGGCCGTCGCCCGCCCGCCGGTCGCGCCGGGGTCCGCGGCGGCAGCGGCTTCAACGCCTCCTCGTCCGCTCCGTGCCGGTCGCCGGTGCCGACCTCGACCTCGACCGGCTCCAGCTCGTGGATCGCGCCCGCGGTGCTGGTCGGCCATCGCGCGCAGCGTCGCCGATCCCGTCGCGCCCGCCCCACTGCCCTAGGTCGGCGGTCAGTTCGAACCCCGCGGTGCAGGCACGAGGCTGCTCGCGGAGTTGGGCGACGTCCGGTCGGGGGATCCCGAGGCGAGCGCGCCCGAGCAAGCTCGTCATCGAGCGCATATGTCGATCTGGGAGACGGCCTCCCCGGGGAACAGGACCCAGCCGCTGACCGTGATCGGCTCTCGCCGGAGCTCGGTTTCGGGAGCGGGGAAGTCCAGGTACCCCTCGGGGTGTTCGGGGTGCGAGAAGAATCTGACCCGCTTCCCCGCCGCCGGCTGCCACAGTCCCGGGTCGCCGAGGCCGCCAGCGAAGCGGCGGCGCCCAGCGGCGCCATGTCTCGACAGGCGCCGCCGAATCGTCAGCTTTTGGCCGCCGCCCGGCTCTCCGCCTCCGCGAGTCTCTCAGCCAGGCGTGGGTGCGGGCGATGCCCGCCGCCAGTGGCGTCGGCTCGAACTCGATCAGGCCGCGGAGGCGGCTGTGTCGAGCACGACCTGCGCACTTCGAAGCTCCGCGCCGGGTGCTTGACGATCGTCGGCATCGCGGCCGACCTCCTTCTCGGCCAGGCGCAGCACCTCGATCAGCTCCGTCCCGGTTCCCGCGCCGACGTTGAGGATCGGCGGGCCGCCGGGCCGGTCGAGCAGCGCCTCGACGCGCGGGCGACGTCGCCGGCGTAGATGTAGTCGCGGATCGTGCTGCCGTCGCCGTAGATCTCGACGGGAGCTCCCTGCTTCGATGCGGTGGAGGAAGGTCGACGACGACCCCCTGGCCACGATCGGGCCGCTGGTGCTCGCCGTAGACGGTCGAGCAGCGCAGGATCCGCGCCGCCAGCCCGCTCTCCTCACGGTGGCGCATCACCTCGCCCTCGCAGTCGAGGTGCAGGCTGTCCGTAGGCGCCGAACGCCCGAGTCGGCGCGTCCTCGTCGATCGGGCACCTCTCCGGCTCGCCGTAGACGGTCCCGCCGGAGGAGAGGTAGGTGAGGGTCACGCCGCGCCGCGAACCGCAGTGCCTCCAGCACCGCGCGGACCGGCTCGAGCGTCAGTTCCCTGTCCAGCTCCGGTTCCTTCTCGGACTCGGCCGGCAGCAGCCCTCCGGCGCTGAAGACGACATCGCCGACGCCCTCCAGCGCTTCGGTCGAGCACCTCGGGGTCGCGGGCGTCGCCGATTCTCAGGTCGCCCTTCGAAGAGCAGAGATCACGGGCGCCGTCCGTGGGGCCGGGAACGGGTGAGGACGACCGGCGGCCGGCCGGCCGCGACCAGGCCTTCCACGATGTGGGTTCCGATGAACCCACAGCCGATGACGAGGGTCCGGGAGCCCTGCCTGCCCCCGGCCGTGGGCCCTTGCCGCGTTGGCTCCTCTGACACCGGCGCAGGATAGCGAGTGCGGATCGGCCCGGCCCCGCGAAATCAGCCATCGATCGCTGCGCGCTGTTTCAGGATCGCCTGTTCGAGAGACGGCACCGAGCCCCGCGGCCGCGGCCGGCGATGCATCGCCATCTGCAGCAGGGCCTTCAGGCGCGGCACCTCGTGGCGCAGATTCGGGTTCGAGTAGGGGTCCAGGTCGGTCGCGGGAGCCAGCGCTCGAGCAGCAGTTCCTTCTCCCATTGCTCGACCTCGGAGCTGCGGCTCGACGACTCGAAGTGGTACATGACGAGATCGGGGTCGTAGACGATCCGCGCTGCCGCCCTGCCACAGCTTCAGGCAGTAGTCGACGTCGTTGTAGTTGACCGGGAACTTCGGGTCGAGGCCGCCCGCCTGCTCGAAGAGCTCGCGCCGCGTCATCAGGCAGGCGCCGGTCACGGCGAGGCAGTCCTGGGCGACGAGCACTCCGTTCGCGTAGCCCGTGGTGTCGCGCGGGTCGCCGTGGTAGGGGTGTCCAGGCAGGCCGCGTTCGAAGCGGATGCCGGCGTGCTGGATGCGTCCGTCCTCGAGTCAGCAGCCGGCCGCCGACGGCGCCGATTCTCGGGCAGCTCCGAGTACATGACCATCCGCTCGATCCAGTCGGGCGTCGCCACCTCGATGTCGTCGTTGAGCAGCAGCAGATGCTCACCCTGGCTGTGCGCGACGCCGAGATTGACCTTCGCGGAGAAGCTGAATGGGCCCTCGAAGCTCGACCAGGCTGAGGCGCTCGCCGCCGATCGCCCGCAGCTCCTCGAGGACGGCGTCCGGGGTCCCCTCGTCGACGACGCAGACGATCTCGTACTCGTCGTAGGTCGAGCTGCTCGACGATGCTGCGCACGCAGTGGACGGCCAGCACCTCTCGGCGGCCGCGGATCTCCCGTTCCTGGCCGCCGGTGGGGATGACGATGCTGACCAGCGGCCTGCGTTCGAGGTCGGGCTCGAGGTGGTAGACGCCGGCGTCGTCGGGATCGCGCTCGACCCTGGCGGGCAGTCCGATCCGATCGCAGTGGGCCTGGATGGCGCGCCTGCCCGCCTCGAACGCCCACGGCTTCGCCGCCTCGCCGCCGCCCGCCGCCGAGGTCTCGAGCATCCGCCAGTGGTAGAGGATCTCCGGCACGTGCAGGACGGCCCGCGCCCGCTCGGTCGCCCTGAGGACCAGGTCCCAGTCCTGCGACCCCTCGAACTCGGGGTCGAAACCGCCCACCTCTTCGACCAGCGAGCGGCGGAAGACGGCTGAGGTGGCAGGTGTACATCTGCGTCCGCATCCGCTCCGGCGACCAGTCCGGCTTGAAGAACGGGCCCAGGCGGCGTCCCTCGCGGTCCATCTTGTCTTCGTCGGTGTAGACGAAGTCGGCTTCGGGGTTCGCGAGCAGCGCCTCCTCGACCTCGGCCAGGGCGTCGGGATGGAGCTCGTCGTCGTGGTCGAGCAGGGCGACGAACTCGCCGCGCGCCATCGCCAGCGCGTCGTTGGAGGCGGCGACGATGCCGCCGTTGTCCTCCCTGCGCAGGAGGCGGATGCGGCCGTCCTCGGCCGCCGCCCGCTCGAGCGCCTCGGCGACGCCGGGGTCGCGGCGAGGCGTCGTCGACCAGGCACAGCTCCCAGTCTTCGAAGCGCTGCCGGCGAACCGAGTCCAGCATCGAGCGCAGGACGTCGGCCGGGGTGTCGTAGACCGGCGTGATGATCGAGAATCGAGGCCCCGCCATCAGGGCGCCGGTGCCCTGTCACTCAAGGCGCTAGAGCTCCTCGGCTATGCGGGGGGCGCCTCGGTTGAAGATCCGAGCTCCCAGGTAGCAGGTGCCGAGGAAGATGGCGAGCGCCGGCAGCAGCCCCAGGGCCCCGTCGGCCGCTTCGCTCGCGCTCATCCCGTCCGGGTTGATCACCCATTGCTGGATCTGGATGAAGATCGGCGCCAGCGGGTTGACCATCAACGCCTGCCGGTAGGCCTCGGGCACGACCGAGATCGGATAGAGGACCGGCGTCGCGTAGAAGAGGACCTGGGCGATCACCGTCCAGATGATCTGGATGTCGCGAAAGCGCACGAAGAGCGCCGAGAGCATCGTCGCGATCGCCGTGGTGAACGTGAAGATCAAGCCCACGCCGACCGGGAAGAGGAGCCAGGTCCAGGCCGGGTCGACGCCCCAGGCGAGGATGAAGACGAAGACGATGATCAGGTTGAGGCCGAGGTTGAACACCGCCGTGAGCACGACCGATAGGGGGATCACCAGCCTCGGGAACTGCGTCTTGCGCACGATTCCCTCCTGGGCGACCACCGAGTTGACCGCCGTCGACGTCGCTTCCTGAAAGAACGAGAAGAGGACGATGTTGAGCAGCAGCAGCACCGGGTAGTTCGGCGTTTCGCTGCCGATCCTGAGGATCTTGGTGAAGACGAACAGCAGCACGGCGAAGAGCAGCAGCGGCCGCACCAGGGACCAGAGGTAGCCGAGCACCGTGCCGAAGTAGTTGCGCTTGAACTCGGTCACCGCCATCAGCCAGAGCAGGTCGAAGAAGCGGCGCCGGCCGCCGCCGATCGCCGAAGGTCCCGTGACCTCGCGCATCTCCGTCGTCTCGGCGACGGAGCTCACTCGCGGGCTCCGGGGCTCTCGACGGAGGTCTCGATCTCATACGGCAGGGAGACGAGGCCGTGCGTGGTCCGATCGCCGAAGACGACGAAGTCGAGGGCGTTGTGCGTGTAGAGGCCGACGTCTTCGCCGCCCCCGAGATATCGCTGGACGCCGCAGTGGACGAAGTAGCGCCCGGGGACGAGCTGGTTCTGCAGCTCCGCCTCGACGTGCACGCGCTGGCCGGGCGCCAGCGAGCCGCCGGCCCCCTGGGCGGATTTCGCCGAGGTGTCGAAGGTGAAGATCGCCAGCCCGTCGGCGTTGGCGAGGACGAAGCCGATCCCCAGCACTTCGGCCGCGTCGACGACCTCGATCTCGGCCCGGATCCTGATCGGGTTGCCGTGCTCGACGCTGGTCGCCCGCTCGCCCTCCCCGTCCTCGAGCCAGGCGTCGATCAGGCGCACGCCGTCGCCCGTGCTCCTGCGGTCCTCGCCGCCCGCCTCGGCCCCATCCTCGAAGTTGAGCCGCAGGTACTTCCTGGCGATCTCCCCCGGCTCGCCGATCGCCGTGATCTCGGCCGCCGTCGATCAGCATCGCCCGGTGGCAGTAGGCCTCCACGGTCGCCATCTCGTGGGTTACGAGGACGATCGTCTTGCCCTCGGCTTTCATCTTGCGGAATGCATCGGCGCACTTCTGCTGGAAGGCGGCGTCGCCGACGGCCAGCACCTCGTCGATCAGCAACACGTCGGCGTCCGCCTGCAGCATCACCGCGAAGGCGAGCCGCACGAGCATCCCCGACGAGTAGTTCTTCAGTTTGAGGTCGACGAACCCCTCGAGTTCCGCGAACTCGAGGATCGCGTCGAGGCGATCGCGAGCGTCCTTCGGCGTGAGGCCCATCATCACCCCGTTGAGGGCGACGTTCTCGCGCGCCGTCAGCTCGACGTTGAAGCCGACCCCGAGCTCGATGAAGGGCGCCAGCCGGCCCGCGAGGCGGATCCTCCCGGCGTCGGCCTTGTAGATGCTCGCCAGCAGCTTCAGGAGCGTGCTCTTGCCGGAGCCGTTGCGCCCGACGATGCCGAAGAACTCACCCTGGTGGACTTCGAACGACACCCCGTCCAGCGCCTGCAGGTTCCGGAACTCGCGTGCCGTGAACAGGTGCAGCGCCTGCTCTTTGAACGAGTCGATTCGGTGCATCGGGATGCGGAAGGCCTTCTTCAGCTCCTCGACCTGGATCGCCGGCGGCCGCTCGGCGGGCGGCCGCGGCGAATGTTCGGGCTCGGGTGTCGCGGTTGCGTTTTCGGAGGCCATCTGCGCGCAGGCAAGAGTAGGCGAAATCCGGGATCCGTCCGCCGGCTAACCGGTGGGCGAAAATATCCGCCGCGCCCTCGAAGCCGCCCGGCGCAGGAGCCGGCGCCAGCGATTCGTGCCCCCCGGAGCCGCCACCGCCGACGGCGGGAACGGCGAGGGCCCCGCCTTGCGCAGGACGACCACGAACTCGATCCCCTGGTGCGCCGCCGCCTCGATGTCGAAGCCTTCCTCGAACCGCTCGCGGCAGTGGAGGATCAGCTTCAGGAACTCCGCCTGGGTCCAGACGTGGAAGTGGATCGAGTACCCGGCCTCCTCGAGCTCCTCGGAGCGGGCGGTCGTCTCCTCCTCGGTCTCGCCGCCCTCGACGATCACCAGCCGCGTCCACTCGTAATAGTGCTCGCGGCGCGAGCGCTCCGGCCCCTGCTCGTGGTCCTCGACCATGTGCTCCAGCGGGGTCAGCGGACGGCGGTGGTCAAAGGTGTAGCGCTTGTCGGGGACCGCGTAGAAGAGCACCCCTCCGGGCTTCAGTTTGCCCAGGTGCGTCTCGATCGTGCGGATCGGGTCCTCGCAGTGCTCGAGGAAGTGGTTGGCGACGATGAAGTCCTGGGATTCCTCGGCGACCGTGCTCAGCAGCTCGCCGTTGTCGATCACGTCGACCGGGGTCAGGTCCCAGGTCTCCAGCTCCGGGTACTCCGAACGGAGCCGCTCGACCGGCATCCGGTCGACGTAGCTGACGTGGGCCCGGGCGGGGGTCGCCAGCGGCAGGTGGAGCGCCCCGATCTCGAGGCCGTGGCCGGCCAGGAAGCGCTCGGCGAACTCGCGGCGGGCGTCGAAGAAGACCGCTGCCGGGTCCTTGGGCCGGGCCTTATCCTGATCCGGCTCGCTCCGAGTCGTGCTCATGGCTGCAGGCTACCGTTCGCCGCTGGCGACTTTGCAACCGACGATCTACATCCCGAACCTCGACGGACGCGACCGTCTGGCTCCGCTCATGGAGAGCCTTCGCGAGCAGACGATCCCCGCCGCGGTCGTCGTCGTCGACAACGGCTCGACCGACGGCTCGCAGGAGCTGCTGGCGGAGCGCTTCCCCGAGGTCGCGGTCGTCGCGCTCGGCGAGAACCTCGGCTTCGGCCCGGCGCTCAACCGCGCGATCGCCGCCGAGGGGCAGGGACCCGATCGTCCTCCTCAACAACGACGTCGTCTGCGAGCCGGGCTTCCTCGAGGCCCTGCTCGAGCCCGCCACGGCGGCTGCCGAGATGGTCGCCGGCGTCCTGCTGGCCGAACGCGACCCGCGCTTCATCGACTCGGCCGGGTCGATCGCCGACCGCACCCTGATGGGGTTCGACTACCTGAACGGCGAGCCTCGCGAGGCGGCCCGCAGCGCCGCCGCCCCGCTCGGACCGAGCGGCGGGGCGGCGCTCTTCTCGCGCTCCGCGTTCGAGTCGGTCGGCGGCTTCGACGAGCGCATCTTCCTCTACTACGAGGACCTCGACCTCGCCCTGCGGCTGCGCGCCCGGGGCGCTCGCTGCGCCCTGGCGCCCGACGCCGCCGCCGTCCACGCGTACTCGCGGACGCTGGGGGCGGCGAGCGGCGCCAAGTACGCGCACACGGGCTGGTCCCGCGGCTACATGCTGCGCCGCTACGGCGTCATGGGCCGGCCCCGCGACGCCCTCCGGGTGCTCGCCGCCGAGGGGGTGCTCTGCGCCGGCCAGCTGCTCAGGGACCGGACGGTGAGCGGGCTGAAGGGACGCCTGCGCGGCTGGCGCGACGCCCGCGGGCTGCCCGCGCGCACCGCGGTCGCCGAGGGGCTGAGCGACCTCAGCCTGGGGGAGGCGCTGGCCCTGCGCCGAGCCAGGCGCGGGCCGCGCTGAGGTCCCCGGTCGCCGCCAGGCGCCGGCGCTCGGCGCGCAGCGCCGGCAGCCGCCGCAGCGCTTCCAGCTTGCCCCGGGCGGTGGCCGCGAAGCGACGCTGAACAAGGCTTTTGGCGAGCGCCCCGGCCTCGACCGCGGCGACCCGGGGGATCGCCGCGGCCGGCATGAACTTGAGCTGGGTGGCGAGCCGGTTGCGGGCGACGAGGCGCGAGTTCTCCGCGCTCGGGTCGGCAAAGCCGGCCTGCCAGACCGCGTTGCCGACGTGCCAGACCAGCGCCTCGGGGATCGTCTCGAATCGCCAGCCGGCGATCCGCGCCCGCAGGTTGAGGTCGACGTCCTCGCAGAAGGAGACGTAGCTCTCGTCGTAGCCGCCGAGCTCGTCGAACAGCTCCCGTCGCAGCAGGCAGGCGGCCCCGCAGACACCGAAGGGCTCGCGGCGCTCCAGAGCTCGGGTCCGCGCAGGGCTCCCCGGCGCCCTCCTCGAAGCCCCGCCCGTCCCTGGTCAGCGACTGGCCGGCGCTGTAGACCCGTGCCGCCCCGGCGTCGCCGGGCCCCTCTCCCTCGAGCTGCAGGATCAGCGGCTGCACGCCGCCCAGAGCCGCGTCCGCGCCGAGGGCTCCGAGGAGCGGGGCCAGGCAGTCCGGCTCGAGCACCGTGTCGGCGTTGAGGACGAGGATCGCGCCTGCGCCGGTGCGGCTGACGCCGAGGTTGACGGCAGCCGCGAAGCCGGTGTTCTCGGGCAGGGCGACGTGGGGAACCCCGGCACTCTCCAGGTACTCGACCGAGCCGTCGGTCGAGCCGTTGTCGACGACCATCGGCTCCAGCTCGACGCCCACGGCGGCTTCTCGAAGGGAATCCAGGCAGCGCCTCAGATGGCCGCGCGAGTTCCAGTTCGGGACTACCACCGCGACGGATCGAGAGGCACTCACAGGAGGAGGCACGATACTTTCCTCCGGTGCAAGACCTCAAGGGACTGATCCTCTCGGGCGGGGCCGGGACCCGGTTGCGGCCGATCACCCACACCTCCGCCAAGCAGCTGGTGCCGGTCGCCAACAAACCCGTGCTCTTCTACGGAATCGAGGCGCTCGTCGACGCCGGCGTCGACCGAGATCGGGATCATCATCGCGCCGGAGACCGGCGAGGAGATCCGCGAGACCGCCGGCGACGGCTCGGCTTTCGGGGCGAGGATCACCTACATCCTCCAGGACGAGCCGGCCGGGCTCGCCCACGCGGTGCTGACCGCCGAGGAGTTCATCGGCGACTCGCCCTTCGTCATGTACCTCGGCGACAACCTGCTCCGCGACGGCCTCCGCGGCCTCGTCTCGACCTTCCGGGCAGACGAGCCGGACGCGCTGATCCTGCTCACTCCCGTCGAGGACCCGCAGTCCTACGGCGTCGCCGAGCTCGACGGGGACGGCGGCATCGTCCGCCTGATCGAGAAGCCCAAAGACCCGCCCTCGGACCTCGCCCTGGTCGGCGTCTACCTCTTCGGCCAGGCGATCTTCGCAGCCGCCCGGGCGCTCGAGCCCTCCTGGCGCGGCGAGCTCGAGATCACCGAGGCGATCCAGGGGCTGATCGACGACGGGCACAGGGTCCAGTCGGAGATCGTCACCGGCTGGTGGAAGGACACCGGCCAGCTCGCCGACATGCTCGAGGCGAACCGGCTCGTGCTCGAGGAGATCGCGGGCGATCTACGGGGCGAGATCGACGAGCAATCGCGGGTCGAGGGCAGGGTCGTGCTCGGCGAGGGCGCGACGGTCGCCGGCTCTGTGATCCGCGGCCCGGCCGTGATCGGCGCCGGCGCCCGGATCGAGGGCTCGTTCATCGGCCCCTATACCTCGATCGGCGACGGGGTCCGGATCTGCCGCTCTGAGGTCGAGCACTCGATCGTCCTCGCCGGCTCGGTGGTCGAAGACCTCGGCGCCCGCATGGAGGCGAGCCTGCTCGGCCGCGACGTCAAGCTGACCCGCAGCGACGGCATGCCGAAGACCCTGCGGATGCTGGTCGGCGATCGCTCGGAAATCAAGCTGATCTGATGAAGCTGCTGGTCACAGGGGCCGCCGGGATGCTCGGCCGCGACGTGATGCTCGCCGCCGGCAACGCCGGCCACGACGTCGTCGGCTTCGGCCACACGGAGCTCGACGTCACCGACGCCGGCACGGTCGGCGCCAAGCTCGAAGCCGAGCGCCCCGACGTCGTCATCAACTGCGCTGCCTGGACCGACGTCGACGGCGCCGAGGAGGCCGAGGCTGCGGCGATGGCGGTCAACGGCACCGCCGCCGGCAAGGTCGCCGCCGCCGCCGCCGAGGTCGGCGCCACCGTCGTCTACATCTCCTCCGACTACGTCTTCGACGGGCCAAGCGCGCCGCCTACGTCGAGAGCGACCAGCCGGCACCGCTCTCCGCCTACGGGCGCACCAAGCTCGCCGGCGAGGAGGCCACGGCCGCCGCCAACCCACGCCACTTCGTCGTTCGCTCCTCCTGGCTCTTCGGGACCGGCGGCGGCAACTTCGTCGAGACGATGCTGCGCCTTGCCGCCGACCACGGCGAGGTCCTCGTCGTCCACGACCAGGTCGGCTCGCCCACCTACACCTGGCATCTCGCCTACGGCGTCGTCCGCCTGATCGAGGGGCTCGAGCACGGCATCCACCACATGGCGGCGGCCGGGTCCTGCTCCTGGTACGAGTTCGCCCGCGAGATCTTCGAGCAGGCCAAGGTCGAGTGCCAGGTGCTCTCGGCGACGACGGAGATGCTCGGCCGCCCCGCGCCCCGCCCGCCCTTCTCGGCGCTGGCCAGCGAGCGCGAGCACGCGATCGAGCTGCCCTCCTGGCAGGACGGCCTCGTCGGGTACCTTGCCCAACGCCAGAGCGAGAAGGAGGCTGCATGAAGTTGCTGGTCACCGGCGCCGCCGGGTTCATCGGGTCCACATACGTGCGCCTCGCGAAGGAGGAGCACGAGGTCCGCGTGCTCGACAAGCTGACCTACGCCGGCAGGCGCGAGAACCTGCCCGCCGACGTCGAGCTGGTCGAGGGGGCGATCGAGGACCCGGCGATCGTCCGCGAGGCGATGGAGGGGCGGGACGCCGTCGTCAACTTCGCCGCCGAGTCGCACGTCGACCGCTCGATCGACGACCAGGACGCCTTCGCCAGGACCCACGTGATCGGCACCGGCGTCCTCCTCGACACGGCGCGCGAGCTCGGCGTCTCCCGCTACCTGCAGGTCTCCACAGACGAGGTCTACGGATCGATCGAGTCCGGCTCCTTCACCGAGACCTCGCCGCTCGACCCCTCCTCGCCCTACTCGGCGACCAAGGCGGCCGGCGACCTCCTCGTCTCCGCCCATGTCCACACCTACGGGATCGAGGCTTCGATCGTCCGCGGCTCCAACAACTACGGGCCGCGCCAGTATCCAGAGAAGTTGATCCCTCTGATGGTCCTGAACGCTCTGCACGGGGACTCGCTGCCGGTGTATGGAGATGGACGCCAGGTGCGCAACTGGCTCTACGTCGAGGACTTCTGCCGCGGCATCCACACCGTCCTGCTCAACGGCCGCGCCGGGGAGGCCTACAACGTCGGCGGCCCCGACGAGTGCGAGAACATCGACGTCATCAGGCGGGTGATCGAGCTGACCGGCGCCGATGAGTCGCTGATCGAGTACGTCACCGATCGCCCCGGCCACGACCGTCGTTACTCGCTCGCCTCCGACAAGCTCCGCGAGGAGCTCGGCTGGGAGGCCCGCGTCCACTTCGCCGAGGGCCTCGAGCGCACCGTCGGGTGGTACCGCGACAACGAGGAGTGGTGGGGCCCGATCCGCTCCGGCGAGTACCGCGAGTACTACGAGAAGCAGTACGGCCGGGCGCTGGGCGATCAGGTCCCACGGCGCTGGCGCTCGGCATCCTGGCCGAGCCGGCATCGAGGATGAAGCCGAGGTCGCCGTCGAGGAAGTAGCCGTGCGCGAGCGCCTCGTCGGGCGAGCAGGTGAGGAGCTGGTCGCCGGTCACCGGATGACTGGCGCTGAATATGGGGCGGCAGCTTGGTCCCCCGGCCCCGCGCAGCCATCCGATTGGTGCGCCGCCGCCTTTCGAGAGCCGGCGGTCGCCGAAGCGCCGAATCAGGTGGCGGCCGGCCCAGACGGGCTGAGCCGAACAGTCGAGGCTCGTTTGGGTGCGCCGGAGCGGCGATCCAGCGGAACAACTTGCGAGGATCCCGGCTTGCCCGGCCCGGACGAACGCCATCGGTCTCCAGCCGGCCGTCCTCTCGCAGTCGCAGGGCGATGCGACGTCCTCCCCCGCTCCTGAACATGGATCCGAGGGCTAGGTCGTGAGAACTCCCGGGCCCCGGCTCGCGGGAGTAGCGGTGTTTGCGACCGTCGAGTAGCGAATGGCGTCGAAGGACGACCGCCCCCCAGACGCCGGTGTGGAGGATGTGCCCGCGGGGCAAGATCGGATGAGCGTCAATCCAGCCCAGGGTCGGACTCGCTCCGCGGCGTCGAACAGCGGGTCGTCGCGGCCGGCTACCAGAACCATTTCGCCCGAATCCCGCATCCGGCGCAGCTCCAAAGCCTCGAGCAGGGGGAGTGGCTGGTCCTCGATGTATCCGAGGGGATTCCTGTGAGCGCCCAGGTGATTCTGTTCGTCGGTGAGCCGGTAGGTGCTTGCCGTTTGGATGAGTCGGCGAGTTCCGGGTGCGGCGTGCAGCCGGGTGACGCCGAGGTCGAACTCCAACGCGTACCCCGGAGGCGGGTTGCGATCATTGCTGATCACGCGACCCTGCCCGGCCAGACCCAGGTGCCGGCAAAGCGGTTGTGTCTCGGCGGGTGTCCAGCCGGGCGAGTGCTCCCAGCGGCGCACCGTGCCGGGCGTGAGCTCGGGAAGACGGGGTGGTTGCCAGGCAATCCGTTGCCGGGCCAGGTTGTCGGAGGGATCGTCGCGACGGTCGAAGCCGATGTCGAGGTCGAATGGCTCTTCGGCCGGCTCGGCGCTACCTCCCACCGAGCCCGCCATCGGCAGTGAGCTACTCGCGCTGCCCGCGAACCGCCACTGAACCGCGCCAATTGTTTGCAGGTTTATCGCCAGCTCGCTCAGCACACAGCAGCCCGCCGGTAGATGGACGCCGGGGAACTGGATTCCCGGCGAACGGGCGAAGGAAACCGCCACTGGATTTGCGCTGAGGCGCTCTGCGTCGTCGAGTTGGGCGAACGTGGGCCTCCGGAGATCGTCCACATTGGCGAAAACGATCGACGAAGCTACGCCGGGCGCCTTGAAGCAGTACAGAAGCCTCTCGACGAACGAGGAGGACTCCAGCATCGCCGCCGAGGCGGGGGTGAGCAGGCAAACCCACCGGCCCCGCGCGGTACGCAGGGCGCTCTGCACCCAGCGCCCCCGGTTCTCCGATTCGCCGGCAACGAGTCGGGCTCGGCCGCCGAGGTCGGTCGCCGCGAGAACCTCGAAGTCCGCGCATGTCTGGGGCTCCAGCGACGAGAGGTCCTGCGGTTTCCACGACCTTTCACCATCGTCGAGGAGTACCAGGGAGAGGGCCGGCGCCCAGTCGGCCTTGATGCGGTCGCTGTTCAGGTAGAGCGCGGGATGGCGACGTTTGATTGCGTCGTGAAACGTGTGCGGTCCGTAGTCGACCGCGTTCACGCGGCTGAAACCCTGGCGTCGGTAGAGAAAGGTTGGAGCGACCGCGTGCACTCCGCGGATGCCCCGTTCTGCCAGCTGCAAAATCAGGTCCCAGTCCTCGTGCCCGACCACGATGTCCTCCGCGTACTCGACATTGGCGCTTGCGAATACCCGGCGATCGAAGAGAGCAGGCGCGGGGCAGTAGTTCTCCTGCATGAGCAGCCAAAGGTTGTATGCGGGGAGCCTGATGAAGTCCGAACGGTTGCCCATGTGCTGCGCGTGGGGGTAGACGAAGCCCACATCCCCGCTGGCACGCTCGATCTGGCCGACCATCAGCTCAAGCGCCCCGGGAAGCAGCTCGTCGTCCGCATCGAGAGGAAGCACGTAACTTGTGTCTAGCTCGGCGATTGCCCGGTTGCGTGCTGAGCTGGGTCCTCGATTGGCGACTTGACGGAGCACGGTCACCTCCGGGTCGCGCTCGATGAGCTCGAGCGCATCGATCGTCTCCGGGTCATCGGATCCGTCGTCGACGACGACGATTTGGCTCGGCGCCAGGCTCTGCTTCTTGGCGGAGCGAACGCTGTCGGCGAGAAAGAGGCCGTGGCGGTGACACGGAATTACCACGCCGACGGTGCGCTCCGGAGCGGGGTCCCGGGAAAGGCTCACCGCCGGGGAGGACATATCTGCGGCCGCCCTGTCGTATCCCGCCTTTCGGCTTCCGGTCAGAGCTGCGCCGCGCCGGGAGCTGGTGGCCGGGCGCGACTCGAGCAGGCGCTCATACAGTCGGTCATGGCGGCGTCCCATCTCGGCAAGTGAGAAGTCCGCGATCATCCGCTCGCGGGAGCGCCGGCCCATGGCGCGCCGGCGCTCCTCGTCGGCAAGCAGGGCGACCACCACCTCCGCGTATCTGGAGGCGTCGTCGCGAGGCTCGATTAGGGCGCCGCTGTCCTCGTCCATGAACTCAACGTTCCCCGGAAGAGCTGGCGCGACCACCGGAACCCCCATGGCGAGGGCCTCGTAGATCACGTAGGGGACACCCTCGAAGACGCTGGTCATCAGCAGCAGGTCCGAGCTGCGGTACCAGCGAGCCATCTCCTGCGACGGCGGGTGCCAATTGATCGAATCCGCAATTCCAAGGCGGTCCGCCCGCTCGCGGGCGGCGGCCTCGAGGTACCCGTCGCCGACGACGTCCAACATGAACTCGCCGCCCCTGCTTCGAGCATCGGCAACAACGTCCAGGGTCAGCATCGGATCCTTCTGCTCGACCAGGCGGCCCGGCCACAGGATCCGCGGAACGCCGTTTCCGGAGTGCCGGAGGGGGTCGACCGACCGAGGGTTGAACTCGACCTCCGCATCGACACCCGAGTGAATGACATCGATCCGGCTTGGAGGGATCTCGTAGCCCGCAACCGTGGACTTCAGGTGCTCGCTCGTGACCGAGAACGCATCGATCAGATTGCCGTAGCGTCTGGTGACGTAGCGAACGTACCCGGTCTGATCGGGCTCCTCAGCATGCATCTGCACGACGACGGCAGGGGGCCTTGGAAGGCAAGTCATGTCCGGAAGCAGGTCGAAGCCCAGCCGCGAGTTCATTATGTGGACAACCTCGACCCCCCTGC
This sequence comes from uncultured Solirubrobacterales bacterium, assembly GCA_963837735.1. Taxonomy (GTDB): domain Bacteria; phylum Actinomycetota; class Thermoleophilia; order Solirubrobacterales; family 70-9; genus VRUE01. The sequence goes on along the minus strand of CAWIOM010000016.1, from coordinate 48,805 downwards.
TCTCAATGAAGCCGAGGATGAACTCTGGAAAGGTGGCCCCCCACATCAAGTCTGGGAGGTTCCACACCTCCTCCGCTAGCGGCTCGATCTGGTGTAGCCAGCGATTCGCCGATGGCTGGGTGGTAATTAGCGAAGGGGCCCAACGAGTTTGGTCGATATGCCTAAACCAGTCGATCGTGCCCTTGTCAGAACCGCCTAGATCAACCCACGGTGCAAGGTAGAGAACCGGTACTCGATCACCTGCCACACGGGTGATGTATATAGGGTCAGATGAAATTGGTGTTGTGTGGTTAGTCCAAAAAAGTGTTGAGAAATCTCAATTTTTATCGAGAACATACGTGTATGAATCGGGAAAGAAAGGAGCATCGATGAGTGAGCCCAAGTCCAGTATCGAGCTCGCGATAGGCACGTTGTTACGAACGCCCCATCGCGACTTGCAGGAGCTGGGGTACCACTTTCAAAAGCGCGATTACTACAGTGCTCTCAACGATCTCCCCTTCCTCTCTGCGAACCGGGACCTTTGGCACGACCGGCCGTTGCCAAAGGGGATGGACTGGGATCTCGACGCTCAGTTGGAGACCCTCGGCGGCCTGGCCGCATATTTCAACGAGCTTGCTGACGTGCCGCGAGCCTCGCCCAGCGGCCAGGTTGAGTTCCACTGGGACAACGATTTTTGGACGGATGCAGACGCGGCTATCCATTACGGGCTCCTGCGGAAGGCGCAGCCGCGGAGAATCGTCGAGATCGGCGCGGGATGGTCAAGCCTGCTGATGGCCGGTGCACTCACTCGCAACGAGTCCGAATCGGAGCCGGAGACTGCGGTGGTCGATCAGGTCGAGCCCTACCCCCGCAGGGAGTTGATGGCCGCCTTGCCGTCGCACTGGACTCTCCATGAGATGACCTTGCAACGAGCTCCGCTCTCACTTTTTGATTCCCTGGAGCGCGGCGACGTCTGCTTTTACGACGGATCGCACGTTGCTCGCGCGGCCAGCGACGTCATCTGGTTCTTCTTCGAGGTCCTTCCACGCCTCAGGCCGGGGGTGTTGGTTCATGTTCATGATGTGTTCTGGCCGGCGGACTATCCGGACGAGTGGATATTCGAGCGCGGCCAGACCTGGAATGAGCAGTACGTTCTTCAGGCGTTTCTGATGTACAACCGCTCCTTTGAGATCATGGTGTGCAATGCAGCTTTGGCCAAGCTGCGACAGACGGAGCTGTCCGCACTTCTGCGTGGAACGGGTGCTCGTGCAAACGGGGTGAGTGTCTGGCTTGTACGCATGAGGCTAGGCGAAGCTGCGGCGGGCGATCGCCGAGCGGGTCGCCGAGATCGCCAGTTTGGCGAAGATCGCGACGTAGATCGCGATGTCGGCGAGCGGGTTCTTCCCGGCGTAGAACTTGCGATAGAAGCGCCCCATCGAGCGATGGAAGGCGAGGTTGTGGCGCCAGCCGCGGTGGCTCTTCCTTTTCGTCGTCCCGCCCTTGACGTGCATGCTCGAGACGCGGCCGTCGTAGACGACGCGCCAACCCCGCTGCTTGAAACGGAAGCACCAGTCGAGGTCGTCCATGTAGAGCCAGTAGCCCTCGTCGAGCAGGCCGACCTCGTCCATCGCCGTCCGCCGGATCAGCATGTAGGCGCCGTTGACCGCGTCGACGTCGCCGAGCTCGAACTCGCCCAGCTCCGGCGCCCTGTACTGGGCGAAGCGGGGGCCGAGCCGGTCGCCGACGCCGAGGAAGTGGGAGAGCGATCCCGAGCGGGGTCGGGAAGGAGCGTTTCGAGGCGTGGTCGAGGGTGCCGTCGCGCTGCTCGAGCCGGCAGCTCGACATCCCGATCGTCGGGTCGCTCTCCATCAGGGCCATCATCTGGTCGAGCGAGCCGGGGAAGATCTCGGTGTCGGGGTTGAGGACGAGGACATAGGGGGCCTCGACCTCGCGCAGGGCGATGTTGTTGGCGACGCAGAACCCTGAGTTCCAGTCGAGCGCGTGCAGCTCGACCTCCGCGAACTCCTCGCGGACCATCTCCGGCGTGCCGTCGGTGCTGTCGTTGTCGACGACGTGGACGAGGGTCTCGCCGCCGCTGTACGGGTTCTCGCGCAGGCTCGCGAGGCAGGCGCGAAGCAGCTCCTTCGCACCTGTCGAGGAGACGATCACGATCTCGAGCGCAGGCATCGAAGTAGCGTACCCAGCCACTCGTGCCCGACGTTTGCGACATCGCGGTGGTGGGCGGCGGCATTCTCGGGCTCGCTGTCGCCCGCGAGCTGACGATCCGCGATCCGGGCAGGAGCGTTCGCGTCCTCGAGCGCGAGGAGCGGGTGGGCGCCCACCAGACCGGCCACAACTCGGGGGTGATCCACGCCGGCATCTACTACGCGCCGGGCTCGCTGAAGGCGGAGCTCTGCCTCGAGGGTGCGGCACGGATGTACGAGTACTGCGAGAGCCGCGGCATCCCGCATCGGCGCTGCGGCAAGCTGATCGTCGCCACCGGCCCCTCTGAGCTCGCCGGCCTCGACGAGCTCGAGCGCCGCGGCCGCGCCAACGGGGTCGAGGGCCTGCGCCGCCTCGACGCCGAGGGGATTCGCGAGGTCGAGCCTGAGGCGGCCGGGGTCGCCGGGCTGCATAGCCCGAACACCGGGATCGTCGACTTCGGCGCCGTCGCGGAGGCGTTCGCCGAGGACCTGCGGGAGGCGGGCGGCTCGCTTGCCCTTGGCTGCGAGGTGCGCGGGATGGAGGCCTCGGGGCGGGGCCTGCGCATCCGCCACTCCCGGGGGGAGACCGAGGCGGGCCACGCGGTCTGCTGCGCCGGCGCCTGGTCGGACCGGCTGGCCGTCGCCGCCGGCGCCGGCCCCGACCCGCGCATCGTCCCCTTCCGCGGCGCCTACCTGAAGCTGGTGCCGCAGCGGCGCGATCTGGTCCGGGCGCTGGTCTACCCCGTTCCCGACCCGGCGCTGCCCTTCCTCGGCGTCCACCTCACGAAGGACATCGACGGTGACGTCCTGATTGGCCCGACCGCCCTGCTCGGCGCATCGGGCCTCGGCCGCACACTCGCCTGGCCCGGCTCCTGGCGGATGTTCCGGCGCTGGTGGCGCACCGGCACCGCCGAGATCCGGCTGGCGGCCTCCCGCCGCGCCTTCGTCGCGGCCGCCGCCCGCTACGTGCCGGGGCTGACCGCCGCAGACGTGGTTCCCGCCTTTGCCGGGGTCCGCGCCCAGGCCGTCGCCCGCGACGGCCGCCTCCTCGACGACTTCGTCTTCTCGGCGACCGAGCGCGCCCTGCACGTGCGCAACGCCCCCTCTCCGGCGGCCACCTCCTCGCTGGCGATCGCCGCCCGGATCGCCGACGAAGCCGAGAGCGCCTTCTGACGCGAGAGCGCAGTTATGCCCGCATATGCGGGCATAACTGCGCTCTCGCGCTTGGTCGCGGCTAGGCCGAGTATTCGAACTGCGGGCCCTCGAGCATCGGCTCGAGCTCGCTCAGGGTCGGCGCCGCCTCGTCCTTCTCGGAGGCCTGCAGCTCCTCGATCGGGACCGGCCACTCGATTCCGATCGCGGGGTCCCTGTAGCTGAGCTCCGCCTCCGGGCCGGTCGCGTAGTAGACGCTCTGCTTGTAGATCGTGTTGACGACGTCGGAGAGCGCGCAGAAGCCGTGCGCGAACCCGACCGGGCAGTAGACGACCCGCGTGTTGTCCTCGGTCAGCTCGAAGCCCTCCGCCTGCCCGTAGGTCGGAGAGCCCTTGCGCAGGTCGACGACCACGTCGTAGATCGCCCCGCGCCCGCAGCGCACGAGCTTGGCTACACCGGCGCCGAGCTGGAAGTGCAGGCCGCGCACGACCGGGCCCTCGGAGCGCGAATGGTTGTCCTGCACCCACTCTGTCGGGATTCCCATTTCGGCGAACTTGTCCCGCCGGTAGGTCTCGGCGAAGAAGCCGCGGTCGTCCCCGTGTTTGACGAGCTCGACCAGGATCGGCCCGTCCAGCTTGGTCTCGAGTCTCTGCACCGTCTACCTCGTCTTTCTCAGTCGCCTTGGGCGCCGGCCCTCAATTTTGCCTTGATCATGTAGTCCTCGAGCGCCTCACGCCAGTGGCGCAGCGGCGTCAGGCCGAGCGAGTCGGCGCGGGGCCGGGCGAGCACCCCGTTCAGCGGTCGCGCCGCGCCTCCCTTGGACACCGACGTCGCCGTCGCCTCGACGGGCACGTCGATTCCGGCCAGCTCCATGATCGTCTCGGTGTACTCGTGCCACGAGCACTCGCCGCCGGCGGTCAGGTGAAGAACGCCCTCGGCCTCAGCCTCGACCGCCTCCAGCAGCGCCCTCGCCAGGTCGGCGGTGAAGGTCGGCTGTAGGCGCTGGTCGGCGACCACCGCGAGCTTGCCGTGCTTCTCGGCGGCGGCGATGATCCGCTGCACGAAGTTGCCGCCCTTGGAGGCGTTTCCCTGGGTCCCGTAGAGGCCGGCGCCGCGGACGACGAGCGCCGCGTCTCCGTAGGCGAGCGCCGCGTACTCGCCGGCCAGCTTGGTCAGCGCGTAGATCGATTGTGGCGAGGGGGCGTGTTCCTCCGGGTACGGCTCGGCGGCCTCGCCGTCGAAGACGTAGTTGGTCGAGAGGTGGACGAGCTTGGGGCCGGCGGCGGCGAGGTTGCGGACCGCCTCGACGTTGATCCGCCAGGCGGGCTGGCGCTCGGTCTCGCATTCGTCGACGTTATGGAAGGCAGCGCAGTTGAAGATGACGTCGGGCTCGACCTCGGCGACGGCCCGCTCGATCGCGGACGGGTCGGAGATGTCGAGCTCGGCATGGGTGCGCGGGAAGGCCCGGTCCGGGCCGAGCAGCTCGGTCAGGTCGTGGCCGAGCTGGCCCGCCCCGCCCGTGATCAGCGCCCTCACAGGACGGCGGGGAAGGAATCCAGCGCCGGACGCACCTCGCAGAGGAGTTCGAGCCAGCGGATGTTGTAGTGGTGGGGGTCGGTGAGCTGCGCCGGGTCCGTGCCCTCGAGCTGCTCGAGCATCTCCGTCACCGCCTCCAGCACTGAGCGGCGCGGGACGATCCCGAGCGTCGAGGAGAGCTTCGCGTTCGTGCACTCGTAGTCGCGCGAGAGCTTCGGCGCCGGCGCCTCGGTCAGCTCCACCTTGCGCCCGGTCAACTGCACGGAGCCGGCGACGATCATCGCCAGCTCGCGGATCTGGTAGTTCGAGTGGACGACGTTGAAGATCTCGCCGCGGACCTTCTCGGCCGGCGCCTCGTAGGCCGCGATCATCGCGTCGGCGCAGTCCTGGACGTCGACCAGCGGCCGCCACATCCAGCCGCCGCCGTGCAGGTTGAGGGCGCCGGAGAGCAGCGCGTCCTTGACGAAGGTGTTGACGACGAGGTCGTAGCGCATCCGCGGGCTCCAGCCGTAGACCGTGCCGTTGCGGAGCATCACCGGGCAGAGGCCCTCGCCGGCCATCTCGATCAGCTTTTCCTCGCCGTAGCGCTTCGAGGTTGCGTAGGCGGCCCGCGGCTCGATTGGCGCCTCCTCGGAGTGCATGCCCGGCGGCAGGCCGTCGTACAGCGAGCACGAGGAGGCGAACACGTAGCGCTCGACGTCCCGCTCGACGCAGCGCCGTCCCAGCGTCTCGGTGGCGATCGCATTCATCTCCCAGTTGGCCTCCGGGTTGAACTCGGCGGTCGGGTCGTTGCTGAGGCCGGAGAGGTTGATCACCCCGTCGATGCCGTCGAGGGCGGACTCCGGGATCTCGCGGACGTCGGCCATCACGAACTCGATCCGGTCGCGGAATTCGGCGAGCGGCTCCTCGCCGAAGTAGAGGCGGTCGAGCAGTCGCACCCCGTAGCCGCGCTCGAGCAGGCGCGGGACGAGCACGCAGCCGATGTAGCCGGCGCCGCCGGCGACGAGGATCGTCTGGTCCGGGTTCGGCGCCTCGACGGCGAGCCCGTTGTCGCGATCGGACGTCATTGCGGCGAGGATAGCGGCAGCTCTGGGGGCCGCTCAGTAGGCGCCGTCGCCGCGCACGATCGCGCCCGGCGTCCTGATCAGGATCGCCAGGTCGGTGACGATCGAGAGGTTGTCGAGGTAGTCGCGATCCATCGCCAGGCGCTCCTCGAAGGTGAGGTCGCTGCGCCCGTACACCTGCATCGGGCCGGTGACCCCCGGCTTCACCCCGAGCCGGGCCCGCTGGCGCTCGTCGTAGAGGGCGACGACCGCCTCCTCCTCCGGGCGCGGGCCGACCAGCGACATCGAGCCGCGGAGGACGTTGATCAGCTGCGGCAGCTCGTCGATGCTGGTCCGGCGCAGGATCCGGCCGGCGCCCGTCACCCGCGGGTCGTCGGGGATCTTGAAGGCCGGCTCCTTCAGCTTCTCGAGGTCGACCAGCTCGCCGAGGCGCTCCTCGGCGTCGGCGACCATCGTCCTGAACTTCAGCATCGTGAACGGCCTGCCCTCCTTGCCCGCGCGCCGTTGGCGGAAGAGGACGGGCCGGCCGGTGTCGAGCAGGATCAGGATCGAGCTCGCCAGCAGCACCGGCGAGAGCACGACGAGCAGCAGGGCGGAGACGACGATGTCCATCGCCCGCTTCATCGCGATCGTCGAGCGCGGCGGGTCGGAGAAGCGGAAGTCGAGGACCGGCAGCTCGGCGAGGCGGTTGAGCTCGATCCCGGGCCCCAGCAGCCCGTAGTGCCGGGGCAGAAAGGTGAGGCCGAGGCCGGCGATCTTGCACTCCTCGATCAGCCGCTCCGCGTCCGCCTCGCCGAGGTCCAACTGCTCGGTGACGATCACCCGCTCGATGCCCTGCTCCTGGGCGACACGGGCGATCTCGTCGATCGCGCCGAGCCGCGCGAGCCCGGTCGGGGCGCCCGGCGCCGGGCCGGGGGGGCCGAGGTAGCCGGCCAGTTGCAGGCGCGCCTCGGGGTGGGTGGCGATCCGCCGCGCAATGCGATCGGCGACGTCGCCGGGGCCGATCACGAGGCCGACCGAGATCGCCGTCAGGCGGTGCCAGCAGAAGCGGATCGCGGCGCGCGAGGTGAAGCTGCCGGCGAGGACGAGCAGGCCGACCAGGATCGCCGTGTTCGAGGTCAGCGCGCCCGGCGGGGTCAGGCCCAGCAGCCCGTCGAGCGCCAGCGTGCCGAGGGCGCTGGCCGAGACCAGCGCCGGCAGCTCGTCGAGGGTGCTGTGGCGGATCCGGCGGTGGTCGTGGTCATAGAGGCCGTGCAGCTTCACGACCAGCACCCAGACGGGGCTGAACAGCACCGCCCAGAACAGGGTCGCGACGTTGGCGCTGGAGGTCGCCGCGGTCGCGATGCAGAGCGACGCGACCATCGCCAGCCAGTCGCCGCTGGCAAGCAGCCGCCGCAGCTGGGCGCCGCGCTGGCGCGAGCTCTCGGCGCTGTCGACGATTCCCGCGGGGCCCTCCTCCCTCGCCGCCTCGGCGGCCGGCTTTTCCTTCGCCTTCTGGGTCATTCGGCTGCCTTCAGCTGCTCTTCGAGCTGCCTGAGCTCCGGTGCCAGCGGGTTCAGCTCGCGCGCCCGTTCGAGGTCCGTGCGGGCGGCCGCGGTGTCGCCGCCCTCCGTCTCCGCCCTGGCGCGCAGGGCGTAGAGCTCCCAGTTGCCGTCCTCGCGGTCGATCGCCTGGCTCAGCCGTTCGGCGGCGAGGTCGTATTCGCCGCGCCGCTCGGCGATCAGCCCGAGCTGCAGGTACGGCGATGCCGCCCAGGGCTCTATCGAGCGCGCCGTGTCGGCGTGGTCGACGGCACCGGCGATGTCGTCGTCGGCGACCGCCCGCTGGCTGGCCTCGATCTCGCGGTCGACGAGCAGCGGCCCGATCAGCGCGATCGCCGCGACCCAGGCCAGCGCCACGCCGCCGACCGTCAGGCCGAAGCGCTGCCTGCGATGCCCGTCCTCCTCCGGGGAGAGCTGCTCGCAGCGGGCCGCGACGAGGGCGCCGGCCGCCAGGCAGAAGACCGCCCCGAGGCCGGCGATTTCCCAGAACCAGTCGAAGCCGGCGGCGATCGCGAAGACGAGCAGCGCCGCGAACAGCGCTGCATACGCCTCGCGGCGCTCGCCGGAGGCGGCGCGCCAGGCCGATATCCCCACCCAGAGGATCGTCCCGACCAGGCCCAGGACCAGCAGACCGCCGAGCAAGCCGAGCTCGGCGAAGGCCTCCAGATAGAGCGAGTGGGCGTCGATCACGGTCAGGTCGATCGAGCGCAGCTGGTCCCAGGAGAACTCGTAGGTCCCGGCGCCGTGGCCGAAGAGCGGCTTTTCGTCGAAGGCGTCGATCGCAACGCGCCAGAAGTCGTGGCGGCCGGCGCTCGAGAAGTCGGAGAAGTGCTGGGCGGGATCGGAGGGGAAGGCGAGGTCGGAGCTCGAGAACGAGTCCCAGGCCCGGGGGCCGAAGGCGACCGCGGCGACGATCGCGACCGCCGCAAGGGCGAGCCCGACGCCCTTCAGCACCCTCGGTTCGCGGGAGAGCTCGACGGCGCGTCGGGTGGCGCTCCCGCCGCGCTCCTCCAGCCTCCTGAGGAGCGCGAACAGCGCCACCGAGATCGCCGTCCCGGCGAGCAGGATGAGCAGCACCGAGACGCCCTGGTCGACCGATGTCTGGGAATTGACGGCGTCGGCGAGGCTCTCGTAGCCCGGGACCGCGAGCAGCGCCGGCAGCGCCCCGAGCCCGGCGATCGCCAGGGTCGCCAGCAGCCAGAGCCGATCGCGGGAGAGAGCGAGGAGGCAGAGGGCGCCGATCGCCAGGGAGAGCACGCCGCCGCGGGAGTAGGTGAAGTAGAGAGTCAGGCCGACCGCCGGCATCGCCGCCATCGATGCCCAGCGCAGCCCCGTCCAGCGCGAGTTGCGAGTCAGCCAGAGCAGCATCGCCACGGCGATCCCGCACATCGCCCCGTTGGCGTTCCAGTAGCCGAGCGGATACCGCAGGCGGGGGCCGGCGCCGAGCGCTGTCGAGACATCGAGGACGTGGGGGAGCAGGCGGCTCGCGAGGCCGAGCAGGACGACGATCGTCACGCCTGTTGCAATGCCTTCAGCGAAACGTTGGCGCCTCTCGTCGGTTTGGGCGATAAGGAATGCGGCAAGGAAGAAGGCGAGATAGACCAGCACTCGATCCGCCTCGATCACGCTCAGTTCGACTGAGCCCGACCAGAGGGACGAAATTGCAGACAGGAGTGCAAAACAGCCGAACAGCCCCGCGACCGCCTGCAGCGGCCAGCCCAGCCGGGCGCGCGAGCCGGCGCCCAGGACCAGTAGGCCGACGACCACGAGCCACACGGCGAGGCCGGCGATGTGACGGCTGGTCACATCGAAACCGCCGCCGCTCAAGCCGAGGCCTACCAGCAGCGCAATCGGTGCGAACAGCGCCGCCGATTGCTCTAACCTTGCGCGCCATGGACTCGATTCGCCATCGGGCGAGCCGCGGCTCGGGCCGCTCCGCTCTCTTGCTCTCGTCAGTGCTTGCTCTGCTGGCATTGGCCTGCCTTCCGGTCGCGGCTCACGCCGACTCGAGCGGAGTCGAGTACGAAACCGGCCTTCCTAAGCCCGAAGGGTCCGGGCAGTCCCATAAGGAACAGGTCGCGAAGTCGTCCGATTCGTCCAAGAACGGCGGCGCCGAAGCGCCGTCGAACGCCGGTTCGGGCTCGGATGAAAGTTCGTACACGGAAGAATCTCAATCTTCGGAAGGTGGCGGCGCGGCGACCGCGGGCAACGACGGCGGTTCGGGGCAGGGTAACCCAGGCGGGGGCGCATCCACCCCGGAGAAGGCGGGCCTGCAGCCGGCCACCCCGATCGCCAAGTCCGAAGCCGCCCCCGAAGATGGCGGCGGCTCCTCGCCCCTCGTCCCGATCCTGATCGGGATCCTCGTGCTCGCCGCGATATCGATCGCCGCCGTGATGATTCGCCAGCGTCGCCAGCGTGACGGCTCCGGCCCCCCCTCGCTCTCGACGAAGGCCGGCTAGCCCGTGTCGCAGACGGGCAGGGGCCCCCGTGGGAGGGTACGTGCGTGGACCGCTACGGTCGCGATTCTGGGCGCCGTCGCCGTCTCCGGCTCGCTCGCCGCGAGCGCCGGCGCCCTGCCGGGCAACTTCTGGGGCGTCGCCCCGCAGGCGACGCCGAGCGCCGAACAGTTCCAGCGCCTCGAGCGGGGCGGGGTCGACAGCATCCGAATCCCGATCGAATGGGGCGCCGTGGAGGCCGACCGGGGCGCGCCGTTCAACTGGAACGGGACCGATGAGCTGGTCGGCGGCGCGGCAACCGCCGGGATCGAAGTCCTGCCCTTCCTCACCGGGGCGCCGAGCTGGGCGGTGAAGTCCGTGGTCGTCAACGGGGCGGCCCACGTCAGGGCGCCCCGAAACCTGCCGGTCAGGAACGGCACGCAGAAGTCGGGATGGAAGGCCTTCCTCACCGAAGCCGTCCGTCGCTACGGGCCCAACGGTGGCTTCTGGGCGGCCAACCCGGCTGTTCCCTACCGCCCGATCCGGGTCTGGCAGCTCTGGAACGAGCCGAACTTCAAATACTTCGTGGCGCGGCCCAACCCGGCCGAATACGGGAAGCTGGTCAAGCTCTCCAGCCCGGTCATCAAGGGCATCGATCACGGCGCGAAGATCGTTCTCGCCGGCCTCTTCGCCGCCCCCAAGGAAGCCGAATACAGGCGCAGGCCGCCGCAGGCGTACTTCGCCACGGACTTCATCGAACAGCTCTACAGGAGGACGCCGGGAATCAAGTCGAAGTTCGACGGCGTCGCCCTGCACCCGTACACCTACAAGTACCAGGACATCGCCGGCCACATCGAAGAACTGCGCGCCGTGCTCAAGAAGGCGCACGACCCCGGCGTCGGCCTCTGGATCACCGAGCTCGGCTGGAGCGCGGGCCACCCCCAGGCGAGCAACGGCCACAACCACTTCGAGAAGGGGCCGAGCGGCCAGGCGACCCAGCTCAAGGGCGCCTTCCGGCTGCTCAAGGCGCACCAGGCGAAGTGGCGGATCAAGCAGGTCTTCTGGTTCTCGGTCGACGACCGTCCCGGGGCCTGCAACTTCTGCGACGGCTCCGGTCTCTTCGGCCCCGGCTTCATCGCCAGGCCCTCCTGGAAGGCCTACGTGAAGTTCGCCGGCGGCCGCGCGGGCTGAGCCGCTGCCTCTGCGCGGGCGGCGGTGGGAGGAAGGCCGTGGTCCGCCTGCCCGGGAATTTGGTCGCACGCGCTTCGCGCTTAGCTCCCAGGGATTGAGCGCGGCTATCGCCGCGCAAGATATCGGATTGCATTTCCGCCGCTTCGCGACATTCCCGGTCAGGCGGACCACGGCCGTCCCCACGCAACCTCGTGCCCTGCTCAGCAGGCGGTCCGGCGCGCGTTGCGCGGCGTAGGGAGTGGGGGTCCGGGTAGCGCATCAGGTTCGCCATGTGATGCATGCCAAACCTGATGCGCTGCGCGCATTCGAGTCGATGCGTAAGATCGGTGGGTTGAGCACCGGTTCGAAATCGACCCACGAATCTGACCCATTGGCGCCATTCAGCGCGCCCGTCCGCCGCTGGTTCGAGGCCTCCTTCGAGGGGCCGACGCCGGCCCAGGTGGGTGGCTGGAAGGCGATCTCGAGCGGCGCCCACACGCTGATCTGCGCCCCGACCGGCTCCGGCAAGACCCTCGCCAGCTTCCTCTGGGGAATCGACCGCCTCTCCCGCTCTCCAACACCCGCCGACGGGCCGAAAACCTCTGATACGGCGAGGAAATCGGCCCGCCGGCCGGGCGTGCGGTTGGTCTACGTGTCGCCGCTGAAGGCGCTCTCGTATGACATCGAGCGCAACCTGCGGGCGCCGCTGAAGGGGATCGGGGCGGACATTTCGGTCGGGCTGAGGACGGGGGACACGCCGCAGTCCGAGCGCCGGGCGATGAAGAAAAGCCCGCCCGACATCCTCATCACCACCCCCGAGTCGCTCTACCTGATGCTCTCCTCCTCCGTGCGCGAGATCTTCGCCACCACCGAGGTGGTGATCGTCGACGAGATCCACGCGGTCGCCCAGTCCAAGAGGGGATCGCCACCTTGCGCTTGACGCTGGAGAGGCTCGACCATCTGGTCAGGGCCAGCCCGCGGCGGCGGGTCCTGACGGGGATGGAGGGGGGGCGCTGCGGGCCGAGCTGTCCTCGACCCCCTCCTCCGCCACGGCAGCTCCGAGGCACCGGGGCGTCCAGAGGATCGGACTGTCCGCTACGCAGCGGCCGTTGGAGCGGATAGCGAAGTTTCTGGTCGGTCCCAAGCGGGAGTGTGAGATCGTCGACGCGGGGGTCGCCAAGGAGCTCGACCTCGAGATCGTCGTGCCGGTCGAGGACATGGCGGAGCCGGGGGCGCCGAACTTCCCCAACTCCGAGGGCGTGCCGGCCGAGGGCGAGCCCCTGGCCCACGTCCGTTCGATCTGGCCCGCGATCTACCCGAAGCTGCTCGAGCTCGTCCAGGAACACACCTCGACGATCATCTTCGTCAACGCGAGGAGAGCTGCAGAGCGCCTCGCGAAACGCTTGAACGAGCTGGCCAACGGCGAATCGACCCCCGGCGAGCTCCCGGCAACCGAGCACGCCGGCCACTCTTCCCCCGGGGACGCTGAGCCGGTGCGAGATCGCCCGGGCGCATCACGGGTCGTTGTCGCACGAGGAGCGGCTCGTGGTCGAGGAGATGCTCAAGTCAGGGCGGCTGCCCTGCCTGGTTGCGACCTCCTCGCTGGAGCTCGGCATCGACATGGGGGCCGTGGACCTCGTGATCCAGGTCGAGTCGCCGAAGTCCGTGAGCCGTGGGTTGCAGCGCGTGGGGCGCGCCGGGCACTCGCTGGGCGAGGTCTCGCGGGGGCGGATCTTCCCCAAGTTCCGCGCCGACCTGCTCGAGTGCGCGGTCGTCGCAAAGCGCATGCGCGCGGGAGAGATCGAGGAGACGGTCATCCCCCAGAACCCACTCGACGTGCTCGCCCAGCACCTGGTCTCGATGGCGGCGCTCGACGAGTGGAAGGTCGACGAGGTCGAGCAGCTCGTCACCTCATCCGAGCCCTTCCACGACCTTTCCCGCGAGCAGCTCGAGAACGTCCTCGACATGCTCGACGGGCGCTATCCCGTCCGACCGCTTCGCCGAGCTGCGGCCGCGGATCGTCTGGGACCGCACCGCGGGCACCATGCACGGCCGCAAGGGCGCTCGCTCGCTGGTCGTCACCAACGCCGGCACGATCCCCGACCGCGGCCTCTACAGCGTCAACCTGCCCGACGGCCGCCGGGTCGGCGAGCTCGACGAGGAGATGGTCTACGAGGCCCGCGCCGGCCAGACCTTCCTGCTCGGGGCGACGACCTGGCGGATCGAGGAGATCACCCGCGACCGGGTGATCGTCACCCCCGCGCCGGGGGCGCCGGGGGCGGTTCCCTTCTGGAAGGGGGACGGGATCGGCCGCCCGGCCGAGCTCGGCCGGGCGATTGGCGCCTTCGTCCGCGAGGCGGTCTCCAAAGAGCCCGACGAGCTGGCCGTCGAGTGCGACCTCGACCCGCTCGCCGCGCGGAACCTCGTCGCCTACCTGCGCGAGCAGCAGGCCGCGACCCGGGTGGTCCCCTCCGACGAGACGATCGTCGTCGAGCGCTTCCGCGACGAGATCGGCGACTGGCGCCTGTGCGTGCTCTCGCCCTTCGGTGGCCGCGTCCACTCCGCCTGGGGCCTGGCCCTCGGCCAGAAGATCAGGAACGAGCGCGATCTCGAGGTCGACGCGATCTGGTCCGACGACGGCATCGTCTTCCACTTCCCCGACGCCGACGAGCCGCCCTCCGCCGACCTGATCATGGTCGAGCCTGACGAGCTCGAGGACCTGGTCGTCGCCGAGCTCTCCGGCTCGGCCCTGTTCGGCGCCCGCTTCCGCGAGAACGCCGCCCGCTCGCTGCTGATCCCGCGCGCCTACCCCGGCAAGCGGACCCCGCTCTGGCAGCAGCGGCTCAAGGCGCAGAGCCTGCTCGAGGTCGCCCGCGACCACCCCCGCTTCCCGGTCATCCTCGAGACCTACCGCGAGTGCCTGAAGGACGTCCTCGACCTTCCCTCGCTCGCCGAGCTGCTCCGTGACCTGCAGTCGCGCAAGCTCAGCCTGGTCGAGGTCGAGACGCCGAGCGCCTCCCCCTTCGCCTCCTCGCTGCTCTTCGACTACGTCGCCACCTACATGTACGAGGGCGATACCCCCAACGCCGAGCGCCGTGCCGCCGCCCTCGCCCTCGACCGCGATCTGCTGCGCGAGCTGCTCGGCCAGGAGGAGCTGCGCGACCTGATCGACGTCGAGGCGCTCGCCGAGGTCGAGGCGCAGCTCCAGCACCGCACCGCCAATCTGGGGCTGGCGGGCGATCGCGACGCGCTCCAGCAGGTGCTGCGCAACGTCGGCGACCTGACCGCCGAGGAGTGCGCCGAGCGGGTCGCGGAGGGCTACTCGGCCGCCTCGATGCTGGAGAAGCTGGTCGCCGAGCGCCGTGTCGCCGTGATCCGGATCGGCGGCGAGGAGCGCTACATCGCCGCCGAGGACGCGGGCACCTACCGCGACGGGCTCGGCGTGCCGCCGCCGCCCGGGCTGCCGGAGAGCTTCCTCGAGCCGGCCGAGGACCCGATGCAGACGCTGCTGCGCCGCTACGCCCGCACCCACGGGCCCTTCCCGACCGCGCAGGCCGCCGCCCGCTACGGCATCGACCCCTCCCCGGCGCTGCGCGAGCTCGAGCGCGCGGGAGTCCTGGTCCGCGGCGAGCTCCTGCCCGGCGGCAGCGAGCGCGAGTGGTGCGACTCCGACGTCCTCCGCCGCGTGCGCAGGGCCAGCCTCGCCCACCTGCGCCGCGAGGTCGAGCCCGCCTCCCGCGACCGCTTCGCCCGCTTCCTGCCCAGCTGGCAGAACGTCGACGCCCACCGTGCCGCCGGCGCCGGGCCCGACCGCCTGCGCGAGGCGCTGGTCCCCCTCCAGGGCGTCACCCTGACCCCGAAGGTCTGGGAGGCCGACGTCCTCCCTCGCCGCCTCGGCGCCTACTCGCCTGCCTGGCTCGACGAGCTCTGCACGAGCGGCGAGGTCGTCTGGATCGGGGCCGGGGCCCGCGGCCGCAACGACGGCCGCGTCGCCCTCTACTTCCGCGAGGACGTGCGCCTCGCCGGCCCGCCGCCGGCCAACGTCAAGCTCGAGCGCGCCGAGGGCGAGCCCCACGACGCGATTCGCGAGCGGCTCGCCGTCGGCCCCGACTTCTGGCTCGACCTGCTCGCCGACATCGACCTCCCCGTCGAGGACCTCCACAACGCGCTCTGGGACCTCGCCTGGTCTGGCGAGGTAACCAACGACGCCTTCTCGCCGCTGCGCGCTCCGCGGCTGCGCGCCGTTCCCTCGGCGGAGCGGGGCGGACGCCGCTTCGCCCGCCGTCGCGGCGCCGGGGCCGCGATCCAGGGTCGCTGGTCGCTGGTCGCGCCGCTCTTCGAGAACGCCCCGGCGGCGGGCCCGCGCCTGCGCGCCCAGGCCGAGCTGATGCTCGAGCGCTACGGCATCGTCACCCGCGAGTCGGTGCTCGCCGAGGGGATCCCGGGCGGCTTCTCGACCCTCTACGCCGAGCTCGGCAACCTCGAGCTGCTCGGCACGGCACGGCGCGGCTACTTCGTCGAGGGCCTCGGCGGCGCCCAGTTCGCGCTGCCCGGCGCCGTCGAGCGGCTGCGCTCGCTGCCCGGCGGCGAGGGCGCCTTCCGAGCTGCTCGCAGCGACCGACCCCGCCAACCCCTACGGAGCCTCCCTGCCCTGGCCCAAGCGCGAGGGCGGCCGCCGTCCCGCGCGCGCCCCGGGCGCCCATGTCCTGCTCCGCGACGGCGCCCCGGTGCTCTACGTCGAGCGCGGCGGCCGCGGCATCCTCCGCCTCGGCGAGCTCGACGAGGCGGAGCTGGGAGCCGCGACCCGCGCTCTGGCCGAGGCGGTCTCCGCCGGTCGGCTGCCGAAGATGGCGGTCGAGAGGGTCGACGGCGAGCCGGTGATCGGCTCGCCCCACGAGGAGGCGCTGCTCGGGGCCGGCTTCAGCCGCGGCCCCCGCAAGCTGACCGCTTCCGGCCAATAGGGCGATAATCGCCCGATGGGGGAGAACGAGGGGATCCAGAGCCCGGTCGAGCTGCTGCGCAGCGTGCCGCTCTTCTCCGACCTCGAGCAGGGGGAGCTGGAGAGCTTCTCCAGGGTCGCCGTGCCGAGGGCCTTCCCCGCCTCGACCCGCGTCTTCCACGAGGGCGATCGCTCCGACGCCTGTTACATCGTCCGCTCGGGCAGCTTCCGGGTCACGCGCGAGCACTCCGACGGCCGCGCCATCACCCTCGCCACGCTCGGCTCGGGAGACATCTTCGGCGAGCTGGCGATGCTCGACGGCGAGGTGCGCTCGGCCAGCGTCGAAGCGCTCGTCGACGGTGAGCTGCTGGCCCTGCCCGCCGGCGAGGTCAGGGCGCTGCTGGCCCGCCACCCCGAGATCACCGTGAAGCTCGTCGCGGCGCTCGTGCGCCGCCTCCGCGCCGCGAACGAGCGCATCTCGCGCCAGTCCTTCCAGACCGTCCCCAGCCGCGTCGCCGGGGTGCTCAGCCAGCTCGTCGCCGACGAGGCGTCGAGCGGCGGCGACGGTGGCGAGGTGACGATCCGCATGAACCAGGCCGACCTCGCCCAGCTTGCCGGCACCTCGCGGGAGAGCGTCAGCCGCTTCCTCGCCGACCTCGAGCGGGCTGGAGTCGTGCGGCCGGGACGCGGGCGGGTCACCGTTCTCGACCCGCCGAAGCTCAACAACTACATCTACTAGCCCGCGATGCCCTGATGCCGGACTTCGCCGCCGCTCGCACGGAGATGGTCGAGCGCCAGCTGCGCCGTCGCGGGATCGGCGACGAGCGCGTCCTCGAGGCGCTCGGCTCGGTGCCCCGCGAGCTGTTCGTCCCGGCCGCGGCCCGGCGCCGTGCCTATGCCGACTCGGCCCTGCCGATCGGAGAAGGGCAGACGATCTCCCAGCCCTGGATCGTCGCCGCCATCTGCCAGGCGCTGCGGCTTGGCGGCGACGAGCTGGTGTTGGAGGTCGGCACCGGGTCCGGCTACTCGACCGCCGTCCTCTCGCTGCTCGCCGCCGAGGTGATCGGGATCGAGCTGCGCCCGGCTCTCGCCGAGCGGGCGCGGCGCGCCCTCGCCGACCTCGGTCTCGACAGCGTCGAGGTGCTGGTCGGCGACGGCAGCCGCGGCCTGCCGGATCGCGGCCCCTTCGACGCCATCGCCGTCCACGCGGCCGCTCCGGCTCCGCCCCTCGCCCTGCTCGACCAGCTCGGCGAGGAAGGGCGCCTGGTCGTCCCTCTCGCCGCCGGCGAGGCCGACCTGCTCACCGTCTTCCGCCGCCGCGAGGGCAGGCTCGACCGCGAGGAGATCGGGCCCTGCAGGTTCGTGCCGTTGCTCGGCGAGGAGGGGTTCGCCGGCTAGGCCGCGGCGCTCAGCAGCTCTTCGGCTTCGGGTCCTCAGCGCCCTTGCCGACGACGCCATCACGAACGTCCCGCCTGCCTTCGAGCGGGCGCAGGAGGCCGTGTCGAGGCCGCCGCCACCATCGAACCTGTGGCCCTGGCAGTGGGCCGCAGAAGAGACAAGCAGGTCGTTGCCGTCGCCGCCGTTGGCAGGGTGCCAACTTTGCGCGGCGCCGCAACCCCGGTGCTACGGGTGTTCGATGTCCCTGCCGGGCCCACCGACGAGCCGGTCGTTGCCGGGCCCGCCGGAGAGGATGTCGTTGCCCGCCCGCCCGAAGAGCCGGTCGTCGCCGCCCTTGCCGATCAGCGAGTCGCCGGCCGAGCTGCCGATCATCACATCGGGCCCGGGCGAGCCCTCCAGCGCCTCGACCGAGCGCTCGATGCGCCCTGGGGTGCAGCTGCCGCCGTCGCGGCTGACGGTGCCGCCGATCACGGCCCTGACCCCGGGGGTGAAACGGAAGAAGTTGGCGTTGTCGTTGCCCGGCCCGCCGTCGAAGACATCGCCGTCGCAGGGGTCGCCGCCGACCATCACGTCGGACCCCTGTCCGCCGAAGAAGAGGCTCTGGCCGCTCGAGTAGGGGACGTGGGTGTCGGTGCGGGCACCGATGAGCGCATCGTCGCCGGCGCCGCCGTCGAGGGTGTCGGGGTCGCTGTCGTCGCCGGCCTCGATCACGTCGCTGCCCCGGCCGCCGTAGAGCTGGTCGGCTCCGGTCCCACCTTCGAGGCGGGCTTCGATCGAGGCGGGAACGGAGGGGTCGATCGCGATCCGGTCGTCACCCGGCCCGCCGTCGACAAGGATGAACCCGGCGTCGGCCGGGCAGCTCGCCCCGGATCCGGTCGGCACGCAGCCGGTGACGTTGGCCGCCGGCACCGGCGCCCGCGAGTCGGTTACCGCGAGCCCGCCGTCGCGGAAGGCGACCGTGATCTCGTTGGAGGCCTCGGTGCCGCGCACGACCAGGGTCGCGCCGCCGTCCAGGCTGCGGCTGTAGACGACGACCGTGCCGGACTCGGCCGAGGTCGGTTTGTCGCAAGCCTCGATCTGCATGGCGGCGCTGCAGTCGGCGCCGTCGGGGCCGCCGAGCAGCTCGTCGCCGCCGCCGCGGCCATTGAGCTCGTCGTAGCCGGCGCCGCCGTCGATCCGGTTCGGGCCGGAGTTGCCGCTGAGGATGTCGGGATAGGCGGAGCCGACCAGGTCCTCGGTGCCGGGGCCGATCTGGTCGCGGCCGTCACCGTGGGCGGTGCCCGCCGCGAGGTCCGCTTCGACGGCGGTCGAAGCCGTCGCGAAGGAGGCGATGTCGCGGGCGCCCGGCCCGCCTTCCAGCTTGTCGAAGCCGATGTCGCCGCGCATGATGTCGCCGTCTCCGCCACCGCCGTTGATGTCGTCGCGCCCGTGGCCGCCGGTGATCGTGTCGGTGCCGCCTTCGCCGTCCAGTGTGTCGTCGCCGAGGCCGCCGGAGATGCTGTCATTGCCGGGGCCGCCGTCGAGCTTGTCGTTTCCGCGGCCGCCGACGATCCGGTCGTCGCCGCCCTCGCCGTCGACCGTTCGGTCGCTCGCCTTGCCCGCGAAGAGAGTGTCCTCGCCCGGCCCGCCCTTCATCGTGTCGGGGCCCTTGCCGCCGGAGAGCAGGTCGTCGCCGGAGCCGGCGAAGAGCCGGTCCGGGCCCTTGTCGCCGATCATCCTGTCGTCGCCCGCCCCGCCGTAGAGGCCGTCGCCGCCCTTGGCGCCATCGAGGTTGTCGTTGCCGCCGCCGCCGCGCAGGGCATCGCTGCCCGTGCCGCCGTCGAGCTTGTCGTCGCCGCCTTCGCCGACCAAGGTGTCGTAGCCCTTGCCGCCCCTGATCGTGTCGTCGCCCGGCCCGCCGCAGATCGTGTCGTTGCCGTTCGGCCCGCCCGTAATGTGGTCGTTGCCGCCGCCGCCGTAGATCACGTCGCTGGCCTTCTTGCCGACGATCGTGTCGTTGCCCGGGGTGCCGACGATCGTCGCGTGCTTGCCGGCGCAGGTCGCCGCTGAGGACTGGCTCCAGGCGGGGACGAGGAGGACCATCGCTGCGGTCGCGACGGCCATGGTCAAGCGGCGTGTGAGGGTTGCGCTACTCATGCGTGCTCGCTTCCCATCGGCTGGAAAAAGCGAAAACTTCAACCACACAACACACGTCCAGGCCTGGCATCACCAAACACGGTCGCCGGTCGGATACCCTCGCGGCCATGCGGGGCGGCGTCTATGTTCTTAACTTCTACTCGGCGGTATTCGTCGACCAGCTCAAGCGGGGTCGCAAGACGGCGACGATCCGCCTCGGCGACAAGAGCAACAAGTACGAGCGCGGCCAGGTCGTCTGGGTCACCGTCGGTTTCCGCCACAGCCCCAGGCAGAAGATCTTCTCGGCGGTCATCGACGACGTCGAGGTCAAGAAGGTCTCCGAGCTCTCGCGGCGCGACATCGAGCACGACAACCCCGAGTTCCGCCGCGTCGAGGAGGAGATCAACTTCCTCGAGCAGATCTACAGCCGGCCGGTCTCTGCCGACGACGTGATCACGGTGATCCGCTTCTCGCAGATCGTCGAGCCGCCCGAATCCCACTTCGGCAACGGCGAGACGCCCAGCCACAACTAGCCGTTGTGGCTGACTACCGGTTCCTCACATCCTGGCTCCTGGCCTCCCCCCGGGAGCCGGTCTGGGACGCGATCTACGACCAGGCGAGCTGGCCCGATTGGTGGCGCGGGGTGGAGGAGGCTTCGGAGGTCGGCCCCGGCGAGGAGAGCGGCGTCGGCACCGTCGCCCGGATGGTCTGGAAGAGCCTCCTCCCTTACCGGGTCGAGTTTGAGGTGACGACGACCCGTGTCGAGCGCCCCCACCTGCTCGAGGCCGACGCGGTCGGCGAGCTCACCGGGGTCGGCCGCTGGCGGCTCTACGAAGAGGACGGCGTGACCGCGGTGCTCTATGAGTGGAATGTCTCCACGACCCGCGCCTGGATGAATCTGCTGGCACCGGTCGCCCGCCCGGTCTTCGGCTGGAATCACGATTGGGTGATGGCCCGCGGCGGCGAGGGAATCGCGAATCTGCTCGGTTGCCGCCTGCTGGCGAGCAGCTGAGGCCGCCCACCCGCTATCTTTCAGATGTCTGGCACTCTCCAGTACCGAGTGCCAAGCCAGTCAACGCAACTTTCCTGACCTATATACGGAGGTATTACGGATGAAGCTGAAGCCCCTCGGGGACCGGCTGATCGTCAAGCCGAGCGATGAGGAGGAGACGACCGCCAGTGGCATCGTCCTTCCCGACACGGCCAAAGAGAAGCCGCAGAAGGGCAAGGTCGTCGCCGTCGGCGACGGCGCGATCAACGAGGACGGCAGCCGCCGCCCGCTCGATGTGAGCGAGGGCGACGAGGTCCTCTACTCCAAATACGGCGGCACCGACGTCACCGTTGAGGACGAGGACCTTCTCGTCCTGCGCGAGTCGGACGTCCTCGCCAAGCTCGGCTGAGAACGCCAATCGGACTTAGAAGAACCAAGGAGGACTGAAAGAAATGGCTCACAAGGAGCTGAAGTTCAGCGAGGACGCCCGGGGAGCACTGCAGGGCGGTGTCGACGCAGTCGCCGACGCCGTCAAGGTGACCCTGGGCCCCAAAGGTCGCTACGTCGTGCTCGACAAAAAGTTCGGCGCGCCGACGATCACCAACGACGGAGTCACAATCGCCCGTGAGGTCGAGGTCGAGGACGTCTTCGAGAACCAGGGTGCACAGCTAGTCCGTGAGGTCGCCACGGCGACCAACGACGTCGCCGGCGACGGCACGACGACGGCGACGCTGCTGGCCCAGATCATCGTCCGCCAGGGCCTCAAGAACGTGGCCGCCGGCGCCAACCCGCTGGCCCTGCGCCGCGGCATAGAGAAGGCCGTCGAGGAGGTCGTCGAGAACCTCCGCGAGAAGCAGTCGAAAGAGGTTGCGGGCAAGGAGCAGATCGCCCGTGTCGCCGCCATCTCCGCCGGCGACGACGAGATCGGCAACGTGATCGCCGACGCGATCGAGAAGGTCGGCAAAGACGGCGTCGTCAACGTCGAGGAGGGCCAGACCTTCGGCATGGAGCTGGAGTTCACCGAGGGGATGCAGTTCGACAAGGGCTACATCTCCCCGTACATGGTCACCGACCAGGACCGCATGGAGGCGGTGCTGGAGGACCCGTACATCCTCATCGCCAACCAGAAAATCGGCTCCGTGCGGGACATCCTGCCGGTGCTCGAGGCGGTCATGCAGGGCGGCAAGCCGCTGCTGATCGTCGCCGAGGACGTCGAGGGCGAGTGCCTGGCGACCCTGGTCGTCAACAAGCTCCGCGGCACCTTCACCGGCGTCGCGGTCAAGGCCCCCGGCTTCGGCGACCGCCGCAAGCGGATGCTCGAGGACATCGGGATCCTCACCGGCGGCGAGGTGATCACCGAGGAGATGGGCCTCAAACTCGAGAACACCCAGATCGACCAGCTCGGCAAGGCCCGTCGCGTCGTCGTCTCCAAGGACACGACGACGATCATCGACGGCGCCGGTGACGGCGAGGACATCAAGGGTCGGATCAAGCAGATCAAAAACGAGGTCGAGAACACCGACTCCGACTTCGATCGCGAGAAGCTCCAGGAGCGCCTCGCGAAGCTCGCCGGAGGTGTCGCCGTAGTCAAGGTCGGCGCCGCCACCGAGACCGAGATGAAGGAGAAAAAGCACCGCGTCGAGGACGCCCTGCAGGCGACCCGCGCGGCGCTCGAGGAGGGTGTCGTCCCGGGTGGCGGCGTTGCGCTGCTCAATGCCCAGGACGGGCTCGACCCCGACAAGGTCGGCGACGGCGACGAACACACGGGGGCGAAGATCGTCCACCGGGCGCTCGAGGAGCCGGTCCGCCAGATCGCCGAGAACTCCGGCGAGGAGGGCTCGGTCGTCGTCAACAAGGTCCGCGAGCTGAAAGCCGGAGAAGGCCTCAACGCCGCCACCGGCGAGTACGGCGACCTGATCAAAGACGGCGTCATCGACCCGACCAAGGTGACGCGCTCGGCGCTCGAGAACGCCGCCTCGATCGCCAAGAACATCCTCGTCACCGAGGCGATCATCGCCGAGCCGCCGGAGGAGCCCGGTGCCGGCGGCGGCATGCCCGGCGGCGGCATGCCCGACATGGGCGGGATGATGTAGCCAACCGCCGGGCCACGCGGCCCGTCGGCAGGCCACGGACACCGTCCGAGGCGCGCAGCTCGCCCCAGGGGCGAGCGACTTCGAGAGGCCCGGCTTATCGCCGGGCCTCTCGCGTTTCCGGCCAGAATCGACCCAAACTGCGCGTCATTGGCGCGCAGGGACCCGCCAGCCTTCCCGCAATGACACCGCGGACGGGCCCGCAATGACCGCCGACGGGCCGGCAATACGCCAATACGGAGGAAGTTCGGCCCATCGGCGGTCGGGGGTGTTGAGGGATGGAGCAATCGCCGCCCTTGCCGCCGGGCAGCACGGGGTGGTGACGCTATCCCAGCTCCGCGAACTGGGCTTGGGTGTCAAGGCCGTCGACAAGAGGGTCGTTGCCGGCAGGCTGCACCGGGTACACCAGGGCGTCTACGCGGTCGGTCACCCGCTCCTGTCGAAGCGGGGCCGCTGGCTCGCGGCGGTGCTCGCCTGTGGCCCTGGGGCGGTTCTGTCGCATCGCTCGGCGGCAGCGCTCTGGGGGCTCGGGTTTCGGGGGTGGACATCGGTCGACGTGACTGCACCCGGAAGACGTGGACGGTCGCCGACCGGAATCGCCGCCCACCGTCCTGGTTGCATTCGCGACGAGGACAGGACCGTGGTCAACGGCATTCCCTGCACCACTGTCGCCCGCACCCTTCTGGACCTCGCGGCGGTCGCCCGCGTGCGGGAGCTGCAGAACTCAATTACCCAGGCGGAAATCCACCGCGTCTTCGACCTCAACGCCGTGTCCGAGGTGATCGAGCGCAGCCGCGGGCGCAGGGGGGTCGGCCGGCTTCGCCTCGCGATCGACGAGCACGACCCGCGAAGCGAGCGGGCGAACGAGGGGCTGGAGCGTGCCTTTCTGACTCTCTGCGCGCGAGCGAATCTGCCCCCACCCGAGGTCAACGTTCCGATCGACCTTCCCGACCGCCAGGTCATCGCCGACTTCCTCTGGCGCGACCGCCGCTTCATCGTCGAAACGGACGACCGGGCCTCCCATCAGACCAACACCGCCTTCGAGGGCGACCGTCGTCGCGATCGGCATCTCAAGCTCGCGGGCTGGGAGGTCTTTCGGTACACGTGGCACCAGGTCGTCCACGAATCGGATGGGGTCGTCTACGAGCTCCGCGGCTTCCTCGTGCCGGCCGCCGCCGGTAATTAGGCTTGCGCCAGAAGGGGGGTGCTCGGAGAAGCGGCCCGCGCCTAGGCCTCCTCCAGGACCTCGCCCATCCTCCTCGGCGCGACCCCGAGGGCCTCTGCATCGCCGGTACCGCGATCGGTGGTCATCGAAACCTCCATCAGCTCCGCCTCCTCCCAGGTTGCAAACACCGACTCGCCGAAAAGGGAGCGCGCCGCAAGCAGGCCTGTGCGGATCAGCGGCAGCGGCACGTGGACCAGGGGACGGGGGCGACCCGCCGCGCGGCTGACGAGGTCCGACATCTCGTCGTAGCTCAGGGTCTCCGGGCCGGCGAGCTCGTAGCGGTCCCGATCGCCGCCCTTCAGCGCCTCCACGACGCAGCGGGCGGCGTCCGCCGCCCACATCGGCTGGAACCGGCGCCGCGCCCTCTCCGGACACCGGCATCACCGGCAGGAACGAGAACCGCCTCAGCAGGGTGACCCAGGGGTCGGAGCGGTCATAGACGATCGAGGGGGCGAAGACGATCGACTCGAGCGGCGACGACTCGACCGCCTGCTCGGCCAGCCACTTGGCCCGGAAGAAGCGCGTGCGCTGGGAGGCGGAGGCGTTGAGGGCGCTGAAGAAGATGAAGCGCCGCACCCCGCTGCGCTCCGCCGCGCGCAGCAGCCGCACCGTTGCGAGCCCGTTGAGCTCCTCGATCCGGTGCGGCGGCTGGTCGCGGATCGTCGCCGCCAGATGGACCACCGTGTCGACCCCGCGCAGCGCCTGGCGGACCAGGTAGGGGTCCGACATCTCACCGAGGTCGCCGAGCGCGATCTGCACGTCGACGCGCCGCTCGCCCAGCCGCCGCGGCTCCCGGACCAAGCACCGGACCTGCTCGTCGGCGTCGAGGAGCAGCGGCAGCAGGCGCGACCCGATGCTTCCGGTTGCCCCTGTCAGCAGCAGCATCGGGACATCATCCCAAGGTCTCGGGCCGGACTTCCCTAGAATGTCCGCTCGCGCCGGCGGGGGCAAGCTCCGCGGCGCACTGCAAAGACGACCCAGGAGACAGGCCCGAATGACCTATGTGATCGCCGAGCCGTGCATCGGCACCAAGGACAACTCGTGTGTCGAGGTGTGTCCGGTGGACTGCATCCACCCGACCCCCGACGAGCCCGATTACGACTCGGTCGAGATGCTCTACATCGATCCCGACGAGTGCATCGACTGCGATGCCTGCGTCGAGGCCTGCCCCGTCGACGCCTGCTTCGCCGAGGACCAGCTCCCCGCCGAGTGGGCCAAATACGCCGAGATCAACGCCGACTACTACAAGAGCAAAAGCGCGGCGTAGGGGCTTGCTGCCGCTTGCGCAGTTGTAGTTGTTCGCAAGCAAATCGAAATGATGTCCAAAAAGCTGCGCAGGTAGGCTTAGTGGTGCTTCATATGAGTGTGTAGATCCAGAGTCCTCAATCAACGCTGATAGACGCCACTGGCTCAGAACGTACAAGGAGGCTCTAAAGTCTCGGGCTGGGCTGAAATCTAAATCAGTTCCACGGTAACTTCTTACGTAGTTCGCGGCGCTTGGCGCTGGCTTTGCTGTCCGCCGCGTCACCCCCTCGGGATCCAAGGAACAGGCGGGCGGCTATCAGGGGCTTGGCGAACGAGTCATCTTCCACGGATCTCATCAAGCTGGCGTCGCCACCCCATCGCCAGAATTTCTCAACTTCGCGACCTACGACTTCACTGCATCCGACCCGCTTGCGCTCCGTCAGTTGCTAAGCGGATGGACGAAAGCTGCAGCCGCCCTCACCTGGGGTCGGCCGGCTGGCACCGCAGGCGGCGAGCCTTCTGAGGTGCCCTCCGACACAGGCGAGGCCCTTGGCCTCGGGCCCGCGTCCTTAACCCTCACATTTGGCTTCGGACCGTCGTTGCTCAGGAAGCCCCAGCTCGGTCTGGCATCGAAGCACCCCGCCGCCCTCGAGCCACTTCCCCTCTTTCCCGGCGAGGATCTCGATCCGGATCGCTCCGGCGGCGACCTCTGCGTCCAGGCGCGCCAAAGATCCCCAGGTCGCCTTCCACGCAATCCACGTCCTCACTCGGATCGCTAGCTCCACCGCTGCTCTCCGTTGGCAACAGGCTGGCTTCGGCCGGACTTCGAGCACCTCGCGCGAGCAATCGACGCCTCGCAATTTGATGGGATTTAAGGACGGTACCGCCAACCTCCGCGGGGAGGACACCGCGGCCATGGAGGAGTTCGTTTGGGCTCAGCCTGGCGATGGTCCCGATTGGATGATCGGCGGCACCTACCTCGTCGCCCGCCGCATCCAGATCCTCTTCGACGTCTGGGGCTCGACCAAGTCCAAGAGCGCGGCGTAGGTAGCGCTTTCAGTTCCGCCGCTTCAGCGGCAGCTCGCCGGCCGGCGCGAAGCACCGGCGGCGGATGCATCGTTTGCCGGTGAAGAAGCGTTTGACGGTCGCCCGGCCGCGCAGGCCGGTCTTCCCCACAGCGCGGATGCGGATCGCGTAGGTGCCCTTCTTCCCGACCCGGAAGCGCTTGGGGGAGCGACAGGAGTGGAAGCGGCGGTGGTTGATCCTGCACTCGAAGCGGCGCACCGGGCCGTTGGCGAAGAAGCGGACCATGACCCGGGCGCGATGCTCGCGCAGCGCCCGCCTCGTCGGGAGGACGAGTTTGGCGATCGTGACGCGGGGGCGCTTTGGGCCGCGCTTCCTGCGGCCGCCGGCGGAGTCCTCGAGGGCCCCGATGCCCTGCCAAAGGGATCGGTGTTGGTGAAGATCTGCCCGTCGGCGGCGACCAGAGCGCAGAACGAGCTCGACACGCAGGAGACGTCGAACAGGCCGTTGAGGGGCTCTTCGTGCTCGCCGGGGGGCTGCACGTAGGGGATCAGCTTGGTCAGCGCCCAGGAGCTGCGCCCGCCGGTCGGGTTGCTCGAGCTGAGCACGTCGCCGTTGTTGTCGACCGCGACGCACTGCCGCGTGGGGAGGCAGCTGACGCCGGTCACCTGGACGGAGGCTCCGCCGTCCGCCTCATGCCAGCTGGACGCGGCAGTCGGGGTTGGTGGAGGTCAGCAGGTTGCCGCCTGAGTTACCGGCGACGCAGATCACCGTCGCCGCGCATGAGACGCCCTGCAGGTCGCCGGGGCCGCCCGGCGTCCCCAGCTCCGTCCAGGCCCCGGCCCCCCCGGTCGGGTTGCGCGAGACGAGCAGCCGGCCCTGCTGGGCGACCGCGACGCAGAGGGTCGGCGTCCCGCAGGAGACCCCGCGAAGGTCGAGCGATTCGTCGAGCTGGGTGACGGTCCAGGCGGCGGTGCCGCCGGTCGGGTTGGTGGAAGTCAGGACCTTTCCGGACGTATACCGTTCCCCGGAGACGGCCACGCACAGCGACGCGGTCGGGCAGGAAACGCTCCACAGGTGGGTGTCGCGGCCGTCGCCGTCGACGTCGACGACCCGCCAGTCGTCCCCCGAGCCGGTCGGGTCGGTCGAGGAGTAGACGTAGCCTTCTCCGGTGACGGCGACGCAGAGCTGCGCCGAGGGGCACGACACGCTCCTGATCCTGCGGCCCTTCGGATCCCTGCAGGGAGGGACCCAGGTTGCGTGGCAGTCGGATTCCGCTTCGCCGGTGGGCCGGGCCTCTCGCCAGGTCGAGGGACCGCCGGTCGGGTTCGCCGAGGAGATGATCTCGTCCAGTTCGCCGACGGCGACGCAGAGCTTGGTGGACGGACAGGAGATCCCGAGCAGCGGCAGATTGGGCCGGTAGCTTTCGCCTTCGATGTGGGCCTGCAGCCGCCAGTCGGCCGCCGCCGAGCTCGTCTCGATGGATGCCGCCGTTGCGCTCAGCGCCGCAGCGCAGACCACCGCAGCGGCCACCACTCTGCCCAGCCCCCTCATACGACCCTCCTCCGTTCCTCCAAACCGAATCCCTCCCCGGCGTCAGATTCTACCGCGCCCATCCGCCTCCACCGGCGGGCGGAATGCCGCCGGCGGCATCGGCCTCAGCGCCGGTTCGGCGTCCCCCTCCATAGACTTCCGGGCCGATGACCACGGCCACCGAATCTCCCACCTACGAGATCCCCCAGGAGTCGCGTGACCTGCGCGACATGGTGCGCCGGCTGGCGCAGGAGAAGATCGCCCCGCGCGCCGGCGAGATCGACCGCGAGGGCAAGTACCCGTGGGACGTGCGCGAGCTGCTCGCCGAGCACGACATCCTCGGCCTGCCCTTCTCCGAGCAGCACGGAGGCACCGGGACCGGGACCCTCGTCCTGCAGATGGCGGTCGAGGAGATCGCCAAGGCCTGCGCCTCCTCGGCCCTGATCCTGATGATCCAGGAGCTCGGCACGCTGCCGATCCAGCTCTTCGGGTCCGACGAGCTCAAGGATCGCTTCCTGCCCAAGTGCGCCGCCGGTGAGTGGTCGCCCGCCTTCGCCCTCTCCGAGCCCGAGGCCGGCAGCGACCCCGCCGCGATGCGGACGACCGCCGTCCGCGACGGCGAGGAGTGGGTGATCAACGGCCAGAAGAACTGGATCACCAACGCCACGATCGCCGACTTCTACGTCGTCTTCGCCGTCACCGACCGCGAGAACCACCGGATCAGCGCCTTCGTCGTCGAGAAGGATCGCGACGGCTTCGACCCCGGCAAGCTCGAGCACAAGCTCGGGATCAAGGGCTCGCCCACCGGCTCGCCCTCCTTCACCGACGTCCGCGTCCCCCACGAGAACATGGTCGGGGCGGAGGGCAAGGGCCTCAGCGTCGCCCTCGGCACGCTCGAGCGCACCCGCCTCGGCGCCGCCGCCCAGGCGGTCGGCATCGCCCAGGGCGCGACCGACTACGCCAACGAGTACTCGAAGGAGCGGATCGCCTTCGGCAAGCCGATCAACAACCTGCAGGCGATCCAGTTCAAGCTCGCCGACATGGAGACCGGCACCGCCGCCGCCCGCGAGCTCCTCTACAAGGCCTGCTCGATGGCCGACAGGCCCGAGCGCCCCGCCGACCTCGGCAAGTGGACATCGATGGCGAAGCTCTTCGCCTCCGACAACGCGATGGGGGTGACGGTCGAGGCGATCCAGGTGCTCGGCGGCTATGGCTACGTCAACGAGTACCCGGTCGAGCGCATGCTGCGCGACGCCAAGATCACCCAGATCTACGAGGGCACGAACGAGATCCAGCGGGTCGTGATCGCCCGCGCGATGGGCTCCTAGCGGCGGCTAGGCCATCGGCAGCGGCGTGCCGCTGACCGGGGGCGGCTCGGCCGACGCCGGCGTCGCCTGCAGCACCGGCAGCTCCTGCGGAGTCGCCGCGACGATTCCCCGCGCCGCCTGGCGGATCGCCTGCGAGGCGGGTGAGTCGGGCTCGGCCGTGACCAACGGCGTGCCCGCGTCGGCGTGTTCGCGCAGCGGCTCCGACAGCGGCACCTTGCCGAGCAGGGGGATGTCGAGCTCGTCGGCGAGCAGCTGGCCGCCGCCCTCGCCGAAGATCGTGAAGCGCTCCCCGTCGGGGGTCGTGAAGCCGGACATGTTCTCGATCACGCCGAGCAGCTCGAGGTCGAACTTGGCCGCCATGTCGGCGCCGCGTTTGGCGACCGTCTGCGCCGCCGGCTGCGGCGTCGTCACCATCACGAACTTGGCCTGGGGGAGGAGCTGGGCGAGCGTCATCGAGACGTCGCCGGTCCCCGGGGGCAGGTCGAGCAGCAGGTACTCGAGCTCGCCCCAGGCGACGTCCTCGAGGAACTGCTGGATCGCTTTGTGGAGCATCGGCCCGCGCCAGACGACGGCCGCGTTCTCCTCGACGAAGAAGCCGATCGACATCACCTTGACCCCGCCGGCGGCCTCGATCGGGAGGATCTTGCGCTCGCCGTTGACCTCGGGTTTGCGGTTGACGCCGAGCATGCGCGGGATCGAGTAGCCGTAGACGTCGCAGTCGAGGGCGCCGGACGGCGTGGCCTTCGGCGCTCAGCGCCGCGGCCAGGTTGGCGGTCATCGTCGACTTGCCCACCCCGCCCTTGCCTGAGGCGACGCAGATCACGTTCTTCACCTGGGCCAGCGCGCCCTCGGGCAGCTTGCCGCGGCCGAGCGTCTGCTGCAGGTTGCCCTTCTCCTCGTCGGAGAGGACGTCGAAGCCGACGCCGACCTCGGTCACCCCGTCGAGCTCCATCACCTGTTTGGCGACGGCCTGCTCGAAGTGGGAGCGGATCGGGCAGCCCGCCGTGGTCAGCGAGACGATGACCTCGACCCGGCCGTTGTCCTTGATCTCGATCGAGCGCACCATTCCGAGCTCGACGATCGAGCGCCTCAGCTCGGGGTCGATCACGGCTCGGAGCTTCTCGGTTATCTGGTCCTTGGTCGGCATCGGCCCATTCTCGCAAAGCGCCGCCGCGGGTGGGGAGGGGGGAGAGATCGCCAGGCCCACGGGCTTGGCCCAGCCAATGCCGTCGAGCGAAGGAGGGTCCATGTCGGGTACGCGCGGAGGTCGGGGTCGCATCGTCGCGATGGGAATCGGGCTGGCGGCGGCGCTGCTGCTGCTCGGGGCGAGCGAGGCGAGGGCGGGCAAGTACGCCGTCGCCCAGTGCGGTTGGCACCTCGGCTCCGACGCGGTCTGGTCCGACACGACAGGAGGCGCCAAGTTCCGCCCCGACTCCTACTGCGCGACGCCTGCCGGCTCCGATCCGTTCGCCGACGCGCACCTGAAGAGCTTCACCCGCGACGGCCAGCAGACGGTCTCCGGCAACCGCTTCGCGAGCTGGCGCTGGACGACCCCGCCGGGGACGGGGATCGTCCAGGTCCGCGGCACCTGGTGGCACGCGCTCCACGACGGCGTCGAGCAGCGGCTCGGAACCGACAGCGGCGACGGCGGCTTCGCGCCCTTCGCCTGGGCCTCGACGACCGACGTCGCGCTGAGGGACTTCGTCGCCGGCTTCTCTCCTCCTCAGTGGGCCTTCGAAGACCGCCTGCTCTGCGCCCGGGCGGAGAGCAAGTGGTGCAGCCTGGAACCCGGCTCCTTCTCCGCCCTGCGGGCCTTGACGATCACCGTCGAGGACGACGCCGCGCCGACCGGCTCGATCGGCGGCGACGCCACCAGCACCGGCTGGCAGCGCGGCCCGCGCGGCCTGCAGGCCTGGGGCGCCGACATCGGCAGCGGCGTCCGCTTCGGCGAGACCAACGTCGACGGCTCCCGGGTCGCGCTCACCGAGTACAACTGCGCGAAGACGCAGATCGGGGGCGAGTGGCGGGCGACGACGATGCGACCCTGCGACACCGCCGTCGCCGCCGCCCAGACGATCTCCACGACGGCTCTCAGCGACGGCCCGCACACCCTCCAGCACTGCCTCACCGACTTCGCCGGCAACGTCGGCTGCCTGCCGGCGCGCACGATCCGCGTCGACAACAACGCCCCGGCTCATCCCCGGTCGCTCGGGGTGGCCGGCGGCGAGGGCTGGCGCCGGGTCAACGACTTCGATCTCGCCTGGAGCAACCCCGACCAGGGGGTCGCGAGCCCGATCTGGGGCGCCTACTGGAGGATCACCGGCCCCGCCGGCTACGACACCGGCGTCCAGTTCGCGCCCGGCCGCGACGTCGCCGCCGTCCCGGACCGCGCGCTGCCGGCCCCCGGCCTCTACAGCTTTCACGTCTGGCTTCGCGACGAGGCCGGCAACGACGCGGCCTCGACGGCGATCGAGACGCCGCTGCGCTACGACAACGTGCCGCCCGCCGTCGCCTTCGCCGCCGTCGATGGCGACGGCTTCCCCGACTCGGTGAGCACCGACGTCGCCGACGACCTCTCCGGCCCGGTCGGCGGCGAGATCCGCTACCGCCGGCTGGGCGCCGACGCCTGGACCGACCTGCGCGCCCGCTTCTCGCGGGACGGGCAGCCGGGGCGCGCCCAGCTCCTCGCCCGCCTGCCCGAGTCCCTGGCCCCGGGTGTCTACCTCTTCCAGGCCGAGGCAAGTGACGCCGCCGGCAATGCGGCGATCACGACCAGGCGGGCCGACGGGACCGAGATGACCCTGCGCAAGCCGCAGCCGCCGCAGGCCCAGGCGGACAGGTCCCGGTCCTCGCGAGCGGGTAAGGCTCCGGTGGCGCGCGGCAAGACGCGGATCTTCGCCCGGCTGCGCTGGCACAGCCGACGCGGGACCTCGGTGACCGTGCCCTTCGGCGCCGCCGCCGCGCTCAGCGGCCGCCTGCTCGACTCCGAGGGGGCGGGGCTGGCCGGCCGCCGGGTCACGGTTGTTGCCAGGCCCTCGCGGGGCTCGGTCGCGCCGCGCCGCGCCGCCACGGTCCGCACCGGCCGGCACGGGGGTTTCCGGCTCGAGCTGCCTCCGGGCACCTCGCGCCGGATCTCCGTCGTCTTCAGGGGCGAGGAGCGGCTCGAGCGGGCGCGGCGGGCGCCGCTCTCCCTCAGGGTGCGCAGCGGCCTCGTCTTCCACGCGGCGCCGGCCTCGCTGAGGACGGGGGAGGCGATTCGGCTCTGGGGCAGGGTCCGCGCCCAGGGCGCGCCGATCCCCCGGCGCGGCAAGCTGGTCGCGATCCAATACCTGGAGGCGGCGACGGGGCTCTGGCGCCCTGTCCTCGTTACCCGCAGCGACCACAGCGGCCATTTCAGGGCCCGGTACCGCTTCCGCTACGTGACCGGCACGGCGCGAATCCGCCTGCGCGCCGTCTCGATCTCCGAGGAGCGCTGGCCCTACGCTCCCGGCGCCTCGCGCTCGCTGACCGTCCGGGTCGGCGGTTGAGGAGCGGCGGCGCGACAGGCGGCGATCGGTAGGGTTCTCGCCGATGTCGCAGGCGACCCTCCAGACAAGTGCCGGGCCGATCGTCGTCGAGTTCCACGACGGGGACGCGCCGAAGACCGTCGAGAACTTCCGCAAGCTCGCCGGCGACGGCTTCTACGACGGCCTGGTCTTCCACCGGGTGATCCCCGATTTCATGATCCAGGGCGGCTGCCCCGAGGGCACCGGCCGCGGCGGCCCCGGCTACACCTTCGAGGACGAGTTCAACGACAACAAGATCGTGCGGGGAGCTCTGGCGATGGCCAACGCCGGTCCGGACACCAACGGCTCGCAGTTCTTCATCGTCACCACCGAGGCGGCGCCGTGGCTCGACGGCAAGCACACCGTCTTCGGCAAGGTCGTCGAGGGCATGGATGCCGTCGACGCGATCGAGGCGGCGCCGACCGGCGCCGGCGACCAGCCCGTCGAGCCGCAGACGATCGAGCGCGTCGAGCTCGCCGACTAGGCCTGGTCGGCGGTCGCGCCGCCCGAGCGGCGCTCGCGCCGGCGCAGGATTCCTTCGCCCGGCCGCCAGAGGCTGACGAGGCCGGCCACCAGAGTGACGAGGAAGACCTGGCCGAGCATCATCTCCAGCCCGGAGACCATCCGGCCGACCTGGCCGACGGGCACCAGGTCCCCGTAGCCGGTCGTCGTCAGGGTCGTGTAGCTGAAGAAGAGGAAGTCGCTGCCGTCGGTCGGCATGGCGCCGAAGAAGCCGCCTCCTTCGATCCGGTCGATCGTCCCGTAGGCCCAGGTGAAGAGGATCCCCATCGACGTGTAGACGCTGATCGCGCCGAGGATCGTCCGTGAGGAGACCTCCTGGGAGGTGACCACGCGCTGCAGCACGGCCGCCATCGCGACGGCGAGCAGGCAGATGACGAGGAAGGAGGCGACGTTCAGCCACGGCCTGCCGCCGGAGATCGCCGAGGTCGTCGCCAGCAGGACCGCGAACAGGGCGATCGCGATCACCCGCCTGACGAACGCCTCGCGAGCGTGGGAGCTGGTCAGGGCGACGATCGCGGTGGCGCTGGTGGTCACCGTCAGCAGCACGGCCCCCCAGCCGTCGTTGGCGACCACCGAGGCCAGCACGTAGGTGAGCAGGACGAGGACCAACACCAGGCCGAATGCGTCCCTCGCGTTCTCCGCCCGGGCTATCAGGCGCTCGCGCCTCCGCTCGCGGCGGCTTCTCTGCTCCATTCCCGGTCGTTCGGTCGGGGCCCGCGGTTTCCTGCCAGCGGAGGGGGTGGGATTCGAACCCACGAGCCGCCTTGCGACGGCTACCGGTTTTCAAGACCGGCGCATTCAACCGCTCTGCCACCCCTCCGGGGAGTAGCCGGGCGCTCGATGCTAGACGCAAAGGCGGGGTGCCGGCGGGGTCGGGTTGATTGGATGGGGCGATGCGCCGCCTGCTGCTGATCGCCTCGACGATGATCCTCTTCGACGTCGCCTTCTACTCGGCGATCGCGCCGCTGCTGCCCGACTACGTCGACCAGCTCGGGCTCAGCAAGGCCGAAGCGGGCGTCCTCTCGGCCGCCTACGCGGCGGGCACCCTGCTCGCCTCGCTCCCCGCCGGCCTGCTCGCCAGCCGCGTCGGGCCGCGGCGCACGGTCCTCGCCGGCCTCGCCCTGATCGGCGTCTCCAGCGTCGTCTTCGGGTTCGGCAAGCAGGTCGGGCTGCTCGACGCCGCCCGCTTCAGCCAGGGTGTCGCCGGCGCCCTGATCTGGTCCGGCGCCCTCACCTGGCTGATCACCAGCTCGCCCCCCGAGCGCCGCGGCTCGGTGATCGGCACGGCGCTCGGCACCGCCGTCGCCGGCGCCCTGATCGGCCCGGCCCTCGGGGCGCTGGCCGCCGAGATCGGCACCGAGATCGTCTTCAGCGCCGTGCTCGCGATCTCCGCCGGCTTTGCCGCGCTCGTCTGGCGGACCCCGGAGTCGGCGCCGTCGGAGCGCCAGACGCTGGCCGAGGTGGTGGCGGCGGTCCTCTCCCGCCCGGTGCTGACCGCGACCGCCTTCATCGCCGTCCCCTCGCTGATGTTCGGCGCGATCGAGGTGTTGGTGCCGCTGCGGATCGACGACCTCGGCGGAACTCACCTGGCAATCGCCGGCAGCTTCGTCGCCGCCGCCGGGATCGAGGCCGTCCTCGCTCCGCTCGTCGGCCGCTACTCGGACCGGGTCGGCCGCCGCGGGCCGTTCGTCGCCGGGCTCGTTGTCTCGGCCGCCGGGATGCTCGGGATCGCGGCGGCGGCGGGGGTCGGCGTCGTCGTCGCGGCGCTCCTCGTCGTCTCGGTCGGGGCCGGCACCTGCTTCGCGCCGGCGATGACGATGCTGACCGAGACCACCGAGTCCGGCCCGCTCCAGGAGGGCCTCGCCGGCGGCCTCTCCAACATGGCCTGGGCGACCGGGCAGGTGCTCGGCGGGCTCGCCGGCGGCGCCACCGCCGAGCTCGCCGGCTACGCGCCGCCGAGCATCGCCGTCGCCGCGGTCCTCCTCTTCACCGCGGTCTACGCCCTCCGCCACGAGCTCCCCGGGGCCGCCCGCCGCTGAGCCGCAGCCGGTCAGGCCACTAGGCTGCGGCGATGGCCGAGTGGCGAAACTGGGCCGGTGACCAGAGCTGTCGCCCGCGGCGGCTGATCCGCCCGCGCAACCGCGACGAGCTGGCCTCCGCAGTGGCCGCGGCCGCAGAGGGCGGCGCCCCGCTCAGCGTCGCCGGCTCCGGGCACTCGTTCACCGAGGCGGCGCTCACCGAGGGCACGATGATCGACGCCGGCGCGCTCACCGGCGTCATCGACGCCGACCCCGCCTCGGGCCTCGTCCAGGTGCGCGGCGGCACCGTCCTCGCCGACCTGAACGAGGCGCTCGCCGGCCTCGGACTGGCGATGGAGAACCTCGGCGACATCGACCGGCAGACGATCTCCGGCGCGATCTCGACCGGCACCCACGGCACCGGCGCCAAGCTGCGCAACATCTCCTCGCAGGTCGTCGGGATCGAGCTCGTCCTCGCCGACGGCAGCGTCCGCGCGCTCGACGCCGACGGCGACCTGCTGCGCGCCGCCCGGGTCGGGATCGGCGCGCTCGGCGCGATCTCAGCCGTCACCCTCCGCTGCGTCCCCGCCTTCACCCTCGACCGCGTCGACGCCCCGCACCCGCGTGAGGAGGTCCTCGACTCCTTCCAGGAGCGCGCCGACGCCCACGACCACTTCGAGCTCTTCACCTTCCCCTACGCCGACTCGGCCCTCGTCCTCGAGCGCAACCGCACCGACGCTCCTCCGAGGCCGCGGGGGCGGTTGGCCGCCCACCTCAACGACGTCGTTCTCGAGAACTGGGCGCTGGAGGCGATCTCGGCGGCGGGCAAGGCCTTCCCGCGCTGGATCCCCGCCTTCTCGCGCCTCGCCGCCCGCCTTGCCTCCGGCAGCCGCGCGACCGACCGCAGCGACCGGATCTTCGCCAACGAGCGCCGCGTCCGCTTCACCGAGATGGAGTACGGCGTCCCGCGCGAGCACGGGCCCGAGGCGGCGCGCCGGGTGATCGAGTGGGTGCGCGGCAACCGCTACCCCGTCTTCTTCCCGATCGAGATGCGGGTGACCGCCGCCGACGACGCCCTTCTCAGCCCCTCCCACGAGCGGGACACCGCCTACATCGCAGTCCACCAGTACCGGGGGATGGAGTGGCGGCCCTACTTCCAAGCGGTCGAGGAGATCATGAACGGCTTCGGCGGCCGTCCCCACTGGGGCAAGCGCCACTTCCAGACCGCCGAGACGCTGGCGCCGCGCTACCCCCGCTGGGCGGATTTCCAGGCCGCCCGCGACGAGCTCGACCCCGGCCGCGCCTTCGCCAACGAGTACGCGACCCGGGTACTTGGGCCCTGACCTGGAGCCGCAACCCCCGCCGACGCTAGAGAAAGGTCTGGCCGTCGCCGCGGTATGTGGGGACCGAGTCGACGATCGCCCCGCCTTCGATCAGGTAGAGGGAGTCGAAGCGCTCGCAGAGCTCGCCGGCCTTCGAGTGGCGCATGAAGACCCGGTCGCCGATTCCGAGCCCGTCGGCGGCGGCGCCGAGCAGCGGCGTCTGCACCTCTCCGGCTCCCTCCTCGGCGTCGAGCCTCAGCCCCTCGGGCAGCCAGGGGACCGGCAGGCGGCCGGCGTTGCCGGCGCCGGAGGCGAGGTAGCCGCCGCCCAGGGCGGTCGCGATCCCCGGCCCCGGCCGGCGCACGATCGGCAGCGCGAAGCCGGCCGCGGGGGTGAGGCTGAAGCGGCTGTAGTGGTCGAACTGCGCCGGGGCGTAGAAGCCCGAGCCGGCCGTCACCTCGGTCACCGCCTCCTCGGCGGCGGTCAGCTCGAGGCTGCCGGTGCCGCCGCCGTTGACGACCTCGAGGTCGGCGACCTCGCGGACGGCGGCGACCGCTGCGCCGCGGCGCTCGGCCAGCTCGCTCGCCGAGCGGCGCTGCATGAAGCGGATCGCGGCCCCCCGCAGCCGCTGCCCCGGCGGCCGGTCGCCGACCCCGGAGATCTGGCCCTCGTACGCCATCAGCGCGACCAGCTCGATCTTCTCGCGCCGCTCGACCTCGCGGGCCAGCGCCAGCGCCTGCTCGGCGGAGTGGACCGGCGAGCGCTTGGCGCCGACCTTGAGGCGGCCGCCGGCCGCCCACCAGCTCGCGTCGAGCTCGATGCAGACCCGGACCGGCGCCGCCCCCGCCCCCAGCACCGACTCGATCTGGTCGAGGTGCTCGGCGCAGTCGACGGTGACGATCGGGGCCTGCTCGGGCAGCGCCGCCGAGCGCAGGGCGAGCTCCTCCAGCGCGCCGCCGTCGGTCGTCGGGTAGGCGAGCAGCAGGTCCTCGAAGCCGAGCTCGGCCAGCCACAGCGTCTCCGGCAGGGTGAAGGTCATCGTCCCGGCGAAGCCGGGGCGCCGCAGGATCAGCTCCTGCACGGCGCGGCAGCGGACCGACTTGCTGGCGACCCGGATCGGCTTCTCGCCGGCCCGCCCCAGCATCTCGTCGGCGTTCGAGGAGAGCGCGTCGAGGTCGACGAACGCGAACGGCGCCTCGACCTCGGCGA
This sequence comes from uncultured Solirubrobacterales bacterium, assembly GCA_963837735.1. GTDB lineage: Bacteria > Actinomycetota > Thermoleophilia > Solirubrobacterales > 70-9 > VRUE01. Next base: position 11,221 of record CAWIOM010000016.1, on the reverse strand, counting down.
AGATCTCTTCGAAGCGCTCGTGAGACTGTCCCGGGCCGGCAGGCATCGAGTCGAGCCTAACCGCCCTGCGCGCGGGGAGCGACGCTAAGGTTTCGTGGCCCGGAGAGGTGGCCGAGTGGCTGAAGGCACTCGCCTGCTAAGCGAGTAGGGGGCGCAAGCTCTCTCGAGGGTTCGAATCCCTCCCTCTCCGCTGGACCGGCGAGCTCGGCGCCTCACATCTCGGCGCCGGGGACCGTTCTCATCGCATGGAGCGCCAGGACCACGTCTTCGATTCGGGCGGCGATGCCTGTGCCGCCTGGCTCTACCCGGCTCGCGGCGCGGGTGGTCGGGCCCCGGTGGTGGTCATGGCCCACGGCCTCTCGGGGACGCGCCGGGACCGCCTCGGCCCCTTCGCCGAGCGCTTCGCGGCCGCCGGGATGCAGGCCCTCGTCTTCGACCATCGCGGCTTCGGGGATTCCGGCGGCGAGCCCGACCTCTTCCGACCCCGTCTTCAGCTCGAGGACTGGCGGGCGGCGATCGCCCACGCCCGCGCCCTGCCCGGCGCCGACGCCGACCGGGTGGCGACATTCGGGTCCTCGATGGGCGGGGGGAACGCGCTGGCCGCCGCCGCGGCCGACGAGCGGGTCGCCGCCGCCGTCAGCCAGGTGCCGTTCCTGGACATCGTCACCCAGGCGCACAGGTCATCGCCCCTGGTCACGGCCCGGATGCTGTGGGCCGCCGTGCTGGCGCGGCCGCTTCCGGCGGTCGGCCGACCCGACGAGGCGGCCTTCATCAACGCGCCGGGCGGCGAGGCGGGCTGGCGCCGCGTCGTCGCCGCCGGCGAGGACTCGCGCTGGCGCAACCGGGTCTCCTCACGCTGGCTGCTCGGCGCCCCGTTCCGCACCGCCCGCCATGCCGCCCGCCTCCACTGCCCCTGGCTGGTCTGCGTCGGCGAGGCCGACCGGGTGGCGCGGCCGGGGCCGGCGATCGCCGCCGCCCGCCGGGCTCCCCGCGGCGAGCTGCGCACCTACCCGGGAGTCGACCATTTCGACGTCTACGACGGCCCCGCCCACGAGGCGTTCGTCGCCGACCAGGTCGCCTTCCTCAGGCGCCACCTGCGGGTCAGCTGAGCCGCGAGCGCGCGACGACCCGGGCGCCGCGCGCCGGGATCATCGTCACGTTGCGATGCAGGGCACGCTCGGGCTCGGGCTCGGCGGCCTCGAGGTCGAGGCGGCGGGCCGTCGCCTCGAGCACGACGCGCTGCTCGGCCATCGCCAGCGCCGCGCCCAGACAGCGGCGGATGCCGCCGCCGAACGGCAGCCAATCGTAGGTTCCCGGCTTGCGGCCGGCCCAGCGCTGCGGCCGGAACTCGAAGGGGTCCTCGTAGAGGTCCTCGCGGTGGTGGAGGAGGAGGATGCTGATCAGGACCGGGGTGTCGGCGCGGACGCCGTACTCCCCCAGCCGCCAGGGCAGCTTCGCCCGCCGGCCGACGATCGGGACGACCGGCCGCGAGCGCATCGTCTCGGTGATCGTCCGCTCGATCGCCTCCTCGCCATCCCCCTCGCGCACCGACTCGACCAGCTCCTCCTGGGCCTCCGGGTTGCGAACGAGCCGCTCCCAGGCCCAGGCCAGCGAGTTCGCCGTCGTCTCGTGCCCGGCGAGGACCAGGGTGAGCAGCTCGGAGCGGATTTCGCGGTCGGTCAGCTCCTCGCCCTCCTCGGTCCGCGCCTGCAGCAGCAGGGAGAGGATGTCGCGACGCTGCTCGAGGTCGGCGGCTCGGCGGCGCTGCTCGATCACGGCGTAGATCGGCCTGTCGATCAACGTCACCCCGGCCCGGGTGATGCCGACGGGCTCCCGCCGCCGCACGTTCATCAACTCGGCGAGCTGGGCGATCGGCTTGCTGGAGACGGCGACGAGGTTCTTGGTGACGGTGCGCAGCCGCCGCTCCGGGGTGCCCTTCGCCGGCCGCCCCTCGATTCCGAAGATTCCGGCCATGATCACGTCGAGGGTGATCGCCTGCATCCGCGGGGCGAGGGCGAACGGCGTGTTCAGCGGCCAGGTGTCGATCTCACGCTCGGTTGCCTCCGCGATCGCCTGCGAGTAACGCTCGATCGCCTCGCCGTGGAAAGGCGGGAGGAGCAGCTTGCGCTGGCGCATGTGGCGATCGCCGAGCGAGGTGAGCACCGAGTCCGGGCCGAGGATCGGCCGCAGCGGCGACTCGGCGGCGAGCGACGGCGCTTCCTCGGGCTTCGCCGTGAACAGCGAGCGCACGTCGTCGGGAAGGCTGGTGACGATCAGGTTGTTCGGTTCCGGGGTGCGCAGCGCGAAGACGTCGCCGAGTTCGCGTTTGGCGCGAAAGACGAACTCGATCTGCCGCTGGTTGAAGTGCAGGAGCTGGAGCAGCGGGTGGATGTCGACGAACGGCGGCAGCGGCAGGCGCTCCGCCTCCTCCGCATCGATCGGTCCGGCACTGCTCCCTGGGGCGCTGACGGCGGTGGCCATCCCGGCCAGTGTCACACAAATGCGTGTCACCTTCTGTGGTGTCGCGCACTCTCTACCCTCATACCGGTGCAGGCGAAATTGACACCGCAGAGCAGCGTCGCCGGGCGTCGCACGAAGATCATCGCCACGGTCGGTCCGGCGAGCTGGGACCCGGCGGTGCTCGAGCGCCTGATCGAGGCCGGTGTCGACGTCTTCCGCCTCAACTTCTCCCACGCCGACCGCGAGCGCCACGCCGGCACGACCGAGTCGATCCGCGAGGCGGCCGGCCGCGTCGGGCGCGAGGTCGCGGTGCTCGGCGACCTGCCCGGGCCGAAGATGCGGATCGGCTCGCTTCGCGACGACGTCGCCGAGCTGGAGACGGGCATGCACGTGAAGCTCGCCGCCGGCGAGTTCGAGGGAGCCGACGGGACGATCCCGGTCGCCTGGCCCGGCATCACCTCGCTGCGCGAGGACGAGCTCGTCTACCTGGCGGACGGGGCGATCCGGCTGCGCGTCGACGGCTGCGACGACGCCGGCGCGACCGCCGAGGTCGAGGTCGGCGGGACGCTCTCCTCGCACAAGGGGATGAACATCCCGGGCGCGAGCGGCCTGGCCTCGACCGCCGACGACCTCGGCTGGGTCGAGTTCGCGGTCGAGCAGGGGCTCGACCTGCTGGCGATCTCATTTGTCTCCACGGCCGCTGACCTCGAGCCGGTGGTGGCGCGGCTGCGCGCGCTCGACTCCAACATCCCCCTGATCGCCAAGATCGAGCGGCGCCAGGCGGCCGAGGAGGCGGCCGAGATCGTCCGCGCCGCCAGCGGCGGGATCATGGTCGCCCGCGGCGACCTCGGGATCGAGATACCGATCGAGGAGGTGCCGGTGGTCCAGAAGCGCCTGATCCGCGAGGCCGGGCTGCGCTCGAAGCCGTCGATAACGGCGACCCAGATGCTCGCCTCGATGGTCCACGAGAAGCGCCCGACGCGGGCCGAGGTGACGGATGTCGCCAACGCGATCTACGACGGCACCGACGCGGTGATGCTCTCCGAGGAGACCGCCGTCGGCCAGAACCCGGTCGAGGCGGTGCGGGTCATGGACCGGATCGCGCGCGCCACCGAGCCCGACCTCCGCTACGGCGAGTGGCTGTTCACGCGGACCGACCAGGCGACGCAGGACGTTGCCGACTCGGTCGCCCAGAGCGCCGTCGGCGCCGTCTACCGGCTGGGGCTGGCCGCGTTGGTCGTGCCGACCAACAGCGGCCGCACCGCGCGCCTCGTCTCCGCCCACAGGCCGAACGTGCCGGTGCTGGCGATCTCGGCCAGCATCGAGACCGTGCGGCGGCTCAACCTGCTCTTCGGGGTGACGGCGATCCAGAGTGCGCACGACCCGGAGGTGCACCGACTGCTCGACGACTGCGCCGCGCTCGCCGCCAAGCATGGGATCGCCCGCTCCGGCGAGCTGATCGCGATCACCGCCGGCCTCTCCGTGCAGGGGCTGGGGACGAACCTCTTCGAGGTCCACCGCGTCCCCTGAGGCGGGGGAGATTCGTCCGCCTCGCGTGCCGGGGGATATAGGCTGCCGCGCAAATGACCGACTTCGACGCAATCGCACAGGGAATGACCCAGGCGGTGCCCTTCGCGGGCCACCTCGGGTTGGAGATAACGAGCGTCGGCGAGGGTGAGGCCGTGGTCCGCCTCCCCGAGCGCGACGAGCTCAAGAACCACGTCGGGTCCCAGCACGCCGGCGCGCTCTTCACCGTCGCCGAGGCAGCCTCCGGGGCCGCCTTCGTCGGGGCGTTCGCCGAGCGACTCGGTGAGGTGACGCCGCTCGCCCGCAGCGCCGAGATCTCCTTCGAGAAGATCGCCAAGGGGCCGATCGATGCAAGCGCGACGCTCGGCGGTCTCCAAGGAGGAGGCCCTGGCCACGCTCGACGCCGATGGCAAGGTCGTCTTCCCCTGCCAGGTCGAGCTCGTCGACGCCGACGGCCTGCGGGTCGCGAACGCCACAGTCCACTGGCACGTGCGGCTCAACCAGCCATGACCCGAACCAAGCTCATCGCCTCCGTCCTCGCGACGGCTGCCCTCGCCCTCGCCGGGCTCGCGCCCGGCGCCCTGGCCAGGAGCGTCTACGCGACGACCTACGAGGGCAACTGCGGTCGCGGTGCTCGACTCGGTCAGCGGTCAGGTCTCCGCCCCGGCGATCCCCTTCCCCGGAGGCGGGCCGTTCACGATCGCCATCTCCCCCGACGGCAAGACCGCCTACGCGGTCAATTACGACAGCCGAACAGTCGCACCGATCGACACCGCCACCAACAAAGTCGTCGGCCCGGAAATGCCGGTCGGGACCAACCCGCTCGGAATCGCGATCACCCCCGACGGGACGCGTGCCTACGTCGCCGACCAGGGGGACGAAAGCGTCACAAGCCTCGACCTTCTGACCAAGCAGCCGATCGGGACGCCGATCAAAGTCGGCGAAAACCCGAGCGAGATCGCAATCACCCCCGACGGCAAGCGGGCCTATGTCACCGAGGAGGCATCGGAAAGCGTCTCCGTCATCGACCTGACCACCGATCAGGTGACGGGGCCGCCGATCAAAATCGGCAAACACCCGTACGGGGTCGCGGTCACCCCTGACGGCAAGACCGTCTTCGTCGGCACCGAAAAGGGCCCGATCTCCGTGATCGACCCCGCCACCAACCAGGTCACGGGCCCGACGATCCCGGTGACGGGCTCGGTGGGGCTCGCGATCAGCCCGGATGGCAAGCGCCTGTATGCGAGCGACTTCGAAAATGGCGGGAAAATCGCAGTCGTCGACACTTCAACCAAGCAGATCCTGAGCGTGTTCGACGACCTCGGCCGCCCCGAATACGTGGCGCTCAGCCCCGATGGGAAGCGCCTCTATTTCAACGAGTACGAAAACGAAGTTGTCCGCACCATCGACCTGACGACGAACCTGATCGTCGGGAAACCGGTCAGCATCGGCAACACCCCGGGGCAGATGGCCGCGGTCCCGGACCAGTCCCCGCTCGCCGCCTTCACGGTGCCGGCCAAAGCGCGTCCGGGCGTCCCGATCACCGTCAACGCCTCGGCCTCCACGGACCCCGACGGCACGATCGCGAACTACGCCTGGAACTTCGGGGACGCGCTGTCCCCGCCCGAACCGACGGTGAGCGCCACCCACACCTACGCCAAGCCCGGCGAATACAAGGCGACCCTCACCCTGACCGACAACGAGGGTTGCTCCGTCCCGCTCGTCTTCACCGGGATGACCGCGTACTGCCACGGCTCTCCGGCCGCCGCGCTGACCCAGACGATCAAGGTCGCCTACCCGGGCGTCAGGGTCAAGTGCCCGAAGAGCGCCAGGCCGGGCGGCTGCAGGTTCAAGCTGAAGATCGTCAAGAAGACCGGCAAGGGCAAGAAGCGGAGGCTGAGGGCCCAGAGCGCGAAGGCGAAGGCGAAGGTCAAGGCCGGCAAGAAGGCGATCGTCTCGCTGAAGCCGACGAAGAAGTACGCGAAGAAGCTGGCGACGGCGAAGAAGGTGCTGGTCCAGCAGTCGGTGACGATCGCCGGTGAGACGACGACCAAGGTCGGCAAGCTGAAGATCGTCCGGTAGCGGCGGCGGGCGGTAGGTTTCAGCCGTGGCTCGCAACGCCCTGCTCCGCAGCCAGCTGGCGCGCCGCGACATCTGGCGGCGGGCCGCCGTGGAGCGGCTCACCGAACCGCTGCACCTGAATCTCGCCGCCCTCGGAGTCGCCCTCTTCGGCGGCGTCCGATCGAAGATCGCCTTCGACCTGCTCGTCCGCCGCCAGCACGCCTACGGGCTGCTCAAGGCGGCCGACGAGGCGCGGGCCCGCGGTCTCGCCCGGGTCACCGTTGTCGAGCTCGGCGTCGCCTCCGGCACCGGCCTGCTCAACATCTGCGAGCTCGGCGCGCGGATCAGCGAGGAGACCGGCGTCGGCTTCCGCGTCGCCGGCTTCGACACGGGGGAGGGGATGCCGCCCCCAGCCGACTACCGCGACCACCCCGAGCTCTACAAGGAGGGCTGGTTCCCGATGGACCGCGAGGCGCTGGAGCGCTCCCTGCCGGCCAACGCCGAGCTCCACTTCGGCCCGATCGCCGAGACGATGGCGGCCTTCGTCGACGGCCTCGGCCCCGAGGCCCCGCTCGGCTTCGCGACCCTCGACGTCGACTTCTACAGCTCCTCGAAGGACGCCCTGCGCCTCTTCGACGGCCGCCCCGACGCCTACCTGCCGGTCCTCCCCGTCTACGTCGACGACCTCGCTCTATCCACCCACACCCGCTACGCCGGCGAGCTGCTCGCGATCCGCGAGTTCAACGACGAGCACGAGCTGCGCAAGCTCGACTGGGACTGGAACCTCGCCAACACCCGCGTCTTCAAGCGCGCCGAGTGGCTGACCCACATGTTCAAGCTCCACGTCCTCGACCACCCTGAGCGCAGCGACCTCAGCCGCTCAGGCGAGGTCGCATCCTTCGAGAACCCCTATCTGCAGGGATAGATCGGCAGCGCGCGCTCAACCGCGCAACCGGTCGGAGCAATGCACTTGGTAGCCTGCCGGAATCGCAAGCTTGCAATGGTCGATACGGATGAGCGTACGCTTGCTTTGGGTTGGCGCGGTTCTCGCCGCCGGGGCCCTCTTCGTCGCGACGGCCGGCGCCGACGCCGACCAGATCGCCTACAGCTGCGAATACGACATCTGCCTGATCGACCCGGACAACCCGGGAGCTCATTCCAACATCACCGAAACGGACCCCGCCGACGGTGAGGAGCGCTCGCCGTCCTGGTCGCCTGACGGTCACTGGATCGCCTACATCGCTGACTACCCAGGCCTCTACGACGCGTTCGTCGTCGACTCGACCAAGAGCGCTGCCGAAAGCGAAGCGACCAACATCTCGGAAAGCTCGGAATACAACGCGAATTTCGAGCTGCCCCCCGTCTGGTCGCCGGACGGCAGCCGGGTTGCCTACGAGGAGAGCTCGTTCTCGGCGACCACGGGGATCGACGTCTTCGTCAGCCCGTTCGACGGCAGCTCGCCTCAGGTGCCGATCGGCCGCACCAACGGCGGTGAGCTCCATCCTTCCTGGACACCCGACGGGCGGGTGGTCTTCTCGCGCGGCGGCCTGATCTACGCCGGCACCGCCGACGGGACCGGGACGCCGGCCCAGTTCGGCAAAGCGTCCGGACTTGACCCGGTCGTCTCCCCGGACGGTCGGTACGTTGCCGCCACCAAGCTCAGCGGCAACCCCTACAACATCGTCATCTTCAACGCGGACGGCTCGGGCTCGCGGGAAATCGTCAAACACGCCGACATCGGGCCCGACCTGAGCTGGTCCCCCGACTCGACGAGGGTCACCTACGTCGACGACGAAAATCCCTCCCTCGATCAGGTCTGGGTCGAGCCCGCCGACGGGTCGAGCCCGGGGAACAAGGTCCCGATGCCGCCGGGCTGGATCGTCCCGCACAATCCGGTCTTCTCGCCCGACGGAACCCGCGTCGCCTTCGACGCCCGCCACAGTGGCGATGAACCGGAATACGAGCAGGTCCTCGTCGGGCCGGCAGACGGCAGTGCCGCGGCGGCTCCACTGACGAAATCCGCGCAGACAAACCAGGAGCCTGCCTGGAAGCCCGGCCCCGGAGGGCCGAAGTCCGAACCGCCCCCACCCGGACCCGGGAACGAGACGGAAACCAGGAAGCCCCAGAAGGTCAGGCTGGCGGTCCTAAAAAGGGTCTACGTGATCAACAACTTCATCAGCCCCGTGTCCGTCGACTGCCACGCCAAGGGGGGACGCCCGACCGGGAAAATCGCCGAAATATGCAGCGCCCGCGGCGAGGCCACCTACCAGCAGACTCGAACCGTGGCCCGCCCCTGGGCGAAGCCGAAGGCAAAAAAGGTTGTCATTGCGAAGGGCTCGGTAAAGGTGCCCGCCGGCAAGAAGAAGCCCCTGAAGATGAAGCTGACGGCCGCCGGCAAGAGGCTGTTGAAGCCGGGCAGGACGCTGAAGCTGAAACTGACGGTCAGGGCCACCCGCACCGGCTCGAAGGCGCAGACGATCCACAAGACGATCAAGGTCACGGCCCCGGCGAAAAAACGCTAGAGCCGCATCGAGGAGCCGCGACAAGGCCACCCCGATTCCGACGCCGCTTGACGGCTCGGCGGAATCTGGGCGCCCTCGTCACTCACCATCCTTCTTCAAAGTTCACGGGGCCCAGAGGCTTCATTTCTTCGATTACGCTTCGGCATTCGGCCGGTGACTTCGGGCGATAAACCTTCCTGGAGCGCAGGTCTACGAAGATCCCGTCGCCGTAGCTTGTCGTGCTATTCGAGGCATCGGGCGTGCCCATGCCGGCGGCCCTGCATTCGAGCCCGACGGCTTCCAGGAGAGGGAACGCGCGCAGGTCGGGTGCGCTGTATCGGACGATGAATGCACTGAGCTCGTCATTGTTTCCTCCCCCACCAAATATGGGCAGGCTCGGGGACGAAAAGCCCGGATAGGGGGACGTGAAGAGTGTGGCGTTCGAAGGGGGCGATGGGACGAGTTCTTCGGTACCCGAAACGATGATCGCTTGAATATCTGCGGCATTCTCCCAGCGACGCCGATCTTCGTTTATCCGGACGCCCCAGAATAGGAAGATGCCGAAGATGAGGCCAACCGACAGGAGGCTTCTGGTCCTGGCTCGCGCCTTCTCAGAAACCTGATCTGGCAAGGCTGCCGCCACGAGGCCGGAAATGGCACAGAGGACAAAGACCGTCAGTGCGCTGAGCCCAAGAGCCGCGAAACAGTTGGCTCGGTTCTGTACACCCGGTGAAGAGACGGGGTAGCGTTCGGCACCCGGCACGATCATGATGTAGCCGATAGCGATCGCCGCTATCGAAAGCATGATCGGCCCAAACCAGTCCCCCACCCCGCGCAGACGTTGGCGCTGGCTGCGCCCCAGGAACAACACCGCCGCGATCACGATGATGATTGCGCCCAGGACCACCCAACGAGGCTCGCTGCGAAGCGGGATCAGCGTGTAGCCGAGCACGGAAATTGCACCGTCTACAACCGTCCAGACATTCCCTGGCATAGAGCTGAGAGGCGCCGGTCCGCTGCTGAACTTACGAGTAAGGAATATTAGAATGAGGACAGTTGGCACCGCTTCGAGAGCCCACCTCCAGAGGACCCCCGATCGCCCAATGCGCCGATAGAGAAGGAACGACAATAGGACGGCCGGCGCAACGATCTCGTATCCGGCGACAGCACCTACCGTCAATGCAGAGCCGAGGACCTGCATTGCCAGCGCTTGCGGGCTCGGCTCTGGCCCGTAGCGCCGACGTCCAATCAGTGCAATCGTGGTGCCGATGAGATACATCCCGATAAACAGGTCTATCTGACTACCGGTTGCCCAAAATCGCGTTGAGTCCGAAGATGGGAACACCATCAGGAGGGCCGATGCCGCGAATGCGAGTGCCGCACACACCCCGAGAGTGCGTAGAAATGCGTAGAAGGCGATCGAGATGAAAGCGGTTAGAAACACCGCCAGCGCCAAGTGCAAGTGGAAATGATCGCCAAAAAGAGGTAGGTCAGGGACACGTAGACGGCTGCGACTGGCCGGCTCGGCGTTTGATAGTGACCGACTGCTCCCCAAAATCCGGGTTCAGGATGAAAGTGGTAGTTGGCCGAGTTCAGCCAGTCATCGGCGACAAACCCTCCATGAAACGCATACCAGCCGTAGATCAACCAGGCTAGGGCGACCAGGACGACTGTGACCCCAATGATCTCCCGCCATCCGAGCCGCTTGGACGTCAGGATGCTTTGCCAAGCACCACCCTGGGGACCTGCCGACTCTGCGTTTGGCCGCTCCTGAGGCACGGCGGCGGAACCTAGCCGACGATGCGGACGCGCGCTTGTTGGCTACATGCCGGCGCAAACTGACAATCCGCTTGTGACGGTTGACATGTCCCTCCGCTACCCGCTCAACCTCTCGCACGGTCCTCGAGGCCACGGTCCTCGAGCGATCGGGCCAGGTGGGGGCGAGCTGGCGCTCGCGCTACTCCGCATTGCGCCTCAACACGCCGGGTTGGATTTCGACTCAGCCTGGCCTGCGGGCGAAGATTCGCCGCTACGGCGAGTCCCCCCGCGGGACAAATGGATCGAGTACCTGGACCCCGCCCTCGATCCCCCCATCTCCCCCCACCCCTAGAATCTCGCTTCGCCAGCGCCCGTAGCTCAGTTGGATAGAGCGTCGGTCTACGAAACCGAAGGTCACAGGTTCGAATCCTGTCGGGTGCGCTTCTGGATTCCGGTCAGTCGCGGAGGTTCCGTGAACAGACCGGATTCGAGGTGCCGGTCGCCTCGGAAGCTGGGCCGATGCCGGAGAGCGCGACAGTCGCTCCCGAGGACGTCGTCCGCGCGTTCCTCTTCGCGCTCGAGGCGAAGGACCTTGAGCGCGCCGAGTCGCTGCTGGCCGAGGACGCGGCCTGGATCAACGTCTCCCTGCCGACGGTTCGGGGCCGCGAGCGGATCATGCGCTGGATGCGCCCCCTGCGCCGGCCCGGTCTCGGGTTCCGCGTCCACCTCCACAACATCGCCGCCGATGGCGACACGGTCCTCGCCGAGCGTTCCGACGCGCTCGCCTACGGCCCGGTCGATCAGCGCTTCTGGGTTTGGGGCAGATTCGAGGTCCGCGACGGGAAGATCGAGGTCTGGCGCGACTCCTTTGACTGGCGCGACTTCGGGGCGGGCCTGCTGCGCGGTATCGCCGG
>CAWIOM010000015.1:0-30964 GCA_963837735.1 uncultured Solirubrobacterales bacterium | reverse complement strand
AGTCGTAGAGGCTCTCGCGGGCGACCTGCTTGCCGCGGGAGTCCACAGGTTGATGTGGAGGAAGACTCGTCGCCGTAGTTCTTGAGGGCGTCAGGGGCGATCAGGGTGAACCGGTCGGCGAACAGCGGGTCCTGGTCGACCGCCTCGCCGTTCAGTTTCGCGCTCGCCGCGAAAGCTTCCTCTTGACAGGGAGCGGCCCCAGATCAGGGTGATCGGCTTCGCGCGGCCGTTCTCGCCCTGCCACTTGCCGATGACGTCGTCGTCGAGGTCGATCGCCCAGTCCGGGTTGTCCGCCGCGACTACATTTGTGAAGTCGACCGATGCCCTGAGGTCGCCCGGGTCGCCCTCCGGGGCTGGACGAACGAGACGAAACCGAAGAACTCGACCTCGCCCTCGAGCACCCTCCGGCGGCGCTGGCGGGGATCCAGACCCGGCCCGCCCCAGGCGCGCTCGGGAAACCAGATATCTCGTCGTCGGCCTGTCCCCTCGGGCAGGTCCCCGAGGTCGGCGCAGGCGTCGCGGAAGGCGTCGCGAGCCGTTCGGCGAAGCGTCCGTGGGGGATCCCTCCTGGGTGCGTCGGCGACGAAGTGCGGAATCGGTGCGGTTTGGGGGCATCGGGCAGCCTAATCTGCGAGCGTCTCGCGGAGGTCGGCGGCGGCTTGCTCGGGCGGGTAGATGTTGATGTCGACCCGGTCCCGAGCTCGAAGCCGGCCTTGACCGAGTGCCGGGGGCGATGTCGATATGCCAGTGGAAGTCCTCGGGAGCGCCGCGGGGAGCCGTGTGGACCCAGAGGTTGAGGTCCGGGGACCCGCCCAGGCGGCCGGCCAGCAGGCGCAGCGCCCGGGCCAGCATCGCCGCCCCGACCTTGTCCTCGGCGAAGCTCGGCGACTCGGCCCGGGGGACGATCCGCAGCTCGAAGGGCGAGCGCGATGCCCAGGGGCAGATCAGCGCCGCCTCCTCGTCGATCGCCACCAGCCGCTCGCGCCGGCGCACCTCCTCGACCACGACCTCGCTGAGCAGGCCGCCGCCCGCGGTGCGTTCCCGGTAGGCGCCGGCCCGCTCGCGCTCGCGCGCCACCGAGGCCGGCACGAAGGGCAGCGCGTAGAGCTGCGCGTGGGTGTGCTCCAGCGATGCCCCCGCGGCGCCGCCCTCGTTGACGATCAGCTGCACGTAGGCGGCGTCGGAGTGGGCGCGCATCCGCTCCCGCCAGGTCCCGACCGCCGCCGCGATCTGCTCGTCGGAGAGCTCCGACATCGCCGTCGCGTGCCGGGGCGCGTTGACGATCACCTCGTGGGCGCCGCCCGCCGGCCGCGAGGCGAAGAGGTCCGGCTCCCCGGCGCGCCGCGACGCCAGCAGCGGGTCGCCGCCGCTGGCGAAGGCTCCGGCTTCGGCCTGGGCGCCGCCGCTGCCGGCCCCCGCCCCGCCCTCCTCGGCCGCCTCGCCGCCGAGCGCCGGGTACAGGTTCGGCACCACCCGCGTCGTCCAGCCCGGCGTGTCCGCCGCCCCGCCTCCCGGCCGCACTCCGTAGACCTCGGGCGGCGTCCTGCCCTCGCGCCCCTCGCAGAAGGGACAGCTGTCCGCTCCCTCGCCGCGCGCGGTGCCCGAGGAGCCGAACTGGTCCGGGCGCTCGCTGCGCCCCGGGGCGAGGATCGTTCGCAGCCCCGTGAGCTGGTCGATGCGGATCTCGGGAGCGCTCAGGACCTTGAGGGGGGGAGGTCGCCGGGGGGCGGCACGTCGGTGTTCGGGGGCGGCTCGGCCGCGGGCGGGGCCGGCGGCCTGGGCGCCGGCGGCTTGGCCTTGCTGCCGCCGGTCTTGTGGTCGGCCCTGCCGATGAAGGGCTCGAGCACGTCCATCGGCAGCGGGAAGACGACCGTCGTGTTCTGGTTGCTGCCGATTTCGAGCAGCGTCTGCAGGTAGCGCAGCTGCAGCGAGGCCGGGTTGGTGCTGATGATGTCGGCGGCGTCGGTGAGCTTCTGCGCCGCCTGGTACTCGCCCTCGGAGTTGATGATCTTCGCCCGCCGCTCGCGCTCGGCCTCGGCCTGGCGGGCGATCGCCCGCTGCATCTGTTCGGGGATTTCGACGTCCTTGATCTCGACCGCGGTCACCTTCACGCCCCAGGGCTCGGTCGACTCGTCGATGATCTTCTGCAGCTCTTCGTTGAGCCGCTCGCGCTCGGAGAGCAGCTGGTCGAAGTCGGCCTTGCCGAGCACCGAGCGCAGCGAGGTCTGGGAGATCTGCGAGGTCGCGAGGAGGAAGTTTTCGACCTCGACTATCGCCTTGGTCGGGTCGATGACGCGGAAGTAGGCGACCGCGTTGACGCCGGCCGGGACGTTGTCGCGGGTGATCACCTCCTGCGGCGGGATGTTGAGCGTCACCGTCCGCAGGTCGACCTTGACCATCCGGTCGATGAACGGGATCAGCAGGATCAGCCCCGGGCCCTTCTGGGCGATCAGCCGCCCGAGCCGGAAGATGACGCCGCGCTCGTACTCGCGCAGGACCCGCACCGAGGCGCCGAGCGCGATCAGCCCGAAGATGATGAGGACGATCAGAATTCCGCCTAGGGCTGCCATCAGCTTGCTCCTTGCTCGGCTGTTTGCGCGGCCGGCGGCTCCGGGCTCACCACCAGAGTGAGGCCGTCGACCGCCTCGATCACGACTCTATCCCCTGGCCGCGCCGGGCTCGTGCCGGCAGCCAGACGCGCCGCCCACAGCGCCCCGCCCGTCCAGACCTGGCCCTCGGGGTCGAGCGTGTTGCGGACCTCGGCGACCGAGCCGACCAGCTCCTCGGAGCCGGTGCGGACGCGCTGCTCGCGGTGGGCGGCGAGCACCTTACGGGTGACGAAGTAGAAGGTGACGCCGGAGAGGATGCCGAGCGTGATCAGGGCCGGGCCGATGTATTCGGTCGCCTCGGTGTCGGCGTCGGCGGTGAGGGCGACGACTCCGGCGACGATCAGCCCGATCGCCCCGACCACCGCCAGCGTCCCGCCCGTCGGCAGCAGCAACTCGGCCAGCATCAGGAGGATGGCGATCGCTGCGATCAGGACAAATGCGTCCATGCCGGTGATTATCCGCTTTCGCAGTCTTCGGCGAGCGCACAGCTCTCGATGTCCTGTCGCAGGTCCTCCGGCTTTGAGTAGGGGCCCTGTTTGAGGTAGACGAGCTTGCCGTCGCGGTCGTAGAAGGCGGTGTCGGGGAATCCGAAGCCGGCACCGAGGCCCTCTTTGATCGTTTCGTCGGAGTCGGTGTAGCTGGGGTAGGGGACGGGGGCCTCGGCGAGGAAGGTCCTGGCCGCGTCGTCGGAGTCATTGCTGTCGACCCCGAGGAAGGCGACCCGCTTCCCGTAGCGGGCGGAGAGCTTCTGCAGGGTCGGGAACTCGAAGCGGCAGGGCCCGCACCAAGACGCCCAGACATTGACGACCACGGGGTAGCCGCGCAGCGCCGCAATTCGCCTCTCGTAGGCGTCCTGGCCGCCGCCGAGCAGCTCGTTCCCCTGGCGGTGCAGCGCCGCCAGCGGCGCCGGCGAGCCGGCCAGGGCCTGCGCGTAGTCGGGGTGGGCGCCGCCGTAGTCGCCGCCGTTCTCGGAGCCGCAGCCGGCACCGGCGAGGGCCGTCGCGGCGAGGGCCGCCAGGAGCACGATTCGAGGAATAAGTCCCACCGCCGCCAATTCGATGATTACAATACGTAGAACGTTCGGTCCGCCGGGAGTGCGGACCGCAGAGAGCCGGGAAGACGTCCAGTTCCGGCAGCCTCGTTTCCAATTTGTTTCCGCCGAGTGCGCGCCGCGCATTCGACCGGGACGGAACCCAAAGCCTCAATGGCCAATACCAGCGAAGTTGCCGCGCGAGCGGCCGTTCCCACCGGCGCCGAGATCGAGCGTGCGGCGGCGTTTGCCCGCGAGCCGTTCCTGCTCGACGGCGAGGGCCCCGAGGCGCTTGCCGAGGGCACCGCCCGCCGGCGCGGCCTGGACGCCGCCCTGGCCGAGATCGAGGCGGGCGCCGAGTACCCGTCGATCCAGTGGCGCCGCGACTTCTCGCTGCTGCTCGGGCTCGAGCGCCTGCTCGCCGACGAACCGCCGAAGCTGCTCGACGGCGCCGAGCTCAACCCCCACCAGGTCGATGCGCTCTCCGGCACCCTGACCGAGCTGATGGCCGAGCAGCAGACGGCGGCCGAGGACGACGCCGAGCTGCTGATCGCCGAGGAAGAAGACGAATCGGCCGGCGATCCCGACGAGGTTGAGGAGCCGATCGACGAGGCGGGGGAAGAGGACGAGGAGGACGAGGAGGCGGAGGAGGACGAGGAGGAGCCCGAGGACCTGGCGCCCGAGGAGGAGCCGCAGGACTGGGAGGAGCCCGCCGCCGAGGAGGACGCCGAGGACCTCGTCGAGGTCGCCCCGGACGATCCCGGCGCCGAGCGCCGCTTTTGGTTCGAGCACGCGACCGGCGCCGGCAAGACCGTCGCCGCCGTCGGCTTCATCGAGGCCTCGCGGACCGGCGGCATCCTGATCCTCACCCACCGTCGCAACCTCGTCGACCAGTTCATCGGCGAGATCTCCGACCGCGGCTACAAGGAGCGCCTGCGCCCGCCGCTGATGGACGGCCGCGACGACCCCGACGGCCCGGTCACGGTCGAGACCTACCAGTGGTTCGTCCGCAACCACAAGAAGGTCTCCGACGCCTACTCGATCGTGATCTGCGACGAGGCCCACACGGCGCTCGGCGAGAAGACCAGCGCCTGCATCCGCGCCTGGCCCGGTCCCGTCTTCATCGGCATGACCGCGACGGGGGCGCTGATCGCCCGCCACGTCGCCGACCTCTTCCCGACCCAGACCTCGCGCTTCGACCTCGCCCAGGCGGCGCGGCGCGGCGTGATCGCGCCGCTGCGCTGCATGCGGATCCCGCCCGGCCCCGGGGTGCGGACGATCGCCAAGGTGCCGCTGCGCAAAGGCGAGGTCGACCAGGATTTCGACCAGGAGGAGCTCGCCGCGCTGCTCGACCAGGCGCCCTTCAACGTCGCCATCGCCGACCTCTACAAGACCCGTTTCGAAAAGGTTCCGGGGGTCCTCTACACGGCCGGGGTCAACCACGCCAAGAACGTCGCCAAGGCCTTCCAGGACGCCGGCATCAACGCCCGCGCCGTCTCCGGCGAGACGCCGAAGCGCGAGCTGGCCGAGATCCTCGCCGCCTTCGAGCGCGGCGAGGTCGACGTGCTCTGCAACGCGATGCTGCTCGCCGAGGGCTGGAACAGCCCGCGGGCGACGATCTGCATGCATCTGGCGCCGACCGCCTCGCGGCGGATCTACCAGCAGCGGGTCGGCCGCGTCACCCGCCGCGCCCCCGGCAAGGAGGCCGGCCTGGTGATCGACTTCGTCCACCCGGCGACGACCCACGACGAGACGATCGTCACCCTGCACAGCCTGCTCAACCGCGACGTCTACCGCGGCGGCGCGATCGTCGTCGGCCCGGTGCGCCGCTCACGCGGGCGGCGGGTGCGGGTCGAGCGGCGGATCGTCCCCGTCTCCGATGTCGAGGAGAACCGCATGGGGGTGCTCGAACGGGAGATCTGGCGGATCGCGGTCGAGAACCTCGACTACCCCGAGCAGCACGCCTGGGCGGCGCTCGCCGGCGCCCGGGTCAACCCGCAGGGCTGGCGCCGGGCGCGGGCGATGCTGCAGGGCGAGCGCACGAAAGAGCTGCGCCGTCGCTTCCTGCTCACCTGCGTGCAGCGCAACCGCAACTCGCAGCTGCGGCTGAAAGCGCTGACCGAGATAGCCGACCTCAAAGACGCCGAGGCGTTCGACGACGCGATCGACATCGTCGGCACCTGGAGCCGCGACGACAAGCGGGGCGGGACGAAGACGCTTTTGCAGGCGCTGGTCGACAAGCGGATCGGCCGCCGCGACCAGGCCCAAGCGTGGGTCTGGCGGCTCGCCTCCTACACCCGCGACCTGCACGAAGAGTACGCCGTCCAGCGCTGGCCGGAGACCAAGCGCCTGCTCGGCCTGCTGGTCAACTCCTCGGGCCGCGCGCACGGGCGCAACGCCCGCCGGCTCGTCCACGCGGCGCGCAAACAGGACCGGCGCCTCGCCGTCTCGCTGCTCGCCGCCTCCGTCTCCCACACGCCGGAGGGGGAAGAGGTCCTGCGCGGCGCGCGGATGCGGATGGCGCGGAAACCGTCGGCGATCGCCCGCGAGCTGCTGCGCAACTTCCCCAAAGGCGGCAAGCGCCGCCGCAAGCGCAACAACCGCAAGCGCAAGGGCGCCAAGGACGCCGAGAAGGCGTCGGTGGACTCCGGCAACGGGTCCGGGCCGGAGGCGGTCGAGGCGAAGAAGGAGAGCGCCGAGGCCGGCAACGGCAGGCGCAAGCCGTCAAGAAAGGCGCGGGGCGGGCGGTCCGGGTCGAACGGCCGGCGCTCGAAGCGCAACGGCAGCTCAGAGCCTGAGGTGGACCTCGCCGGCGCCGAGGGTGACGCGATCGCCACCGGCGACGACGACCAGTAGGTTGCCGCGCTCGTCGACTCCGTCGGCGACCCCCGCGCGATCCTCGCTCTCCCCGGGACCCGCGTCCCAGGCGATCTCGCGCCCCCGCAGCGCGTCGCGCCGCCGCCACTCCGAGAGGATCGTCCCGGCGTCCTCCTCCACCCAGCGGTCGAGGTGGCGGCTGAGAGCTTCGGCCGCGGCAAGCGGTGTCGAGCAGTCGAGCGAGACCGCCGGCCAGCGCAGATCGGCAGGGAACTCGTCGGGCGCGACCGAGAGGTTGAGGCCGACGCCGATCACCCCCCAGCCGTCCTGCGGCCTGGCCTCGATCAGGATGCCCGCGAGCTTCCGTTCCTCGAGCCAGACGTCGTTGGGCCACTTGATCCGGCAGCTCGCGTCCGGGCGCAGGCTCTCGGCCGCCTCGCAGACGGCGAGCGGGACGGCCAGCGGCAGGAGCAGATGGCGCTCGTCGAGCGGGCGGAGAATCGCCGAGTAGAGCAGGCCCTTGCCCGCCGGCGCTGTCCATACACGTCCCTGGCGTCCCCGCCCCTCGCTCTGCTCGCCCGCGGTGACGACGGTTCCGTGCGGCGCGCCGGCTTCGACGAGCTCGCGAGCGCGGGTGTTGGTCGAGTCGGTCCGCGCAAAGTGCCGGTGCGGCGCCCCAAACCTCGCTCGTTTGGGGTGAGGCGTCAATTGAGTGCCGTGGGGGAACACAATTGACGCTTCGTCATCCCGCAGCGTCCGTCAGCAACGCCTCGATCAGGCCGTCGATGTCGTGGCGCTCCGCTTCGGCGGCGACCTCGAGGCCGGCCTCGCGGGCGGCCTCGCTGGTCACCGGGCCGATCGAGACGACGCGGGCGCCGCGGGGGAAGCGCTCGCCGAGCGCCTCGGTCAGGTTGCGAACCGTCGAGGAGGAGGTGAAGGTGACGTAATCCGCCTCCAGGGCCGCCTCTATCGCGGCCTCCCGCGGCTGCTCGCGGACCGTCTCATAAAGGGCAACCACGTCGACCTCGGCCCCCTGCTCGACGAGCCAGTCGGGGATCACATCGCGGGCGCCCGCGGCTCTGGCGACGAGCGCCCGCCGACCGCGCACCTCGATCGCGGCCAGCGACTCGACCAGCGACTCGGCGACGAAGCGCTCGGGCACCACGTCGGCGACGACGCCGTTGGCGGCGAGGGCACGCGCGGTGCCGGGCCCGATCGCCGCGACCGTCGCCCCGGCCAGCGCTCGCGCGTCGCGCCCCGAGGCCCTCAGGGCCTCGAACAGGAGGCGCACACCGTTGGGGCTGGTCAGGCAGATCAGCTCGTACTCGTCGATCCGCGCCGCCGCGGCCTGCACCTCGGCCGCGTCCAGGCGCGGCTCGACCCTGATTGCCGGCAGCTCGACGACCTCGGCGCCGAGCCCCCGCAGCGTCGCGGCGAGGCCGCTCGCCTGGGCGCGGGCCCTGGTGACGACGACCCGGCGCCCGTGCAGCGGGCGTCGCTCCAGCCAGGCGAGCGCCTCGCGCCGCCCGACAACCGGCCCGACGACGATCAGGGCGGGGGCGCCGACCCCCTCCCGCTCGACCGCCTCGGAGAGGGTCGCGAGCGTGGCCACGACCGTCCGCTGGCCGTCCATCGTGCCGCGCTCGACCGCCGCCGCCGCCTCCTGCGGGTCGCGACCGGCGGCGATCAGCGCCGCCGCATTCTCGGCCAGGCGCTTGACGCCCATGTAGAAGACCAGGGTGCCGGGAAAGCGCGCCAGCGCCTCCCAGTCGAGGGCCGTCTCGGGCTTCTCCGGGTCCTCGTGGCCGGTGACGAAGGCGACCGCGGAGGCGTCTTCGCGGTGGGTGACCGGGATCCCTGCGTAGGCAGAGGCGGCGACCCCCGCGGTCACCCCGGGGACGACCTCGAACTCGACCCCGGCCTCGCGCAGGGCCTCGCCCTCCTCGCCGCCGCGGCCGAAGACGAACGGGTCGCCGCCCTTCAGCCGGACGACGCTTCTGCCCTCGCGCGCGGCGGCGATCAGCCGCTCGCCGATCTCCTCCTGGGGCACCGAGGGCCTTCCCGGCGCCTTGCCGACGTAGACCAGCTCGGCATCCTCGCGGGCGCCGTCGAGGGCACCCGGCGGAATCAGCCGGTCGTGGAAGATCGCGTCGGCGGCGCCGATCAGCTCCAGCGAGCGGGCCGTCATCAGGCCCGGGTCCCCCGGCCCGGCGCCGACCAGATAGACGACTCCGCCGCGTGCCGCCCCGGTCACGCCGTCGCCTCGGCGCGGTCGAGGATCTCGCGGGCGCCGGCGCCGAGCAGGCGCTCGGCGAGCATCGCTCCGGTGAGCGCGGGCTCGGCCGAGTCTCCCTCGACCCGGTCCCGGATCCACTCGCTGCCGTCGGGCAGGCCGACGTAGGCCTCGATCGCGACCCGCTCTCCATCGACGCTGGCGTGGACCCCGATCGGCGAGGCGCAGGTCGCATCCAACAGGGCGACGACGGCGCGCTCGGCGGTCAGCTCGAGCAGCGCGGTCTCCTCGCCGGCGACGGCGACGGCGCCTTCGGCCGCCTCGTCGCCGGCCCGGGTTTGCAGGACCAGCGCCCCCTGGCCGGCGCATGGGGTCATCGTCTCGGCGGGGATCGCGAAGGCCGCCTCGCCCTCGCGCCCCAGGCGCCGCAGCCCGGCGGCCGCGAGCACGATCGCGTCGAGGTCGCCCTCCGCCAGCTTGCGCAGCCGGGTGTCGACATTGCCGTGCAGCTCGCCCACCCGCAGGTCGGGCCGCGCCGCCAGGAGCTGGGAGCGACGGCGCAGGCTGGCTGTCCCCACCCGCGCCCCCTCGGCGACGTCGTCAAGGGAGGCGGCGGCCCCGATCCAGACGTCGGCGGCGTCCTCACGCGGCGGCACGGCGGCGATCGCCAGCCCCTCGGGGACCTCCGCCGGCAGGTCCTTGGCCGAGTGCACCCCGACCTCCGCCTCGCCGTCGAGCAGCGCCCGCTCGACCCCGCGCACGAAGCGCGCCTTGTCGCCCGGCTCACCGTCGGAGGAGACCTCGACCAGCTCGCCCCCGCCCAACATCTCCGCCACCTGCTTCGCCTGCGCCAGCGCCAGTGCGCTGCCTACGTGTGGCGATTCGGATCATTCGTGAGATCGGCGCAGCGCCTTCGGGAGACGATTCGGGCGGGGTGGAGCGTCTTGTACTTTTTCGCCGCCTACGATCGTCGGCAGCAGGGACGTCACTCGAAAAAGTTAAGCGGAATCCCGCCCGAAACGGACCGCCCTGCGTTAAGCGGAACCCCTGCCGGGATCGGCTCTCCGCAACTCAGTCACTTTGCCCGTTTCATCGCTCTCCGGCTCGGTCTCGGCGTCCAGCCCGAAGAGCTCGCGCAGGGCACTGACGTAGAGGTAGGCCTCATCGCCTCCGACCGCGCGCTTCATTTTCACGGTCGGCTCGTGCAGCAGGCGGGAGACGATCGCCTTCGCCATCGTCGCCAGCCGTTCGCGGTCGGCATCGGAGAGGCTCTCCCAACGATCCTCGTTCTCGGCGAGCACCCGGCGCGCGATCTCATCGCCGCGTCCGCGCAGCGAGGCGATCGTCGGCACCACCTCCAGCGAGGCGTGCCAGCGCTCGAAGCGGTCCAGCTCCGCCGCCAGGATCGGCTCCGCCCGCCGGGCCTCCGCCTCGCGGCCGCTGGCATTGCGCTCGGCGATCTGCTGGACGTCGTCGAGGTCGTGGAGGCTGACCCCCGCCAGTTCGCGGCAGGCGGGCTCGATGTCTCGCGGCACGGCGATGTCGACGAGCAGCAGCGGCCTCCCCTCGCGGGTCTCCATCACCTGGGCGAGGTCGTCGCGCTCGACGATGTGGTGGGGGGAGTTGGTCGCGGTGACGACGATGTCGGCCTGCTCGAGCTGGGCGGGCAGCTCCTCGAAGCGGACCGCCTCGCCGTCGAAGCGCTGGGCGAGGCCGATCGCGCGGTCGTAGTGGCGGTTGGCGACGAAGACCGAGGCGACGCCGCGGGCGACCAGCGCCCGGGCGACGAGCTCGGCGGTCTCGCCGGCACCGACGACCAGCACGCTGCGCTCACCGAGGTCGCCGTGCGTGCGCCGTGCCAGCTCGACCGCGACCGAGGGGATCGAGAGCCCCTTCTCGCCGATCCGGGTCTCCTCGCGGACCCGGCCGCCGGCGGCGAGGGCGCCACGGAAGAGCCGGTTGAGGATCGGCCCGGTGCCGCCCTCGACCAGGGCCAGCTCGTAGGCGCGCTTCACCTGGCCCTGGATCTCGGCCTCGCCGACGATCATCGAGTCGAGGCCGGCGGTGACCCGGAAGAGGTGGTCGGCGGCCTCGCCGCCGCGCCGCGAGTAGAGGTGGCCGAGCAGCTCGGTCGGTGGAATCTCCGCCTGCCGGGTGAGGACGCCCAGAGCCGTCGACTCTGCTTCGACCGTGTCGGAGACGACCAGGTAGAGCTCGGTGCGGTTGCAGGTCGAGATCGCCGCCGCCTCGTGGATCCCCTCCGAGGAGGTCAGCTCGCGCAGGGCGCCGACGGCGCTGCCCTCGGTCAGCGAGAGCCGCTCGCGCAGGTCGAGAGGCGCCGTCTTGTGGGAGACCCCGAGGGCCAGGAGCTCAGACATCGCCGGCCTCCCCGCCAGCCGGCCTCCGACCGCCTCCGAAGGAGTCAGATTGCGATCGGAGCCGGTCGCAGGCCGAGTCTCGCATATCAACCGGCACGTCCTCCGCTTCGCGTCCGGGCGTGCCGGGTGGCTGCCGCGTCTCCGCGAACCCTGCGAGCTCTTTGAGTTCGCGCTCGATCCGCTGCACTCTCGTCGCGACGATCGCCAGGTAGATGACGAGCAGGACGAGGAAGACGATGTAGGCGCCGGCGACGTACTTGCCGGCCTCGTCGAGCGGCAGGGCGGGCGCCGCCACCGGCAGCAGCCCGAGCACCTAGCTCACCTCCGGGGCGATCCGCGAGGCGCCGCCCGAGGGCGGTGCCTCGATCGCCCGGCGCAGGCGCTTGACCTGGCCCCTGGCGCTCTTCGCGGTCAGCTCGAACTTGACCAGGGTCACCCAGAGCAGGGCGATCGCCGCGAGGCTGACGAGGAAGGTGAACATCATCGAGCCCGGCAGGCCGCCGTTCGCGGTGCCGAAGGTCCGCGGGTGGACGAGGCTCTGGGCCATCCGCACCGCCATGAAGTTGAGCGGCACGAAGGCGCCGGCGGTGATCGCGAAGACCGAGGCGTAGCGCGCCTGGCGCTCGGGGTCCTCGATCGCGTAGCGGAAGGGGTAGTAGGTCGCGTACATGAGGAAGACGATCAGGAAGCTGACCAGGGTCGGCTCGTCCCAGACCCACCAGTGCCCCCAGGAGGCCTTCGCCCAGATCGAGCCGGTGATCAGCACGGCGACCCCGAAGATCACCGACATGTGGATCGAGACGTAGGAGTAGGCGTCCCACTTGCGGTTGCCGGTGCGCAGGTGGGCGATCGCGAAGGCCCCGCCGACGATGAAGCCGACCAGCGCCGTGATCGCCAGCGGCACGTGCAGGTAGAAGATCTTCTGGATGAAGCCCTGGTCGGCGTCGAGCGGCGCGTAGAAGAAGACGAGCGAGAAGGAGGCGGCGATCGCCGCCACGGTCGCTGTCGAGAGGGTTCTCAGGCCTTTTCCGTACATGGGTTCTGCGCGATCGGGAGCGCCGGTGCGGGGTCAGTCCTCCAGGAGGAAGTCGAAGACCGCGTATCCGACCAGGAGGAAGATCAAATCGTATAGGCCCAGCACCGCCAGCCAGGTTCCGAAGCGGTGGTAACCGGGACCGCCCACGGCCAGCAGTGGCTCGGTGGCGCCGGTGGCGGCGATCATCAGCGGCACGACCAGGGGAAGGAGGACGAGGGGAACGAGGAGATCGCGGGCGCGGGAATTCACCGCCATCGACGAGATCAGCGTCCCGGTCGCGGCGAGGCCGAGGTCGGCGAGGACGAGGACGGGGAGGAGCGGCCCGAGGCCGGCGGCGGACCCGAGGAAGAAGAGCGCGAAGACGGGCACCGCGATCGCCTCCAGCGCCAACAGGTAGACGAGCAGCGCGGCGGCCTTGGCGGCGAAGAGCACGGTGCGGTCGATCGGGGCGAGCCGGATCGCGTCGAAGCCGCCCTCCTCGCGCTCGGCGACGAAGAGGCGGTTGACGCCGAGCACGGCGGCGAACAGCAGCGTCGACCAGAGGACGCCGGCGGCGAGGCTGCCCGAGAGGCTCGTGCGGTCGAGGCCGAAGCGGAAGATGACGAAGGTCGTGACCGCGAAGAGGGCCATCGCCGGCAGCGACTGCAGCGTGCGCAGCTCGGCGCGCAGGTCCTTGGCGAGGATCGCCCTGAAGGCGGAGGCGGAGGAGGTCATGCCGTCGCCTGCTCGCCGATCGCCAGCCGCAGGACGCGGTCGGCCTCGGCGGCGTAGCGGTCGGGATCGTGGGTGACGATGACACGGGTGTGCCCGGCTCCGGGCCCGATCAGCGAGCGCGCGAGCTCGCGGCTCTCGGCGTCGAGGTTGGAGTCGGGCTCATCGAGCAGCAGCAGCTCGGGCCGGTGCAGGACGCAGCGGCAGATCGCCAGCCGCTGGCGCATCCCGGCGGAGAGCTCGCCGACCCGTTCGTCGGCGCGATGGGCGAGGCCGACGGCTTCGAGCAGCTCCTCGATCCGCCGCCCCGCCGCCGCCCCGTCGATCCCCTGCAGCCGTGCCTGGAAGGCGAGGTTCTCGCGACCGCTGAGGTCGCGGTAGAGGAGCGGCTCGTGGCCGAGGTAGCCGATCCGCCCGCGCAGCTTCCAGGCCTCGTCCGGCAGCTCGCAGCCAAGCACGCGGGCGGCGCCGCCGCTCGGCCGCAGGAGGGTGGCGAGAACGCGCAGGAGCGTCGTCTTGCCCGACCCGTTCTGGCCCAGCACGACGAGCGATTCGCCGCTGTCGAGTTGCAGCGAAACGCCGGCGAGCGCCAAACGTTCGCCGTAAGCGCGGCGCAACCCCTCGAGCTCAATCGCCTTCACGCCCCGATTCTCGCCGAGTGATGCATTGTGGGGTCCATGGACCCCACAATGCATCACTCGCTTCAGTTGGGGGGGACGCTCGTCCCCACTCGGCTCAGCGCCGCTTGCGGAGGGTGCGCCGGCCGACCTTGAGCAGCGGCCCGGCGCCCTCGCGCAGGGCCCTGGTGCGCTCCGCGCCCTTGCCGTAGAGCAGTTTCGCCGAGGCTCGGACCGCCTCGCCGAGGGTGGCGTCGTAGGGGTGCCACCAGAAGTCCCGGGTCAGCCCCGGCTCCCACGAGTTCATCTTCACGTTGACGCACTCATAGAAGCCGAATTTCGAGTGCGAGCGGCCGACGCCGGAGTCCTTGACGCCGCCCCAGGCGCACTGGCAGGCGCCGTGGCTGAAGGAGTGGTCGTTGACCCAGACCATCCCCGACTCGATCCGCCGCGCGATCCGCTCGCCCTTCTGGCGGTCCTTGGTCCAGACCGAGGCCCCGAGCCCGAACTCCGAGTCGTTGGCGAACTCGATCGCCTGCTGCTCGCCGTCGACGACGACGATCGGCAGCACCGGCCCGAAGACCTCCTCCTTCATGATCCGCATCTCCTGGGTCACCCCGGTGAGCACCGTCGGGGCGACGAACTTTCCCGGTAGGCCGGGAACCTGGGTCGGCCCGCCGCAGAGCTTTGTCGCGCCGCTCCTGACCGCGTCCTCGATCAGCTCGACGACTATCTCGTACTGCGAGTCCGAGGTCATCGGCCCGATTTCGGTGTCCCACTGGATCGGGTCGCCGAGGCGCAGCTTCTCGGTCTCCGCCGCGACGCCGGCGACGAAGCGGTCGGCGACCGCGCGATCGACGTAGACGCGCTCGATCCCCGAGCAGGTCTGGCCGGCGTTGGCGAAGCCGCCCCAGACGGCGCCCGAGATCGCGTTGTCGATGTCGGCGTCGGCGCAGACGATCATCGGGTCCTTGCCGCCGAGCTCGAGCACCGAGCCCTTGAGGCGCTCCGCGCAGACCGTGCCGACCTTGCGGCCGACCTCGACCGAGCCGGTGAAGAAGACCTTGCCGACGCTCGAGCGGGCGAGCGCGTCGCCGACCGCGCCGCCGCCGTGGACGACGCGGATCAGGCCCTCGGGCAGACCGCCCTTCTCGAAGACGCGGCGGATCGCCTCGCCGAGCAGCGGGGTCAGGCTGGCCGGCTTGAGCACGACGCCGTTGCCGGCCATCAGCGCGATCGCAACCTCGCCGAAGGGGATCGACCAGGGGTAGTTCCAGGGCGCGATCACGCCGACGACGCCGATCGGCTCGTAGGTGAAGCGGCTTTTCTTCGTCGCCAGGAAGGCCTGCGACATCCGCACCTTCTCGTCGGCGAGGATCTTCGGGCCCTGCTTGGCGCACCAGTGGAGGGCGTCGACCGTCGGCAGCAGCTCCATCGTGTAGGCCTCGACCCGCGGCTTGCCCTGCTCGTTGACGAGCAGCTCGGCGATCTGGTCGATGTCGTCGAGCAGCGCGTCGGCGGCGCGCCGCATGTAGCGGGCGCGGTCGGCGAGCGACAGTTCCGCCCAGGCCGGCTGGATCCGGGCGACGTCGTCGACGACGCCCTGGACCTGCTCGGGCGTGATCGTCGCGACCGAGCCGACCAGCTCGCCGGTGGCGGGGTTGAAACTCTCGAGGGTGGATGCGGCGGGGCGTGTCTCTGTAGTGGCCATGGGGTCCATCCTACGCCGGGTGGAGGGAGGGCCCGGGGCAAGGCCCCGTCGGTCCCAACGGCCGCCTGGCGGCGGCCTACGAGTTGGAGCGGGGGCTGCGCCCCCGCAAGAATCACTCCGCGGTGCCGGGGGAGGACCGCCGGGACCTCGCCCCGGACCCTCATACTCAGCCTCAGTGAACGACGACCGGCTATTCGAGAGCGAGGACGCCGCCTCGCCTGACACCTCAGCTTCAGGTGCTCCTTTGGCTGTTCGGATGCGTCCCAGGACCTTGGAGGAGATCGTCGGGCAGGAGCATGTGCTGGGAGAGGGGTCGGCGCTGCGGACCGCGATCGAGAGCGGGCACCCGCACAGCGCGATCCTCTACGGGCCGCCCGGCTCGGGGAAGACGACGCTGGCGCGGATTGCAGCCGCCGGCGCCGATGGCGCCTTCGAGGAGGAGTCCGCCGTCAACGCGGGCAAAGCCGAGATCAAGGCGGTGATCGAGAGGGCGCGCGAGCGGCGGCAGGGGAGCGGCCGGGAGACGATCCTCTTCCTCGACGAGATCCACCGCTTCAACAAGGCCCAGCAGGACGCGCTGCTGCCGGCCGTCGAGGAGGGCCTGCTGACGCTGATCGGGGCGACCACGGAGAACCCCTACTTCGAGGTCAACTCGGCGCTGCTCTCGCGCTGCAGCGTCTACGAGCTGCGCCCCCTCGATCCCGAGCAGGTGACGGACCTCCTGCGCCGGGCCCTCGCCGACCCCGAGCGCGGGCTCGCCGAGGCGCCGCCGGTCGAGGAGGCCGCCCTGGCGATGCTGGCCCGGCGCTCCGGCGGCGACGCGAGGGTCGCTCTCTCCGCGCTGGAGCGGGCGGTCGAGCGGGCCGGCCGGGCGGCGGTCGACGTCGCCGTGGTCGAGGACGCGATGCAGCGCAAGGCGGTCGACTTCGATCGCCAGGGGGATCGCCACTACGACTTCATCTCCGCCTGGATCAAGGCGACGCGCGGCTCCGACGTCGACGCCTCCCTCTATTACCTGGCGGTGATGCTCGAGGGCGGCGAGGACCCGCGCTTCATCGCCCGCCGCATGGTCATCCTCGCCTCCGAGGACATCGGCAACGCCGACCCCCAGGCGCTGCTGGTCGCCGACGCCGCCGCCCGCGCGGTCGACCGCGTCGGCCTCCCCGAGTGCGCCCTCAACCTCGCCCAGGCCTGCGTCTACCTGGCGCTCTCCCCGAAGTCGAACGCCTCCTACAGGGCTCTCGCAGCGGCTCGCGCCGAGGTCCGCCGCAACGGCGCCAAGACACCCCCCGACCACCTGCGGGACGCCCACTATCCCGGCGCCGGGGAGCTTGGGCGCGGCGACGGCTACCGCTACCCCCACGACGAGCCCGATGGCGTCGGCGACCAGCGGCTGCTCCCCGAGGGCCTCGAGGAGGCCGGTTTCTACAAGCCGACGGAGCGCGGTTTCGAGGCTGAGCTGGGGCGCCGTCTGGACCACCTGAGGCGCCGCTTCAAAAAAAATTAATACGGGCGCAACTTCTTGTAATCCCTCGGGTTTCTAGAGCGGCTTTCCAAGCTAGAGCCAGGGAGAGCCGACAC
The DNA here is from genome assembly GCA_963837735.1 of uncultured Solirubrobacterales bacterium. GTDB lineage: Bacteria > Actinomycetota > Thermoleophilia > Solirubrobacterales > 70-9 > VRUE01. The sequence continues at coordinate 14,241 of CAWIOM010000015.1, read as the reverse complement.
ACCGGCCGGAGGCCTGGACTGGGGGCCTCCGGCCGGAACTAAAAAGGGGAATCAGGGGGAACTCGACGACCGCGCCAAGAACGCGGTCGTCGAGCGTGCGGGGTCGTAGGCTGCCACGGTCATGTCGCCTGTCGAGCTGCTCTGCGTCGCCGCCTGGTCGTTCGCGGTCGCCGTCGCCGGAGGGGTCGCGGGGCTCGTCCTGGGGAACCTGCGCCTGCCGGTCGTGCTCCAGTTCTCCTCCTCGGCGGCGGCCGGGGCGGGCGCCAACGTCGCGGTCAGCGCCGCCTCCGCCCTGACCGCGTCGATCGCCCACTGGCGCGGCGGGCGGATCGATTGGCGCCTGTTCTGGCTGATGGCGCCGCCGTCGCTCCTCGGCGGCATCCTCGGCGGGGTGGTTTCCGGGCTCCTGCCCCAGCGCCTGCTGCTCGCCACGATCGCGCTCGTCGTCTTCTACGGCGCCTTCGAAATCCGCCGCCGGCTCGACGCGCCACCGAATCCGACGGCTGCCGGCGGCACCGTCGCCGCGGTCTCGATCGCCTTCTGCGTCGGCGTCCTCGGCGGCCTCGTCGGGCTGATCCTCGGCACCCTGCGCCTCCCGGCGATGGTCAGGTGGCTGGGCAGCACGCCGAGGACGGCTGTCGGGACCAATGCGGCGACCGGCGTGGTGGTCGGCGTCGGCGGCCTGATCGGCCACCTCGCGGGGGGCGTCGATTGGGGACTGCTGGCGGCGGGCTGCGCCGGCGCTGTCCCCGGCGCCTGGATCGGCGCCCAGCTCACCGGCCGGCTCGACGACGGGGCGCTGCTGCGGACGATCTCCGCGATCCTGATCGTCGCCGGGATCTCGCTCGGGCTCGAGGCCGCGATCGGCTGACCGTCTATCTTGGAGCGATGGCCGACGACAGGCTCCGACTCGGTGGCATGGCGCTCCGCAACGGCCTCCTGATCCACGGGCCGACCCACTGGGCCGCCGCGGTGCGCGCCAGGGGCGGGGCGATCGAGGTCGCCTCTGAGCGCAAACCGGAACTGGCGCCGAAGCTGACGGCCCGGGTGCCGGGCCTGCGCGGCCCGCTCAAGCTCGCCGAGGCGCTGGTCGTCCTGCCGATGGTCCGCCGCCGCCTGCCCGCCGCCCGCCTTCCCTTCGAGGACCCGCGCGTCGTCGCCGCGATCGTCGCCACGCTTCTGGCCACATCGGTCCTGCGCCGCCGCGTCCGCACCTCGGCGATGCGCGAGGGCGTCGTCCAGGCGCTCGGCGTGATTCCGGCGATGGCCGCTCTCTCCGACCGCGACCTGGCCGCCTACCACGGGGTCGAGCACAAGGCGATCGCCGCCTATGAGCAGGGGATCGACGACCCGGCCTCGGTTCCCAAGGAGCACGACCGCTGCGGCTCCAACCTCGTCGTGCCGATGATGCTGCTCTCCGCCGGCGGCACGGTCCTGCTCGAGCGGCTGGTCGAGAAGCCGGGGCCCCTGGCCCGCGCCGGGGTCGGCCTCGGCGGCGCCTCGCTCGCCGTCGAGATGTTCGCCTGGAGCGACCGCCATCACGGCGCCCCTCTGGCCGAGGCGTTCCACACCCCCGGTCGCGAGATCCAGCGCCACCTGGCGACGAAGGAGCCGACCTCCGAGCAGCTCGAGGTCGGGATCGCGGCGCTGGCCGAGATCCTTCGTGTCGAGGGCGCATAGACTGCCGCCGATGTTCGGAAGGATCGACCACATCGGCGTCGCCGTCGAGGACCTCGACGCCGCCCTCGAGCTCTATGAGAAGGCCTTCGAGATGCCGCTCGCCCACCGCGAGACGGTCGAGGACCAGGGCGTCGAGGCGGTGCTGCTCGACGTCGGCGAGGGCCACGTCGAGCTGCTGGCGCCGCTCGGCCCGGAGACCGCGGTCGGCAGGTTCCTCGCCCGCAAGGGCCCCGGCCTGCATCACGTCGCCTACGCGGTCGACGACATCGACGCGACCCTGGCGAAGCTGGCCACGGCCGGCATCGAGCTGATCGACAGCGAGCCGCGGGTCGGGATCCGCGAGAGCCGCGTCGCCTTCCTGCACCCGCGCAGCACCGGCAGCGTGCTGACCGAGATCGTCGAACCCGCCGAAGGAGAGCACTGATGGCCGACGCACAGAAGGTCGAGATCGGATTCGAGGGGGGTCAGGTCGTCGCCGTCAAGCTCAGCGACGGCGAGCTGAAGAGCTTCCGCAAGCAACTCGACAAGAGTGGCTGGCACGACGTCGAGACCGAGGACGGGACCCTCACTGTCCACCTCGGCAAGGTCGCCTTCCTGCGCGTCGCCTCGGGCGAGGGGCGCGTCGGCTTCGGCTCGGAGTGATGCGGGCCCGCACGCTTCTCGGCCTCGGGGCCGCGGCGACCGTCGGCGCCGCCCTCTGGTGGCGAGCCAATCCCTCGGCCTGCCCCTACGGTCAGCGCTTCTGGGTCGAAGCGCCGCACCCGATCGTCACCCGCGAGCGCCTCCACTATGTGATGCGCCCCCAACCCGGCGAGCGGGTGCTGGAGATCGGCCCGGGCACCGGCTACTACACCCTCGACATGGCCGAGTGGGTCGGCCCCGAGGGAACGATCGAGATCTTCGACCTCCAGCAGGAGTTCCTCGACCACACGATGCGCCGGGCCGGCGAGCGCGGGCTCGAGAACGTCGTCCCGACCCAGGGCGACGCCACCGCGCTCGCCTACGAGGACGCATCGATCGACGCCGTCGTCCTCAACGCCGTGCTCGGTGAGATCCCCGACCCTGTCGCGGCGCTGCGCGAGATCCGCCGCGTGCTCAAGCCGGGCGGCCGGCTCCTGGCCGGCGAGCTCTTCGGCGACCCCCATTTCACCACCCAGGCGGCCCTGCGGCGCCAGGGCGAGGAGGCCGGCCTCTCCTACGAGGACGAGTCGGGCTACTGGTTCGGGTACGTGGCGCGGCTCACGCCGTCGGCTGAGGACGCGGCGTTAGCCGGGCACGGCTACGCCTCGGCGAGCGCGGTCCAGAGGCTCTGCTCGGCCTCGAAGACGGCGCGGGCGGCACCGTCGACGGCCCGCCACAGTCCGAGCTCCGGCTCCTCACTCTCGCTGGCGGCGTGGAAGGCGCCGGCGAGCTCGGTCCAGCGCGCCGCGGCGGTGGCCGCCAGCGTCGCCTCGGGCCGCCCGGCCTCCTCGAGGAAGCGCGAATACATGAGCCGGAAGGCGCCGCCGCCGGTTCCGCGGCGCTCGATCACCTGGTAGCCGAAGCGGGCGCACCACTGCCAGTCCTCGGCGGACTCGGGCCAGCTGCCCGCCTCCTCGGCGAGTCTGCGGACGGCGTCGAGGCCGGAGAACTCGCGGATCTCGGGCTCGACCATCGCCGTCGCGGCGCGCTCGATCGCCGCCGGGATCGCCTCGCGCAGCCGCTCGTCGGAGACGCCCTCGCCGGAGGCCGTGAACATGTGGCCGGAGAGGGGGTAGGCGGGATGGCTGCTGTGGCGGGCCCGGTCGAGGTTCTCGAGCCGCGTCCTCTGCAGCTCCTCGAAGCCGGTGTCGGAGAGCAGGGCAACCTCGTCGTCGTAGCCGGCGAGGACGACCGCGTGGCCGGGGAAATGGGCGGAGTTGCCGTAATGGTCGAGGTGGTAGAGGTCGGTCAGCAGGAGCACCGGCCGGCCCGCGTCGACGACCGCTCGTGCCGCCTCCCAGGCGTCGTCGTCGCCCTCCTCGAAGGTGCGCAGCTCGAGCGCCGCGCCGGTCAGCTCGTCGAAGTTCTCCTCGAGGCGGGCGGTGCGCCCGTTGAACCAGCGGCTCGGCGAGGCGTCCTCGAGGGTGACGTAATAGAAGCAGGCGCCCGCCCCCAGGCCGAACGCCATCTCCTCCGAGATCTCGACGCCGTGGAAGCCGAGCAGGTTGCGGAGCGCGGTCGAGCCGCAGTGGTGGCCGGGGATGTGCGTGTAGCCGGGGACCGAGGGCATCGAAGCCGATTATCCTGCGCCGCCGTGAGGAACGCCGCGTGAAGAACGCCGACCTGGCCGTGCTGCGCACGATGCGCACCCGCGGGCACACCCCTGCCCTCGAGGGGGCGATGCGGGTCCTGGGCCGGGCGGGGAACAACGGCGCGATCTGGCTCGCCCTCAATGTCGTCCTCGCGGCGCTCGATTCCTCCAACCGCGAGGCCTGGCTGATCTGTGCCGCGCTCGGGCCGCTCGCGATCGGCCTCAACTACGCGGTCAAGCTGCTCGTCAAACGGCCCCGTCCGGTCCTCGAGGGCCTGCCGCCGCTCGGCGGCGCCCCGAGCTCGCTCAGCTTCCCCTCCGCCCATGCGACCTCGTCGTTCGCCGTCGCCACGGCGATGACGCGGGTCGACGAGGTCGGGGCGCTCGCCTTCGCGCTCGCGCTCGCCCTCTCGCTCGGCCGCCCCTACCTCGGCATGCACTATCCCTCCGACGTCCTTGCCGGCGCCGTCCTCGGCATCGCCCTCGGCCTACTCGTCCCCCTCTCCCTATGAAGGTCGGGATCGTGGGGCTGCCCAACGCGGGCAAGTCGACCCTCTTCAACGCGCTGACCAAGGGCGGCGCCCAGACCGGCGACTACCCGTTCACGACGATCGAGCCCAACGTCGCGATCGCCCGGGTCCCCGACGAGCGGCTCGAGCAGGTGGGGGAGACGGTGCGCAGCTCGGAGCTGGTGCCGGCGACGATCTCCTTCCACGACATCGCCGGCCTCGTCAAGGGCGCCTCGGAGGGGGAGGGGCTTGGAAACCAGTTCCTCGCCTCGATCCGCGAGACCGACGCGATCTGCCACGTCGTCCGCTGCCACAGCCTCGACTCGGGCGTCCCGCATCCCGACGGCCGGGTCGACCCGCTGGCCGACATCGAGACGATCGAGACCGAGCTGATCCTCTCCGACTACGAGCAGGCCGAGCGCCGCCTGCACCGGGTCGCCAAGGGGGCGAAGACCGGCGAGGCCGAGGCGATCGCCGAGCGCGACTGGCTGGAGAAGGTGGTCGCGGCGCTCGCCGAAGGCAAGCCCGCCCGCTCGGTGCCGGTCCCCGATGCCGCCGCCCACGGCCCGGCCCAGCTCAACGCCCTGACCACGAAGCCGATCCTCTACGTCGCCAACGTCGACGAGGGCGACGCCGACCCGCCGCCGGAGGTCGTCGAGCACGCCGAGCAGGTCGGCGCCGGCGTCGTCGCGGTCAGCGCCCGGATCGAGGGCGAGCTCGCCGAGCTCGACGCCGCAGAAGCGGAGGAGATGCGCGAGTCCTACGGGGTCGAGGGCTCCGGCCTCACCCGCCTGGTCCGCGCCGCCTACGACCTGCTCGAGCTGATCACCTTCTTCACCGCCGGCGAGGACAAGGAAGCCGTCGCCCGCCCGCTGCGCCGCGGCGCCACCGCCTGGGAGTCGGCGGCGACGATCCACACTGACATCCAGGACGAATTCGTCAAAGCCGAGGTGATCGGCTGGCGGGAGCTGGTCGAGTGCGGCGGCTATGCGCCGGCCCGCGACAGGGGCCTGCTGCGAATCGAGGGCCGCGATTACGTCGTCGCCGACGGCGACGTGATCACGATCAAGGTCTGAGCGACGCCCCGGTCGAGGACCGGCCGCGGCCGAAGGACCTCAGTAGCTGCAGTCCTTGGCGACTCCGCCGACGTAGGTGAGGCCGCTGTCGAGCTTTTCGAACGGCCCGCTCGGCGGGTGCGGCTGGTTGGAGCCTTCGACGGCGCCGTTCTGCAGGACGTGCCATTCGTAGACGTCGTATTCGCCGTACCAGGCGATCAGCTCGCGGAAGTACCAGTCCCCGGCCGCTTCGATTTTCGCCCCGTCGAGGGCGTATTCGCCGACGCTCTTGACGTCGGAGCCGGAGGTCGGCCGCAGCCAGCACTTGTAGAAGGTGAAGTTGCTCGAGTGGCTGTAACGGTTCTCGAATCCGCCGCACGAAGGCCACCCGGTCATGCAGTCGGTGAAGGTCGAATTGAGCAGATACTTTTCGATGAAGGGCTTGGCGTCGTTGCCTTCGAGCACGCGGCCCGGCGCTTCGAAGAGCGAGGCCGGTCCCGGGGCGGGCCCCGGCGTGGGGGCGGGCACGACCTTCTTCCTCTTCACGCACTTCTTCACCGGCTTGCCGTGCTTCCTGACGACCTTGCCGTGCCTCTTGACGACGACCAGCTTCTTGCCCTTCGGGCATTTCCTGCTGGCCTGGGCGCCGCCCGGCCCGGCGGCCGAAGCCGCTGCCGCCGGTAGCAGCGCGACCGACGCCACCAGCGCGACGAGGAGGGCGGAGGGGACGAGACAGCGCCGATTCACGTGTCCCCAAGATTACCGGCCCCTTTAGGGGCGATCAAGGTCGCCGGGGCTAGAGTTCCGCCATGGACGAAGGCGCCAGGTTCCCCAGGGTCGCCGCCCGAGGCGGTCACTACGAGAGCTTTTACCTGAAGGCGGCCCGCCCGGGGGGCGGGCAGGCCCTCTGGATCCGGCACACGGTCCACAAGCGCCCCGGTGCCGAGCCCAACGCCTCGATCTGGTTCGTCCTCTTCGATCGCGAGGCCGAGGGCCCACGGGCGACGAAGTCGACCGTGCCGGCGGCCGAGCTCGCCGTTCCCGACGGCGGCTGGATCCGCGTCGCCGGGGCGGCCCTCGGCCCAGGCAGGGCGAGGGGCGAGATAGAGACGGATGCCCTGCGCGCCAGCTGGGACCTGACCTTCGAGGGCGACGCCGCGCCCTGCAAGTACCTGCCGGCCGATTGGCTATACGAGGCGCCCGTGCCGAAGACGAAGTTCGTCGCCCCCTACCCCGAGGCCCGTTTCTCGGGCGCCCTGCAAGTCGACGGCACCGACCCGATCGAGCTCGACGGCTGGCCCGGGATGATCGGCCACAACTGGGGGACCGAGCACGCCGAGCGCTGGGTCTGGCTCGAGGGGACGGGCTTCGAGGACGCGCCCGGCGCCTACTTCGACGCCGGCGCCGCCCGGATCAAGCTCGGCCCCTGGACCTCGCCCTGGGTTCCGTCGGGGATGCTCAGCCTGGACGGCGAGCTGCACCGGCTCGGCGGCTTCGGAAGGGTTCGCTCCGCCTCGATCGAGGACTCGCCCACGGCCTGCTCCTTCGTCCTGCCCGGTGAGGACATCGTCGTCCGCGGCCGCGTCTCGGCTCCGAAGACGGACTTCGTCGGTTGGGTCTATGCCGACCCCAAGGGCCCCGAGCACAACACCGTCAACTGCTCGGCCGCCGACCTCGAGCTCAGCGTCGAACGCCCCGCCCGCCCTGTCCGCACGCTGACCCTCGCCGGCGGGGCCGCGTATGAGTGCGGCATGCGGGAGACCGACCACGGCATCGCGATCCAGCCCTACCCGGACGGCTGAGCCGGTGGAACGAGCCGGCGCCGACCGCCACTGGGCGATCTGGGTGGCCGTCGTCCCGATCCTGATCTGGGCCGTCGTCCGGGTCCTCGGGGTCGAGGGCGGCTACCCGCTCGTCCCCCTGCTCGCCTACACCCCCTACGTCGCCTTCCTCGCCCTGCTCGCCGCCGGGACGGCGGTCGCGCTGCGCAACTGGGCCGCGGCGGCTGCCGGCACCCTCGCCGTCGCCTGCCTGCTCTCGGCGGTGCTGCCGCGTGCCTTCGGCAGCGGCGAGGAGATCCCCCCCGGCGCCACCGAACTGCGGGTCCTCTCAGCCAACATCCACTTCGGGGAAGCCGATCCGTCGGCTGTGGTCGGCCTCGTCAGGCGCCTCCACCCGGACGTGCTCAACCTCCAGGAGCTGACTCCGAGCTTCGCTCTCGCGCTCGAGGGCGCGGGTCTCTCGACGCTGTTGCCCGAAGCGGTGCTCACAGTCAGGGAAGGGGCGAGCGGCGGCGGAATCTACTCGCGCCTGCTGATGCGCCAGCTGCCGGCGCCCGAGGTGCGGGGGATCGGATTCCGCATGCCGCGGGCCGTGGTCAGGCTCGACCGAGGTCACACGGTGCGGGTCGTCGACGTCCATCCATACCCGCCGAAGCGGCGCATCGTCGGCCTCTGGGCGGCCCAGCTGGCGAGCCTGCCCGCGGCCGACCCGTCGGCCCCGCCCTGGGTTCTGGCGGGGGACTTCAACGCGACCCTCGACTTCCCCGAGCTTCGCGATCTGATCGACACCGGGTACCGCGACGCCGGCGACGTGACCGGCGACGGCCTCGAGCCGACCTGGCCCTCGGAACGCTGGATGCCGCCGCCGGTGACCATCGACCATGTGCTCGCCGACCGCCGGATCGCGATCGTCGACTACCGGGTGGAGGACGTGCCGGGCAGCGACCACCGAGCGGTCTTCGCACGGCTCGCGATCCCCTGATCCGGGCGCGCGGCTCTAGTCCACGTAGCCGCTGCCGGTGCCCCCCGAGGGCCCCGTTGCGCCGCCGCCCGCCGTGCCGCTCGCCACCCCGGGCAGTTCCACGGCTGCGCCCCCGGACTCGCCGGTGTCGGCGCCTCCCGAGCCGGCGCTGATCCCTTTGACCGCGCCGGCGCCACCCTGCGCTCCGCCTTCGGGGGAGCCGGTCGGCCTGCCGTTGACGACCTTGTGGAAGGTGAGCCAGCGGTCGTATCCGCCCAGCGCCGAGGCGAGCTCGTCGCCGCGGATCCTGGTCACCCCGCCGGTGCCGTAGAGGCGCGCCCAGACGATCCGGGGCGAGGTGCCGCGCCTCGTCACCTGCACCTTCTTGAGCCGCCCCTCGAGGTGACCGTCGAGCCTGGCGCTGATCTCCGGGTTGCTGAACCTCAGCTTCCAGGAGTGCAGGGGGCAGTAGTAGTCGTAGGGGTCGTTGACGCCGACCAGGTAGGGGACGGAAGGGCCGAAGAAGACGTTCTGGACGCTCTCGGTATGGCCGCCGGAGCAGGCGGAGAAGTACGTTTCGGCGATCTCACCCCGGTAGGTGAGGACTTCGCCCTTCGTCGCCTCCGCCGCCCGGTTGGTCGTCGCGGTCTCGCTGGAGAGCCCCTCGTAGACCTGGCTGCTGGTGTCGTCGTAGAGGTCGAACCCGTTGCCGCCGACCTGGACCGAGAGCGCGTAGGAGCGCGCCGCCACAGCCTGCGCCCGCAACGCCGCCTGCGGCCAGGAGGCGGGCGACTCGTTGGGGATCACGCCCTTCACGTACTGGTCCACCGGGACCGCGTTGACCGCGTTCAGGGAGCCGAGGTCGGAGTCGGTCGGGACCACCTCGAGCGCGCCGCGGTAGGCGCCGATGCCGGAGATCTCGATGCGCCCCGCCCCGGCCGCCCGCAACCGGCGCCCGCAGCCGGCCAGCGGCCGCCCGGCCGAGTTGCGCAGATCTCACCTGGGCGCCGGTCCGGTGCGCCTCGTATTCGCGCTCGGGGTCGAGTTGCTTGCCGCAGGCGCTGCCGGCGCCGCTGAAGCCGACGTCGCCATCGACGACGCCGACCAGGACCCTGACGAGGCGCTGTCCCTGCAGCAGCGAGAGCTGGGTGCCCCGGTAGTAGTGGGCGAGGATGAAGGGGTAGCCCCTGCCGTGCTTGGCGTAGCCGTAGGCGCCGTACTGGCTCATCCCGACCCCGTGCCCGAACCCGTGCCCCTGAACCACCCAGGAGACGCTCGCCCGGGCGCCCGCGGCGGGCACCAGGAGGAGGAAGAAGAGCATGGCTGTGAGTCGGATTCGCATCCTTGCCGAAACAGATTCGTCGCCGGCGAGTCTCGGCCTGCAAGATCGTCGTCTAGGCTGGGAAAATCGAGCCGATCGATCACAAGCTCCTGATCGCCGGAGAGTGGCTGGAGACCGGCGAGTGGGATGAGGTCATGAGCCCCTACGACGGGACGCTCGTGGGCCGGGTCGCACAGGGCGACGCCGCGCTCGTCGACCGCGCCGCCCGCGCCGCCCAGGAGGCCTTCGAGGCCGGCGGCTTTCCCCAGCACGCTCGGGCCGAGGTCCTCGACCGGGCCGCCGGTTTGGTCGCCGAGCGGGTCGAGGAGCTGGCGCAGGCGATCTGCGCCGAGGCCGGCAAGCCGCTGAAGACGGCGCGGGTCGAGGCTGCGCGCTGCGCCGACACGCTCACCTTCTCCTCGGTCGAGGCCCGCAAGCTGACCGGCGGCACGGTGCCGATGGAGGCCTCGGCCTCGGGCGCCGGCAAGCTCGGCGTGATGCTGCGCGTCCCCTTCGGGGTGGTCGGCGCGATCAGCCCCTTCAACTTCCCCCTCAATCTGGTCGCCCACAAGCTCGGGCCGGCGATCGCGGCCGGCAACGCCGTCGTCCTCAAGCCGGCGGGGCAGACGCCGATCTCGGCCCTGAAGCTGGCCGAGGTCCTGCTCGAGGCCGGCCTGCCGGACGGCTGGCTGAGCGTCGTCCCGGGGCCGGGATCCGAGGTCGGCAACGCGATCGTCGAGCACGAGCTGACCAGGGCCCTCTCCTTCACCGGCTCGGCCTCGGTCGGCTGGGGCATCCGCAGCCGCGTCCCCCACAAGAAGGTCAACCTCGAGCTGGGGTCGAACGCGCCGCTGATCGTCAACGCCGACGGCGACTGGGAGACCGCAGCCGACAAGGCCCAGATCCATGCCTTCTCGCACGCCGGCCAGAGCTGCATCTCGATCCAGCGGATCCTCGTCCACGACGCGGTCGCCGACGCCTTCACCGAGCGGCTCGTCGCCAAGGCCGAGTCGCTCAGGGTCGGCGACCCGGCCGACCCTGAGACCGACGTCGGCCCCCTGATCACCCCCGGCGACCGCGACCGGGTCAAGGAGTGGATCGACGAGGCCGTCGCCGCCGGAGCCACGCTGCTGACCGGGGGGGAGCTCCTCGACGAGGGCCGCTGCCTCGCCCCGACCCTGCTCGGCGCGCCGCCGCGCGACGCCAAGGTCTGGTGCGAGGAGATCTTCGGGCCGGTCGCGACGATCGACCGCTTCTCCGAGTTCGGCGAGGCGCTGAGGATGGCCAACGACTCGAAGTTCGGCCTCCAGGCGGGGGTCTTCACGAGGGATATGGGACGGGGGCTCGAGGCCGCCAACACACTCGAGTTCGGCGGCGTCCTGATCAACGAGGTGCCGACCTTCCGCGCCGACCAGATGCCCTATGGCGGTGTCAAGGACTCCGGCAACACCCGCGAGGGCCCGGCCTTCGCAGTAGTCGAGCTGACCGAGGAGCGCTTCATCACCCTCCAGGGGTGACAGCGTTTCGGGGTAAGCTCGCAGGACACGAGACGTCCAACTCGAGGGGGAGAACGAGGTGTCGAACAAAGCAAGGGCCGCTCTGGCCGCGATTGCGCTTGTCGTTTCAATGGCATTCGGGGGCACGGGCGGTGCGCTCGCCTCAGTCCAGCTCGGTGCCCACGCCCCGGGTACGGAACCGCTGCCAGCCGGCACCACCGCCATGCAGAACGGCGGAGAGGCCAAATCGGCCCCCGAGCCCTACCGGTACGCCGGCCCCCCCGCGAGCCAGGGGGTCATCACCAGCTGGAGCACGTACAACAGCGGCGGGACGTACGGGCTGAAACTGAAGGTCGGGAACGCGTTCGGAACCGACGGGGGAATTGCCAGATACGAGAGCGCACTCGAGACGGTCAGCGCCACCGGGACCAACACCTTCCCGTCCCGGATCCGGATCTTCAACGGTGAATCCATCGGTGTCTACTCCTCCGGGGGGGCGCCAGGAATGCTTCAGACGGTCGCTGACGTGCCCAGCCTTTACGTAGTCCTCAAAGCAGGCGACCTCCTCGCGTCGCCGGGTACCTTGACGGCGACCCCCGATACGAGCGGATGGGAACCCTCCGCGAATATCTACAAATCGGCCTTCCGACTCAACATCGCGGCAACGGTCGAGTTGGACGCCGACGGCGATCTCTTCGGCGACGAGACCCAGGACAAATGCCCCGGCGTGAATGGGTCAGCGGACGGCTGCGTGCCGCCCCCGCCGCCCCCGCTCAAGTGCAAGAAGGGCTTCAAGAAGACGCTCACGGCCAAGGGCAAGCTGGTCTGCAAGAAGGCCGAGAGCAAGAAGAAGGGGAAGTGCAAGAAGGCCAAGGGCAAGGGCTCCAAGAGCCGCGCCTCCGCCTCGAAGAAGAAGGGCAAGGGCAAGAAGCGCTGCGGCGGCAAGCAGGGCAAGGGCAAGAAGAAGGGCAACGGCCGGAGCGGTTAGCTCCCGTAGCCCGTCGCCGGGCCTACCCGTGCGGGCGGGCCATGCGGCGGTGGTCGAGTGCCTCCTCGAGCACGGCGGGCTCGACTCCCTGCTCGATGGCGACCTCGCGCAGCGAGCGTCCCGACTCGGCCGCGACCTTGACGATGTCGGCGGCGCGGTCGTAGCCGATGTGGGGGTTGAGCGCCGTCGCCGTCGCCAGGGTGGCCTCGGCGTGGCGCTCGGTCATCTCCTCGTTGGCCTCGAGCCCGGCGACGCATTTCTCGTCGAGCAGGCGCGAGGCGGAGGCGAGCAGCTTGATCGAGTCGAGCAGGTTGCGGGCGATCAGCGGCACCCGCACGTTGAGCTCGAACTGGCCCTGGCTGCCGGCGACGGTGATCGCGGCGTCGTTGCCGATCACCTGGGCGGCGACCTGGATCACGACCTCGGGGATCACCGGGTTGACCTTGCCGGGCATGATCGAGGAGCCCTTCTGCAGCTCCGGCAGGCGCAGCTCGGCGAGCCCGGCGCGCGGCCCCGAGCCCATCAGCGCCAGGTCGTTGGCGATCTTGTTGAGGGAGACGGCGTAGACCTTGAGCGCGCCGGAGAGCTCGACCAGCGCGTCGCGGTTTCCCTGCGCCTCGAAGGGGTCGAGCGGAGCGGAGATCGCCAGCCCAGTGTCGGCGGCGAGCTTCTCGCGCACCTTGGCGGCGAACTCGGGGTGGGTGTTGAGGCCGGTTCCGGTGGCGGTGCCGCCGAGCGGGATCTGGCCGACCCGGCGCAGGGTCGCCTCGACCCGCTGTATCCCGAGCCGGACCTGGGCGGCGTAGCCGCCGAACTCCTGGCCGAGGGTCACCGGGACGGCGTCCATCAGGTGCGTGCGGCCGGCCTTGACGACGTCGGCGAACCGGGTCGCCTTGCCGGCGAGGGCGGACTCGAGCCCGCCCATCGCCGGCAGCAGGTCGTGGGTGACCTCGCCGAGCGCCGCCAGGTGGACGGCGGACGGGAAGACGTCGTTGGAGGACTGGCCCATGTTGACGTGGTCGTTGGGATGGGCCTCGTCGCCGGCGAGGTTGGCGAGCACCTCGTTGGCATTCATGTTCGACGAGGTCCCGGAGCCGGTCTGGAAGACGTCGATCGGGAACTGGTCGTCGTGCTCGCCCGCGGCAACCGCCTCGCCGGCGTCGGAGATCCGAGCCGCGAGCTCGGAGTCGAGCACCCCGAGCTCTCCGTTGGCGACCGCCGCCGCCGCCTTCAGCCGGCCCAGCCAACGGACCACGGGCACCGGCACCCGCTCCCCCGAAACCGGAAAGTTGTCGACGGCCTTGGTGGTCTCGCCACCCCAGAGCTGCTGAGTCAAAGTCGATGCCTCCATATGAGTTGGTCCGACAAGCGTATTAGCGGGGACCGCTAGCGTGCAGGGATGCGCAGGCGCCCCACCCGGCTGGCAATCATTCTCGGCATCCTCGCCCTGCTCTGCGCGCGCTGGTCGCGGGCGCCGCCGCGAAGTCGATCTTCGTCGAGTGGGGCCTGAAGACCAGCTTCGGCGCGACGGTCAGTCCGAGGGCGCTGCCGCGCTCGAAGCGGGCAGCGATCGGCGTGGTCCTCTCCAGCCGGATCAAGGGAGACGGAGTGACCCACATCCCGGCGATCAGGCAGGCCACGATCGCCATCGACAGGAGCGTCGCGATCGACACCAGGGGCATCCCGGCGTGCACCGCCGGAGAGCTGGAAAACCAGACCAGCGAGGGCGCCGAAGCGGCCTGCGCCGCCGCCGTCCTCGGCAGCGGCTCGGCCAGGCTCGAGATCGCCGCGCCCGAATCGGCGCCGTTCCAGGCGCAGAGCAGGCTGCTCGCCTTCAACGGAGGCAGCGTGAGGGGCACGACGACGATCCTCCTCCACGCCTACCTCACCGTCCCGGCGCCCGAGGCGATCGTCATCCCGATCGAGATCGCGAAGCTGCCAAAGGGCGCCTTCGGCCTGCGGGCCGCGGTCAGGGTGCCGTCGATCGCCGGCGGAGCGGGCTCGCTCGCCGCCTTCGACCTGAAGCTCCGGCGGCAGGTCGCCACCGCCGGCGGCAGGAGGCACGGCTACCTGCTGGCCAGGTGCTCCGACGGCAACCTCGTCTTCGAACCGAGCGTCGAATTCGACGACGGCAACGCGGCGAGCGGATTGCTCGCCCTCGGCTGCACGCCGAAGGGC
>CAWIOM010000014.1:0-82504 GCA_963837735.1 uncultured Solirubrobacterales bacterium | reverse complement strand
CCTTGTCGAGGGCGAGGAGATCGTCGACCTCACCGCCGGCGACCCGGGCCTGCCGACCGAACCGGCGCGGGCGATCGCGGAGGCGGGAGAGGTCCATCTGGCGACGCTCGTCGCAGGGGCCGAGCGCCGGCCGGTCGCCGAGACCCGCCTGCTCAGCCCGGCGCTTCCCCGCAAGTACCTGGCGATCGCCCTCAACTACGCCGACCACATCGCCGAGAGCGGCATGGAGACCCCCGAGGTGCCGACCTTCTTCAACAAGCAGGTGACCTGCGTGACCGGGCCGGGGTCCGACATCCACCGGCCCAGGGTCTCCGACAAGCTCGATTACGAGGGCGAGCTGGCCGTCGTGATCGGCAGGCGCTGCCGGCATGTGCCCGTCGCCGACGCCCACGAGGCGATCGCGGGCTACACGATCGCCAACGACGTCTCTGTCCGCGACTGGCAGATGCGCGCCTTCACGATGACGATCGGCAAGTCCTTCGATACGCACGGGCCGCTCGGCCCCTGGCTGGTCACCGGGGATGAGCTCGGCGACCCCCAGGCGCTCGGCATCCGCACATTCGTCAACGACGAGCAGCGCCAGGACGGCAACACGAAGGACATGGTCTTCAACTGCTTCGAGCAGGTCTCCCACCTCTCGGAAGCGTTCACGCTCGAGCCCGGGGACGTGATCGCGACCGGCACCCCGGCAGGGGTCGGGTCCACCGTGCAGCCTTTCCCCTCCGGCTTCATGAAGGCGGGCGACACCGTGCGGATCGAGATCGACGGGATCGGCGAGCTGCGCAACCAGGTGATCGAGGAGCCCGACGGGTTCCTCGCCCAGGCCTAGACCTAAGCCAGAAGCTCGATCAATCCTCGGACCAGCAGCAGGACGCCGAGCACGGCGGCGCCGATCGTGCCGGCGCGGCGGCCGTTGCGGCCGAGCCAGCTGCGGAAGTCGGTGACGGCGCGCTGTGTGCGCTCGGGGGCGAACGCGTAGCCGAGCAGCGGCACCTCGAGCAGGAGCTGCTGCATCAGGCAGAAGCCGATCACCAGCAGGACGGTGGGGACCGTGCCGGCGTCGAGCTTCGCCATCCGGTCGAGGGCCGTGATGTAGGAGACACCGGGGAACGTGAGGAGGACGCCGGCCGCGAACGTGACCCGGGCCGAGCCGCTGCCGAGCATCCGTTCCGGAACCGATTTCTTCGGCTCCGAGGACGCCTTCTTCTCCTCCTTGCGCTGCCGTCGCCGCTCCCTCAGCCGCTCGGTCCGCCCGCCGCCGAGCACGTAGGCGACCAGCAGCAGGATCAGGCCGACCACGATGTCCTCGGCCGGGCTCAGCGACTGCTTCGCGGTGGCGACACTGCTCGAGTCGCTCAGGGAGAAGACGATCAGGAGGCCGAGGGTGATGCTCGTCGTGTAGGCGCCGAGCAGGTAGCCGAACATCAGTTTCTTGGTGTTCGGCAGCAGCATCATCACCGTTACCGCCGCCAGCAGGGTCGGGTTGAACATCGCCAGGAGCGCGAGAAAGAGGATGCTGGTCAGATCGCTCACGACGGGGCCATTCTTACTGGAAGAATGGGCGGTGTGAAGCAACGGGTCAGCCGGATCGCCCTCGGAGTCGCCGAGGACGCGGCAGAGGACAGCCTCCGGGGCGGCGGCGTCAGCCTTGGCTGAGTCGGAGACGGCTCGCGCCCACCTCAACCTGATCGAGAGCTCGCGGCGGCTGTTCGGGCTCGATCCAGGCGCGGTCGTCGAGGCCGGCAACGGAGCCCTGCTCGGCGCCGGCAGCCCCCCGCACCCGATGATCTCCAACGCCGCCCTCCGCACCGACGACGGCCTCGAGCCGGCGGCCTTCATCGAGCGCGCCCGCGAGTTCTTCGGCGCCAAGGAGCGCGGCTTCGTCGTCTGGGCCCGCGCCGGGACCGAGGAGGACACCGAGCTGATCCGAGCCGCAGAAGGCGCCGGCTTCCAGAACGCCTACGAGATGCCCGAGATGATCCTCGGCCGGCGGGCGGAGGAACCCCTCCTTCCCGAAGGCGTCGAGATCCGGCGGCTGGGCTCGGCCCAGGACGCCGAGCATTACTGGCAGGTGGCCGGCGCCGCCTACGCCAGCATCGGCTTCCCGCCGGGCGTCTTCGGCTTCTACGAGGGCCTCGAGGACCTCGACGGCGACGACGCGGCCGCCTTCCTCGCCGATCTCGACGGCGAGCCGGTCGCGATCGCGATGACGATCGTCAATCACGGCGTCGCCGGCATCTACTGGGTCGGCAGCCTCGAGCGGGCGCGGGGCAGGGGCATCGGCCGGGCGATCACGGCGGCGGCGACCAACGCGCGGCCTCGAGCTCGGCGCCGATCTTCGCCTCCCTGCAGGCCTCGCCGATGGGCAGGCCCGTCTACCGAGGCGATGGGCTACGAGACGATCTACGACTACCGTCTGCTGCTCTCCCCCGCCCCTGGATCCTGACCCTCCGCTCCGGAACGATCCAACTCAGGGCTTGAGCTGGAACGGCGGGTAGCGGTCGGTGACCAGGGCGAAGGCGTAGCCGTAGACGCGATTCTGCCAGCGGTAGACGCCCTCGACGAACTCGAACAGCCCGCGCGGGTAGCGGCCGGTGAAGAGAATCGCGAACCAGGCGAGGATCACGGCGATGAAGACCCCGATGTAGAGGAACGCAGAGCACGATGTAGTGCGGGATCGCGAGCAGCCACTTGACGAGCGGCATGCCGCGCCCGAGGTCGCGCTCGACATCGGGATAGGGGAAGTCGAGGTGGACCGACTGCTGCTCGTCGGTCGACGGGTAGGTGTCGTCCATCAGCGCGAAGTAGACGCCGACCCGGTTCGAGAAGCGCAATATTTCGAGGTTCCAGTCGAACCACCAGCGCGGGTACTTCTGCCGAAACAGGATCATCAGGACCGTCGGCAGGAAGACGAAGGCGCCGACAGCGTAGAGATAGGTCGCCGCACTCGATTCGGTCCCGAAGGTGCTGTGGGCGAGCAGCCCCGCGATGATCGCGATCGGGATCACCATGAACATCCTGAAGAAGCTGGTCAGCCTGTTCAGCTCTCTGTCCGGATAGTCGACCGAGAATTTGACCGGGTACTCGACGGGTTCCACGAGTGGTCCTCCTTGTAGGGATCGGCGCAATGGTCGCCGACGCGGCGGCGGCAATCCACGATCCGACCTTCCCCTCCGAGCCGACTGGCCGGTCAACCAGGATCGCCCGATTCCAATAGCCTCCCGGGCCGATTTCACGAACCTAAGGAGAGCGCAGACTGATGGGACTTCTCGATGGGAAAGCGGCGATCGTCACCGGATCGGCGCGCGGTATCGGCAGGGCGACCGCCGAGCTGTTCGTAAGCGAGGGCGCCAAGGTGCTGATCAACGACCTCGACGCCGACGTCGCCGAGCAGACCGCCGGCGAGATCGACGGGGAGACCGCGGTCTTCTCCGGCGACCTGACCAAGCCGGGCGCCGCCGATGAGCTCGTCGCCGCCGCCGTCGATGCCTTCGGCGCGGTCGACATCTGCGTCAACAACGCCGGCTACACCTGGGACGGCGTCGCCCACCGGATGACCGACGAGCAGTTCCAGGCGATGATCGACATCCACACGGTCGTCCCCTTCCGTGTCGCCCGGGCGCTCGCTCCGCACTGGCGCGAGGCCGCCAAGGCCGAGAAAGGCGAAGACAAGGAGGTCTTCCGCAAGCTGATCAACGTCTCCTCGACCTCCGGGACGATGGGCAACGCCGGCCAGGTCAACTACTCGGCGGCGAAGATGGGCGTCGTCGGCCTGACCAAAACGCTGGCCAAGGAGTGGGGCCAGTTCAAGATCAACGTCAACGCCGTCGCCTTCGGCTTCGTCGACACCCGCCTCACAGCCGCCAAGGAGGAGGGCGGCGAGATGACCGCGCCCGGTGGCGAGAAGATCGAGCTCGGCATCCCCGAGCAGATGCGGGCGATGGCCTCGGCGATCATCCCGATCGGCCGCCCGGCCTCTCCCGAGGAGGCCTCCGGCCCGGTGCTCTTCCTCGCCTCCCCCCTGGCCAACTACATCCACGGCCAGACGATCAACGTCACCGGCGGCATGTTCGGGGGCATGTACACCTGAGATGAGCGACGCGGCGCCAGAGGGCAGACCCCGGGTCCCGTACCTCGACCTGGCGGACCGGGTCTGGCCTCTGACCCGCCGCTTCATGGGGGTCCACACCTTCCTCTACCGGGCATCGGACGGCAGGCTGGGGCACGCCGTCCCCGGGGTGCGGGGCAGGATGCTCCTGCTCGACCATGTCGGCGCGAAGAGCGGCACCCGGCGAACCTCGCCGCTGCTCTACGTCGAGGACGGCGAGGACGTCGTCGTCGTCGCCTCGAAAGGCGGCTTCCCCAAGCACCCGGCCTGGTACCACAACCTGATGGCGAACCCCGACACGGTCGTCCAGATCGGCTCCGAGCGCCGCGCCGTCCACGCCCGCGTCGCGACCCCCGAGGAGCGCGAGCGCCTCTGGCCGCTGGCAATCAAGCAGTACAGCGGCTACGCGGATTACCAGGCGCGCAGCAAGGGGCGGGAGATCCCGCTGGTAGTCCTCGAGCCGCGCTAGTCACTCCCTCGGCCTGCGCTGCTCGGCGACCGGGGTGCCCGACTCGTCGGCGATCGCCTGCGGCGGCCAGGGGCCGGCCCAGTTGTCGCGGCCGCCGTCGATCGTGATCGTCGTCCCCGAGAAGAAATCGCCCGCCGGCGAGGCCAGGTAGGCGACCAGCCAGGCCATCTCCTCCGAGCGCCCGGCGCGGCCGATCGGGATCGAGCGCTCGAGGTTGTCGACGACGACCTGGGGGTACTTGGTCATCAGCGTCTCGGTCTTGAACTGGCCGGCGGCCAGCGCGCAGGTCCTGATCCCAAAGCGCGCCCACTCGGTCGCCAGGGTCCGCATCATGTTCTCGACGGCGGCCCGGGCCGCCCCCGAGTGGACCATCCCCGGCATCCCGTTGTGGGGGGAGAGGGTGACGCTCAGCACCTTGCCCCCGCCCTGCGGGATGAAGGCCTTGGTCGCGGCCGCATGGGTCATCAGCCAGGTGCCCTGGACGTTGAGCTCGATCACGGTCCGGAAGCCCTTCGGCGTGATCGCCTCCGCCGGGCTGAGGAACTGTCCGCCGGCGTTGTTGACGAGGACGTCGAGGTGGCCGTGGCGCTCGAGCACGCCGTCGAAGAACGGGCCGACGGCGTCCTCGTCGCGGATGTCGAGCTCCTCATGCGCAAAGGACCCGGGCAGGCCCGCGGCCAGGGCCGCCGTCTCGGCCAGCGGCTCCGCCCGCCGCCCGCAGCCGACAACCGCGGCACCCAGTCGGGCGAGCTCGAGCGCCGTCTCGCGGCCGAGGCCGCTGCCGGCGCCGGAGACGACGCAGACCTGGCCGTCGAGCAAACCGTCCCTGAAGACCCGCGAATCCGAGTCGGTTCCTTCCGCCCCCATAGGGCGGGCAGCCTATATGCGCCTTCGCCCCGAGTAACCTGAGCCGCGGATGAAGGTCCACGTCGAGGCGAAGCCGCTTCACGAGCCGCTCGCCGGGGGCACCCCGGGGGCGAGCGTCATTGTCGAGCCGATGGTCGCCGGGCGCGTCACCTGGTCGCGCTCGATGATGGAGAGCCCCGGCGGCCGCCTCCTGACGCTGAAGCTGGCGCGAGCACTGATCACCGGCGAGCCGGCGGCGACCGTGCCCTGCCCGGCCTTCCTGATCCGCCATCCGAGCGCCGGCGCGATCCTCGTCGACACCGGCCTGCACCCGTCGATCGCGACCGACAAGCGGGAGAACTTCGGCGGCCTCGGCGCCCGGATCGGCAAGCCCGACCTCAATCCGGGCGAGGACGTGCCCGCCCAGCTCCGCAAGAGCGGCCTCGAGCCGGGCGAGATTCCGGTCGTCGTGATGACCCACATGCACATCGACCACACCTCGGCGATCTCGGAGTTCCCGCAGTCGGCCTTCGTCGTCAGCGAGGTCGAGTGGGAGGCCGCCACCGTCGGGCCGAAACCGCTTCTCAACGGCTATCGCCGGCCCCACTTCGACTATGCCTTCGACTACCGCACCGTCGACTTCGGTCGCGGCAACGTCGATTCCTACGCGAGCTTCGGCCGCACCTGGGACCTGTTCGGCGACGGCTCGATCCGCCTTGCCTACACCCCGGGGCACAGCGCCGGCCACATGTCGGTGATCGCCCGCCTCAAGCAGCGCGACTTCGTGATCGGCGGCGACGCCACCTACACATCCGGCCAGCTCGCCGGCACGGCGCCGCTCGCCCCGCGCCCCTTCGACGCCCACAACTACCGGCGCTCGCTGCAGGAGCTGAAGCTGTTCAGCCGCGAGTACCCGGACGCGATCGTCACCCCGGGCCACGACCCGGAGTTCTTCTCCCGCCTCGAGCCCCGCTACGAGTAGGCCGGGCCGCCGGGCTCAGTCGCCGCCGCCGGGAGCGCCGACGACGACCGCGGTCGGGCCGTGGTCGTCTCCCTCGCCCTCGACGTCGAGCTCGGGCAGGATGCGGTCGAGCCATTTCGGCACGTGCCACACGCGGTCGCCGAGCAGCAGCATCAGGGCCGGCAGGAGGACGATCCGGACGACGGTCGCGTCGAGCAGGACGGCGATCGTCAGCCCGATGCCGAGCTGGCTCACGGTCGCGATCGGCGCCGCGGCGAAGGCGATGAAGACGGCCATCATGATCGCCGCCGCGCCGGTGATCACCCGCGCGGTCTTCTCGAGGCCGACCGAGATCGCCGCCGCGTTGTCGCCGTTCTGGTCGTAGCTCTCCTTCATCCGCATCAGCAGGAAGACGGCGTAGTCGATCGAGAGGCCGAAGACGACGCCGAACATCGCCACCGCGCCGATCGCGTCGACGTAGGTGTGGCCGCCGCCGGGGTAGCCGTCGGGGACGTTGAAGAGCAGCACGATGATGCCGAAGGCGACGCCGACCGTGGCCAGGTTGAGCGCCACGGCGAGGGCCGCGAGCAAAGGCGCCCTGACGATGATGATCATCATCAGCAGCGTGACGAGGGTTATCGCGATCACGACCAGCGGGATCCGTTCCCTGGTGATCGCGTCGTAGTCGGTCAGCTGCGCAGCGCCTCCGGCGACGCCCGCTTCGACGTTCGCGTCTCGCGCCAAACCCCTGGCGTAGCCCTTGAGGCGGTGATCGAGGTTCTTCGATCCGTCCGTGTTGAAGGTGTACCTGGAGATCACCGTGATCGCGGCGCCCTGGCCGCCGTTTTTGAGGCTGATCACTTCTCCGGCCTGCTCGCGGTCGGCCGGAGGCGCCCCGTCGACCGCCGAGAGAACGAAGTAGCCCGAGTCGAAGAGCCCCGGCGACTCCTTGTTGATCTGGTCGACTTTCTCGGTCGTGTCGCCGGCGCCCTTGGTGACCCGCACGCTGGTCCGTTCCAGGCCGTGCTGGAGCGGGTAGGAACGGTGGAAGCCCTCGGAGAGGTTTGACGCCAGGGTTTCCGAGCCGCCCTGCAGCCTGTTGATCCCGTTTGCGAGCCGGTACTGGCCGTCCTGCAGTTCTTCCAGGCCGCTCGGCAGCGCCGGCGCTTCTTCGTTCAGTTCCGAGGTCCCTTCGTGCAGTTCCGTGGAACCGCCATGCAGGTCTCGGCTGCCCTTGACCAGTTCGCTCTCGTTTTCGTTGATGCTCCGGGTGTTGCTGCCGACCGATTCGGCTTCGCCCTGGACGCCGAGGATGGAGTTCTTCAGTTCTTCCGCCTGATGAACGGCCTTCGCCAGTTCGGGGTTGGTCGCAGCCATGCTTTCCAGTTCGGCCTGCAGCTTCTTGCTTCTCGCCAGCGCCTGTTTGCGCACGTGCCTGACGAGGTTGTTGGTGCTGCCGACGAGCCCCCTGGTCAGCGTCTTGACGCTTTCCTGTCCTTCGGAGAGTTCTCCGGAGCCGTTGTCGACCTTTTCGGCGCCCTTGTCGATTTCTTCGATCCCGTCGACCGCCTTGCTGCCGCCCTCGATCGCCTGCCCGAGCCCGCCGGCGATCCTCAGCGCCCCTTCTTCGGCGTTGCCCGAGCCTTCGCTGAGCAGGCCGGCGCCGGAAGCGGCGCGAGCGAGGCCGCTGCGGATCTGCGAGACGCCGCTGGCCGCCCGCTCGAGGCCGGGGCCGAGTTCGTTGAGTTCGTAGAGCTGGCCACCCTTTTCGTTGCTCGTCCGCAGTTCGTTGCCGGTGTTCTTGAGCGGCGCCGTCCGCTTGGCGACCTGCTTCGGGCCCGATCACGGCCTGCACCGCCGGGTCCTTGGCGATCTTGCGTTGCCACTTGCTGAGCTGGTCGAGGCGGTCGCGTTCGGTCATCGTCCCGTTTTCAGTCGCGGCGACGACGACGAAGGGCGCTTCGTAGCCGGGGCCGATCGCCTTCTGGACGATGTCGAAGTCTTCGCGCACGTCGTTGCTGCTCGGCAATTGCTCGGTGCTGGGCGGGCCGGTCTTCAAGCCGATCGCCGGCACGGCGAGGACGAGGACGATGCCGCCGATGATCGCGGCAGCCGCGATCGGCCGGCGCAGGGCGGCGTCGACGAAGGTCATCACGGCGCTGCGGTCGGTGGCGCGGACCTGCCGATCCGCCAGCGGTTGACGTGGGGGCCGAGCAGCGCCAGCAGCGCCGGGGCGACGATCGTCGCGACGCTGACGCTCATGATCACGACCACCATCAGGGTGCCGGCGAGGGAGACGAGCAGCGCCCCCGGCAGGATCGGGATCGCGACGACCATCGCCAGGAACAGCGTGCTGCCGGCGAAGACCGTGGTCCGCCCCGCGGTTCTCCGCGTCGTCGCCGCCGCCTCGAACGGCTCGGCCCCGCCGGCGCAGCTCTTCGCGGAAGCGGGACACCATCAGCAGGGCGTAGTCCACGCCCAGGGCTAACCCCATCATCGTGCTGACGACGAGGGCGAAGCCGTCGATCGAGATCGTGCCCGAGATCAGCGCCAGGATGCCGCGCGAGGAGATCACCGTGATCGCCCCGAACGAGAGCGGTATAAGGGCCGCGACCGGCGAGCGGAAGACGAGCAGGAGGACGAGCAGGAGGACCGGCAGCGCGATCAGCTCGGAGCGCTCCGAGGCGGCGATCGATTCGTCCTGGATCGCCCTCGAGAGGGTGGCGAAGCCGGTCTGCGTCGCCTCCACCGGGGGCGTGACCTTTTCTTCGAGAATCTCGTTGAGTTCGTCGACTTTGTAGCGGACCGCGTCGTTGACGCTGACGTGGAAGTCGGCCAGGATCAGCGCCTTGTTCGGCGCCGGGCGCAGGTTGCCGACTTTGCCCTTGTCCCAGGGCGAGACGGTGGTCACATTGGGGTCCTGGCGCAGGCGGTGGACGAGCGGCGGGCCCTGTTCCTCGATCTGCTTGGGCGGCCCCTGGAGCAGGATCGCGAAGGGAGCCGAGTCGCCGAAGTACTGGCGCAGGATCTTGTTGGCGCGGTTGGCGTCCGTCCCCGGGACGTCGAGCGAGGACGGGTTGAGCTTGTCCTCGACGTTACGGCCGATCCAGCCAAGGCCGACGATCAGGAGGAGAGCGAAGACCAGCAGCGTGCGCGGCCGCCTCAACGAGAACGGCAGCCGACTCTTACCGGCGCCCGACATTAGCCCTGCTCTCTCCCACCCACGCGAGGAAGGTTAAAGGAGCGGAAAGCGTTTTTCTCAGCCTTCGTTGAGCTGGCGTTGAGCTTGCCCGCGCTCGAGTCCGGCGTACATCTCCCGAACCCGATCGAAGATCTCGCCGGCCACCTCGAGCTGGCGGTCGAGGCCGGCGCCGGTCTCGACGGGAAAGGTGAGTGGCTCGCCGAACCGGACGGTGACCTTGGGAAAGGCGAAGCGCTTCCAGCGCCGGACCGAGTCGGAGCCGTGGATCGCCACCGGCACCACCGGGGCCCCCGATTCGAGCGCCATCCTGCCGATCCCCGCCTTCGGCTCGCCGAGCTCGCCCGAGCGCGAGCGCCCGCCCTCAGCGTAGACGAGCAGCATCTCCCCCTGTTCGAGGAGCGTGAAGATCGTCTTGAACGCCTCCTCGTCGTGGTGGCCGCGGCGCACCGGGAAGACCCCGCCGTGCTTGAAGACATAGGTGAGGACGGGCGGGCCGAAGATCTGCGATTTGGCCATGAAGCGGACCTTGCGGCGAAGGTAGAGGCCGGTGAAGAAGTGGTCCATCTGGCTGAAGTGGTTGGGGGCGAGGATCAGCGGGCCGCTCTTCGGCACGTTCTCTCGGTCGATCGCGCGGGTGCGCCAGAGCACCAGGGTCGGCAGCGAGACGAGGATGCGGACGAAGGTGTAGGTCCAGCCGACGCCGCGCCGCGCGGACTCGTGGAACTGGTCGAAGTACTCGGCTGGACGGTCGTCCTTGTATTTCTGGGGCTTCATGTCCGCCATCACCGGATTGCCGGGTCGAACCCGGCAATCGCTGCCTACCCCCTCTCCCGCCGTCGGTTACTCGGCGGCAGGACCGGCCGCCGGTGCCGCCCAGCCGCGTGACCTCTCCACGGCGCGATGCCAGCCGGCGAGCAGCGAGCGGCGCTCGTCCTCGCCCATCGCCGGCTCGTATCGAGCGGCCTCGCGCCACATCCCCGCGACCTGCTCCCGGCTCCAGACGCCGGTCGCGATCCCGGCCAGGTAGGCGGCGCCGAGCGCCGTCGTCTCGGAGACCTCGGGGACGACCACCTCGGTGCCGAGCACATCCGCCTGAAACTGCATCAACCAGACGTTGGCGACGGCGCCCCCGTCGGCCTTCGAGCACGGCGAGGCGCCTTCCGGAGGCCGCCTCCTGGGCGGCGACGGCATCGGCCGTCTGGTAGGCGATCGCCTCCAGGGCCGCCCGGGCCAGGTGGGCGCGGCCGCTGCCCCGGGTCAGCCCGACGATCGTCCCCCGCGCATACGGATCCCAGTACGGGGAGCCGAGCCCGGTCAGGGCGGGTACGAAGTAGACGCCGTCATTGCCCGCCAGGGAGGCGGCGAGGCCCTCGGTCTCGGCCGCCTCCTCGATCACCCCGAGGCCGTCGCGAAGCCACTGGACCGCGGCGCCGGTGACGAAGATCGAGGCCTCGAGCGCGTAGGCGGTCTCCGCCTCGGTACCGCAGGCGACCGTGGCGAGCAGGCCGGTGCCGGGGTCGGCCGCCTCGGCACCGGTGTTGAGGAGGACGAAGCTGCCGGTCCCGTAGGTGTTCTTGGCGGCGCCCGGCTCGAGGCAGGCCTGTCCGAAGAGCGCCGCCTGCTGGTCGCCGGCGATCCCGGCGACCGGGACCGCGCCGCCGAACTCGGAGGTCGTCCCATATACGGACGCCGACGGCAGCGGCTCGGGCAGGCGGGCCGGATCGACTCCGAGCAGCTCGCAGAGCTCCTCGTCCCAGGCCAGCCGGTGGATGTCGAAGAGCATCGTCCGCGAGGCGTTGGTGTGATCGGTCGCGTGGCGGCCGGTGAGCTTGAAGACGAGCCAGGAGTCGATCGTCCCGAACGCCGCTCCCTCGGCCCCCTCCACGTTGCGCAGGAGCCACTCGATCTTGGTGCCGGAGAAGTAGGGGTCGAGGACGAGGCCGGTGCGCTCGCGGACGAGGTTCTCGTACCCGGCCTCGCGCAGCTCCTGACAACGCTCGGCCGTGCGCCGGTCCTGCCAGACCAGCGCCCTGTGCAGCGGCTCCCCGGTCGCCGGATCCCAGGCGACCACCGTCTCCCGCTGGTTGGCGATCCCGATCCCGTCGAGGCCGGCGCCGTCGACCCCGGCCGCCGAGATCGCCTCGGCCGCGACCCGCCGGGTCACCGCCCAGATCTCGGCCGCGTCGTGCTCGACCCAGGCGGGGCGGGGGAAGTGCTGCTCGAACTCGGAGTAGGCCCGGCCGCGCTCGCGGCCCTCGCGGTCGAAGACCAGGCAGGTGGTGCCGGTCGTTCCCTGGTCGATCGCGAGGATCATCGGCGGCTCCCGCGCTAGGCGGCGCCGCCGGCGCCGCGGATGATCGTCAGCAGCGCCGCGGCGGTCCCGCCGACGTCCTCCTCGCCGGTCCCGAGCCGGCGCAGCGCAAGCCCGTAGAGGAGGGCGACGACCGCTCGCCCGTGGCGCTCGGCGTCGGGCACGTCGAGCATTTCGAGCCCGGCCGCGGCGAGCTTCTCGTAGGCCTCGAAGCAGCGCCGCGAGGCATCGTTGAGCTCCGGGTCGCGGGCCGCGCGCAGGTGGAGCTCGATCTCCGCGAGCCCCTGCAGGCGGCTGGTCGTCTCGCGCACCACCTGCTCGACCTCCAGCGCCACCTGCTCGACTGCGGGCCGGCGGCGCCGTATCTCGGCGGCGATCTCCTCGAGCCGGGCGACCTCCTCGCCGACGAACAGCGACAGGCTCTCCCGCACCAGTTCGCCCTGGCTCTCGAAGTGATAGGTGAGAGAGCCCAGCGAGATTCCCGCCGCGGTCGCGACCCGGCGGTTGGTGACCGCAGCGATCCCCTCCGCCCCGATCAACTCCAGGGTGGTGCGCATGATCCGCTCGCGCGTGTCGATCCCGGCCACTGCCTCCATGACGTGAGTGAGGGTAGCGGCAGCCGTTATCGTTCGTTCGAACGAACCACCGCGAGGCATCCGGCGAGCGGCGCCTCGAACCCATGGACTCGGCACCAACGCAACCGATCTTCCCCCGGCTGGCAAGCGGACCGCGGAAGATGGACGCCGAGGAGGTGGCCCGCCACCAACGCGGCCGGCTGCAGGGGGCGATGGTCGAGGCGGTGGCGCGGAACGGCTTCCCCGACACCACCCTGCGGGAGCTGGTCAGCCTCGCGGGCGTCTCGAAGACGACCTTCTACGAACACTTCAAGAGCAAGGAGGACTGCTTCCTGCTCACCTTCGACGACATCATCCTCGAGGTCGGCAGGCGCGTCGACGACGCATTCGAGCGGCCGGGAGACCTGCGGGAGAAGCTGCTCGCCGGGGTCACGACGCTGCTCACGGTGATGGCCGAAGAGCAGGCGGCGGCCTCCCTGGTCACGGTCGAGTCGCTGACCCTGGGGGCCGTCGCGGTCCCGCGCCGCGAACGCGCCTCCGAGCATTTCGAAGAGCTGATCCGACGGGGATTCGAGGAATCGCCCGCTCCGCACCGGGTCTCGGCGCTGACGGTCCGCGGCATCGTCGCCGGTATCCGCAACACCGCCTACCACCACCTCCGCGAGGGCCGCGGGGGCGAGCTGCCCGAGGCCGCGGAGCCGATCGTCGAGTGGATCCTCTGCTTCGAGCGGCCTGCCGGGGAGGCCGCCCGGCGCGGCGCCGTGGCGGCCCGCCGGCCCCCGCAGCGCCCTCCGGCCAGCCCCGTCCCCGACCCCGCGTCCTTGAGCAAGCGCGACCGGATCGTCTGCGCGGCAACCGAGCTCGGCGTCGAGAAGGGCTACGAAGCGCTCAGCATTCCGGCGATCTCCGCCGCCGCCGGTGTCTCCAACCAGACCTTCTACGACAATTTCCCCGGCAAGCGGGAGGCGTTCTTGGCCGGCTTCGACCGACTGGCCAGGGAGACGATGCTGCTTGTCGCGGCGGCAGCGGCCGCTGAGGAGAACCCGCCGGAGACGGTCGGGGCGGGCCTGCGGGCCCTGATCGAGCACGCCGCCGACGACGAGGTCTTCGCGCGGCTCGCCTTCTTCGAGCTGCCGATGGCCGGGCCGGCCGCCCTCGACCAGGCGGACAGGACCCTCGGCGGCTTCACCTCGTTCTTCAGCCCGCAGGCGGTGCCGGCGGAGACCGATGCCCCCCCGGTGATCCTCAAGGCGATCACCGGCGGGACCTGGGCCGTGATCCAGCACGAGATCGCCGAAGGCCGGCGCGAGCAGCTCCCGAGCCTGGCACCCGAGATTGTCGAATTCGCCCTGGCGCCCTTCGGCTAGCGGGGCGAGCCGGCCCGCCGCGCCAGGTAGGCGCGGGCGAAGTCGGCCAGCTGGCGGCCGCGATGGAGAAAGCCGCGCAGATCGCGGCCGCCGGAGCGGTGCTCGAGGTCGAGCTGGTACTCGCGCAACCGGTATCCGGCGCGGACCGCGTCGACCGTAATCCCGATCTCCATCCCGTAGCCGCGGGCGAAGGGAAGGGTCGCCCGCAGGGCCTCGACCCGCAGCGCCCGCTGGCCCGAGATCGGTGCCGTCGTCTCGAGGCCGCAGAGCCGACGGATCGCCCCGCGGGCGAACCCGAGGGCGAGGCCGAAGCCACCACCGACCCGGCGGCTGAAGGAGGCCACGGCGAGGTCGCACTCCCCCGCCTCGACGGCGTCGAGGAGCGGCCGCAGGCGCGCGGCCGACGCCCCCAGGTCGCCGTCGCAGAGGAGGATGGCGGCGGGCGGCGGCTCGGCGCTGAGCGCCGCCTCGACCGCCGCGGTCACGTTCGCGCCCTTGCCGTGCGGGCGGCGGCGACTGACGACCTGCGCGCCCGCGGCGATCGCCGCCTCGGCGGTGCCGTCGGAGGAGGCGTCGTCGGCGACGTATATCGCCGCTTCGGGAAGGGCCTCTCGCAGGGCGGCGACCGTGGCGCCGATCCGGTCCGCCTCGTTGCGGGCGGCGACGACCGCCGCCGGCGCCCCTCGCCCGCCGGCCCCTGCCTCCCGATCCTGCCGCTCCGCCGTCATTGGCGGATATTCTCCCGCCCGATGGCAGACATCGAGGCGCACATCACCGGAAACGTCTGGAAAATCGAGGTCTCCGTCGGCGACGAGGTGGAGGACGGCGACACCGTCGTCATCCTCGAGTCGATGAAGATGGAGATCCCGGTCGAGGCGGAGGACGATGGGACCGTGAAGGAGATTCGCTGCGAGGAGGGCCAGTCGGTTAGCGAAGGCGACGTCCTCGTAGTCCTGGAGTGAGCACTGTGAGCGCAGAGCGCCCGACCCGATGAGCGAGCGGCTCGCCGGCGGCAAGCTCGTCCTCGACTTCCCGGCCAAGGCAGTCGCCCGGATCCGCATCGCCAACCCGGAGCGCCGCAACGCGCTCGACCACGAGATCCTCGACACGATCGCCGAGCTGATGCCGCGGCTGGACGACGGAATCGAGACCCGGTGCGTCGTGATCACCGGGGAGCCGCCGGTCTTCTCGGCCGGCTACGACATCGCGACGATCCCGACCGAGACCTTCGAGCGCGACGCCGAGGCGCTCGTCGCCCACCCGTTTCCCGCCGCCCTGGAGGCGATATCGGCCCACCCCTGGCCGACGATCGCGGCCCTCAACGGGCACTGCCTCGGTGGCGCGCTCGAGTTGGCGATCAGCTGCGACCTGCGGATCTGCGCTGCCGGTGCGAAGCTCGGCATGCCGCCGGCGAAGCTCGGCCTCGTCTACGGCCACACGGGGCTGCGCAAGTTCATCGACACGGTCGGCCTGCCGCGGACCAAGGAGCTGTTCTTCACCGGCCGCAACGTCGCGGCGGCGCGCGCCGAGCAGATCGGACTGGTCCACGAAGTCGTCGCCGACGACTCGCTGGAGACGGACTCGGTGGAGCTGGCCGCCACGGTCGCCGGCAACGCGCCACTCTCGATGCGGGGCAACAAGAGCGCGATCGAGACGCTCGCCCACAACCCGGTGCTCAGCGATGCCCAGGAGGCGGGCCTGATCGCACTGCGCGAGTCCTGCTTCGGCTCCGAGGACTTCCGCGAGGGCATCGCCGCCTTCGCCGAGAAACGCAAGCCGGTCTGGAGGGGACGATGAGCGAGCGGGCGCTCGCCGACTCCGACCCGGTGATGGCGGCGCTGATCGAGCGGGTCGGCGAGATCGACCTGGCGACACGGCTGGCGCGGCGCAAGGAGGAACGCCCCGCCGACGCATACGGGGCGCTGCTGCGGGCGATCGTCGGCCAGCAGCTGTCGACCAAAGCCGCACGGACCATCTACCTGCGGGTGCTCGACGTCTTCGACGGGGTCCCGCCGGCGCCGGAGCAGCTGCTGGAGGCGGACGTGGGAGCGCTGCGCGGAGCCGGGCTCTCGGGCCGCAAGGTCGAGTACCTGCGGGATCTCGCGACGCACGTGATCTCAGGCGAGCTCGAGCTCGACCGCCTCGACGAGCTCTCCGACGAGGAGGCGATCGAGGAGATCGTCGCCGTCCGCGGCCTCGGCCGCTGGACCGCCGAGATGTTCCTGCTCTTCCACCTCGAGCGCCCCGACGTGCTCTCCGGCGGCGACCTCGGCATCCGCAAGGCGGTGCAGGTCGAGTACGAGCTCGCGGAGATGCCGGCGGCGGAGAAGGTGCTCGAGGTCGGCGAGCCGTGGCGACCCCACCGCAGCCTCGCCTCTCTGTATCTGTGGGAGTCGCTGGCCGCGGTCCCGGGCGGCTAGGCGCGATGCGCCTGCGCTTCGGCCTCGGCCTCTTCGCTGTCGCCCTCGTCGCCATCGGCTCGGTCGTGATGGCGCTGGTCATCCACTCGAACGAAGTCGACCACTTCCACGCCCTGCAACGGGACGAGGCGCTGCGGTCCGCCCGCCAGGCGGAAGTCGTCGCCCAGCTCTCGATCGGCGAGCTGGCGACCGCCGCCGCCTTCTTCCAGGCCGAGAAGAACCTCAACCGCCACGAGTTCGAAGTCGTCGGAACGTCGCTGCTGCGCCGCGGGGCGCTGACCGCCGCCGCCTACGTGCAACGGGTGCCGGCCGCCGAACGCGCCAGCTTCGAGGCCGGCCACGGCTTCTCGATCATCGAACGCCAGACGCTCGGCAAACCGGCGCGCGCCCGCCCGCGGCCGGTCTATTTCCCGGTCGCCTACATCGTCGCCGAACGCCAGGGCCAGGCGCCCCTCGGCTACGACATCGGCTCCGATCCCAGCCGCGGGCCCGCGATGAGGCGCGCCGGGGCGACCGGCCGGCCCGTCGCCACACCGGTCATGCCGCTGCTCCTCGGTGGCTCCGGGATCAACGTCTACCGGCCGGTCTATCGCGACGGGGCGCCGACGGCGACAGTCGCGGAGCGGCGTGCGGCCCTGATCGGGTTCGCCGCCGGCGCCTTCCGCGTCGGCGACCTGGCGGCGGCGGCGATCGACGCCGTGCCCGACAACGTCGACGTCAAGCTCCTGACGGCCGGCGACCCCGTGCTCGGCGGCGGCTGAGGAGCTCGACGACCCGTCCCGGGCGGCGGTCGCGATCGCCGACCAGCAATGGGTCCTGCTCGTCCGCGACCCGGACCGGCCCGCGATCGGCCTGCCCCTGCTGATGGCGGGTATCGGCGTCTCCCTGGCCGCCCTGCTCGGCGCCCTCGTCCTCGTCTGGAGCCGCAACGAACGCATGCGCGAGCTGCAGCGGGAAGCAAGCCAGGATTCGCTGACCGGCCTGAAGAACCGGCGGCGCTTCCAGGAGGACCTCCGCCGGGAGCTCGCCCGCGCCGATCGCGACGGGACGAGCGGCGCCCTGCTGGCTCTCGACCTCGACAACTTCAAGCGCGTCAACGACACGCTCGGCCATCCGGTCGGCGACCGCGTGATCGAGGAGATCGCGGGGGTCCTCGGCCGCCGCACGAGGGAGACCGACGTCCTCGCCAGGGTCGGCGGCGACGAGTTCGCGATCATCCTCCCCAACTGCGACGAGGACGAGGGGCGGCAGGTCGCGGAGTCGATCGCGACCGCGATCCGCGAGCACATCCCGCAGACCGGGGAGGTGCCGTCGATCACAGCCAGCGTCGGCATCGCGATGTTCGGGAGCGGCACCGACGCGACGTTCGATTCGGTCCAGGCCGACGCCGACGCCGCCATGTACGCGGCCAAGGACGCAGGCCGCGACAGGGTGCGTTGTCCGGCTAGGTGATCTAGCCCCTGCCCGCCGGCCAGGCGGTGGCGGAGGCGCAGGACGCGGCCGGCCGAGACCTCGAAACCGGCCCGCCCCAGTCTTCCCGAGCCCAGGCCCCGCAAAAGAGCGCGGGCAGCGCGGGCGCCGGCCCGGTAGTCGGTGAAGAGCAGGAGGTCGGTGCCGGCCCGGGCCGCGGCGACACCCGCCTTCGCCGGCCCGCCGAAATCGGCGACGGCGACGCTGCCCAGGGCGTCGGTGATCGAGACGCCCTCGAAGCCAAGCTGCCGGCGCAGCTCGCCGGTGGCGATCGCGGGTGAGAAGGCTGCCGGGTCCGGCGAAAGCGCCGGATAGATCGCGCTGGAGACCATCACCATCTCGCCGCCGGCCGCGACGAAGGGCCGGTAGGGAGCCTCGTCGACGCGGCGCAAGGTCGCCTTCGAGAGCGGCACCCGCTGGACCGCGAAGTCGGTGTTGGCGCGGGCGCTGCCGAGGCCCGGGAAGTGCTTTGCCGTGGCCGCGACCCCGCCGCTCTGCAGCCCCGACGCGAAGGCCGTCGCAGGGCGCCCGACGGCGGCGGGGCTCGAGCCGAAGCCGCGTTCGGTCTCCTCGGTGTCGCTGCCCGGCCGGGCGACGTCGAGCACCGGCGCCAGGTCGACGTTGACGCCGATGTCGCGCAGGTTCGAGGCGGTGCGCTCCCCCTGCTCGAGGGAGAAGCCGGCGCCCCGCGCGCCCATCTGAGCTGCGGAGACGGACGGGGCGCCGCCGATCCGCTTCACCAATCCGCCCTCCTGGTCGACCATCACCAGAAGCGGGTCGCGCAGCCCGGGCGGGCGGCGGATCGCCTGCAGCCCGGCGATCGCGCGCCGGCCCGCCTGGCGGCCGGGGAGATTCTCCGCGAAGAGGATGACGCCGGCGACACGCCCTTCGCGGACCATCGCCCTCACCGCGGCCGGGGGCCGGGCTCCGGAGAAGCCGACGACGAGCCTCTGGCCGGCGAGCTGCCTCGCGGTCAGCTTCGATGCGGCGCTGGGCGGCGACGATGCGCCGTCGCCGAGCGCCACCCCGAACGCGAACGCTCCGGCGGCCAGCCCGCAGAGTGCCGCGACCGCTGCCCGCCTTCTCCGTTTGGGCGTCAACTCCATCCGGACCGGAGCCTAGCCTGCGCCCAGATGGGTCCCCTGATCTCATTCGACGAGGCGCTGGAGCTGGGCACGCTGACCGACCGCGAGGAGATCGGCGAGCTGATCGAGCGCGCCTGGCAGGTGCGCCGGGAGAACTTCGGCGACTCGACCGACATGTGCTCGCTGGTCAACGCCAAGTCGGGCGGCTGCGCCGAGGATTGCGGCTTCTGCGCCCAGTCCCGCTACGCCGAGGCCGACACGCCGATGCACGCGATGATGGAGCCGGAGCAGATCCTCGAGCACGCGAAGGCGGCCGAGGCGGCCGGCGCCCACCGCTTCTGCATGGTCACCCAGGGCCAGGGCCTCTCGAAACGCGACTTCGCCAAGATCGTCGAGGGCGCCAAGCTGGTCGCCGAGCAGACCAACCTGAAGCGCTGCGCCTCGATCGGCCACATGTCTACCGAGCGAGCCCAGGCGCTGCGGGAGGCCGGCATCCAGCGCGTCCACCACAACGTCGAGTCGGCCCGCTCCTACTATCCGGAGGTCTCGAGCACGGTCCGCTACGAGGGCCGGCTGCGGACGATCCAGGCCGTCAGGGACGCCGGCCTCGAGACCTGCGTCGGCGGCATCCTCAACCTCGGCGAGTCGCCGCGGCAGAGTGTCGAGATGGCCTTCGAGCTATCCGAGCTCAACCCGACCTCGGTGCCGATCAACCTGCTCAACCCGCGTCAGGGGACGAAGTTCGGCGATCGCCCTCTGATGGACGCGATCGAGGTCGTCCAATGGGTGGCGATCTTCCGCCTGATCATCCCTGGCGCGCTCTTCCGCCTCTGCGGCGGCCGGGTGGAGAACCTCGCCGAGCTGCAGCCGCTGGCCGTCAAGGCCGGCCTCAACGGCGTGATGATGGGCAACTTCCTCACCACCCTCGGCGCCGAGCCCGAGGACGACAGGGCGATGTTCGAGGACCTGGGCCTGAACGTCGCGCGACAGGACGACAACGGCTCCAACCCGCGTCCCGACAACCGCTCCGGATGGCTCGAGGGCGAGACGCCGGAAACTCCGATCGACGAGCTGATCGACCGCCAGCAGGAGGCGAACTTCTGGGATCCCTCGACCCAGCTGCGAGTTGTCAAGAAGGCGAAGAAGCCCCCTCCCTACCCGGCGCGACGAACGGCGGCGTGACCGACGTCTCCGAGCGACTGGAGGAGCTCCGCGACCGCGGGCTCCGCCGTCGGCTGCGGCTGGTCGACGGCCCACAGGGGCCGAGGGTGACGCTCGACGGCAAGCAGGTACTGCTGCTCTGCTCGAACGACTACCTGGGCCTCGCCGGCCATCCCGGACGTGCGGGCCGCGGCGGCCGGCGCGGCGATGCGCTGGGGGGCCGGCGCCGGGGCCTCTCGCCTGATCTCGGGGAACATGACGCCGCACCGCCGGCTTGAGCGGCGACTGGCCGAATTCAAGGGCTTCGAGGCGGCCCTGCTCTACGGCTCCGGCTACCTCGCCAACACCGGCACGATCCCGGCGCTCGCGCCCGGCGGCTCCGTCGTCTTCTCCGACGAGCTGAACCACGCGAGCATCGTCGACGGCTGCCGCCTGGCGCGGGCCGAGACCTTCGTCTACCGCCACCGCGACCTCGAGCACCTCGCCTGGGGGCTGGGAAGGGCGGGCGGGCGGGCCTCCCTGGTCGTCACCGACGGGGTCTTCTCGATGGACGGGGATGTCGCCCCGCTCGAGGGCCTCGTGCAGCTGGCCCGGGACCACGGCTGCCGGCTGATGGTCGACGAGGCGCACGCGACCGGCTCGCTCGGGCCGGGTGGCCGCGGCTCGGTTGCCGCCGCCGGCCTCACCGACGAGGTCGACGTCATCGTCGGAACCCTCGGCAAGGCGCTCGGCTCCTACGGCGCCTACGCCTGCGCAGGCGCGGAGTTGGTCGAGCTCCTGCTCAACACCGCCCGTCCCTTCATCTTCTCGACCGCGCCGCCGCCGCCGTCGATGGCGGCCGCCGAGGCCGCCCTCGAGGTCCTCGAGACCGATCCCCGCCGGATCGAGCGGCTGCGCGCCAACTCCAGCGTCCTGCGCGAAGCGCTGGCCACCGAGCGGCTGCCCGCCGGCAGCTCGCACACCCAGATCGTCCCCGTGGCGATCGGCGAGGCGGAGCCGACGATGGAGCTCAGCGAGCGTCTTCTCGAGCGCGGAGTATTCGCCCAGGGGATCCGCCCGCCGACCGTGCCCGCCGGCACCTCGCGGCTGCGCCTGACGGTGATGGCGACCCACGGCGAGCGCGAGCTCCGGGACGCCGCCCGGGCGATCGCAGCGACGGCCCGGAAGCTGGGCATCGCGCAGGCGGCGCCCGCCGCCCGCGCGGTTCCGATCGCGGCCTAGCCGCCTAGCCGTGGAGGGCGTCTTCGTCACCGGCACCGGCACCGAGGTCGGCAAGACCGTGGTCGCCGCGGCGATCGCCAGGACGGTCGCCGCCGGCGGCCGCTCGGTCGCCGTCTTCAAGCCGGCACTGACCGGGCTCGACGACCCGGGGGAGCCCGACCACGAGCTCCTGCGCCGCGCCGCCGGGTCGGTCCAGAGCGACGACGAGATCGCCCCCTACCGCTACGGCCCGCCCGCCTCCCCGCACCTGGCGGCTGCAGCTTGCCGGCGAGGAGATCGAGCCCGGGCGCCTGCGCTCGGCGGCCTCGGCGGCCGCGGGCGAGGCCGAGTTCCTGGTCTGTGAGGGCGTCGGCGGGCTGCTCGTGCCGCTCGCCCCGGACTACCTGGTCCGCGACCTGGCCGCGGGCCTTGGCCTGCCGCTGGCGATCGCCGCCTCGCCGGGGCTGGGGACGATCAACCACACCCTGCTGACGATCGAGGCCGCACGGGCGGCCGGGCTCGACGTGGGAACGGTCGTCCTCACCCCATGGCCGGACTCGCCGAGCCGAGTCGAGGTATCGAATCTGGAGACGATCGCGGCCCTCTCGGGAGTCAGACCTGTGACGCTGCCTCGACTTGACCTGCGGGATCCGGGCTCATGGCCAGCACTTCCTCCGCCTCCTCGAGGCTGAGCGACTTGCTCTTCGCGCGGATCGTGACCGCGGCGAAGACGGCCCCGGCGAGGGCGACCGCGCCCGAGACGGCCATCGCCTGACTGAGGGCGTCGACGAAGTCCTGCGGGCCCGCGGTCTCGAAGTTGGCTGTCCCGACCGCGCCCTGGAAGATCGCGCCCGTGATCGCCACGCCGAGGCTGCCGCCGATCATCCGGAACATCGAGAGCACCCCCGAGGCGATCCCCGCCTTCTCGACAGGGACGGCGTTCATCGCGGCGCTGGTCATCGGCGACATCGTCATCGCGATCCCGATGCCCAGCAGCATGAATCCGGGCAGCAGGTCCAGGTAGGTGGAATCGACGGCGATCCCGGTGAAGCTGTAGAGCGACGCGGCGAGGACGAGGAGGCCGCCGACGATCAGCCAGCGGGGGCCGAATCGGTCCGCCATCCGACCGGATACCGGCGCCAGGGTGACGATCATCAGGGTCGAGGGCAGGAACCTGATCCCGGCCTCCAGCGGCGAGTATTTGAGGATGTCCTGCATATAGAGGGCGAGGAAGAAGAAGACGCCCAGCATCGCGAAGGAGATGATCAGGGCGACGACCACCGCGCCGAGGAAGTTCCGATCGGAGAAGAAGCGGAATTCGACCATCGGCACCTTGACCCGCAGCTCGATCGCGACGAAGGCCGCCAGGCCGATCGGCGGCGCCGGCCAGCAGGGCGACGATTTCGGTCGACCCCCAGCCCCATGCATTGCCCTCGACCAGGGCGAGGATCAGCGCCGTCAGCGAGGCGGTCAGGACCGCCACCCCGGCGTAGTCCACCTCGCGGCCGACGGTCGTGTCGCGGGACTCGCGGACCGCGAAGAGGGCGGCGGCAACCGCGCCGATCGCGACCGGGATATTGAGGTAGAAGATCGCCCGCCAGCTGACGTGCTCGGTGAGCAGGCCGCCGATCACGGGACCGACGGCGAGCGCCAGGCCCGAGACGCCGGCCCAGGTGCCCATCGCTTTGCCGCGCTCGTGCGGCGGGAACGCGTGGGTGACGATCGAGAGCGTCGCCGGCATCATCAGTGCGGCGCCGACGCCCTGGACGACGCGACTGGCGACCAGGTCGGTCGGGTTCTGGGCCAGGCCGGCCGTCGCCGAGGAGACGGCGAAGATGACGACGCCGAGGATGAACATGCGGCGGCGGCCGAAGATGTCGCCGAGCCGCCCGCCGGTCGCGAGCAGCACGGCGAATGAGAGCGTGTAACCGTTGATCGTCCACTCCAGCCCGGAGATCGAGGCGCTGCAGGTCTCGCTGGATCGAGGGCAGGGCGACGTTGACGACGGTGTTGTCGAGCATGATCATGAACAGCGCGAAGCACATCGCTCCGAGGGTCCACCACTTGCGGTTGTCGTCGGTGATCAGGTGGCGATAGCGGGTCAAGTTGGTTCTACCTCCTTCAGGTGCTCAAAGGTCTGGGCGATGTCCTCGCGATCCATCAGCGCGTCGACGGCGGCGTCGACCTTGCGGCGCTGGGCCGGGCTCAACGACTGGGCGAACGACTCCAACCCGGCCTGGCGGACGATCAGCAGGGTGTTGACGAGCTCCTTGCCTCGGTCGGTGATCGCGACCAGGCGGACGCGCCTGTCGTCGGGGTCCTCGACCCTCGTCACCCGGCGGTCCTTGACCAGGCCGTCCACGGCCCGGCTCATCGAGGGAACCGAGACGCCGAAGGTCTCGGCGAGGTCGCTGACCTGCTTTGGCTCGACCTCGCGGCCGAGGCCGCCGAGCTCGAGCAGCGCCTTGGTCTGGGTCATCGTCAGCCCCGACTCCTCGATCACGCGCAGCTGGTTGCCGCGGTCGTAGAGGAAGACGTGGCGCATCAGGGCGCTCAGCCTGGCCGCCGTCTCCTGCGCCTCGGCGCTGATCTCGTTGTCGCTCTCGGGGGCCGTCGCGTTGTCGCTCGCCTGCATGTCGACAATAGTTGCATGGAACGTAACTATTTCTCCAGAGCAATAGTTACTCCTGTGATGCACATCACAGAGATCCCTGTCCATCGCCGACCCGTTTCCGGCCGAGGCCGGGGCTACTGTCGGCGGCGACGATGTCGAAGGACCACGGGCAGCTCGATCGCGACCACCTCTGGCACCCGTTCACCCAGCAGCAGGGCTGGGTCGAGGAAGAGCCTCTGATGATCGAGCGCGGCGAGGGCTCCCACCTGATCGACGCCGACGGGCGCCGCTACCTGGACGGCGTCTCCTCCCTCTGGTGCAACGTCCACGGCCATCGCCACGACGGCATCGACACCGCGGTGCGGGACCAGCTCGACAGGGTCGCCCACTCGACGATGCTCGGCCTCTCCCATGGCGGAGCGGCGGAGCTGGCATCTCGCCTCGTCGGGATCGCGCCGCCGGGCCTCTCGCGCGTCTTCTACTCGGACTCCGGCTCGACCGCGACCGAGATCGCCCTGAAGATGGCCTTCCAGTACCAACGGCAGCGAGGCGGACAGCACACCCGACGCACCTCGTTCGTCCACCTGCGCGACGCCTACCACGGCGACACGATCGGCTCGGTCTCGGTTGGCGGCATCGACCTCTTCCACGCCGCCTACCGCCCGCTGCTCTTCGACGGGCACACCGCCGAGCCCGGCGACGCGGCACACCTGGAGCGCATTCTCTCCCGGCACGAAGAGGAGGTCGCCGCCGTTATCGTCGAGCCGCTGGTCCAGGGCGCGGCCGGCATGATCGTCCACCCGCCGGGCTACCTGCGGGCGGTCCGGGAGCTCTGCGACGAATACGGAGTCCTGCTGATCTGCGACGAGGTCGCGACCGGCTTCGGCCGCACCGGGACGATGTTCGCCTGCGAGCAGGAGCGCGTCTCCCCCGACCTGCTCTGCCTTGCCAAGGGCCTTACCGGCGGCTACATGCCGCTGGCGGCGACGCTGGCGACGGAGCGCATCTACGCGGGCTTCATGGGGGCTCCGGAGGAGCAGCGCACCTTCTTCCACGGCCATACCTACACCGGCAACCCGCTCGCCTGCGCGGCGGCGCTGGCCAGCCTCGACGCGTTCGAGCAGGAGCGCACGATCCTCCGCCTGCAGCCGAAGATCAGGCTGCTCGCCGAGCTGCTCGACGAGATCCAGGCGATGCCCGAGGTGGCCGAGGTCCGCGGCCGCGGCTTCATGGTCGGCATCGACCTCGGCGAGCACGACCCGGCGCTCCGCGTCGGCCACCGGGTGACGCTCGAGGCTCGGCGTCGCGGGGCGATCCTGCGGCCGCTCGGCGACACGGTCGTGCTGATGCCACCGCTCTCGATCTCCAAGGGCGACCTGCGGCGGCTGCTCGAGATCACCGGCGAGTCGATCGAGGCCGCCCTCGCCCTCGCCACGGAGCCCGCCCGTCGGGCCCCCCTCGAGGCGCTGCCGCAGGCCGCCTGACGAGGGCCCCGCCAGAACAGGGGTCGAACGCAGATACTGGCGGCGCTGTGATGGATCGGCACCGAGCCCGTAGTAGGGGCGTGACTCAGACTCTTGTCGCAACCGCAGAGGAGGAGGCGCCGCGCGGGGCCGATATCGCCTTCGAGCGCCTCTACCGTTCGAGCCGCGACGACGTCTACGCCTACGCAGCGGGCATCCTCCGCGACCGGGCCGCCGCCGAGGAGGTCACCGCGACCGCCTTCGAGCGCGCCTACCGCAAGCGGGCCCGCTTCGACGCCGGTCGCGGCGAGCCCCGCGCCTGGCTCTTCGGCATCGCCCGCAACGCCGCCCTCGACGAGCTGCGCCGCCGCAGGCGCCACGCGAAGCTGGCGGCCGATCCCGCCGACGTCCGTCGCCACGTCCGGCGCCGAGGGCGTCGAGCAGAGCGAGCGGCGCCTGGCGCTCGGCGCTGCGCTCGACACGCTCAGCGCCGCCGAGCGCGAGCTGATCGCGCTCAAGTTCTTCGCCGGCCTCGGCAACGCGCGAGATCGCGACCGTGCTCGAGATCTCCGAGTCGAACGCCGGCACCCGGCTGAACCGGGCAATGAACAAGTTGAGGGAGGCCTGCGATGAAGCCCTTTGAGAACGAGACCGAGCTAACCACCGCGCTGCGCGAGATGCGCCCGACGCCGGAGCCCGAGTTCGCCGCCGAGCTCGACGCGCGTGCCGCCGCCGGATTCCCGCGCGATTCACGCTGGGGCGCGGCGCTGGCCCGCCTCCGCGAGCGCGTCGCCTTCACCCCGCCGCGACGGCTGCTGGCCCCGGCCGGAGGCCTTGCCCTCGCCGCCGTTGTCATCGCCACCGCCGTGGTTGCGACGACCGAGAGCGGCTCGCCGACCTCCAGCTCTCCGATCTCTCAGGCGCCCTCCGCGGCGGCCCCGGCCGCGAAGCCGGCGCTCCCCGACGCCGGAACAACCAAGGGCTCGTCGGGCACCGCCTACTCGTACGAGTCGCAGGGCTCCGAAGCCGGTGCAGCCGCCACCTCGGGCGGCTCGGAGATCCAGAGGAGCGCGTCGCCGCCGGCGCCGACGACCGGCCCCTACGCCGCCGACGCCGGCCGCCGCGACATCGAACGCTCGGCGGATGTCGTCCTCGGCGCCGATCCGGGCGACGTGCGCGGCGACGCCGCCAAGGTCTTCGACGCCGTCCACGCGGTCGACGGGATCGTGCTCAGCTCCTCGATCCGCGACGGCGAGGCCGGCGTCGCCGGCGCCGACTTCGAGCTCCTGATCCCCTCCACCAAGCTCGGCGACGCGCTCGCCGACTTCTCGGCGATCGGCGAGGTCCGCTCGCGCCACGAGGCCACCCAGGACATCACCGCGCCAAGCGTGCGCGTGGGCGAACAGCTGCGGGACTCGCGGGCGAGGATCGAGGGGCTGCTCGGCCAGCTCGCCGACGCCCACACCGACGCCGAGCGGGCCGCGGTCGAAGCGCAACTGCGTTCGGAGCGCCGGCGCGCCGCCGCGCTGCGCTCGCGCCAATCCTCGCTGAGCCGCCGGGCCAACCTCTCACGCGTCTCACTGCGAATCGAGACCGGCAACGGCTCGGCCTCGGGCGACGGCAGCAGCACCGGTTGGGGAATCGGCGACGGCCTCGACGACGCCGGCCGGATTCTCGCGGTCGGGGCGGGAGTGACCGTGATCGGGCTGGCGATCCTCGCCCCCCTCGCCCTCCTCGCTCTGCTCGCCTGGCTCTGCCGTCGCGCCTGGATTCGCCGCGCCCGGCGCGAGGCCCTCGGGCGCGCCTGAGCAGCTCCCGCCGAGCAGGAGGTTGGAGCTCGATCGCGTCGGGATAGGGTGGGCAGGTGAGTGCTGAGGGAGATCGGGTGGAGCGCGAGCGGCGGCGCGGGCCGGCGGAGGCGCCGAACCTGGGGACGCCGTCGGAGCCGCGGCCTGCCGCCTCGGTCGTGCTTCTGCGGCGGGGCGGCCGGCACAGGGCCCGGGCGCTCGAGGTCCTGCTTCTGAAACGGGCCGCGGAGGCCAGGTTCATGCCCGGCGTCTGGGTCTTCCCCGGCGGCGGCGTCGACGCCGGCGACGGCGAGGGCGAGGCCGCGCACCGCGCCTGCGCTGTGCGCGAGCTGGCCGAGGAGGCCTCGATCGAGCTGCCGGCCGAGGAGGAGCTCGTGCTCTTCTCGCGATGGATAACCCCCGAGGTGATCTCGAGGCGCTTCGACGCCTGGTTCTTCCTCGCCATGGCCCCCGCCCACTCGCCGCCCCGGCCCGACGGACTCGAGACCGTCGAGGCCTCTTGGTTCGAGGCGGAGGCGGCGCTCGACGCGCATCGGGGGGGCGAGCTGATCCTCGCCTTCCCCACCGTCAGGCAGCTCGAAGAGCTGGCGCCGTTCGCGACCGCCGACGAGGCCATGGAGGCATACCGGGACCGGCCGATCGAGCCGATCCTGCCAAAGGTCGTCGGCAGCAGCGAGGACCACAGGGTGGTCCTGCCGGGCGACCCCGACTACCCGGGCTCGTAGCCGTCCCGCGCCGGCATGCCCATCACGCGGGTTCCGCCGGCGACGTCGCGGACGACGACGGCGCCGGCGCCGACCACCGCCTCCTCGCCGATCTCGACTCCGGGCATCAGCTTTGCCCCGGCGCCGATCTGACAGCCGCGGCGCAGCAATCTGGAGCTCCCCCGGGAGGGCTTGCCCATCGTCCGGCCGGTGAGGATCTGGACCCCCGGCCCGAGGAAGCAATCCGGCTCGATCACGACGTTCGGCCCCACCACCGTGCCGTTCTGCAGCCGCGAGCGGTCGCCGATCTCCACCTTCCGCCCGATGCCGCATCCGGCGCCGACCATGGCATCTGCTCCGAGTCGAACTCCTTCGCGGAGATGGGCATGGTCTCCGAGGAGCGAGTGAGGGCCCATTCGGACCCCCGTCCCGACGAGCGCGTACGGGCAGACCGACGCTCCCGTCTCGATCACGGTCGTCTCGCGCCCCACCGGCACCGACCGCGAGCGCCGGCTGAGGCGCGCCGACCGGCCCAGCACCGCGCCGACGTCGAGACGGACGCCCGCCTCGATGCGAACGTCGTCATAGATGACGACGTTGGGGCCGATATCGACGTCGTCGGCAATTTCCACCCGGGCGCCGATCAGGAGGCCGGGCGCGAGATCGGATGGAACCAGGGATGACACAGGCGGCATATTCGCAGCGCGCCGGGGATCAATGCGAGCTCGGGGTGGACAGCGTCTGCTGCCTCCTTCACAACCTGATCGCCGGCGGCTCCGCCCGCCAGTGGATAAACCTGCTCGGCCGCCACGTCGAGGACGGAGGCCGGGCGACGATCGTGGCGCCGCCCGGACCGCTATCGAGCGAGGCGCGGGCGGCCGGGATCGAGACTCTCGACTTCGAGTGGGACGGGAGGCCGGCCGAGGGTCACGACGGGCTGCGGTCGGTCCTCGCGGGCCACGACGTCGCCGTCGTCCACTGGGACCACCTCGTCATGGAAGGCTTCGAGCCCGCCCTCGCCGAGTGCGGGCGCGCCGTCCTCGCCCTCCACCAGGGACCGAAGACGCTGGCCCGATCCTGGTTCGGCCCCGAGATCCTGCCCCGGGCACGGGCGGTGCTGGCGGAGGCGCTCGCCGACCCCCACGCGGTCCCCGTCGTCCGCGGCGAAGAGCACCGGCGACGAATCACATCCGCCTTCGACCTGCCCAGCGGGGGATTTAGGGTCCTCCCGGCCTCGATCCGTCTTCCCCCGTCTTCCCCCCGCCGGGCTTCCCGGGAGCCGGAAGAGATCCTCGCCCTGATGCGGCTCTCGCCCGAGAAGGAGGCGATCGCGGCTCTCGCCGCGGAGCTGACCCGGGCGCAGATCGCCGCCGGGGGAAGCCCGCGGATGACGATCGCCGGCGAGGGCCCCTGGCGGGGTGAGGCGATATCGCTCTGCCAAGACCGGCTGCCGCGCGGAACCTGGCGCATCGAGCCGCCGCCGGCCGACCCGATCGCGAGGCTCGCCGCGGCGGACCTGATCGTCGCCCAGGGCCAGACGACGCTCGAGGCGGCGGCGATCGGCCGGCCCGTGGTCGTCGCCCGCGCCGGCGGGGACGGCGTTGCGGCCGGGACCGTCCTCACCGTGGCCGCCTACGACACCGCCGCCCGCGACCCGTTCGGGGACCCGCCCCTCCGTTCCGACGCCGCCGAGTTGCTGCAGGGGGCTCTCGCCGTCGACGACGCGGAGCTGGCGGCGCTGCGGGCCCTGGTCGAGCGCCACAACGGCCTCCCGGCCGGAACACGGGCGCTGGCCGAGGCCTTTGCGGCAACCGCCTAGAGCTGGTCGGGAAAGGGCTCGAGCCCGGCGTGCCAGGGCCCGGGCGGGTAGGTGTGGAGGCCGTCCTCCTGCATCTCGCCGTAGAGCCGTCTGAACAGCTGGCCGGCGTTCTTCAGCGCCTCCTTCAACTCTCCGTCGGTGCGCTCGCGCAGGTGCCAGAGGAACCAGAGCTGCCGGTCGTTGACGCCGAAGTCGATCTCCCCGGTCATCGTCGTCGTCCAGGTGAGGAAGCCCGGGCTGAACAGCTCCCGCAGGGCGACCGGGTCGTACTCCCGCGGCACGGTGGCGGTAAAGCGCTTGTTGAACTCGATCGACTCGAACTCGACCTTGCGGACCAGGTGCCGGGTGACCGCCTCGGCGCCCTCGATCGACTCGACGTTGAAGGCGGGCACGACCTTTGCCAGGTCGGGCATGTGGGCCTTGGCGAGTATCGCCGTCGGCACGAGCGCCTTGCCGAAGAGCCCCCCGACCTCCTTTTCGTCGGCGTCGCAGCAGGCCCCCCAAAACCCTTCAACGAGCTGCCCCGTGAGGCGATTGCCGCCGCCGACGCAGAGCGCCACCGGGCCGTCTTTGGGATTGATCCCGCCGACCTCCTCGTAGGAGAGGCCGTTGCGGTCGCCGTACCTGCGAACCGTCTCCGCCCAATCCTGGGCTTCCTGCTTACCGCTCACAACGTCTCTCCTGCGCGCTCACGGCCGGTAGGATTGCGCATGCCCAGGTTCGACCGGTCCGACCACAGGAGCCTCAATGACCATCGCCCTCATCGTAATCGTCGCGATCATCGTTCTCGCGGTCCTTTACTTCATCCTCAAGCGCAACTCGATCATCTCCTCGCGCAACCGCGTCAACGAGTCCTGGAGCGGGATCGACGTACAGCTCAAACGCCGCCACGACCTCGTCCCGAACCTGGTCGAGACCGTCAAG
Organism: uncultured Solirubrobacterales bacterium; assembly: GCA_963837735.1. GTDB lineage: Bacteria > Actinomycetota > Thermoleophilia > Solirubrobacterales > 70-9 > VRUE01. The sequence continues at coordinate 51,997 of CAWIOM010000014.1, read as the reverse complement.
GGCTACGCCGAGCACGAGAGCTCGACCTTCGAGAAGACGACGCAGGCACGGGCCGATGCCATGAAAGCCCAGACGGTCGAGGAGACGGCGAAAGCCGAGCAGAAACTCACCCAGGCGCTCGCCGACGTCAAAGCGGTCGCCGAGAACTATCCGACCCTGCGCGCCACCGAGAACTTCCAGCAGCTGAGCCGCAACCTCTCCGAGCTCGAGGACGAGATCCAGGCGTCGCGCCGGATCTACAACTCCAACGTCCAGTCCTACAACACAACCATCGAACAGTTCCCGGGCTCGATCGTCGCCAACCAGGGCAACTTCACGAAACGCGAGTTCTTCGAGATCGAGGATCCCACCGACCGCGAACCCGTCTCCGTCAGCTTCGACAAATAGTCGGGCGGCTCTTCTAGACTCCGGGCCATGAGCGCGACGACGGAAGCGACCCTCTGGATCTGCGAGAGCTGTGGCTTCATCTACGACCCGGCGATCGGAGACCCGGACGGCGGCATCCCCCCCGGAACGAAGTTCGAGGACATCCCTCGCGACTGGTTCTGCCCCGTCTGCGGGGCTCGAACGAGCGACTTCCGCCCCCTCGAGCCGGGCGAGGGTTGAGGGCCATGAGCAGGGGTTTCGCTTAACTTTTTCGATAAGCGGAAACCGGCTGACCTCGAAGCGATTTGGCGAAAAAGTACAAGACGCTCCACCCCTACTCATGGCCCTCAAATCACAAGCTACGGAGGACCGAGGCCCAAGCCCAGGCGCGGCGGGCAGATTCGATGTCGATTGGGTCGTTGTGGGCTCCGGATTTGGAGGGTCTGTCTCGGCGCTGAGATTGGCCGAAAAGGGATATTCCGTGGCGGTGCTCGAGTGCGGCAGCCGGTTTCGGGACGAGGACTTCGCCGCCTCCACTCTGCGCGAACCGCGCCGTTATTTCTGGTGGCCCAAGTGGGGCATGCGCGGCGTCCTGCGGATGACCTTCTTCAAGGACGTATTCGTCGTCTCCGGCAGCGGCGTCGGCGGCGGCAGCCTCGGCTACGCCAACACCCTCTACCGGGCGCGGCCGACCTTCTTCAAGGACTCCCAGTGGGCCGACCTCGGCAACTGGGAGGCGGAGCTCGCTCCCCACTACGACACGGCTGAGCGGATGCTCGGAGTCGTCGAGTACGAGGGCATGGGGCCGGCCGATGTGCTGCTCAAGGAATACGCCGAGGACATCGGTGTCGGCGAGACCTTCACCAACACCAAGGTCGGCGTCTTCTTCGACCAGCCGGGCGTCGAGGTCCCCGACCCCTTCTTCGAAGGCGAGGGGCCGGCGCGGACCGGCTGCATGCGCTGTGGCAGCTGCATGGTCGGCTGTCGCCACGGCGCCAAGAACACGCTGATGAAGAACTACCTCTGGTTCGCCGAGAAGCTCGGCGTGCGGATCTTCCCCGAACGGCAGGTGACCGAGGTGCGCCCGCTCGGCGCGGCGGACGGCTCCGGCGGCTACGAGGTGAGTCATGAGCGCTCCGGCTCCTGGTTCCGCAAGCGTCGCCATTCGGTCAGGGCGCGTGGCGTCGTCATCGCAGCCGGCGCCCTCGGCACGAACAACCTGCTCGCCAACTGCAAGCACAGCGGCGCACTGCCGCGACTCTCGGACCGAATCGGCGACGTGATCCGCACCAACTCCGAGTCGATCCAGTCGGTGACGGCCCGCGACGACGACCGCGACTTCAGCCGCTCCGTGGCGATCACGTCGAGCATCTACCCCGACCCCGACACCCACATCGAGGTCGTCACCTACGGCGAGGCCGGCGACATCATGAGCAATACGTTCACGGCGATGGCGGGGCCCGGCACGAAACTGACCCGGCCGCTGAAGTGGCTGGCGGAGATGATCCGCCACCCCCTGCAGACCGGGCGCATGGTCTTCCCGTTCAGATGGTCGCGGCGCACGGTGATCCTGCTCGTCATGCAGACCGTGGACGCGGCGATGCACCTGAAACCGAAGCGCAGGATCTTCGGCGGCGGAGTGCGGCTGCAGACCGAGCAGGACCCCGAGCGGCCCAACCCGATCTACCTGCCCGCGGCCGCCGCGGCAGCCCGCTGGTTCGCAAAGAAAACCGGCGGCATCGCCCAGAGCGCACTGACCGAGTCGATCCAGAACGTCCCCACCACCGCCCACATCCTCGGCGGCGCGGTCGTCGGCGCCGACCCGGAGAGCGGCGTCGTCGACGCCGGCAACCGGGTCTTCGGCTACGAGAACCTGCTGGTCACCGACGGGGCCGCGATGCCCGCCAACCCGGGCGTCAACCCGAGCCTGACGATCACCGCCAAGGCCGAGCACGCGATGAGCAGGATCCCCCTCAAGGAGGGGGAGGAGCCGCGCCACCTGCCGGAGGCGGCGCGGCCGGCAACCGCAGTCGCCCGCTAGATGGAATCGGCCATCTAGCCCCGCTCAGCCTGCGTCGGCGAGGCGCTGCCCGACGTAGTCCCAGTTGACGACGTTCCAGAAGGCGTCGATGTAGTCGGGGCGCTTGTTCTGGTACTTGAGGTAGTAGGCGTGCTCCCAGACGTCGCAGCCGAGCAGCGGCGTCTGGCCGCTGGAAACAGGCGAGTCCTGGTTCGGCGTTTTCGCAACCGCCAGCCCGGAGCCGTCGTGGACGAGCCAGGCCCAACCCGAGCCGAACTGGCCGATGCCCGCTTTCTTGAACTCGTCCTTGAAGGCATCGAAGGAGCCGAAGGCGCCGGCGATCGCCGAGCCGATCTCGCCACCGGGCTCGCCGCCGCCGTCAGGGCTCAGCATCTGCCAGAAGAGCGAGTGGTTGTAGTGGCCGCCGGCGTTGTTGCGAACCGGGCCCTGCTTGTCCTCGGGCAGGCTGGTGAGGTCGCGGAGCACGTCCTCGACGTCCCGGTCGGCCCACTCGGTCCCCTCCAGTGCGGCGTTGGCTTTGTCGACGTAGGCCTGGTGGTGCTTGTCGTGGTGCACCCTCATTGTCGCCTCGTCGATATGGGGCTCGAGCGCGTCGTATGCGTAGGGAAGGTCGGGAACCGAATAGGCCATCTGGCGTCTCCTTGAATCGGATTGGAAGTCCTTCGGGAGCCTAAGGGTTCGGCCCCGTCGGACGAGTGTAGGTGGACGGCCGCCGACAGCTACGGTGCGGGGGTGGCCAGAAAGGACGAGAGCGAGCCGGTTCACAGCCCCGGCCCGCAGGAGCAGCTGACCGACGAACGCGAGCTCTGGCGCCGGTTCGCCGCCACTCACGACCCCGCCGTCCGGGAGGAGCTGGTGAGCCGGAACCTCGACTTCGCCAAACGGCTGGCTGGGCGCTACCGCGGCGCCAGCGAGTCCTTCGACGACCTTCTCCAGGTCGCCAGCCTGGCGCTGGTCAAGGCCGTCGACCGCTTCGACCCTGAGCGCGGCATCCCGTTCAGCGCCTTCGCCTCGCCGACGATCCTCGGCGAGCTGAAGCGGCATTTCCGCGACCGGGCCTGGACGGTTCGAGTGCCGCGCGGGCTTCACGACCGCATGGCCCAGGTCGACAAGGCGATCACCAAGCTGACCGAGCAGCTGCAACGCTCACCGACGATCGGCGAGATCGCCGAGCGCCTCGAGCTCGAGCCGACGGACGTCCTCGAGGTCCTCGAGGCCAACCACAACCGGCGCCCGCTCTCCCTCGACCGGCCGGCGCGGGGCGACGAAGCCGAAGAGGCCACACCCGCCGACTGGATCGGCGAGGAGGACAAGAACTTCGAGCTGGTCGAGGGCCGCGTCGCCCTCGATGCCGCCCTACCCCACCTCGACGAGCGCGCCCGCCTGGTTCTCCGACTCCGCTTCGTCGAGGACATGACGCAGTCGCAGATCGCCGAGCGGATCGGTCACTCGCAGATGCACGTCTCGCGGATCCTGCGCCGCGCTCTGGAGCAGGTCCGGGAGCAGATCAGGGAGCAGGAGCGGGGGACCTGAACCTGATCCCGACGTAGTCGCCATCGGCCGCCCCCTCGACCGAGAATTCGTCGGCCAGCACCTCCAGAGAGCCGCCGACGCCGGGCAGGCCGAGCGCCTTGCGCACTTCCTCGGCGCCGCCGTCGCGCATCGGCCCGAGGCGCACCTCCAAGGTCCCGTCAGCGTCGGCGAGCGCCAGCTTCACCATGCCATCCGCGAAGCACCCGGGGGAAGCGTCGGCGATCGCGTCGATGAGCAAGACGGCGTCCGAGACACGGTCGACCGGGAGGTCCCGCCGGGCGGCGAGCACCCCGACGACCCTGGCCAGGACAGGGCCGACCAGCTCGGGGCGGCCGACGACGATCTCGGTGGAGTCGTCCTTGGTCGAAACGGGCGCCGGCGGCCCGCCCTCGACCGCGCCGCCTCCCGTCAGAGGCAGATGCATCTCGACCACCGTGCCACGTTCGAGGCCGCCGGAGAAGGAGAAGCTGCTCGAGAGCGCGGCTATCAGGGAGAGACCGAGGCGAAGGCTCGAGTGCTCCAGCTCGGGTCGGGGCCGGATCCCGATACCCGAGTCGCGGACGACGACCGTGAGCCCGTCCTCGGTCGGCTCGGCCTCCACCTCGAGCGGCCCCGGCTCGCCTTCGTAGGCGTGGACGACGACGTTCATGCAGGCCTCCGTGACGACCGTCTTCAGGTCGGCGATCCCGGCGGCATCCATGCCGATTCCCTCGGCCAGGCCGGCAAGAGCGTGGCGAACGACAGCGACGTTCTCGGCGCGAGCCGGAAGGGACATCTCGAGACCCCTGGGCCTCTCACTGCTGCTGGACGTGTCTGCCATAAACCGCGTTTCTGTCCGAGGGGCGTCTCGGATCGGTCTCCGAGCATATCTGCCGGTATCAAGGCCCTTCGCTACCCGCACGGGGTGCGGTCGCAAACCCTGGGGCCTACCGATAGCATCGCCAGGGTGAACCCGGTCCCCTTCGACGTCAAGAGCGAGCGGCTGGAGAACGGAGTCATCGCCCTCGCCGTAGAGGGCGAGCTCGACCTCGACACCGCGCCCGAGTTGGACCGCCCGCTCGGCGAGGCGCTCGCCGAGGGAGGCGAGCCATCGGTCCTGATCGACCTCTCCGCCTGCGAGTTCATCGACTCGACCGGGATCGCCCTGATCGTCCGCGCCTGGCAGAGGGTCGACCGCGGAGCCAGGGGCGAGGGCAGCGGCCGGCTCGTGATCTGCTGCTCAAACGATCAGGTCGAGCGGCTGCTGAAGATCACCGGGGTCGAGTCGTCGATCTCGATGCACGGGAGTCGCGACTCTGCCCTGGCCGAGCTGCGCGACTGAACCTCCGAATCGCCTCCTCGGGATCGACGAAGACCCGGCCCCGCACGAAGCGCCCATCGCGCAGGTCCCAGATCCAGGCCGTCGGCATGTCGCGGATCCCGAGCTCGCGGCTGCGCAGGTAGACGCGGCCCTGGACCAGCAACGAGCCGTCCGGTCCCTCCTCGACCTGCTTCGGCGTGACCAGCAGGTCCTCCCAGACCGTCGCGACGTCCTCCAGGTAGGAGTGCAGCCCAGCCGAGCCGACGTACGGCTCGCCGCGGCCAATCTCCTCGGCGGTCACCGCGAAGAACTCCATGCGCTCGTCGCAGAGGGCGGCAATCTCGGCGACGTCGCGCCGGTTGAAAGCGTCGAACAGCCTTTCCACGCGTTGGCGGGAGTCGTCATCCACGTCCGGCTCCGAATGCCGTCGCGCCCGCCGCCTGCTCGGCGGAGGCGATCGAGATGCCGCTGCCCCCCTGCGACCCCGCCGAGGCCGGCGCCAGGGCAAGGATCGCGACGTCGTCTTCGAGCCCGCCGCCGGTGAATGACTGCAGCGCCGCTTCCAGGAGCTGCACGGCCTGCACCGGGCCCGCCGCGCCGGCGAGCTCGGCCCGCAGCCGCTCCTCACCGAAGCGGCCCCCCTGGCCGCAGGCCTCGGCGATCCCGTCGGTGACGACGACTACCTGCTGCCCGGGCTCGACGACGACGTGGTCGAGCCCCCATTCGGCGTCGGCGAAGGCGCCCAGCACCGGCCCGGCGCCGGCGAACTCGGCAACCTCCTCCCCGTCGACGAGCAGGGGCGGCGGGTGGCCGGCGACGGCGAGGCGCACCGGTTTGAGCGCGTCCTCGGAGATCGCCAGCGCAACGACGCTGCAGAGCGCCGCGTCGCCCCGGGAAAGCAGGGCGCGGTTGAGGGTCGAGAGGGCCACCAGGGGGTCGCCGGTGAGGGCCGCGGCCGTGCGCAGCGTGTAGCGGGCCTGGGCTGTCACCGAGGCGGCGCTGGCGCCACGACCGGTGACGTCGCCGATCACGAGCATCCAGCCGGCGGCGGCCGGAAAGGCGTCGTAGAAGTCCCCGCCGACTTCGTTCTCGGCGCCGGCGGGCCGGTAGGAGGCGGCCACCGACCAACCGGGGATGTGAGGGAGCGGCGGCGGCAGCAGGCCGTGCTGGAGCGTTTCGGCGATCTCGGCCCGCGCCTCTTCGGCGCGCTCGAGCTCGGAGAAGAGGCCGGCGTTCTCCAGCGTCAGCGCCACCCGCCCGGAGAGCACGGCGGCGAACTCGACGTGCTCCCGCGAGTAGGCCCTCCCCGACCAGGCAACCCCCAGGGTGAGGGCGCCGGTCACCCTGCCCCGCGCCTTGAGCGCAACCGTGATCGCCGAACGGACGCCCAACCCGCGCAGGAACTCGAGGTCCTCCTCGTCATGGGAGATCTCGACCAGGTCGGCCTCGCCCATCCGCTCGAAGAAACGCGGCTTGAGCCGCTCGGCGCCGCCTTCCGCCATTTCCCGCGGCGGCGACGGCGTCCTCTCGGCCAGCCCCTCCACCGCCCTCTGGCCGCCGCCGGGCCCGACCCGAACGGCTATCCGTTCGACCCGGTCGCCGTCGATCAGGTCGATCGCGCAGAAGTCGGCCAGCTCGGGAACGATGATCGAGCAGGTCGCGTCGAGCACCTCGGGCAGAGTGCCGCCCCGATCGGAGACCTCGGCGATCCGGCGCAGGGATTCGAAGCGCCGCATCGCACGCCGCATCCGCAGGATCGCACGGGCGAGGAGGACCGCCAGCGCCGCCAGGGCGATGCTGAGCACGATGATGACGATGACGTCCAAGCCCTTCCCTCCGGTCAGCGGTCTACTGAAAACACGGTATCGCGCATGGAATTCCCCGGTCAGTCTTCGAAGGAACTGCCCTCCGGCCCGATCTTGTCGACGAGCTTGGCGCGCGGAACGGTATCGGGGTCGCCCCCGGTCCAGGCGTTGAACAGGTACCAGGAGGGCTTCGCCTCGCGGTCGACCGTCAAGAGGCCGGCCGAGTCGCAGAACTGGCAGGAGCCGTTGAGGTCGGCCCACGAGAACCACCAGACACCGCCGATCCGCCACTCCCGCCGGTTGGCGACAAGCATCGACATCGCCTGGTTCAACTCCCGCGCCTGGCCCCTCGGGCCGCGCTCCCAGCGGGACTCGAAGCTGTCGGAGCCCCAGCCGATCTCCGTCACGTAGAGCGGCGTGCGGCCGTCGCCGTGAGCCTGCATGATCCGGCGCAGGTTGCCGATCTGGGCCCGCATCGCGCTTGCGTCGGCGACGTAGGGGTGCAGCGCCACGCCGTCGAAGAAAGGCTTCACGTTGCCCACCCTGTAGAGCCGCGAGAGGAAATCGCCGGAAGCGGTGTTCGGCGGAATCTGCAGCGGCCGGCCGAAGAGGCCCCCGATGAGGACCCTCGCGCCGGGGTCGATCCCGTGGATGAGCCGGCCCGAAGCGCGCAGCAGCTTCGCGTAGCGGGCGGGGTTGGTCGAGCTCGAGAAGGTGACGATGTTCTGCTCGTTCCAGATCTCCCAGCTCCGGATCGGGAGGTAGGGAAGCGCCGGGTGCTCGAGCCAGAACGAGCCGTAGGGCCCGTAGCGATCAACGGCCTCGCGTAGGAAGGTCGCCCAGCCCCGGCGCTGCCATGAGGAGTAGATCGGCATGTTGGTGGTGCGCGAGGCGACCCATTCCGGCGACCCCCAGAGGAAGGGCATGATGCGGATCTCGTGTTCGGCGGCGAGCCTGACGTCGTGGTCGAAGCCGTCGAAGTCGGGCTCGGCGACGAATGGGGTCTGCGACTGGATCCCGGCCCAGTACATCGGCAGCCTGACACTGCCCACGCCGCTGCTCTCCATGAGGGCGTAGTCGCTTTCGTCGGTCGGGCCCTGGGGCGCCATCCCGGCGAAGGAGCGCGGCGCGCGGCGCGCGGAGGCGCCAGGCGCGAACGCCAGGAGCGCGGCCGCGAGGGCGATGGCAATGAATGAGAGCTTGCGTTTCATCGGTTTCGGGTCGTCGGCTGGTCTCTGAGATAATCGTCGCCGCATTCGGGGCGTGGCGCAGCCTGGTAGCGCGCACCGTTCGGGTCGGTGAGGTCCCCGGTTCAAATCCGGGCGCCCCGATTAGCTAACCCCTCCAATAGATTCTAGGTGCGGCCGCCGAACGGCGGTCGCACCCTGAGGAGGAGCGGAATGACCGGCAGGACGAGATCGATCGGTGCGGCACGCCGTCGGCGCGAGAGCGGCTGACCTGAGGCTGCGGGCAGCCGCCGCCATCCTGCTCGCCGCCCTCGCAGCGGCGGTCGCACCCGCGAGCGCCGCCGCCCACGCGGCCCTGGACGGCTCCGAACCGGCGGCCGGCGCGAGGCTGGGCGCGACTCCGGAAGCTGTGCGCCTCTCCTTCTCGGAGGCGGCAGAGACCTCGCTCTCGGATATCCAGGTCATCGGGCCCGACGGAACGCCGGTGCAGGTGGGCAGCGCACGGCATGAGAGCGGCGACCCCCTGACCCTGGAGGTTCCCGTCGAGCGCCTGCCCCGCGGCGTCTACACGGTGAACTGGAAGGTGATCTCGGCGGTCGACGGGCACTCCACCAGCGGCACATACGCGTTCGGCGTGCGGGCCTCGCCGTCGGCGGTCGCCGCCTCCGAAAGCGCGACGACCCAGTCGAGCTCGAAATTCGAGTTTCTCGCCCGCCTCGTGCTCCTGCTCGGGATCGTCGCGCTGATCGGCGGCACGGTGGCGGGGGTGGCGCGCTTCGGCGGCTCCTCGGGCGCCGACCTCGCCCTCGCAGCCGCCGGCTGGGCGGCCGCGGTTGCCGGCCTCGCGTTGCTGGCCGCGGCCCAACGGAGCACGGCCGGGTCCTCGTTCGGCGAGCTGCTGGACTCCTCGGTGGGCGGGGCGTTGATCTGGCGCGCAGCGGGCCTTTCCGTCGCCGGCGTCGCCCTGCTCGTCGCCTGGCGCAGGCCGAGGGCGCGGCGCGCGGCGCTGTGCGCGGCTGCCGCCGGTGCCCTCGGGGCCGTCATCGCCCACGTCGACGCCGGGCACGCCGCCGCGGGCGGCTGGTCCTCGCTGATCACCGTCTCCGCACAGGTCGCCCATTTCGCCGCCGCGGGGGTCTGGTTCGGTGGCCTGGCGGCCCTGCTACTCGGATTCCGGGGCGCATCCGAGACCGCAAAGGAGGCGGCGGTTGGGCGATTCGCGGCCCTCGCGCTCGCCTCCCTGGTGGTCGTTTTCGCCACGGGCATCCTGCGGGCGGTGGACGAGCTGGGCTCCTGGGGGGAGCTGCTCTCCAGCGGCTACGGGCGGGCGGTTCTCGCCAAGCTTGTCCTCATCGTCCTGATCGCCGCAATCGCCTCGCGTAACCGGCGCCCGCGCGACTCCGGCACGACGCGCGACCTGACCGCTCTTGGGCGCAGGTCGAGGCTCGAGCTGGGACTGGCCGTCGTCGCAATCGGACTCGCCGCGCTGCTGGGGTCGCTGGCGCCGCCGGTCTCGGGAAAGTCGGCTCCGGCGGGCCTCTCGGACACCGGCGAAGACTTCGGCGGGACCACGCGGGTGGAGCTGACCACGGCCTCCGACGAGCCCGGGCCGAACCGCTTCACGCTCCGCGTCGAGGACCCCGACTCCGGCGACCCGATCCGGGTCGAGGGAGTCAGGCTCCGGTTCCGCCCGCTCGACGACCCGGATGTGCCGGCCTCGGCGCTGAAGCTGTCCCGCGGCTCCGGCGACGACTACGTCGGCTCCGGCCCGAACCTGGCTTTCGACGGGCGCTGGGAGGTCGAGGCTCAGCTTGAGGGACGAGACGGCAGCACGATCGTGATTCCCCTCGAACTCGACCTGCCGGTTCCGAAGCAGTTCGTCTCAGTCCTCGACATCCCAGGCTCGCCCGACCCCCCCGAGTACACGATGCAGACCGAAAACGGCTACATCCGAATCTCACCCGATCCCGATCGCCCCGGGCCCAGCCACATCTATGTCGAGACCTACACGGCCTTCGAAAACAAGGCGGCGGCCGATCGGCTGGTGCTGACGACGGCTACGGCCGGCGACCCGCCGACCCAACAGCCCGTTCGCCGGCTCGGCAGCGCGCGGTTCGTGGCCGACGTCGAGCTCGAGGCGGGGCCGGTCGAAATCGGGATCGTCGCCCGAACCCGGGACGGCTCACGCCTGCGCGGCGTCTTTGGGATCGAAATTCCCGAATAACCCTCGATTCGGAGACAGGATTGCTCTACTCTGCCCCTGTGCTGCGTACTGGGGAGAATGGCTCGTCTGGCTTGGGGCGTCGTTTCGCCGCCCTCGCGATCAGCCTCGCCGCCGCGGTCTCCGTCTATCTGGTGATCGCAAACCCGTTCGTCTCGGCGACTTCCGGCGGCGACCCCTACAGCGCGCCGGCCGTCAACGACACGAACCCCGCCGCCAACGTCGTCGAAACGACGATCACCTCCGAAGAAGCGACCGTCGACATCGGCAACGGCGTCCAGGCCAACGCGCAGACGTACAACGGTCAGATCCCGGGTCCGACCTTCGAACTCAACGTCGGCGACACCGTGATCGTCCACTACCACAACCACCTCGCGCATGACAGCGGCATCCACTGGCACGGGATCGAGCTCGCCAACGGCGAGGACGGCACGCCGTTCACGCAGGACATGATTCATCCGGGCGGCTCCTTCATCTACAAGTTCACCGCCCCCCGGCCCGGTCTCTTCTGGTACCACCCGCACCACCACTCCTCGACCAACCAGGTCTATAAAGGGCTCTACGGGTTGATCGTCGTCCGCGATCCCAGCGAGGCCGCGCTGCAGGCATCGGGCACCCTTCCCTCCGCCGCCCAGACCAGGCAGATCGTGCTCAGCGACACCACCGTCTGCAGGTCGCTCGGCGACAACCCGGGCACCGACACGGGCTCGCGTCACGCCTACGACGACAACGAAGACGACACGCCGGCTGTGACGGCGCCCTGGTCCGGCAGCGCCGTGGCCAACTCGTTGCCCACCCAGCCTCCACCGGCGCCGAAAAACCTCTGCGAAGGCCCGAACGTGAACGGCGGCGGAGTCGAAAACCCCTACCCCGCCGACGAAAACGGGGATCCACGCGGCCCGTTCGCGGCCGGCGACATCCCCAACACCCAGACCAAGCTCCATGCCGGGCGCACCAACGAGGGCACGATCGTCCTCACCAACGGAAAGAACGTCGGTGCCCGCGCGGGCGGGCCCAAAGACCAGGGCTACGTCCCGGGGCCGCTGGCGGGGGGCGCTTCGACCCTCAACGTGCAGCCGGGGCAGGGCCTGCGCCTGCAGATCCTCAACGCGGCGACGACGCGCTACATGCGCCTGCAGCTGACCGACCCTAACGGGGAAACCGTCCCGCTCTTCAGGGTCGGCGGAGAAAGCGGCCTGCTCAACGACGCGGTCGAGGAGGGGGGCATCAAGGGCTCCTGGGACACGAAGTACAAGCTCGGCGAGATCCTGCTGCCGCCGGGGACCCGAGCCGACGTCGTGGCGGCGATCCCGTCCGCGCCGGTGGCCGGCGTGCTGACCCTCTGGACCGAGGACTACGAACGGACGGGCGGCGGCTACACCGACATCCCGACCGTCCCGGTCATGCACCTGAACCTCTCAGGTGGGCCGGTGAACCCGGCGTACAAAATCGAATCCGGGACCAAACTGCGCTCGGCGACCGGAAACACGCTCTCGTTCCTGGGCGCGCCGACGGGCAACCTGCTCAACCCGGCCGGTTTCTCGCCGCCGAAGAAAGGCATGAAAGAGCAGAACATCAAACTGACCTCCAACGGCCAGAAAGACCTCGGCATCGACGGCACCTTCGGGACCCATGACGTGGCGGGCAGCTACATGGCGGCACCGCACCTGGGCTCGACCCGCTATGCCAAGGAGGGCGACATCCTCGAGCTCAGCACCGAGAACGACACCGGCGGGTCGCACCATCCCTTCCACCTGCACGGCTTCTCGATGCAGCCGATCAAACTCGACGGCGAACCCTACGGGCCGGGCGGAAACGACTACACCTGGGAATACCCGGAGTTCAGGGACAACATCGACATCCCACCGCACTACAGGCTGATCTTCCGGGTCAGGCTGGACCCGAGGGCGCTGGCCGACGGGGCGACCCCGGGCGGGGCGCTCGGCCGTTGGCTCTTCCACTGCCACATCTTCTTCCACGCCACCAACGGGATGCTCAGCGAGCTCGTGATCACCGACCCGAGCGGCAACGAGCGGCCCGACGTCAACGTCGACGACGCCGAACCGAGCGTCAACCCGGGGTCGACGGCGACGGTGACCGGCACCTACAGGGACCCCGACGGGGATCCGGTCTCCCTGAGCGCCTCCGTCGGCAGCGTCGCCGACAACGGCGGCGGCAAGTACACGTGGACCTACCCGACCTCGTCCACCGAGACCAGCCAGCTCGTCTACATCACCGGGACCGACTCGCACGGCCTCAAGGGCCAGATCCCGTTCTACCTCCAGGTCGGCCCCAATCAGGCGCAGCCGCCCGTCCTCAAGAAGCTCAAGGTGACTCCGAAGGCGTTTGCCGCGGCCAAGGGCATAACCAAGCTGAAGCGTGCGAGCACGAGCAAGAAGGGGAAGAAAAAGAAGAAGCGGGGGGCGAAGATCAGGTTCGGGCTCTCCAAGCCCGCCAAGGTCCAGTTCACCCTGAAGCGGGTAAAGCCGAAGCGGCCGAAGGTGAAGGCGCCGAAGTTCAGCCGTCAGATCAAGAAGGCCGGCAACTCGGCGGTCAGGTTCACGGGCCGCTTCAAGAAGGGGAAGAAGAAGAAGAAGCCGCTGCCGCCCGGCAAGTACAGGCTCACCGCGCAGGCGACCGACAGCGGCGGCCTCAAGTCGAAGCGCCTCACGACCACCTTCAAGATTCTCCGCTGACTTCTCCGATCGCCCTCTCGGCCTGAGTCAGAGAGGGGCCGTCCTGCAGGGTCCGCGTGCCCTCGGGACCGTTGACGATCATCGCCGGCCGGGTGCGGATGCCGAGATCGGTGCCGAGCCTGTCGTAGCCTTCGAGGCGCTTCGCGATCGGCCCGTCGCCGCTGTTCTCTTCCAGGTATTCCTCCCATTCAGGCACGTTGAGCTCACTGATCGAGCCCGCCAGCGAGGACATGAACTCGTCGCCGACCCCGAATCGCTCGGCCTCGCCCTGGTTGCGGAAGAAGAGGTAGGTGTACTGCCAGCCGTAACCCTGCTCGGCGGCCGCCTCGGCGCCGAAGAAGCCGAGCTCCAGCGGGTTCTGGGCGACCGAGTAGTGGCGCAGCAGCAGCTTTGCGTCGCCGGGACGGGCGTACTCGGTCACCAGTCCCGGAACCGTCGCAAGGAAGTCTTCCCTGCAGCTCCCGCACTGCAGGTCGGCAAAGACCTGGATCGAGACCGGGGCGTCCGCCGAGCCCAGCCGCTCGCCTTCCTGGGGGACGCCGCCGAAGATCTCCTGCGATGTCGAGATCCCCTCGACCCGCACGACGGCCCTCCCAGGCGGCTTTGTCGCGATGTCGACGATCGCGTAGCCGACCGCGGCAACGGCCAGGCCGAGGGCGAGGATCACCCAGAACCTGCCCCGGCGGGGGATCGGCGTGGCGGCGGCTTCGCTGCTCATCGAGCGCATTATCCCGATGCAGCGCGCTCGCTCACGGCGGACCGGTTGACACGTCGTCCAGGAGGGATAGGTTCTTCGTACTCGATTTCGACCAAGGGAGGTCCCCAGACGTGGCCAATCACCTGACCCCTTCCGAGCTTGCCGACGAGCTTCATATGAAACGGCAGGAGGTGATCGGCAAATGCGTGGAGATGGGCGTCCCGATATTCAAGGGGCGCATCGACAAGTCGCTGTTCAGGACATCCCTGCGCCTTTCCCCTTCCCAGAGCGACGGGCAACGAGCTTCAGCCGCCTGAGCGCGCGACTCGAATAGACTTTTCCCCGCTTATGGAGCGGGGAACCAAGTCGAGGACCCTCGCCGACCTGCTGCCGCGGTCGGTGGAGAAGTACGGGCCCGCCGAGGCTCTGCGCTTCAAGGAGGGTGACGCCTGGGAAAGCCGCAGCTTCTCCGAGGTCGGCGAGACCGTGCGCTCGCTGTCGCTCGGCCTGATCGACCTCGGCATCGAGAAGGGGGACAAGGTCTCGATCCTCGCCAACACGCGCGCCGAGTGGACCTACGCCGACTTTGCCGCACTCTCGGCCGGCGCCACCGTCGTCCCCATCTACCAGACCAACTCCCCCGAGGAGTGTCAGTACGTGCTCGAGAACTCCGACGCCAAGGTCGTCGTCGTCGAGGACGACGAGCAGCTGGAGAAGATCCGCACGGTCCGCGACAAGCTGCCCCTTCTGGAGCACGTGATCCGGATGACGGGGTCGAGCGACGACGCGATCTCCTTCGAGGAGCTCGCCGCCCGCGGGGCCGCCCGCGACCCGTCCGAGTGGGAGGCGCGCTGGCAGTCGGTCTCCTCCGAGGACATCTGCACCTTCATCTACACCTCGGGCACGACCGGGCCGCCGAAGGGCTGCGTGATCTCACACGGGAACTACCGGGCGATGCTCGACATGGTCAACCAGACCAGCGTCATCGAAGAGGGGGACCTCACCTACCTCTACCTGCCGCTCGCCCACTCCTTCGCCCTGCTGATCCAGTTCGGCAGCTTCGACCTCGGCACGACGATCGCCTACTGGGAGCGCGATCCGCTGAAGATCATGCCCAACCTCGCCGAACTGCACCCGACCTACTTCCCCTCGGTGCCGCGGATCTTCGAGAAGATCTACACGACCGCGACCGCCGCGATGGACAAAGAGGGCGGCATCAAAAAGGCGATCTTCAACTGGTCGATCGAGGTCGGCTCGAAGATGCGCGAAGCCGAGCGCTCAGGCCGAGGGCCCGGCTTCCTGCTCAAGCGCCAGTACAAGTTTGCCGACGAGAAAGTGCTCTCGAAAATTCGCGGCCTGTTCGGCGGCAAGATCAGGCTCGCGGTCTCCGGCGCCGCGCCGATCAACCCCGACATCCTGCGCTTCTTCGACGCCGCCGGGGTGCTCGTCCTCGAGGGCTGGGGGATGACCGAGACCTCGACCGCGGCGACGATCTCCTCCGAGCAGGACTTCAAGGTCGGCACGATCGGAAAACCGTTCCCCGGCTGCGAGATCAGGATCGCCGACGACGGCGAGATCCTGGTCAAGGGGCCGAACGTCTTCCAGGGCTATTACAAGAACGAGGAGGCGACCCGCGAGACGATCGTCGACGGTTGGCTCCACACCGGCGACATCGGCGAGATCGACGAGGACGGCTTCATCAAGATCACCGGCCGCAAGAAGGACATCATCATCACCGCGGGCGGCAAGAACATCACCCCCGCCAACCTCGAGAATGAAATCAAGCAGCAGCCGCTGGTCTCCCAGTGCGTCGTGGTCGGCGACCGCCGCCCCTATCTGGTGGCGCTGGTCACCCTCGACCCGGAAGAGATCGCCGCCTACGCCGCTGAGCACGGCCTCGCCGAGGACCCGGCACAACTCGCCGCAAACGCCGAGATCAAGCAAGCGATCGAAGCCCACGTCGAGACGATCAACCAGAAATTCGCCCCAGTCGAGCAGATCAAGAAGATCTCCATCCTCCCCGAAGACCTCTCCCAGGAGAACGGCGAGCTGACTCCGACGCTGAAGGTCAAACGGGCCGTGGTCACGTCCAAGCACGAGCCCGAGATCGAGGCGCTCTACGCAGGTTGAGGGCTTGTGGGGAAAGGGGTCGGGGGTCGGTCCGGCTGAACCCGCTCCCTTTGGTCGCTCACAAGTTCCGCCGGACCGACCCCCGACCCTCTCTCCAGACGCTCTCAGGCAGCGGTAGAGCGCCTCGTCGGGCTCGAAGGTAGGTCCAGGACCTCTCCGTCGAGGAGCTGCTCCGGCAGGGGTCCGGCAAGCTGTCCCAGCACGAGGCGCTCGTGAGGAGGCTGTCGACCCCCTCCCCGGGAATGTCGCGAAGCGGCGGAAATGCAATCCGGTGAATGCGCGGCGGCAGCCGCGCACGAGATCTGGGAGCGAGGCCGTCAGGCCGAGCGACCAAATTCCCGGGGAGGGGGTCGACAGCCTCCCCCACTGCCCCTCGAAGCTAGGACGCCTCGCCCGACTGCCGCAGCAGCACCGAAGTCGTCTGCTCGAGAACCCTCCGCCAGGCCGAGGTCTGCTCCGGCTCTTCCTCGGCGGCCCGCTCGACGACCCGTTTGACTCGCCGGCCGGAGATCTCGAGGCCGTGGCGCTTGGCGATTTCCTCGAACTGCTCGTAGTCCTCGGCGAGCTTTGCGGTCACCGATTCGAAGCCGTGGCGGGCGATCCTGAGGCGCTGCGAGTAGTCCATGATCGGCGTTCCGAACATCAGCTCGTCGTTGGGCTCGGGCTCGACGAGGATGATGTCGACGCCCGGGTATTTCTCCTTCCACTGTTCGACCGCCTGGTGCAGGCGGGCGTGGGAGATGATCCGGAAGGTCTGGTTGGCGATCGCCGGCATGCCCATGTCGGAGACGCGCCGAACGCGGGTGCCGAGCATCGTCGGGATCGTCTTCGAGAAGTCGTTGACGAAGGGAACGATCGGGTTGACGACGACGATGAACTTCGCCCCCTGCTCGACCGCGATGTCGACGTTGGTGGTCGAGCGGATCCCGCCGTCGACCATCTGCCTGCCCTTCAGCTCGACCGGCTTGTAGACGATCGGCAGAGCGGTCGAGCACTCGATCGCCTTCGAGACGGGAACATCGGCCCAGCCCTTCTCGCCAAAGACGATGCGCTCGGTCGTGTCGAGGTCGGTGGCGGTGATGTAGAGCTCGCGGTCCATCAGCCGGAAGTCGTTGGCGCGACCGGCGTCGGCGAGCACGCCTTCGACGTAGTCGCCGATCCCGGACCCCGAGTACAGGCCGGCCGGCAGGGACTCGGCGAGAGCCACTCCGAGGTCGATCGCCGAGACCTCGCGCACGCTGAGCAGTGAGCGCAGCAGCTCGGCGGTCCTCAGGGGCAGGGCGGCGGCCTTCTGTGCGAAGCCGAGGTAGTTGGGCTTGAGCACCTTGTCGAGGTCGAGGTCCTCGAGCTCGGAGGGAACCCGCTTGTTGAGGACCTGCATCATCTCGTCGGGGGTGATGCCGTTGGCGAGCATCCCGGCGACGAAGGAGCCGGCGCTGGTGCCGACGTAGATGTCGAAGTTGTTTACGGTGCTGTTGACTGCGAGCAGGTCGAGGGCGCGCAGGGCGCCGATCTCATAGACGCCGCCGGTGAAGCCGCCGCCGCCGAGCACGAGGGCGGTCTTCGAGGGCTTCTTGCGGGGACGTCGCCGCCTCGGCTGGGAATCGATATCCACAACTTTGCCCATAAACATGGATTATCCCAGGAGATGAGACGCGCTCCCGGTTTCTTCGTCACACTTCTCCTGCTAGTTGCGGTTCTTCCTACCCAGATTGCGAGTGCCGCAGGCGGTGGGGCGTTCTGCAAGCAGCTGCAGGCGCGGCTGCTGAGCGGCGGCGGGCACGCCAGCGGGCTCTTCGTGATCGACGCCGGGACCGGCAGGCCCATCTGTGCACGCGCGGCGAAGCGGCGGCGGCCGCTGGCCTCGAACATGAAGTTGTTCACGAGCGCGACCGTGCTCTCGCGCTTCGGGCCCGAAGCGCGGATCGCGACCAGGGTTCTCGCCGACGGCCCGATCGACGACCGGGGCGTCCTCCACGGCAACCTCTACCTGCAGGGCGGCGGCGACCCGACGCTCGGCAGCCCGGCCTTCTACGACGCCTTCCACGGCGGCCTGGGCACCGACCTCTACTCGCTCAAGCGACAGCTGCGCGGTCGCCTCGGGCTGACCAGGGTGACCGGGCGCCTCTACGCCGACGACACGATCTTCGACCGCCGGCGCGGCGTCGCCGACTCCGGCTACGCGACGAGCGTCGAAATCGGCCCGCTCTCCGGCCTCGACTTCAACTCCGGCTTCGCCGACTCCCACGCCACGCGGTTCGCCCCCGATCCCGCCCGGCTCGCTGCCCGCAAGCTGCTCGCGGGCCTGCGCGGCGCCGGCGTCACGATCCGCCCCCAGGCCGCCCTGCGAGCGGCACCGACCGGCGGCAAGGCCCATGCGGTCGCGGTCGTCGAATCGCCCTCGATCAGCTCGATCGTCCAGTACACCGACGTCAACTCCTACAACTTCTTCGCCGAGATGCTGATCAAGCTGCTCGGCGCCCACTTCGGCGGCGCAGGCAGCACGGCGGCAGGAGCCCGCGTGGTCGAGCGCTTCGCCCACGGCAAGGGCACCGGCGTCCACGCGGTCGACGGCTCCGGCCTGACCCGCGGCAACAGCGCCTCCCCGTTCCAGGTCGTGCGCCTGCTGCAGGCGATGAGGGCATCGCCGGTCGGCGATGAGCTCGTCTCCGACATGGCACTCGCCGGCCACGACGGCACGGTCGCTCAGCGAATGCGGGGAACCGCGGCCGACGGTCGCTGCCGGCTGAAGACCGGGACCCTGACCGGAGTCAGCAACCTCTCCGGCTACTGCTTCAACGCCGACGGGCGGGAGATGATCTTCTCGGTGCTGATGGGCAGCGTCTCCAGCCTCGACGCCGCGCACTACGAGCAGGACCGGATCGCCGCCGCGGTCGCCGGGCTCTAGACCGCCCCCGACCAGCTTCCGCAGGCCGGCTTCGTCGAGGATCTCGGTCTCCAGCTTCTCCGCCTTGGCCAGCTTCGAGCCGGGGTTGTCCCCGGCGACGACGTAATCGGTCTTCTTCGAGACCGAGTTGACGACCCTGCCGCCCGCCGCCTTGATCATCGCCGCCGCCTCCTCGCGGGTCAGCTCGTCGAGGGTGCCGGTCAGGACCAGGGTCCTGCCCTCCAGGGGCCCGCCCGCCTGTCGCAATTCGGAGGGGTCGAGCTCGAGGCGCAGGCGCTTTTCGCCGAGCTTCGCGATCAGCTCCCTCGTGCGCTCGTCGGCGAGCGACTCGGCGATCTGAACGGCCATCACCGGCCCGACGCCCTCCACCTCCTCGATCTGCTCGGGGTCGGCGCGCTGCAGCGCCGCGATCGAGCCGAAGTGCATCGCCAGCGCCTCCGCCGTCACATAGCCGACGCCGGGGAGCCCGAGCGCGTAGAGGACGCGTTGGAAGGGCCGCCGGCGCGAGGCTTCGATCGCCGCGACCAGATTGCGCGCCGAGATCTCGCCGAGTCCCTCGAGCCCCGCCAACCGCTCCTCGTCGAGGTCGTAGATGTCGCCGACGTCCTCGATGAGTCCCTCCTGGAGGAAGCGGAGGGCCTGCTTCTCGCCGAGCCCGTCGATGTCCATCGCCCCCTTGCTGACGAAGTGCTTGACGTGCTGGAAGGCCTGTCCCGGACAGCCGGCACGGTTGGGGCAGATCGTGAAGACCGAGTCCTCGGGCTTGACCGTCGGCGTGCCGCAGGCGGGGCATTTCTTGGGCGGCTTTGGCCGGCGCGCCCCCTTCTTCTTGCGCGGCAGCCTGGGAGAGACGACCTGGGGGATCACGTCGCCGGCCCGCATGACGACGACCTCGTCGCCCTCGCGGACATCCTTGCGGGCGAGGTCCTCCTCGTTGTGGAGGGTCGCGGTGGTGACGGTGACCCCGCCGACATGCACCGGCTCGAGCATCGCGAACGGGACCAGGTGGCCGGTGCGGCCGACGTTCCAGACGACCCGGTTCATCGTCGTCGTGGCCGTCGTCGGCGGGAACTTCCAGGCGATCGCCCAGCGCGGCTCGCGCCCGACCACGCCCAGCTCCCGCCACAGCGCCCGCTCGTCGACCTTGACGACGACGCCGTCGATCTCGTAGTCGAGCTGCTCGCGCCGCTCCTCCCACCACTGACAGCGCTCGACGACGGACTCGACGCCGCTGTGGTGCTCGGTGTCGGGGTTGACCCTGAAGCCCCGCTCCCCGAGCCATCCGATCTCCTCGCTGTGGGTGGCGAGCTCGACCCCGCGGACGGCGCCGATCCCGTAGGACCAGATCGTCAGCGGCCGTTCGGCCGTCATCGCCGGGTCGAGCTGGCGCAGCGACCCGGAGGCGGAGTTGCGAGGGTTGGCGAAGGTCGGCTTGCCTTCCTCGGCGCGGCGTTCGTTGAATTCCCTGAAATCGGCGATCGGCAGGTAGACCTCGCCCCGCACTTCGATCAGCTCCGGCGCGTCCGGGATCTTGGCCGGGATCGCCTCGATCGTGCGCAGGTTCTGGGTCACGTCCTCGCCGAGGAGGCCGTCGCCGCGGGTGGCACCACGGACGAACACGCCGTCCTCGTAGACGAGGGCGATCGCCAGGCCGTCGATCTTCGGCTCGGTCGTGTAGCTGAACTCCGAGGCCTCGATGTCGAGTCGTTTGAGGTGGTTGCGGATTCGCGTCTCCCAGGCGCGCAGCTCCTCCTCGTTGCGGGCATTGCCGAGCGAGAGCATCTGCTCGTGATGCTCGACCTCGGGGAAGCGACTGGAGGGGGCCGCGCCGACCCGCTGGGTCGGCGAGTCGGCGCTGCGGAGATCGGGATACTCCGCCTCGATCTCCCGGAGCTCGTCGAGCAGCGCGTCGTAGGCGTCGTCGCCGATCTCCGGTTCGTCCCGGCGGTAATAGAGCTCGTTGTGGCGGGCGAGCTTCTCGCGCAGCTCGGCGGCCCGCTTCTCTGCCGCGGCGCGGCTCACGCCGTCGGGGCGCTGGCCGCCAGCATCTCCTCGAAGCCCCAGCCGCGCAGCCGGTCGATGCCGCCGTGGTCGGTGAGGTCGAAGTGGATCGGGGTGACCGAGATCCGCCCCTGGGCGACGGCGAAGAGGTCGGTGCCGTCGATCTCCTCATAGCCCGGCTTCCAGCCGTAGATCTCATAGCGGCGGCGGCGATCGGACTCCTCGCCGACCAGCCTCAGCTCATCGTTGTAGATGCGTTTGCCGAGCTTCGTCACCTCGATCCCGCGCGGCTCGCCGGCCGGGCAGTTGACGTTGATCAGGGTCGCCTCGGGCATCGGCTCGCCGGCCAGTCGACGGACGAGCTCGGCCGTGAAGGCGGCGGCAATGCCGAACTCGAAGCGGCCGCTGACGTAGCCCATGCCGCCTCCGGAGGACTGTTGGGAGAAGGCGACGGCGGGAATGCCGAGGACGATCCCCTCGAAGGCGGCGGCAACCGTCCCCGAGTAGGTGATGTCGTCGCCGAGGTTGGCACCGTGGTTGATCCCTGAGACGATCAGGTCGGGGCGCCCGCCGACCAGACCCAGCTCGGCAAAGCGGACGCAGTCGACCGGGGTGCCGTCGGTCGCGTAGCCGGTGTCGCCGTCGCCGAACTCGACCTCCTCGACGGTCAGCGGCGAGCGGGTCGTGATGCTGCGCGCCGTCGCGCTGCGGTTCGAGTCGGGGGCGATGACGTCGAGCTCGACCCCGTCGAGCTCGCGCAGGGCGCGGCGCGCGGCCTGTAGGCCGGGCGCAGAGATTCCGTCGTCGTTCGTCAGCAGGACGCGCATCAACCGGCGATTCTAGGCGGCCCGGACAGCGGCATACTGCCACCGGTGGGGAGCTTCAGGCTGGACATCGAATACGACGGCACCGAGTTCTCGGGCTGGGCGCGCCAGGCGGGACTGCGCACCGTGCAGGGAGAGCTCGAGACCGCCATCGCCACCGTTCTACGCGAGCCGGTCGAGCTGACCGTCGCCGGACGCACCGACACCGGAGTTCATGCGGAGGGGCAGGTCGCCGGCTTCTCGACCGATGCCGCCGTGCCCGGCGACCTGGCGCGACGATTGAACGGGCTCAGTCCCCGCGACATCGCCGTGCCCGCCGCGACGGTCGTCGTGGATGGGTTCGACGCCCGCAGAGACGCCCTCTCCCGGACTTACCGCTACAGACTGCATGCCCGCCGCGCATCGAGCCCTTTCGAGCAGCGCCGCGCTCTCTGGTGGCCACACCGCATTGACCATGTCGCCCTCGACGCCTGTGCGGCGGCCCTGCCCGGCACGCACGACTTCACGGCGTTCACGCCGACCCAGAGCGATCACGTCCGCTTCGAACGCAGCATCCTCGCGGCGGGCTGGGCCCGCGACGGCGAGCTCCTCAGCTTCACGATCACCGCCGACTCCTTCATGCGCAACATGGTCCGCATCCTCGTCGGCACGATGCTCGAGGCAAGCTCCGGCCGCCGCACGGTCGACGACTTCGAGCGACTTCTTCAGGGTGCCCACCGCTCCGAAGCCGGAGAAACAGCTCCCCCCCACGGCCTATACCTGGAGTCCGTCACCTACGACTGATTCGACGGCCCAATGCCATCAGCTACGACCGAACAAGTCAGTTTCGACTGAGCCGGTCTGCCTCAGCCGCTCGAGTGGGAGGGCGGGGTGCCCTCCGACTGGCGGATACTCAGAGCCGTCCAACCAATTGGTTGGACGGCGAGTCAGGCGGGAAGGTGCCCCGCCCTCCCCACTAAACCAGCTCGAGATAGACCATCTCGGTCGAGTCCGACTTGCGCGGGCCCAACTTGACGATCCTGGTGTAGCCGCCCGGCCGCTCGGTATAGCGCGGCGCCACTTCCTCGAAGAGCTTGTGGACGATGAACTTGTCGTTGTGCAGCGTCGCCAGGGCCTGACGACGGGCGTGAAGGTCGCCGCGTTTGGCAAGCGTGATCAGCTGCTCGACCTCGGGCTTGACCGCCTTCGCCTTCGCCTGGCTGGTTTCGATCCGCTCGTGCTCGATCAGCTGCTTGGAGAGGTTCGAGAGCAGCGCCCCGCGGTGGGCGGAGCTGCGGCTGAGCTTGTTTCGCTTCTTGCGGTGGCGCATCGTCCCTCCCTGGCTCCCGGTGCCTCGTCCTCAGTCCTGCTGGAGGTCGAGGCCGCGCGAGTGCAGGGTCTCGATCACTTCCTCGATCGATTTCGAGCCGAAGTTGGGAATCGCGTTGAGCTCCGAGCGCGACTTGCGCACCAGGTCCCCAACGGTCTGCACGCCGGCCCGCTTCAGGCAGTTGTAGGAGCGCACGCCGAGCTCGAGCTCCTCGATCAGGATCTCGTCGAGCCCGTTGGCGCTGGCGACGCTTTCTCCCCCGGCGCGCCCGAGATGCCGTCGACCGGCAGCGCCGCGACGGGTTCACGCGCGGTCAGCTCCTCGACGCGCTCGGCGTCGGTGAAGATCGCCAGGCTCTTGATCAGGATCTCGGAGGCCTCGCGCAGGGCGGCGGCCGGCTCGATCGAGCCGTCGGTCTCGAGGTTGAGGGTCAGTTTGTCGAAATCGGTGCGCTGGCCGACGCGGGCGGTGGCGACCGCGTAGGAGGCGCGCCGGATCGGCGAGAAGATCGAGTCGATCGGGATAACGCCGATCGGCTGCTCATCCGACTTGTTCTCTTCGGCGGGCGAGTAGCCGCGGCCGCGGCCGATCGTCAGGTAGATCTCGAGTTTGGTTTTTTTCTCGAGCGTCGCGATCGGCGCATCCGGGTTGAGGATCTCGACTCCGGAGGGGAGGTCGATGTCCTTGGCCTTGATCTCGCCCGGGCCGGAGGCGACCAGGGGCGCCTCGACCTCGTCCGCGTCGGTGTGCATGCGGACGACGAGGTCCTTGAGGTTGAGGACGATGTCCGTGACGTCCTCCTTGACGCCGGGCACGCTGGAGAACTCGTGCGCGACGCCCTCGATGCGGACGCTGGTGATCGCCGCGCCGCCGAGCGAGGACAGCAGGACGCGGCGGAGGCTGTTGCCGAATGTGTAGCCGAAGCCCTTGTCGAGCGGCTCGATCGTGAACGTGCCGCGACGATCGTCGACCTTCTCTGAGCTGATGCGAGGGACCTGGAAGTCAGTGGTCATGAGTTCCTTGCGTTGTGTTCTGAAATTGAAGCCCGGACTACTTGGAGTACAGCTCGACGATGAGCTGCTCCTGCACCGGTGCCGAGATCTCCGCGCGCTCCGGGTAGCGCAGGATCTTCGCGGTGAGTGAATCGTGATCCGCCTGCAACCAGGCGGGAACGGTCGAGACGAGCTCGGTCGCCCGGCGGATCGTGTCGCTCGCAGCCGAGTCGGCCTTGATCGAGATCACGTCTTCCGGTCGCACCTGGTAGGAGGGCACATCGACCCTGCGGCCGTTGACCAACCAGTGACCGTGACGGACGAGCTGCCGAGCCTGACGCCGCGAGGCGGCGAAGCCGAGCCGGACGAGGACGTTGTCGAGGCGCGACTCGAGAAGCCGCAGCAGGTTCTCGCCGGTGACGCCGTCCTGTCGGGAAGCCTTGTCGTAGTAGGCGCGGAACTGTTTCTCGAGCACCTGGTAGTAGCGCCGCGTCTTCTGCTTCTCGCGAAGCTGCACCCGGTACTCGGACTGCCGCATCCGGCCGCGGCCGTGCTCGCCGGGCGGGTATGAGCGCCGCTCGACACCGCACTTGTCGGTGAAGCAGCGCTCGCCCTTGAGGAAGAGCTTCTGGCCCTCTCGGCGGCATTGCTTGCACTGGGGGGAGGTGTCGCGAGCCATCGCGCCTACACCCTCCGCCGCTTTTTCGGGCGGCAGCCGTTGTGGGCCTGGGGGGAGACGTCCTTGACCGTGGTCACGTCGAGGCCGGCGGCCTGCAGCGAGCGGATCGCCGTCTCGCGGCCCGAGCCGGCGCCCTTGGCGAATACCTCGACCTTCTCCAGGCCGTGCTCCATGCCTTTTTTCGCGGCGGCGTCGGCGGTCACCTGGGCTGCGAAAGGCGTCGACTTGCGCGAGCCTTTGAACCCCGCCGAGCCGGCCGACTCCCAGGCGATCACGTTGCCGTCGGTGTCGGTGAGGGTGACGATCGTGTTGTTGAAGGAAGTCTTGATGTGCGCCTGCCCATAGGTGACGTTCTTTTTGACGCGGCGGCGGGAGCGGCCTTTGGCGGGTTTTTTGGGGGCTGCCATTCGCTGTCTCCTACTTGGCCGTCGGCGCCTTGCGCTTGCCGGCGATGCTCATCCGGCGCGGGCCCTTGCGGCCGCGCGCGTTTGTCTTCGTCCGCTGGCCCCGCACCGGGAGACCGCGGCGGTGGCGGAGACCCCGATAGGCACCGATCTCCATCAGCCTTTTGACGTCCTGCGAGCGCTCGCGGCGCAGGTCCCCCTCGACCTCGCGCTGCTCAACCGCCTCGCGCAGGTTGACGACCTCCTCCTCGGTCAGGTCTTTGACCAGGGTGTCCGGGTCGATCTTCGTCTCGGCAATGATCTTCTGCGCGGTCGAGCGACCGATGCCGAAGATGTAGGTGAGCCCGATTTCGACCCGTTTCTGAACTGGGATGTTGACCCCCGCGATGCGTGCCATCTGCGCCCGGCCCTAGCCCTGCCGCTGCTTGTGTCGCGGATTCGGGCAGATCACCAGGACCGCACCGTTACGGCGGATGATCTTGCACTTTTCGCACATCGGCTTTACGGAAGCTCGGACCTTCATCGCTCCGGATTCGTATCGACTACAGGACTCCCGCGCACCCCAGGAATCGGGCGGCAGGCATGACTCACCGGCCTGTGGGCCGACCGGGAAAGATAGCAGGGGGCGTGTTTCGAGGTGTGACTGGTGGGCGGGGCTGGGTCGGTGCTCGGAGAAATTGAGCACCGTGCCTGTGGCACGGTGCAACCAGGTGCGCGGCTTCGCCGCGCGGGAATCTTCAACAGGACATTCCTCCGAGCACCGACCCACCCCCGCCACCCGACACGCCCCTAAGCACGCTGGTCACAGCTGCGGGGTCCCGAACACGCCGATTCGATAGCCGCGGAACGTCCCGACCAGCTCTTCGACAGTTCGCCATCGCCCTGGTCACCGGTCGCTCCTGCAGGCGCTTGGGCGGTGGCCGCCCTCGAGTTCTCGGGGGAATGTCCTGTGCTCTGACCCTGGGCGCGGCAAAGCCGCGCTCCTCATTGCACCTTGCCGCAGGCGGGTGCTCAATTCCCCCGGAGGAGCCGGCCGACCGCCTCTAACCATGCTCGATCTAACCCTTGACCAGGGCGATGGCGAAGCCGTCGTAGCCCTTGCCGCCCACCGTCTGGATCGTCGTCGCCTCGACGCGAGGCTCGGCGGCAAGCATCTCGTGGAAACGGCGCTGGGCGACGATCGCCGGGTCCGTGTCCGACTCGTCGACCAGTGAGCGCCGCCGCGGACGACGTTGTCGGCGACGATCAGCCCCCCGGGGCGGGTGCGCTCGAGCGACCATGTGAAGTAGGCGGGGGTGTTGGCCTTGTCGGCATCGATGAAGACCAGGTCGAAAGGGCCGGCGCCCTCCTCCCCCAGGCCCGGCAGCGTCTCCAGGGCTGGCCCGACGCGGATCTCGACCCGCTCCCCGACCCCGGCCCTGTCGACGTTCGCGCGGGCGACCTCGGCGTACGCGGGCTCGGCCTCGAGCGTTATCAACCGCCCCTCGGCGCCGAGCGCCCGGGCCAGCCAGATCGTGCTGTAGCCGCCGAGGGTGCCGAACTCCAGCGCCGTGCTGGGCGCCGATCGAGCGGGCCAGAAGGGCGAGCAGCTTGCCCTGCGGCGGGGAGACCTGGATCGCCGGCAGCCCCGCCTCGACGGCGCCGGCGATCGCCTGGTCCAGGGCCTCGTCGTGGGGCGAAAGAAGGCCGGAGACGTAATCGTCGACCGTGGTCCAGATCCGCTGGTCCCCGGGCTCGAACACCTGGTCCGCGGGCACGGGCATCAGTCCTTCTCGTGCCAGGGAGTGAGGATTCGCGGCCCGTCCGCGGTGACGGCGATCGTGAACTCGAAGTGGGCCGCCAGCGAGCCGTCCTTGGAGTAGACGGCCCAGCCGTCGTCGCCCATCTCGACCAGCGGGCCGCCCGAGTTGACCATCGGCTCTATGGCCAGCACGGTGCCCTCCTCGAGCACCGGCCCCTTGCCCGGCTCGCCGAAGTTCGGAACCTGTGGGTCTTCGTGCATCTCCCGCCCGATCCCGTGGCCCACGAGGGTGCGGATTATCGAGAGCCCCTCGGCCTCGACCGAGCGCTGAATGGCCGCTGAGACGTCGCCGAGGTGGTTGCCGGGGCGCATCTG
This sequence comes from uncultured Solirubrobacterales bacterium, assembly GCA_963837735.1. Taxonomy (GTDB): domain Bacteria; phylum Actinomycetota; class Thermoleophilia; order Solirubrobacterales; family 70-9; genus VRUE01. Next base: position 24,788 of record CAWIOM010000014.1, on the reverse strand, counting down.
CTCGGCTCCGGCGAAGAGCGAGGCCTTGGTCACCTCGAGAAGCTCGGTCGCCGGCTCGGAGATCGGGCCGATCGGGACGGTCATCGCCGCGTCCGCCACCCAGCCGTCCTTGATCACACCGACGTCGATCGAGAGCACGTCGCCGCGCTGGCACTCATACGGGCCCGGGATGCCGTGGACGACCATCGAGTTGGGCGAGGCGCAGATCGAGCCGGGGAATCCCCGGTAGCCCTTGAAGGCCGGCACCGCATCCTGGGAGCGGATGAACTTCTCCGCCGCCTGGTCGAGCTCCTTCGTCGTCACCCCCGGCCGGGCGCTCGCGGCGACCATGTGCAGGCAGCGGCTGAGGATCGCGCCGGCGGCCGCCATCCTGTCGAGTTGCTCGGGGGTCTTCGGAACGATCATCCGGTACGCGCCAGGGCCTGAATCGTCAGATCGCCTCGTCGGCTTCGAGCCTCAGCGTCGCCAGGGTCCGCTCGACCTCCTCGCCGACCGCCTCCGGAGACGAGGCGCCGTCGATGCGGCGCAGCAGGCTCTGGCCGTCGTAGAAGTCGACCAGCGGCTCCGTCTTCGCGTGGTACTGGTCGAGCCGGTGGCGGATCACCTCCGGCTTGTCGTCGTCGCGGACGACCAGCGGGCTGCCGTCGAGGTCACAGACTCCCTCCACCTCGGGCGGGTTGAACTCGACGTGGAAGACGTGGCCGTTCTCCTCGCAGGTGCGACGGCCGCCCAGCCTGCGCACGACCTCCTCGTCATCGACGTCGATCAGCAGCACGGCGGTCAGGCCGCGATGCAGCTCGGCGAGGCGGGACGCCAGCGCCTCGGCCTGCGGCTCGGTGCGCGGAAACCCGTCGAGGATGAAGCCGTCGGCCGCCTCGCTGGAGTCGATCCGCTCGGCGATCACGCCGACGATCACCCCGTCGGGCACCAGGTCGCCGCGATCCATGTACTCCTTCGCGGTGCGCCCCAGCTCCGTCTTCGTCGCGGACCGCGGCACGGAGGATGTCGCCGGTCGCGTAGTAGGGAAGGCGCAGGTCTTCCTGGAGGCGCTCCCCCTGGGTTCCCTTGCCGCTGCCGGGAGGGCCTAGGAGGACGAGATTGAGCTCGGGCATCGGCGGACTATTTCAGGAAGCCCTCGTAGTTGCGCATCATCAGCTGCGCCTCGAGCTGCTTCACCGTGTCCAATGCCACGCCGATCACGATCAGGATCGAGGTGCCGCCGAAGAAGAAGTTGGCCGAGGTCTGGCTGATCAGGATCGTCGGCAGCGCCGCGACCGCGCCCAGATAGAGGGCGCCCGGAAATGTCAGGCGCGAGAGGATCCGGTCGAGGTATTCGGCGGTCGGCCGCCCGGGCCGGACCCCGGGGATGAAGCCGCCGTATTTCTTCAGGTTGTCCGCCTGGTCCACGGGGTTGAAGGTGACCGCGGTGTAGAAGTAGGTGAAGATGATGATGAAGAAGACCTCACCCACCACGTAGGGCCAGCTGTTGGGGCTGAAGAAGGCCGCGAAGTCGAGGGCGGCCGGCGTGTTGAGGAGCTGCCCGATGGTCGGCGGGAAGGCCATGATCGAGGCGGCGAAGATGACCGGGATCACCCCCGCCATGTTGACCCGCAGCGGCAGGTAGGTGGACCCCCCCGAGGTCATTTTGCGGCCGACCATGCGTTTCGCGTACTGAACCGGGATCCGTCGCTGGCCCTCCTGGACGAAGACGATCGCGACGATCACCGCCAGCGCCACGAACGGCATCATCACGACGAAGACCTGATCGGGGTTGGTCCACCAGGCTTCGATCCCGCCGGGCAGGGAGGAGACGATCGACGCGAAGATCATCAGCGAGATCCCGTTGCCGATTCCGCGCTGGGTGATCAGCTCGCCGAGCCACATGAGCAGGGTGCAGCCGGCCGTCAGCGCGATCACGATCAGGAACACCCTCGCGCCGGTGAGGCTGCCGAGAACGTTGGTGCCGCCGTTTTCGGAGCCGAAGGAGCGGAAGAGGAGGACGTAGCCGAAGGACTGGCCGAAGGCCAGGCCGACGGTCAGGTAGCGCGTGTACTGGGTGATCTTCTGCTGCCCGACCTCGCCTTCTTTCTGCAGCTTCTCCAAAGAGGGGACGACGACCGTGAGCAGCTGCAGGATGATCGAAGCGGTGATGTAGGGCATGATTCCCAGCGCGAAGAGCGAGAGCCGCGACAGGCTTCCGCCGGAGAAGAGGTTGAGGAAGCCGAGGATGTTGGAGCCGCCGAAGTTGCTCTGCAGTTCCTTGACGGCGTTGATGTCGACTCCCGGCGCCGGGATGTAGGCGCCCAGCCGGTAGAGCAGCAGCATCGCCGCGGTGAAGGCGAGTTTCTTGCGAATGTCGGCGACGCTGAAGGCGTTCGCAATGGTTCTGAGCATCAGCGCTCCAGAGTGTGGCAGGAACCGCCCGCGGCCTCGATCTTCTCCCTGGCGGCGGCGCTGAACCCGTGGGCGTGGACCTCCAGTTTCTTGGAGATGTCGCCGCGGGCGAGGATCTTGACGGGCTCCGAGCGCTTTGCCAGCCCCTTCTCCCTGAGCGTCTCCAGGTTGACCTCGGCGCCCGCGTCGAAGCGGTCCTCGAGGTCGGAGAGATTGACCGGCTGGGTCTTGGTGCGGAAGTTCTCGAACGGCATCGAGGTCTTTTTGTGCGGGCCGCGGAGCTTTCGCATCCGCATATGGATCGGGTTCTGCCCGCCCTCGTAGCCGGCCTTCTTCTTCGCGCCGGAGCGCGAGCCGTAGCCCTTGTGGCCGCGGCCGGAGGTCTTGCCTCGGCTGCCCTCGCCGCGGCCGATGCGCTTTCGCGGGCGGCGCGATCCGGGCTTCGGGCGGATGTTGTGCAGCCCGATCTCCAGCGAGCGCTCGCTCGGAGCCTCCTCTTTGGCTTTCGCCTCTTTGTCCTTGGCTTTCTCAGCCACCGTCGACCTCGACCAGATGGGAGACGACGTTGATCTGGCCCTGGAGCTGAGGGGAGTCCTTGCGCTCGACGGTCTTGCCGATCCGGCCCAGGCCGAGCGCCTTCAGGGTGCCTTTCTGGTTCGGGTTGGAGCCATTGGCGGAGCGGACCTGTTTGATGGTCACCGCGCTCACGACTTGTCCTCCTCGGCGGCCGGAGCCTCCTCGACCTTGGCCTCCTCGGCTTTCGGCTGCCTCAACCGCCGGAGCCTCCTCAGCTTTCGGCTGCCCAGCCGGCTCCTCGGCCGGAGGCTCTCGCCTCCTCGGCCGGAGCTCAGCAGCTTTCGCGGCATCGGCCGGCTCAGCCGCCGGGGCCTCCGACGACTCGGCCGGAGCCTCAGCTGTTGTTTCAGACGCCTCGTCCGCGGGTGGCGTGGACTTCGAGGGGTCGAGAACGGCGGCGGAGCCGCCGCCCGCAGGCCCCTCGGAGGCCGCGTCAGGACCCGCGGCAGAGAGGTCTGAACCCTCAGCAGTTGTTCCGTTCGACTTCTCGACCCCGAGTACCTGGGACACGGTCAGCCCGCGCAGCTCGGCGACCTCCTCGGGGCGCCGCAGGCGGATCAGGCCGTCCATCGTCGCCTTGACGAGGTTGATCGGGTTCTGGGTGCCGATCGACTTTGTGAGCACGTCGCGGACACCGCCGAGCTCGAGCACGGCGCGGACACCGCCGCCGGCGATCACTCCCGTACCGGGGCTCGCCGGGCGCAGGACGACGTGGCCGGCCCCGTAGCGGCCGATGATCTTGTGGGTCAGGGTCTGCCCGTATTTGGGCACTCGGATCAGGTTCTTGCGGGCGTTCTCGACCCCCTTCTGGATCGCCAGCGGCACCTCGCGGGCCTTGCCGTAGCCGATCCCGACGACGCCCTCCTCGTCGCCGACGGCGACCAGCGCCGTGAACGAGAAGCGGCGACCGCCCTTGACCACCTTGGCGACGCGGTTGATCTCGATCACGCGCTCCTGGAGATCGAGGCCCCTGGGGCTCACCGTCTCCACGTTTGTCATGTCCATGCCCTTCATAACGAGTCGCTCACCGTAGCGGTTAGAACGTCAAGCCTCCCTCGCGGGCGCCTTCGGCGAGGGCCTTGACCCTGCCGTGGTACCGGTAGCCGCCGCGGTCGAAGACGCAGCTCTCGATCCCCGCGGCCTTGCCGCGCTCGGCCAGCAGTTCGCCGGCCTTCTTGGCTTGATCGCTCGCGGTCAGCTTGCGTAGCTCCGGCTCGATCCAGTTGACCGCGGCGACCGTATGGCCCTTGCCGTCGTCGATCAGCTGGGCGAAGACTCCGCGGTTCGAGCGGTAGACCGAGAGCCGCGGGCGCTCGGCCGTCCCGACGATGCGGGCGCGGACACGGCGGCGGCGGCGCAGTCGAGCCTGGCGCTTGGTGACGACGGTCATCGCTATGCCCTCTTCCCGACCTTGCGGGTGACGTGCTCGCCGCGGTAGCGGATTCCCTTGCCCTTGTAGGGCTCGGGCGGGCGGCGCTTGCGGATGTCGGCGGCGACCTGGCCGACGAGCTGCTTGTCGATGCCGCGGACGATCACCTCGGTCGGCTGCGGGACCTCGAACTCGATCCCCTCCGGCGGCTCCACAGATACCGGGTGCGAGTAGCCGAGCGCCATCTCCAGGCTCTTGCCCTTGAGCTGGGCGCGGTAGCCGACGCCCTGGATCTCCAGTTTCTTCTCGAAGCCGTTGGTGACGCCCTCGACCATGTTCGCGATCAGGCTGCGGGTCAGGCCGTGCAGGGCGCGGTGCTCGCCGCGATCGGTCGGCCGCTCGACGGTGACGGTGCCGTCGCTGTGCTCGATCTTCATCTCGGGCGAGAGGCGCTGGTCGAGCTCCCCCTTCGGGCCCTTGACCGCGACGCGGCCGGGGCCGACCTCGACCGTGACGGCCTCGGGCAGCTCGATGGGCTTTCTTCCGATGCGGCTCATCTCAGCTACCACACGTAGGCGACTACCTCGCCGCCGACGCCCTTCTTCTTGGCCTCGTGGCCGGTCATCACGCCGACCGAGGTGCTGACGATCGCCGTGCCCGTGCCGCCGTCGACGCGGGGCACGTGCTTGTGATCGACGTAGCGGCGGCGGCCGGGGCGGGAGATCCTCTCCAGGCCGGCGATCACCGGCCGGCGATCCTCTGTGTACTTGAGGCGGATCCTGATCTCCTCGCCGACGGTCGCCGCCTGCTTGTTGAAGTCGCGGATGTAGCCCTGCTCCTTGAGGATGCGCGACATCTCGAGCTTCAGCCGCGACGCGGGGATCTGCACCTCGTCGTGGCCGGAGCCGATCGCGTTGCGGATCCGGGTCAGGTAATCGGCTATCGGGTCAGTCAGCATTTCGCAATCACCAGCTCGACTTGGTCATCCCGGGGACGTAGCCCTCGTGGGCCGCCTCGCGCAGGCAGATCCGGCAGAGGCCGAACTTGCGGTAGACGGCTCGCGGCCGGCCGCAACGGCGGCAGCGGCTGTAGCCCCTGGTCTTGAACTTGGGTTTGCGGCCCTGGCGGACCTTCTGGGAAGTCTTAGCCATCGTCTGAACTCTCCTCGTCGGGCTTGCTCTCGGCGTCCCCGTCGCCGCCGTCGTCGCCACCCTCGCCCTCGGCGTCCTCGCCGTCCTCGGGCTCGGGCTCGGGCTTTGCGTAAGCGTCGGGGTTCTCCTCTTTGAGCTGCTCGAGGGCGGCCGCCTCGGCCTCGGCCTTGGCGCGGGCCTCCTCCTTGCGCTTCTCCTCCTCCTCTTCCTCGACCTTCTCCTCGTCGGCGCCCCCGGGCCGGCCGTCCTGGGCGAACGGCATGCCCAGTGCGAGCAGCAGCTCGAAGGCCTCGAGATCCGACTGCGCGGTGGTCGTGATCGTGATGTCGAGACCGCGGACCTCATCGATCGAGTCGTAGTCGATTTCGGGGAAGATCAGCTGCTCCTTGACTCCCATCGAGTAGTTGCCGCGGCCGTCGAAGGACCGCGGGTTGAGGCCGCGGAAGTCGCGGATCCGCGGCACGGCGATCGAGCAGAGCCGGTCGAGGAACTCCCACATCCGCGCCCGCCGCAGGGTGACGGAGATGCCGACCGGCATCCCCTCGCGGACCTTGAAGGAGGCGATCGACTTGCGGGCGCGCCGCACGCTGGGCTGCTGGCCGGCGATCGTCGCCAGCTGCTCCTGCGCGGCTTCCAGCATTTTGTTGTTCTGCTTGGCCTCGCCGAGCCCCATGTTGAGGGTGATCTTGGTCAGCGTCGGCGCCTGCATCGGGGTCGTGTACCTGAAGCGCTTGACCAGCGCGGGGAGCACCTCTTCGTTGTAGCGGTCGCGGAGCCGGGGCGGCGGAGCGGGCTGGGTCTGGGTTGCCGTGGCCTCCATCGAGAAGGACGCTCCGCTGCGTTTCGCGAACCGCTCGCGCTTGCCGCCCTCGTCGCGGCGCACGCCGACGCGGGTCGGCTTGTTGTCTTTGGGGTCGAGCAGCATCACGTTGGAGACGTGGATCGGCCCCTCCTTCTCGACGATCCCGCCGACCTCGCCGCCACGTTGGGCGTCTTTGACCGAGCGCGGTTTTTCGTGTCGCTTGATCATGTTGAGGTGCTCGACGTAGACGCGGTCGCGCTTCGGCTCCGTGCGTACCACGCGGCCGGTCTTGCCGGCGTCCTTGCCGCCGATCACGACGACCTGGTCGTCTTTCCTGATTCGCATCGTCCGGCCCATCGCTAGAGGACCTCCGGGGCGAGCGAGACGATTTTCATGAAGTTGCGATCGCGCAGCTCGCGGGCGACAGGGCCGAAGATGCGGGTGCCGCGCGGATTGTTGGAGGCGGGGTCGATCAGCACTGCGGCGTTTTCGTCAAAGGAGATGTAGGTGCCGTCGGAGCGGCCAAGCTGCTTGCGGGTGCGGACGACGACCGCCTGCACGACCTCGCCCTTGCGGACGCCGCCCTGCGGGCTCGCCTGTTTTACGGTCGCGGTGATCACGTCGCCGACACCCGCGTAGCGCCGGTGGGAGCCGCCCTTGACGCGGATGCAGAGGATCTCGCGAGCGCCCGAGTTGTCGGCGACTTTGAGTCTGGACTCCTGCTGGATCATTCCCGGCCTCTACCTGGCCTTCTCGACGACGTCGACCAGACGCCAGCGCTTTGTCTTCGATAGCGGGCGGGTCTCGACGATCCGGACCACGTCGCCCTCCCCGGCCTGGTTGCCCTCGTCGTGCGCATGAAGCGTCCGCGAGCGGCGGATGACCTTCTCGTAGGTGGGGTGGCGGCGGACGATGTCGATCTTGACCGTGATCGTTTTCTCGCCCTTGTCGGAGACGACGATGCCCTGCCGGACCTTTGCCGCGTTGCCTTCGTGCTCGGCGACCGGCGTGCCCGTGCCCGCCGGGTGCTTGGCCTTGGCGGCAGCCCGGTTCTTGCGCCGCACCGCGGCCGCGAGCTTGCGGTCGGCGAGGCGCTTCGCGGCCCGCTCCTCGGGATTGAGCTGCGGCCCAGCCTCATGCGGCCTGCGAGATCGCTCCAGGCGCCGACGCTGCTTCCACGGCGTGTCGTCGTCCTCGGCCTTCTCAGCGGCAGGCGCAGCCTCGGCAGCTTCCTCCGCAGGAGCGTCGTCGGAAGCAGTCTGAGCTGTCGTCGGAAGACGCGTCAGCCTCAGGCGTCGACCCGCGTCCTGCTGCGCCTCGTCCTGAGGCGTCTCCTCGACTACGTCTTTTTTCTCGTCGTCACTCATTCCTATTTCCTCAACTCTCGCTCGACGTCGATCCCGCGCTCGCGGGCGACGGTCATCAGCCTCGCCACGTCACGGCGCGAAGCGCCGATTCCGGCGGTGTTCTCGAGCTCGCCGGTCGCATGCCGGAAGCGCAGGTTGAAGGCCTCCTGCTTGGCCTCGATCAGCCTCGCCACCAGCTCGTCGTCTTTCAGGTTGTGCCCTGGCTCCCCCTCATTCGGTGGCCCCCTCGCGGGCGACGAACTTGGTCCGCACCGGAAGCTTGTGGCTGGCGAGGCGCAGCGCCTCCTTGGCGAGGTCCTCGGGAACGCCGGCCAGCTCGAACATGACCTTGCCCGGCTTGACCACGGCGACCCAGCCCTCGGGGTTGCCCTTTCCCGAGCCCATACGGGTCTCGGCGGGCTTCTTCGTGTACGGCTTGTCGGGGAAGACGTTGATCCAGACCTTCCCTCCACGTTTGATCTTGCGGGTCATCGCGACTCGGGCGGCCTCGATCTGGCGGTTGGTGATCCAGCCGCGATCGATCGACTTCAGCCCGTACTCGCCGAAGGCGACCGTGCTGCCGCCCTTGGTGTTGCCGCGCATCCGGCCGCGCATCTGTTTGCGGTGCTTGACCCGCTTCGGCATCAACATCAGCGACCTCGCCCGCGGTCGCCGCCGGGTCGGCCGCCGCCACTGGGCGGCGACTCATCGTCGCCGGGAGCCTGGTCGCTCTGGAAGCCCTTGGGCATCACCTCGCCCTTGTTGATCCAGCATTTGACGCCGATCCGGCCGGCGGTCGTCTTCGCCTCGAAGAAGCCGTAGTCGATGTTGGCGCGCAGCGTGTGCAGCGGCACGCGGCCGTCGGAATAGCCTTCTGTCCGCGCCATCTCGGCACCGCCAAGGCGACCGGAGACCTGGACCTTGCAGCCTTTGGCCCCCGAGCGCATCGCCGAGGTCAGGGCGCGTTTCATCGCGCGCCGGAAGGCGACCCGGTTCTGCAGCTGCTCGGCGATCGACTGGGCCACCAGTTTGGCGTCGAGCTCGGGGCGCTTCACCTCGCGGATGTTGACCTTGACGGGCTTGCCGGTGAGCTTGTGCAGGTCCTTGCGAAGAGCGTCCACTTCGCTGCCCGACTTGCCGATCACGATGCCTGGACGAGCCGTGTGGATGTCCACGGTGACCTCACCCCGGCGCTCGATCGTGATGTCGGAGAGACCGGCGTGCGAGAGCTTGCCGACGATGTGATCGCGGATCGCCAGGTCCTCTGAGAGGACGTCGGCGAAGCCCTTCTCGTCGAACCAGTTCGACTTCCAGTCGTGGATGTAGCCGACGCGGAAACCGCCCGGGTGGATCTTCTGTCCCATCGGTCCTCCCTATTCCTCTTCCGGGCTCAGAGCCACGGCGATGTGGCTGGTTCGCTTGTGGATCGGGGTCGCCCGGCCGAGCGCCCGCGGCCTGAACCGCTTCAGGGTCGGGCCTTCGTCGACGGTGATCTCGGCGACCCTCATCTCGTCGGCGACGAGGTCATGGTTGTTTTCCGCGTTGGAGGCGGCGGACTCGATCAGCTTGCCGATGTCGTGCGCCGCGCCGCGCGGAGAGAACTGGAGCAGAGCCCGGGCCTTTTCGATGTGCAGGCCCCGCACCTGGTCGGCGATCAGCCGCGCCTTGCGGGGCGCGATGCGCACGTAGCGGGAGCTGGCCCTGACCACGACGGCGACCGGTTTCTTCGGGGCTTTTTTCGGCTCCGCTTTTTTGTCGGCGGCTTTTTTCGCCGGCGCTTTCTCTTTGGAAGCTTTTTTCGCAGCTTTTTTCGCCGGGGCTTTTTTCGCAGCGGCTTTGCCCTCTGCTTTTTTCGCAGCTTTTTTCGGCGCGGCTTTTTTCGCCTCTTTTTTTGCCACTTTCTTGCTGTCTTTCTTACCCGGGCTCTCGTCGGCCATCGCTACTCGGCTCCCTTGCCCGTGCCGGAGTGGGCACGGAAGGTGCGGGTCGGAGCGAACTCGCCCAGCTTGTGGCCGACCATCGACTCGGAAATGAAGACCGGCACGTGCTTGCGACCGTCATGGACGGCGATCGTGTGGCCGACCATCTCGGGGAAGATCGTCGAGGTCCGCGACCAAGTTTTCAGCATCTGCTTCTGGCCGGAGTCGTTCATCGCGTTGACCCGTTTCATCAGCGCCTCTTCGACCCACGGGCCCTTTTTCGTCGAGCGTCCCATCTAGCGCTTCTTCTTTCCGCGACGGCGGCCGCGCACGATGTAGCGATCGGACTGCTTGCCCTTCTTGCGGGTTCGGTAGCCAAGCGTCGGCTTGCCCCAGGGAGTCACCGGATGGCCGCCGGGCGTGTGATGGGCCTCGCCGCCGCCGTGCGGATGGTCGACGGGGTTCATCGCGACACCGCGGGTCTGCGGGCGCTTGCCCTTGTGGCGGCTGCGACCGGCCTTGCCGATCTTCATGTTCTGGTGCTCGGCGTTGGAGAGGGCGCCGACCGTCGCCCTGCAGTCGGCGCGGACCATCCGCATCTCCGAGGAGGGCAGCCGCAGGGTGACCATGTCGCCCTCCTTCGCCGCCAGCTGGATCGCGGTGCCCGCGGCGCGGCCGAGCTTGCCGCCCTGGCCGGGGACCATCTCGACGTTGTGGACGATCGTGCCGGTCGGCATGTCCCGGAGCGCCAGGGCGCTGCCCGGGGTGATGTCGGCGCCGGAGCCGGACTGGACCTTGTCGCCGACGGCGAGGCCGCTGGGGGCGAGGATGTAGCGCTTCTCGCCGTCCGCGTAGTGGACCAGGGCGATGTAGCAGGTCCGGTTCGGGTCGTACTCGATCGTCGCAACCGTTGCCGGCACCCCGTCCTTGAGGCGCTTGAAGTCGATCTTCCGGTATCGGCGCTTCGCGCCGCCGCCGCGATGGCGAGCGGTGACGCGGCCGTTCGCGTTGCGCCCACCGGACTTGCGCAGCCCCTCGGTCAGCTTGCGCTCGGGCTCGGAATCGGTCACCGGCTCGCGCAACGGATAGGTGGCGAAGCGGCGCCCCGGGCTCGTCGGTTTTGTCTTTCGGTTCGGCATCCCTATCCCCTATGCGGTCTCTGCGCCCTCGAAGAGCTCGATCCGTTCGCCCGGAGCGAGCTGGACGATCGCCTTCTTCCAGCCCCTGGTCCGGCCCTGTGAGAGGCCGCGGCGCTTCGGCTTGGGCCGCACCCGGGAGACCCGGACCGCGGCGACGCCGACGTCGAAGATCTCTTCGACCGCGTGCGCGATCTGCGTCTTGTGGGCGCGGTCATTGACGCGGAACGTGTACTTACCTTCGCCGATCAGCGCGTAGCTCTTCTCGGAGACGACGGGGCGGATGATCACGGTGCGCGGGTCCATCAGCCCCCCAACCTCTCCTTGAGCTTCTCGAGCGCCGCTTCGGAGACGACCAGCGAGGCGGCGCCGATCACGTCGGCGACGCCGATCGCGCCGACCTCGACGACGTCGATCCGGGGAATGTTGCGAAAGCTCTTGACCGCGCCGGTCTCCTCGGCGTCGAGGACGACGAGAGAGGGCCGGCGAGCGCCCCATTTCGTCAGCGCCTGGGCGGCGGACTTGGTCGAGGGCGTGTCGAAGGCGGACGCGTCGAGAATCGCGATGCTGCCCCGCTCGGCGTGCACCGAGAGAGCCGCCCGCATCGCCTTGCGACGCGCTTTGCGGTTGACCTTGACCGTGTAGCTGCGCGGCTTGGGGCCGAAGGCGACGCCGCCCCCGTAGCGGTTGGGCACGCCGAGCGTGCCGGCGCGGGCGCGGCCGGTGCCCTTCTGGCGCCAGGCCTTGGCGGTCGTGAAGGCGACCTCGCCGCGGGTCAGGGTCGAGGCGTTGCCGCTGCGGCGCGCATTGAGGTCGGCGCGCGCGGTCTCGTGGACCAAGGACTGATGGAAGGGCTCCGCGAAGAGCTCTTTGGGCAGGTCCGCCTTGGTTGTCTTGCCGAGCACGGTCGCCTTAGACATCGCTGCGCACCTCGACGAGCGCGTTCTTCGATCCCGGCACCGAGCCCCTGATCAAGAGCAGATTGCGATCGACATCGACGTCGGCGACTTCGAGCCCCTTCTGGGTGGCTCGCCTGTTGCCCATCTGGCCCGGCATCTTCATCCCTTTGAAGACGCGCGCCGGGAAGGCGCTGGCGCCGATAGAGCCCGGCGCCCGCACGTTGTGCGAGCCGTGGCTGACGGGGCCGCGGCTGAAGTTGTGGCGCTTGATCCCGCCCTGGAAGCCCTTGCCGATCGAGACCCCTGAGACCTTGACCTTCTGGCCGGCCTCGAAGGAGGAGACGGTGACGTCGTCGCCTATCTTGATCGGCTCATCGTTGTCCTTGCCGAGGTCCTCGTCGCGGAACTCGACCAGGTGGCGCATCGGCCCCGATCCGGCCTTCTTGGTGTGGCCCTCCTCGGCCCTGGTCAGCTTGCCCTGCTTGGCCTCGCCGAAGGCGAGCTGCACGGCGGCGTAGCCGTCCTTCTCTTCCTCGCGGACAGCGGTCACCTTGCAGGGGCCGGCCTCGATCACCGTGACCGGGACGACCTCGCCGTCCTCACGAAAGACCTGGGTCATGCCGAGCTTCTTGCCGAGGATCGCGGCCATCGCGCTACAACCTGATCTCGATGTCGACACCCGGCCGGCAGCGAGTCGAGGCGCTGCAGCGAGTCGACGGTTTTCGGGGAGGGCTGGAGTATGTCGATCAGTCGCTTGTGGGTGCGGATCTCGAAGTGCTCGCGCGAGTCCTTGTCCTTGAACGGCGACTTGATCACGCAGTAGACGTTTTTTTCGGTCGGCAGCGGCACCGGTCCGGAGACGGTGGCGCCGGTGCGCTCGGCGGTCTCGACGATCTCGCGGGCAGCGCGATCTATGGCGTCGTGGTCGTACGCCTTGAGCCTGATCCGGATTTTCTGTGCCGCTATTGCTGCCACTTCTGAGCTCTGTCTCTTGCGTCTTTCTCTTTCGCGCGGGTCGCGTGAGCCGCGCAATAAGGGCGGGGCCCCTTTTGTGGGGCGCCGCCCCCGGTCGTATGTCTTTGCAGTTGTCTTTGCCGCCCACTCCGAGCGGCAAAAGGGCGGGCCGGCGGCCCGCCCTTCAGGGAGCGTCTACTCGATGACCTCGGAGACGACTCCCGAGCCGACGGTGCGCCCACCCTCGCGGATGGCGAACCGCAGGCCCTGGTCCATGGCGATCGGCTGAATCAGCTCGATCGTCATCTCGACGTTGTCTCCCGGCATAACCATCTCGGTCCCCTCGGGGAGGTTGGAGATGCCGGTCACGTCGGTGGTGCGGAAGTAGAACTGAGGCCGGTAGCCGGAGAAGAACGGCGTGTGACGACCGCCCTCCTCCTTTTTCAGGCAGTAGACCTCGGCTTTGAACTTGGTGTGCGGGGTGATCGAGCCGGGCTTGCAGAGAACCTGGCCGCGCTCGATCTCCTCGCGCTTGGTGCCGCGGAGCAGGGCGCCGATGTTGTCGCCGGCCTGTCCCTGGTCGAGAAGCTTGCGGAACATCTCGACCCCGGTGACCACGGTCGTCGTCGTGTCCTTCATGCCGACGATCTCGACCTCGTCGCCGCTGTTGACGATCCCCTGCTCGACACGGCCGGTGGCGACGGTGCCGCGGCCGGTGATCGAGAAGATGTCCTCGATCGGCATCAGGAACGGCTTGTCGAGCTCGCGGACCGGCTCCGGGATGTAGGAGTCGAGGGCGGCGGCCAGCTCGAAGACGGCTTTCTGGGCCTCCTCGTCGCCTTCCAGCGCCTTCAGCGCCGAGCCTTTGACGATCGGCGTGTCGTCGCCGGGGAAGTCGTACTCGTCGAGGAGTTCCTTGACCTCCTCCTCGACCAGCTCGACCAGTTCCTCGTCGTCGACCTGATCGATCTTGTTGAGGAAGACGACGACGTGGGGGACGTTGACCTGGCGGGCGAGCAGGATGTGCTCCCGGGTCTGGGGCATGACGCCGTCGGCGGCCGAGACGACCAGGATCGCGCCGTCCATCTGCGCGGCGCCGGTGATCATGTTCTTGACGTAGTCCGCGTGGCCCGGGCAGTCGACGTGGGCGTAGTGACGGTTCTCGGTCTGGTACTCGACGTGGGAGGTCGCGATCGTGATTCCGCGCTCCTTCTCCTCGGGAGCGTTGTCGATCTCATCGAAGCTCTGAGCCTCGGCCCCACCGACGGTGGAAAGCGTTTTCGTGATCGCCGCCGTCAGCGTCGTCTTGCCGTGGTCGATGTGACCGATCGTGCCGACGTTGACGTGCGGCTTATCGCGCTCGAACTTCTCCTTGGACATCGCTTCTCCGTTCTACCTTTCCGAAATTTCCGAAGTCGTTTTCTGTCTGCTGTCGTTGCTTAAGTCTTTGGGGTCCCGGCTGGGGCAGGACCATTTTGTTCTGCCTGCGGGCGAACCTGGGAAATATAGCCAGATCCCAGCTTCGTTACCTGCCGGCCCTACGAGCTCGCACCGCTGGGCTCTCCCGCGCGGTGCTCGACGATCTCTTCGGCGATGTTCGCCGGGACCTCCTCGTAGCGCTCGAACTGCATCGTGTACGTCGCCCGCCCCTGGGTGGACGAGCGAAGATCCGTGGCGTAGCCGAACATCTCGCCGAGCGGCACAAAGGCCTGCACAGCGAGGGCGTTTCCGCGCTGCTCCTGGCCCTGGACTTTGCCGCGGCGGCGGCTGAGATCGCCGATCACATCGCCGAGGAAATCCTCCGGCGTGACCACCTCGACCGCCATCACCGGCTCCAGCAGGACCGGGTTGGCCTTGCGGGCCGCCTCCTGGACGGCCATCGAGCCGGCGATTTTGAAAGCCATCTCCGAAGAGTCGACGTCGTGAAAGGAGCCGTCGATCAATTCGACCTTGATGTCGACCATCGGATAGCCGGCCTTGACGCCGTTCTCCAGCGCCTCTTTCATCCCCTGCTCGGCGGGGCCGATGTATTCGCCGGGGATGGCTCCGCCCTTGATCTTGTTGATGAACTCGAAGCCCTCGCCGGGGGCCGGCTCGAGGTTGATCACGACGTGGCCGAACTGGCCGCGGCCGCCGGTCTGGCGGACGAATCGCGCCTCGACCTTCTTTGACATCCTTGCGGACGGTCTCGCGGTAGGCGACCTGCGGCTTGCCGACGTTTGCGTCGACTTTGAACTCGCGCAGCATGCGGTCGACGATCACCTCGAGGTGGAGCTCGCCCATGCCGTGGATCAGGGTCTGGCCGGTCTCCTCGTCGGATTCGATCCGGAAAGTCGGGTCCTCCTCGCCGAGTCGCTGCAGCGCCGTTCCCATCTTCTCCTGGTCGGCTTTCGTTTTCGGCTCGATCGCGACCGCGATCACCGTCTCCGGGAATTCGATGCTCTCGAGGGCGATCGGCGCGTCGGGCGCGGCCAGGGTGTCGCCCGTCCCCGTGTCCTTGAGGCCGACGCCGGCGCAGATGTCGCCCGAGTAGACCTCCTCGATCTCCTCGCGGCTGTTGGCGTGCATCATCAGCAGCCGGCCGATCCGCTCGGTCTTTCCCGTTTTCACGTTGAGGACCCGCCCGCCGGCCTCGAGCTTGCCCGAGTAGACGCGGAAGTAGGTGAGCTTGCCGACGTAGGGGTCGGTCATGATCTTGAAGGCGAGCGCGGCAAAGGGCCCGCTGTCGTCGGCGGGGCGCTCGGCCTCGGTCGGCTCGTCTTCGCCCTTGCCGGCGGGAACCAGGCCGGTGACCGGCGGGACCTCGAGCGGCGAGGGCAGAAGCTCGACGACCGCGTCGAGCAGCGGCTGCACCCCCTTGTTCTTGAACGAGGAGCCGCAGAGGACGGGGGTCACCTTCGTGTCGAGGCAGGCCCGGTGCAGCGAGGAGGCGATCCGCGCGTGGGGAATCTCCTCCTCGGCGAGGTACTTTTCCATCAGCTCGTCGTCATAGTCGGCGCAGGCCTCGATCAGCTGGGTGCGGTATTCCTCGGCCTGGTCCTTGAGGTCGTCGGGGATCTCTTCGGTCTCGAACTCGGTTCCGAGTTCGTCCTTCCAGACCAGCGCCACCATCTCGATCAGGTCGACGACGCCGATGAAGTCTCCCTCGCTGCCGATCGGCAGCTGGATCGGCAGGGGGTTGGCGCCGAGCCGGTCCTTCATCGTCTCGACCGCGTTGAAGAAGTCGGCCCCCGTCCTGTCCATCTTGTTGATGTAGGCGAAGCGCGGGACCTTGTACTTGTCGGCCTGGCGCCAGACGGTCTCCGACTGGGGCTCGACGCCGGCGACGGCGTCGAAGACGGCGATCGCGCCGTCGAGGACGCGGAGGCTGCGCTCGACCTCGACCGTGAAGTCGACGTGGCCGGGCGTGTCGATGATGTTGATCCGGTGCCCGTTCCACTCGCAGGCGGTCGCGGCGGAGGTGATCGTGATGCCGCGCTCCTGCTCCTGTTCCATCCAGTCCATGACGGCGGCGCCCTCATGCACCTCGCCGATTTTGTGCGTGCGGCCGGTGTAGTAGAGGATGCGCTCGGTCGTCGTCGTCTTACCGGCGTCGATGTGCGCCATGATCCCGATGTTGCGGGTTTTCTCTAGTGGGAAGCTTCGTGGCATGGTTCTTTAGGCAAAGGTGTCGGTGTGAAGCAGGGACGAGCGAAAAAAAAGCCTTCCGGCAAGGATCGGGATCGGCGCAAGAAAAAGGCCCTTTCGGGCCCGCGAAAACCCGCGAAGAAGCGGCGGGCCCGGCGACGCGGAATAGTAGCAGCGGCGCGGCGGCGCTGGGCATCGCTGCCGCAGCTGGCGCTGAGATGGACGCGCCGGGTCGATCGCCGGGTCGATCGCGTCTCCGCTCGGGCCGAGCCGGTCGTGCTCCGCGCCTGGGCCGGCGCCCGGCGCGCCTGGGAGCGGTGGTCGAAGCGCCTGCTGCGCGTGAGCAAGCCGATCTACGCCCGCGCCGGTCGCCTGGCGCGCTGGGCGGGGCGGCGCCTGCGACCGGTCGGGGTGCTGGCCCTGCGCCTGCTCGGCCTCGCCGAGCGCGGCGGCCGCCAGGTTGCGGCCTGGGCCGTGCGGTCCTCGACCCGGGCCAGCGCCGCGATCACCCCCGAGCGGGCAATCTGCGGGGTGATCGTCGCCTCGGCCGCCTGCCTGCTCGTATCCCAGTTCGTCGACTACCGCGCGGTCGAGGTGGGCGGCCCCGGCTACGTCGGGCTCCCCGAAGCCGCGCGGGCGCCGACGGTCGGCGCCCGCACTCCCGTCGACGCCCACTCCTACCTGCTTGTCGCCATGGCGCTGCTCGCCGCCGGCCTCGGGATCGCCGCCGCCCGCGCCCACCGCCCGCGCCTCGGCCGTGTCGTCTTCGCGCTCGGCCTGCTGAGCGCCGCCGTCGTCCTCCTCGTCGACCGCCCCGAGGGCCTCGACCCCGGCGCGCAGGCCGCCCACTTCTCGGGTGCGACCGCGATCCTCGAGGAGGGCTTCTACGCACAGCTCGCCTCCGCCGGGGGGTTGATGCTGGGCGGCATCCTGCTCGTTCTCGCCCCAAAGGCGACGGCCCGCTACCATGCGCGGCCGTGCCGAACACGAACCAACTTGTACGAAAGGGCCGTAAGCGGCCTAAGAAGAAGACGACGACGCCGGGCCTCAAGTCGGGGCAGGGGCGGAAGAAGGCCGTCGCCGCGCCGCAGAGGCGGGGCGTCTGCACCCGCGTCGCAACAGTGACGCCGAAGAAGCCGAACTCGGCCCTGCGCAAGATCGCCCGTGTGCGGCTCACCAACGGCATGGAGGTCACGACCTACATCCCGGGCGAGGGCCACAACCTCCAGGAGCACTCCGTCGTCCTGGTCAGGGGTGGTCGCGTCAAGGACCTGCCCGGCGTCCGCTACAAGGTCGTCCGCGGCACTCTCGACGCCGCGGGCGTCTCGGACCGCAAGCAGGCCCGCTCCCGCTACGGCGTGAAAGCTTCCTGATGCCGCGCAGATCCGCCGCCCAGATCCGGCCGCTCGAGCCCGACGCACGGCACCGCAACCGGCTCGTGCAGCAGGTCATCAACAAGGTGATGCGGGACGGCAAGAAGTCGCTTGCCGAGCGGATCGTCTACGACAGCCTGGCGATCGTCGGCGAGAAGTCCGGCGAGGACCCGATCGAGACGCTGGAGGGGGCGATCAAATCGCTGACCCCGGTCCTCGAGGTCCGCTCGCGCCGCGTCGGCGGCGCCACCTACCAGGTTCCGGTCGAGGTCCCGGCCCGCCGCGCCCGCACCCTCGCGGTCCGCTGGCTCGTCGATTACGCCCGCAGCCGCCGCGAGTACTCGATGGCCGATCGGCTGGCCGGCGAGATCCTCGATGCCAATCAGCAGCAGGGCAGCGCCTGGAAGCGGAAGGACGACATCTACCGCATGGCCCAGGCCAACAAGGCCTTCGCCCACTACCGCTGGTAGCGAGCCGGTCCGCGGAGCCCATGGAGCGTCCGCTGCTCGCCGTCGACGTCGACGGGGTGATCAGCCTCTTCGGCTTCGACGAGCCGCCCGCCGGCTCGGCCGCGCGTTTCGAGCTGGTCGACGGCATGGTGCACTGCATCTCGCTCGGTGCCGGTGAGCGCCTGCTGCGGCTGGGCGATCATTTCGACCTCGTCTGGGCGACCGGCTGGGAGCAGAAAGCCAACGACTACCTGCCGAACATCCTCGGCCTGCCCGAGTTCCCCTTCCTCACCTTCGGCGGCGCCTCTCGCTTCGGCTCCGCGCACTGGAAGCTCGGCCCGCTCGACGAGTACGGCCGCGGCAGGGCGCTGGCCTGGATCGACGACAGCTTCGACGAGAGCTGCTACGAGTGGGCGCAGAACCGTGACGATCCGACCCTGCTGGTGCCGACCGAGTCCGCAACCGGCCTCGAGGAAGCCCACACCGATGCATTGATCGCGTGGGCAGAGGGCCTAGACTGATCGCGTGAGCGGCTTCTGGCCCATCTTCTTCCTTCTCGTCGTGCTCAAGATCCCGGTCCTCAGCGCCCTCTGGCTCGTCTGGTGGGCAAGTCGGGCCCCGGAGCCCGACAACGCCACCGAGGAAGACTCCGGCGGCAACCCCGAGCGCTGGTCTCCTGAACCCTTCAGGCCGCGAGGGCCTCACAGCCGACCTGGCGGCGGCGCTGCGAGACGGGGGATCCGCACTCGTCCGGCGGAACATGTGAGCGACCGGAGGGAGCGGGTTCCGCAGGATGGGTGCGGACCCCCCGCCCCCACCCCCCACTAGGCCGACTGGGCCGAGCGCTTGCGCTCGCGGCGGATCTGGCGGAGGTAGGGGTGGAAGTCGACCTCGATCGTGTGACGCTTGGAGGCGACGAAGCGCTTCTGAAGCCAGCGTTCGTACTCGCCGACCTCCTGCCGCATCTCGTGCGCCGGGGGTAGGGCGGCGCGCCCCTGGAGGAGGTCGGCGATCCATTCGGACTGCGCCTCCGCGATCGGCATGATCGGGCCCAGCGGCTGGACGAAGCCGACGAAAAAGAGTCCCGGGTGCTCGACCTCCGCCACCCGTTTGTAGAGCGGCATGCGGTTGTCCTTCGACTCGAACACCTGCGGGGCCAGGAACGGGAACTCGATCCGATAGCCCGTGCAGTAGACGACGAGGTCGATCTCCTCCTCGCTGCCGTCCACGAAGCGCACCGCCCGGCCACCGAGGAAGCGCTCGATGTTGGGCTTGACGGTGATGTCCCCGTGCCCGAGGCGCGGCAGCAGCTCAGACGAGACGGTCGGATGGGCCTCCAGCAGCTTGTGGTCGGGCTCGGGCAGTCCGTAGTCGGTCATCTCGCCGACCGAGAGCTTGACCAGGCGCCCCATGAAGAAGCGCTGCACGGAGCGCGGCAGTCTCGTCGTCACCGGGGGAGCCGCTTCGTCGACCGGTTTGCCGCCGAGAAACTTGGGGATCACGTGGGCGCCGCGGCGCATCGCCAGAAAGGTCTTCTCGGCGATCCGCGAGGCCTCGACCGCGATGTCGACGGCCGAGTTGCCCATCCCCAGAACCAGGACCCGCTTGCCGGCCAACACATCGGGCTCGCGGTAGTGGTGGACGTGGATCTGCTCGCCGGCGAACTCCTCCGACCCCGGGAAGGCCGGTTCCGGCCAGCGTGGGTTCCAGTGATGCCCGTTGGCGACCAGCACCGCGCGGTAGCGGTCCGTGCGCCGGTCGCCGTCCTCGGACTCGACGGTCACGTCCCACTCGGCCCCGGCGGGCTCGACCGCGACGACTTCGGTGCGGAAGTCGATCCCGTCCAGCAGGCCGAATCGCTCAACGTAGTCGTCGAAGTACTTGGCGACCTGCCAGTGGCTCGGGTAGTCGGGGTAGTCGTCGGGCATCGGATAGGCGCGGAAGGACATCAGCCTGCGGGCGCTGTTGATGTGCAGGGAGCGATAGGCGGAGGACTGGCCGTTGTCGTTTTCGTAGCGCCAGTTGCCGCCGACCATCGATCCCTTCTCGAAGCAGTCGTAGGGGATGCCGCGGCTCTTCAGAACCTGACAGGCCGTGAGCCCTGAGGACCCGGCACCGACGATGCAGACCTTCTCCGCGCTGGCCACGCAGCCAATCTACCCAACCGACCGCAGGGTGGCCCGGCTCAGCTGCCGAACATGTCTCCGAGGCCGATGCAGCCGGAGATCGAGCGTTCGACCGGAGCCGCGGACCGCGGCAGGAAGACCCTCGACCCGCTCCAGCAGCCGAGGCGGTGTGTGGTCAGCTCATATTCGACTCCGTCGACGGTGCCGCCCCGCAGCGCGCAGCGCCAGTGGCCGCCGCTGTCCTCCCTGCAACGGGCCTGGGCGTGGTGGACTTCGCCGCCCAGCGAGTTGGCCAGCGCCTTCGAGTCGACCCCGAACAGCGCCGCCGGCCGAAACAGGGCGAGCCCGAGCAGAGCCACCACACCAACCAACAGCGCGGGCTTGATGACCCTTCCGACCATCCCCTCAGGTTAGGCCGCGGCGCCACCGCCCTGGACGTTCAGGCAATTCCCCGCAAGATCCCCCCGACCAAGCGAAACCCATCTCCACGCAGAGATTCAGCCGACAAGCGACGACCAGATTTGGTCAGGTCAGGAGGCCGGGGGGCGGTTCGGCGGAACTTGTGAGCGACCGAAGGGAGCGGGTTCAGCCGAACCGCCCTCCGGCCTCCCCTCCTACGATTTCGACTCGTCGCTGGTCGACTGGATCTCCTGCGCGAGCTCCTCGAGCTCCTCGGCGAACGAGGGGCCGAAGCTCTCCACAGGGGTGTCGGTGCCGTCGACCCCGAGCTCGGCGGCCAGCTCCTCCTCGTCGAGCAGGCCCTCCTCGCTCGGCGGCTCGATCGGGACCGCGGGCTCGACCGAGACCGTCCGGTAGTGCTTGAGGCCGGTCGCCGCCGGAATCAGCTTGCCGATGATCACGTTCTCCTTGAGCCCGACGAGCCGGTCGCGTTTGCCCTCGAGAGCGGCGTCGGTGAGCACCTTGGTCGTCTCCTGGAAGGAAGCCGCGGAGAGGAAGGACTCGGTCGCCAGCGAGGCCTTGGTGATCCCGAGGATGACCTCCTCGCCTTTGGCCGGCGTGCCGCCGTCTTCCTTCGTCTTCTTGTTGAGGCGCTTGAGGCTGCCGCGGTCCTCGAGCTGGCCGGGAAGCAGGCTGGTCGAGCCCTTCGACTCGATCCGCACCTTCTTCAGCATCTGCCGGGCGATCAGCTCGATGTGCTTGTCGTTGATGTCGACGCCCTGGGCCCGGTAGACCCTCTGCACCTCGGCCACCAGGTAGAGCTCGACGTCGGTACGACCGCGGATCGCGAGCAGGTCGGCCGGGTAGAGCGAGCCCTCGTTGAGCTGCTGGCCGACCTCGACCTTTTCGCCATGGGAGACGTGCAGGCGAGTTCGGGGCGGGAAGCTGTAGGAGTGCTCCTCGCCGCTGGACTCGATCACGATCACTTTCAGCGCTTTGTCGGTTTCTTCGACCGCGACCTTGCCGGCCGCCTCGGCCATCTGCGCCAGGCCCTTTGGTTTGCGAGCCTCGAAGAGCTCGACGATCCTGGGCAGGCCCTGGGTGATGTCCTGGCCGGCGACGCCGCCGGTGTGGAAGGTCCGCATCGTCAGCTGCGTGCCAGGCTCGCCGATCGACTGGGCGGCGATGATCCCGACCGCGTCGCCGATGTTGACCGTGAACCCGGTCGCCGGAGCGACTCCGTAGCAGGAGCGGCAAACGCCTGAATCGGCATCGCACTTGAGCGTCGAGCGGACCGGGATGGCGACCTCTTCGTCACCGAACGCCTCGGCGATCTCCTCGACGTCCTCCATCGTGATCTCCTGGTTGCGCTTGAGCAGCTCGCGACCGCGTTTGGTCTCGAGCTTTTTCGCCGCCAGGCGGCCGGCGAGATTGTCGTTCAAGGATTTGTCGTCCTTGCGGAGCGCCATCTCGATGTGGTCCTTGGTCTTGCAGTCCTCTTCGCGCACGATCACGTCCTGGGCGACGTCGACGAGGCGCCGGGTCAGGTAGCCCGAGTCCGCCGTGCGCAGCGCCGTGTCGGCAAGTCCCTTTCGGGCGCCGTGGGTGGAGATGAAGTACTCGAGGACGGAGAGGCCCTCCATGAAGTTGGCCTTGATCGGCCGCTCGATGATTTCGCCTTTCGGATTCGCCATCAGACCGCGCATGCCGGCGAGCTGGCGGATCTGTTTGAACGAGCCGCGGGCGCCCGAGTTGGCCATCATGAAGATCGGGTTCAACTCATCGAGGTTGTCCTCCATCGCCTGCGCTACCTCGTCGGTGGCCCGGTTCCAGTGCGCGGTGACCGCCTCGTGGCGCTCCTCGGCGGTGATGTAGCCGTCGTCGTACTGGCCCTGGATCGCGGTCGTCTCCTTCTCGTAGCGATCGAGGATCTCCGCCTTGCTCGGCGGCGAGACGACGTTGTTCTTGGAGACCGTGATCCCGGCCTGGCTGGCGTAGTGGAATCCGAGGTCCTTGAAGGCATCGAGCACCTCGGAGACCGCCGGGGCGCCGTAGGCCTCGACCAGGTTGGAGACCATCTCGTTGACGTCCCGCTTCTTCAGCGAGAAGTTGACGAACTCGAACTGCTCGGGGTCGAAATCGTCCCCGAGGGCGGCGGCGAGAGCGCGCTCGATCTTCTCGTTGAAGATGATCCGCCCGACCGTGGTCGGGAAGTGCTCGTGGCCGGCGCGCCGGTACTCGGCGTGGTCGTGCAGCTTGCAGCCGCCGTTCTCATAGACGAGCTCGGCCTCCTGCGAAGAGCGGAAGGTCTTCGGCTGGGCGCCGCTCCGGGCCGCGCCCTTGCCTGCTTTGAGCTCCTCGTCGATCTTCTTCAGCTCCTCGGCGTCCGGGCCGTAGGTGAGGTAGTAGATCCCCAGCACCATGTCCTGCGTCGGTGTCGCCAGCGGCGCGCCGTGGGCGGGCGAGAGGATGTTGTTGGCGGACAGCATCAGCACCCGCGCCTCGGCCTGGGCCTCGGCGGAGAGCGGCACGTGGACAGCCATCTGGTCGCCGTCGAAGTCGGCGTTGAAAGCGTGGCAGACGAGCGGGTGGACCTGGATCGCCTTGCCCTCGACGAGGACGGGCTCGAAGGCCTGGATGCCGAGGCGGTGCAGGGTCGGCGCCCGGTTGAGCAGCACCGGGTGCTCGTGGATGACCTCCTCGAGCACGTCCCAGACCTCGGGGATCATCGACTCGACCATCTTTTTCGCCGCCTTGATGTTCTGCACGGCTTTGCGCTCGACCAGCTGGGCCATGATGAACGGCTTGAAGAGCTCGAGGGCCATCAGCTTCGGCAGGCCGCACTGGTGCAGCCGCAGGCTCGGGCCGGAGACGATCACCGAGCGGCCGGAGTAGTCGACGCGCTTGCCGAGCAGGTTCTGGCGGAAGCGGCCCTGCTTGCCCTTGAGCATGTCGGAGAGCGACTTCAGCGGCCGGTTGCCGGGGCCCGTGACCGGGCGCCCGCGACGGCCGTTGTCGAAGAGCGCATCGACGGCCTCCTGCAGCATCCGCTTCTCGTTGTTGACGATGATCTCCGGCGCGCCCAGGTCGAGCAGCCTTTTCAGCCGGTTGTTGCGGTTGATCACTCGTCGGTACAGGTCGTTGAGGTCCGAGGTCGCGAAGCGGCCGCCGTCGAGCTGCACCATCGGGCGCAGCTCCGGCGGGATCACGGGAACGCAGTCGAGGATCATCCAGTCCGGCTGGTTGTCGGAGTTGAGGAAGGCGGAGGCGACTTTCAGCCGCTTCACGGCGCGCGCCTGTTTCTGGCCTTTGGAGCTGTTGATGACCTGCTCCATCTCCTCGCATTCGGCCTCCAGGTCAACCTGCTCGAGCAGGTCGCGCACGGCCTCGGCGCCCATCCCGCCACGGAAGTACTCGCCCCATCCGAAGGGGGAGCCGAAGCGGTCCTTGAGCTCACGGAAGACCGTCTCGTCGTTGACGACGTCCTTCGGCTTCATGTCGGTGAAGATCTTCCAGACCTCCTGCATGCGCTCGATCGCCTCTTCGATGTAGGCCTCGGTGTCCGAGATCTCGGCGTCGAACGTCTTGCGCAGCTCTTTGATCATCTTCGCCCGCTCATCGTCCTTGAGCTTGCGCAGCTGGGCCTGGGTCAGTTTCAGCGAGTCGGCCCAGATGTGATCGTCGTCGTCGAACTTGGTCTGCGTGCCGTCTTCGAGGTACTTGATGCGCCGCTCCAGCGACTCGCTCAGCTCCTGTGTCCGTTTCTGCTGTTCGGACTCGTAGGAGTCGGTGACTTTTTTGACCTCTTTCTCGAGTTTCCCGAGATCCTTGTCACGGGCCTCGACGTCGACCCAGGTGATCATCGAGGCGGCGAAGTAGAGGACCTTCTCGAGCTCCTTGGGAGCCATGTCGATCAGGTAGCCGATCCGGCTCGGCACGCCCTTGAAGAACCAGATGTGGGAGACCGGCGCCGCCAGGTCGACGTGGCCCATGCGCTCGCGGCGCACCTTCGAGCGCGTCACCTCGACGCCGCAGCGCTCGCAGACGATGCCCTTGTAGCGGACCCGCTTGTACTTGCCGCAGTAGCACTCCCAGTCCTTGGTCGGGCCGAAGATGCGCTCGCAGAAGAGGCCGTCTTTCTCCGGCTTCAGGGTCCGGTAGTTGATCGTCTCGGGCTTCGTCACCTCGCCCCAGCTCCAGGAGCGGATCTTCTTCGAGGACGCGAGGCCGATCTCAATCGCGTCGAAATTGTTGATGTCGATCATTTG
>CAWIOM010000013.1:0-101968 GCA_963837735.1 uncultured Solirubrobacterales bacterium | reverse complement strand
CCGCCGGCCGACTGGCGGCACTCTCAGCGTCAGTCGCCGAGGGCGTCGGCGGGAGTCGGGCCCTTCGCGACCCGGCGCCCTGCCGGCCGCGCGGCGGCGCCACGGGCCGGTTTCCGCCTGTAGCGGACCACGAGAAGGACCAGGATCGGCACGGCGCTGAGGATGACCAGCGCCCTGAACCATGAGCTCGCCCCATCGGTCCCGGAGTTCAGGCTGTGGAGGACCGCGAGCACGTAGACGACCACGGTTGCGCGGTGGACCTTTCGCCAGCGACGCGTCCCGAGCCGTCGGCGCTGGAAATAGGTCGGCCCGAGGAGCAGCGCAAGGTACCCGGCGATGATCCCCAGTCCCACCCAGAGCGGCCGGTAGGCGATCGTGAACGGAACCGCAATACCGGTCAGGCCCGGGCTCAGCCACTTGTCGCCGAGCAGGCTGAGGCCGTGGACGCCGATCATCGCCAGGCCGGCGAGCGCCAGCTGCTGATGGACCTTGACCAGGGTCCGCTTCCGCCCCGGCCGCTGCCCGATCCCGGCCGCCATATAGAGCCCGAGGATCACCGAGGCGGCGATCAGGACGAAGGCGACGATCCCGGCCGAGCGGCCGATCAGCCAATACGGATAGTTGGCCGGGTCCGGCTCAGTCACCTCTGGTCGCCTCCGGGCCCTCGTCACCGCGTGGTGGTGGGGGGGCTGTCCGAGTCGGAGCCTGCCGCGTGCTGGGTGGCAGTGGCACCGTCGTCGGGCCCGAGAACATCGCGTAGGCGGCCAGCGCCGCCAGACAGGCCAGGACCAGGACGGCTGCGACCACCGTCGCCGGTCGCGAGCCCGTCCGCCGGACGGTGGGGCTGGAAGCGGCCAAGCTCACGGCGGTGGCGCCGGGGAGGTTCGACTGACGATCGTGGTCGCCTGGGCCTGGGCAGCCTTGCCTGCCGTGGGCTTGCTCAGGGCGGGGACGACCGGCCCCGGGCCGAGGGCCGGGTCCCGGCCGTTGCGCACCTGAATCGCCAGGAGCGTGAGGACGACCAGGAGCAGCCCGAGCGTGGCGACGATGACCGCCAGTGGGCTGGGGAGCGGTTTGCGCGTCGGCTTCCGCTTCGGGACCGGCGGAGTTCCGGGGGCCGTCCCGCCGCTGCCGGGCTCGCCGGCTTGCTCACTCATCTTCCTAGGCCTCCCCGCACGAGCGCCATCCGTAGCCGCGTGCGAACGCGGACAGTGCACGGCTGATGTCATCCAGCCGGGAGCGGAGCTCACGCAGGCGCGGCACGTCCACCGAGGCCAGCGCATCGCGGATCCTTGCCCGCAGCGCCAGCTGCTGCCGCACCGGGTCGAAGACGTTTGCGCGAAGCAGGGCGGCATCGCCCGAGGGCGGGGGGACCGCTTCGATCCGTTCCAGCTCCGATTCCCCGAGCGTCGTGCCGTCCTCGTAGGCGGTCACGGCGGCCTCCGTGCTGGCGGCTTCGCCGATTCGGGCACGCTCGCTGTTGCGATCGCGGTCCAGCTTCTCGCAGATCCGGTCGGTGCGCTTCACATACCCGCGGCGGCCGGGGTCGGAGATTCCCGCGACGGGAAGCCTCACCTGGCCGCCTGCCCCCTGGGCGCCGGTGCTCGCCGATTCGGTCGGCGTCGACTCGGTCTCGGCTCTGTTGGTGTCGCCACCGCAGCCCGCCGAGACGGCAAGCGCCAGGCAAAGCCCGACTCCGACGAGTAACGGCCTGACAGCCGCTGGCTGGTACATCGACTGCTCCCTTCTCGGTGGACGACACCAACGTATGGTCGAAGGGGCCCCCGTTCATCCGGACTTTTCCGCCGAATGGAGTGGGTGGCGCCGCAGGCGTGCCTAGCTGGGCGGTGAGACGCGGATCCTGGGCCGGTCGTGAAGAGGCCCGAATTTCTCTACGCGGCCATCCTCGAGGACGATCAGCCCACCGTGCTCGGCGAGGTGCTCAGCCGCTCCTGAGGGCCCGGCCAGGACCGCGGCCTTGGCCAGGACGTCGGCCTCCAGCGCGCTCGGCGCCCGAGCCGCCGCGCAGATCACCCCGGTCCAGGCGGACTCCCCGGTGGCGGGATCGATCAGGTGATGGCCGAATCGGTTGTCGGTGGCCCTCCACAGGTGGACGTCGATGCCCGAGGTCGCGACGGCGCCGCGGGCGATCGTCAGCACGTCGGCCGGCCGTCCGCCGATCGGATGGCGGATCTCCACCCGGACCTCCTCACTGCCGGGGTCGCGACCCCCGACCAGCACGTCTCCGCCGCAGTCGATCGCAAAACGCGGCAGGCCGCGGAATCGCCTTGCGACCCGGTCCGCGGCGAGGCCCTTGCCGGTGCCACCCGTGTCGAACAGGAGGCCAGGCGGCCGGCGGATGGCCTCCTCCTCGTCGAGGACCTCGATCGATCGCCAGGCGGCCGCCGGGTCGGGTCCGGCCGGGCCGCGATCGGGTGCGGAGGACAGGGCAGCGGCGAGGGGCGCCGGCGCCGCTCCCTCGCGGGTGTCGGAATAGCCAAGGTCGCGGAGCTCGCTCAAGAGGGTCGGATCGACGAGCCCGCCGGTTCGCTCGGCGCCCCAGACCCCGGCCCTGACCGCCTCGCGGAGCAGTTCCGAGGCCGGGACGAGCTCGCTCGGATTCTCGTTGAAGAGGCTGAGCTCGCTGTCGGCGATGAAACGCGAAAGGCAGCTGTCGAAATCGCGCAGCTCCGCCTCGGCGGCCTCCGAGGCCAGGACACCCTCGCCGTCCTCCTCGGCCACGAGGATCCGAACCTCGGTCCCCATGGTGTGGATCAGACGTCCGAGCATGCGGCGCTGCGATTGACCCGATGGCCGGCAAGAAGACCTTCACCTCCGACGTCGACGAGTACAGGGCGGGGTTGGACGTGGAGCTCGAGCATGGATCCCATGATCCTGCAACGGACGTCACCGGTGACGCCCCGATCGTCAGGGGCAAGATCGCGCCGGCCCACCCGAATGAGTTCCCCGACCACTACACGCGCCTGAAGCGGATGGAGGACGAGGCCGAGCGCGACCACGGGCTTCAGTAGCCTCTCGCCGATGTTCGGCTTCAGCTTTGAGCGTGGCCGCGCCGCGCTTCCGGGACGGCCCTGATGGAGCGCCACGCCATCGCGTCGGATGGCTGAGAGCGGGCCGAAGGCCCGCCGTCGGCACCGGGTAGCCCAGCTGCTGAGGGACCCGAAGCGGCTCTGGCGCGAGCACCGCCGCCTGGCGATCGCCCTGGCCGTGGGGGCCGTCGTCGCGCTGACGGGCCTCGTCGTCGCCTACGAGTTGCTGAAGCGGCCGTCCGACGTCCATAACTCGAACGCGGTCTTCAAGCAGGAGAAACCGAAGAAGCCGGTGTTGAAGACGGTCAACTGGCCCATGTTCGGCCTCAACCCGGCCCGAACCCGCTTCCTCCCGGCGAAACGCGTGAAGCCCCCATATCGCCTGATCTGGCACTACACGGAGCGGCCGCTGCTCGAGTTTCCGCCGATATACGTCGGCGGCAAGCTCTATGCGGTCAACAACAACGGCCTCGCCTTCGCACTCGACGCCGACACCGGAAAGGTCCTCTGGGAACGTCAGATCGGCCGCCTCAACGCCTCCTCTCCCGCCTATTACAGGCACCGCCTCTACATCGTCAACCTGGTTCCGGGACATGTCGTCAAGCTCGACGCGCGGACCGGCAGGGTGATCTGGAAACGCACGCTGCCCGGCAGGGCGGAGTCCTCGCCGTTGGTCATGAACCGAACGGTCTACTTCGGCTGCGAGGACGGCCGGCTCTACGCGATCAGCACCCGCAATGGACACACGCGATGGGCCACCGCCCTGGGGGGCCCGATCAAGTCCGCACCGGCATTTCACAAGGGCGTCCTCTTCGTCGGCGACTACGGCGGCGAGATGAACGCGGTCGACGCCGGGACGGGGAAGATCCGCTGGCAGAGCGGCTCGCTCGGCCAGGGGTTCGGCACCTCGGGCGAGTTCTACTCGACGCCTGCGGTCGCCTTCGGCCGGGTCTACGCGGGCAACAACGACGATCGGGTCTACAGCTTCGACGAGAAGGACGGGACCCTGGCCTGGAGCTACTCGACGGGCGGCTATGTGTATTCGGGGCCGACGGTCGCAAACACCCTGCACACCCCGCCGACCGTCTATATCGGGTCCTTCGACGGCAACATCTATGCCCTCGGCGCCAGGGACGGCGAGGTCCGCTGGTCACACCCTGCCGGGGGCTCGGTGATCGGCTCGCTGTCGGCCGTCGGGGAAATCGTCTATGCGGCTGAGTTCACCAACGGCTCGACCAACGGCTACGACATGCGAACGGGCCGCCGGGTCTTCCACTACAAAACCGGCACCTATACGCCAGTGATCTCCGACGGCCGCCGCATTTACCTCG
This sequence comes from uncultured Solirubrobacterales bacterium, assembly GCA_963837735.1. GTDB lineage: Bacteria > Actinomycetota > Thermoleophilia > Solirubrobacterales > 70-9 > VRUE01. The sequence goes on along the minus strand of CAWIOM010000013.1, from coordinate 97,587 downwards.
TCGGCTATTCGAGCATCAACGCCCTGCAGCCGTACCGGTACAAGGCGGCGGTGGCGAGCAACGGGGTGGCCCGCCCCGCCCACGGGCGGGGCGGCAGGCACGGCGGCGGCTAGGACGAGTCCGCCATGACGTCGGGCAGGCCGGCTTCGGCTCGCCCTCGACCCAGGTTCGTCTCGGCGACCAACCCGGCTAGCTACGGGCCGGCTCCGCCATCGCCGGCCCGGGGGCGCGGTGGCGGCGGTAGATCTCGGTCACCCACCGGCCGCCGGGGCGGTCGCGCAGGGCATCGACGAACTCGGCCGCCCGGGGCGGGGGATCGGGCACCGACGGGTAGGGGAACTCGGGCGGGCGGGCGACCGGATAGAAGAGCGCTGCGGCGGTCAGGTCGGCGACCGTGAAGCCGTCGCCGACGAGGTAGCCGCTCGGCCCGATCTCCGCCTCCAGGCGATCCATCGCCTCGACCGTCCGCAGGCGACTCCTCGCGGCGGCGGGCGCGTTGATCCGCATGCTCTTGCGCATGCCCACGCGAAGCACGGGGAAGGTGGTGCGGATCAGGGCTTGCCCCGCCCGCGTCTGGCCGTTGGTGAAGAGGGGCAGGACCTTCTCCGGGTAGGGAAGCAGCTCGTGGTAGACGACGCGGCGGATGTGGGGCCCGAGCTCCTCGTCGAAGAACTCCTCCAGCTCCAGCGCCCGGCGCCTCTCGTCCCCGTCCTCGGGGTAGAGGGGCGGCTCCGGCCAGCGCTCCTCGAGTGCCGCGATGATCCGGGTCGAGTCGCCGATCGCGCGCCCGTCCAGCGTCAGCACCGGCGTCGTGTCGATGTCGCCGGTGAGGCGCTTCGCGGTGATCGCGTGCACCCCGGGCAGCAGCGACCGGCGTACGTGCGGGATGCGCTTGTGGTCCAGCGCCCAGCGCACCTTCTCGTTGTAGTGGGAGATTTGGAGCTGCCAGAGGACCGGCAAGTCGTCCATGGCGGTCAACCTATCCGAGGAACGGCCCGACGGCCCCCGATCCGCCGAGATGAGGCCGATGCGGGCCCTGGTCATCTCCGACACCCACTTCGGCGCCGAGCGCTTCGGGCCTGCCGGCCTCGGGCGGCACCGCTTCCGCCGCCTGACGACGATCTTCACCGTGGCCGGCTCGGACAGGCGAAGCTCGACATGCTCTTAATCGAGCAATTGCGGGCCGGCTGTAGGCTCGGGGAGCGAGCGTTCCCACCGCGACCGGGTTATCGAACCCATGGGGAGAGCACGGATGGCATCGAAATGGAGGATCGGACTGGCTTTCGGAATCGTCGCGCTGGCGCTGGCGGCGCCCAGCTCCGCGATCGCCGCCGCTCCCGGGGTGACGGTGCTTGGAGCCGAAAATCAGGAACTGGCGAAGTTCACGACGGCGAAATGCCTCAAGGGCACCACGCGCAAGGGCAGCTTCTTCGCCAAGGCAACCTCCACCAACGGCCAGTACGAACTCGACGTCGAGATCCTCTTCGCCTTTACCGGCTTTCACAAATACGACCTCAACCTCGAACCCGAGGCCAACCCCTACCTGAGATTCGGCGTCAGGGGCGACGAGAGCGGCTACAGCAACGAATTCGTCCCTCCCTTCCCGGTTCCCGGATTCGGGCAGATCAATTTTTCCCGCAAGGGCAAACGGATGGGAGTCGGCTTCGGGCCCGCGTTGTGGAATCGCGACGCCTCCGACGCCGTCGTCCTCGCCGGCGGCCTCGAATGCCGCTACAAGAAGAAGAAGCGCTGAGCCGAGGGGACCGGCCACCTCCGGCCCGGGTCACCACCGACGGGTGAGGGCGGGGTAGGCTGGCCCGGGAGGAAATCGCGCGACCACAACGGGAAGGATCTCCATGAGCGAAACGCGCCAGGACCAGACGCCCCTCGATCAGGTGCTCGTCGCCGATCGGGCCAACTTCGAGGACGGCCCCCCGCACGAGCTCTTCCGCCGCCTGCGCAGCGAGTGCCCGGTCCACTGGTCGCCCCGCATCTCCGAGTACCCCGAGGAGGACGGCTTCTGGTCGGTGACCAGGGCCGACGACGTCTTCGAGGTCAGCCGCGACTGGCAGGCCTACTCCTCCGAGGTCGGCGGCTTCACCGCCCTCAAGAACGCGATCCTGCCGCTCGAGCTGCAGCAGGCGATGTTCATCGGCATGGACCCGCCCAAGCACGACCGCATCAAGGCGCTCTTCCAGCAGGGCTTCACGCCGAAGCGGATCGCCGAGCACGAGGACGCGATCCGCGAGATCACGGTCGGCGTCCTCGACCGGCTCGAGGGACGCGAGGCCTGCGACCTCGTCAGCGACGTCGCCCAGCCCGTCGTGGCCCGGGTGATCGGCAGCTTCATGGGCCTGAAGCCCGAGGACGACGAAGTCTGGGCCAACCTGATGAACACGATCCTCGGCGCCGGCGATCCCGACGCGACGCCGGAGGGCGCCCAGGTCGTCATGGAGCGCGACGTGCCGGAGGTCTTCGAGCGCTGCGGCAAGCTGATCGCCGAACGCCGTGAGACCCCGACCGAGGACCTGACCAGCGTCCTCGTCCACGCCGAGGTCGACGGCGAGCGCCTCGAGGACCACGAGATCGTCATGGGCTTCTTCCTGCTGATGGCGGCGGGCAACGACAGCACCAAGGCGACCTACTGCAGCGGCATGCGGGCGCTGATGGAGAGCCCCGAGCAGCGCGACATGGTCCTCGAGGACCCCTCGCTGATCCCCGGCGTCGTCGAGGAGGCGCTGCGCATGTTCCCCGCCTTTGCCCACTTCGGCCGCACCGCCACCCGCGACACCGAGCTCAACGGGCAGCCGATCCGCGAGGGCGAGAAGGTCGTCATGTGGTACCCGTCCTCGAACCGCGACGAGGAGCGCTACGAGGACGCCGACCGCTTTGACGTCACCCGCAATCCCGAGCACCAGGCCTTCGGCGCCGGCGGCCGCCACTTCTGCCTCGGCACCGCCCTCGCCCGCCTCGAGCTGCGCGTCCTGATCGAGGAGACCCTGGGCCGCTTTCCGGCCATGGAGATCGCCGGCGCCCCGCAGTACGTCGAGTCCCCCTTCGCCAACCAGCTGAAGACGCTCCCGGTCCGGCTGCGGCCCTAGCCTCGGCCCTCGGCGGGCTCAGGGAAGCGAGGGGTCGATCAGGATCTTGGCGTGCTGCTCGGGATCCTCGAGGTCGGAGAAGGCGCCGGCGATCCCGGCGAGCCCGACCGTGCCGGTGATCATCGGCCGTGGGTCGACCTTGCCCTCGGCGAGCATGTGGAGGGTGTCGCGGAACTCGAGCGGCGTGTAGCCGAGGACGAAGCGGAGGTCGAGCTCCTTGTTGATCGCCATCGCCGGGGTGAAGGTGTCGGGGCCGACGCAGACGCCGGCGACGACGACGCGGGAGAAGAGCGGGGCCGAGCCGACGATCTGCTCGATCACCCCCGGCACGCCGACGCACTCGAAGACGACCGGGCGCTTGGGGGCGACGCCGAGCCTCTCCGCCAGGCGCCAGGCGTGCCACCACCCGATCGGCAGGCGCTCGAGTTTCTCGCGGGTGTCGAGGGCGAGCTCGAGCAGCTCGGGAAGGCTCGAAAGCCAGCCTGGGTCGTTTCGCGGCTCATACGGGGAGTCCTGGGAGGGGTCGACGACGACGTCGGCGCCGCACCGTTCGGCGAGCGCCCGCCGGCCGGGCGAGTAGTCGCTGGCAATCACGGTGCGGACCCCGGTCGCCTTCAGCATCAGGATCACCCCGAGGCCGACCGGGCCGCAGCCGATCACGATCGCCGCGTCCCGCTTCCTGACCTCGCCGCGGCGCACCGCGTGCAGCGCCACCGCCATTGGCTCGGTCAGTGCCGCGACGGCGGGGTCGAGGCCGTTGGGCACGGGCATCATCAGCGACTCCTGGACCAGGACCTGGTCCGCGTAGGCCCCGGGCGCGTGCTGGGAGAGGCCGGTGGTGTCGACTCCCCCCGGGTTGCGGACGATCGGCAGCGCGACGACCGGGGTGCCGCTCGTCAGGCCCTCTCGGCACTTCGGCCCGTACTCGGCGACTCGGCCGCTGAACTCGTGCCCGAAGACGATCGCCTGGTCGGAACGCCCGAACCGGTCATAGCCGATCTCGGCCGCCAGGTCGGCCCACCGGTCGATCCCGTGGCGCGCGTGCAGGTCCGAGCCGCAGATCCCGCAGCGGGCGACCTCGATCCGCACCTGGCCGGGTCCCGGATCGGGCTCGGGGCGCTCGACCAGGTCGAACTCGCCGTGTTGGCATGCGACTGCTCTCATCGGGGGCCCGCCCATCGTCGCATGAACCCATCACAATGCCCGCATGGCTCGCGCCCGACCGATCGCCGTCCTCGCGCTGCTCGCCTCGGCGCTCGTCCTCGCCGGCTGCGGTGGCTCGGACAGCACGACGTCGAGCGAGCCCTTCGCGCCGCAGGCGACGCTGCGGGCGATCGGCGGGACGATGCGGACCGACAAGCCCGAGCTCGTCATCCACGTCGACTCGCGGCCGGGGGACGAAAACATCCGCTCGGTCGCCGTAAACCTGCCACCCGTCCTGCTCGTCGACCCGACCGCGCTCGGCGGCGTCTGCGCGCAGAGCAAGCTGGAAGCTGAAGAATGCGCGGGTCAGCGCCGGGTCGGGTTCGCCAGGGCCGTCAGCCCCGCCTACGGCGAGCCGCTCGCCGGGCCTGTCTACGCCGTCTCGGGCGGGGGCGAAAGCGGCCTGCCGCGCCTCGCCTACGTCCTCAGCGGGCCAGCCGACATCCTGCTCTACGGCAGGGTCGTCTCCAAGGGCGGGCGGATCCAGGCGGGCGTCGAAGACGTGCCCAACACGCCCCTGAAGAGCTTCGAGCTGCGGATCGCGGGCGGCAGGCCCGGCTACCTGATCCTCAGCCGCGACATCTGCAGAGCCAACGCGGTCGCCGACGGAACCTTCACCAGCCAGGGCGGTCAGGTGGAGAGGGAAAAGATCCCGCTCGAGGCCGACTGCGGCAGCTAGCGGAGGCGCCGCAGCCGGCTGGCGCACAGGCACGATCATCGCTAGACTCGCCGTTGGCGAACAAAGGGGCCATGCTGTATTGCGCAGCGGGAGGGCCGGTACTTTGAGCGTCCTCATGGGTTTCTTCGGCAATAGCTCGTAACTGGGAGCGGAGGAGAGAGAATGAAGGTAGGGATTAAGCGGCCGTCGCCGGCCATGGTGATCGCGATGGTCGCACTGATAGTCACGCTCACCGGAACGGCGTACGCCGCGCTCAAGCCTCATTCCGTCGGCTCGAGGCAGCTCAAACCGCGGGCCGTGAAGAAGGCCAAAATCGCCAATGGCGCCGTGAAGGGCAAGCAGGTCGCGAAGAAGACCCTCGGCGGCCGCAACATCAATCTCAACGAGCTCGGCACCGTCCCCGATGCGACCAGCGCCCAGTCGGCCGGCAACGCGGTCCAGGTCAACGGCCACTCCGCATCGTGCGATGGCGGCACGATCCTGGTCCGCGGCACCTGTTACGACAGCTCTCCGCAGGGCCCGATCCTCGGCGTCAAGGCCGCGGCGGACGCCTGTGCCTCCCGTGGCGGGTTCCTGCCCGGGACGACCGAGGCGCTCGCGATTCGCGGGGCGGTCTCGCTCGGCGACGGCAACGGGTCCAACAGCGTCTTCACCGATTCGATCGCCGCCAACACGTTGGGCGTCGCCTACGGCACGACCGTGGTCAACAACGGCGGCGCCGTGTTCGTCCAGCTCGAAAATGAAAAAAAAGAAGAAATCGCGGTCTACCACTACGTCTGCGCTTTCGAGCTGATCCGCTGAGCCCGGCGGATAGAGAAACCGGGCCCCGTGGGGCCCGGTTTCGGTGCGGCGTCGCCGGATTCCGGTCAGGTGCCGCGGGGGTGGGGCATGTGGTCCCTGAGGTGCATCTCCTCGAGCACCCTGGGCACCTGGATGAGGCCGCATAGGCCGACGACGGTGTAGACGGCGTCGGTCAGCGTGCCGGTGCCGAACACGTCCGAGAGCACGTTCGTGTCGAACAGCCCGACCATGCCCCAGTTGAGTGCGCCGAGCACGACGACGAGAAGCGCGACGGGCTCGAACCGCTTGATCATCTCCATCTTTTCCCTCCTGGGAGATAATGCGGATAGTTACGTTCTTAGAACACCGGCGCGGGGGCCGGGTTACCGGGTGAGGGAGGTCTGGCTTAGAGCTCGAGCCAGGTGCCGGTCGGGCCGAGGTTGTGGACCGGGGTCTCGCCGATCCGGCTCTCGCAGCCCCAGGACTCGTGGATGTGGCCGCAGACGGCGACCCGCGGCCGCCGCTCCTCGATCCCGGCGAGCAGCGCCGGGCTGCCGAAGTGGTCGCCGCCTCCGTTGGCGTCGCAGTGGCCCTGCGGGGGTGAGTGGAGGACGAGGATCGCGCCCCCGGGGCAGTCGCCGATCATCGTCGCGGCCGCGGCGTCGTCGAGGTCGAAGCTCCAGTCCCAGGGGGTGACGGGGATGCCGGCGCCGAGGCCGAAGAACTCGGCGCCCTCGATCGTCGCCGTTTCGCCGTGCAGGACGGTGGCGGCGGACCAGCCCGCGGCGGCCTCGCGCAGCGCCTCCTCGGTCTCGTTGTTGCCGGGGACCAGCACCGTCGGGGCCTCGATCGCCGACAGCGCCTCGATCGTCTCGCCGAGGCCCTCGTGGACGGAGGCGAAGTCGCCGGCGCCGATCACGACGTCGGCATCGGCGGACATCTCGACCAGCGTCGCGGCCTGGGCGAGGTCGCGGTGCAGGTCGCTGAAGGCGAGCAGCTTCATCTCGCCGAAAAGCTACCCGCTCGTCGCCGGCCGCGGGGCCGGGTCGGCGACTCGGCGGCCGAAGCGGCGCGGGTGCCAGGGTCGCCAGGAGCGGCGCGGCTTCGCCGGCTCCGACTCGGCCCGGGCTTCGAGGTCGAGGTAGAGCAGCGTCTCGCTGAGGACGATGTAGGGGATCACGAGGCTGTAGATCAGCGCGCCCAGCACGTTGATCCAGAGCAGGGGGAGCGGCGTGAAGACCAGGGCGACGGTGAGCACCGGCCCGGCGACGGCGCCGAGCACGTAGAGGAAGAGGATCGTGCGGACCGCGTGCCACCAGCGGCCGCGGACCAGATCCGAGCTGCCGCGCAGCGCGCCGCGGATCGACTTGTCGGTGAACATCACCTCCTGCTGGACGAACGCCCAACCGACGACCTTCCAGATGAAGAACGGGATGCCGATCACACTGGCGATCATCAGGAAGAGCGCAAGTTTTGCCAGCAGCTCGGCGCCGATCACCCGCCAGACCCTTTCGCTCATGCCTCGCCAGGAGCCGCCGAACCCGACCGGGTCCGAAGCGACGAGCTGCCGGACGAAGACGATCACGACCGCGCCGACGACGGCCATCGCGACCGGCAGCGCGAAGGCTTCGACCAGGTCGCCGAGCGCCAGGTTGACCCCCGACCGCCCGGCGGCATCGTTTGCCTGGCTGCTGGTGCCGAGCCAGCCGGCGAGCTGGTGGGTGCCGGCGATGATCACAAGACCGGCCAGGGCGACCGGCACGAGAACGCGCCAGTGGCGGCCGTAGAGCCGCCGGGCGGTGCGCACGATCTGCCCGAACGAGCGCCGCGCCCGCAGGCGCTCGAGGTCGACGGGGCCCCAGCGGGTGAGGCCGACGAAGAGGAGGATCAGCGCGACGAGGGCGAGCGCCGAGAGGATCGCGGTGGATCGTGACTTCGTCTCCAGGTTGATGAAGTCCGAGACCGAGGCGACGGCGCCGCAGAAGGCATTGGTGATCTGCGGCCCGGCGATCGAGCCGCCGGGCAGCCGCGGGCTGGTCGTGCGCTGGTCCGCCATCCAGGAGAACGGTTCCGTCCAGACCGTCTTCGTCGCCGGCCCGGTTGGGCCGTTGTTGAACCCCTTTTCCTTTTCCCCCCAGCGCCCCTCGTAGCTCAGCCACTTGAACGGGCCCTGTTCGGAGGCGACGTCGGGCAGGAGGACGGGCCGCACGCTCAGTTCGCGCAGCGGCTCGCTCGTGTTGTCGCAGCCGACACCGGAGCCGTGCTGGCCGTTCTGGATGTAGACCGCGGAGTCGTAGAAGGTCGCGTGCGAGCCCGCCGCTGGGTAGACGATCGGCCGCGTTCCCTCTTTCTGCACCTTCGGGTCGCCCCAGTCGGCGCGCTCGCCGCCGGCGTGCTGGAAGAGGATGACTTCGGACGGTTCTTCGCCCAGCGCCGCCGCCGGAGTCTCGGCTTCGAAGGAGAGCTGCATCCCCTCCCAGTCGCCCTCGTGGAGGTCGTTGAACTGGTTGAAGTACCAGAAGAACCAGTACTGGAGGACGAACCCGGGGTGCCCCGGTTCGCGGGCGATGTGGGCGTAGGCGACCGCCGGGGCCCTGCCTTCTTCGACCAGCTTCTCGAACGCCCTGGCGTAGACGCAGGTGTCGCCGAGCGCCCTGCCTTCGAGGTCGAGGTAGTAGCCGTCCGGGAGGCCGGCGATGTCGGCGGCGGTCGGCGCCTTCTTGACGTCGACCAGCCCCTGGCCGGGGACGTCGTGGGTGAGGGTCACGGTGGGATTGCCGAGCACCGTCCCGACGCCGGTCGGCTGGTACTGCTCGGCGGTCTCTTCGCAGGGCGGGTCCTGCTGTTCGCGCAGCATCGTGATCGGCGCGTAGCGCTGGGCGAGGCGCTGGACGGCCGGCTCGCGCGCGCCGAGCCCGGAATCGGGAGCGTGGAGGGTCGCGGCCGCCGCCGGCGCTGCGAGGATCAGTGGCAGCGCGGCGAGCGCGGGAATCAGGCGTTGAAGGCGGACGTTCACCCGCGCGAACGTACCAGCGTCAGGCGGTTCCGGTGGGAGATCCCGTGGCGCTGCCTTCGGGCTCGGGGATCTCCTCGACCTTGCCGCCCGGCATCCTCGCCAGCGAGACGACGAAGGCGACCGCCATCACCCCCGCCATCGCATAGAAGACCGTGCGGGTGGCCATCGCGAAGTCGTTGGGGATCGCGTGCTGGATCTTGGCGAAGACCTGTTCGGCCTGATGGCCGGCGGGCTGGCGGGGCTTCGGAGCCGGCGGTGGAGCCGTTGCTGATCGTGTCGGCGACTTCGTCCGCGGTCGCTTTCGGGACTCCCTCGGCGCCCAGGGTGGACTCGAGGTTGGCGCGGTTCTCGGTGATCAGGACGCTGCCGAGGACGGCGAGGCCGAGGCTCGAGCCGAAGTTGCGGACCGTCTGCGTGATCCCCGTCGCCTCGCCGTAGCGGTTGCTCGCCACCCGGTTGAGGGCGTCGGTGTTGGCGGGGCTGAGGACGAGGCCGACACCCGCCCCGGTGAGGACGATGTAGTACCACTGTTCGCTGACCGAGAGGTGGGTGAGGGAGCGGCCCCAGAGGTAGAAGCCGACGGCGGCGAGGAGGCAGCCGACGACCACCGTCGGCCGGGCGCCGCGCCGGTCGAGGACCCTGCCGCCCCACTGCGAGGCGACGGCGAAGCCGGCGAAGAAGATCAGCAGGTAGAGGCCGGTTTCGGAGGCGCTTTCGCCGAGCGAGACCTGCGCGTACATGCTGGCGAAGAAGAAGAGCGGGACGAAGGGGATCATCAGCAGGAAGAGGACGACGTTGTCGACGGCGAAGGCCCGGTTTTCGAAGATGCGGACGCGGATCAGCGGGTTCTCGAGGCCGAGCTCGAACTTGACGAAGACGCCGATCAGGACGATGCCGACGGCGATGCAGGCCCAGGTGATCGGGCTGTTCCAACCCCAGACCGTCGATTGCTGCAGGCCGAGCACCGAGAGGCCCATGCCGGCGGCGATCAGAGCCGTTCCCCGGTAGTCGAGGGGCGCCGGATGCCTTTCTTCCTTCGGCTTGGCGATCGCGGTGAGGACGAGGGCGATGACCGCAACCGGGATATTGACCCAGAAGATCGCCCGCCAGGTCCACTCGGTCAGGTAGCCGCCGGCCAGCGGGCCGATCGAGGTGAGGCCGCCGGCGATGGCGAAGAAGATCGCCAGGGCCCGGCCGCGCTCGCGGACCGGGAAGGCGGCGAGGACGATTGCCAGGGCGGCGGGGAACATGATCGCCGCGCCGGCCCCCTGGATCACGCGGAAGGTGACGATCCAGGCCTCGTCGAGGCTGCCGGTGGGCGTCGCCCCGCAGAGCGCCGAGGCGGTGGCGAAGACGACGACGCCGATGACGACCATCCGCCGGTGGCCGGCGATGTCGGCGAGGCGGCCGCCGAAGGCGAAGAGCGCCGAGAGGGCGAGCAGGTAGCCGTTGATGATCCACTGCACGCCGGTGGATGAGAGCGACAGGTCTTCCTGGAGGCTGGGCACCGCGATTGCGACGATCGTCATGTCGATGAAGGTCATCGAGACGGCGAAGATCATCGCCGCCAGCACCAGGTGCCGATTGCCCCCCGAGTGGTCCATCGCTGTGACGTTTGATGCTTGGCGCCCGAGTCCTTCCGGATGGCGGTTCGATAGTCTCGCCGCGCAATGCCCGACACGTTCTGGATCGGCCTCGCAATCGCCGCCGCGTGCGTCCTCATCGGCCTGATCGCCGGTGCCCGCTCGCAGACGACGAAGACGCTCACGGGCCTCGCGATCGGCTCCTACCTGGGCCTGATGGCCGGGTTCCCGCTGCTCGCCCTCGGGCTCGCGACCAGCTAGGAGGTAGCCGGCGGAAATGGCGGCGAGCAAGGCGCTCGATCGGCCCGTCGACAGGCGGGCGATGCGCAAGCGGGGGCTGCTGCGCCTCGTCGACGCGGAGGTCTCGGAGGCGACGGCCTGGGTCGATCGGAACACCGCTCGGCGCCTGCGCCGGATCAACGCCGTCGCGGCGACCGCGTTCGTGATCGGCGGCACGCTGTTCGCGGCGGGGGCAGCGCTGGCGCAGGCCGGGGCGGCGCAGACGCTCTACTGCTCCGTCTACCTCGCCGGCGGGCTGTTCTTCTCAACGGGCGGCTACGCGACCGTCCTGCAGGCGGTCAACGGGCCGCGCGAGGCCGGCGCCGACGGCGTGCTGGCGCCCCGCGATTGGCACTGGTGGGCGAGCGAGCCCAGCCGGATCGAGTGGATGAGCTCCTTCGCCCTCTTCTTCGGGACGATCGTCTTCGCGATCAACATCGTCGACTCGTTCATCCAGGGGCTCGGCCCCGGCGCCGAGGACCGACTCGTCTGGTCCCCCGACGTGATCGGCTGCCTGTTCTTCCTGATCTCCGGCTTCCTGGCGATGCGGGAGATCGGCCCCCGGCTCCTCTTCTTCGGCCGGCGGCGCGACCTGGGCTGGTGGATCGTGGCCGTCAACCAGCTCGGCTCGGTGCTCTTCATGGTTGCCGCCATCGCCTCCTTCGTCCGCCCCTCGACCGGCGACGAGCTCGCGGTCGGGATCGCCAACTGGGGGACGCTGGCCGGGGCGCTGTGCTTCGCGGTCGCCGGAGTGATGCAGGAGTTCGAGCGCCCGGCGGCCTAGCCGCCGCTCAGGGCCCGGCAGTCTCGGGGTGGCGGACCCGGTAGCGGCCCTCGCCGTAGAGGCGTGTCTCGTAGGCGATCATCGCCCAGAGCAGGACGGTGACGGTCGCCAGGGTGGCGAGTGCCGGGACCTCCATCGCCGCCGGGATCAGGGCGAGGATGACGATCGCCAGCATCGTGCGCTGCCGGTTGATCGTCTGGATGTGGCGGTAGCGGAAGGCGACATGGCCGAACAGGTAGAGGGCGACGCCGCCGAGCAGCGCGAAGGCGATCACGGCGTCGAGGTGGCCGTCGACGTGGGCGATCGTCTTCTTCATGCCGAGCGCGACGAGCACGATCCCGGCGACCATCAGCAGGTGCAGGTACGAGTAGGAGTCGCGGGCCATCTCGTTGCGGGCCCGGCCCGGCTCGGCGTCGATCAGCCGGCGGCCGGAGACGATCGCGACGATGTCGAAGTAGGCCCACCACATTGCCGCCGCCAGGCCGACGCCGAGGACCGCGGCGACGCCGACCCCGAAGTCGAGCTCGCCGGCGCCGACGCCGATCGCAACGATCGACTCGCCGAGGGCGATGATCACGATCAGGCCGTGCCGCTCGGCGAAGTGCCCGGGGACCAGCTTCCAGCCCTCGGACCCGAAGAGATATGGGCCGCCCATGTCGAGGGCCAACGCCAGCAACCAGATCGCGCCCTGGGCGAGGCCGTCGAAGAGGGAGGCGACGACGAGCAGGGAGATCGCGATGGCGGTGCTGAAGGCGAGCCCCAGCACCGAGTGGCGGAGGGCGTCGTCCTCGGGGCTGGCGAGCATGAAGAGGCCGATGTGGGCGATGCGCACGGCCCCGTAGGCGAGCGCGAAGACGAGGGCGAGGCTGTCGAACGCGTCGGGGACGCAGAGGGAGACGATCAGCAGCGCCGCCATCGCCCCGAAGATGACGAGCCTGACCGCGCCCTCCTCGGGGTCGATGACGCTGGTCAGCCAGGCGTACCCGACCCACGCCCACCAGAGCATGCCGAGCACGAGCAGGCCCTTGGCAAGGCCCGACCAGGTCGGGTCGTGGGACATCAGCGCCGTGCACTGGGTGATCGCGAGGACGAAGACGAGGTCGAAGAAGAGCTCGAGCGGCGTCACCCGCTCGCTTTCTCGCGGGGCGGCGCCGACCCGCGTCTGGCCGGGGCTAGCCATCTTCGGAGTGGTACTGCTCCAGCAGCAGCCGCTCCTGATCGTTCTTCGGGAAGGCGAAGAAGACGAGGGTCGCGCCGAGCCCGATCGCGACGATGCCCGCCGTGTAGGCCCATTTGTCCCCCTGCAGGAAGGAGCTCTTGGCGGCGGCGATGATCTGTTCGGAGTGCCCCGGGTACTGCCCGGCGAGGTCGGCGGCGCTCGAGAACGACTTGGTCAGCTCGCCTTCGATGTTCTCGGTGACCTTGGCCTGTTGGGGGGCGGATTCGATCGCCGCGCCGGCCGCCGCCGCGTAGCCGGCGGTCAGCAGGGCGCCGAAGATCGACTGCATGATCGCGCCGCCGAGGTCGCGCTGCAGGTCGGCGGTCCCGGAGGCCATCCCGGCGCGGCGGACCGGCACCGACCCGGTCAGCGAGTGGGAGGCCGGCGTGCCGGCGAACCCGACCCCGATCCCGATGAAGGCGTAGCCGAGGCCGACCTTCCAGTAGGCGATGCCTTCCTCCCAGAGCAGCAGCATGGTGAGGAAGCCGAGGACGCAGAAGACGTAGCCGATGAGCAGGGTGAAGCGGGCCCCGCGCGCCTCGACGAGCTTCGCGGAGCGGGGGGCGACGATCACCATCAGGACCGCCGCCGGCAGGATCGCCAGCCCCGAGTCGAGGGTCGAGTAGTCGAGGACGTTCTGGAGGAACTGCTGGCCGATGAACATCGCCCCCATCAGCGAGCCGAAGACGATGATCCCGGCGCAGGCGGCGACCCAGAAGACCCGCCGCGCGGCGACGTCGAGGTCATACAGCGGGTTGCGGACCCGGCGCTGGCGCAGCACGAAGGCGCCCGTGGCGGCGAGCGCAACGAGGCCGAGGCCGATCGCCAGAGCCCCCTTGCCGGGGACGGGGGCGAGGTTGATCCCCAGGACCAGCGCCGCAACCAGCAGCATCGAGAGGATGCCGCCGAGGTTGTCGACCGGCTCCGTCGCCTCGTTGATGTGGGCGGGGACGTAGCGCCAGGCCATCAGCAGGGCGAGCACGGCCAGCGGCAGCGTGACGAGGAAGACCGAGCCCCAGTCGAACTGCTCGAGCAGGGCGCCGGAGAGCAGCGGCCCGAGCGAGGCGATGGCGCCGCCGATCGCCGACCAGAGGGCGATCGCGCGGGTCCGGGCGGCGCCCGCCCAGAGGGCGGTGATCAGGGCCAGGGTGGTCGGGAAGGCCATGCCGGCGGCGACGCCGCCGAGCAGCCGGGCGACGAAGAGGACGCCGTCGGAGGGCGCAAGGCCGGCGAGCAGCGAGGCGGGGATCGAGAGCCCCATGCCGAGCAGCAGCATCATCTTGCGCCCGTAGCGGTCGCCGAGCGCCCCCAGGTAGAGGACCGAGGTCGCCAGCCCCAGCGAGTAGCCGACTGCGATCAGGTTGAGCGTCGTCTGCCCCGAGCCGAAGGCCTTGCCGATGTCCGGCAGGGCGACGTTGGCGACCGCCAGGTTGAGGTTGGCGACGGCGGCGACGAGGATCAGCGCGGAGAGAACCAGGCCGGCGCGCTTGGGGCTGCTCGACTCCATTGCCCACCCAACCTATCCGGCTTGACGGCGCTCGCGCAGAGGAGGGCCTCGCCCTGAGAGGATGAGGAGGATGAGCGAGCGCAAGCGGCCGGAGGCGCCGCGCGGCGAAAGGGTGCTGCCGGGAGTCTGGCGGCTGCGGCTGGCGCTGCCCTGGCCGGGCGTCCCGCACGGCAACGTCTGGGCGGTGGCCGCCCCGGACGACGACGGCATCGTCCTATTCGACACCGGGATCGGCGGCAGGGGCCGGATGCGCCAGTTCGAACTGGCGCTGGCCCAGGTCGGGTTCGGGATCGAGGACGTGAGGCTGGTCGCCTGCACCCACTCCCACACCGACCACTACGGGCTGGCGGCGTCGATCCTCGACGCGGCCGGCTGCGAGCTCTGGTTGCACCCCGCATGGGAGCACGTCCGGCCGATCGCCGACGACCCGGCGGCGGCGCTCGAGAACCGGATCGAGGTCGCGCGCCAGAGCGGCGTCCCGGCCGAGGCCCTGGAGCGCTACCGCGAATCGCGCAGCGGCGACACCGAGACCGGGATCGACGCGATCGTCGAGCCCGACCGCGAGCTGCTCCCCGGGATGGAGGTCGAGACCGCCCTCGGCGCCTGGCGGGTCCACGAGACGCCCGGCCACGCCCCGTCCCACGTCGTCTTCCACCAGCCCGAGCGCAAGCTGCTGATCTCCGGCGACCATCTGCTCGGCCGCACGGTGCTCTTCTTCGACCACGGCCACACGCCCGACCCGATCGGCGAGTTCCTGCGCGGCCTCGACGAGGTCGAGCCGCTCGACGTCGATCTCGTCCTGCCCGGGCACGGCCGCCCGTTCCGCGATCCCGAGGTGAAGATCGCCGAGGCGCGGCGCCAGGTCGACGAGCTGATCGGGAAAGTGAAGGCCTCGCTCTCGGAGGGCGAGAAGACCGCCTTCGCGATCGTCGGCGAGATCGTCGGCGCCGAGAACGTCAACACGCCGGTCAGCGCCTGGGTGCTGCAGATCGTCCTCTCCTGCCTCGACCACCTGACGCTCCTCGGCGAGGTCGAGGCGGTGGCCGGAACGGATCCCCAGCACTGGGCCCTCCGGTAGCCTGCGCCGCATGGCCAGCTTCACGATCGAGCGCCAGATCGCCGCGCCCCCGGAGACGATCTTCGAGGTCCTCGTCGACCACCGCGCCTACTCGTCGATCACGCCGCTGCGCCGCTCCGAGCTCGAGCGCGAGGGCGACCCTTCGCCGAACGGGGTCGGCGCGATCCGCAAGCTGAGCGCGCTCGGCCCGCCGCTGCGCGAGGAAGTCCTCACCTACGAGGAGCCGACCCGCTTCTCCTACACGCTGCTCTCCGGGCTGCCGGTCCGCGACCATGTCGGGACCGTCGAGCTGACGCAGCAGAACGGCGGCACGAGGATGACCTATGCGGTGCGCACGATGCCGACGGTGCCGCTGGTCGGCGCCGCCGTCGTCGGCGCGGTCAGGCTCGGGGTCAAGCAGCTGATCGACGGCGTCTCCGCCGAGGCCGAGCGCCGCGCGTCCGCGTCGCATCCCTGACGGCGGAGGGCCAGGTCAGTACCGAGGAGTAGCGCCCCCCGCCGACGAGATCGCCGTCGCGGAGAACGGTCAGGGGAACGCGAACCGGGGAGGCGGAGCGGAAGCGGGTCAGGGTGTAGTTGTAGGAGACGGGCCGCGATTCCACCCGCCGGAACCGATCGGGCAGGATGCGACGCGCATTGCGGTCGGCGGCGAGCTTCGAGCCCACGAGGTCGATTTCGCGCAACGGGGGAAGCGGACCGCGGGCGACCTCGGCGCCGAGGTAGTAGAGCAGGGGTTGGCTGGTGGCGTAGCGAATGGTCACGATCGCGAGCCCGGGCCGCGGCGCCCCGATCCGCTCGGCCGCGTTGCGCAGGTCCTCACGTTGCAGGCGGGGCAGGCGATCGATCTCGATCGTGAAGACCAGCGAGCAGAAGCAGAGCGCGGCGGCGGCGAGGATGCCCGCGTAGGAGGCTCGCCTGACGCCGAAGCCGGCCGCGATGACGATGATCAGCGGCACGAACACCGGCAGCAGGTTGCGCCCGTCGAGGTAGTCGGCGCCGACCGCCGCCAGGGCCAGTGGCGCCAGCACCCCGGAGATGCCGACCACCGCCGCCGTTGCGGCGACCCGGCGCTCGCCGGCGTTGCCGAGCAGCGCCAGCATCAGCAGGGCGGCGAGAGCAAGCGCCGCGGGCACCGCGAGCGGGATCGGCCCCGGCTCTCGGGCCCCGTGCTCGTTGCCGTTGTCGTTGCCGACCAGCTTCGCCCCGGCCCGTTCCAGCCGTTCGGGCAGCGGTTGTTCGGCGATCCACGAGGCGTGGGCGTTGTCGGCCTGCCGGAGCGCGATCGGGAGCAGCAGCGCGACGGCGGCGATGATCAGCGCCAGCGAGCAGGCGACCCGGCGCCGCTCACCCGACCACAGCAGCAGCAGCGCCGCCTCGGGGGCGACGACGAAGCCCGCGAAGTAGTGGGTCCAGACCGCGGCGGCCGAGAAGGCCGCCCAGGCCAGGAGCGTCCCCCGGCGCGGGTCTCGCAGCGCCCTGGCGAAGAAGAGGAAGGAGAGCGCGGTCAGCAGGAAGGCCAGCGAGTAGGCGCGCGCGTCCTGCGAGAACCAGATCAGCACCGGCGACACCGCCACCAGCGCGGCGGCGATCAGGCCCACCGTGCGGCGCATCCCCAGGGCGAGCGCCCCCATGTAGACGATCGCGATCGAGGCGGTGCCCGCCAGCGCCGAGAGCGAGCGCAGGCCGACCTCGCCGATCCCGAACGGCCGCGACCAGAGCCAGGCGACCAGGTAGTACAGCGGTGGCGTCGACTCGCTGTGGGGGACGGCCGAGAAGGTGTCGAAGACGCTCGGGTGCAGCACCCTGGCGACGGTCACCGCCTCGTCGTATCGGTAGCTCTGCAGGTCGAGGGTGGCGAAGCGCAGGGCCGCGCCAAGCACGACGATCCCCGTCAGGGCGACCAGGTGGGGAGACTCGCCCGCCCGCCGGGCCAGTCGCGCAGCCCGGGCGGTTACCTGGTCGCTCCCGTCGGCAGTGCCGGTCGCGGCGGTTCGAACGCGTATTCCGGGAACTCTTCGCCCGAGACGCGTCGCCCGATCACGCCGAGGCTGGCCGGGTAGTTCTGGATCCGGTAGGGGTTCGAGGAGCCGAAGTCCTGGTAGTAGACGAGCATCTGGGCACGAGGATGACGCCTGGCCCAGACGAACAGGCGCTTCACGAACGTCGGGTCGTCGGCCCCCGAGAGCCCCCACTCGGTGAGGACGAAGGGATGTCCGCGGAACTTCCGGTAGAGCTCGGTCAGGGCCTTCCATTCCGGATAGCCGGAATAGAAGTCGGTGCCGTCCCAGTCGGTGTAGGCCCGCCCTGGGTAGAAGCGTTCCGGCCGGTTCGGGCGCAGGCCGGGGGAGCCGGTCACGAGCGGGCTCCAGATCACCGCCACCGGCGCCCTGGGCAGGCCCCCGGGCAGCGGCGCGCCGGCTTCGCGCAGCGGCGGCAGGCCCGCCCGCCGCAGGCGCGATTCGATCTTCGGGAGCTTGCCGCCGCCGTGGACGAGGATGTAGATCCGCCTGAACGCCTGGCGGTACCAGTAGGGGCGGTGCTGGGCGCCGCGCAGATTGCCTTCGCAGTCATAGGAGGCGTAGACGTTGAGGCAGCGGTTCGGCTCGCCCAGCGGCCGGACGTACGCTCGCATGCCCTGGGACCAGAACAGGTAGTTGAGACCGATCAGATAGCCGTCTCCGTATCCGTTGGCGATCTGCCGCGGGTCGATCAGCTCGTGCCCGTCGGTCGGATCGGCGGTCGAGATGTGCAGAATCGGCCGCGCTTCGGCCTTCTGCCAGCGTTTGATCGAGCCCGTCAGGTCGGAGCCCCAGGCCCGAAACGTCTCGATCACCGGTGGGTGCTTGCCGATCAGTTCGGAGAATTCGGTGAACTGGGAGTTGACGCCGGTGTCCGAGGCGCCGAAGAAGACCTGGCCCCGGATCGGCTGCAGGGCGCCGGCGGCAGCGGGAGCAGCGGCGAGCAGCGACGCCGCGGCGACGATCGTTGCCAGTACCGTTGCGTGGCGCCATCGGTGAGCCATGTGGGCAACCAACTCCCTTCATCGGATGGGACCAGACGAGAACTCCAACACGAACCGGGCCCGTTGGTTCCTGTGGTCGGTCGTCGCCCTGACAGCGCTCGCCGCCAGTCTCCGCTTCTCGACCCTGGGCCTCCAAAGCTACCGCCACGACGAGGCGGTCACCGCGGGCCGGGTTCTCGTCTCGAGCCTCTCGGGCACGATGCACCTGGTCTGGACCAGCGAGTCGACGCCGCCGCTCTACTACCTGGTCGCCTGGCTCTGGTCCCACCTCTTCGGCGTCCAGGAGGTCGGGCTCCGGTCCCTCTCCGCCCTGTTCGGAACGGCGACCGTGCCCGTCGCCTACCTGGCCGGACGGGAGCTGATCGGGCGCCGCACCGGCGTCGCGGTGGCGGCGATCGTCGCCGTCAACCCGATCCTGGTCTGGTACTCGCAGGACGCTCGCGCCTACGCCCTGCTCGTCCTCCTCAGCACCGCCGCGCTGCTCTTCTTCCTCCGCGCCCGAGGCGGCGCCGGGAAGGACCTGGCCTGGTGGGCGGCGTTCTCGGCCCTGGCGCTGGCGACGCACTACTTCGCGATCTTCCCGATCGCGATCGAGGCTGCGTGGCTTTGGCTGCGGCTCGTCCCCGGGCGCGGGTCGTCCTGGCGCTGGCGGCCCTGGCCGCCGCCGGCCTCGCCCTGGCCCCGATCGCACTGCACCAGGCCCAGGGCTCGAACAACGACTGGATCGCCACGTTCCACCTCAGCCGCCGCCTGCACGATGCCGGGATCGCCTACTTCGCGGGCGAGACCGGCCTCCTCAAGCATGCCCTCGTGCCGATGGCGCTCTTCGCCGGCGCGGTGGCGCTGCTCCTCCTGCGCGGCGGCCCCCGGGAGAGGCGCGGCGCCGGCCTGGCGCTCGCGATCGGCGGTGGCGCCGTCGCCCTGGCCGTCCTCTTCGCCGGCCTCGGACAGGACTTCGTGCTGGGGCGCAACCTGCTGCCGGCCCTGATCCCCCTGGCCATGGTCGGCGCCGCCGGGATCGCGGCGCCGCGGGCCGGCCGGCTGGGGCGTGGCTCTGGGAGCGACCCTCGTCCTCTACTGGCTCGCCTTCTGCGTGTACGCGGATTTCCGCCCGGCCCTGCAGCGGGAAGACTGGGCCGGCATCGCGGCGAAGGTCGGCCCGCCGCACGGCCGGCCGCGGGCGCTGGTGGTGTGGGAACAGGGCGGCGAACCCCTGGCGTTCTACCTGGGACGGGGAGAGCGCCAGACCAAGTGGAAGTACTGGCGCAACAGTCCGGTGCCGGTCTCCGAAGTGGACGTGATCAGCGGCAGGCCCCCGCCCCGCCGGCACCGGGCCCTGCCCCCGTCCTTCCACGAGGAGATGCGGGTCACGGAAGGCCGGATGACCCTCGTCCGCTACCGGGCGAGCCGCCCCCGGATCCTGAGCTGGGGAGAGTTGATCGGGAACTTCACCGGCTACGGGAACAACGTCGTGTTGCTCGACGGCCCCGGCGCCGGAAGCTAGTGACCTGACTAGGGCTTCGTCCCGACGCCGCCTGGAGGTGGCGGCGGGGGCTTGGGGTGCCCCGGCGCGAACGGCGGGAAGAGCTTGGAGTGGATCTCGCCGTCGAGCACGGAGAGGCTCTCCGGGTAGTTCTGGATCCGGTAGGGGTTGGAGGAGCCGAAGTCCTGGTAGTAAACGAGCAGCTTGGCGCGAGGATGGCGCCTGACCCAGACGAACAGGCGCCTGATGAAAGCCGGGTCGTCGCCTGTCGATACGCCGAACTCGGGGATCGCGAACGGCTTTGTCGGGAAGCGGTTGTAGAGCCCCGTGAGCGCCTTCCAGTCCTGGTTGTCGGAGTAGAGGTCCGTGCCGACCCAATCGACGTAGCGGGAGCCCGGGTAGAAGTGCCGCGGGCGGTTGCGCGGCGTGGTCGGGGAGCCGGCGGGCAGGGTGCTCCAGACCAGGGCCACCGGAGCGCGGGGAAGGCCGCCGACGTCGGCCTTGAGCCGGCGCAGGCCCGCGTCGGCCAGGCGGGCGTCGATCTTCGCCCGCTTGCCGCCCCCATGGAGGATCAGGTAGATACGGCGGAAGGCGCGTCGGTACCAGAACGGCTTGTGCGCGGAATCCCGCGGACTGCCGGCGCAGTCGTAGGACGCGTAGACGTTGAGGCAGCGGTTGGGCTCTCCCAGCGGTCGAACGTAGGCCGGCATCCGCTTCGCCCAGAAGAGCCGGTTGAGCCTGATCAGGTAATCGTCGCCGTAGCCGGTGGCGAGCGCGCGCGGCGTGAATATCTCGTGCCCGTCATGGCTGTCGGCGGTGGTGATGTGGATCATCGGCCGGGCCCGGGCCGTCTGCCAGCGCCCGATCGAGCCATGGAAGTCGCTGCCCCAGTCGCGGAAGGACTCGATCACCGCGGGGTGCTTGTGGAGGGCGACGCCGAACTGCCCGAAGTCCGCCGGGTTGCCGGTGTCGCTGACGCCGAGGAAGACCTTGCGGCCACGGGGCTGGAGCGAGCCGGCGCCGGCGCCGGGCGCGGCGAGCAGGGCGACGATCAGGGCAGCGCCGAGCGCCGCGAGCGTGGCTCGTGTCCGGAATGGCATTCTCGGAGAGGTAAGCAGGCGGGCGCCCCTCGGCCGCGGGCGTAGCATTGCAACGACTGTGATCGATCCCCTTGAGCGCTGGCGTGAGTTCGGCGAGAAGCCCGATTTCGCCGGGCTGCCGAGCTTCGCCGGGATGCCCTACACCGAGGACCCGGCCGAGCTCGCCGGCGTCGACGTGGCGATCGTCGGCGCCCCGACCGACGATCTGGTCTCCGACCGGCCCGGGGCGCGCTTCGGCCCGCGCGCGATCCGCGCGGCGAGCTGCCCGCCCGGGCCGCACCTGGAGGCCGGCATCGACGGCTTCGCCGAGCTGCGGGTCGTCGACTTCGGCGACGCGCCGGTCCTGCCCGCCGACCCGGCCGCCACCCACGCCGCGATCGAGCGCACGGTCGGCCAGGTGCTCGCGGCCGGGGCGATCCCGATCGTGCTCGGCGGCGACCACGGCATCGCCGAGCCCGACATCCGCGCCTGCGCCGATCCACCACGGCGGCGCCGCTCGGCCTCGTCCATTTCGACACCCACACCGACACCGGCGACGAGGTTTTCGGGGTCGAGGTCTCGCACGGGACGCCGATGCGGCGCCTGGTCGAGGCCGGCGACGTCGACCCCCGGCGCTACGCGCAGGTCGGCCTGCGCGGCTACTGGCCCGGCGAGGAGGAGTTCTCCTGGCAGGCCGAGCGGGGGATCGCGAGCATCTTCATGCACGACGTCCGCGAGCTCGGCATCGAGGAGGTCGTCAAGAGGGTTGCCTCGGCGGTCGGGCAGGGCCCCGCCTTCCTCTCGGTCGACATCGACGTCCTCGACCCGGCCTTCGCCCCGGGCACCGGGACCCCGGAGCCGGGCGGGATGACGAGCGCCGACCTGCTGCTCGCCTGCCGGCGCTCGCCGACCGGCTCGACCTGGTCGGCGCCGAGGTCGTCGAGGTGATCCCGACCGCGGTCGGCTCCGCCGACATCACGGCCCTCGCCGCCGACAGGATCGTCCGCGAGATCGTCACCGGCATCGCCCTGCGCCGCGCCGCTAGCTCAGAGACGGTGACGCGGTGCGAGGCGACGACCGCGAGCGACGATCGCGCCGTCGGCGCGACTTCGACGATGAAGCCCCTGCCCGACGCCGCTGATCCCGATCCAGGCCGCCCGGTCGGCGGGCCTGACCGCGGCGATCGTCGCCCAGCGTGCTGGTTGTGGGCGACGGTGTAGGCGGGCTTGCCGGCGGCCGCCTCCAGCCGCCAGGCCCTGAGCGCGTCGAAGAGCGGCGCGTCGGCGTCGGAGAGCTCGGGCGGGGGGGAGGCGCCGCCCTTCGAGCGCTTCGGCGCTTGACGCCATCGTCTCCGGGTCGGGGAGCCAGGGCTCGGGGTCGCAGACGTCGCAGCAGCGTCCGAGCGGCGCTCCCGCGGTGCTGTCGCTGAAATGGTCGAGGAGCCGGCGTCGCCGGCAGCGGTCGGAGTAGATGAAGGATTTGATCGCCCGGAAGGCGCTGCCAGCCGCGCTCGCGGGCGATCTCCTGCTCGGGGCTGCGCTGTTCGTTGAAGCGGACCAGCCGCCCGAGGTCGGAGCGCATCGCCAGCAGGACCGCTTTCGCGGGCAGGCCGTCGCGCCCGGCGCGCCCGGCCTCCTGGTAGTAGGCCTCGACGCTGGTCGGGATCGCCATGTGCCAGACCGAGCGCACGTCGGCCTTGTCGACGCCCATCCCGAAGGCGTTGGTGGCGACGATCGTCTCGACCTCGCCGGCCATGAACCTCTCCTGGGTGGCCGTCGCGCTCCTCTGCGTCCATGCCCGCGTGGTAGGGCGCGGCGCCGAAGCCGGCGGCGCCGCGCAGGTCCTCGGCCCACCTCGTCGGTGTCCTTGCGGGTCCCGCAGTAGACGATCGCGGGGCGGTTCCCGGGGTCGGCCAGGCCCGGCCTCGAGCAGCGCCGTGCGCCGCGCCTTCGAGCCCTTCCCCTCGAGCCGCACGACGTCGAAGGAGAGGTTGGGCCGGTCGAACCCGGAGCGGACGATCAGCGGGTCGAGCATGCCGAAGCGGGTGGCGATCTCGTCGGCGACGGTCTCCGTCGCGGTCGCCGTGCAGGCCATCACCGTCGGCCGGCCGAGGCGGTCGGCGATCTGCGGCAGGCGCAGGTAGTCGGGGCGGAAGTCGTGGCCCCACTCGGAGACGCAGTGCGCCTCGTCGACGGCGAGCAGGTCGATTCGGCGCCGGCCGAGCGCCTCGAGGAAGACGCGCGAGCCGAACCGCTCGGGCGAGCAATAGACGATCCGCGCCTCGCCGCCGCGGACCTGCTCGAGCGCGTCGCGCGTCGCCTCCTCGCTCATCCCCGAGGAGATCATCGCCACCGGGTGGCCCGGCGCGGGAGAGCCGCAGCCACTGGTCGTTCATCAGCGCGATCAGCGGGCTGACGACGACCGTCAGGTCGGGCGTGGCCAGGCCGGGGAGCTGGTAGCAGAGGCTCTTGCCGCCGCCGGTCGGCATCACGATCAGCGAGTCGCAGCCGTCGAGCGCCGCCTGAACCGCCTCCCGCTGCCCCGGCCGCCAGCTCGAGAACCCGAGCTTGCCCAGCAGCCGATCCGCCTGTCCCTCCGCTTGATCCTCGGCTGTGCCGGTCTCGATCGTCGTCACCGAGCCAGGCTAGGCGATTCTCCGGCGGCTGACAGGACCCGCCGGTCGGGGGCGATCAGGCCGGGCTCTGAGCGGCGACCGACCGCCCGCTGCTCACGCTGGCGAGCCGGCGCCCGCCGCGGCCGCAGGCGGTCCGGCCAGAGCACGTAGAGCGCCATCGGCACCGCGTAGAGCAGGTAGATCCCGATCTCGCCGACCGTCGGCGAGGGCTGCAGGCCCAGCATCCCGGTCAGCAGCGCGCCCGAGATCGTGCCGGGCTGGACCAGCCAGGTCAGGTCGACCGCCTGGCCCTGGAGGGTGTTGAACCAGCCGGCCTCGTGGGCGGTGTGCAGCGATGTCGAGAGCAGCCCGGCGGCGACGAAGACGAGGATCAGGCCGGTGACCCGGAAGAAGCGGGTGAGGTTGATGTGCACGCCGCCCCTGTAGATGCCGATGCCGATCGCGATCGCGGCGATCAGGCCGATCGCGGCGCCGGCGCCGGCCGCGGTCCTGTCGCCGGCGTCCTGGAAGGCGGCGAGCAGGAAGACCGAGGTCTCGAAGCCCTCGCGCAGCACGGCGAGGAAGGCCATCGCGACCAGGGCCATCGTCGAGCCCTGGGCGAGGGCGCTGGCGGCGCTGCCTTCGAGGGTCGCCTTGATGCCGCGCGCGTTGCGGCGCATCCAGACGATCATGTAGGTGACGGCGCTGACCGCGATCAGCCCGATCACCGTCTCCAGCTGGTCCTGCTGGCGGTGGGGCAGCTGCTGGCCGACGACCTCGAGAAGGACGGCGACGCCGACGCAGAGCGCGACCGCGACGGCGACGCCCATCCACATCTGCCGCATCGCGTCGCGGCGCCCCTCTTTGACGAGGAAGGCGGCGATGATGCCGATGATCAGCGAGGCCTCGACCCCCTCGCGCAGGGCGATGACAAGGGTCGGGATCATCGGGCTCTCGGTGCGGTCTGGGCACATGTGGATGGGTCCTCTTGTTCTCGTTAGGCACCCCTAATAAGGGGAACCGAAACCTAGCAGGGAACCGGGGGATCCGCGCTCAGGACAGCCAGGGCTCGAACCAGGGCGAGATCCCGCGGGTCAGGTCGTCGGCCTCTTTCGGCCCCCAGGTGCCGGGCTCGTAGGGGTGCACGGGCCCGGGCTCCTCGAGAAGCGGCTCGACGATCCGCCAGGTCTCTTCGATCGCGTCCTGGCGGGTGAAGAGCTGGGAGTCGCCGGCGATCGCGTCGCCGAGCAGGCGCTCATAGGGCTCCGGCTCCTCGCCGGGGACCTTTTCGAAGTCGACCGCCAGGTCGGCGGGCTCGAAGGCCTCCTCGCCGGCCTTCTTGGCGATAGAGCCGGATCCGGGCGCCGGGCTCGGGCTCGATCCTCAGCGTCAGCTGGTTCGGCTCGGGCGTCTTGCCCTTGCCGATCCCGAGTCGTGGCGGGCGCTTGAAGACCACGGTCACCTCAGACGCCTTGACGGGCAGGTTCTTGCCCGCGCGGATGAAGAACGGGACCCCGCTCCAGCGCCAGTTGTCGACCTCCAGCTCGACCGCGGCGAAGGTCTCGGTGCTCGAGTCGGCGGCGACGTCCTTGACCTTGCGGAAGCCGTCGTACTGGCCGCGCACGTAGCGCTTCGGGTCGGCGGCGCGCACCGCCTTGAAGAAGCCGAGCTTCTTGTCGCGGATCGAGTCGTGGTTGTTGCCGGTCGGCGCCCCCATGCCGACCAGCGCCAGCACCTGCAGGGCGTGGTTCTGGATCACGTCGCGCATCGCCCCGACCGCGTCGTAGAAGCGGCCACGGTCGTCGACGCCGAAGTCCTCGGCGATCGTCATCTGCACGTGGGAGACGTGCTCGCGGTTCCAGACCGGCTCGAGGACCGAGTTGGCGAAGCGCATGTAGGCGATGTCCATCACCGGCTCCTTGCCGAGGTAATGGTCGATCCGCATGATCTGGTCCTCGTCCAGCACCTCGCGGAGTTCGGCGTTGAGCGCCCTCGCCGAGGCGAGGTCGTGGCCGAAGGGCTTCTCGATCACGACCCGGGCGCTCTTGGTGAGGCCGGCGCCGGCGAGGCCGCGGACGACCGTCGCGAACAGCGAGGGCGGGATCTCGAGATAGAAGACGGGCCGCGCCTTGCCCTCGATCGCCCTGCCGACCTCCTCGAAGGTGCCGGCCTCGCCGTAGTCGCCCTGGATGTAGCTGAGCCGCGCGGCGAGGC
This sequence comes from uncultured Solirubrobacterales bacterium, assembly GCA_963837735.1. Taxonomy (GTDB): domain Bacteria; phylum Actinomycetota; class Thermoleophilia; order Solirubrobacterales; family 70-9; genus VRUE01. The sequence continues at coordinate 71,946 of CAWIOM010000013.1, read as the reverse complement.
GGCCGAAGACGTCCTCGTCGGGGTCGGTCACGGACGCGGCGATCGCCTCGCGGGCATGGGCGCGGAGCTTCTCGTCGTCCCACTCGTCGATGGCGACGCCGACGATCGGGCAGTCGAGCTTGCCCCGGGCCTCGAGCCGGTAGAGGGCGCGGAAGGTCATCTTCTTGGCCAGATCGCCGCTGATCCCGAAGATCGTCAGCACGTCGGCGGCGGCGTCCGGGCCGGTTGAGGAGGTCTTCGCCATCTTCGCGCCAGGCTACCGAGTCCTCCGGTTCCGGTTGGGTAGGGTTAGGCCATGGAGCTGGGAATGGTCGGGCTGGGTCGGATGGGCGCCAACATGGCGCGGCGGTTGATGCGCGACGGGCACCGGATCGTCGCCTACGACGTCAATCCCGACGCGGTCGCGGCGCTCGAAGAGGACGGGGCGGAGGGCGCCTCGACGCTCGCCGACCTGGCCTCGAAGCTGAGCGCCCCACGCTCGGTCTGGGTGATGGTTCCGGCCGGCGAGATCACCGAGAAGACGGTCGAGGACGTGGCGGGCGCGCTCGAGCCCGGTGACGCGATCGTCGACGGCGGCAACTCCTACTACCGCGACGACATGCGCCGCGCGGACAAGCTGCGCGAGCAGCAGATCGACTTCGTCGATTGCGGGACCAGCGGCGGCGTCTTCGGCCTCGAGCGCGGCTACTGCCTGATGATCGGCGGGCCCGACGCGGCCGTCGAGCGGCTCGACTCGGTTTTCGCAACTCTGGCGCCCGGAGTCGAGTCGGCGGAGCGCACGCCGGGCCGCGACGGCGACGTCTCGACCTCGGAGAACGGCTATCTGCACTGCGGGCCCAACGGCGCGGGCCACTTCGTGAAGATGGTCCACAACGGGATCGAGTACGGGATCATGGCCGCCTACGCCGAGGGGCTCAACATCCTCAAGAACGCCGACGCCGGCAAGGTCGAGCGCGAGGCCGACGCCGAGACGGCGCCCCTGGACGATCCCGAGTACTACCAGTTCGACCTCGACCTGCCCGAGGTGGCCGAGGTCTGGCGTCGAGGCAGCGTGATCGGTTCCTGGCTGCTCGACCTGACCGCCGCCTCGATGCGCGAATCGGCCGACCTCTCTGAGTTCAGCGGTCGCGTGTCCGACTCCGGCGAGGGCCGCTGGACGTCGATCGCGGCGATCGACGAGGGAGTCCCGGCCCCGGTCCTGACCGCGGCCCTGTACGAGCGCTTCTCCTCGCGCGGGCTCGACGATTTTGGCGACAAGGTCCTCTCGGCGATGCGCAAGCAGTTCGGTGGGCACGACGAGAAGACGTCGTGAGCCCTCCGCGACTCGAGCGCGTCGACAGAGAAAGGGACGCGGCGCCACATGCGGCCGGGCTGATCGCCGCCGCGGCGCGCGAGGCCGTCGCCGAGCGCGGGTCCTTCTCCCTCGCCGTCAGCGGGGGGCGCACCCCGTGGGGGATGCTGGCGATCCTCAGCGACGACGCGGAGATGCCGTGGGCCGAGACCTCCCTCTTCCAGGTCGACGAGCGGGTCGCCTCGCCGGGCAGCGAGGACCGCAACCTGACCCACATCGTCCTCGCCCTCTCGATGGAGAACCAGGTGGCGATCCGGCCGATGCCCGTCACCCAGCGGGACCTCGACGGGGCGGCGCGCGAGTACGAAGAGTCGCTGCCGGCGCAGCTCGACCTCGTCCACCTCGGCCTCGGCCCCGACGGCCACACCGCCTCGCTGGTGCCGGGCGACGCCGTGCTCGAGGTGAAGGACCGCCGCGTCGCCCTCACCGAGACCGCCTACCAGGGGCACCCGCGGATGACGCTCACATACCCGGCGCTCTCGGCCGCTCGCCGGATCCTCTGGCTGGTCACCGGCCCGAGCAAGCGCGAGGCGCTCTCGAAGCTGCTGGCCGGCGACTCCTCGATTCCGGCCGGGCGCGTCGAGAACGACGAGATGACGATCGTCGCCGACGAGGACGCGGCCGGCCCCGGGCAATGACCGCGGCCGCGCCGGAGAGATGAGCGCGGGCGGCTTCGAGACGATTCTCTACGGCGTCGAGGACGCCGTCGCGACGATCACCCTCAACCGGCCCGACTCGCTCAACACGATCGTCCCGCCGATGCCCGAGGAGGTCGAGGCGGCGGTCGAGCGCGCGGTCGCCGACCGGGAGGTGCGGGTGATCGTCGTCCGCGGCGCCGGGCGTTCCTTCTGCGCCGGCTATGACTTCGGCGGCGGCTTCCACCACTGGGACGAGGGCCTGACCACAGACGGCGCCTGGGACCCGGGCAAGGACTTCGTCGCGGCCACCGCGCCGTCGCTGGCGCCGACCCAGAAGCTGATGAGCGTCTGGCGGGCGCCGAAGCCGGTGATCGCCCAGGTCCACGGCTGGTGCGTCGGCGGCGGCAGCGACTTCGCCCTCTGTGCCGACCTCGTGATCGCCAGCGAGGACGCTCGCATCGGCACCCCCTACTCGCGGATGTGGGGTGCCTACCTCTCCGGGATGTGGATCTACCGCCTGGGGCTGGCGAAGGCCAAGGAGTACGCGCTGACCGGCAAGCCGCTCTCCGGCGCCGAGGCGGCCCGGGTCGAGCTGATCAACAGGGCGGTGCCCTTCGAGCGGCTCGAGGAGGAGGTCGCCGAGACGGCGCGGGGCCTGGCCCGGATTCCCGCCTCGCAGCTGGCGGCGATGAAGCTCGTCGTCAATCACGCCTACGAGAACATGGGAGTCGCCTCGACCCAGACGCTCGGCCCGATACTCGACGGGCTGATGCGCAACACCCCGGACGCGAAGCGCTTCATCGAGCTGGCCGGGGAGGAGGGAGTGCCGGCTGCCGTCGCCGAGCGCGACGGCCCCTTCGGCGACTACAGCCAGGCCGACCCCTCGGAGAAGCCCGACCCGAACAACGTGATCGAGCCCTAGACAGGTTCTAGCCCGGCTTCGCCGCGACAAAGCGCTTGAGCCGGGGGTCCGCGTCACCGACCATCCGCTTCAGCCACCCTTCGATCTCGGCGACGTCGATTCCGTCAGTGGCGACCAGCATCTGTTCGATGTCGATCCAATCCTTGGGCCGGTCGAACATCGCCTTGCAGACGGCAAGGTGCTCGGGGCTGAGGATCGGGACCGTGGTTGCTGCGAACGGCACTCGCCGCGTCTCTTTCCGCATCTCCTCATGGATGGGGTCGTAGGAGAAGAAGAGGTCGACGGGATTGCGTCCCCACCAAAGGCGGCACTGCTCATCCCTCTTCAGGGCGGCGGAATCGAGATCGCCCGTCCCGACCCCGATGGCGGCCAGGGCGCCGATTACCCTCGGCCAGCTCTCGACGGGGACGAACACGTTCATGTCGATATCGATTGTGGTTCGCGGCTCCGCGTAGTAGGCGAGTGCCATCGCCCCCCCAAGAGCGTGGGGAATCTTCGCCTCACGAAGCGCTTCGTGAATGGCAATCACCTTGTCGGGCAGTGGCGGCTCGTCGACCGGCCCGATCCGGCGTCCCGTGTCAGCCATGGGAGGTGGAGTCGAGACGGGGGAAATCGAGCGGCTCGTTCCGGTGTCCACTGGATGGCAGGGCATCGGCGAGTAGCAGCAGGTCGACCAGCGCCTGGCCCCGATCCCGCGGCGTCGAGGCCATCCATTCGGCCACGGAGCTTTCCTTCCCGCGGAGCAGGTCGCGCAGCAGGTGCCGAAGGGTGGGATCGAGCCGCCTTCCTTTGCCGAGCTCGGCGATCAACTCACGCGCGGCACGATCCACAGGAGCCGGAGCGCTGGGGGCGCCGGAGCGTTTCGCCGCACTTCGCAATGCCTCGGCGCTCAATGGCTTGGCAGATCGCGCGCGCGCCTTCTCAATTACTTCGTCGGTCAGCTCCTGGAAGGTGGCGAGGGTCTTGCTGCGCGGGCCGTCGGGGGTGCTCCTCGACTCGCGGATCTCGAACCGTCCGCGTTTGGTCGCGACGACATATGCCATAGTGGGTAAATAGTACCACTATTCATGGCGGGTCCAGAGGTGGCGATTCCCGCCTGGGCTGACTTAGCATCGCCGCATGGAGATGCTCAAGGGACTCGACGACCGCGCCCTGGCGATCGCCCGGCTCAGCTCGCGGCGACCGCGTGGTTGGCGACGACCCGGTTCTCCGGGTCCCAGGCGCGCTTGACCTCGCGGAGCCGCTCGCAGACGTCGGCGGGGAGGATCGCGTCGACATCGCAGCCCCCCTCGACGAAGTTGAAGTAGCTGCCCTCGCCGGCCCAGGGGCGCATCGCCTCGTCGATCCTCGCCAGGTAGGGCGGGATCGCCTCGCCCAGCTCGGGCGTCATCGGCATCCCGATGCTGTAACAGACGAAGCCGGCGTCGAGCTTCGAGAGCGCGCCGCCGTTCTCGGCGGGGCGGCCGAGCGCGCCGCCGAGGTGGCGCAGCTCGCTGAGCAGGAGCGGCGATCCCCGAGCCGGGCCCGACGAGCTCGACCCAGGCGTCGATCGCCTCGTCGGTGAGCTCGCGCGACGACTCCTCCTTCGCCGATACCCGGCACCGGGTTCTCCGGGTCCATGTGGATCCGGCAGAGGCCGGCGGCGCGGCATCCAGTCGAAGGTGTCCATGATCGGCTCGCCGATCTCGACGCAGCGGGGCGAAGGCCGCCTCGCCCTCCTCCCGGGTGCCGATGCAGGCGCCGTCGATGGTCAGCAGCGGGGTGCCGCGCAGGGGCTCGGGGACGTCGGGGATCGGCGGCGGCGTGATGAAGCGGACCACCGAGCTGACCTCGTCGGGCGCCGAGGCGGCCCAGTCGCGGTAGGCGCGGACGGCGTCGGCGCCGACCTCGGCCGGGAAGAGCAGGGCGCCGCCGTAGACCTCGGCGATCGGCAGCAGGTCGCATGTGGAAGGCGGTGACGATCGCGTAGCCGCCGCCGCCGCCGCGCAGCGCCCAGAACAGGTCGGCGTCGTTCTCGGCGTCGACGGTCCGCTGCTCGCCCTCGGCGGTGACGAGCTCGATCGCCGTGCACCCGGTTGCAGGCGAAGCCGTGCCGGCGGCCGAGCCAGCTGAGGCCGCCGCCGAGGGTGATAGCCGGCTACGCCGACGTCGGGTGAGGAGCCTGGCATGCCGGAGAGGCCGTGGGCGCCGGCCGCCTCGGCGAGCTCGATCGAGAGCACGCCGGCCTCGACCCGGGCCGGCCTGCGCCTCGGGGTCGACCTCGAGCCCGCGCATTGCCGCGGTCTTGATCAGGATCGTGCCCTCGAGGTCGGGCAGAGCGCGCGGCGCCGTGGCCGGTCCCCTGGCCGCTGACCCGGAGGTCGTTGGCGGCGGCGAAGGCGACGGTCGCGGCGATGTCCTCGGCGCTCTCGACGAAGGCGACCGCGGCCGGTTGCAGGTCGGCGGCTAGGTTCCAGGCGAGGCGCACCTCGTCCCAGTCCTGGTCGGCCGGCGTGGCCACGCGGCCGTCGATCTTCAGCTCGTTGAAATCGCTCATCTCTCAGCTCTCCTTGTCGGTTGACTCAGGTCAGTTCAGTTCGACGGCTTCCACGGCCTCGCCCCTGCCGATCAGCACGTCGCTGACCATGCTCGCCGGGAAGAGGCCGTGGGCGGCGATGCCCGGGTCGGCCTCGAGCATCGCGGCCAGCGCCGCGGGGTCGCCGACGTCGCCGCGGTAGTCGGCGATCACGCCGCCGTCGGGGCTGGGCGGCGTGTCCGGGCGCATCGTCGGCCGCATCGCCGAGCCGCGCGAGGGTCGATTCGATGCCGAAGGAGAAGAGCTCGAGCGGCACGCGCCAGGTCAAGCCGTCGACCGGCTTGCTCGAGTCGGAGATGACGATGAAGCGCTCGGCCGCCGCGGCGACGACCTTCTCGCGCAGGTGGGCGCCGCCGCCGCCCTTGATCAGCCAGCCGTCGGGCGTCACCTGGTCGGCGCCGTCGATCGCGATGTCGAGGCCGCGCGAGGCTGTCGAAGTCCTCGACCGGGATGCCGAGCCCGCGCGCCTGATCCTCGGTCGCGACCGAGGTGGCGACGCAGCGGATCCGCTCGAGGCCGCGGCGGGCGATCGCCGGCAGCAGGTGGGCGACCGTCGATCCGGTCCCCAGGCCGACGGTCATCCCGTCCTCGACCAGCTCGGCTGCCGCCTCTGCGGCCAGGCGCTTCTCGGCGTCGGCGTCGGTCACCGCCGGGGACTCTATGCTCGCAGCGACATGGACGCGAGGATCTGGCTCAGCGGCTCGGAGGGCGAGCCCCGCTCGGTGGCGATCTCCGGCGAGCGCACCGTCGTCGGCCGCGATCCGGAGGCCGACATCCACATCGACGACGAGGCGGTCTCCTGGAATCACCTGGAGATCGCGAGCCGCGGAGGGGTGCTGATGGCGACCGACCTCGACAGCCGCAACGGAACCTCCCTCAACGGCAATCCGCTCGACCGGCCGCGGCGCCTGCGCGACGGCGACACGCTGACCGTCGGCGGCCACCGGCTCGAAATCTCCGACCCGTTGCCGGGAAGGGCGGGGGCGACCGTGGCGGCCGCCGAGCCCTCCGTCGCGCTGACCGAGGAGGAGCGGGCGACGGCGACCGCGCTCGTCGCTCCCTACCGGACCGAGGGCGCCTTCGCCGGCCGGCCCGCGACCCGCGCCGAGATCGCCGCCGAGCTCCACGTCAGCGAGCGCACCGCCCAGCGCCGCCTCGAGGGTCTCGCCGCGAAGCTCGACGTCCCCGGCGACTCCGGCCGCGAGCGCCCTCGCCTCGTCGCCGCCCGCGTGATCGAGCTCGGCCTCGACCGCGCCCGCTGAGTCGAGCCGGCGGGCCCGGACCGGGCCAGACGCGTCTCCTCTGAGGTCGCCGCTGTCGTTTGCGGGCTCGCCTCTCCGCTCGACCATCGGTGGGCAACCGAAAACGCAGCGAAAGGATCACGATGCTCGACCGAATCGCAGACAAGATCGAACCGACCAACTTCGCCCACCTGGCTCTGGCCCTGGCGGCGTGCGCGGCGCTCCTGATTCCGGGTGCCGCGTCAGCCGCCTCCTCGGGCGGCGGGGCCGTCGTCTTCTCGCGGGTGGTCACGAAGACCACCAAGGAAGTCGTCAGAGACGCGGAAGGCAATCCAGTCAAAGAAGTGATCAAAGATCCGGACGGCAATCCGGTCAAAGACAAAGACGGCAACGAGCAGACCAAAGAGAAGACGACCGACAAAACCACGGTCGAGGGCGGCCTCTACGCGGCCAAGGACGGGCACCTCAACCAGCTCACCGAAGACCCTGCCGACACCGAGCCGTCGTTCTCGCCGAACAGCAGGGCGATCGTCTTCTCGCGCTCCGGCGACCTCTACTCGGTGCGGGCGGACGGCTCCGGCCTGCGCCGCGTGACCGGCGGTCCCGAGCTCGACACGGCGCCGACCGTCGCCCCCAACGGACGCTACGTGCTCTTCGAGCGCCGCTCGACAGAGGGCGGCCCGGCGAACCTCTACACGGTCAGCCTCAACGGCGGCGCGAGCAGGGCGCTGACCGCCACCCGCGACGACGACCACGAAGGGTCGTTCTCGGCGGACGGCAGGCTGGTCGTCTTCGTCCACAGCGTCACCGAAACCGGCGGCGGCACGGCCGACGACCTCTACTCCGTCCGCCCCTCCGGCGCCGGCCTCAGGCGGCTGACGAAGACCGGCCGGGTCGACGAGTGGGATCCGCGCTACTTCGCGGGCGGCATCGTCTACAGCCGCGGCCAGAGCGGCGAAGAGGCGAGTGCCTTCGCCGACATCTACACGATGCGCCGCAACGGCAAGAAGGCGCGGGCCCAGGTCGCCGGCGCCGGCTCGGCCTACGTCGAAGACATCAGCCCCGACGGCCACACGCTGCTCTTCCGCCGCGACCAGGGCCTCTGGGTGAAGCGGATCGGCCACGGGCGCGCCCACAGGCTCACCGAATTGCCCGACGAGTCGCAGACCAGCTCGGTCTTCTCGTCCAACGGCAGGCGGGTGGCGGCCTTCATCGAAGCCGACGGGCGGACGCAGCTCTCGGCGATCGACGTCGCCGACGGCTCCACCGACGAGCTCGCCTCGGGCGTCGCGCCGTCCGAAGCCACGCCGACCAGCGGCACGGTGACGACCCTCGGGCCGGTCATCGCCTGGCAGCCCAGCCGCTGACCGAGTAACCGGATCTCGGGGGCCCTTCGCCGACCGCGGAGGGCCCCCGCCTCGTGCGGCGGTATAACCGCGGCGTGGCAGAACCGGCAATCGGCTCCACGCTGGGCGGGTACCGCGTCGACGCGCTGATCGCGCGCGGCGGCATGGGCGTCGTCTACAGGGCGACCCACCTGGCGCTCGACCGGCCGGTGGCGCTGAAGGTGATCGCCCGCCATCTCGCCGATGACGAGGCCTTCCGGGAGCGGTTCCTGCGCGAGTCGCGCCTCGCCGCCCGGCTCGACCACCCCAGCGTCGTTCCCGTCTACGACTCCCGCGAGGAGGACGGCGAGCTGATCGTCGCGATGCGCCTGGTCGAGGGGGGCGACCTGAAGCGCCGGATCGCAACGGGCGGCCCGCTGCCGCCGTCGGAGGCGATCGGGATCCTCGGCCAGGTCGCAGATGCGCTCGACGCCGCCCACGCCGCCGGCATCGTCCACCGCGACGTCAAGCCGCACAACATCCTGCTCGAAGGCGACCGCGCCTTCCTCACCGACTTCGGCCTCGCCAAAGCACTGGGCGACTCGGGCGTGCTCGACGGCGCCTCGATCGCCGGCACCGTCGAATACATGTCGCCCGAGCAGTGGCAGGGCCGGAGCGTCGGCCCGGCCGCCGACGTCTACTCGCTCGGCTGCGTCCTCTACGAGGCGCTGACCGGGATCGTCCCCTACGCGCGGCAGGCGGCCGACACCGAACCGGAAATCCCGGAGGGGCTCGACGCCGTGATCGAACGCGCGGTCGCCAAGGACGCCGACGAGCGCTACCAGTCGGCCACGGGCCTGATAGACGCGGCGCGCGAACGCGAGGGCGCGGCGCCGGCTGCGACCCAGGTCCTCTCCGATACGCCCGGCCGGCCGACCGCCGTCATTGCCCCGCGGCCGCCGACACCGGGTGAACGGATCGCATCCTGGCGGCGTCGGCCCTGGCTTGCGATCTCGGTTCTCGCCGTGATGTGCGTCGTCGCCGCCGGGGCCGTGCTGCTGTTGCGCAGCGACGATGTCACGGTCTCCGACCCGATCGCCATTGGGCGCGGCCCGCTGCGGCTGGCGGTGGGCGAGCGCTCGGTCTGGGTGACGAGCGCCGGCGACGGGACGCTGTCGCGGATCGACGTCGCCGATGGCCGGGTCGAAGGCGCGCCGCTGAAGCTCGAAAAGGGGCTCTCCGGCGTCGCCGTGGGGGCCGGCTCGGTTTGGGTCTCCTCTCCCCGCGCCAGGGAGGTTCTGCGGATCGACGGCGACACGGGGCGGATCGAGGATCGGGCCGAAGTCCACATGCGGCCAGGGGCGATCGCCTTCGGCGGCGAGCGAGTCTGGGTGGCCGATCTCGACGGCGGCGGGGTGTCGGCTATCGACGCCCGCAGCGGCCACATCCTCAAGCGCGGCATCGCTCCCCGCCAGGAGCCTCTGCGTCTCGCGGTCGGCGCCGGCGGCCTCTGGGCGAGCAGCGCCACGAGCGGCACCGTGAGCCGAATCGGCCTCGCCACGATGGCGGCCGGCCCGCCCGTCCTCGCGGGCCGCACCCCCACCGGGGTCACGGTCGGAGGCGGTGTCGTCTGGGTCGTCGACACCCGTTCGGACGCGGTCAGGAGGGTCGACTCGGCGACCGACGTGCTGCTCGGCGCCCCGGTCCAGGTCGGTCGCCAGCCGGGCGGGATCGACTCCGGAACCGACCTGGTCTGGGTCGCCAACCGCGCCGACGACAGCGTCAGCCGTATCGACATCTCGAGCGGCGAGGCGGTGGGCGACCCGATCGCGGTCGGCCGCCACCCCGGCGCGGTCGCGGTCGGCCGCACCGCGGTCTGGGTGGCCGACAACGGTGACGGCTCGGTAACGCGCATCGAGCCGTGATCTGGAATCAATAGGATCGATCCAGGTGATGGGAAAGGACATCGACCAGCTCTGCATCAACACGATCCGCACGCTGTCGATCGACGCGATCCAGAAGGCCGAATCCGGCCACCCCGGGACCCCGATGGCGCTGGCCCCGCTCGCCTACACCCTCTGGCAGCGCTTCCTGCGCTTCGACCCCGCCGACCCGATCTGGCCGGGCCGCGACCGCTTCGTGCTCAGCGCCGGTCACGCCTCGATGCTGCTCTACGCGCTGCTCCACCTCGCCGGCGTCCGTGCCGTCGACCCCGACTACGAGGTGGTCGGCGACCCCGCGGTCAGCCTCGACGACATCGAGCGCTTCCGCCAGCTCGACTCGAAGTGCCCGGGGCACCCGGAGTATCGCTGGACGTCGGGGGTGGAGACGACGACCGGGCCGCTCGGCCAGGGCGTCGCGACCTCGGTGGGGATGGCGATCGCCTCCAAGTGGCAGGGCGCCCGCTTCGGCGCCGAGCTCTTCGACTTCGACGTCTACGCGATCGGCGGCGACGGCTGCCTGATGGAGGGCGTCTCCGGCGAAGCGGCCTCGCTCGCCGGCCACCTGAAGCTCGACAACCTCTGCTGGGTCTACGACAACAACCAGATCACGATCGACGGCCAGAACCGAGCTCGCCTACGGCGACGACGTGCCGCTGCGCTTCGAGGGCTACGGCTGGAACATCGTCCACGTCGAAGACGCCAACGACCTCGATCGGATCGGCGCCGCCTTCGAGGAGTTCCGGGCGGAGGAGGGCCGGCCGACGCTGATCGTCCTCGACAGCCACATCGGCTACGGCTCGCCCCACAAGCAGGACACCGCCGCCGCTCACGGCGAACCGCTCGGCGAGGAGGAGGTGCGCGAGACCAAGCGTGCCTACGGCTGGCCCGAGGACGCCCAGTTCCTCGTCCCCGACGGTGTCAGGGAGCACTTCGCCGAGGGAATTGGGGCTCGGGGGGCCGAGCTGCGGGCCGCCTGGGAGGAGCGGCTGGCCGAGTACGCGGAGAGCGACCCCGGCCGGGCCGCCGAGATCGAGGCGATGCAGAGGCGCGAGCTGCCCGAGGGCTGGGACGCCGCGATCCCGAGCTTCGACGCCGACGAGAAGGGCCTCGCGACCCGCAAGGCCTCGAACAAGGTCCAGAACGCGATCGGCGAGCGCCTTCCCTGGCTGCTGGCCGGCTCGGCGGACCTGACCGACTCCTCCTCGGTCCGCTTCGACTTCGACGGCGCCGCCGACTTCGAGCCCGGTAGCTTCGACGGCCGCCAGCTCCACTACGGGATCCGCGAGCACGAGTCGGCGGCGGTCTCCAACGGCCTCTCGATCTCGAAGCTGCGCCCGCTCTGGTCCACCTACCTGACCTTCTCCGATTACGCCCGCCCGGCGATCCGTCTCTCCTCGCTGATGGAGCTGCCGGTCATCCACCTCTTCACGCACGACTCGATCGGGCTCGGCGAGGACGGGCCGACCCACCAGCCGGTCGAGCAGCTCGCCGGCCTGCGGGCGATTCCCGGCCTCGACGTGATTCGGCCCGCCGACGCCAACGAGGTCGCCGAGGCCTGGCGGGTGGCGCTCGACCGCACCCACCAGCCGGTGGCGCTCGTCCTCACCCGCCAGAACGTCCCCGTCTTCGACCGCACCAAGTACGCCTCGGCGGAGGGCCTGCGGCGCGGCGGCTACGTGCTCGCCGACGCCGAGGGGGGAGATCCCGACGTGATCCTGATCGCGACCGGCAGCGAGGTCGCGCTGGCCCTCGCCGCCCACGAGGAGCTGAGCGGCGAGGGGATCTCCTCGCGGGTCGTCAGCCTGCCCTGCTGGGAGCTCTTCGACCGCCAGGAGGAGGCCTACCGCGACGCGGTCCTGCCGCCGTCGGTCACCGCCAGGGTCTCGGTCGAGGAGGCCTCGACCCTGGGCTGGGACCGCTACATCGGCTCCGGCGGCAGAGCGATCGGCATGCACACCTTCGGCAGCTCGGCGCCGCTCAAGGACGTGATGGGCAAGTTCGGCTTCACACCAGACAAGGTCGCGGAGGCGGCCAGGGAGGCTCTCGGATGAAAGCGACACAGGAACTGCACGACCTGGGCCAGAGCCTCTGGCTCGACAACATCACTCGGACGATGCTCGGCGACGGCACCCTCGCCCGCTACATCGACGAGCTCTCGGTGACCGGGCTGACGTCGAACCCGACGATCTTCGACAAGGCGATCTCCGGCGGCGACGCCTACGACGAGCAGATCGCCGAGGTCGCGCCGGCCGCCGACTCGACCGAGGACACGTTCTTCGCGCTGGCGATACGCGACCTCCAGGGCGCCACCGACCTCTTCGCCCCCGTCCACCAGCGGACCGCGGGCGTCGACGGCTTCTGCTCGCTGGAGGTCTCGCCGCTGCTCGCCGACGACACCGAGGCGACGATCGCCCAGGCCGCCCAGCTCCACGGCAGGGCCGAGCGCGAGAACCTCTTCATCAAGATCCCCGGCACGGAGGCGGGCCTGCCGGCGATCGAGGAGTCGATCTTCGCCGGCATCCCGGTCAACGTCACCCTGCTCTTCGACACCGACCAGTACCTGGCCGCCGCGGGCGCCTACATGAAGGGGATCGAGAGGCGGATCGCGGCCGGCCTCGACCCCGACGTCGCCTCGGTCGCCTCGATCTTCATGAGCCGCTGGGACGTGGCCGTCGCCGAGCAGGCCCCGGCGGAGCTGAAGAACCGGCTCGGGCTGGCGGTCGGCTTCCACGCCTACCGGGCCTACCGCGAGCTGCTCGACTCGGCGCGCGCGCAGAGGCTGATGAACGCGGGCGGGCGCCCGCAGCGCCTGCTCTGGGCGAGCACCGGGACGAAGGACCCGGAGGCCTCAGACACGCTCTACATCGAGGGGTTCGCGGCGCCGTTCACGGTCAACACGATGCCCGAGCCGACCCTCAACGCCTTCGCCGACCACGGCGCGGTCGGCGACCCCGTGCCGGCCGACGGCGGCGACTGCGACGAGCTTCTGGCGCAGTTCGAGAGCGCCGGGATCGGAGTCAGAGCGCTGGCGGCGCGCCTCCAGGAGGAGGGGAAGAAGGCATTCGTCGACTCCTGGAACGACCTCCTCGCCTCGATCGAGGCCGAGCGCCAGAAGGTCGGGTAGCGCGCGTGCCCGCTGCCGGTGATCGCCGATGACCCCCGCCGGGGGGGCCGACCTCCGCGAGGGCGCCGCCTGGAAGAGGCTGGAGGCGCATCACGCGGAGATCGGCGAGGTCCACATGCGCGACCTCTTCGCCGCCGACCCGGAGCGCGGCGAGCGCCTGGTCGGCGACGGCGCCGGCCTGCATCTCGACTTCTCCAAGAATCGGATCACCGACGAGACGGTGATGCTGCTGGGCGAGCTGGCTCGCGAGCGTGGCGTCGAGCAGCGCCGGGAAGCGATGTTCGCCGGCGAGCACATCAACGTCTCCGAGGACCGCGCCGTCCTCCACGTGGCGCTGCGGATGCCGAGGGGCCGCTCGCTGATCGTCGACGGCGTCGACGTCGTCAAGGAGGTCCACGAGACCCTCGACCGGATGGCGGCCTTCGCCGAGCGGGTCCGGTCCGGCGAGTGGCTGGGCCACACCGGCAAGCCGATCCGCAACGTCGTCAACGTCGGCATCGGCGGCTCCGACCTGGGCCCGGTGATGGCCTATGAGGCGCTGCGCCACTACTCGCGGCGGGAGATGGCCTTCCGCTTCGTCTCCAACGTCGACGGCACCGACTTCGCCGAGTCCACCCGCGACCTCGACCCCGAGGAGACGCTGTTCGTGATCTCCTCGAAGACCTTCACGACGCTGGAGACGATGACCAACGCGCGCACCGCTCGGGAGTGGGCGCTGGCCGGCCTCGGCGGCGAGGAGGCGGCGGTCGCCAAGCACTTCGTCGCCGTCTCGACCAACGCCGAGGAGGTCGCGAAGTTCGGCATCGACACCGACAACATGTTCGGATTCTGGGAGTGGGTGGGGGGCCGCTACTCGATGGACTCGGCGATCGGGCTCTCGACGATGCTGGCGATCGGCCCGGCCCGCTTCGCCGAGATGCTGAGCGGCTTCCACGCGATGGACGAGCACTTCCGCGAGGCGCCGCTTGCCTCGAACCTGCCGGCGCTGATGGGGCTGCTCTCGGTCTGGTACGGCGACTTCTTCGGCGCCCAGACCTGCGGCATCTTCCCCTACGACCAGTACCTGCACCGCTTCCCCGCCTACCTGCAGCAGCTGACGATGGAGTCGAACGGCAAGCACGTGACCCTGGAGGGGGCGCGGGTCGACTACGACACGGGCGCGATCTTCTGGGGGGAGCCGGGGACCAACGGCCAGCACTCCTTCTACCAGCTGGTCCACCAGGGGACGCGGCTGATCCCCTGCGACTTCATCGGCTTCATGCATTCCAACAACCCGCTGGGGCGCCACCACGACCTGCTGATGTCGAACGTCTTCGCCCAGGGCGAGGCGCTCGCCTTCGGCAAAACCCCGGAGCAGGTCCGTGAGGAGGGAACGCCGGAGCCGGTCGTGCCGCACCGGGTGATGGAGGGCAACCGGCCCTCGAACACGATCCTCGCCGAGCGCCTCGACCCGCAGACCCTGGGCACGCTGGTCGCCCTTTACGAGCACAGCGTCTTCGTCCAGGGGGCGGTCTGGGGAATCGACTCCTTCGACCAGTGGGGCGTCGAGCTGGGCAAGGCGCTCGCCGTCGCGATCATCCCCGAGCTGGAGGCCGGCAGGGAGCCCAAGCTGCGCCACGACAGCTCGACCAACTCGCTGATCCGGCGCTACCGCAACGCCCGTCGGGGGGAGTAGGCTCGCGACCATGCTCCCGCTCGACCCGCTTCCCCTGGCGGCGTCGTCATCGAATCTGCTGGCAGCGCGCGAGCTGATGGCGTTCACGCTCGCCTTCCACATCATCCTCTCCTGTATCGGCGTCGCCTTTCCGGCGATCATGCTGACCGCCAACTACATCGGGCTGAAACGGGGCGACGAGGACGCGATGCGGCTCGCCCGGCGCTGGTCGAAGGCGATGGCGGTGACCTTTGCGGTGGGGGCGGTGACCGGGACGGTCCTCAGCTTCGAGTTCGGCCTGCTCTGGCCGCAGTTCATGGCCCGCTTCGGCGATGCCTTCGGGATCGCCTTCGCGGTCGAGGGGATCTTCTTCTTCACCGAGGCGATCTTCCTGGCCATCTACCTCTACGGGTGGAAGCGGCTCAGCGGCTGGGCCCACTTCTGGTCGGGTGTGCCGATGGTGATCACCGGGATCGGCGGTGCCTTCGCCGTCGTCACCGCCAACTCCTGGATGAACCAGCCGCAGGGGTTCACCCTCAACGGCGCCGGAAAGGTCGTCGAAACGGAGCCCTTCAAGGTCCTCTTCAACCCGGCCTGGGGCTACGAGGTCCCGCACATGATCCTCGCCGCCTACATGGTCGCCGGCTTCCTTGTCGCCTCGATCTACGCGGTCGGGATGCTGCGGGGCCGCCGCGACCGCCTGCACCGGCTCGGGTTGCTGATCCCGCTGACGATCGCGCTGATCGCGACCCCGATCCAGCTCTTCGTCGGCGACACGGCGGCGCGCGCGGTCGCCGACCACCAGCCGGCCAAGTTTGCGGCGATGGAGTGCATTCAGGAAAGCGGGCCGAATCAGACCGAGTACATCGGCGGGATCTGCACCAGCGACGGCGTCAAGGGGGCGATCCCGATCCCCGACCTCGACTCGTTCCTGGTCGGCTGGAGCGCCGACACCGAAGTCACGGGCCTCAACGACATCCCGGCCGACGAACGGCCGCCTGCCAACACCCTCCTGCACCTCTCCTTCGACGCGATGGTCGGGATCGGCTCGGCGCTGCTGCTGCTCGGCATCTGGCTCGGCTGGGCCTGGTGGAAACGCCGCGAGATCCCGAGGACGCCGTGGTTCCTGCGCGCGGTCGCGCTCTCGGGGGCGGGGGCGGTGGTCGCGCTCTGGTGCGGCTGGATCGTCACCGAGGTCGGCCGCCAGCCCTGGATCGTGCAGGGCTACATGCGCACCTCCGAAGCGGTGACCGAGGCCCGCGGGATCTGGTTTGCCTTCGCCGCCGTGCTGCTGCTCTACGCGGCCCTGGGGACTATCGCGATCCTCGTTCTGCGCTCGATGTCGCGCCGCTGGCGCGAGGAGGGGACGGACGTTGAGACGCCGTACGGCCCGACGGGGGCCGGCCAATGACCGAGGCGGACGTCGCCGCGGGGATTCTCTGGATCGGGGCGACCCTCTACGCGGTCTTCGGCGGCGCTGATTTCGGCGGCGGCCTCTGGGACCTGGTCGCCGGCGACGCCGAGAAGGGCGAGCGCCCGCGGGAGCTGATCCAGCGCTCGCTGACGCCGGTCTGGGAGGCGAACCACGTCTGGCTGATCTTCATCCTCGTCGTCCTCTGGACGGCGTTCCCGGAGGCCTTCGGCGCGATCATGTCGACCCTCTACGTGCCCCTCGCACTGGCCGCTGTCGGGATCGTCCTGCGCGGCGCCGGGTTCGCCTTCCGGAAGTCGATCCGCACCCTCGAGGCGCGTCGCGCAATGGGGGCGGCGTTCGCGGTCTCCTCGGTGATCACCCCCTTCTTCATGGGCACGGTGGTCGGCGCGATCGCCGCCGGCAACGTCCCGGCGGCCGGCAACGGCGCCGCCTTCTCGAGCTGGATCGCGCCCCTGCCCCTGCTGGTCGGCGCCCTCTTCGTAGCCAGCGGCGCATACGTCGCGGCCGTCTTCCTCGTCACCGATGCCCGCCACGCCGAGGCCGCCGACCTCGAGGAGTACTTCGCCCGCCGGGCGCTGCTCGCGGCGCTCGCCGCCGGCGCCCTCGCGGTTGCCGGCATCTTCGCGCTGCACTCGGAAGCTCGCTACATCTTCGACCGGCTCACCGACCAGGGCCTGCCCCTGGTCGTGCTCTCGGCGCTCTGCGGCCTCGGCGCCCTCGCCCTGCTCCTGCGCGGCGGCCGCCGCGGCATGCGGCCGCTCGCGGTGGGCGCCGTCGTCGCCGTGATCTGGGGCTGGGGCGTGGCCCAGTTTCCCTACCTGCTGCCGACCTCGCTGCGGATCGACCAGGCGGCGGCGCCGGGCCCGACCCTGGACGCCGTGCTGGTCGTCTTCGTGATCGCGGCGATCGTCGTCCTGCCGGCGCTCGGCCTCCTCTACTGGCTGACCCAGAAAGAACTTCTCGGCGAGTGACGATGGGCCCCGGAGCGGTTCTGTTCGACATCGACGGCACCCTGCTCCTCACCGGCGGCGCCGGCGCCGTCGCCTGGCAGCGCGCATTCCGCGAGAGCCACGGCATCGACGCCGACATCGACGAGCACACCCACGCCGGGATGACCGACCCGGAAATCGCCGAGATCGTCTTCCGCGAGGTGATCGGCCGCGACGGGACCGATGCCGAACGGGCGGCGGCGATCGCCGGCTACCTGCGCCACCTCCCCGACGCCGTCGCCGAGTCGGCCGGGTACCGGGTGATGCCGGGGATCGTGGCGTTGCTCGAGCGACTGACGGCCGAGGGCGTCCTGCTCGGGATCGTCACCGGCAACATCGAGCCGGCGGCCCGGATCAAGCTCGCCCGCGGCGACCTCAACCGCTTCTTCGCCTTCGGCGGCTTCGGATCGGACTCTCGCGACCGCACCGAGCTGACGGAGAAGGCGCTCGAGCGCGGCGGCGAGGCCAACGGGTCCCCGCTGGACCGAGGCGCCACATTCGCCGTCGGTGACACCCCGCGCGACGTGATCGCAGGCCACGGCGCCGGGATCCGGGTCGCCGGGGTGGCAACCGGGAGCTACTCGGTCGAGGAGCTCTCCGAGGCGGGCGCCGACTGGGCGTTGCAGACCGTCGAGTCCGGCTTCCCGCTCTGACGGGCCGCGGCCGGCGCATATCCACGTCCTCGATCGCTCGCGTGCGTTTGCACGCCATGCTCCCTGCGTCCTCGATCTGCTTGGCCGCGGCCCGTCAGAGGGCGGCGGCGGCGACCGGGAAGCTGCCGACCTGGCCGTCGCGGTCGACCTGGCCGAGCGTGCAGCGGGCCTGGTAGATCGAGGTGAAGCCGGAGTCGAAGCCGTTGCGGGCGGCGCGCAGGTAGAGGCGCCATACGCGGACCCGCTCGGGCCCGGCCAGGCGGACGGCCTCGTCGAGGTTCTCGTCGAGCCGGGTGTGCCAGTGGCGCAGGGTCTCGGCGTAGTCGGAGGCGAAGCCCTCGACGTGGTGGGTGACGAATCCCGCCCGTTCGAGAGCCAGCAGATTTCGCGAGAGGTGCAGAGGGGCGGCGTCGGGGAAGACGTAGCGCTCCGAGAACGGCCCCGCCTCCCCGTCGGTGTGGCGAAGGCGGGTGATCCCGTGGTTGAGCAGGCGCCCGCCCGGCTCGAGCAGCCCTGCAAGGGTGCGGGCGTAGACGTCGATGTTGACGGCGCCGACGTGCTCGACCATGCCGATGCTGGCGATCGCGTCGAACTTCTCGCCGGCCAGGTCGCGGTAGTCCATGACCCGGATCTCGACCCGGTCGGCGACGCCCGCCGCCTCGGCCCGCCGCCGGGCTTTTTCGGCCTGGGGAGGGGAGAGGGTGATGCCGACCACGGTCGCCCCGTGCCTGGTGGCCGCCCAGAGCGGAAAGCTGCCCCAGCCGCAGCCGACGTCCAATACCCGGTCGCCCTCCTTCAATTCCAGCTTGCGGGCGACGGTCTCCAGCTTCTCCTCCTGCGCCTCCTCCAGCGTCCTCGCCCCTCGCGAGAAGATTCCGCAGCTGTAGGTCATCGAGTCGTCGAGAAAGAGCGCGAAGAACTCGTTGGAGACGTCGTAGTGGTGGCGGACGGCGCGCGCGTCGCGCTCCTTCGAGTGGCGGCGTCCAGTCGGCCTGAGCTCGGATGCGGGCAGCTTCGGCGGCAGGGTCAGCCCGGCCGCCCGCACGGCGCCGAGCAGCAGCCGGCGCTTCTCCGCCCCCTCCAGCGGCGGCGGCTTCCAGCCGTCGAGCAGGGCGATGACCGCGTCCATGTCGTCGACCTCGATCTCGCCGCTGACGTAGGCGCGACCGAGGCCGAGCTGGCCCGGAGCTCGCAGGACGTGGGCGGCGGCCCGCGGCGAGCGCACGAAGAAGGTCGGCCCGCCCTCCGAGCTGGCCTCGAGTCTGGTCCCGTCCCAGAACTCGACCGCGAAGGGGCGTTCGGGGATGCTGCGCTCGATCTCTCGTTTCAGCGGGGCGGGATTCGCGAACGGCATTGCCTGACCCTACCGGCGCCCGCGATCGAATACGCCATCGATCCGCGTCACGTTCGTCGACGCGATGCGTATGATCGATGACAATGTCCTCCGCCGCCGGCCCGCTCCCCAGCGACATACAGCCCGTCGCCAACGAGACGCGGGACCGGATCATCACCGGCCTGGTCACGCTGATCCCGTTCGTCGCGATCGGCTTCGCCGCCTGGCAGGTCTGGGGCGAGGCCCTGCACTGGAGCGACGTCTTCCTCTTCGTCGGGCTCTACTTCCTCACCGGGCTCGGGATCACGGTCGGCTTCCACCGCCACCTCACCCACCGCGCCTTCAAGGCGAAGCCGTGGCTGCACGCCCTGCTCGGCATCCTCGGCTCGGCGGCGATCGAGGGCCCGGTGATCTCCTGGGTCGCCGACCACCGCAAGCACCACGCCTTCTCCGACGAAGCCGGCGACCCGCACAGCCCCCACGTCGATCACGGCCACGGCTGGAGCGGCGCCCTGCGCGGCCTCTTCCACGCCCACATGGGCTGGCTCTTCATCCACACCCAGCGGGGGAACAAGGAACGCTTCGCCCCCGACCTGATCAAGGACCCGATCATCAGCTGGGTCGACGGGACCTTCCTCGTCTGGGCGATCGGCGGCCTGCTGCTCCCCTTCTTCCTCGGTTGGGCGATCGGCGGGACCCTGTTCGCGGCGGCCACCGGGCTGCTCTGGGGCGGTCTCGTCCGCGTCTTCGTCCTCCACCACTTCACCTACAGCATCAACTCGCTCTGCCACGTATTCGGCAACCGCGACTTCGAGACCACCGACGAGTCCCGCAACCTCGCCCTGATCGCGATCCCGACGCTGGGCGAGGCCTGGCACAACAACCACCACGCCTTCCCGACCTCGGCCACCCACGGCCTCGGCCGCTGGCAACTCGACGTCTCGGCGCTGGTCATCGACGGCCTCGAGAAGACCGGCGCCGTCTACGACGTGGTCCGCGTGCCGCCGGAGAGACTCGCGTCGAAGGCGGTCTGACCGGCGCGCTTCGGCGTCCTCAGTCGCTCGCGTGCAGAGCACGCCACGCTCCCTACGTCCTTGAATCGCTTGGTCAGTCCGCCTTTTGGCGTTGCCCGGAGTACCTAGGGCGCGGCACCGGATTGGTACCAGTCGAGCCAGTGGCCGCAGGCCTGGCTCAGGTCGACGATCCGGTGGGGCGCGTCGCGGACCGCGACCAGCTCGCCGATCGAGGCCTTGCCGTCGTAGCCGAGGAGGCTCTGGATCCCGCTCGCATCGGCGGCCGTCAGCGTGAACTCGACCGGGCCCCCGTCGCTCACGATCTCCCCTGCGGGCCAGAACTGGCCGTTGTTGGCGAGGCTGATCGTGTTCGGGCGCTGGCCGTCGAGGGCCGCCGGCAGAGGCTGGCGTAGGCCGGGCGCGCTCAGGGTCAGGTCGATCGGGGAGAAGTACTGGAGCGAGAGTCGCCAGCGTCCCGTCCCGAGGTCCAGCGTCTGGGTCGCGCTCTCGCCGGTGCCGAGCACGCTCGTCTCGACCCAGTCCCGTTTCTTGCCGATCACGGCTTCCGGGAAGAGCGAGGCGCGCCCGTGGTCGGCGGTCAGGATCGCGATCTCGGGCGCGGCGCAGCCGGCGAAGGCCGCCGGCTCGGTTCCCTCGAGCAGGACGTGGCGCTCGTGCGGGGGGTCGCTGCGCCTTTCCCAGAGCAGGTAGGAGCGCGTCGAGGCGATCCGCTTGAAGCTGTCCGGCGCCTCGCTGTTCCAGGCCGCGCGGCCGGTGATCACGTAGGGGAACGCGTTCAGGGTCGAGCGCGAGAAGGAGTCGAAGTCGATCGGGCTGTAGGCATCGCCGGTGTCGAAGGGCTTCTCGAGGTTTTGGGCGACCGCCTCGTCTGGGAACTCGACCAGCGGGACGTGGGTGTCGGCGCCGAGCAGCTCGTAGGCCGCGTAGCGATCCTGGCCGGCATAGAGGACGGGCTCGCCGTGGACGATCGGCAGGAAGGCCCTCAGCTCCGAGCCGTGGCCGGGCGGCCCCACGGGAGCGTCGCGCAGGGCCAGGAAGGTCGAGTAGGCGGCCCCGGCGACGAAGACGACGGCGAGCGCCGCCCAGCCGATCCGAACCACCCCCGCCGATGGGCCGATTTTACGCCCTATGGGCGTATTTTCGGCCCGTCGGCCGCCGCCGAGTTCGGTCAACAGGGGGCGGATCGCGACCAGCATCGCCAGGGGCGCGGCGATCATCAGCGCCTTCGCCTGCGAGTAGTCGCCGCTGAAGGGCAGGGAGAGCGCGTAGATGCCGGCGCAGGCCGCCAGCGCCAGCGGCACCTCGTACTCGCGGCGGCGCACCCACCAGGCGGCGCCGAGGAGGAGGGCCAGCGCCCCGATCGCCGCGGCCAGGCCGCGGAGCTGGGCGCCCCCGGCGGCGTCGAGCCGGTAGTTGGGGGTCGGCCAGACGCCGAGCGCCTCGACCGGCGAGACCGGGCCGTAGGTGTTGCTGCCGGCGACCTTGTTGAAGCCGCCGCCGAACCCGAAGGGCCCGATCAGGGCGAGCGCGCCGAGCCCGGCGAGGGCGAGCAGGACGAGCAGCGACCGCGGTCGCCAGACGGCGCGGAGAACCGCCCGCGGGGCGAGCGCCCGCCGCACGGCCGGCTTGGTCAGGCCCCAGAGCGCGACGATCGCGATCGGCCAGGCGAGGCCGGCGAAGCTGTAGGAGAAGAAGACGCCGCCGGCGATCGCCAGATAGGGGAGGGACAGCCGCAGCCTCGGCCAGCGCCCCGCCGGCACGGCGCCGGGGTCGCGCAGCGCCAGGGCGACAGCGAGCACGAAGAGCGCCTCGGCGGTCTCCTTGAAGGCGCCCTGGGCGAAGTAGGAGGCGCCGAGGTAGGTGAGGGCGACCATCGCCGCCGCCAGCGCGCGGCGCACCGCACCGAGGCCCGAGAGGGCCGCCAGGGCGGTCAGCCCGATCATCGTGCTGATCGCGAAGATCTCGCCGAGGAAGGCCTGGCCCAGCGACAGGCCGGGCACGGCGGCGACCGCGACGGCGAGCCCGTGGGGGCCGAGCGGGTAGCCGCCGAAGGGCTCGGGGCCGAAGCCGCTGCGCAGCCACTCGGCCCAGGCCAGGTGCAGGCCGAGGTCGTTGTTGAAGCCGACGCCGATCAGGCCCCAGCGGCCGCTGACCAGGAACGGAATGCTGAGCGCCGCCCCGACCGCGATCGCGACGGGCAGGCCGGCGCGCAGGGCGCCCGGCGCCGGGTAGCGTCCGCGCAGGCAGATCGCCGCGGCGACGAGAACCAGGGCGAGGGCGCCGAGCGTCGCCGAGGTGCCGTGGCCGACGACTCGCGCCAGCAGCCCGGTGACGGCGACGATCGCGCCGAAGCCGACGGCCGGCTCCAGCCAGGACCACGTGCTCCGCCCGGCGATCGTCAGCAGGGCCCGCCCGACGAGCAGCGAGGCGGCGCAGATCAATGCCGCCGAAGCGTAGGTTCCGAGCATCGAGGCCGGAAAACTACCGGCTCAGTACTTCTCCGCCGCGCGTTCCAGCGTCTCGCGCAGGCTCTCGGCCGCCAGCGGCTCGGCGTGGCCGGCGGCGACGATCGCCGGGTCGAGCGCCGCCAGCTTGCGCACGGATTCCTTCGCCCTGTCGTGGTTCCACGCCCAGGCCGGGTGAGGAACGCTCGCCTCGCCCGGCGGCAGCGGCTTGCCCAGCTTCACCGAGTCGATCAGGTAGATGACGTCACTGACCAGCGCCAGCCTGTCGCTCTCGCGCCAGAGGCCGATCAGCCCGTGCGCGTGCCCGGGGAACTCGACGACCTCGAAGCCGGCGACCCTGTCGCCCTCGGTCACGGTTCCCTCGATCCCCACCGGGCCGCCGTCCCAGCGCCGCATCAGCAGCGGGTAGGCGAGCCGGGCTCGCAGCGCCGGCAGCTTCGAGATCTCCATGTAGGAGTCGATCGCGGCGTCGCTTTCGGCGTCGGCGACCTCGTCCGGGTGGCAGTGGACCGGGACCCCCATGTGCGGGGCCGTGCCGCGGTGGTCGGCGTGGCCATGCCCGAGGACGATCTTCTTCACCCCGCCGAGCTCCTCGCCGGCGGCCTTCGCCTGCTTCGTCATCGCCTTGGTGCCGGCGTCGAACTGGACGACCCCGTCGCCGTCCTCGATGAAGTAGATGTTCATCGACTTGCCCAGGTCTCCCCGCAACAACCAGACCCCGTCCGCGACCCTCTCCATGCGCCAACCCTAAACCCGCCGTCCTCCCGCGGCTAGTCTGCGGCCCGTGCCCTCGCTGTGGAAAGCCGGGATGACGATCCTGATCCTCTGCCTGCTGGCCTCGATGGCGATCGCGATCGTCCGCCTGGCGACGACGCCGACGGAAATCCTCGGCGACGGCTTCCGCGGCCTGCCCGGGCAGGCGACGCGCGGCGTTAACGACGAGGCCCAGCCGCGGCGTTAGTATCAGCGCCGTTCAGCGACCGACAAGGAGGCGGGGCGTGTTCACTCGAATTGTGGTTGGAACCGACGGTTCGGAGACCGCCGCGGAGGCGCTTCGCCAGGCGACCGACCTCGCCAGGCTCTCGGGCGCGACGCTCAGCATCGTCAGTGCCTACGCGCCGGCCCCGAAGCGGCGCGTCCGACGCCGAGCAGCGCGACGCTCCGGCCGACGTCCAGTACGAGCTCGGCCCCCGCGAGGACGTCAACCTGGTCCTCGACGCGGCGGCCGCCGAGGCCAAGAAGGAGGGGATCGAGGCCCAGACCCACCCGGTCGAGGGCGATGCCGCCGAGGCGATCCTCAGCGTCGCCGAGCAGACCAAGGCCGACCTGATCGTGGTCGGCAACAAGGGCATGGCCGGGGCACGGCGCTTCCTGCTCGGCAGCGTCCCCAACAAGGTTGCCCATCACACCCCCTGCAGCGTGATCATCGTCCGCACGACCTGAGCCGCACCGCCGCCGGGGCGGGCCCCGCTCAGCGTTCGGCGAAGCAGGCGAGCTGGCACTCCGGGTCGGTCGCCCGGCCGGCGTCGATCAGGCCGGCCCCCTGGAGCAGGGGGGAGGCCCCCAGGCTGCGCGCCGTTTTCTTCAGCCGCGTCGCCACCTGGGCCTGCACCGAGCCGCCCTTCTTGCTGCGGTCGATCAGGCCGCCGGCCAGCACCATTGCGGCGACCCCGGAGGCGTGGGCGGCGGCCATCGAGGTGCCGACGTAGTCCGCCGGCTCGCCGAAGCGGCGCTCCTTGGCGCCCTTGAAGGTGACCTGGAAGATCGGCCCCGCGAGCACCGACGGGCAGGCCGTGCCCGGTTCGCCGCCGCCGGGGGCGACGATGTCGACGTCCTTGCCGCTCAGCGAGTAGTTGCCGACGCAGCCGCCCTCGGTGCTCCCGCCGACGCCGATCACACCGGTGATCGTCGCCGGCGGCGAGACGCAGGACTCCGAGCCGAGGTTGCCGACCGAGGCGACGAGGACGACGCCACGGTGGGTCGCGTAGTGGACCGCCTGGGTGACGCTCGGCACCTTCTTTCCGCAGCCGAAATTGAAGCTCATGTTGATCACGTCGGCGCCGTGGTCGGTCGCGAACCTGATCCCCGCGGCGATCTCGTCGGCGCGCCCGCGCCCGAGGCGGTCGAGGACCCTGACCGGCATCAGCTTCGCCCGGTAGGCGAGGCCGACGAGGCCGATCCCGTTGTTGGTCTTCTCGGCGATCGTCCCGGCGACGTGCGTCCCGTGGCCGTTGCGGTCCAGCGGCATGCCGCCGTCGTCGACGAAGTCGTGGCCCTTGACGAACTGGCCGGCGGTGAAGTCGGGGCTGCGCCGGAAGCGGCTGCCGAGGGCCCGGTAGGCGATCCCGGTGTCGAGGACCGCAACGGTGATGCCGCGCGCGCCCGCCCGGCCGACGGCGTTCAGGTTCGCCCAGGCAGAGGGCGCGTCGATGCCGCCCGGCGAGGTCGGCAGGAGCGGCGTTCCCAGGCCCGCCGAGGGCAGGAAGCTCCACTGTTTCAGGACCCAGCCGCCGGGCACCCCGCGCAGCCCCGGCAGCGTGCCGGGATCGTTGGGCACCGGCGCCGGCACGTCCGCGGAGGCGGTGGCGAGGTAGTTGGGAACCGCGTACTGCACGCCCGGGCGGCGGCGCAGGGCCTCGGCGGCGTCGCGGACGTCGATCCCGCCGGGCAGGGCGCGGGTGTGCGGCGTGCGCTCGCCGGCGAGCTTGAAGATCAGCTCATGGGGGACGAATTCCCGCGCCGGCGCGACGCTGATGCGGTGCGGCGCAGCGGGCGACGACCCGGCAGCCGCGCAGGCGGCGAGCAGGGCAAGGGCAAGGGCAGTCGCGAAAAGTCGTCTCATCTATCCAGCCGGACCCGCATATTCCCTGCTTTCGAGCGGGCATTCAGCTAACACCGGGTGGCTGGCTAAGTTGTTGCTTCCCGATACTCCCGGGTCCGATGACGAACGGCGCATTCAATTCCACCGACGAGCGGCTGATGGGGCTGGCGATCGAGCGCGGGCGGGCGGCGGCCGGCCACGGCGACGTGCCGATCGGCGCCGTGATCGCCCGGGGCGGCGAGCCGCTGGGGGCGGCGGGCAACGAGCGCGAGCTGCGCGGCGACCCCACCGCTCACGCCGAGCTGCTCGCGATCCGCGAGGCGGCCGCGGCGCTGGGCGGCTGGCGCCTGCCCGGCACCACCCTCTACGTGACCCTCGAGCCCTGCGCGATGTGCGCCGGGGCGATCGTCCTCGCCCGCATCCCGACCGTCGTCTACGGGGCGTCGGACCCGAAGGCGGGCGCCGCCGGCAGCGTCCTCGACGTGCTCGGCGAGCCGGCTCTCAACCATCGCCCGCAGGTCGCCGCCGGCCTGCTCGCCGAGCCCTGCGCGGAGCTCCTGCGCGAGTTCTTCGCCGCCCGCCGCGGCGGGTGAGCCAATACCCTGTGCAGACCCGGAGAGGTGTCCGAGTGGCTTAAGGAGCGCGATTGGAAATCGCGTGGGCGGGGTTAACCCGCCTCGTGGGTTCGAATCCCACCCTCTCCGCTTCAGCGGCCCGAGCGCGTCGCTCAGCGCCGAGGAGAGCGGGCGGGCTGCGCCGGCAGTTCGTCGCCGGCCTCCTGCTCGATCTGGGTCCCCACCGACCACATCCGCTCGATCGCCTCGACGACCTGCCAATCGCTGAAGCCGTCGATCGCGGCTTCGGCGATCGGCGTGCCGTGCGCCATCGCCTTCGAGTGGGCCCGGTAGGCGGCGACGTTGTCGGAGTCGATCGCGAGGCTCAGGCGGCGAGGGCCAGCGGCACCGGCACGGGCTGCTCGTCGGGCAGGCGGATGACGATCGGCTCCCGCTCGGAGGCGCGCGCCGACGGGCGATGGCCGCGCAGTCGCTCGTGGCTGCAGACGACATAGCACCACTCCATCAGCCACATGCGGGACTCGGGGTCGATGTCGACGATCGTCGCTCCGACCAGATAGCCGTGGTCGCTCGCCCGGCAGGAGCGGATCTCGACCTGCACGGCGACTTCGTGCGGCCGCTGCGCTGCGTCGAGCAGCTCGAGGAGGACGGCGGGGCGGGCGCCGATCTCGAGCGGCGCCTCGGTGACCAGGCCGACCCCGGCGGCGCTGGCGTCGATCAGCCTGCCGCCGACGTGGCCCTGGGGCGAGTAGAGGTCGGCCGGCGCGTCCCCCTCGAAGCGGTAGACGAGGCGCCGCTGCCGGCGCCGGCTGACCGCCAGCAGCGTCTTCAGCACCCGCCTCAGCTCGAAGAGGCCGAGCAGGGGGACGATCACCATCGCGATCCCGGGCAGGTCCGGGAGCGGGCCGGCGCCGACCAGGTCGAGCAGGCGCAGGACGGTGCCGCCGGCGAGCAGCACGGCGCAGAGGAGGACCAGGTGCAGCCGCCGCAGGGCGCCAAGGCCGCCGCCGTCGCTGCCCTGCTTCGGGGTCACCTTGAAGGCGGTGTGGCCGGGCCGGAGGATGCAGCGCAGGGCGCGGGTGTAGATCTCCATCGTCAGCAGCTCGTAATGGGCGGTCTCGCCGATCCGCATGAATCCGCGCGAGAGCGCGCCACCGGCGCCGAGGTTGAGGACCAGATACGGCAGCCAGAGGGTCGCCAGGGCGACGACGCTGATCTTCATCGGCAGAGCCCCCGTCCAGAGCACGAGCGCCAGCGTCAGCAGCAGGAGCAGGCGCATCGGCGGCGCCAGGTAGGCGGCGAGGCTGGCGAAGTAGGAGAGGCGTTGGAGGGGGCGCAGCTCGCTCGCCCGCAGGGGGGACTCCGGCAGGGTGAAGACGGCGAGGTTGCCGCGCGCCCAGCGGTCGCGCTGCAGGAGGTAGCCGTCGAGGTCGTGCGGGGCAAGGCCCTGGACGAGCACCTCGTCGTGGTAGCGGGTTTGCCAGCCGTGCCGTTGCATGCGGATGGTCGTGTGGAAGTCCTCGGCGATCGTCTCCGTGGCGACCCCGTCGATCTCGAGCAGCGTCGCCCGGCGGATCAGCGCGGCGGAGCCGCACCAGTAGGCGGCGCCGTGGCGGTCCTTGCCGGGACAGATGACGCGGTAGAAGAGCGACTGCTCGTGGCGGCCGACGACGTAGTGCTGGACCGAGTCGTGGTTGAAGAAGTCGTGCGGGCTCTGCACGAGGCCGATCTCCTCGTCGTCGAAGTAGCCGACCAGCGCGTCCAGCGCGTCGGGCATCGGCACGTGATCGGCGTCGAGCATCAGGACCAGGTCGCCGGCGGTGCGCGGCAGGGCGGCGTTGATGTTGCCGGCCTTCGCGTGCGAGTTGTCGGGGCGGGTCAGGTAGCCGGCGCCGGCCAGCTCCGCCAGCTCCCGCATCTGCGGCCGGCGGCCGTCGTCGAGCAGCCAGGTCGTGTGGGGGTAGGTGAGCGCGCGGCAGCCGGCCAGGGTGGCGGCGACGACCTCGGCGGGCTCGTCGTAGGTGCAGACGTAGACGTCGACGGCGTGTCCCGGGGTCGCCGGGGGGCGCTCGGCGGGCCGGCGTGACCAGGAGAACCAGGTCAGGGTCGCCAGCGCCCAGATGCCGTAGATCTCTGTCGCCAGCAGCATCCCGAAGGCAAGAGGGCTCGCCCCTTCGGCGCTCCAGCCGATCCGCCAGACGAGATAGCCGAGCCCCCACAGCAGGGCGGCCAGGGCCACTCCGCGCAGGAGCAGGGGCCGGCGATCGAAGAATCGCCCGAATCGGGTCTGCTCGGCCTGGCCCACACATATCTGGTCGGTATCCCGGCGCCGCTGCTTGAGCCATGCGATTGATCCCGCCCTCGCTAGGATCGGGGATCCGCCATGCTCGTCCATCGTCCCGCCGTGCTCGCGGCGATCCTCGTCACCTCTGTCGCGCTGACGTTCGCGCCTCTCGCCTCGGCCACCTGGTTTGGCAGCTCGATGAGGGGCGCGGCCAACGCGGCCTACGGCTGCGAGTCGGCGCTGATCCTCGGCCCGATCGGTGGGGTCGAACTGGCGCCGACCAACCAGCGCTCCTGCACCTACCGCCACGGCGGCTACGTCAACTCGCTGAAGCCGACCTCCCTCGTGCCGGCGAGTGGCCGGATCAAGCGCATCCAGGTGAAGTCGGGCCCCAACCCGGCGAGACTGCGACTGACGATCCTGACCGGCTCCAGCCGCGTAAGCACGATCGACGGCACCGACCTGCCGGGCACCTACACCTGCTGTACGGCCCGCTACGTCGGCCGGGCCTTTCGCCCGAAGGCGAACGCCGTTACCACGCTCAAGGCCAACGTCCCCGTCTTCGACGTCCGTAGCAAGGCGATCCAGAACCGCATCCATTCCACCGACGGCGTCGCGCTCAGTGCCGTCGGCCCCGGGACTTTGCCGCTGCACCTGACCGATGCGGTCGGAAACATCGCCCCCGGGGCGCCGCTGGTCAACGGCTGGTACCCGCGGACGGGAGTCGGCGAACCGCGGGTCGACGGCTACACGATGGCCGGCATCGATCTCCTTTTCCGCTGGGACTTCCGGCGCTGAGCCCTGCTTCGCGATCTGGCCGGGCAAACGAGGATGAGGCGGCGGCGATGCTTGCCGACCACCTCGAGCGCGAGAGTCTCAGAGGCAGGGATCGACGCCCTGGCGCTCGACCGTGTTGGCGTCCTCGTTGCCCGCCTGATCGCGGGCCCGCACCACAAAGTAGAAGGTTCCGTGCGAGGGCAGGCCGGGCGTCTCGAAGGCGGTCGCGCCCGGAGGTGCGGTCCAGGTCGGCGCCGAGAAGTCCCCGCCACCTTGCCTCATTGACATGTAGATGTCGTAGACGATCAGCGAGGCCGGCGTGATTTCGTCGCTCGCCGCCTGCCAGGTCAACATGACGGGAGTGGTCTGCCCGGGTCGTTGCGGCCCGGGGGTGCAGGCGAAGGCTTCTTCCAGGCCGGCGAACTTCGGAGGCGTGGTGTCGAGCGGCGCGGGCGTTGGTGGAGGCGCTGTGGTTTGGGATGAATCCCCGCCCGGGCTGTTGGCGCCCCCGCTCGGGGAGCGATGCTGGTGGCAGCGCCGACGCTGACGATGGAGTCTCGAGCAGACAGCGTGTCTTCCAGTCCCATGGGCGGCCGCCGGCCTGGCCCCGCTCAGGCTGTCATAGGCGGCAGTTCGCGCCCCGGCGGGCAGCGCCGAGGCGGCTGCCACCCCCATAAAGGCCAATCCGATTGGGATCGCACGGAGAAGCATGACGGCATCCAGGCTAGTGGTAATCGACAAACTGTCAATCGGTCATCGGCGGAGGGCCTGCCGCGGGGCACCGAAGCGCGGCGCTCTGCTGCGCGGTCTGCGGCGCATTCGCTAGCATCAGCTGCCGAGATATCCCGGAGGGGTGCCGGAGTGGTTGAACGGGGCAGTCTCGAAAACTGTTGGCGTCGCAAGGCGCTCGTGGGTTCGAATCCCACCCCCTCCGCTGTTTCCCGGGCCGTCCCGATTCCGGGGGTGCTAGGGGCCTTCGGAGATCGAGAACGGCCCGATCAGGGGGGAGGCGGGGCCGTCGCCGAACAGTTCCGTCGCCGCCAGGGTTCCCGGGGCCTGGGCGGCCGCCGTCTGGAAGCTGCCCTGGATCTGCTGGCCGCTGACCACGCTGCCGCTGCATTTGAGGCCGTTGTCGGCTTCGGTGGTCATCGCTTTCACGCAGTTGAACGTGGCGGCCGGGGCGCTGACGGAGCCGCTCTGGACCTGGACGCCTTCCGGGAAGTCGAGCAGGAATTCGTCGAGGGCGGCGAAGGCATTGAGCGTCACCGTGAAGTTCCTCGTGTTACCGGCGCCGCTGAACATGCCGGAGCCGCTTGGGTTGGGCGCCTGATTGAGGTCGAAGGGGCCGTATTCCTCGCTTTCGCCGGCGAAGCCGAACAGTTTGGTGCTGTTCGTCAGCTGGCTCGGTCGCGGGCCGTTGAGCTCGAAGCCCCCCTGGATCGATTGGCCGCTTTCAATCGCGCCTTCGCATTCGATCGCGCGTTCAACGCCCACTTTGAAGTCGATGACCGCGCAGGTGAAGCCCGAGGCACCGCCGCTGACCACTTTCATCGACATCGGCACCTGGATCAGGAACCGGGTCAACGTCGTGTTCTGGACGGCGAATTCGACGTCGAAGTCGACGGCGTTTGCGTTCGCGCTTCCGGGGGTGAGAGTGCCCGAGCCGGTGGCCGAAGGAGCGGGCGGCAGCCCCCCTTCGTCGATCGGCTGCGGCAGGGGCGGTGGGGGGGCGGGCGGCGCCGTGAAGCTCTCCACGGGCGTCCCATCGGCCCTGTCGAGGGTGCCGGAGATCTGCCCCCTCAGCGAGACGTCATAGAAGATGTCGAAGAAGGAGTCGATTTCCGGCGGGCCCGGCGGGATCAGGCGGCAATGCTCGGCGGCAGGCCCGCCTTTCAGTTCGAGCGGGATCAGTTCGCATTCGATCGGGCCGCTGCCCGCCGATCACCTTCGGCGGGTCCACGGGGACCGGATTGGGCGGCAGCAGGGGGATCGTCAGGCCTTCGAGGGGGTCGGTCGGCGTCACGTGGACGCGCGCCGTCCCGTCCGGGTGGAGGTCGTAATCGGTCAGCGTCGTCCCCTTGGCCGGCGGCGCCGGGGTCGGCGCCCCGCCGCAGCCGCCTTCGCATTTCAGCGGCGGGATCTTCGGGGGCTTGACCTGTCCGCTCTTGCCCTTGCCTTTGCCCCTCTTCCCGCCCTTTTTCTTCTTCTCGCTCTTGCCCGCGTGGACGATGATCACCTTGCAGGTGACCTTCCGGGTGACCTTGCCGCGGGAGAAGGTGACCCCCACGTTCACGGTCTGCATGCGCGTCGGCAGATCGACGTCCTTGCTCTTGAAGCGGAATGCTCTCGCCCGGACGAGGCCGCGTGGCACCCCACCCTGGTTGGGTGAGGGCAGCACCTTGATCTCGAATCCCTTTCCCTGGCGCCCCCCGGGAAATTCTCCGAAGATCGGCCCCTTCCCCTTGCCCTTGCCCTTGCGCTTCGCCTCGACGAACTGGAAGGAGAAGGTCGTGCTGCCGCCGTGCGGGATGACCCGCACCCCGGGAACGCAGCGGACGCTGAACCTTTCGTTCGCTTCGGTTTCTTCTTCTTCCCGTTCTTCGCGTTCTTCTTTTTCTTTTTCGGTTTCTTCGGGTGGCGAGCCGAGCCATATGCCGCCGCCCGGCTGCTGGAGGTAGTCCTCGGTCTCGCCGTACAGATAGGGCACCGAGCGCCCGCGCCCGCTCGGGTCGATCTGGACCTCGTCGAGGGTGATCGTGACCCGGTACCAGAATTCCTTGACCTGCCTGCCGGTGGCGATCTTGATCGGCAACATCGTCACCGAGCCGATCGAGGACGCCGGGACCGGCAGGTTGCGGACGCCCCACTCCGAAGCGCAGCCGTCGCTCGCCAGGTCCGCCCAGTCGCCGTCCCGGTTCCAGTCGAACCAGGCGTTGACGTAGACGAATTTGCCGGCCGCAACGGTCGGGCTGCCCTTGATCGCGGTCGTCAGGGTCGCCGTCTTGCAGGGCTTCGGCGCGGCGAGGCCGACGCCGTCATCCCGATCTCGGTCGACCTGCCTGGAGTCCGTCTCGCCGGTGGTCGTCGGCCCGAGGCGCAGGGCGCCGATGCCCGCATGGCGCGGGCCGCCGCCGGCAAGCTTGGAGGGGAAGTGGCCGACGACGCCCGGACTGCTCGCGTAGCCGGCCTTGGCGCCGTCGGGGGCGTCGCCGAAATCGGTAGGGCCGCCTGCGGCGGACGGCGAGTGGCACGACCGCCAAGAGCGCCGCGATAGCAACCGCACAAAGGATCCCCCAACGACCCATACGAGAAATTAGTGTATGCCGGTTGCTTTCAAGCCGCAACTTCTTTGCGGGATTTTCACTGGCCGAACGGGCTGCGTTTCGAAAGCCGACGCCCGGATTTGAACCGGGGACCCCTTCATTACGAGCGCAGGAAAGCACCGGAATGGTGTCCGCGGTTGGGTAAGAATCCTTGGACATATCGCCCGATGCCAAGCAGAATCCGGGAGCCGGGTGCGTGAGGCCGTCCGTGGCCGCTAGACGCGATTTCCCAACGCCATGTACGGAGGGTGTACGACGCTCGCGGTAGGGTAGCGCCCGCCGTAATTGGTGCTCCGATCGAAGGGGGGATTTCCAACCCTCGACCTTGGGGTCATGAGATCGCCAACCCACCAGGTCGGATGAAAAGCCCGCCTGGCCTGTTGATTTCTGGCGGATCCAATTGGAACGCAGTTGGCCGATTCAGCGGGTGCAAATCTCGTTGTCGGACCTTCCGCGGGGTCACCCGGCGAGCAATCGCCGCCGAGACACCCGCCCAAGCTGCGGCGAGGGTTACGGGACGCGAGCTTTGCCTGCCGGCCGGGTCTCGGCGACCGCTAGGGTCTGACCATGGCCGTTCCCCGTCGATCGCCGCGCACCTTCGCATCGCCGGGCGACGTCGTCCGCGACGTCGTCGGTGTCGCCCGGCGGGCCCGCCCGCTCGCCGGCGCCTATTCCGGCCGCGGTCTCGATCCGGCCCTGCGAGAGCGGGTCATGGTCGCCGTGAGCCACGTGAACGCCTGCCGCGGCTGCACCTTCGTGCACGAGCGCTGGGCGGGCCGCGCCGGTGTCAGCGCCGAGGACCTGCGGGCCATCGGCCTGGGCGATCTGGAGGATCTCGACGAACGCAGCCGCGTGGCGGTGGCCTACGCGGCGGCGCTTGCCGAGGCGCGCTTTCGCGAGCCGGTCGCCGCAGATCTGGCCGCCCGCGCAAGCGATCGGCTGACGCCCGGCGAACTGGCTGCCGTCGATGCGGTGGCCCGCGCGATGGCCCTCGCCAACCTTTCCTCGAACACCTTCGAGGGGCTGCTGGGTCGTCTGGGCCTCTCGCGGCCCGCCGAGCCCCGATCGTCGGTGCCATGAGCCACCGCATCGTCGTGATCGGCGCCGGGACTGGCGGAACGCTCGTCGCCAACCGCCTGCGCAGGCTCTACGGCGATGCCGCCCAGATCACCGTCGTCGACCGCGACGACCGGCACGTCTACCAGCCCGGGCTGCTCTTCGTGCCCTTCGGCCTCGAGGAGCCGGAGGCGATCGTCCGCTCGCGCCGCGAGCAGCTGCGCGGCGGGATCGAGTTCCGCCTGGCGGAGGTCGATCGGGTGGAGACCGCCGCCGACACCGTGCACCTGGGCGACGGCTCGACGCTCTCCTACGACGTGCTGGTCGTCGCCAGCGGAGCGTCGCTCCTCTACGAGGAGACCGAGGGGCTGACCGGTCCCGGCTGGGGCGAGAGGACCTTCTCCTTCTACTCGGTCGAGGCGGCGACGGCGCTGCGGGACGCATTGCGCTCCTTCGACGGGGGCCGGCTGGTGGTGAACATGATCGACCTGCCGATCAAGTGCCCCGTCGCGCCGCTCGAGTTCTGCTTCCTGGCGGACTGGTACCTGCGCAAGCGCGGGGTTCGCGAGAAGGTGGAGATCACCTACGCGACGCCGCTCGATGCGGCTTTCACCAAGCCTGTGGCGGCCGAGCACCTCGCCGGGATGCTGGCGGAGAAGGACATCTGCCTGGAGGCAGAGTTCGCGACCGGCCAGGTCGACGGCGAGGGGGGCCGGCTGGTCAGCTGGGACGAGCGCGAGGTCCCCTTCGACCTGCTGGTCGCGATCCCGCTGCACGGCGGCGCCGGGTTCGTCTCGCGCTCGCCGGAGCTCGGTGACGAGCTGGGGTTCGTGCGGACCGACCACAACACGCTGCAGAGCAAGGCCGCCCCCAACGTGTTCGCGACCGGCGACGCCGCCAACCTGCCGACCTCCAAGGCGGGCTCGGCGGCGCATTTCGAGGGCGAGACCCTGACCGAGAACGTCCGGCGCTTCCTCGCCGGCGAAGAGGTCGAGGGCAGCTACGACGGGCACGTCAACTGCTTCATCGAGAGCGGCTTCCACAAGGCGCTGCTGATCGACTTCAACTACGAGGTGGAGCCGCTACCCGGCCGCTACCCGCGGCCTCGCCTGGGGCCGCTGCCCCTGCTGCGCGAGTCGCGCCTCAACCACCTCGGCAAGCTCGCCTTTCAGTCGTTCTACTGGCATGTAATCCTGCCCGGCCGCGACGTGCCCGGCATCAGCGCCCGCATGTCGACGGCCGGCGGGCAATCGACCGCAAGCGCAGAAGGAGGCAGACGATGAGCACCGTCACTTACGCCGGCACGCCGGTGGAGGTCGACTCCGAGGGCTTCCTGGAGCAGCCCGAGGACTGGAACGAGCAGATCGCGGAGCAGATAGCCGCGGAGAACGGAATCGAGCAGCTCACGGATCGGCACTGGCTGGTGATCAACTTCATGCGCCAGGCCTACCTGGAGGACGGCTCGGCGCCCTCGATCCGGACCCTCGGGAAGGCGTCGGGCGTGCCGATCAAAGAGCTCTACCAGCTGTTCCCGAAAGGCCCGGCGAAACTCGCGGCCAAGATCGCCGGGATCCCGAAGCCGCGCGGCTGCATCTAAGAGAGGAGCGAGCGCAAGATGACCGATTCGCAGGAGCGGCCCGAGCCGATCGAGAAGGTCTCGATAATCATCTCTAAGGGCTCCCTGGAGGGCGTCTATCCGGGCCTGATCATGGCCAACGGAGCCCGCATGGAGGGGATCGAGGCGAGCGTCTTCTTCACCTTCTTCGGGCTGGACGCGATCAACAAGGCCAAGCACGACCACGTCAAGGTGGCGACCGTCGGCAACCCGGGGCTGCACCTCGCGACCTGGGCGGGCGGCGTGCCCGGGATGTCGGCGCTCGTCACCCACAAGCTCGCCCAGGAAATGGAGAAGCTCGACATCCCGCCGATCCCCGAGTTCGTCGAGATGATCGCCGACTCCGGCGCGCCGCTGTACGCGTGCAAGGCCTCGGTCGACCTCTTCGGCCTGAGCAAGGAGGACTTCATCCCCCAGGTCGAGGACGTGATCACCGTCGGCGAGTTCTACGGGCTCGCCGGGGGCGGGCAGATCATCTTCACCTAACCACCGCGCGCCAGCTCGGCCGCGGCCCGCTGGGCGTCGGGGAGGGTGCGCTCGGCCCCCGGCCCGAGGATGCGCCGCCAGAGCGGCGCCAGCGCGCCCTCGAGGTTGATCGTATTGGTGAGGCGGCTGCCGCCTCCCTCGACGGCCTCGATCAGGTGGCGGTGGCCCATTCGCGCCCCGGGCAGGCGGGCCTCGTCGGTGAAGAGGTGGCCCTCCTCGCGGGGATCGCAGAGGTTGAGCGACGGTGGGTACGGGCGGTGGGGGTGAATCCCCGCAAACCGCTTGACACCCGGAGAGCCGACGCCCGGATTTGAACCGGGGACCCCTTCATTACGAGTGAAGTGCTCTACCAACTGAGCTACGCCGGCGGGGTCGGTGCATTCTAGGACGGATCGCGCGGGCGTTCCGTCGAGCCCACCGTCGATCATCCGGCGATGGCCAGATCCCCGCAGACGAGGCGGCGCGACGAGCACGAGATCGAGTTCTCGCGGATCGTCGCCTTCAGCGACGGAGTGTTCGCGATCGCGATCACCCTCCTCGTGCTCAACCTCCACGTTCCCGAACACATCCAGGGAGACCACCTGTCCAAGGTCCTCTGGGAACAGCGCCAGGACCTCTTCGCCTACGCGCTCAGCTTCGCGGTGATCGGCCGCTTCTGGATCGTCCACCACCGCTTCTTCTCCGACATAACCGGCTTCGACAGCAGGTTGCTGACGCTGAACCTCTTCTACCTCGCCTGGATCGTGCTGATCCCGTTCAGCAGCCAGGTGCTCGGAGACCACGGCGGCGACACGGGGGCGATAGTCCTCTACGCGGTGAACCTGGCCGGCGTCGTCCTGGTCGGCATGTTGCTGTTCACCGACGCGCGGCGGCGGGGCCTCTCGAAGGTCGAGGCTGCCGAGGTGGCGGAGAACTGGCACCGCGCCGGCTTCATCGCCGCCGTCTTCCTGGCCTCGATCCCGATCGCCCTGATCGACGGCGACGCGGCCCAGTTCATGTGGCTGATCCTGCTCGTGCCGGCGGCGATCGCCCTCCTGCGCCGCGACTGAGCGGCGGGCCTCAGCGCGGCTTCGCGATAAAGGAGATCGAGCGCCCGACCCCGGCGCAGGTGACGGCGATGCCCTGGTCGGTAGAAGCGCCCTGGCAGGTGAATTTGCCGAGCCTGCAGGAGGTCCGGGAGGCGCCGGCCGGGGCGGAGCAGGAGTTGTCCTTGTGCCAGCCGGCGACGATCAGGCGCCCGAATCCACAGGGCACGCCGGTCACCCGGATTTCCCCTTCCGAGCTCTCGCAGGCCTTGGCCCTGACGCCGGCCGGCGCTTCCTGGCTCTGCGAGGTGGCGGTGGCGCCGGTCTCCTCGGAGGAGGAGCCGCAACCGGCGACCACTCCGAGGGCGAACAGGGCGAACAGGGCGACCAAGATCAGCGTGCCGCGGGTGCGCATCGTCGTCAATCTAGCGGGCGCGCCGCAGGGCGCGGGCGATCGCGGCATCGAGCATCGGCTCGGTCAGGCGGCCGGTGAAGGTGTTCTGCTGGCTCGGGTGGTAGCTGCCGACCAGCGCCCAGCGACCGACCGTGGCCTCGGCCTCGTGGCCGAAGCGGGGCCGCGGCCGGGGCACCTCCTCGCCGAGCCCGCGCAGCGCCCGCAGCGCCCCGTCCCAGGCGAAGGCTCCGAGGGCGAGGATCGCCCGGCTGTGCTCGAGCAGGTCGAGCTCGCGCTCCAGATAGGGAGGCAGGTGTCGCGCTCCTCGGGCGTCGGCCGGTTGGCGGGCGGTGCGCAGCGCACGACCGCGGTCACGTAGGCGTCCTCGAGGCGCAGGCCGTCCCCCCGCCGCTCCGACACCGGAGCGCTGGCGAGACCGGCGCGGTGCAGCGCCGCGTAGAGCCACTCGCCCGAGCGGTCGCCGGTGAACATCCGCCCGGTGCGGTTGGCGCCGTGGGCGGCCGGCGCCAGGCCGACTATCGCGAGCCGCGCGTCGGGGTCGCCGAAGCCGTCCAGGGGCCGGGCCCAGTAGGGCTCGCCGCGGTGGCGCCGGGGCGGGTCGGCGGCGCGCTCCTCGCGCCACTCGACCAGGCGCGGGCAGCGCCGGCAGGCGGTGACCTCGGCCGAGAGCTCCTTCAGCGACCCTTGCATCGGACCCCTTATAGCGTGCGGGGCGCATGGCTCGCCCGGCATCCTCTCTCCCGCTCGCGATCCTGGCGGTCGCGGCCGCGCTCCTCGCCGGCTGCGGGGGCGGGGGGGACGGCGGGGACGGCACCGTGGCCGCAGAAAAGGCCGCCGACGCCGAGGTCCTCAACGTCGCGATCGGCCAGGAGATGACCCTGGTCGAAGGCCTCTATGCCGGTCTGCCGCTGCTTCGACGGCCGCAGGCGCGGGCGCTCCTCCGGCAGTTCATCGCCCAGGAGCGCGAACACATGGACGGATTCACCAAGGCGATGCGGGGCCTCGGCGGCGAGGTCGATGCGGAAGCCGAAGAACTCGACGTCTCCGAGGTGAAGACGGAACGCGACGCCCTGCTCCTCGCCTACCAGCTGACCAGCGCCCAGTTGACCCACTTCCTCGACGACGTCACCCACCTGCAGACGAGGGCGCCGCAGTCCTTCGCCGCCTCGATCGCCGCCAGCCAGGCCCAGCACCTCGTCGTCCTCCGGCGGCTGCTCGGCGCCGACCTCCTCGCCTCCGCCCCGGAGGCCTTCGACACCGGCGAAGTGCCGCCCCCGGCGCCGCCGCCTTCCGGTAAGGAATGATTGTCCCGTGACCCGTCCGCTCTACGCCATCGGCGGCTTCTGCTCACGGCACCACTACCCGACGATCGCCGTCTGGATCGTGGTCGCCGTCGCCCTCGTGATCGCCGGCCAGGCATCCGGCGACAAGACCAACGACAACCTCACCCTTCCCGGCACCGGCTCGACGATCGCGACCGAACTGCTCGAAGACAACCTGCCCGACCAGGCCTACGGCAGCAATCCGCTGGCGATCGAATCGAAGGGCGCCGCTCTCACCGACCCGAAGTACGCGAAGGCGATTGAAGAAACCGCCAGGCGCCTGCAGGCGATGCCCGAGGTCAACTCGGCGATCAGCCCGCTGAGCCCGGCCGGCGCCGAGTTCCTCAGCAAAGACGGGACCGTCGGCTACTTCCCGGTGGTCCTCGGGGTCGGCCCCGGCGAACTGACCGAGGAGCAGGCGGAAGCCGTGCTCGACGCCGCCGGCCCGGCGAAGAGAGCGGGGCTGGAGACCTCCGTCGGCGCCTATGTCGGCCAGCAGCTGTCGAAGCCGGACACGGGGGTCAGCGACGCGATCGGGATAGCGGCGGCGATCGTCATCCTGCTCTTCGCCTTCGGCACGGCGACGGCGATGGTGATGCCGATCGGCTCGGCGATCATCGGCCTCGGGATCTCGCTCTCGATCATCCGCCTGCTCGAGAACGTTGTCGAAGTGCCGAGCGTCGCCTCGACACTGGCGACGATGATCGGCCTCGGCGTCGGGATCGACTACGCGCTCTTCATCGTCACCCGCCACAAACTGCAGCTCGGCGAAGGGATGGACCTGCGCGAGTCGATCGCCAGGGCGACGGCGACCGCCGGCGGGGCCGTGGTCTTCGCCGGCTTCACCGTCGTGATCGCGCTCTGCTCTCTCGCCTTCGCCGGCATCCCCCTGGTCAGCACGCTCGGCTTCACCGCCGCGATCGCGGTCGTCGTCGCCGTCTGCGCCGCGGCGACGCTGCTGCCGGCGATGCTGGGGGCGCTGGGGCCGCACATCGACTCGCTGCGGGTGCCGGGGTCGAAGACCCGTCCCGACGACCTCGAGCCGCACGGCTGGCGGCGCTGGGCGCGGGCGGTCGCCGACAGGCCCTGGCGCTCGGCGCTCGCAGCCCTCGCGGTCCTCGTCGTCCTGGCGCTGCCGATCTTCCAGCTCGAGCTCGGCCAGAACGACCTCAGCGCCCTGCCCAAGTCGACCACGGCGCGCCAGAACTTCGACTCGCTGACGAAGGGCTTCGGGCCCGGCGTCAACGGCCCCCTGCTGATCGCCTCGAAGTACGGGAGCGCCGGGGACGCGCAGCGCTCCCTGCCGGGCCTGGTCAAGGCGGTCGCCGCCGCCCCCGACGTCGCCGCGGCCTCCGAACCGACCCTCGACAAGGCCGGCACCGTCGCCGTCTTCACCGTGATCTCGAAGTCGGCGCCCTGGGCCGACGAGACGGTCAGCCTGGTCGAAGGGCTGCGCGATAGACACGATCCCGGCGGCGGTCTGGGGAACCGACGGGTCCGCCTACGTCGGCGGCCAGACCGCCGGCTACATCGACCTCGCCTCCCAGATCGCCGACAAGCTGCCGCTGATGATCGCGATCGTCGTCGGCCTCAGCTTCGTCGTCCTCCTGCTCGCCTTCCGCTCGCTGCTCGTGCCGGTCAAGGCGGCGGCGATGAACCTGCTCTCGGTCGCCGCCGCCTACGGGGTCGTCACCGCCGTCTTCCAGCTCGGCTGGGGCGCGTCGCTGATCGGCCTCGACCACTCGATCCCGATCGTCAGCTTCGTGCCATTGCTGATGTTCGCGATCCTCTTCGGGCTCTCGATGGACTACGAGGTCTTTCTGCTCACGCAGATGCGCGAGCACTACCGCGGGACCGAAGACGAGCGCGAGGCGGTGATCGAAGGCCTCGCCAACACCGGCCGGGTGATCACCTCGGCGGCGGCGATCATGGTCTGCGTCTTCACCAGCTTCGTCCTCAACGGCAACCCGATCGTCAAGGAGTTCGGGGTCGGGCTCGCCGTCGCGATAGCGATCGACTCGACCCTGGTGCGCTGTCTCCTGGTCCCGGCGGTGATGGTGCTGCTCGGCAAGCGGGCCTGGTGGCTGCCGCGCTGGCTCGACCGCATCGTCCCCCACATCAGCATCGAGGGCGAGGAGTTCTTCGCCCGCCGCGACGCCGCCAGTCAGCCAGACTAGGGGGGAGATGTTCCCCCTCAACCTCCCCAACGTGCTGACGCTGCTGCGGATCCTGGCGGCGCCGGTGGTGGTCGTCGCCCTGCTGGGGGAGACGCCGAACGGGGACGCGCTCGCCGCCGGGGTCTTCGCGCTCGCCGCCCTCACCGACGGCCTCGACGGCTACTTCGCCCGCTCACGCGACGCGGTCACGACCTTCGGCAAGCTGATGGACCCGGTCGCCGACAAGTTGCTGATCGCCGCGGCGCTGGTCTCGCTCGTCTCCCTCGACCGGCTCGCGGCCTGGGTGGCGATGGTGATCATCGCCCGCGAGTTCGCGGTCACGGTGATGCGGGCGATCGCCGTCGAGCGCGGGATCGTGATCGCGGCGAGCTGGATGGGCAAGGTGAAGACCGTCCTGCAGATCGCCGCCGTCTTCGCGCTGATCGCCGCCAACCCCGCGCCCACCTGGGTCAACGTCCTCGTCTACGCCGCCGTCGCGGCGACGGTGATCAGCGGCGTCGACTACCTCTTCGGGCTGCGGCGGCGGCTCAACTCGCGGGAATCTCGAGCCACTCGCGCATAGTCGCGTGGCGCGGGCTGTGCTCGCCGCCGGCGAGCTCGGCGCGCAGGTCGCCGAGGGCCCCGTAGCGCTCCGCGACGACGTTGTGGCGGTGGATCGTCTCGAGGTTCTCCTGGCGGGCCATGACGAAGGCGTCGTCGGGCAGGTCGGTGTAGCCCTCGACCACCTGGCGGACCATCTCGCGCACGCAGTCCTCGACGAAGCGCGGCTGTTCGTGGGCCTTGGCGACGACCGCCAGCTCGTCCGGGCGCTTCATCAGCTCGTATATCTCGGAGCTCATCGAGCTCTCGACGATGCGCAGCAGCTCAGGGGCGTCGATCGACGGATTGGCGCCACCCTCCGGGCAGCCGACGTGGAGGGTGCCGATCCCGCGCTGGTTGTGGGTTGCGACCGGCACCGCCTCGATCGCCCGCTCGACCTCCTCGTCGCTGAAGCCGGCGTCGGCGAGCCGTTCGCGCCCGAGCCCGGCGACCATCTCCTGGGCGCAGGGGCAGGCGGTCATGCCCTGGGCCTGGACGCCGGTCAGGGTGCGCGCGCCCCGCTCGGAGTCGACGGCGGTGCCGAAGAGGACGTAGATCTCCTGGGTCTCGATGCCGCTTGCCGGCGTCGTCACCGTCTGCGGGTAGCGCGCGGTGACCGAGACCTCGGCGCGCAGGCCGCCCTGGCGCTCGCGGACCCGTTGGGCGATGTGGGCGGCGAGCACCTCGGCCTTGAAGGCCTCGCCGAGCACGACGGCGTCGATCGCCTCGCCGACGATCTCCTCGAAGCGCGACATGTGGACCCCGGCCTGGCGCGGGTTGAGATCGACGAAGCACTCGAAGTCGGCGTGGTAGAGGTTCTCGGTGCCGCCGGCGCCGACCCGGATCACCTTTTCGACTCCGGTCACCCCGACCCTCGAGAGGCTCACCTGGGTGGCCGGCAGGCCGGCCTGGACGTCGGGCGAGCCGGCGGGAACGGTCGTCGTCTGGGCGGCCATCGCCCTATGAAGGGTAGTGATCTCCCTATACTTGCCCGTGGCCGGAGCGTTGGGGTCGGCTCCCCGTGGGAGGGGAAAGGGTTGCAGCGGAGGAAGTGAGACAGATCCGTTGGAAACGGTCCCGCAGGGCCTGAATCAGAATTCGCCAGACCAGGCATTCGCCGACTCCGAGGAGTTGCGCGGGCTGATCGCGCTGGGCCGCGAGCGCGGCTTCCTGACGTTCGAGCAGATTGCCGCGACCCTCGAGGAGGTCGAGGTGACCAAGGAGCAGGTCGCCTCCCTGCACGCCCACCTCGTCGAGCACAGCGTCGAAGTGATCGCCGAAGACGGCGTCAGCGCCTACGAAGAGCAGCGCAACGCCGGCGGGCGCGCCAAGAAACAGGAGCTCGACCTGACGGTCGAACCGAGCCTCGACAGCCTCCGCCTCTACCTGCGCTCGATCGGCAAGGTCGAGCTGCTGACGGCGGCCCAGGAGGTCGAACTCGCGAAGCGGATCGAGCGCGGCGACATGCTCGCCAAGCGGCAGATGGTCGAGGCCAACCTGCGCCTCGTCGTCTCGATCGCCAAAGGCTATCTGGGCCGCGGGCTGAGCTTCCTCGACCTGATCCAGGAGGGCTCGCTGGGCCTGATCCGGGCGGTTGAGAAGTTCGACTACCGCCGCGGCTACAAGTTCTCCACCTACGCGACCTGGTGGATCCGCCAGGCGGTGACGCGGGCGATCGCCGACAAGGCAAGGACGATCCGGATCCCCGTCCACATGGTCGAGAAGCTGAACAGGATCGCCTACGTCGAGCGCCAGCTCGTGCAGCTGCTCGGGCGCGAGCCCGAGCCCGAGGAGATCGCGATCGAGCTGCGCTGGACGGTGACCGACGTCAAGGAGATCCTGCGCGTCGCCCAGCTCCCGGTCTCGCTGGAGAAACCGGTCGGCGACGAGGACGAGTCCGAGCTCGGCGACTTCGTCGCCGACGACGCCGTGCTCGAGCCCTTCGAGGAAGCGAGCGAGCACCTCCAGCAGGAGGGCGTCCGCAAGGCCCTCGAGGCGCTGCCCGAGCGCGAGCGCCAGGTGATCGAGCTGCGCTACGGCCTCACCGGCCTCGAACCGCTGACCCTCGAGGAGGTCGGCCGCACCTTCGGCGTCACCCGCGAGCGGATCCGCCAGATCGAGAACAACACGCTGAAAAAGCTGAAGCGCCTTCCCGAGGCCCAGATGCTCCGCGACGCCGGCTGACGCCGCGGAGACGCGGTCATGCGGCGTCCTCGGTCGCTCACGTGCGGAGCACGCTTCGCTCCCTGCGTCCTGGCCTGACCGCGCCTCCGCGGCGTCAGGAAGGAACGGGGTCCAGGACGATTACCTTGGGCTCGCGGTCGAGCTGCTCGTCGTAGTCGTCGAAGCCCGCGTACTGAACGTTGTGCTTGCGCCAGAGGTCTGCGCGCTCCTCGCCCTCGGCGACCCGGGCGACGACCGGGATCCTGCGCTTGCCGACCTCGACCTCGGCGTTCGGGTCGGCCGCGAGGTTGAGCGACCAGGCCGGAATCTTGGCGTTGCCGGCGTTGGTGTTGATGACGACCATCCGCTCGCCGTCCTGCAGGTAGACGACCGGCGCCGTGCGCTTCTGGCCCGATTTGCGGCCCGTGGTCGTGAGCAGCAGGACCGGGGCCTTTCCGACCTTGCCGCCGATCCGGCCCCCGCTGAGGCGGTAGAGAGGCGTGTTGAGCTTGCCGGTCCAGCGCAGGCCCGTCGCCCCCAGGGAATGCGAGAGGCGTGAGTAGAAATGGTCGCTCGGCACGTCGCGAGTATAGGCTGGCACCAATGGCCGAGCCACAT
This sequence comes from uncultured Solirubrobacterales bacterium, assembly GCA_963837735.1. Lineage (GTDB taxonomy): Bacteria > Actinomycetota > Thermoleophilia > Solirubrobacterales > 70-9 > VRUE01. Next base: position 28,028 of record CAWIOM010000013.1, on the reverse strand, counting down.
CCCTTCCGAACGGCAGCCGAAGCGAAGGACGTCGAGCTGATGACCGACGTCCTGCGCGAGGACGTCGAGCTGCACAGCCCGGTCCTCTTCCGCGGCTTCGAGGGCCGCGAGGTCGTCGGAATGGTGCTGACCCATGTCGCCGCCGTGCTCGAGGACCTCACCTATGTCGACGAAGCGGTCGGCGAGAGCACCGTCGTCCTGCGCTTCAAGGCGATGGTCGGCGAGCTCGAGCTCGAGGGGATCGACTACCTGACGCTGGACGAGGAGGGCAGGGTCGCCGACCTGACCGTCTTCATGCGGCCGATGAAGGCGCTCACCGCGTTCAACGCCCAGATGGCCGAGCGCCTCGGCGTCGAGCTGCCGAGCTAATTAGAATCACCCGGCTTCACTCGGGGGAGTGCCAGAGCGGTCAAATGGATCAGACTGTAAATCTGACGGCTATGCCTACGCAGGTTCGAATCCTGCCTCCCCCATCGAGATGTTGAGGTCGACTTCGAAGCGGGCGTATTTCGGCCCGCCGAGTCTGATGCAACTTCCTGCATCCACGTCGGTCGAGGGAATGCACCAGGCGCGGCCGTCGGCGACGACGACGAAGAGCAGGTCGTAGCGGGCTTGGTCCAGTCGCTTCACGATGCCCCTCCAAATGCGGCTTCCGCCACGGGTGCCGATCCTCACCTTCCATCGATCCCGCCGAAAGACCGTGGAGGTCTTGACCTGAACTCGGAGCAGCCGGCGCCCTGCGTCTTCGACGACCAGGTCCGCGGCGTGGCTGTGCCCGAACGGGATCCACAATCTGTACCCCGACCGGATGAACCACCCGGCGGCTAGGCTCTCTCCGATGTCGCCCTGACGGCGTGGATTGGGCTGACGCAGTTTCATCGAACGTATGTTCGCATCCGACTCAGACAGAAAGTTGCGGCCGCTCGACGGCCGTGTGTACGCGATCGCCGGCGTCGGCGGCGGACTGGGCCCGTTGGTGGCCGGGCGCCTTGCCGAGGCCGGGGCGATTGTCGCCGGGACCGACCGCGACGAGGAGACGCTCGCCCGGGTCGGCGCGGCGCTGCCCGACGCCGAGCGCTGGGACGGCCGCGCGGTCGACCTGCTCGACGAGGTGGCGACGCGCGAGTGGTGTGCTGGGCTGCTCGAGCGATTCGGCAGGGTCGACGGGCTCATGCACCTGGTCGGCGGCTGGCGTGGCGGCACGCCCCTCCATGAGGCGCCGCTCGCCGACTGGGACTTCCTCCACGATCTGCTGATCCGCACCGTCCAGCACACGACGCGCGCCTTCCACGACGCGCTCGCAGCCTCGCCCGCCGGCCGCTTCGTCCTCGTCTCCGCCAAGCAGGCGCAGGCGCCCTCCAACGGAAACGCCTCCTACGCCGCGGCCAAGGCGGCGGCCGAGGCCTGGACGCTGGCGCTGGCGGATGGCTTCGCCGGCTCGGCCGCCACCGCCAACATCGTCGTCGTCGACGCGATCCTGACGCCGAGGATGCGCGAGGAGAGCCCGGACAAGGAGTTCCCGACCTTCACGCCCGCCGAGCACATCGCCGAGGCGATCGCCTTCCTCTGCTCCGACGGCGCCGCGGAGATGAACGGCCAGCGACTCCCGCTTACGATGCGCTGAGATGGCAAGAGAGGGGGACATGACCATTCGGGAGCTGGCCGAGCGCACCGGGATGACGGTGCGCAACATCCGCGCCCACCAGACCCGCGGCCTGCTGCCGCCACCCGTCGTCCGCGGCCGCACCGGCTACTACGGCGAGGAGCACGTCGCTCGGATCGAGCTGACCCGCGAAATGCAGGCCGACGGCCTCAACCTGGAGGCGATCCGGCGCGTCTTCGAGACCAGCGACGGCTCGGCCGAGGAGATCTTCGACTTCACCCGCGCCCTGCGCATGCCCTTCGAAGACGAGACGCCGGAGATCTACGAGCAGAAGGAGGTCGCCGACGCCTGGGGCGCGGGCAGCGTCGACCCGGAGCTGATCGGCCGCGGCGAAGCGCTCGGCGTCCTGCGCGCCCTGCCAAACGGCCGGATCGAGATCATCAGCCCCCGCCTGCAGCAGGCCGCCGTCGAACTCGCCGAGCTCGGCGTCGGCCCCGAGGCGGCGATCGACACGGCCGAGAAGCTGCGCCGCCATGCGGACGGCGTGGCCCGGGTCTTCGTCGACATCTTCGTCAAGGAGGTCTGGGAGCCGTTCGACAAGGCGGGCCGGCCCGAGGAGGACTGGCCACGGATCCGCGAGGCGCTCGAACGGATGCGCCCGCTCGCCGCCCAGGGCCTGCTCGCCGTCTTCCAGATCGCGATGGCGGAGGCGACCGAGAAAGCCAGCGAGCGCACCCTGCGCCTGGCGGCGGGCAGCCCCGCTCCCAAAAAGCGGAAAAAGCCCGGCAAGCGCCGCGGTGGCTGAGCCCGCCTGCGCATAGGCTGGGCGGATGAGCAGCGGCGACGTCGCAGTCGGGGTGGCGGAGGGTGTCTTCCCCTCACAGGCACTGACCGAGGCGATCGAGGCGGAGTGGATCACCTCCGGCGACTACCGGATCCGGCCCGAGGCGATCCAGCCGGCGAGCATCGACCTCCGCCTCGGAGACTTCGCCTGGGCGCTGCGCTGCAGCTTCCTGCCCGACATCGACTCGACCGTCGAGGAAAAGATCGAGGACCTCGCCTTCCAGAAGGTCGACCTCCGCGACGGGGCCGTGCTGGAGCGCGACCGTCCCTACCTCGTGCCGCTGATCGAGGAGCTGGCGCTGCCGGAGGACGTGCGCGCGAAGGCGAACCCGAAGAGCTCGACCGGGCGGCTCGACGTCTTCACCCGGGTGCTCACCGACCGCCACCACCGCTTCGACGAGATCCGCGCCGGATACCGCGGCAGGCTCTACCTCGAGGTCGTGCCGCGCTCCTTCGCGATCCAGGTGCAGACGGGGCTGTCGCTGAACCAGCTGCGGCTGGCGCGCGGCGACTCCCGCCTCGACGACGAGGCGATCCGCCGCCTGCAGGCCGAGTTCCCGCTCCTCTACCTCGACTCCCACGCCCTGCGGGAGTCGGAGCTGGCGCTCGCCGACGGCCTCTTTCTCAGCGTCGACCTCTCCGGGCCGAGCGACCGGATCGTCGGCTACCGGGCGAAGAAGAACAGCCTGCCGATCGACCTCTCGCGGGTCCGCGCCTACCGTTGGACCGACTACTGGGATCCGGTCCTGCCGGAGCGCGGCGGCCGGATCGTGCTCGAGCCGGAGATCTTCTACCTGCTGCTCTCGGCGGAGGGCGTCTGCATCCCGCCCCAGATCGCGGCGGAGATGATGGCCTACGACCCGACCGCCGGGGAGCTGCGAACCCACTACGCCGGCTTCTTCGACCCCGGGTTCGGCTACGACCCGGCCGGCGACCGGCACGGCAGCCGGGCGGCGCTCGAGGTGCGGGCCCGCGACGTCTCCTTCATGGTCGAGCACCGCCAGCCGGTCTGCAAGCTCGCCCTGGAACGGACGAGCGCCCCCGCCGAGCGCCTCTACGGCGCCGACCTCGGCTCCAACTACCAGGGCCAGGTGACGATGCTCAGCAAGCATTTCGAGGAGCAGTCGCCCGGCTGATCCGCGCGCGCCCTGGACGTTTGTATGCCAGGGCTAATGTTTTCGGGGTCGGGAGTCGACTCGAGGGGTGGATGACTGCACCTTTCAGCCAACGGCTCCGCTGCCTGATCAGCGGTCACGACTGGCGCCGCGCGATCGGCCCGCGTCAGGGCTACTACCTGCGCTGCCGGCGCTGCTGGATCAGCGAGCAGGAGGAAGAGGTGGGCGACAACGTCACCGCCCATTCCGAGCTCAGCGCAACCGGCCTCCAGCGCCAGCACTAGCGGCTAGCGCGGCGCCGAACTGAGCTCGCGGAGCAGGTCCTGGCCCGGCGCCGGCGGGCCAGCTCCAACTGCCTGGCGATGTGGCCGAGGCTCTCGTCGAGGACCTGGCGCCGCCGCACCGGGTCCTCGATGCCGCTCCTCCACTCGCGCCGCAGGGCGGCCAGGGCCCTCGGAAGCACTCTCCCCAGAGCGCAAGAGCGACGAGAGCGCACTTGTTGCCGCTATGCGGGAACAAGTGCGCTCTCACTCGTCGTAGGATTGGGGTGTGGGCGAGCGCACCTGGCAGGTCTATCTCTCGGGAGAGATCCACTCCGATTGGCGCGAGCGGATCGAGGCCGGGGTGGGGGAGGCTGGGCTGCCGGTCGAGTTCTCGGCGCCGGTCACCGACCACGGCGCCTCCGACGACGCCGGGGTGGGGACGCTCGGTGAGGAGAGCGAGCCCTTCTGGCGCGACCACATGGGGGCCGGGGTGAACGCGATCCGCACGCAGACGCTGATCCGCGACGCCGACGTCGTCGTCGTCCGCTTCGGCGACAAATACAGGCAGTGGAACGCGGCTTTCGACGCCGGCTTCGCGGCCGCGCTCGGCAAGCCGATCGTCACCCTGCACGACGCCGAATTCGACCACGCGCTGAAGGAGGTCGACCGGGCCGCCCAGGGGACCGCGCGCACGGCCGAGCAGGTGGTCGACGTCCTCCGCTACGTGATCCGCGGCGCGCTACCCGCCTGAGGGCGTAGGGTGGGCGCATGTCGGCCGAGGCCAACCGGGCGCTGATCGAGCGCCTCTACGCGGCGTTCGGTGAATGCAACGGCGCCGCGATGACCGCCTGCTACGCGGCCGACGCCCATTTTCGCGATCCCGCCTTCGGCGACCTCGAGGGCGAGGAGGTGGGCGCGATGTGGCGGATGCTGACCGGCCGCGCCACCGACCTCGAGATCGAGCTGCGCGAGCACGACGCCGACGAGGAGTCGGGGTCCGCGCACTGGGTCGCCCGCTACACCTTCTCCACCGGCCGTCCGGTGGTCAACGACATCCGGGCGAGCTTCCGCTTCGCCGACGACCTGATCGCCGACCACGTCGACGAGTTCGACTTCCGCGCCTGGGCCAAGCAGGCGCTCGGGCCCAGCGGCCACCTGGTCGCGTTGCTGCCGCCGCTGCGCAGGAAAGCGCGGGCGAAAGCGCTCGATCAGCTCGCCGCCTTCCGGCGCGACGAGACCGGCTCGAGCATCTAGCGGGCGAGAGGGGGCCGCAGGGACCGGGTCGCCCGTCGCTTCGAGCTGTCCGCACGCAATGCGAACATATGTTCGTATATGAGGTGGGACGATCAACGAGTCGAGAAGGACCTGCGCCTGCCGGGCGTCGGCGACGGGACCGTCACCCGCACCTTCGACGCGCCCGAGGCGATGGGGATCAACTTCCACGAGGTCCGGGCCCGGTCCGCCCTCAACCACGTCCCCGGCGGCAGCTACGGATTCGAACACACGATCAATCCCTACAGAGGTTGCACCCATGCCTGCGTTTTTTGCTTTGCCCGCAGCAGCCACACCTACCTCGACTTCGACGCCGGGCGGGACTTCGAGCGCGAGATCGTCGTCAAGGTCAACCTGCCCGAGCTGCTGCGGGCGGAGTTGGCGAAGCCGGCATGGGGGCGGGAGCTGGTCGCCCTGGGGACCAACACCGACCCCTACCAGTGGTGTGAGAGCCGCTACCGGATGATGCCCGAGATCCTTACCGCCCTGGAGGCAGCCGAGACGCCCGTCTCGGTGCTGACCAAGTCGCCGCTGGTGATGCGCGACGTCGAGATCTTCGAGCGGATGTCGAAGCGGCTTCCGGTCTCGGTCAACCTCTCGGTGCCGACCCTCGACGAGAAGGCCTGGCGGGCGACCGAGCCGCACACGCCGAGCCCCTCGGCCCGGCTCGACGCGGTGGCCGAGCTGCGGCGCCGGGGGATCGAGTCAGGTGTCCTGATCGCGCCGCTGATGCCCGGCATCAACGACACTCCCGAGCAGGTGCAGCCGATCGTCGACCGTGCCCGCGAAGCCGGCGCCAGCTTCCTCGGCGGCGTCGCTCTCCATCTGCGCGGCGAGGTCCGCGACGTGTTCTTCGGCTGGCTCGAGGAAAAACGCCCCGACCTCCTGCCTCGCTACGAGGAGCTGTACGCCGGCGGCCGCGCCAACATGACTCCGTCGGATCGGGTTCGCACCGCCAGGGTCGTCAGGGGCTGGGGCCGGGCGAGAGGGGAGGCGCGCCGAAGCCCTCGCCGAGCGCCCCGCCCCGCCGGCGCACCTGCCGCGCCAGGGCGTCCGCCCCTTGACGAGGCGGCTCCGCCCTCACGCAGCGGCCCCCCGAAGCAAACCAGCCTGTTCTGAACGGCTTGGAGTCGCTGCATAAGATGTCGCGCATGACCGCCGCCCGCGCTTTCCTCGGAGTCTCCCGGGCGCTGATCGGCATCGGCAGCTGGATCGCGCCGGACCAGACGATGCGCGCGTTCGGAATCGACCCGGAGTACGCCGACCGGTTTGTCGGACGACTATTCGGCTCGCGCGAGCTCGCTCTCGCCGGAGCCCTGTTGGCCGCGCCTCCGTCGGCTGTCGCACCGGTCGCGGCTCTGGGCGCTGCCATCGACACCGTCGATGTCGTCGCGGGTCTGGATGAGCGTCACCGGGGCAACCTCTCGACCCAGGCAACCATCCTCGGGCCAGTGGGCGCGTTGCTGTTCGTCGGCCTCGGCATCTACGTGGCTCGCGAAGCGCAAGCGGCATCTCGGTAGCGCGCCGTCGCGCGCCCTTTTCCTAGTGCCCACAACGTAACCCGGGCCCGGGGAGGGACGCTCGCCCGGGTGAGTATTGCCGAACTGCACGACCTCCTCGCCGCCGCAAACGGGACGACGTTAGTGTGCGCTCGTGGACCGACCGAATACCCAATATGCGCGCAGCGGCGAGCTCGCGATCGCATATCAGGTGCACGGCTCTGGCGATCACGAGCTGTTGATGAGCGTGGGCAGCGCCTCGAATATCGGGACCATGTGGGATCTCCCCGGAGGGGAGCGGCTTCTGGATCGGCTGGGCAGGTTCGCGCGCGTGGTCTGCTACGACCGCCGCGACTCCGGACTGTCGGATTCGGTCAAAGAGGACCTGACGCTCGAATCCCACGCGGCCGACGCGTTGGCGGTGATCGACGCGGCCGGTTTGCAGCGACCGGTGCTGTTCGGCTCTCTCGACGGCGCCCGCGCTCTGGCCCTCCTCGCCGCCACCCGTCCCGAGCGGGTCGGTGGCCTGGTCGCGCTGTCTCCAACCGTGCGGGGCGGTGCTGCCAGCTCTCCGGAGATGGTCAATTTTGTCGTCGATCTCGACGACTTCCCCGGCGAGGCCGGCGGGCTCTTTGCTCCGGGGTGGAGGGCCGATCCGACGCGCTGGGATGGGTTCAAGCACTACCTCCAGTCCTGCATCACGCCGGGGCAGGCGGAACGCCTGTTGCGCTTGTCGCTGACCAGCGACATCGGCGCCGTGCTTCCTCTGATCCAGACTCCGACGCTCGCCGTCCATCCGCGCGATCAGCGGCTCGTGCCCGCCGAGGCCGTGCGCAGTTTCACCGAGCTCGTCCCCGGCGCACGCTTTCGCGAGATCCCAGGCGATGCCGGTCTCATTTTCGCCCTCGACGTCGAGCTGCTCGCCGACATAATCGAGGAGTTCGTCACCGGCAGGGCGCCCGCGCCGGCCACGAACCGCGTCTTGGCGACCGTCCTGTTCACCGACCTCGTCGACTCGACGCGCCGTGCCGCTCAATCGGGTGACCGAGCATGGTCGGAATTGATCAAGCGCCACCTCGACCAGGCCCAAGCGGCGGTCGCTGCGCAGGGCGGTGAGACCATCGACACCACCGGGGACGGCCTACTGGCCCTCTTCACCGGCCCGGGAGAGGGAGTGCGCTGCGCGAAGCAGGTGATCAGCGACGCCCGCCAGCTCGGGCTCGAGGTCCGAAGCGGGCTGCACACCGGCGAAGTGGAGCGCGGCCCCGATGGCGTCGCCGGGCTCGCCGTCCACCTCGCTGCACGCATCATGGCGCTCGCCGGTGCGAGTGAGATTCTCGTCTCGGGCACCGTTCGCGATCTGGTCATCGGCAGCGAGCTGACCTTCACCGAGGATGGCGAGCATGAGCTGAAGGGGGTGCCGGGGCGCTGGACCATTTGGGCGGCGGCTTAGCCCAGGCCGACTTGGCGGCCGGGCAACGGTGATCCACGCCCACGGCGGTGCCCCTGGCGGAACCGCGCCGAAGCGAGTACGTTCAAGCGCACGTTGATGACGTCCACGGAGATACGCTCTCGAAGGCTCGTCGCTGTGCTGGGGGCTCTGCTCCTCCTCTCTCTTGCGCTTTTCGGCAATCCGGCCGCCGCGGCCAAGCGCAAGCCTCGGGAAAAGCTGTACTCGATCTCGTTGACGACCACTGTTCAGGCCGCGTCGACCGAGAGTGTCGAAGGTGCGACCCCGCCCTTTGGATGCAAGGGGCCGAGCACCGAAACCTTTCGCTACTCCGCCTCGGGGCACACCAGCCCGGCGCCCAAGAAGGTGCCGCTGAGCAAGCACGGGCGCTTTCGCTATTTCGACTTCCCGGGACAGCTGACAGGACTGAGCGCCAACCTCACGGAAGACGTCACCGCCAACTGGGAATTCGATCCGACGCTGCCGTTTGCGCCCGACCCGAGCGTCTGCGTGTTCCAGCCGACCCACACGGTCGGCCACTGCCAATTCAATCCGGAGCAGGATGGATTCGACCTCTTCCCTCTCCCCGGCGATGGGGGCAGATTCACGCTCACCTACGAAGCGATCGGCATCATCCGCGACTGCCCGCCGGTCAATTACTCGGTCCCGCCCATCTTCGATCCGATACTGACCTCGCTTCGGCTCAGCTCGGTTCTCGCCCTCCGCAGGCACCACAGCGTGCGCGCCACGGGGAGTGTCTCGCGGCCCCTGGTCGGCTCGGCCACCGGCCGCCCCATCGGCACCGAAACCATCGGCTACGCGGTCAAGGTCACACGCAGCCGCTGAATCGCCGATCCGATTGCCGGCAGGGCAAGTGCGGCTACGGCTCACTTCTGTCCACCGACCCGGTTATCCAGGCGGATTCAGCTTGCCGCCCCCGTGGGAGCGGCGGTCGGGACCGTAGGCCGAAAAGTAAGTTGATCGCCGGCTCCGCAGAGACTGGCCTCAGGAAACCTCGAGGAAGGACGAGGCCATGAGCGACGGCGGACTTCCACCGTTATCCGGAGGGCTGCAAGCCCTTCCCGCGTCAACGGTGTGGAGGCTGCCCACCGCCAGGCCGCGGTCTAGCTCACCTTGTCGCTAGCCGCCCATCGCTGCCTGGGCCTCGACCAGTTTGGCCCGAAGCGCCTCGGTCCCCTCCCTGAACTCCAACAACGGGTGGATCTCCCAGGTGACCCGACCGAACAGCGGGTAGTCCGTCATCAGCTCGAGGACGTCGCTATGTGAGTCGACGTTGGCGACCGAGAAGCCGCCGCCCTCCAGGCGACCGTAGACGCAATCGAACGTTCCGTCGTTCCGCTTGCCCTCAAGCCAGTCGAGCGCAGCATCAAGCTGCTCGGGCGTTGGTGGCATCGGACCGGGTGTCGCGCTGACGAAGTACTTCATGTCAAGTCCTCCTCCGGGTCTAGGTGGATACCCGCTTCCAGTGTCTCACCGCGCCAGCCCTCGTCAAGGGCCTCATTGGGCGCTGATCCCGACAGCCGGCTTCCAGTGCCCATGCCGGCAGGAGTGCGGGCGAGCGATCCGCGCATGGCGCGCGACTGTCGCCGGAGCCTCTAGTCAGCGGTTGGGGACGGCGGCTCTGTGGGTGTGCTCGCGCTGAGCTCCGCGAGGGTGTCGCGCAGTTGCGCGAACCGTCGCGCGCCGAGCTTCTGAGTCCATTCGGCCTCGATCTCCATGACGATCTCGCGCATGACTGCGCCCGCGGCGCGTCCGCGTGGCGTGAGGTGTACGCGCTTGAAGCGCTGGTCTGAGCTGTCCTGTGCGCGATCGATGTATCCGAGTGCCTGCAGCTGTCCGAGGAGGTAGTTCAGCGCCTGCTTGGTCATGCCCGTCCGGGCCGCCAGCTCCGACGGGCGCATGTTCTCCGGCCCCGGATAGAGCAGGACGTTCAGGTGCGCGGTGACAAGGTCGCTGTATCCGCGCTGATGCAGGCCGGTGAGCATTCGCTCGCGGACCGTTTCCCAAGGAGTGCGCAGCAGAGCACCGATCAGCGGCGGGGGTGGGGTGGTTGAGTCCATGGGTACGGTCAAGTCACTTGACAACATCATGCGGATCGGTGTACGGTGGTCAAGCTACTTTACCAATGCCAAGGAGACCAGCATGAGCCAAGCCACCGCAGAGACCATCGCCGTCGGGCAGCTGGGCGTCCGCTTCCTCGTCGAGTCCGCCGACTCGGGCGGCAGCGTGAGCGTGTTCGAGTGCTACGTCCCGGCGAACGCCAAGATGCCGGCCCCGCACAGCCACGACACGTTCGAGGAGACCATCTACGGGCTCGAGGGCGTCACCATCTGGACCGTCGACGGCGAGAGCATCAAAATCGAGGTCGGCGAGGCGCTGTGTGTGCCGCGCGGAGCGATCCACGGGTTCCAGAACGGCGGCAGCACCGACGCGAAGTTCCTCGCGATCGCCAGCCCCGGCGTCTTCGGACCCGCCTACTTCCGAGAGGTCGGCGAGGTCCTGGCGGCTTCCGCCGGCGGGCCGCCGGACCTCGCCGCGCTGGCGCAGGTCATGCTTCGTCACGGGCTCACGCCGGCCCAGCCAGTCACCACCTGACCCCTGCCGCAAAGCGACCGAAGGAGACCCGCACTACTAGTGGCGAGAGGCCGCTGGCCCAGGCAAGCGCGCTTTCGCGCGGAGCGGGTGCGAGTGCCACGTCGCGGAAGCCCAGGGACGAATCCGGGTGGAGAGCGGGGATAATCCGCGCATGGCAAATGCATACCAGCCGGACTTCGATGCGGATCAGGACCGTGAGGGCTTCACCTACCGGCGCGCCAAACTGGGCCAACAGGTCAGGTCCGAGAAACTCGGAGCAAGTCTCTATGAGATCCCGCCGGGCCAGGCGACCTTTCCATACCACGCCCACAGCGCCAACGAGGAGATGCTCATCGTGCTCAGCGGCCGGCCGCACCTGCGCACGCCGGATGGGTGGCGCGAGCTGGCCGAGGGGGAGGTCGTTGCGTTTCGGGTCGGCGAAGACGGCGCGCACCAGCTCCAGAATCGAGGCGCTCAACACGCCCGCGTGTTGGTGGTGAGCACGATGATCGCTCCCGAGGTGAATCTCTATCCGGATACCGGCAAGTTGGTGGCGGCGACTCGGGCCCCCGGAGCCTCAGACGAGGGATTCCAGGAGGCCTACCGGCGAGAGCAGGCGACGGACTATTGGACCGATGAGGAGCCGCCAGATTCGTAGCCGTCGAGCTGCTCCTCCGGCGTGAAGCAGAAGCCGGGTGCCGCATCCCGTCAGGCGGGTCGTAGCGTCTGCTGCGGTCCGGCGGAGTCCGGAATCGCCTGGACGGAGGACGCTCGCCAGGCGAGAGTTCGGGAATGTCCCCTGCACTTCGCTGTCCTAAGAGACGCTGTGGGAAGCATCACCTGCCAGCTCCTGCTCGTCGTCCCTTGCGGGAGCGCGAGTTACGTCCGTCAACGCGCTCGCAAACGCGCATTGCAGCAGCGAAGGCGCCACTCGCGCTCGCTGGGTCCGTATGATCAGCCCCGTGCACAAACGTCGCCGCTGTCGGCTGTTGCCAGTGGTCACGCTGGCTTTGTGGGCCTGGCTGCTGCCGTCCGCAGCCCAGGCGGCCTGCGTGACGGGGACGGCGGGGGCAACGACGTCATTCAATCCCGGGGGCGGACAGTGCTACGTCGTCCCGGCCGGCACCTCCGAGCTCCTGATCGTCGCCGTCGGCGGCTCGGGAGGCCCGGCGGACCTCGTCTCCGCTGCGGGAGGTAACGGCGCCGTCGTCAGGGGGAATCTGGCTGTGTCACCCGGGCAGCAGCTTGACCTCAACGTCGCGGCGAACGGTCCCTTCCCCGGTATGGGCGGCCAGGCCACCTATGTGAACCGTGGTGAGACGCTGATCGTCGCTGGTGGTGGCGGCGGGGGTGGTGGCAGTGGGGATACGGTTGACGGCGGCCTCGGGGGCAGCGCCGGCGCCTTTGCCCAAACCGGGGCCTCGGGAGCCGACTCGACCAGCACCGCCTTCGGAGGGAGCGGAGGAGAAGGCGGGACGCTCTCCAGCGGGGGAGCCGGAGGTGCCGGCGGCGCCGGCAACCACTTCCCAGGAGGCGACGGGATGAACGGGAGTCTGGGGATTGGCGGGATGGGTGCGGGCGGGGGCCTTGGCGGTGGAGGCGCCGGCGGAGACGGCTACTACGGCGGTGGTGGTGGGGGTGCTGGCGGCGAGAGCAACGGTCCGACCTCGGGCGTGGGCGGTGGCGGTGGTGGGGGCGCCGGTTCGAGCTACACGTCGGCGACTCTCTCCAACGCCTTTATCTCGACAGCACCGAGCGGTACGCCCACCGTGCAGATCAGCGCGCTGACGGCCGCCCCGGCGCTCTCGTTCAGCCCCGCGGGCGGCCTCAGCTTCGGCGGCACCCAACCGCAGCAGACGGTGAGCGGGCCTCTGTCGCTGACGATCACGAACACCGGCACGGCCGCGCTCTCGATCTCGAGCCTGACCATGGCCGGCAGCGATCCGGGGGATTTCTTCGTCGGCTCGAACGGCTGCCTCAGCCAGATCGCGCCCGCGGCGAGCTGCGACCTGACCGTCCGCTTCGCTCCCCAGGGCCAGGGTGCCCGCTCGGGAGCCCTGATGATTGCCAGCAACGATCCGGCGGGGCCCGCCAGCGTGCCGCTCTCGGGCACCGGTGGCTTGCTTCCCCAGGGACCGTCCGGTCCCGCGGGACCGGCGGTAACGGGACCGTCCGGCCCCCCGGGACCTGTGGGCATGCAACAAGCAGCGACCAGGCCCAAGGCCTGCAACCGTCTCCGCAAGAAGCTGGGCCGCCAGAAGCGTGCCCGCGCCAAGGCGAACTCCAAGGCCAAGCGCCAACAACTCACACGGAACATCAAAAACACACGCCGGAGACTGCGCACCCTCGGCTGCTAGCGAGTTGGTGCGTATCGGGTTGATTCCGTTTGGATCTCAGGCGGCTCGGCGGTGATCTGGCCGTAGGCTGGCGGCCAACCACCCGCCAGCGGTTCGAAAACTCGACGAGCTGCTCGGAAACCAGCTGATTGGAACGAGGAGCGGAAGCACTGCGCTGACTCCCCGGTGCTCCCGCCTCGCGCTAGTTGCGAGCGCGGGCCGCGGGTCGTTCTCGCTCTCGCTCCGGACGAAAAGCGAAAGTGGGGGGAGGGGCCGCTCGCCCAAGCGAGGGTTGTCTCACAAGGCCTCGCGAACCCACGAGGGCGCGAACGCGGAGCCGTCGATTCAGCGACCAGCTCCCGTTCAGGATGCGCTGTTCTGATCCCTTGACGCAGGCTGGGTGGGGAGGGCGGGGTGCCCCTTCGACGGGCGGATACTCAGAGCCGTCCAGCTAATTAGCTGGACGGCGAGTTCGGCGAAGGGGTGCCCCGCCCTCCCCCGCACTCACCCTTCGTCGAGATCGGAAAACAGGCACTCGCGTGGGTCCTTGTCGTCGCGGAAGCGGCGGAAGCGGGCGCCGTGGCGGATTCGGCCGGCGGCGGCGTGGTCGTAGCCGACTTCGATCACCAGCTCCGGGCGCAGGGCGACCCACTCGAGGTCGCGGCCGCCCGTCCAGCGGCTCGGCTCGGCGGTGCCGCTCTCGCCGGTCTCGAGGTGGGCGAGCATCTTCGGCATCGCTCGTTTCTCGGCGGCGCTGAAGCCGGAGATGTGGCCGACGGGGCGCAGCTCCTCGCCGTCGTAGAGGCCTAGGATCAGCGAGCCGACCGTGCCCTCCTCCTTGCCCGGCCGCCAGCCGAGGACGACGCAGTCGATCTCCCGCTCGCGCTTCACCTTCGCCATTCCCTTGCGCTTGCCGGGGATGTAGGGGGCGTCGAGCTGCTTGGCCATCGTCCCCTCGGTCCTCTGCAGCCACTCCTCCGCCTGCGACGTGTCCTTGGTCAGCGGCGTCAGCGTCAGGCCGATTTGCTTCGCCAGCGCCTCGAGTCGCTCCCGCCGCTCCGCCAGCGGCCGCTCGAGCAGCGACTCATCGCCCTCGGCGAGCAGGTCGAAGGCCGTGTATTCGGCGGGGATCTCCCTGGCGAGGAGGTTGATTCGCGACTCGGCCGGGTGGATGCGGCTCTGCAGGGCGTCGAACTCGATCTTGCCCTCGGCGTCGCGGATCACGAGCTCGCCGTCGAGCACGTGGCGCCCCGGCTCGAAGCTCAGCTCCGGGAAGTAACGGGCCAGCGCCTTGGCGCCTCGGGACTGGATGTAGACGTCCTCGCCGTCGACGAAGACGATCGCGCGGAAGCCGTCGAGCTTCGGCTCATAGGCCCACTCATCGCCGACCGGCAGCGCTTTCCGGGTCAGCGCCAGCTGCGGCTTGATCGGCGGTCGAAGGGGCAGGCTCACCGCCCCGATGATCGCAGCGCGCGCTAGGCGGCGCCGCCCGCGGAGCGCCGCTCGCGGCTCTCCCTCGGGTCGGGGATGGGGACCGCCGCCAGCAGCTTCTTCGTGAAGGGGTCGGCCGGGCTGGAGCAGACGCCGCTGGGCCGGGCCCTCCTCGACGATCCTGCCCTCGTTCATGACGGCGATCCGGTCGGAGACGTGGCGGACGACCCCGATGTCGTGGGCGACGAAGATGTAGGTGAGGCCGAACTCGTCCTGGAGGTCCTGGAGCAGGTTGACGATCTGGGCCCGGATCGAGACGTCGAGCGCCGAGACCGGCTCGTCGGCGACGATCAGCTTCGGCTTCAGAGCGAGGGCCCGGGCGATCCCGATCCGCTGGCGCTGGCCGCCTGAGAACTCGTGCGGGAAGCGGCCGTAGTGCTCGGCGGAGAGGCCGACCCGCTCGAGCAGGTCCTGGACCTGGTTGCGCAGCGCGGTGCCACTGGCGATCCCCTGCAGGCGCATCGGCTCGCCGACGATCTGGCCGATCCGCTTGCGTGGGTTGAGCGAGGCATAGGGGTCCTGGAAGACCATCTGCATCTCTCGCCGCAGGGGCCTCATCCGGCGCCGCGAGAGGCCCGCGATCTCGCGCCCTTCGAAGCGGACCGAGCCGGAGGTCGGCTTGAGCAGCTGCAGGGTGGCGCGGCCGAGGGTCGACTTGCCGCAGCCGGACTCGCCGACCAGGCCCAGGGTTTCGCCGCTGCGGACCGTGTAGCTGACGCCGTCGACCGCGCGCACGCGGTCGACCTCGCGGTCGATCAGCAGCCCGCGCTTGACCGGGAAGTGCTTGACGAGGTCGGTGACCTCGAGCAGCGCCTCGCTCACGCCCGAGCCTCCAGGCCGATCCCGTCGGGCGTCTCGCGCAGCTCGCGCTTGCGCTCGGGGGAGAGCCAGCAGCGGTCGCAGTGCCCGGAGGCGCCCTCGGCTCGGGCCTCGAGGCCGGGGACCTCGGTGCAGCGGTCGAACTCGTGCGGGCAGCGGGGGCGGAAGGCGCAGCCGCCGGGCAGCGCGATCAGCGAGGGCGGCGCACCGGAGATCTGGGGCAGGCGATGCGGCGGCTCGCGGTCGAGCCTGGTCAGCGAGCCGAGCAGGCCCCATGTGTAGGGATGCTGCGGGTCGTAGAAGAGCTCGTCCAGGGTGCCTTCCTCGACGACCTTCCCCCCGTACATGACCAGCACCCGGTCGGCGGTCTCGGCAACCACGCCGAGGTCGTGGGTGATCAGGATCGTCGCCAGGCCGCGCTCCCGGTTGAGGTCCCGCATCAGATCGAGGACCTGGGCCTGCACGGTCACGTCGAGCGCCGTCGTCGGCTCGTCGGCGATCAGCACCTCGGGATCGAGCGCCAGGGCCATCGCGATCATCGCCCGCTGGCGCATCCCGCCCGAGAACTCGTGCGGGTAGGAGTCGACCCGCCCGGCGGCGTCGGGGATGCCGACCGAGTCGAGCAGCTCGATGACGCGCTCGCGGGCCTGCTTGCCGTCGAGCTCGCGCCGGTGGGCGCGGATCGCCTCGACGATCTGGTCGCCGACCCGGTAGACCGGGTTGAAGGAGGTCATCGGGTCCTGGAAGACCATCGAGACGCGGTCGCCTCGCACGCGGCGCAGCTCCGGCTCCGGCGCCTCGAGCAGCTCGGCGCCCTCGAGCTTCACCGAGCCCTCGATGTGCGCGTTCGGCGAGCGCGTCAGGCCGATGATCGTCTGCGCGGTGACGCTCTTGCCCGAGCCCGACTCGCCGACGATCGCCAGCACCTCGCCCTTGCCGATCTCGAAGGAGACGCCGTCGACCGCCTGCAGGCGCCCGTCTTCGGTGGAGAACCCGACCCGCAGGCCCTCGACGGAGAGCAGCGGCTCGCTGGCGCTCATTGCGCCGACTCCCCGAGGCGGATGCGCGGGTCGAGATAGGCGTAGGCGATGTCGACCAGGGCGTTGAAGAGGACGACGAAGAAGGCCCCGAAGAGGGTGATCGCCATGATCGGCGGCAGGTCGATGTTGCGGATCGATTCGGCGAAGTACTGGCCGATTCCGTTGAGGTTGAAGATGTATTCGGTGAGGATCGCGCCGCCGCCGATCGTCGCCCCGAAGTCGAGCCCGAAGAGGGTGATGATCGGGATCAGCGAGTTGCGCAGCACGTGCCGGGTCATCACCCGCCGCTCGCTCAGGCCCTTGGCCCGCGCCGTCCTCACGTAGTCCTCGTTCATCGCGTCGAGCATGTTCGAGCGCAGCACCCGGCTGTAGAAGCCGACCTGGATCACGGCGAGGGTGATCCAGGGCAGGATCAGGTGGTAGGCCCACTGGATCGGGTCTTCGGTGAGCGGCACATAGCCGCCGGAGGGGAAGAGTTCGACCTTGAACGTCAGGTAGTTGAGGAAGAGCGTCGCCAACCAGAAGACGGGGATCGAGATGCCGGCGATCGCGACCACGGTCAGCGCCTTGTCGAGCAGACCCCCGGCCCTGATCGCGGAGAGGTAGCCGAAGAGGATCCCGAAGACCATCCAGAGGACGGCCGCGCCGATGCAGAGCGAGAAGGTCGAGGGGATGCCGTCGATGATCCGTTCGTCGACGTTTTCCTGGCCCGCGTAGGAGATCACGTCGCCGCTGAAGATCTTCCTCATCATCGTCAGGTACTGCTGCGGCAGCGGGTCGTCGAAGCCCCACTCTTCGGTGATGTTCTGGACCAGCTGAGGCGTCGCCACCTTGCCCGCCATGCGCTGCGCCGGGTCGGAATTGGGGACGACGTTGAAGATCAGGAAGGTGAGCACCGAGACGGCGAAGAGGACGGCGACCATCCCGACCAGGCGCCTGGCGGCGAAGCGGGCCATCAGGCGACGCCCTCCTCGGGCTTATAGGTTCCGGCGTGGGCCTCGAAGCGGACCTTGGATTTCGGGTCGAGGGCATCGCGCAGGCCGTCGCCGAACACATTCAGCGATAGCACCGTGAGCAGGATCATCATGCCCGGCAGGATCGTCAGCAGCGGCGCGGTGCTGAAGAGGTTGAAGCCGGAGGCGATCATCGTGCCCCAGGAGGCCTCGGGAGGCTGCACGCCGGCGCCGAGAAAGGAGAGGGCCGACTCGAGCAGCATGCTGTTGGCGATGTTGAGGGCGAAGAAGACGATGATCGTCGAGAGCAGGTTGGGGAGCAGCTCGCCGAACATCACCCGCAGCGGCCCGGCGCCCTGGGCGACCGCCGCCTCGACGAACTCCTTTTCGCGCAGCGAGAGGACCTCGCCGCGGATCGGGCGCGCCATGTAGGGCGTGTAGACGATCCCGATCACCAGGATCGGGATCCAGAGCGAGCCGCTTTCGATCGTGATCGGGCCGAGCTTCAGCCCGCCGACGGCGAGCACGATGCCCAGCGAGCCGGCCAGGAGCAGGACCGGAAAGGCCCAGACCACGTCCAGGGCCCGCGCGATCACGGTGTCGGTCCAGCCCCTGTAGTAGCCGGCGAGCAGGCCGAGGACGGTGGAGAGGATGGTCGTGATCAGGGCGGCCAGGAAGCCGATGTAGAGCGAGGTCCGCCCCCCGTACATGAGGCGGACCATCTCGTCCCGTCCGAGGCGGCCGTCGGCGCCGAGGAAGAACTTGCCGCCGGCTCCGAACCAGAGCGGCCCGATCGGCTGGCCTTCGATGTCGACGACTTCGCGCTTTTCGCCATCGACCGTGACCTTGCCCAGGGTGTGGGTCGCGTTGGGCCCCGTGTGGGCGACATGCGTGGCCCAGAGGGGTGCCGCCAGGCAGAAGACGACGATCAGGGCGAAGAGCCCGAGGAAGGCGAGCGCCGTGCGGTTGCGGCGCAGGCGCCGGAGCGCCAGCCGCCAGGGCCCGGCGCTCGATTGCGCCGCAGCCGGCGCCTCCGCATGGTCGGGCGCGCTCACCCTCCTACCTTCGGCGCCGGGCGCCGATCGCCTACTTGAGTTCGAAGCTCGTCAGGTCGTGCCCGAAGGTCGGGTTGAAGATCACGCTTTCGAGGTCGACGGCGCTGGAGACGAAGGTCGAGAGCGTCCGGGTGCCGTACGGCACCCACGGGGCCCCTTCCATGTATTCCTTGTCCATCGCGGCGTATTCGGCTTCCTGCTCGGGGCCGAGCGGCTGTTCGCGCAGTTCGTCGATCTTCGCGTTGAGCTTCGGTTCGTCGGTCCGCGAGACGTTCGTGTTGTTGGTCGGCAGGATGCTTTCGCCGGCCAGCAGCGGCTGGAAGAAGTCGTTGGGATGCGGGTAGTCCTCGTACCAATCGACCCAGCCGGTGTCGAGGTCCGGCGTTTCGAGATCGCCGATCAGGGTGAAGTAGTTGTCGGCCGTGATCACCTTCAGCTTCGTGGTGAAGCCGAGCTTCTTGAGCACGTCCTCGTAGTAGGCGCCGGCTTCGTCGTTGGGGCTTTCGTCGTCGGTCCAGATCGTGATCGTCTTGTCCGCCGGATTGGCTTCCTTGATCAGCTGCTTCGCTTTTTCCAAATTGTGCGGGTAGAGGTCGAATTTTTCGTAGCCCGGGATGCCCGGCGGCAGGATCTGGTGGGTGCCGGCGAGCTGGCCCGCGTAGATCCTTTCCAGCGCCTTGCGGTCGACCGCGTAGTTGACGGCCTGGCGGACCCTGACGTCCTTGAAGGTCGGGCTTTCCGTGTTCATCCAGAAGTAGTAGGTGCTGATCGTCGGCTCGACCCGGAACTGGGTGCCTTCGTATTTGCTCTTCACTTCCGCGTAGCGATCGGCAGGCGGCGGGTTCTGCATCCACATCGTCTTGCCCTGGATCACGTTGTTGACCTCGGTCGAGTCGTTGCGGACGACGGTGATGTCGATGTTGTCGAAGTGGCCGCTGGGCAGGTCGGGGAGCAGCTTCGAGTTGGTCTTCGTCCACTGCGGGTTGCGGGCGTAGGTCCAGCCGCGGCCCGGTTCGGACTTCGTGATCTCGTAGGGGCCGCTGGCCGGCGGCGGGTTGGACGAGAGGTTCTTGGCCGGGGTGCCCGGGGGTAGCGGGGCGACGAAGAGCAGGCCGAGCTCGTTGGTGAACGTGCCGCGCGGGTTTTCGAGCTCGATTTCGATCTTGCCGGTCTTGTCGTCGGTCTTGATCCCGGGAATGCCGCCCTTCTTGGTTTCGGCGAACTTTTCGGCGCCGACGATTTCGAGGTAGAAGGGCGAGCCGGGGGAGTTGATCTTGAAGAGGCGTTCGACCGCGTTGGTGAAGTCGGAGGCCATGATCGGGGTGCCGTCGGAGTACTTGAGCCCCTTGGTCATGTACAGCGTGTAGGTCTTGCCGTCCTTGCTGATCTTGGGCATGCCGGTCGCCAGGCCGGGGATCACTTCGCTGCCCGCTTGGCCGTTCGCGTGCGCGTAGGTGAGCAGCGGCAGGTAGGTGTTCCACATCGCGGTCCAGCCTTCCGCCGTGTAGGAGAGGGCCGGGTCGAGGTAGTCGGGGAAGGAGGAGTAGCTGCCGCTCAGGGTTCCGCCTTCCTTGCCGCCCGAGCTGCTCCCGCAGGAAGAGACTCCGAGCGCGGCGACGGCGAGCAGGCCAACTACGGCGATCGATGCGACCAGCTTCCTCACTTGCTACCTCCAGATCGGACTAGCGGGACGGGGCTTGAACGGCGATTCCCGCATGGATTGCGGGAATCAACTCCACCATAACGGGGTCGTCGGAGGCGTCCTCAGCGCTCTCCCTGGCCGAATGTCGGGGCCAGTGCCTGCCGAGCAGGGGGGCCGCGACCAGTGCCGTGAGGACGGCGCCGCAGCCGGCGACGACAAAGGCGGCCCGCGGGTCGACGGCCGTCGCGATCACGCCGCCGAGCAGGAAGCCGATGCCCGGCATCGCCGAGCCCAGCGATTCGAGCACGCTGATCACCCGCGCCTGCATCGAAGCCGAGGTCAGGTCCTGGACGGCGCTGACGATGGTCACCCACTGCACGCCGTTGCCGCCGCCGCCGACGAAGGCCGCCAGGCAGGCCACCGCCAGCGTCGGCGCCGCGGCCATCCCCAGGTAGCCGATGCCGACGCCGATCGTGCTGAAGAAGAGCAGCGCCGGCAGAGGCGCCCGCCGCAGGGTCGCGAAGACCGCGCTCCCGGCGACCATCCCGGTCCCCCAGCTGGCCAGCAGCAGCCCGTAGCCGGTATCGCTGGCGCCCAGGGTCTGCTTGGCGTAGACCACCTCGACCGGGACCACGAGGGTGAAGAAGACGAGCGCGACCGCCTGGGCGCTCATCAGCCGCCCGAGGATCGTGTGGCCCTTGATGTAGGAGGCACCGCCCCGGATCTGGTCCCGCAGCCGCCCGGGCTCGGACTCCACCCGAGGCAGGGGGCGGGCGCTGAAAACGATCCAGGCGATCGCGTAGAAGGAGACGGCGTCCAGCAGCAGTGCCGACTGGACGCCGAAGGCGGCGACCGCGGCGCCGGCGATCACCGGGCCGACCGCGGAGCCGGCGGTGAAGGCCACGTTGAGGATCGCGTTGCCCGCCCGCAGTTCGTCGTCTGGCCCGAGCATCGCCGCGGTGACGGCCCGGGTCAGGGTTTTCGCCGTCAGGGCCAACGCTCCGTCGACGGCCGCCAGGGCGACGACGGCCGCCAGCGAGAAGCTCTCGGCGATCAGCGCCAGCAGCAGGAAGACCGCGGCCTCGGCCGCGTAGATCGTCGGCAGCACGAAGCGCGGCGGCGGCCGCTCCAGCCGGGCGACGAAGAGCGGGGCCAGCAGGGCCGGCAGGAATCCGTTGCCGAGGAACAGCAGCGTCGTGGCGAGGGCGCTTTCGGTCAGTTCGAAGACCAGCACCGAGAGCGCGACGAGGCCGAGCCAGTCGCCCATCTGGTTGACCGCGTAGGAGGCGGCCAGGCGGCGGAATGGACGGCGCCTCAGGGGCCCCTTCAGGCGTGGATTACTCACTTTTGCCCTGCTAATGCTGGCTGTTTATGCACAAGTTTCATTGCAGTTGCATAGGTTTCCGCCAAGTTGTGCTACAACCTTCTCAGGCAATTGAGAAGTTCTCGCCGAGAGCTCGTGCGAGAGACCAGTAAGGGCTTCAACCGAAAGGCTTGAAAAATGGTTTGGCATAGGTAAGAGACTTTCTAAGTTTTGAAGGGCGCCAGCAAGGCGCCCTTCATCGTTGTGGGGCAGAGGTCCTGCAGTTTTGGTCGTCTGCAATCCACTGGCCAAGTGATCTAGATCGGTTGCCCGGCACCCGGGGACCCTCTACCGTCACGGGGGAGCCCAAATCGCCGAGCGGGCTTCCGGGGCAGGAACCGGAGCCTCTCGGGGGAAGAGTTCCCCTGGAGGCCGGGGCCATATGCCGGCGATCGGCACTCCCGATCCCCGATCACATGGAACAGGATCACAACCGCCCCACGCCCCTGAGCACCGCGATCGTCGCGGCCGGCGTCGTCGTGGCCGCCGCGGCGGCGATCTGGAAGGCGCCGGACGCGAACTGGGAAATGGCCCTGTTCGGGACCCTGCTCGCCTTCTCGATCCTCAGCGAGGTCATGTCGGTCGAGACCGAGTCGAAGCTGAAGATCTCCGGCACCTACCTCGCCATGGTCCCGGCGATGGTCTTCCTGGGCGGCACGCCCGCGGCGCTGATCGGCCTGCTCTCGATGTTGGCAGCCTGGCTCCGCTATCGCAGCAAGCTCGACGACTTCCTGGTCAACCTGGGGACGTTCATCACCTTCCCGTTGCTGGTCGGGATCGGCTTCCACGAGATCATCTCCATCACCGGGATAACGACGTCCGAGGTCACCTTCTACGTCCTCGTCTTCGGCGCCTTCCTCGCCGGGCTGGCGATGAACTTCCTGATGATCGGCGCCTACTCGTATTACATAGACCGCAGCTCCTTCCTGGAGAGCCTGCGCGTGGTGCTCATCCCCCTGCTTCCCTCGGAGCTCACGGCGGGGCTCCTGGCCGTCGGGGTCGCCTTCCTCTACGTCCAGATCGGGCTCGCCGGGGTCGCCCTCTTCGGCATCGTCCTCGTCACCTTCCAGTACCTGCTCGGCGCCCTGCTCCAGTCTCAGGAGCGGGCCCGCGAGCTCGAGGTGCGCGGCAAGCAGCTGGCCAGCTTCCAGGTCGGCATGTTGAGCGCCCTCCTGCGCACGCTCGACCTCAGGGACCAGATGACCGCCCGCCACTCGGCCGCCGTTGCCCGCTACTCGCGGGCGATCGCCCAGCGGGCCGGCCTCACCAAGGAGGAAGAGGAGCTGGTCCACATCTCGGCGTTGCTCCACGACATCGGCAAGTTCATCCTCCCCGACCGCATCCTCAAGGCCAACGTGCCGCTCACCGACGAGGACTGGATGCTGATCAAGCGCCACCCCCAGCAGGGCGCCAGGGTCGTCTCCTCGCTCGACGGCTACGGGCCGGTCGCCGACATCATCCTCGCCCACCACGAGCGGATCGACGGGAAAGGCTATCCCCGTGGGCTGGAGGGGGAGGAGATCCCGAAGCTCTCGCGGATCATCTCCGTCTCCGACACCTACGACGTGATGACGGCGCGCGATTCCTACCGCACGCCGATGTCCTCGCACGACGCGATCGTCGAGCTGCGCCGCGTCGCCGGCAAGCAGCTCGACGCCGACTTCGTCGAGGTCTTCATCGAGCTGATCGAAGGCGACGACGTCTCCTTCCACCACGTCGACGCCTCCGACTTCGAGAAGGAGCTCTCGCTCGAGTCGCGGATCGCCGTCACCGCCAGCCCGGAGGGCGACGCCGGTCGCTTCCGGGTCGGCAGCGGGACGCCGGTCGGCTCGGGAACGCCGGCCTGATCCCGACCCCCCGCCGGGGCGATACGGTTCGCGGCCGATGCGCGCCGTCACCTTTCAGGCCCCGAACGAGGTTCGGGTCGAGGAGAAGCCAGCCCCCGAGCTGAGCGCGCCGGACGAGGCGCTGGTCCGGGTCGAGGCGAGCGGCATCTGCGGCTCCGACCTCCACATCTACCACGGCCGGGTCCCGGTCGAGCCGGGATTCACGATCGGCCACGAGTACGTCGGGACCGTGCTCGACGCCGGTGCCGGAGTCGAGCGGGTCGCGGTCGGCGATCGCGTGCTCGGCTGCTTCCACACGGCCTGCGCGACGTGCGCCGCCTGCCTGCGCGGCGACTACCACCGCTGCGAGCGCCAGCGCACGTTCGGCCACGGCTCTCACCTCGGCGACCTGCAGGGCGCCCAGGCCGAGCTGCTGGTCGTCCCGCGCGCGAACCTGACGCTGCGCCGCGTCCCCGAGGGAATGTCCGACGAGGCGGCGCTGTTCGCCGGCGACGTGATGGGAACCGGCTACCACGCCGTCGCCCACGCCGGGATGAAGTCGGGCGACACGGTGGCCGTCCTCGGCCTCGGCCCGGTCGGCCTCTGCGCCGTGCAGGCGGCGCTCGCCGGCGGCGCGGTCGAGGTCTTCGCGGTCGACTCGGTGGCGGCGCGGCTGGAGATGGCCGCGTCGTTCGGGGCTACGCCGGTCCATCTCACCGAGGAGGAGCCGAAGAAGGCGGTGCGGGCGGCGACCGCCGGGCGCGGGGTGGACGTCGTCGTCGACGCGGTCGGCGACCCGGCGCCGCTGGCGATGGCGATCAGCCTCTGCCGCGACGCGGGCACCGTCTCGGGGATCGGCGCCTACGCCGGCAAGGGCGAGGTGCCGCTCGGCCTCGCCTGGCTCAAGGGCCTGCAGCTGCGCCTCGGCCTCGCCAACGTGATCGCCCACGTCGACCGCGTTCTGGCGCTGATCGAGGCCGGCAAACTCGACCCGACACCGCTCGTCACCCACCACATGAAGCTCGACGAAGCCGCCGCGGCCTACGAGATCTACGACAACCGCGAAGCGCTGAAGATCGTCCTGACGCCGTAGTCCGTGACGCCGATTGCAACGGCTGCGAAGCCGTGGCAGCATGGTTGCCATGGCTCTGCTGAACGAGACCGAGATCGAGGAGCGGCTCTCGCGACTGCCGGAATGGGAGCGCGCCGGCGCCGCGATCCGCCGCACCTATGAGTGCGGCGACTTCGTCGGCTCGACCAACCTCGTCGCCGAGATCGTCGAGCCCGCCGAGGCGATGGGCCACCATCCGGACCTGGAGATCTCGTGGGACAAGGTCACCGTCACCATCTCGACCCACTCCGAGGGCGGCCTGACCGGGGCCGACTTCGAGCTGGCCGCGGAAATCGACTCGCGATACCCGAACGACTGAGAATCGACGACCGGCTGTCGGTCCCTCTGGCGGAGGTCGAGCTACGCGCCAGCCGCTCCTCCGGGCCGGGAGGGCAGCACGCGAACGTGACCGCCTCGCGGGTCGAAGCGGTGTTCGATGTCGAGGCCTCGCGGGCGCTCGATGAAGCCCAGCGGCAGCGGCTGGCCGCGAAGCTCGGGCCCGTCGTCACCGCGGTCGCCCAGGACGCCCGCAGCCAGGCGCGCAACCGCGAACTGGCGCTGAAACGGCTGGCCGGGAAGATCGCCTCTGGGCTGGCGGTGCCGCGCAGACGGCGGCCGACGCGGCCGACGCGGGCAGCGAAACAGCGGCGCCTCGAGGGCAAGCGGCGCGCAGCGCGAGCGCAAGCGGGCCCGGCGCCGCCCGGCGGAGGACGAATGAGCGCGATCGGGGGAGGCTGAGGTGGCGAAGCGCAGGAAGCGGCGGCCGCGGGAGAAGGCGGCGACGGTCGAGTACGTCGACGCCGACGGCAACAAGCTGCTGCTGCGGGAATCCCTGAGCCCGGGGACGATCGCCAAGATCGATGAAGGCCCGGCGACGGCGGCGACCTCGCAGGAGGATGCCTGGCACCGGCGCGCCGAGCTGCTCTTCGAGCGCCTCGCCGTCAGCTGGGAGATCGCCGGGCTGCCGCTGGAGGACCAGAAGATGCTTCTCGGCCGCTACCGGATGGCCGACTTCGGAACCCAGCAGTGGGTCCGCGAGACGATCGCCCTGCACATCGAGCGCCACATCCCGGAGCTGGCGCCGCCGGGGTGAGCGTCAGCCGCCGAGCAGCTTCGCCTTCTGGGCGGCGAACTCCTCCTCGGTGAGGATGCCCTGGCTTTTCAGTTCGCCGAGCTCCTTGAGCTGGTCGATCGTCGACTCGCCGCCGGCGGGCGGCGGGCGGCGGAGCCTGTTCGGCGGCGGCGGAGCCTGCCCGGCTTCCTGCTGCGCCCAGCGCTCGCCCTGGCGTTTGGAAACGCGATTGCTGACGGAGGTGGCGGTGCCGGCGATGACCGCCGTCCGCGCAACTCCTCGAAGTAGTCCCGGCATGGCTTCCTTTCTTCCTAGGCGGTCTCGGCCGCGTCGAGGGCGTCGATCAGGTCTTGAGCGGGAATCCGGCCGGATGCGACCAGCTCGCCGCCGGAACGGCGGACGGCGGCGGCGAAGGGCGCCGCCCAGGCGTTCTCGTAGACGAGCAGCGCCGCCGAGGTTCCCGGCTCCAGGGCGTTTGCGGCCTCGTCGGCGTCCTCATCCGAGAGCAGGCCGGCCGAGGCGCCCTCGAACTCGGCGAAGGCCGCGACCTCGTCGCCGAGGTCGGCGATCTCCAGCTTCGCCACCGAGCCGTCCTCGCCCTTGGCGATGAAGGCCAGGTCGATGATCCGGATCAGGCCCTCGCTCGACGAGGTCGATCAGGTGTGGGGCGGCCTCCCCGTTCGGTTGGCGGCCGGGCCACTCGACGATCACGTAGTCGATCGGTCCCATCTCGCCTTGTTGCCCGGTCAAACCGACTCCTTTCGTCGAAAAATCTGCCGCAAGCGCTGGACTGGACATTAGTCGAACTCGATGTATGCGCACAGGACGAGGAAGAACCCAGGAAGGCCGGACCCGCGCCACGGGCATCGGCGCCGCTGATAGGTTCCGCCGTGGTCTCGACAGAGAAACGGATCGCCGTGCCCCGCCGCGCCACTCGCGGCGGCCCTCGCGTTCGCCGCGATCGCGTTCGCCCTGCTGAGCTTTGGCGCGACCGCCCGGGCGGCGTCGTGCCCCAGCTTCCGGGTCCTGCACAACGACCGGATCGGGCTGGCCTCGTTCCCGGCCGGGAACTACTCGGTGACGACCGCCGCCGCGGGCGGGGTCAGTTGCGCCGCCGCATCCCGATTCTTCGCCCGTTTCCTGCAGGACTACGACGGAGTCCTGCCCCGGCCCTGGAGGGTCGTCGCCGAAGGCGCCGGCAGGGCGAGCTTCCGGGTCGGCGGGGTTCTCGGGTTCAGCGTCCGGCGCGGAGCCCCCGGCGGCGGCGGCCGCTCACCTCTCGGCGCGCTCTGCCGCAACAGCTACACGGTCAACGCCAACGCGCGGATCGGGCCGCTCCTCTTCCCGAGGGGCTCCTACCTGCTCTACATCCCGCCGCGCTCGGGGATCAGCTGCCGCCGCGCATCCATCCTCTTCACCCGTTTCCTCTCGGCACCGGGGGGCAGGCTGCCCTCCCCCTGGAGGCTGACCAACCAGACCGCCACGTTCTTCAAGCCGGCACACCGGACGCGGTCCGCCTTCCGGGTCGAGCCGATCAACGGCACCTAGCGAGAAAAGCGCAACCCTGGCGCGGTTGGCGCGTTGCATGCTCCTAAACGCCTAATCCCGGAGCCTCTCCGGGAGCGGGGGACCCATGTTTTCGGGGCGAACCCACTGCGGTGGGAGCGCAGCTCCTTCAGCGCCAGCCCGACAGCTAACCCCGCCGGCCGAAGAAGGAGGAACGATGAGAACCCCAGTCACGATGCTGCGCGCCGCCGGCAGGGCGGCGTTTCCGGCGCTCGGCCTGCCGCTGATGCTGTCCTGCGCCGTGCCGGCGAAGGCGCCGGCCGCCGCCGGCGGGATCCCGGTCGAGGCCCCGGCGCCGGAAGGCGTCCCCGCCCATCGCCACGCCCTGCTGATCGACGGCCGGGCACGTCCGCCCCTGGCGGCGCCGCGCCCGGTGGACGAGGCGATCCGGGCGGCGAACCGGATCGCGACGAAGCCGTATGTGTGGGGCGGCGGGCACGGCCGCTGGCGGGACCGCGGATACGACTGCTCCGGCGCGGTCAGCTTTGCCCTGCACGGCGCCGGCCTGCTCGGCCGGCCGCTCGATTCGGGCCGGCTGATGTCCTGGGGGGCGCCGGGACCGGGCCGCTGGATCACCGTCTACGCCAACGCCCGCCATGCCTTCGCGACGATCGCGGGGCTCCGCTGGGACACCTCCGAAGGCCCGGGGCCACGCTGGCACCGCCGGCCCGGGCGGGCGGCGGGATTTCGTGTCCGCCACCCGGTCGGGTACTAATCGGGTCGATCGGGTAGTGGACGAGCGGAAAGGTTGGGGAAATTGGAGCAAGTCTCGTTGTTGGAGTTGGAGCCGGAGTTCGGCTCGGCGCTCGGAGAGGATCACCTTGAGGCCGCGGATATCGCTCTGCAGGCGCCGATCGTCGCGCTCTCGCCCGGGCCGTGGGAACCCCCCGAGGAGTCCGGGGCGGAGGGGTTCGGCTACCTCGTCGTCGACGGGATGCTGCTGAGACGGGTCGAGATAGAGGCCGGCTGCAGCGTCGAGCTGCTGGCGACGGGCGACTGCCTGTTGCCCTGGCGCGAGGAGCCGGCCTCCTTCTCGCGAGCCGAGTGGCAGGTGGTCGACCGCGCCAGGCTGGCGATCCTCGATCTGCGGCCCGGATCGGCGATCTCGCGCTGG
>CAWIOM010000012.1:0-87351 GCA_963837735.1 uncultured Solirubrobacterales bacterium | reverse complement strand
CGCCGGGCTGCGAGCCGTGCCCCCTCGTCGCCGAGCGGCGAGGGACAATGAGGTCGTGTCAGGGATTGGAACGAGGTTCGCCGGTGCGCTGCTTGCCGCCTGCTCGGTGCTGGCGCTTTGCGCTCCGTCCGGGGGCGCGGTCGTCGTCCAAACGGGCACCGCGGCCGGGCGGGTATCCGTCCTGCCGCCGAGCGGGGCGCCGGCGCAACCTGCCCGGCGGACCGGTGCCCTCGGCGTCCAGGCGGGGTCGGAACCGACCCGCTCACCGCCGCTCGAATACCACGGCGGTCCGGTGATGCGCTCGCACGGGGCCTACGCGATCTTCTGGGAAGGCCCCGGCTACGCGTTCCCGAGCGGTTACATGGCGGCGATCACCACCTATCTCGCCGATGTCGCCGCCGACAGCGGCAAGCCGACGAACGTCTACTCGGTCAGCGCCCAGTACACGGACGGCGGTGGACGCGCGAGCTACAGCGACACATTCGCCGGCTCGGTCGTGGACACCCATGAATTCCCGACCGCCGGGACCTGCCCTCCCTACAGCGCCGGGGGCGTCTCCTACACCGCCTGTGTCACCAACGCGAAGCTCCTCGCCGAGGTGAACGCGGTGATCGGGGAAGAGGAATGGCCGCATGGGCTCGACGCCGCGTATTACGTCTTCCTGCCGCCCCACATGGGCACCTGCTTCGGCGGCTCGGGCGAAAGTTGCTTCGACCAAGAATGGTGTGCCTACCACGACTATGACGAAGCGCACCAGACCATTTACGCGAACATCCCCTATGCGCCGGGGGACACGGGCGGCTGCGGCGTCGGGCAATACCCGAACGGCGTCTCCAACGGCAAGGCCGATGACGCGTTCAGCGTTCTCAGCCACGAGGCAAACGAGTCGATCACGGACCCGACCTTGGAAGCCTGGTACGACTCGGAAGGGTTCGAGAACGCCGACGAGTGTCGCAACGTGCCCGAGGAATTCGGCAGCCCGCTCGGCGGCTCGCCGGGCAGCCTCCACAACCAGTCAATCGCCGGCGATCACTACTACCTCCAGCAGGAGTGGAGCAACGACGCAGCGGCCTGCGTGCAGCGGGTGGCCCCGCCCTCGGTCGCGATTGCAGACTCCGGAACCCTCCACGCCGGCACGCCGGCGCAGTTCGCCGACACGGGCACGGCCCCCGGCGCCGGGGGCATCGTCTCCGAGAGCTGGCAGTTCGGCGACGGTGGCACGGGCACTGGGTCGAGCCCGAGCCATACCTATGCCGCAAGCGGCAGCTTCGAGGTCACGCTGACCGTCAGCGACGACGGCGGCTTCGAGTTCTCGACCACCCGCCAGGTCAAGGTCGTCGGCCCTCCGCTCGCCGCAACGGAAGCCGCCGACCCTGTCGGGCGCCGGGCAGCGACGCTCGCCGGCACGGTCAACCCCGAAGCGGCTCCGACGACCTACCACTTCGATTACGGTCCGACGACCGAATACGGCTTCGAAACGGAGGCCGCGGACGCCGGCGAAGGAGAAGCGGCGGTGCCGGTGGAAGCGGCGTTGGAAGGGCTGGTTCCGGCGAACGAATACCACTTCCGCCTGGTCGCCGAAAACGCGAACGGACCTGCATTCGGGGAAGACCGGTCCTTCGAGACGGAAGCGGCGCCGCCCCTGATCACGACCGACCCGGCATCCGCCATCAGCGCGACCGGAGCCGACCTCGGCGGCAGCGTCAACCCCGAGCACAGCCCGGCCAGCTACCACTTCGAATATGGGACCACGACGGAATACGGCTCGGAGCTGGAAATCGCGCAGCTAAGCGCGGAGACGAAAGCGATCCCGGTCGGGGCGACGCTCCGGGGCCTCGAGCCGGCGACCGAGTACCACTTCCGCCTCGTGGCCGAGAATGCCGGCGGCGAAGCGTTCGGCGAAGACCGTGCCTTCACCACCGAAGCCGCCCCGAAGCGGCAGGAGCTGGTCCTCTCGACGAGCGCCGGGCTCGGCGGGGAAGCACGCCGGCTTGGGATCTCCTCTGCCCTCCGCGTCGCCCGTGTCAGGGGCGGCCGGGCGCTGGTCCGGCTGCGCTGCCCAGGCACCGGGCCCTGCGAGGGTGCCCTGCGCCTGCAGAGGGGAGGCTTGCTGGGGCGCGCGGCCTTCAGCCTTTCGAAAGGCCGCACCCGCACGATCCGGGTGCGGCTGAACCGCAGGGGCAGGGAGCTGCTGCTTCGAGCCCGTCGCCGCCGGCTTGCCGTGCAGCTCGCCGGCACAGGGGTCCGGGAACGCAAGGTCATGCTGCGCGCCGGCCCTCGCCGCATGGGTCCGGCGGCTCCGGGCTCGGCCGCGTGAGCGTCAGAGCGCCGGCGGCGGAGCGCCCATCCCGACGAAGCTGTCGGCGACGGCGCCGAAGAGCTGGCGCATCGTTTCGCGCCCCTGGTCGTCGTCGATCGTCGCGTAGGCCCACTTGGTCGGATCCTGCTGGTCATACCAGACGGGATACCGGTCGCCCTGGCGCGGGATTTGCACCCGGGAGACCGTGGCCTTCTTGGTCGCGTCGAACGCCGGGCTCCCGTCCAGCGGCTCGACCCGGAAGGTCATCTTGACGCGGGGGTTGTCGTTGACCGTCATGCCGGTGTCCTCGACCGAGATCACCGTGCCGGCGCCCTTGGCGCCAGTTTCGAACAGCTCGCCGGCCTTCTTCTTCTTGCTCTTGAAGATTCCCATGAACTCTCTCCTCTCGTTCGGGCGATCGTTCCGTGGGCAGCCTAGCGCGACGCGACGCCTGCTCCGCCCTAAACTGGCCGCCCAGGGCCAATCCTTTCGGCCTCCACACGGTTCTTAAGAGCATGAAGCGCACGATCCTCGCCCTGGCCTCGGCCGGCCTCCTGGCCGCCGTGCTCGCCGGGTCCGCCGCCGCCTCCACCTGGACGGTCGCGAAGCTGGCCAGCGCTCGCGTCGCCCTTCCGGACCCAACCGTACGGGTCGCCCTCTACGGGATCGACTGTCCGACGACCTCGCTCTGCGTCGCGGTCGGCGCCGACAGCACGATCGCGGCGACCCACAGCCCGACCGGAGGGCCCGGAAGCTGGGTCGTGGGACAGTTCGGCGGCACCAGCGAGCCGGAAACGATCCCCGGCTCCCAGGGCGTC
Source organism: uncultured Solirubrobacterales bacterium (assembly GCA_963837735.1). Classification (GTDB taxonomy): domain Bacteria; phylum Actinomycetota; class Thermoleophilia; order Solirubrobacterales; family 70-9; genus VRUE01. Next base: position 84,234 of record CAWIOM010000012.1, on the reverse strand, counting down.
GTCCTTGCCGGCCGCCAGATCCGCGGGGTCTCCTGTCCGTCCGCCGACCTCTGTGTCGCCGCCAGCTTCGACGGCGCCGTCTACACATCCACCCGCCCCGCCGACGTCGACAGCTGGAGGGGCTTCCGCCTCACCCCACCGAAAACCCCGAACGTCCACATGGGGGGAATCTCGTGCCCGACGACGTACCTCTGCGTCGCTGCCGCATACGGGAGCAAGGTGGCCGTCTCGACCGATCCCACCGTCGAAGGCTCCTGGGTCGTGACAGGTCTCGAAGGCCATTTCGACCTGCGCGGTGTCTCCTGCGCCTCTCCGTCGCTCTGCGTCGCGGTCGGCAACGAAGGGGGGGTCGTCGCCTCGACCGACCCGACCGGCGGGCCCTCGGCCTGGCACTCGATGGGGACCCCTGGCGGAGGGGGAACCCTCAACGGCGTCTCCTGCCCGACGACAACGCTCTGCGTGACCGGGAACGCCGGGCAGATGATCACCTCGACGAACCCGGCCGGCGGCCCGGCCGCGTGGCAGGCGGTGGGCGCCGGCTCGGGACTGCCGGTCAAAGCCGTCTCCTGCGTCTCCGCGTCCGCCTGCATCGCGGTCGACAACAACGCCGACGTGATGACGTCCACTCACCCCACCGGCGGCGCCTCGGCCTGGCCCTACAAGAACGTCCTCAAGTTCGAAGAACCGGGCGGCGGCTTCGGCAACGGGATGTTCGGGCTCTCCTGCCCGGCGGCCACGCTCTGTGCGGCGGCGGGCCAGGACTCGCAGGTCCTCGTCTCCGGCGATCCCTTCGCGCCCGACTCGACTTCCGGCCCGAAGGGCGGCGGCTCGAGAAAGCGACCCCGGGTCGCGATCACCAACCACCCTGCCAAGCGGCTCAAGGCCAGAAAGGGGGGAGTGCGGGTCGTCTTCCGCTTCCACGCCGTCGGCGCGGCCTCCCGTTTCCGCTGCAAGGTCAGCGGCCACCGGTTCAGGCGCTGTCGCTCGCCGAAGCGCTACCGGGTCTCCGTCGGCGAGAAGGTATTCAAGGTGCGGGCGATCGGCCCGACCGGCGCCCGCGGCCCGGTGACCAGCTTCCACTTCCGGGTCGGCGGCCTCGTCGAGCTGCCGCCGTGGGGGACCTGCCCGAACGCACCACAGCGCTACGGCCGGTCCTGTGTCCACACCCCGGGCTGACGCCGGTCGAGCTCAGGCGGTATCGGGGCGACTGGATTCTTGGCTACGGTCGTTTTCCAAGAGAGCGCTAGGCTGACGTCGTGCGTTTGCGAATTGCCTCCGCTCTTCCAGCTCTTGCCGTCGCCCTGCTCTTTGCTGCAACGCCCGCCTTCGCGGCGAACGAAATCGCCTACCAGTGCGATTCAGACGTCTGCCTGCTCGACCCCGCCAACCCGGGCGCCGTCACCAACCTCACCGACAACGGCAGCGCCAGCTATGACGAAAAGCCGATCTGGTCGCCCGACGGGAACAAGGTCGCGTTCGTCAGCGACTTCACCAACTCCGGGCATGGCGAAAGGAACGTCTTCGTGATGGAACCGGGGGCGGCCGGCCAGGCGGTCAACCTGGCCACCCAGATCACCCCCTACAGCTCGGGCGGCAAGGCGATCGCCGAGCTCGCCTGGTCGCCGGACGGCAGCCGGATCGCCTATAGCCGCGGCAACAACGCCGGCGACGACAGCGTCTGGGTCGTCAATGCTGACGGGACCACGACCTTCCCGCTCGAGATCGGGGGGTCAGGCGCCAAGCGGCACCCGACCTGGTCCCCGGACAGCTCGAAGATCGCCTACGCGGTCGTCAAAAACGCGCCGGAACAGATCTACGTCGCGCCGTCGACCGGTGGCATCGGCCAGCCGCTGCCGAACGGCGTCGGGCACGAACCGGAGTGGTCGCCCGACGGCGTGAGGATCGCCTTCGACGGGTACCAGCCCAAAAGCTTCAGCTACGTCGACCTCCACATCGTCGGCGCCGACGGCAGCGGCACTCCGCTGATCGTCCCGCCCAGCGCGTATACGGAGTGGACGTTCAACTCCTGGTCTCCCGATGGGGGACGGATCGCGTACCGGGCGACCGATTCCGGTGGAAGATCGATCTACCGGGCGATGAACGCGGACGGCGGAGGTGACCACCCGGTGGCGAGCCCCGGCGAAGGCGACGCCCGCTACGCGTCCTGGTCACCCGACGGCTCGCGGGTGGTTTACGAAGGCGCTCTGATCTCGAACATCGGGGCCCGCAACCTCTACGTCGCCAACAGCGACGGCTCCGGCATCGCGCAGCCGCTGACCAGCGATGGCAAAAGCGAGTACCCCGCCTGGCGCGTGGTCAGCTCCACGCCGCAGGCTCCGCCTCCGCACCCGGGCGCGAAAAAGCCGAAGGTGGTCTGGATCACGAAACGGATCCCTTGGACTCCCGGCCGGCCGCTCTACGTCGCCGTCTACGCTTGCGGCGGCCCGAGCTGCTCGGTGTCCACGGCGGGGAAGATGAAGGGGGGTGTGGTCGCCGGGGTCCGCCCCCGGCCCGCGACCGGTGCCGCGCGGGCCAAGCCGAAGAGCAAGAAGAAGCCGAAGCAGGTCCTCGTCGGTCGCGGCAAGACGAAGATCCCCGCCGGCGCGACCCGCAAAATCAAGCTCCGCCTCAACAAGAAGGGCGCCGCGGTCCTGAAGAAGCGCGGCAAGGCGACGATCAAGGTGACGCTCACGGCCAAGATCGCGGGTCAGGCGGAGAAGGTCACCAACTCGCACTCGATCCGCGTCTATCTGAAGAAGCACAAGCCGAAGCACTGAGCGGCTTCGACTTGGCGAGCCCGCTCGCTGCGGCTCCGCTCATGCCGTGAATCGGGGCGACTGGATTTGAACCAGCGACCGCTCGGCCCCCAGCCGCAGGACACGAGTGCCCTGTGCGTCCCACCCCGTCCCATGGGTCCCTCCTGTCCTCCGCTCGGGACGCATCGGACATATCGGACGATGCTTTCGGTACCAAGTTGGTACCACATAGGTACCGCCGGTCCGGGCGGTCACACGACTGAGACTCAGTCGCTCGGAAAGGGCAGAACTGCCAAGGGAAGGGCGGACGCGCTGCGTGGCCGGCGGCCATGCGCCCGGGCAAGCCGAACGCGGAGGGCCTTGGATGCGGTCGTGGTCCGACCGCCTCTCAGGCTTGCCGTGATGCGCAGGGTGTAGGTGCCGGGGGCGATGATCCGGGACAGGTGCAGGGTGATCGTCTTGGTGCTGGCCTTGGCGCGGTGAGTGGAGGTTGCGATCTTGCGCTTGCCACGGCGCAGCTGGATGCGGACGCGGCGGGTGCCGCTGGGGAGGCGGAGCTTGACCTTGCAGGTGCGGCCGCGGCAGCTGACGCTGCTGATTGCAATGCGCGCGGCCGGCTTGCTCGAGCCCGATGCGCTGTATCGGGCAACGGTGAGCTGGGTCCGGGGGATGCCGTTTTGCAGCACGTCTGCCTCGATCGTCCGAGGCGCATCGGTTGCGTTCTCGGGGGTGAAGCGCAGCTTGCCGGAGTTGCGGGCCGTGAAGTCCTGCAGCGTCGTCGCCACCCCGTCGGTGCGGTCGATCAGGGCAATCTGCTGGCCGGGGATCGGGCGTGCTTTCCAGCGAAGCAGCTGCTGGGCGCCCCTGCCGGTAATCGTGGCGGAGACCTTCGGCTCGGGCAGCTGGTGGGCGGCGTCGATACGCCTCACCGCTGTGCCGTCGAGCGATTGGACGCGCCAGAGGCCGGCGCTCGGGTGCTTGAGGTAGACGTAGGTGGTGTCGAGGCCGGGCTCGGGGATGACGATCACCGCTTTGGCGGCCAGCGGCTCGACCCCGGCCCCGCTGGAGAAGCGCTCGCCGTGCGGCCCAAGCAGCCTCACCCGCGGGGCGCCCTTGGCGCCGCGCAGCGCGAGGCCGACGACCCGCTCTCCGCGCCGCAGACGAACCGTCCGCGGCCCCGTCGCAGCGGAGGCCGAGGCTCTCGATGGTTTCGCGGCGCGGAAGGGGGTGAAGTCGCAACCTGTGATGTCTTCGGGCGCTTCCAGCCAGTTGCGGGTGGCTACGCCGACCGAGATGAAGTGATACTGGCCGCAGATTGCATAGCCCTCCGAGGAGAGCAGCCCGGTCGCCCCGATCCTGCCGACCACCGGCAGCTGCAGCTGGTAATTGCCGTCGAGATTGAAGTCGACGCCGTGGAACCAGCCTTTAGCCGAGCCTTTCGCGGAGGCAACTTTTTTGGCGGATCCGATGTCGACGCTCAGTTCGCCGTTGACGCCGGCCTCGAAGGCGAAATCGGCGGCGCTCGGCACGTAGGCGCACATCACGACCTGCGCTTTCAGCGTGCCTATTTCCCGCGCCTCGAGTTCGGGCGCGTTCGTGGTGCCGATGAACTCGAACGGGTTGGAGCCGTTCGTGCACTCGGTCGCCAGTTTCAGCCCCTTGATGTTGCCGGTCAGCTTGAAGAGGGTCGGGCCGCCGCCTTTTTTGCCAAGTTTGAGCGGCTCGAAGGCCTCGATCCCGAGGTCAAAGCCAAGCTCCGGCGAGAGCACGAGGTTGCCGTTGACCCCCGAGAGGAACCAACCCGTGGCACCGATCGGCACCTGGATGCCGGTGACGGCAACGCCGAAGCCGCTGAGGCTGGAGTCGCGAAGGAAGAGCCGCCCCGTGAGGCTGCCCTGGCGTTCCTGGAAGGGGAAGAAGGCGCTTGCCTGCCCCGACCACTCGACCGCCCCATTGACTTCCTGGGCTTTGAACACCGCCCCACCGAAGCCCATTTTGAGTGTCGGTTTGGTGCCCTTCACCTCCACCGTGTACTCGGGCACCTGCAGTTCGCCGGCCGTGACCTCGGCAGGCGCGTTGTTCTGGAGCCTCAGCGTCAGCTTTCCCGACGTGGTGCCAACCCCGGCTTTCTCCAACGAGCCCAGGTTCTTGCTCAGCTCCTCTACCGAAACCGAGCCTTCCAGAGTCGAGCCAGCCCCTTCCGGGTCCCATTTGACGGTCACTTGGCCGCTCAACAGCGGCAGCGCGAGGAAGCGCTCCAGGCTGCCCACGGTGTTGATCCCGAGCGAGTATGAGTTGACGAACGGCTTGATCTCGCCCAGCGGCGCCGGCACGCTGAGATGGCGCAGCAGCAGGTTGACACCGCCGCCCTCGGCCCGCAGCGGTGCGTTCTGGTTGCTGGGCTCGAGCACCAACGTGCCGCCTGAGTTCGGCTTCAGGTCGAAGCCGCCGACCCAGGCCTCTTCTTCGGTTTCATAGACGCCCGTGGGATGGCCTTCGGAGTCTTCGCGCTCCAGGAAGCAGCCCTCGGCGAGCGCCAGGCCGACTTTCAGCGAGGGCACGCCTTCTTCCGTACAGGACGACGAGGAGGGGGGGGTCACCGTGAGGTCCCCGTGGCCACTTGCCGCCGCATGCGAGGGGGAGGTGCTCGGAGTGGCGGACGCATCCATCGTTGCGCCCGCCTGCAGGTGATAGATGCCGGGTTCAAGCGTCCCGTTCGACCCGTTGGAGCCGCTCGTCAATTGGAAGATCGTTTCGCCGGCACCGTCGGGGAAGAGGGAAACGCTTGCGTTGGAGTTCAGGGCTTCGGCCGTGACGACTCCCGAGACCTGGTAGCTCGAAATGACGTTTACCTTGAAGATGACCCCGGCGCCAGTGTTCCCGAACCCCGAGGCTTCGCCGAACCCGGAGGCCGACGCGTCCGCCGAACCCTGTGCCGAGGTGCTGAAGATGCCCACGCCGTTCGTCCCGACGGTGGCTGTTGCGCCGGCGGACACGCTCGCCGAGGCCTGTGCGCTGCACGGTTCCGTGAAGCAGGTGCCGCTCACGAGCGCCTGCGGAGCCGTCGCGGTCGAGTTCGTTCCGCACGGGGTGGTGGGCCCGATGACTTCGTGCTCCGCGTGATTTTCCGGAGTGGTTTCGGCGTGTGTGCTTGCTCCCTGCTCGACGCCGCAATTGAGGATTTCAACGGGGGGTTCATCAGCCTGCGCCGCCGTCGCGCCGAGCGGCAGGCCAGCCAGCAGCGTTGCGATCGCCACGGCACGTAGGAGCCCCGCCGGGCCGGCCGCTGCTCGGGCCGTGGCGCTGCGGCGCCCTCGCCCCCGTGGATGAGCCAAAATTCAGCTCCTTCCCTTACGTTTTCTGTGGCTCGCTCAGTCGATTGCCCGGGAAAGCACAGCAAGTCTATTGGCGCAGAAGCGGGACGGCAAGACGCGTGGAACGCATCTACCCGCCCCTGAGCCTTGGATTAGTCGGGGCGACTGGATTTGAACCAGCGACCGCTCGGCCCCCAGCCGAGTGCGCTACCAGACTGCGCCACGCCCCGTGTCGGTGCATTCTAGGCTGACGGGGACATGAAGAGAAGCGCCGGCATCCTTCTCCACCGTGCCGCCCCGAGTGGGACCGAGGTGCTGCTCATCCACCCGGGCGGTCCGTTCTGGGCCAAGCGGGACGCGGGCGCCTGGTCGATCCCGAAGGGCGAAATCGACGCCGGGGAGGGGCCCGTCGAGTGCGCGCTGCGCGAGCTGGGCGAGGAGCTGGGGCCGGCGCCGGAGCTCGACCCCGAGGAGCTCGTCGAGCTCGGCTCGGTGCGCCAGAAGGCGAAGATCGTCGAAGCCTGGGCCGCCGAGGCCGACTTCGACCCGGCGACCCTGGCGAGCGCGACCTTCTCGATGGAGTGGCCGCCGCGCTCCGGCAACGAGCGGGAGTTTCCCGAGGCCGACCGCGCCGAGTGGTTCGATCCCGAGGAGGCGCGGCGGCGGATTCTGCCGGCCCAGGCCGAGCTGATCGACCGCCTTCTCGAGCACCTGGGAGCCGCTTCCTGAACCGACCGGGCGACCGTATACTCGGCCCATGGAGGCATCGGCCGAGCCAGAGCGCCTGAACCAGGAGGGTTTCCAGGCCTTCTCGGCCCGCGCCGGAGACGGCAGGCCGGTGGTGATGCTGAACCTGCTGCGCTTCAAGCCCGAGGGCGGGCAGGAGCGCTACGCCGAGTACGGCGCCGCCGTCGCTCCCTCCCTGGAGAAGGTCGGCGGCCGCATCGTCTGGGCCGGAGAGCCGGCCTCGCCGTTGCTCGGCGAGCAGGGCTGGGACATGGTCGCCCTGGTCGAATACCCGAGCCGTCAGGCCTTCCTCGAGATGATCGGCTCGCCCGAGTACAAGGAGATCGGCCACCTGCGCACCGAGGCGCTGGAGCTCGGCGAGCTGCACCCGATGGACCCGGTCGAGGGGCCTGTCTAGCGATGGCGGCTCGACCACAGGGCGAGGGCCCGAACGGGCGCCCGCTGCCGCTCTCTGTGCGGATGCTGGGCGCCGGGGTCGGAGCCGCCCGTTCGGTCACCAAAGCCGCCGGCATCGACCGCGCCGTCGAGGCCGCCGCCGAGGAGGCGATGGTCGCAGCGGTCGAGAGCGACGCGGTCGAGCGGGCCCTGGTCAGGGTCCTGCAGGGTCCCGCGGTCGAGAGCGCCGTCCACGGGGCCCTCGACAGCGAGCGGGTCAAGAAGGCCCTGATCGAGGCCCTCGACAGCGAGATGGTCGACGAGGTCTGGCGCCGCCTGCTGGCCAGCGACGAGGCCCAGAGGCTGGTCGAGCGGATCGCCGAGGCGCCGGAGATCCGGGCCGCGATCAGCGCCCAGAGCGTCGGCCTGATCCAGGATGTCGGCCACACGATCGGCCGCTCGACCCGCCGCCTCGACGCGGTCGTCGAGCGGATCGTCCGCAGGGTCTTCTTCCGCAAGCAGCGGCAGGAGCCCTGTGCGGAGGCGGGTGCGCTGACGCGGGCGCTCTCCTTCGGCCTCGACGCCCTGATCGTCAACCTCGCCTTCACCGGCGTCGCCGCGATCGCCGCTCTGATCGCCTCGGCCTTCTCGGGCAGCGATCACGGCCTCTCCGGCCTCACTCTCGCGGTCGGCTCGCTCGCCTGGGTCGCCCTCGGGTCCTTCTACCTCGTCGCCTTCTGGTCGCTGGCCGGCCAGACCCCGGGCATGCGCTTCTTCGGGATTCGGATCGGCCTCCCGGGAGAGCGCCTGAAGCCGCGCCGCTCGTTCAGGCGGCTGCTCGGCATGGCGCTCGGGTTCATGACGTTCGGGATCGGGTTCCTCGGCATCCTCTTCGACGAGCGCCGCCGCGGCTGGCAGGACCGGCTAGCCGGCGCCGACGTCCTCTACGAGCCCGAGGAGCGCGCTCCGGCGCCCTGGTCGACGCTCGAGGACGAGGAGGCTCCCGAGACGACGAAGGCCCCGGGTTCCCGGGGCCTTCGTCCGCAACATGTGGGCGGGCCGCCGCTAGGCGGTTGAGGAACCCTGCGGCCCCTCGGCCAGCTTGTAGATGATGATGATCGCGAGGGCGAACACCGACAGCGACCAGATCGGGTAGCCGGGGACCGAGAGCAGCGCCCCGATCGCGTTCAGCGAGGCGATGAAGATCCCGAACCAGCGGCCGAACTCGCCGCCAGAGAAGAGCGAGAAGGCGGCGACCAGCTCGAGCACGCCGAGGATCAGGATGACCCAGCCCCAGGTATGGAGTCCGCTGAGGATGTAGGTCGCGTTCTCGGTGAAGACCTTCGAGTCGCCGATCGCAGCGATCCCGTAGATGATGTTCAGCACTCCTGCGATCAGCAGCAGCACGCCGGCGAAGACCCACCAGCCGCTGATCAGGCTCTCGTCGTTCATGAGGTAACCCTTTCGTCGAAATTGACCATAGAGACGGGGCGATGCTAGATGGGAGTTCGATTTCGGCCAAGAACTTCCTGCGGTGTGCCACCATGGGGTTGGGTTGTTGGATGCAAGAGGGGGAGTCATGAAACGCAACTCGGTTGGATGGACGATCGGAGCCCTGCTCCTGCTTGCCCTGCTGGTGCCGGCCGGCGCCGCCGCCCGGCTCAGGGTGGTCGAGCTCGGCGGCCGGCCGAGCGACGCGGCCGCCAGCAGCATCAGGGTCGGCGAATCGATCGGCGACGGCACCCGCACGAACGGCCGCATCCTCGGATTCGACCCGAAGGAAGGCAGCTATTCCTGCTCGGGGACGGCGCTCGACACCCCGAGCCGCTCGATCGTCCTGACCGCGGGCCACTGCGTCCTCGAGAACCACAGCTACGGGAAAGAACTGGTCTTCATCCCCGCCTTCGAACACGGCGACCGCCCCTTCGGGACCTTTGCGGTCGAAGTCGCCTACCTGATGCCGCAGTGGCGCCACTCGGAAAACCCCGATTTCGACGTCGCCGCTCTGCGCGTGGCGCCGAACCAGTTCGGGGCGCTGACCGACGTCGTCGGCGGGCGTGGCTACGTGACCGGGCGCTCGCGCCACCTCCACTTCCAGATCTACGGCTACCCGGCCGCCGCGCTGCACGGCGAAGAGCTGCGCAGCTGCCTCGCGAAGGGGCTGGGCAGCGACTCGCTCACCTACCACTACGCCGGGCCGCCGACGATCCCCAGCGCCTGCGACATGGCCGGCGGCTCCAGCGGCGGTGCCTGGATCGTCGGCGGTGCCTACATCGACGGAATCACCAGCTACGGCTACACCGGATTCGGGAACAAGGTCTACTCGCCCTATTTCGGGCCGGTGATCGGCAACTTCCTCTCTCAGCTCCCCTAGGCCGAGATCGTCAGCGGCGAGGGCGGGGGAGGGACTCCCCGAGGATCAGCCGCGCCCGGTAGTAGAGGGCCTCGTCGTTGGACGCCTTCGCGGACTCGCCTCGTGCGGGCGAGCAGCCGGCGCGACTCTGGCCGGTGCCGGCGGGTTCCTCGTCCCGGAGCAGCCCGCGCAAGCGGCCGCGGGAGGTGAAGGTGGTGGTGGATTTCGTACTCATCTTCATCCCTTCTTTAGAATTCTGGAGTTTGTTCACTAACTTAATCAAGAATCTCGTAATACGAAGGAATCAAAACGTCGTCTGGCTCGACTCGGGGAGTGAAAGCGCAGTTGTTCCCGGTATGCGGGAAGAAGTGCGCTGTCGCGGGCTAAGTTAGGGAGGGAGGTCTAAGGTCGGCTAAACCGGGCTTCAGATGGCTGATCAAAATAGTTAGGAATCCGATCCGGGTCGAGGCAATAGGCTTGTCCGGTGCCTGAGGACGTGGTTCGCACACCGGACGAGGCGACGCGGGGATTGCCGGATTTCCCCTTCGAGTCGAGCTACGCCGAGATTGACGGGCTGCGCCTCGCCTACCTGGACGAGGGGGAGGGGCCGCCGATCGTCTTCTTCCACGGCGAGCCGACCTGGTCGTTTCTGTGGCGGAAGGTGATCCCGCCGGTCCGCGACGCCGGCTACCGCTGCATCGCGCCCGACTACGCCGGCTTCGGCCGCTCCGACAAGCCCACCGAGGTCGAGTGGTACTCCTACGACCGCCACGTCGAGCTGATGGCGGGGCTGCTCGAGGAGATCGACGTCCGCGACGCGACCGCCGTCGTCCACGACTGGGGCGGGCCGATCGGCCTGCGGCTATTCGTCGAGCACGCCGACCGCTTCTCGCGCCTGGTGATCTCCGACACCGGTCCCTTCACCGGCCACCAGAGGATGAGCGACGTCTGGTTCAAATTCCGCGACTTCGTCCAGAACGCCGAGGATCTGCCGGTCGGGTTCCTGGTCAAGGCGGGCTGCAAACGGGACCCGTCGGACGAGGTTATCTCCGCCTACGAGGCGCCCTTCCCGACCCCGGAGTCGAAGGCCGGCGCCCGCGCCTTCCCGGCCCTGATCCCGACCGAGCCCGACGCTCCCGGCGCAGCCGAGGGCCGGCGGGTCGCCGACGCCCTGCGCAGCGACGAGCGGCCGACGCTGGTCCTCTGGGCCGACTCCGACCAAGCCCTTCCCCTCTCTGTGGGCGAGCAGGTCTCCGAGCGGCTGGGCTACCCGCCGCCGCGGGTGATCGAGAACGCTTCGCACTTCCTCCACGAGGACGCCGGCGAGGAGATCGGCGGGATCATCGCCGAGTGGCTCGGCGCAGCTCCTCCCGCGGCCGCTCGTTGAGCAGCCGCACGCGCCTCGGCGGACCCTCGTCCTCGAGCCACGTGACGGTGCCAGGCCAGTAGGGGTTGGGCGGCGTGCCCGGGCGGTGGAAGGCGGAGGCGAAGACCCAGCTGCCGGTGTTGTGGAGGCGACCTCCGCCGGGCAGCGTCCACTCGGCCTCGCCCGCTTCGGGGCCGGCGCGGTGGGTGTGGCCGGTGATCACGTGGGCCGCGTCGAGCTCGAGCCGGCGGGCGAGCTCGGTGCTCGCGTCGATGCCGCTGCGGGTGATCGCCGCGGCCGAGAGCTCGGGGCTGAAGCGCGCTCTCAGCAACCGGTTCAGCGTCCAGATCGTCGCCGAGATGCCGCCGCCGATCGCGGCGCGGAACGCCGCGCGGCGCAGGGAGGAACCGGCGCGGCTGCCGCCGGAGATCCGGCGCCAGACGCTCTCCGAGGGCCGGGTCGCCCTGCGGGCGGGACGCGACTGGGCGAGCCCGTAGGAAAACCCGTAAACCGGTCGCAGGACGCGCTCGTAGTCGGCGGCGGTGGCGGGCTCGGGGAGCGGCCCGAAGACGCGCATCATCGTCGCCGCGGCGACGCACTCGAGCCGCGGCAGGCTCATGTGGCAGTCCATGTAGTGGCCGTGGGTCGCGTAGACGTCCTCGCGCAGCCAAACTCCGGGATAGGCGATCTCCAGAGCGGCCTTGCCGAGCCAGGCGTCCATGGTCGTTGCCGGCTCCGCGCTCGGAGATTCCCGGTGCTCCAGCCCGAGGCTCCCACCGCCGTCGCGCAGCGCCTTGCCTTCGAGCAGCGGCTCGGCGAGGCGGTGGTCGTGGTTTCCCGGGACGAGCAGGATCTCGCGACCGGCCATCGCCTCGCCGAGGTCCTCGAAGAACGGGCGGGCCGCCTCGAGCACCGTCGGCAGCGGCAGGTCGCGAAGCTCGATCACATCGCCGAGCAGGACGAGGCGGTCGGCGGAGGCGATCTCGTCGAGCAGCGGTTGGCGCAGCGCCGGCTCGCGCACGAGGTCCTCGGCGAAGGTGCCGCCGAGGTGCAGGTCCGAGACGATCGCGGTGCGCACCCGCCCAACCTACTCCTGGCTGTTCAGCCAGTCCGGCGGCTAGACTGCCGTGGGTGAGCACTCTCAGCGAGGAGCGGCTGGCCAAGGCCAATGGGATCGAGCTCGCCTACCAGGAGGTCGGCGACCCCGATGCCGAGCCGCTGATCCTGATCATGGGCCTCGCCGTGCAGATGCTCGGCTGGGAGGAGGGCTTCTGCTCGATGCTGGCCGATCGCGGCTTCCGGGTCGTCCGCTTCGACAACCGCGACATCGGCCACTCGACCCTGATCAAGGAGGCGGGGATGCCGTCGCGCTACGACATGTTCTCCGGTCGCTGCTCGACCGCCGCGTACCTGCTCTCCGACATGGCCGACGACACCTTCGGCCTGATGGACGCGCTCGGCATCGACGCCGCCCACGTCGTCGGCGCCTCGATGGGCGGGATGATCGGCCAGACGATGGCGATCGAGCGTCCCGAGCGGGTCCGGTCGCTGGTCTCGATCATGTCGACGACCGGCAACCGCTGGATCGGCTCGCCCAGCCTCAAGGCCTGGGGCGTGCTGCTGAACAGGTACCCGCGGTCACGGGAGGAATACGTCGCCCGCGTCAAGCGGACGCTGACCGTGCTCGGCTCGCCCGGCTACCCGCCCGACGAGGAGCGCACCGCCGAGCTGGCCGGGGCGATGTACGACCGCGGCCACAACACGGCCGGGATCATCCGCCAGATGCACGCGATCAGCGCCTCCGGCGACCGCACGCCGCAGCTGCGGCACCTGCGGGTGCCGACCGCCGTTCTGCACGGAGGCAGCGACCCGCTCGCCCGGCCGGCCGCCGGCCGCGCCACCGCGAAGGCGATTCCCGGGGCCAGTCTGCGCATCTTCGAGGGCATGGGACACGACCTTCCGGAAGAGCTCTGGCCCGACTTCGTCGAGGAGATCGCGTCCAACGCCGCCCGCGCGACCGACCCGGTCGCAGCGAGCGCCTGAGAAGTGCGGCTGAGAGGAGTCGAACCTCCACGGAGTTTCCTCCACGGCGACCTGAACGCCGCGCGTCTACCAGTTCCGCCACAGCCGCGGGAGCAGCCAATCTACCGATCGGCGGGCCGCGCCACGGCCCGGGACGTCAAGACAAACGGCGCCCGCCGCTCGCTAGAATCCCGGCGACCTGCCGCTATCGTCTAGGGGACTAGGACGCTGGCTTCTCATGCCAGAAACCGGGGTTCGAATCCCCGTAGCGGTACTCCGGGGAAGATCGAGGCGCCGGCCGGCGTTCGCGGCGCGAACAGAGGAGAACAGGTGTCGGGGGAGCAAGCTGCGAGGACGAGGTCTGAGGGTTCCCTACCGCGGCGCGCGTCGCTGCTGCTCGCGGTCTGCGCGCTGAGCGTCGCGGGCCTGACTTTCGCGGCAAGCGCGAGCGCGATCGGCGGCAGCGCCGTCGGCTGGGGATACAACAACGAAGGCGCGGTGGGGAACGGCACCGCGGCCCCCGCCAACTCCTGCGAATGCATCGAATCCCCCGTCGCCGTCAGCGGTCCGAGCGACTTCACCCAGATCTCTTCAGGCGGGTACCACACGCTGGGCCTGCGAGCGGACGGCACGGTGACGGCCTGGGGCGAAAACAACCAGGGGCAGCTGGGACTGGGCGAAAGCAGCGGGCCCGAAAGCTGCGGGGTCTACGCCTGCAGCAAAACCCCCGTGCAGGTCCCGGGGCTGACCGGCCTCGTCGCGGTCGCCGCCGGCTACGACCACAGCCTCGCGCTCCGGTCCGACGGCACGGTCTGGGCCTGGGGCGAAAACGAATACGCGGAGCTGGGGCTGGGCGGGTCCGCCGGACCGGAAAGCTGCACCGGCAATTCCTGCAGCATGCGTCCCGTCCAGGTCCCTGGCCTTATCGACGTCGTCGCGATCGCCGCCAGCTACTACTACAGCCTGGCCCTGCAGGCCGACGGCACGGTGCTGTTCTGGGGCTATAACCGCTATGGCGCGTCGGGGGACGGGGTCGGCACCGAAGCCGGCTGCACGTGCATCGACCACGCGGTGCCCGTGCCGGGCCTCAGGGGCGCGGTCGCGATATCGGCCGGCTGGTATCTCAGCTCGGCGCTCTTCGCCGACGGGACGATCAAGGACTGGGGCTACAACTCCAACGGCGAGGTCGGCAACGGCACGCTCAACACGGAAAATCCGCCCTGCGAATGCGTGGGCCCGGTCGCCGTCAGCGGCATCGCCGGCGCCAGGGAAACTGCCTCGAGCGGCTATCACGGCGTCGCCCTCAGCGGCAGCGGCGCGGCATCCGCCTGGGGCTATAACAGCGACGGCGAGGTCGGCAACGGCACCGAAACGAGCTCGGGCTGCGAATGCCTCCCATTGCCGACCCCGGTCACCGGCGGCCACACGTTCCGGGAAATCGCAGCCGAGGGCTACCACACGACGGCCCTGCTGACCGACGGCAGCGCTGTCAGCTGGGGCGAGAACGAATACGGCGAACTCGGCGACGGCAGCACGACGGATCGTCCCTCACCGACGCCGATCGCCGTCGCCGGAGCCAGCGCCGTCGCCGCCGGCTCCTACAACGGATTCGCGATCATCGGCCCCTCGCAGAAGCTGAAGGTGGAACTGGCGGGCGCCGGCGCCGGCGCGGTCGGCACCGATGGCCTGGTCTGCCCGGCCGCCAACTGCGAAGCCGACTTCTCGCAGGCCGCGGTCAAGATCCTGCGCCCCGAAGCGGTCGCCGGCAGCGCCTTCGCCGGCTTCTCCGGCCCCTGCACCGGCACCGGCACCTGCCAGGTCGCGCTTACCCAGGATCAGACGGTGACGGCGACCTTCGGCGTCCCGACGGGAACGAAGATCACCCGGGCGAAGATCTCGAGCAAGAAGAAGCTGGCGAAGCTCACCTTCTCAGCGCCGGGAGCGATCACCGGCTACCAGTGCAAGCTGATCCGGCCGCGCCCCAAGCCCCACAAGAAGCACAAGGGCAAGGCCTCGGCAGCAAAGGCCAAGCGCAAGCCGGCGAAGTTCGTCGGCTGCGGGACGCCGCTGGCCTACAGGCACCTGCGCCCCGGCGCTTACACCTTCAAGGTCCGCGCGCTGGACATCCTCGGCGCCGACGCGATGCCGGCGGTCCGGCACTTCAAGATCAAGCCGGTCAAGCGCAAGAAGCACGGCAAGCGCCACCACTCTCGGTAAGGCGGGCGCCGCTCGGGCCGGTGTCAAAATCGAACTGCCGAAGCAGGACGAAATCTACGACGCAACCGGTCGGGTCGAATCCAAATTCAGGTCTTCGGCCGAAGCTCCCTGAGGAGGCCGGACCTCGGACTCGGTAGCGGTGCTTGCCTCGCGCCGTGTGGCGCTCGGCGTCGGTGCAGTTTCAGCTTGAAGGCCCGCTTCTGGGGCTCCGCGCCGGTCGTCGTGACCTTGCAGACGACGCGCAGGTGGCCGCGGCGGGCGAGTCTTTCGCGGCCCCCCCGGGTCAGTCGGAGGCTGATGCCGCGGGTCAGGTCGGTGCCGAAGTGGTAGGAGCGCTGGGCGACGACGGTGTGGCCGGCGCGGAGGCGGAGGTGGCCGCCGCAGACCGAGGTGGCGGTGCCGTCGTGGCAGGTGAGCCGAACCTTGGCCCGGCGACCTTTGGCCGCGGCGGCGCCGCCGTCGATCCCGAGCCCCAGGGGCGCGGGTTCAATCCGGCCGACGATGCCGGACTGGTAGCCCCCGCCCTGGTTGCAGGCGGAGTTGCCGGGCGCGCAGGGCGGTTCGGGGGCAGCCGTGTACCAGACGCTCCCGTCAACGCCGGCGGCGATGTCGACGACGTCGGTGAAGTTTGGGAGCTGGACGCGCGAGACGTGGCCGCTGGGGGTAATTCGGTCGATTGCGCCGGGCCCCGCCGCGAACCAGAGGCGTCCATCGGGCCCGGTGGCCAGCGCCCCCGCTCTGATTTCCGGTCCCAGCGGAAACTCGGTGTACTGGCCGCTCGCGGTGATGCGGCCGAGCGCTACGGGGGGGTCCTTGTCCTCGGTGACCCAGAGCTTGCCGTCGGCGCCGGCAACGATTTCCAGCGGCCGCGCCCCGGAGGGCAGCTGGAACATCTGGATCGACCCGCTCGGGGTGATCCTGCCGACCCTGTCTTCCTGCATTTCGGTGAACCAGACGTTGCCGTCGGGTCCGACCGCGAGCTGGGTCGGGAAGCTTCCGGGGCCCGGCAGGTCGAACTGCGTGACATTGCCCGCGGGGGTCATTCGGTCGATCGTCGCCACCGACCCTCCTTCGTTACCGGCGGGGACCGCCCGATAACCGGACAACCAGAGGTTGCCGTCGGCCCCCGACACGATTGGGCCCGCGGCCTGAGTGAAGTGATTGCCGAACTTTTCTTCCGGCATCGAGAATTCGGTGAGTTCACCGCCTGGGGTCAACCGGAACACCGAGCGGGAATCGGTCAGCCACACGTTTCCGTCCGGGCCGACCGTGAGCCCCTCGGCCCTTAGGTGTTGGAAGACGAAGCTTACGTGCCCCTTCGAGTCGATCCGCATGATCTGCGGCAGGTAGTGTGGTTCTTCGCCCGGGGAGTAGGTCTCCTCGTAGTAGCCGGTGAACCAGGCCTGTCCGTCGGGGCCGAAGACAAGCGGCCCGCTGCCGCCGGTGGGTGGCACATCGGGCTGAGGGAACGAAATCACAGGGGAGCTCGACGGGATCGGTGCTGCGCCCACCGGGGCCGGGAGAGTGAAGATGGCCGCCACGCAGACGGCGAGCGCGGCCCAGGCGGCTGTTCCGATGCCCTTCATTTGCGCACATCTAACACGCACCGGTCAACGAGTTGCGGTCCGCCTCCCGACCGGATCGCGGACGGCGCCGGTGAGCGCCATTCCGCCGGCAAGGCCGTTCGAACCCTCTACCACACCGTTGGTGAGCAATTTCTGAGGCCCCCTAGATCCGGACAGGGGGAGTGATCTAGGGGGCCCCGGGAGGCAACTGAGTTGCTTCAGAAGGGCGAGCGTTACAGACAGCCCGCTCTATTCGGGCATCACTCTCCGCGCTCCGGCCGAGCGGTGCAATCCCCCAGACGTGCGAAGCGGGGCGAATATCACCCAAACGGGTGAGGGCCGTAGGCACAGGTTTGCATCGTCGAGCGAACCGTTCACCTAGTGTTGCAGACCCAGGCAAGTAGACCGCAAGGGAGTGAACGTGCTGGACCTCGGGCATGGCGAATCCGAGGCGCAGGCGGCGGAGCGCCTGCGATTGGCCCTTGAGCGCTCCCGGCATCCGATGCTGATCGCCGACGACCAACGTCGCTGGGTGACCGGAAACGCCGCCGCTTGCGATCTCCTCGGGCTCGCCCCGGAGGAGATCCCCTGGCGGACGATGGATGAGTTCACCTCCCCGGACGAACGCCGCAGGCTCGAGGAGCAGTGGGGTGGGTTCCTGGCCAGCGGGGGTGCCGAGGGGTGGTATCAGCTGTACGTCCCGGACCGGGGGCCGGTGCCGGTCGAGTTCAGTGCGACGGCCAATGTGTTGCCGGCGCGCCATCTTTCCGTCTTCATCCCACACGACGAGCTGGCAGCCGAGCGGGCGAGGGAATACCTGGCTCAGGAAGCGCAGTGGGCACCGGTCGAGGTGGAGGGCTCCGGAAGGTTGCGGCTCACGGAGCGCGAGCGCCAGGTGATGACGCTGGTTGCCTCCGGGCTGCAGAGCGGGGAAATCGCCGAGCGCCTGTATCTATCGCCGGAGACCGTCAAGTCGCACGTTCACAACGCGTTGGCAAAGCTAGGAGCACACACCCGCGCCCACGCCGTGGCGATCGCGCTGGTCACGGGCCAGATCAGCTGGGAGATATAGCGGCTGCGACGTAGCGCCGAGCGGCGACGAGTTACGTCGGCTTACCGGTTAGACCTTACGGGGGATCTTCGGGAACTCTCATACGTCCGGGGGATTGTGCCGCCTACGGGACGGGCGGATAGTGCCTCGGATGAGATGCGTTGCTTTCGCGATTCCCATGGTGGTGTGACGGCTGTGGTGGCGGCTGATGTCGGTCGGCACCCCGCTGGTGATCCGATGAGACGCCCGCGCGTGCTGGTGACCGGCACCGGGGGATCCTCGGGGGTCGCGGTGATCGACGCACTGGATGGCGAGAGGTTCGATGTCTTCTCAGCGGACGTCGACCCGCACGCCGCGGGTCTCTACATGGTCGAGGAGGATCGACGGCTGCCGATCTCCATGGGCGGCGGGGACTCCTACACCGAGTCGCTCTACGAGCTCTGCGAGCGCCACCGAATCGACGTGCTGATCCCGACCGTGGATTGCGGTCTGGTGCTGCTTGCCAGCGCCCGGATCTTCTTTGCTGAGATCGGCACGAAGGTCGTCCTCGCCTCCGAGGACACGCTGCGGATGTGCCTCGACAGATGGGGGCTCTATCGACGCTGTGGTGGCTCTGTGCGGGTACCCCGTTCGATCCTCGCCGATCGGTCCTTCGACTCCTCCTCCTTCGAGCTGCCGGCAATGGTGAAGCCGCGGATGGGCGGTGGGCCGCACGGGTCTCAGTTGCTCGAGCAGCGCAGCGAACTGGATCAGGTCGTTTGCGACGGCTCGCTGCTGGTTCAGGAGCACCTGCCCGGGACCGAGTATTCGCTCAACGCTCTGGCGAGGTCCGACGGGAAGGTGATGGCAGTGGGGTCGTGGGCACGGACGAGCACCGGCGTGGAAGTCGCGGTGGCGGGCGACACCCGGCGGGGGCGGGAACTGGGGGCGATCGGACATCGGGTAGCCCGTCTCATCGGGCTCACCTCGATGGTGAGCATCAGGGTCAAGGAGGCGGCCGGCGGCAAGCCCGCGCTGGTCTCGGCGAGCCCGGGATTCGCGGGGATCAAGCCGCCGAGCACCGTGGCGGGCGGATTGAACATGCCGAAGTTCTGCGTCGAGGATGCACTCGACCTGCCGCTGCCGTCCGACCGTGCCGTCGGCAGGCGGCCGGCTCTGCTTCCTCACCTGAGGAGCGACCGTGCCGCCGAGGGCGTCTCCGGTGGCTGAGCCCGCCCTGACCCAGGACATGCATGTCTCCTCGACCTTCTCGGGTGGGCGGACAACGATCGAGGAGAACATCGCCGAGGCCGAGCGGATCGGCCTCACGGAGCTCGCCTGCGTCGAGCATGTGCGAGCGGACACCACGTGGATCCCGGCCTACGTCGCCGCGGTGAGGGAGGGTAGGCAGGGGACGGCGATCGTTCTGCACTGTGCGGTGGAGGCAAGGATCATGGATGCCTACGGCTGCCTCGATCTACCCCCCGGGCTGGAGGGGGTCGATGCCGTCTATGCGGCGAGCGATCAGGCGCCCTCACCCGACGGCCCGATGAAGGCTCCTCTCGACGCGCGAGCGGGTCGAAGAGGGTGAGCTCGATCCCCGCCTGGTGCTTGGCTGGATGGTCGACGGAACGGCCGCAGCGCTCCGTCGCCACCGGCACACGGTGATCGCACATCTGTTCAGTGACCTTGCCGAGCTCGGGCTCGAGGAGGGCGACGTGCCGCTGGAACTGGTCGACGAGCTCGCGCGGGCGGCGGCCGAAGCCGGTGCGCGGATCGAGGTGAACGAGGACCGGAGATGCCCCACCATGCGCACCCTGAGGCCGTTCCTGCGCCGCGGCGTGCCACTTTTGCTGAGCAGTGACGGCATGGACATCGACACCATCGGCCGCTACGACTATTGCGCCGGCGTCGCCCGTCAGGCGCGCGAGTCGGAGTGGGCGGATGCCCACCCTCCGGTTGACCTCGCCGTTTCCCGGTGAGAGGGTCGGTTTCGGCAGGCGCAGGGATTCGCTGAAACTCCTGCCTGAAAGGAGTCGGCGTGACAGGAGACGAAGTGGGGAAGATCGACATGGGGCTCGAGGTCGTGACGCTGCCGGTCTCCGATGTCGATCGGGCAAAGAGCTTCTATCGGAGGCTCGGATGGCGCTTCGACATCGACCTTGTCCTCGACGAGGGCCGCCGGACGGTGCAGTTCACACCGCCTCGCTCGCAGTGCTCAATCCACTTCGGCACGGGCCTGACGACGGCTGAGCCGGGGTCCGCCGACAGGCTGATCCTTGCGGTGAAGGACATCGACGCGGCCCGCGAGGACCTGATCGCCCGCGGGGTCGATGTCGGCGAGGTTTCGGACCCCGACCCGGAAAAGGGACGCTCCTATTTCGCGACCGCGTCGTTCAGCGACCCCGATGGCAACGGCTGGCTGCTCCAGGAGATCACGACCCGGCTCCCGGGCCGGGAGTGGGATGACTGACGTGGAGGTCGCCTCCCTGGCGGATCTGCTGAAAGAGACGGCGGATCACCACGGCTCCTTCGAGGCGGTCGCCCCCCCGCACGACTGGTGGGACTGGTACGCGGCCTACATGAGCGCCCGGCAGGGCGGCAGCTCCCCGGAGGAGGCCTCCGCGGCCGCCGGGCGCTACATGGCGGAGGTCAAGCACGTCGTCGTCTCAGGCTCCTGATCGGGCGGTTCTCTCGGCGGTGCTGCTCAGCAGGGGCAGGGGAGGGGGATCTGCTGGCCGGCTTCCTTGGTCAGCTTCGTCTTCGTCGAGCCGCTCGGGCCGTTGACAACCAGTTCGACGCCTTCTTCGACAGTGTCGGGCCATGTCTCCGTCTTCAGCCAGAAGTGATCGCGGTGGTTCCAGGAGAGGAGGTGCATGCTTTCGTAATACGGTTCCCAGCCGCCGCCGACGAGCCACAGGGCGGCCCCGTATTCCGCGGCGTCGCACGAGATCTCTTCTTCGGAGCCGGCTTCCTGCGGGGGACGCCTCCGCGACCGAGCTGAAACCGTTGCTGCCGCCCAGATTCCAGGCGCAGTGCAGGGTGCCGGAGCCGGGCTCCATCTCGGCACCGCCGCCGATTTCGAATCCGGAAGAGTGGCCGGCGCCGCCGTTCGTGCCCTTCAGGTGCATCGTCAGGCCGTAGTGCTGGTAGGAGTTGCGGGAGCCGTCGATGAAGATGGCGGGGTCCTCGTACCGCCCGGGCCCGAGCCTCCCTCTGAGCGGCGACGTCTCGAAGACCAGGGTCGATTCGGCGGGCTGCCTCACCGACTCGATCTCGACGACGCCCACGTGATCGTCGGGGCCGGCGCTCTCTGCGACCGCGATCGTGGCGTTGGGAGGGTCGTCCCCGAAGACGTCGGACCAGCTTCTGGCCAGCGTGCCCGGCGTGATGCGGTCGGCTCTGCGCTCGGGCCTGTCGGTGAACGTCGTCACGGCTCGGGATCCCGTGGAGGGTGATCGCCCCGTCGCGGGCGACGGTGGCCCCGGCCCCGGTGACCGTGAAGAGGGTCTGGGTTCCACCCCCTCCGCCGCTTTCCGAATCCGAACCACCGCATGCGGTGAGGACAAGCGCCGCGAATATCGCCCAGCCCGCGAGGAGAGTCCGCTGCATCTGCTCAGGATCGGCAATCCTACGGACGGACTTGAGGCGCCCGCCCGGTCCCGGCGCTTCTCTATTCGACCGCTTCCAGCGCCCGGGTCAGTTCTTCGACGCCGAAGGCGCCCTCGATCTCCGCGGCGATCCGGCCGTCTCGGTCGATGACGAAGAGCCAGGGCTCCGTGGGCAGGTGGAAGGCTTCGACCTGGGGCCGCTTTTCTTCGAGCGAGGGGTCGTTGTCCTTGTAGATCTCGTTGTGGATGAAGGCGGCCCTGTCGCCGTCGATCTGCTTGACCTGCTCGGCGACGTCGACGACCGGGCCGCAGACCCGGCTCTGGCAGAACTGCGGCGTCGCGAAGAGCAGGACTATCGGTTCCCTGCCCAGGGCGTCGGCGTAGTCGACCTGGTTCTGGGTGTCGGGCGGGATCCGGGTCGTCAGCTTGGCCAGGTCTCCGCCGACGTCCGCCGCGGTCTGGGTGTGGATCGCGGGCGCCCGCTCGCCAACCGTGGGCACGCGCGGGGAGCCGCCGACGATCGCGCTGGAGAGCAGCGACCCGGTCAGCTTGCCGCCTTCGTCGATCAGCGCCGCCACCCGCCACTCGCCGTTGCTGTCGAAGTCGACACTGGTCGAGTAGACGGCCTTCGCCGCACCCGGGTCGTCGGTCGTCGTCTTGGCGCGGAAGGCGGGCTGGGTGGCGAGCGATTCGATCCGCGCGGGGTAGGGGCCGGTGGCCGGCGCTTCCAGCGCCTCGGTGCTGGCGGCGCCCTTCGGCACCTTGGCGAAGTAGAGGGCCACGTCGACGTCGCCTGCCTGGGTGCCGCCGACGTCGAAGACGCCGAACGGGTAGCGGTTCTCGCCCTTGCGGAAGACGGCTGCGGCGGGAGAGAGGGCCAGTTCGGTGGGCGTCGCCGATTCGAGGATCTCGGCCAGCGAACGACCTTCGGCGGCGGGGAAGTCGCCCTTCGGCGGTGCCGCCCGGCTTTCGATCGCGCCGCCGTCGGTCGAAGTGCCGGAATCGCCGGAGCCGCAGCCGGCCAGCGGCAGCGCCGCCGCCAGCAGGCAGGCGGCCAGACTGAGTACCCGGCCGGAGCGCATCCCGCCATGCTATGACGCGGCCGCCGCCGGACGCTTCCGGGGGATGGCGGTTAGGCTCGGCCGAGTGAAGACGAAGGCCCTGAGCAAGGACGATTACGAGAAGGAGCTGGCCCGGCTGCAGCTCGAGCTGGTCCGCCTTCAGGAGTGGATCGTGCGCGAGGGGCTCAAGGTCGTCGTCCTCTTCGAGGGCCGCGACACGGCGGGCAAGGGCGGCAACGTCCGCCGGATCACCGAACGGACCAACCCGCGCGTCGTCCGCAGCGTCGCCCTGGGCATGCCGAGCGACCGCGAGCGCACCCAGTGGTACTTCCAGCGCTACGTCGCCCAGCTTCCGGCCGCTGGCGAAATGGTCCTCTTCGACCGCAGCTGGTACAACCGCGCCGGGGTCGAGCGGGTGATGGGCTACTGCACCGACGCCGAGTACGAGGAGTTCATGCGCACCTGCCCGGAGTTCGAGCGGATCCTCCAACGCTCGGGGATCGTCCTCGTCAAGTACTGGCTCTCGGTCAGCGACGAGGAGCAGGAGCGCCGCTTCATGAAGCGGCTCAAGGACCCGGCCAAGCGCTGGAAGCTGAGCCCGACCGACGTCGAGGCCCGGGCACGCTGGGTCGACTACGCCGAGGCCAAGGACGAGATGTTCGCCCACACCGACACCGATGACTCGCCCTGGTTCGTGGTCGAGGCCGACGACAAGCGGACCGCGCGGCTCAACCTGATCTCCCACCTGCTCGAACAGATCCCCTACGAGCCGATCGACACCGACGGCGTCGAGTTCCCTCCCCGCCAGGAGCGCGGCTACGTGCGCCCGCCGGTCGACTCCCAGAAATTCGTCCCCGAGCGCTACCGGGTCGAGTAGCTAGGCCGAGGCCAGCAGCCTGGCCAGGGTGTCGCGGCGGTAGTCGAAGATCCGCTCGAGATCGCGCCGCACGAAGAGCCGGTGGGCGAGGTCGCCGAGCGGCCCCAGGGGGATCGCGTAGCGGACGCGATCCCCGATCACGGTTGCGCCGTCGCCGTCCTCCTCGAACGTGTGGGTGTGCTCCCAGAGCGAGTAGGGGCCCTTCTCCTGGAAGTCGACGAAGCGAACCGGCGGCTCCCAGGTCTCGATCCGGGTGCGCCAGTGGACCGGCACGCCGTGCAGCCGCAGCCGGTACTCGAGCAGGGCGCCCGCGCTCCATCGCCACCGGTCGCGGCGAGGTCACCTCGAAGTGGAGCCAGGGCGGGGTCATCGGCTCGAGGTTGCGGTCGTCGCCGTAGAACGCGAACGCCCGCTCGATCGGCAACTCGACCCGCTGGCTACGCTCAAGGAGATGAACTCGCACGAACGCAGCTTCGCAGTCGCGGGCATCGGGCCGGCCGGAAGGTAGCTGGAGAGATCGCGCCGAGGATCCTCATCGCCGGTGCGACCGGCTTCGTCGGCGGCCGTCTGGCGGCAGCGCTGGCGGGCACCGGCACGCCGGTCCGCTGCCTCGTCCGCGACCGCTCGCGGGCGCGGGCGCTGGAGGAGGCCGGGATGGAGCTCCACGTCGGCGACATCACCGACGCGGCAAGTCTCGAGGGGGCGGCCGCCGGCGTCGACGTCGCCTACGACCTCGTGCACGCGATGGGCGGGGGCCGGGGCTTCGCCGAGCGGGAGCGGGTGGGGGCGCTCAACTTCGCCCGCATGGCCGGCCGCGAAGGCGTGAGCCGGGTCGTATACCTGGGCGGGCTCGGCGATGAGAGCGTCTCCGAGCACCTGCGCAGCCGCCACGAGACGGCCGCCGTCCTCGCCGCCGAGGGCCCGTCGCTCACCTACTTCCGGGCGGCGATGGTGGTCGGCGCGGGCAGCGAGTCCTACCGGACCCTCCGCTACCTGGTCGGCAGGCTGCCGGTGATGATCGCCCCCTCGTGGCTGCGCACGCCGACCCAGCCGATCGGCATCGATGCGGCGGTCGAGTATCTGCGCCGCGCCCCGGAGGTGCCCGAGTCGGCGGGTCGCGAGGTGCAGATCGGCGGGCCCGACGTCCTCTCCTACGGCCGGATGCTGGACCGGATGGCGGTGGCGATGGGCAAGAGGCCGCGCCGCAAGATCCCGATCCCTTTCATCACGCCGTCGCTCTCCTCGCTCTGGCTGGGCCTGGTGACGCCGGTCGACACCCGGGTCGCGCGGCCGCTGGTCGACGGGCTGAGGACGGCGACCGTCGTCACCGACCCCTCCGGCGCGGAGCCCTTCGGGATCGCGCCGGAGTCCTTCGATGAGGCGCTGCGCCGCGCTTTGGCCGAGGAAGCGGGCTAGGCGCGCTCGAGGACGACGACCGGGATCTCGCGGTCGGTCTTCTGCTGGTACTCGTCGTAGGCGGGCCACTCGGCGACCATCGTCGGCCAGAGCTCCCGCTTCTCCTCGGCGCTCGCCGTGCGGGCGACGGCCTTGAAGACGTCGCCCTTGACCTGGACCTCGACCTCGGGCTGCTCGGAGAGGTTCAGATACCAGGCGGGATGCTCGTCGTAGCCCCCCTTGGAGGCGACGATCGTGTAGGCGCCGTCGCCGTGAGGCGCGTAGATCAGAGGAGTCGTGCGCGGCTCGCCGGAGCGGCGGCCCGTCGTCGTCAGCAGCAGGGTCTGCGTCCCCTGCCACTCGTGGCCCTCCTCGCCGTCGGTGGCTCGGTAGCGGTCGACGTGTTCCTGACCGAAGAGCATCGCCGCCGATCCTACGCAATGGGAGACCTCGGCGTGGATGGAGCCCGGGGAAGCGTATGTGCACAAACCGGTGTCATCGACGTCACGGTTTGGTGTCACATGGCCCACTATCACGAATCGCACCTTTCCGTGCGATCGGGTGTTCGGATAGATGTGGGACTTGATTCGGCCTCCCTGCCTGTTACGGTATTCGCGGGAGATTGATCAGGCGCCACGCAGGGGCGGCGGGATTCGTCAATGCGTAACCAGAGGAGAGAATTGAATGTTTAGGCGCTTGGTCATCTTGGTCGCGGCGATGGGGCTTGCAGCCCTTTACGTCGTGCCCGCCGCGCAAGGTTCGCTTACCATCGCGAAGTGGGAAGCGCTCACCTGTACAGAAAACAAAGACATTCCGACCACGCTTGGCGTTCCGGAAGTCGGATACGAATCGACGCTGCCCGCTCCCACGGAACAGTGCACGCCGGGGACTCCCGGAAAATTCTTCGAACAGGCGGCCGGCCACCCGAACTTCGGGACCACCGACTTCCGCCTGGCCACGCTGCCACACCCGGCGACCGAAGCCGGCGGCTTCCCGACCGGGTTCAACAAAGAGATCGTCGTCGACACGCCCGAAGGCCTCAGCGTCAACCCCGAGGCCCTGGCGAAGTGCACGACCGCCCAGCTGACGACGTTGAAATGCCCGTCGTCCTCGTTTGTGGGGATCAGCTACCTCACCGTTTCCGGCGCAGTCCCCCAACGGAGAAGGGAAATGTCTGCCGGCCGGTGAATGCGCGCAGGCACGCGTCGCACTCCCGGTCTACAACCTGGTCCCGTTCGACGGAGTCCCGTCGATGGTCGGCTTCCTGACCGAAGGCGGACCGACCTACATCGTCGGCTCGCTCGACCCGGTCGACCAGCACGTGACCTTCACGATCGACGTGCACGCGCCATCGGCGTTGAGCCCGCCGATCATCGAGTCACGGCTCGTCTTCAACGGAGTGGCCGGCAACGGCACCTACCTGACGATGCCGAGCAACTGCGTGGAAGAAGGCCAGACGACCGAACTTCACCTGCTCGGACAGGGTGGACTTCCTCCCTTCGAACCGGTCCAGTCCGAAGCGAAAGCGTCCTACACGACGGCGAACGGCGCCATCGGATGTGGATTGGTTCCGTTCAAACCGACGATCAACGTCGATCCTCACGGGGGCGCGGTCGACTCGCCGGAAGCGGAGACGGTCACCGTCGGGGTCCCGTTCGATCCGACTGAAAAAATCGCCAACTCGTACCTGAAAACCGCCAAAGTCGTGCTCCCCGAAGGGATGGGCCTCAACCCGTCCTCCGCGGACGGCCTGGTTGCCTGCACGGACGCTCAGTTCGCGAAGGGGACCGACGACCCGATCGCCTGCCCCGCGGCGTCGAAGATCGGCACCGTCGAGGTGCAGACGCCGTCGCTGCCGGCCGATTCGCTGACCGGCACCGTCTACGTCGGTGAGCCGAAATCGAACAACGCGAGCAGCGGCGAACAGTTCCGCATCTTCATCCACGCGGGATCCGATCGCTACGCGGTCAACGTTCGCCTCGAAGGCAAGGTGTTCCTCGACCCCGAGCACCGGTCAGATGACCGTTGTCGTGGACGACAACCCGCAGGCGACGTTCAGCGCCTTCAAGCTCCACATGTTCGGGGGCTCGAAGGGCACGCTGACCAGCCCGCCGACGTGCGGTCCGAACACGACCAACACGACCCTGACGCCGTGGTCAGGCGAGGCCAACGCCGGTTCCGACGAGCAGCTTCACGCTGACCTCGGACCCGGGCGGCGGCGCCTGTCCCAACACTCTGGGTGAGCGCAAGTTCGGACCCAAATACATCGCCCAGTCCGACAGCAACGGCGCGAATTCCTACAGCCCGTTCAGGGTGCGGATCCTGCGCGAGGACGGCGAACAGGAGCTCAAGGTCGCCAACGTCTCCCTCCCATTCGGGCTCGCCGGCAAGGTCGCCGGAATCCCGTATTGCTCCGAGGGAGCGATTGCCGCGGCGGAAGCAAGCAGCGGCACGGCCGAGTTGGCCTCGCCGAGCTGCGGCTCGGACAGCCAGATCGGCTTGACGACCACGGCCGCGGGCAGCGGAAACGGGCCGATCAAGATCGGCGGCAAGGCGTACCTGGCCGGTCCCTACAAGGGCGCGCCGCTCTCGATGGTCGTAGTCACCCCCGCGGTGGCCGGCCCCTATGACCTCGGCACGGTCGTGGTCAGGGTCGCGCTCAACGTCGATCCGGAAACAACCCGGATCACGGCGAACTCCGACACGATCCCGAACCTGTTCGACGGGGTGAAGCTGGACATCCGGCAGATCTATGTCGATCTGGAGCGCGGCGGGTTCATGCACAACCCGACCAACTGCCGGACCAACGCCTCCGAAGGAGCGATCCTGGGCGGTGGCTCGGACCCGGCCAACCCGGCCGCGTTCAGCTCGTACGCATTCTCCGATCAGTACGGGACGAGCAACTGCCACACGCTCAATTTCAAGCCGAAGCTCGGCGTCAAGCTGCTCGGCGGGCGCAAGGCCGCCAAGCGCAAGGGCCATCCGAGGATCCAGGCTGTGCTTCGGGCCAAGACGAATGAAGCGAACCTCAACTACACGGCACTGACGCTGCCGCCGACGATGCTGCTCGACAACGGGCACATCAAGACCATCTGCACGAGGGTGCAGCTGGCGGCGCAGAGTTGCCCGAGCGGGGCCGTCTACGGTCACGCGACGGCGGACTCGCCGCTGATCGGCGGCAAGCTCTCCGGGCCCGTGTACCTGGTGTCCTCGAGCAACAAGTTGCCGGACCTGCTCGCGGATCTCCACGGTCAGGTGAACGTCCGGGTCCGCGGTGTGATCGGCACCGTCAAGGGTGGGTTGAAGACCACCTTCAAGGGGCTCCCGGACACGCCGGTGACCAAGTTCGTGCTGAAGATGGACGGCGGCAAGAAGGGCCTGATCATCAACTCCAAGGACCTCTGCAAGGCGAAGCCGAGGGCCAGGTTGAACATCAGGGGCCAGAACACCAAGAACGTCAAGAACAACAAGTTCAAGATCCAGACGAGCTGCGGGAAGAAGTAGGGCAGCCACCCCAGTCGTTTCACGCGCACCGGCGCGGCGGGCTCCAGCCGCCGCGCCGGTGCGTTTTCTTTTTCGGCGCAAGGCGAAGTAGGCTCAGCGGGCCATGGGATTCATCGAGCCAGCGCCGCCGCCGTTCGACGTCGAGGAGTGGCGCAAGGGCACGCACCTGGAGAGGATCAAGCCGCTGGCCCAGGACTGGGCGGTAAACGGATTCGGGACGCCGGCCTTCGTCTATCTCCTCTACGTGGCCAAGGTCCTCCTCTACGCCGCCGGCGGCCTGCTGGTGATCTCGGCGACGACCTCGGGGCTCGGCGGGCTCGGCAACCTCGGCGATTGGTGGACCGAGCCGATCGTCTTCCAGAAGGCCGTCGTCTGGACGATGCTCTGGGAGATCCTCGGGCTCGGCGCCGGCTCGCTGCCGCTGACGCTGCGCTTCAAGCCGATGATCGGCGGCGTCCTCTACTGGTTGCGGCCGGGGACGACCCGACTGCCGCCCTGGCCCGAGCGGGTGCCGCTGACCCGCGGCACGACGCGGACCCCGGTCGACGTCGCCATCTACGCGGCGGTCCTCTTCTGGCTCGCCTACCTGCTCCTCACCGACGGCGACCCGGTGACGACGAGCGTCGCCGGCCGCCTCGAGCCCGCCGCCGTCGCAACCCTGCTCGGCCTCCTGGTCCTCCTCGGCCTCCGCGACAAGGTTCCCTTCCTCGCGGCGCGGGCGGAGATCTACGGCAACCTGATGATCATCTTCCTCTTCCCGCTCGGCGACATGTTCGTCGCCGCGCAGCTGGTCTTCGTCTGCATCTGGTGGGGCGCCGCCTCCTCGAAGCTCAACCACCACTTCCCCTTCGTCGTCACGGTGATGATCAGCAACACCCCGTGGAACCGGTCGAGGTCGATGAAGAGGCGGCTCTACCGCGACCACCCCGAGGACCTGCTGCCCTCGCGGGAGGGGGCGCTGGCCGCGCACATGGGAACCGTGATCGAGTTCACCCTGCCGCTGATCCTGCTGCTCTCGCAGGGCGGCACGATCGGCTGGATCGCCGCCGCCGGGATGGTCGTCTTCCACCTCCACATCCTCTCGACCTTCCCGCTCGCCGTCCCGCTCGAGTGGAACGTGTTCATGATCTTCGGCGTCCTCTTCCTCTTCGGCCACTACGGAGGGGTCCCCTGGTCGACGCTGGAAGACCCGCTGCTGATCCTGATCCTCGCCGTCACCTGCGTCGGGATCCCGATCCTCGGCAACCTCCGCCCCGACCTGATCTCCTTCCTGCCCTCGATGCGCTACTACGCCGGTAACTGGGCGACCAGCCAGTGGCTGTTCAAGAAGGAGACGCAGGCGGAGAAGAAGCTCGACCGCGAGGTGCCGAAGGTGGCCCCGATCGTGACCGAGCAGTTGCTCGAGCGCTACGACCCGGAGATGGTCGAGGTGCTGGTCTACAAAGGGCTGGCCTTCCGGGCGATGCACTCGCACGGCCGCGCCCTCAACGGGCTGCTTCCGCACGCGGTGGACGACATCGACGCCTACGACATCCGCGAGGGCGAGCTCGTCGCCGGGGTCGTCCTCGGCTACAACTTCGGCGACGGCCACTTCCACAACGTCCAGCTGCTCGAGTCGGTTCAGGAGCGCTGCCGGTTCGAGCCGGGGGAGCTGCGGGTGGTGACGCTCGAGTCCCAGGCGGCCAACGAAAAGCGGCAGCGCTACCGGATCCACGACGCCGCCAGCGGCCTGGTCGAGGAGGGCTGGGTCGACGTCGCCGAGATGATCTCGCGCCAGCCCTGGCTCGACGACGAGCCGTTCCCGACCAAGCCTGTATGAGCGAGGCGGTGATCGTCGGGGCCGGTCCCAACGGCCTGGCCTGCGCGGCGACACTGGCCGCGCGCGGCGTCGGAGTGACGGTGATCGAGGCCGCCGAGACCGTCGGCGGCGGCACCCGGACCAGCGAGCTGACGCTCCCCGGCCTGCTCCACGACGAGTGCTCGGCGGTCCACACGCTCTGCGTCGACTCGCCCGCCCTCGCGCCCCTGCGACTCGACCGCCACGGGCTCGAGTGGGCCTGGCCCGAGGTCGACCTCTCGCACCCCTTCGACGGCGGCGGCGCCGCGAGGATGCTGCGCTCGATCGACGAGACCGCCGCCGGGCTCGGCAGGGCCGGCGGGGCGTGGAAGCGGCTCTTCGGCCCCTCGGCGGCCTCTTTCGACCGTCTCGGAGAGGACATCCTCAAGCAAAAACTCCGCCTTCCACGGCACCCGCTGCTGCTCGCCCGCTTCGGTATTCCGGCCCTTGCTTCGGCGCAGACGCTGGCGCGCTTCCTACCCACGGCCGAGGCACGGGCTCTGTTCGGCGGCACCGCGGCGCACGCCTTCAGGCCCCTGTCCTCGCCGCTCAGCGCCTCCGTCGCGATGGTTCTCACCTGCGCCGGTCACCGCTACGGCTGGCCCGTGGCGCGCGGCGGCTCGGGGGCGATCGCCGATGCCCTGGGGGCGTCGATCCTCGAGAACGGCGGGCGGATCGAGACCGGACGCCCCGTGCGCTCGCTCGACGAGCTGCCGCCCGCCGACGCGGTCGTCTTCGACCTCGCGCCGGGCGCCGTCGCGAAGATCGCCGGCGAGCGGCTGCCGCGGCGGACCGCCCGCGCCTACCGCCGGTACCGGTACGGCCCGGGGGCCTTCAAGGTCGATCTCGCGGTCGAGGGCGGCGTCCCCTGGGCCGACCCGCACTCCGGAAGAGCCGGGACGGTGCACGCGATCGGCTCCTTCGAGGAGGTCTGCCTCTCCGAACGAGAGGTTCACCGCGGCAGGATGCCGGAGCGCCCCTTCGTCCTCGTCGGGCAGCAGTACCTGGCCGATCCGGCCCGGTCGCGCGACGGGGTCCACCCGGTCTGGGCCTATGCGCACGTCCCGAATGGATACCCGGGCGATGCCAGCGAGGCGATCCTCGACCAGATCGAACGCTTCGCCCCGGGGCTGCGCGAACGGATCAGGGCGACGGCGACCCGATCGACCGAGCAGCTCAGCTCCCACAACGCCAACTACGTCGGCGGCGACATCATGACCGGCGCCAACACGCCGCGCCAGACCCTGGTCCGCCCGCGGCTCGCCCTCGACCCCTACTCGACCGGCGCCCCCGGCCTCTACATCTGCTCGGCGGCGACGCCGCCCGGGCCGGGCGCGCACGGGATGTGCGGTCTCGGCGCCGCGCAGTCGGTCCTGCGGCGCCTCGGCGATTGACTCGTCTCGGGCTCAGACGACTGCGGGCAGCGGCCCGGCGGCGTCCGCCCGCGCCGGGATCAGAAGCGCCGACGCACAGACGAGGGCGAAGGCCGTGACCTGCAGGGTCACGCCGAGGGGGCTGCCGGCGAGCGGGTCTCCGAAGACGACGACGCCGCTGACGATCTGCGCCGCGTTGGCGACCAGCCCCATCAGGCCGATCGTCTCGATCGCGCCGCCGCGCTGCAGCGCGGCCGCCGCCGTGTACTGGGCGAGGACCCCGGCGAGGAGGGTGAGCAGGACCCAGGGGGCGAGCAGGGCGAGCGAGATGCCGCCGGCGCCCGTCAGCCCCTTGATCGAGACGCCGGCGAGGGCG
The DNA here is from genome assembly GCA_963837735.1 of uncultured Solirubrobacterales bacterium. Taxonomy (GTDB): domain Bacteria; phylum Actinomycetota; class Thermoleophilia; order Solirubrobacterales; family 70-9; genus VRUE01. Next base: position 52,455 of record CAWIOM010000012.1, on the reverse strand, counting down.
AAGAGGGTGCCGGCGATGGCCGCGAAGATGATGTTGCCGTGCTCGGCGAGGATCGCCGAGCGGTGCCCGGAGACGAGGCCCGCGGCGAGCAGCACGAGCCCTCCCTCGAAGCCGAGCATGCCGGCCGCCGAGAAGCTCGAGTGGCTGCCGTGGAAGTGGGGGACGGTGAGGACGAGCAGCGCCAGGCCGGTGCCGCCCAGGATCAGCGCCAGCCACTGACGGCGCTCGACCGGGTCGCCGAAGAGGCGTTGCGCCATCACCGCGAGCGAGACCGCGCCGCCGGCAAGCACCGCCTGCACGAGCGAGATCGGCGCCATCGAGAGAGCGGCGACGTGGATCATCCAGGCGACCGCCGCGAGGGCCCATCCCGCTACGAACCAGGGGGAGGAGGCGAGGCCGCGGGCGCTCCGCAGGGGCCGCCGGATCTGGACCGGCTCGGTCAACTGGCAGCCACGGTGCTTGAGCAGGGCGGCCAGGTTGACCATCAGCCCGGCGAGGACCGCCAGGCCGATTCCTATCTGCACGCGATCGCCGCCACTGCGGTCCTATCGGCGCCCGGCGGCTCGATCGTTAGCGGCGCGCGGGTTTCGCGGACGCGGGCGCGGGCAGGCGCAGGCGCTCGCGCGCCTTGGCGACCGCGGGCGCCGAGGAACGGCAGGTCCTGGCGATCACGCCGTCGGGATGATCGGGGTTGCGGCGCACCTCGAACTCGATCAGCGCTTCGCGCCGCAGCGCGGCCCGCACGTTGACCGGGCTGTTCTCGGGCGCCGAGGCGATCGCCGCGTCAGCCGCCTGCTCGCGCCGGCAGAGCAGGCAGAGCAGCCCGTCCTTGGAGCGGTTCCAGGCCTCGGGGACCGCGGTCTGCTCGCCGTCCATGCGGCTCACGATCATCGCGCAGCCGTCGCAGGTCCACTTCGTCGCCGTCGCTGTGGCGCTCATGCCGGCACCCTGTTCCGGCGCCGGCGCCGCCGGCGCCGCGCCGAGGGCGATGTGCCCTTGGGCTTGCCGTTGCCGCTGGGCGAACCGCCGCCCTTGCGGCTCTGGGCGGGCTGCATGGGGGTGCCGTCGAAGCGGTGCGCGAGGCCGAGGTCGCGGGCGATGCTCCGCATCTCGTCGACCTGGTCGGCGAGGACGAAGCTGACCCCCGAGCCGCTCCTGCCGGCGCGGCCGGTGCGCCCGATCCGGTGCACGTAGGTGTCGCGGTCGCCCGGGACGTCGAAGTTGATCACGTGGGTGATGTCCTCGACGTCGATGCCGCGGGCGGCGACGTCGGTCGCGATCAGCGTCGGGATGGCGCCGTCCTCGAAGCGGGCGAGCGCCCGTTCGCGCTGGCCCTGGCTCTTGTCGCCGTGCATGGCGACGGAGGAGACGTCGCGGCTGCGAAGCCTCTTGACCAGACGGTCGGCGCCGCGCTTGGTGCGGACGAAGACGAGCGTGCGGTTGCTCTCGCCGGCGCCGATCTCGTCGATCAGCCGCTCGAGCTTGGCGCTCTGCGATTCGACCTGGACGAAGCGATGCTCGATGTCGGCGCTCTTGCGCTCGGGGTGGGCGTGGGTGTGGCGCCGAGGGTTGCGCGTGTAGGCGGCCGCGAGCTTCCCGGTCGCGCCCTCGAGGGTGGCTGAGAAGAACAGCGTCTGGCGCTGCGAGGGCGTCTGGCCGACGATCCGGCTGACCGCGGGCTTGAAGCCCATGTCGAGCATCCGGTCCGCCTCGTCGAGGACGAGGACGCGGACGTGCTCGAGCGAGATCACGCCGCGAGCGATCAGGTCCTCGAGCCGGCCCGGGGTGGCGACGACGATGTCGGCCCGGCGGGCGGCGGCGGTCTGCGGGCCGAAGCCGACGCCGCCGTAGACGGCGGCGATCCGCAGGTTGCGGGAGCGGACCACGGACTCGAGCTCGGCGACGATCTGGCTCGCCAGCTCGCGGGTCGGCGCCAGGACGAGGGCCGAGACGCGCCCCTTGGCGGGCTGGATCAGGTCCGCGATCGGGATGCCGAAGGCGAGGGTCTTGCCGGACCCGGTCGGCGATTGGACCAGCAGGTCGTGGCCGGCGAGCGCCTCGCTGATCACCATCTTCTGGATCGGGAACGGCTCTGTGATGTCGCGGCGCGCGAGCGCCTCGGCGACAGGCTTGGAGATGCCGAGTTCGGCAAATGACACTGTTTTCATGCTCCTTCTTAAGCGATTCGGGGGAGATCCAGCAATCCCGAAAACACTCGTAGCGAGCACCAGGGAAACGGAACCTCTCGGGTGGCGGAAGCGCCAGGCCCGACCACAACACCGTAGCAGCCGCTGGAAATCGGCTGTTTTCGGGCGTCGGCCGCGGTCGCCTCCTACACTTTGCGAATGGCGCTTGACGCTGATCGCGACTCGACCTTCACCCTCTACCGGAGGGGCATCGAGCTGCTCGAGGAGCGCGACTACGAGCACGCCACCGAGCAGCTCGAGCAGGCCGCGCGGCGGGCTCCCGAGAAGGCCTCGGTGCGCGAGGCGCTCGGCCGCGCCTACTTCAGGAGCGGACGCTTCGCCGCCGCCGCGGTCGAGTTCGGCGCGGTCGTCGAGGCTCATCAGGTCGACGACTACGCTCACTTCTGCCTCGGCCGCGCCCTCGCCAAGACCGGCGAGACCGAGCGCGCTCGCCACCATCTGGCGCTGGCGTCGAACCTGCGCCCGGAGCGCGGCGACTACCGCTTCTACCGCGACCAGCTCGGCGCCTGAGCGACCGCGGTGCGATGAGCCCGAGGGTGGAGATGCTCGATGTCGGCCGGTTCACCACCGTCGCCGGCCTGTGGCGCCGGGACGAGGAGGACCCCGAGCGCCGCGCCCGCTTCCCTGTGCCGGCCTACCTGATCGAGACCGAGAGCGAGCGGGTCCTCGTCGACACCGGGCTCAACCCGGAGGCGGTCGCCGACCCCGAGGCCCACTACGGCCCCGGGCCGATCGCCTTCTTCGAGCTCGAGCAGGAGCTCTCGGTCGCCGAGCGGGTCGACCTCGACAGCCTGACGAAGGTCGTGCTCACCCACCTGCACTTCGACCACGCCGGCGGGCTCGCCCTGATCCCCGCCTCGGTGCCGGTCTTCGTGCAGCGCGCCGAGTGGGAGGCGGGGCGGGACCGGGCCGCGATCGAGCGCAACTTCCTCCTGCCCCGCGACTACGCCGAGGAGCCCGAGGGCCTCGTCCTGCTCGACGGCGACCACGACCTGCTGGGCGACGGCTCGATCGAGCTGCTCAGCACGCCCGGGCACACCGCGGGCCACCAATCGGTCCGGGTCGGCGACCTGGTGATCGGCGCCGACGTCGCCCACTACGGGTCCACCCTCGACGACCGCCGCTTCCCGCTCTTCGCCGACGACCACGAGGCCCAGGGTCGCTCCGCCGACCGCCTCTGCGCGCTGCGCGAGGCAGGCCTGACGGTGCGGCCCGGGCACGACCCCGATCTGCTCGAGCCCGGCCCGGTGCAGGCCTGAGGCGACCCGGATGGTCGCTAGAGGCCGGCGACGAGGCGGCCGACGTTCTCGGTGCTGAAGTAGGGCCCGAAGGTGTGGGTGTTGTCGCCGTTGCGGCCGTAGCTCGTCAGGCCGTCGACGATCGTCCCTTCTTCGATCATCCAGCCGCCGCCGCTGGCGCCCGGCAGCCAGTGGCAGCGGATCTTCACGGTCGGGCGCCCGGGAATCCTCCGGGTCAGCTCGTCTTCGCCCGTGGCGGGGGAGTCGCAGCGCTGCAGGACGCGGACCTTGCCCGGGTAGCCGAAGGTCTGGAAGTCCTGCTTGCGGGCGAGGTCCAGCCCGATGGTGGCGCCGCCGACCGCGTCGGCGACGTTGACGCCGCTCGTGTTGGGGCCGGTGAGGAAGGCGCCGACGTCGAAGTTCGGGTTGCCGGTCTCGATCCAGGGCTTCGGCGCGTAGACCTCGGGGCGGCGGCCGATGAAGGAGCCGAAGGGCGCCGTGCCGTCGGTGTAGGCGGGGACGAACTCGAGGTAGCGCGACCAGGCGGTGCTGCCGTGGCGCCCGCGCGGCCCGGTGTTGACGCAGTGGCCGGCGGTGAGCACGAGGCGGCGCGTCGGGCTGTCGATCGCCGTGCCGGAGCAGTAGCCCTTGTTGCGGCCCTGGCGCAGGAAGATGCGGCCGTTGACGGCGGACGGGGGGAGGGTGGCGTCGGCGACCGGCGCGAAGCTGGCGAGGGCCAGCGGGTCGCGGCGGCCGGCGGCCTCGAGCGGCGCCGCGGCGCGGCGCCGCGCCGGCGTCCAGTAGGCGCGGACGCGGGCTTCTTCGGCGGCGATCGAGCTGGCCCTCGCCACGGCGGGCGCCTGCACCCGGGGGGCGGCGGACGCCGGTGAGGCGAGGAGCGGCGCCGCGAGCGCCAGCGCGGCGAGCGCCACGGCCCGGGCCGCGACGCGCGGTGGGTCCGGTTGCGAGCGCCACGACATCCCCAGGGAGGATAGAGACGCGGGTAGACCGCTTAGACGAGTATTGGAATCACGCAGCGGTACTGGCGGGTATTCGGTCGAAGCGTGCAGTTGAGATCGCCCGTCAGGATGAAACAGTGACTACGCCGTAGACGTTTTCGCCCGAAACGTTCGTGATGTCTCCGGACCACTCTTCGCCCTTGAGCGCGACGTCGGGCTGCTGAGAGAACGCCGCCAGCTGCAGCGCCTCGGGCAGCGTCCCGCCCTGCGCGGCGCAGGCGGCGGCGGCGACCGGCGCCGTCACCGGGGTGTCGTTGGCGGAGGCCTGCCAGCAGGCGCCGGCGAAGGGCGTCGTCCCGGTCCGGCAGCCGGCGCCGTGGCCGTTGACCGTTTCGGCGTCGACGGCGTTGATCGCGTTGACGGCGGTCTGGGCGTCGACGGCGGAGAGGGCGCTGCCGGCGACGTCGGCGTAGGAGGCGCTGGGGACCTGGCCGAGGCTGCGCTCGTCGATCTGCGAGCCGACGATCGGTTCGGAGATCCGGCCGGCGAGGACCCCGGGCCGGAGCCGGTTGGCCGGGACCGAGCGCGGCTTGAGCCGGTTGCCGGGCAGCGACTTCGCCCGCACCGTGCGACCGTCGATGCGGCCGGCGGCGTAGGCGCTGCCGGCGAGCGCCGTGACCAGCGCCAGCAGCGCCAGAACCGTCGCCGGCGTCGGCCGGCCAAACCCCTGCCTCATCTCTTCCCCCAGGTTCGAGTTGCGTTCGGCCGCCGACGTTAGGGCCGAATGCTCAGGCTTCTCCGACCGCTGGACATCAATTCAGCAATATCGTCGCGCCCTCTCCTCTGTGTGCGTGCCTGTTTCAAGGGCTCGGCCGGGCGCCGGCGGGGGCTGGATGTAGACTCGCGCCCCAGTACGGTCGGTGGTCAAGGGAAGTCCGGTGCGAAACCGGCGCGGTCCCGCCACTGTGACCGGGAAAAGGATGTCGCGGGCGCCGCCTTGGCGGTGCCGGCCACTGGGACGCCGCCGGCGTCCCGGGAAGGCGCGGCGGACCCACCCCGGAAGCCAGGAGACCTGTCCCCGGCCAGCCATGACAACCCTCGAGGAAAGGGCGGCTTCAATGCCAAGACTGATCCCATTCCGGCTGGCCGCTGCGTGCGCGCTGGCCCTGTTCCTGTTCCTGTCCACCGCCGCGGTCGCCGCGGCCAAGAAGGTCGAAGCGGACCTGCGCGTCGTCGGCAAGGGCAACCGGGTGCTCGCCGAAGAAACGCTGAGGACCGGCACGACCAAGATCCCGACCAGCAGGAGGGCGACCTGCTTCGGCAAGGGGACCGGCGGCTCCGGCAGGCCGGACCGGGTGAAGGGGGCGACCGCGCTCGGCCTGCTCGCCCAGGGAGCGCGGGCGAACAAGGCCCTCAGGCCGCTGCTGATCACCGACTCGTTCAGCTTCGGCCTCGGGATCTGCGGGGTCGGCGGCAGCACCGCGAACAGCACGCGGTCCTGGTACCTGAAGGTCAACCACAGGAACCCCGAACTGGGCGGCGAGGCCGTCAAGCTGAAGCCCGGCGACGACGTGCTCTGGACGCTGGCCAGGTACCCCTACCCGAACGAGCTGGCCCTGGAGGCCCCCGGCGAAGCGACGGCCGGCGTGCCGTTCGAGGTCAGGGTCCTCTCCTACGACGAAAAGGGCAGGCGCAGGCCGGTCAAGGGGGCGACCGTCACCGGCGGCGCCGGCCCGACCGACTCGGCCGGCAGAACGACGGTCACCGTCGCGGCGCCGTCCCTGATCCGCGCCGGCCACGGCAGGGAAATCCCCTCAAACGGGGTCGGGGTCTGCGTCGCCGCGGTCTGCCCCTGAGGCGGGCTCCTTGAGCGCCGGCCGTTTCACGGTGGTCGCGATCGCGCTGCTCCTGGCGGCGCTCGCGGCCGCCGGGTGCGGCCTCGGGCCGGGTCAGGGGCTGGGCGCCGTCGGCCTCACCGTGACCCGCGATTACGGCGCCGAGCCTGTCCGCGCTCCGCTCACCGACGAAGCGACCGAGGCGGACACCGTGATGCGGGTCCTCGAACGCAATGTCGAGATCTCGACCCGCTTCGGCGGCGGCTTCGTGCAGTCGATCGACGGCCTCGAAGCCGAGGAGGAGATCGGCGCCGGCCCGCGGGACTGGTTCTTCTACGTGAACGGGGTCGAGTCGACCGTCGGCGCCGCCGACTACCCCCTGCACGGGGGCGAGGCGATCTGGTGGGACTACCGCGACTGGGGGGCGGCGATGCGGGTCCCGGCCGTCGTCGGCTCCTGGCCGCATCCGTTCGCGGGCGGCGACGACGGCGGGCAGCGCCCGGTGCTCGTCGAGTGCCGGGGCGGGGGAGGGGCATGCGGCGTGGCCCGCCGGAGGCTGGAGGGCGCCGGTGCCTCGGTCGCGAGCGGCTCGCCGCGAGGTGCGATCCGGGTCCTGGTCGGCCCCTGGGGGCGGCTGCGAAGCGACCCGGCCGCGGCGCAGATCGAGGACGGCCCGCAGGCGAGCGGCGTCTTTGCCCGCTTTGGCGCCGACCCGGCGTCGGGCTGCGAGCTCGAAGGCCTCGACGAAGCGGGGCGCTCGCGGGGCGGCCTGGGGGCGGGCGCCGGCCTGGTCGCCGCCACCCGCCGTCTGGAAGCTCCGCCGGCCTGGGTGGTCACCGGTTGCGACGGCGCCGGGGTCGCCAGGGCGGCGTCGCTGCTCGACGAGGAGGACCTCCGCGACCGCTACGCGGTCGCCGCCGAGGCCAAGGGCGCGCCGGTCGCGCTGCCGCTGCCCGGGGGAGGGGCCCGATGAGATCGCCGTTCGCCTACACGCCGCGCCCACTGCCGCTGCAGCGCGCCTCGCCGGGGGCGGCGGTCGCCTACCTCGGCGCCCTCGTCGCGATCGCCTTCGTCTTCTCGAGCCCGCTGGTGCTGGCGGCGGTGGGGGTCGCCGCGGCACTCGCCGGCTGCCTGGCGGGCGCCGGGCGCGCGGTGCGGGCGGCTCTGCGGATGGGGGTCGCGCTCGCCCTGCTGATCGTCGTCGTCAACGCGCTCGTCGTCAGCCGCGGCGTGACGGTCCTCGCCAGGCTCGGCGAGTGGCCGCTGCTCGGCCGCGTCGACGTGACCGCGGAGGCGATCGCCGAAGGGGCCGTCCTCGGCCTGCGCGCCGCCGTCGTGCTCGTCGCCTTCGCCGTCTACTCGTCCTGCGTCGATCCCGACCGGGTGCTGCGGGCGCTGCGGCCGCTGGCGGGCCGCTCGGCGCTGACCGCGACCCTGGTCTCGCGGCTGGTCCCGGTCGCCGCCGCCGACGCCGCCCGGCTGCGCGACGCCGCCCGCCTGCGCGGCCCGGGCGCGGCGCCGGTCGGGCGCGGGGCGCTGGCCCGGCGGCTGCTGGCCGGCTCGCTCGACCGCTCCGTCGACGTCGCCGCCACGGTCGAGCTGCGCGGCTACTCGCTCGACGCGCCGCGGGCGGCGCGCGGACGGCCGCGGCGCTCGCGCTTCGACCTCCGCTTCTACGCCGCCGGCCTGGCCCTGGCCGTCCTCGCCGCCGGATTCGCGGCGCTCGGCGCCGGCGGCTTCGCCGCCTATCCGGCGATCCGCGTCGCGGCCGGGCCGGCGACGCTCGCCCTCGCCCTCCTGATCGCCCTCTCCGGCCTCGTCCCCCGCCGTGGCTGAGCAGGCCCTGAGAGCCGCCCGCACCGCGCCACCGGCGCTCGCCGTCACCGGCCTCTCCTACTCCTATCCGGAGGCCCCGGCGCGGGCGCTGGAGGGCGTCGACGTCGAGGTCGGCGCCGGCGAGTTCGTCATCCTCGCGGGCCGTTCGGCCTCCGGCAAGTCGACGCTGCTGCGCGCCGCCTGCGGGCTCGTCCCCCATTTCCACGGCGGCGAGATCGAGGGCGGGGTCGAGGTCGCCGGCGTCGATGCGATCGCCACCGGGCCCGGCGAGCTGGCGGCGTTCGTCGGCTACCTCGCCCAGGACCCCGAGTCCCAGGTCGTCTCGACGACGGTCGCGGCCGAGGTCGGGCTGCCGCTGGAGATGCGCGGCGACTCGCCGACCGCCCGAGCGCGGGCGGTCGAGGAGGTGGCCCTCGCCCTCGCGATCCCGCACCTGCTCGACCGCACCGTCGACACCCTGTCGGGGGGGAGCTGCAGCGTGTCGCGCTGGCCGCCGCTCTGGTCACCCGCCCCCGGCTGGTCCTCCTCGACGAGCCGACCTCGCAGTTGGATCCCGTCGCCGGCGACGAGCTGATCTGGCTCCTGCGCCGCCTCAACGAGGAGTGGGGGGTCTCGATCCTGCTTGCCGAGCACCGCCTCGAGCGCTGCCTGGCCGCGGCCGACCGCGTCGTCGCGATGGCCTCCGGGTGCGATCGCCTTCGACGGCCCCCCGCGCGATTTCCTCGCCTGGGCCCAGGCCACACGACACCGCGCTCGAGACTCCCGGCGCCCGGCTCTTCTCGCTGGCGGGCCTGGAACCGCTCCCGATCGGGGTTCGCGATGCTCGGACGCAGCTCGGGCGGGTGGCGGCGGGGACGGGCGGACCTCCGCCGCCCTCAAACTTTTCGGCGCGCAGGAGCGAGGCCGTCCGAGGACGGATCTCCGAAAGTCACGAGCCGTTCGGAGGGGGCGAAATCCCCGCCAGCAGGAGCGCTCGCGGTTCGCGATCTGTGGGTCGAGCTCGATAGGGATGAACAGAAGCAGGAGGTTCTCCGGGGGGTTGATCTCAGGGTCGAGCGAGGAGAGCGGGTGGCGCTCATGGGACGCAATGGGGCCGGGAAGAGCACGTTGCTGCGGACCGTGGCCGGACTCGTGGAGCCGGTGAAGGGACGGATCGAAGCGGCTCGACGGAGTCGCACTGCTGACGCAGAATCCCGGCGATTATCTGGTCCGGGAGCGGGTGGGGGACGAGTTGCCCGGGGAGGCGGGGGCGGCGGCGCTGCGGGCGGTCGGGTTGGAGCACGCGGTTGACGCAGACCCCAGGGACCTCTCGGGAGGGGAGCGGCAGCGGCTGGCGCTGGCGATCGCCCTGGCGGGGCGGATGGAGGGGGAGGCGCTGCCGGGGCTGGTCGCCCTCGACGAGCCGACCCGGGGCATGGACCGGGCCCGCCGCTCGCAGCTGGTCGAGCTGATCGCGCAGGCTCTCCGGCGGCGGCGCCGCGGTCGTCGTCGCCACCCACGACGTCGAGTTCGCCGCCGCCTTCGCCGAACGGGTCGTGCTGCTCGGCGACGGGGTCGCGATCGCCGACGGGGCGGCCGAGCAGGTCCTCTCCGGGGGCTGGTACTTCGCCACCGAAGTCGCTCGCGTGCTCGACGTCCCCGGGACGATCACTCCCGAGCAGGGAGCGGCACTGCTCCTCGACGAGGCGGCGCGGCGCTGATGTCCTGGGAGCTGGCCAGCTTCCTGATCCTCGGCGCGGTCCTGCTCGCCGGCTTCGCCTGGTATGAGCGCTCGCGCCCGCCGGCCCAGGTCGTCGCCCTCGTCGCCGCCCTCGCCGCGCTGGCGATCGCCGGCCGGGTCGCCTTCGCGGCCTTCCCCAACGTCAAGCCGACCACCGACATCGTCGTCTTCGCCGGCTACGCCCTGGGAGGCGCTCCGGGCTTCGCCGTCGGAGCGCTGACCGCCCTGGTCTCCAACTTCTGGTTCGGGCAGGGGCCCTGGACGCCATGGCAGATGGCGGGCTGGGGGTTTTGCGGGCTGCTGGGCGCGGCGCTGGCGCTCGGCGGCCGCGACGTCGGCCGGCTGACCCTCGCCGCATTTTGCGGATTTGCCGGCATCGCCTACGGCGTGCTGCTCAATTTCTCGCTGATGGCAACATATGGGGGTGATCTTTCGCTCGAGCACTTCCTCGTCCTGGAGTCGAGAGCCGTGCCCTTCGACGCCGCCCACGCGATCGGCAACGTCGTCTTCGCCCTCCTCGCGGGGCCGGCGATGATCCGCATGCTCACCCGGTTCCGGCGCCGCTTCGAGTGGCGTGCCCCCGCACCGGGGCCGAGCCGGGCGCCGGCCCTGGTCGCGACGCTGCTGCTGGCCCTTGCCCTTGCCTCGACCCTGCCGGCTTCCGCCGGCGCCGCCGACACGGCCGGTGCGGCGCGCTGGCTGGCCTCGGCGCAGAACGCCGACGGCGGCTTCGGCGACTCGCCCGGCGACGACTCGAGCGCCTCGACCACCGCCTGGGTGATGCTCGGCCTCGAGGCGGCCGGGCGCAACCCGCTCGACGTCTCCCGCGGCGGCAAGACGGCCGTCGACTACATGCGCTCGAAGGCGGGCTCCCTGAGCAGCAGCGGCGACTTCGCGCGCACGATCCTCGCCCTCGAAGGCGCCGGGCTCGACCCGCGCTCCTTCGGCGGCCGCAACCTGGTCTCGGCCCTCCTCAACCGCCGCCGCGACGACGGCTCCTATGAGGGTTGGCCCGGAAGCACCGCCTTCGCGATCGTCGCCCTGCGGGCCGCGGGCGCCACCGGCAGCCTCGAAAAGTCGCTGTCGTGGCTGGGCGGCGCCCAGAACGCCGACGGCGGCTGGGGCGATGTGCCGGGGGCCGCCAGCAACGCCGACGTGACCGGGGCCGCGATGCAGGCGATGCCCGGCTCGAAGGCCGGCCAGCGGGGGCTCTCCTATCTGCGCAACCACCAGCGCGACAACGGCGGCTTCGCCCTCGGCGGCGACGGCGCCGTCAACAGCCAGTCGACCGCGTGGGCGGTCCAGGGGATGATCGCGGTCGGCGCCGACCCGTCCACGGTCAGGAAGAAGGGCAAGAGCGCCCTCGAATACCTGAACGGCCTGCAGCAGGGCAACGGACACTTTCGCTACTCGAGCGGCAGCGATCAGACCTCGGTCTGGGTGACCGGCGAGGTGCTGGTCGCCGCCGCCGGTGAAGACTTCCCGGTCGCCGTCGCCCCCAGGGCGCCGACCCCGACCCCGACCCCGGTGCCGACGCCGAAACCCTCGCTGCCGCCGGTGCCGATCCCCGGCGTCAGCAGCCCGTCGGCGACCCCGGTGCCGCCGCTTCCCTCGGGCTCGGGCGGCTCGGGCAGCTCGGGGTCGGGCGGCGGCTCCGGGCACGCCGGGCCGCTGGTCCCGTCCTCGCCGGCGCTGCCGCCGGTCGGCGGCGCCGGGGCGATCCTGCCGCCGGCTTCTCTCCAGCGAAGAAAAGCCGAAGGAACTCGTCGAGGCGACGCCGGCGAGCGCCGTCGGGCCCGGCTCGGGGGACCCGGCCTCGCCCTGGATCCCGATCGGCATCGGCCTCGGCGTCGGCGCTCTCGCCCTCGTCGTCCCGCTTCTCCTCGGCCGGCGCTTCGCCTGGTAGGGAGGCTTTCCCGCAGCCGGCGGCGGCTATGTTCTCAACCATGGATGTCGAGACGGCGATCCGGACCCGCCGCACCCACAAGGCCTTCGCCCCCGAGCCGCTGGCGCGGGAGGAGATCGACGAGCTGCTCGAGCTGGCCCGCTGGGCACCGAACCACCACCTCACCGCCCCCTGGCGCTTCCGGGTCCTCGGCCCGGGGACCCTCGCGCGGCTGCAGGAGGCCGCCGGCCGCGAGGGCGCCGCGAAGCTCTCGCGGGCTCCGACCCTGATCGTCGCCACCTCGGTGCTCAGCGGCGACCCCCTCCAGGACGAGGAGGACCTGCACGCGACCGCGGTCGCCTCCTACATAGTCCTGCTCGCCGCCCACGCCCGCGGGCACGCCGGCTACTGGCGCACCCCGGCGCTGCTGCGCGAGGCCGCCGGCCGGGAGGCCGCCGGCCTGCCTCCGGAGGAGCGCTTCGTCGGCCTCCTCCACCTCGGCCGACCGCGCCAGGAACAGGCGCCGCCCGAGCGCCCGCCCGCCGACCGGACCGCGGTCTACCTCGACTGATGCTGACCCGCGCCGCCGCAATCGAGGCGATCGCCGGGCAGCGCTTCGAGGTCGTCGTGATCGGCGGCGGGATCACCGGCGCCGGGGTCGCCCTCGACGCCGCCTCGCGCGGCTACTCGGTGGCCCTGCTCGAGCGCGGCGACTACGCGGTCGGCACCTCGAGCCGCTCCTCGAAGATGGTCCACGGCGGCCTCCGCTACCTGCAGAACCTCGACCTCGGCCTCGTCCGCGAGGCGCTGCTCGAGCGCCAGCTGATGGTCCAGCTCGCCCCCCACCTCGTCTACCCGACGCCGTTCGTCGTCCCCGCCTTCGCCGATGAGCGCCGGGACCGCAAACTGGGCATCGGCCTGAACATGTACGACGTGATGGCGACGACCCGGGTCGGCCGCAGCCGCCGCGAGATGCGCTCCTCCAAGGAGGAGGACGAGGAGTTCAACTGGTCGCCCGACCGCCACCGGACGATCGACCGCGAGGAGCTGCTCGAGCTCGTCCCCTCGCTGGAGCCGCGCGATCCCAACGACGCCTACCTCTTCTACGACTGCCAGACCGACGACGTGCGGCTCGTGCTGACGATCCTCGGCGAGGCCGAGCGCTTCGGCGCCGTGATGCTGAACGGGGCCGAGGTGACCGAGGTCCTGGCGGCCGGCGGCCGCGCCTCGGGCGTGGCGGCGGTCGAGGCCGAGTCGGGCGAGCGCTTCGAGGTCGAGGCCGAGAACGTCGTCAACGCGACCGGGGTCTTCGCCGACTCGATCCGCCCCGAGGAGACCGTCGGCGAGGAGGACGTGCCGCGGATCAAGCCGAGCCGAGGAACCCATGTGCTGATCGACCGCGCCGAGCTCTCGACCGGGACCGCCGCCTGCATCGTGCCGGCGGGGGAGGGGCGGCAGATATTCGCCCTGCCCTGGTACGGGCGGACGCTTGTCGGCACGACCGACAACGACTACGAGGGAGACACCGCGCACCCGCATCCGAGCGAGGACGACATCGAGTACCTGCTCTCCGCGGTCAACGACTTCTTCGGCACCGGGATCGGCCGCGGCGAGCTGGTCGGCGCCTACGCCGGGGTGCGGCCGCTGCTCTCGACCGGCGACCCGAAGAAGTCGGTCGACATCTCGCGGCGGGCGGAGCTCTACGAGACGTCCTCCGGGATGCTGACGATCACGGGCGGCAAGCTGACGACCTGGCGGCGGATGGCGAAGCAGACCGTCGACCGCCTGGTCGAGCGCGAGGCTCGCGAGGCGCCCTGCCATACCGCCGAGATCCCGCTCGGGATGCCGGCCCGCCCCGGCGACCTCGAGGCGCCCGACGGGGTCGGGGAGGACGCCCTCGAGCAGCTCGCCTTCCGCTACGGGCACGCGGCGCGCACCGTCCTCGAGCTCGCCCGCGAGGACCCGAAGCTGGCGGCGCCGATCGTCGAGGGGCGCCCCGATCTGCTCGCCGAGGCCGTCGTCGCGGCGCGGCTCGAGCAGGCGCGGACCGTCGCCGACGTGCTTCTTCGCCGCACCCGCCTCGGCCTGCTGGCGGCGCCGCAGCTGCGCAGCGCCGAGTCGGTGAAGGCGGTCGCCGAGGCGATCGGGGACGAGCTCGGATGGTCGCGCCGCGCCAAGCAGGAGGCGGCCAAGGCGTGGCCGGCGGCGGTCGCCGAGGCCGGCATCGATCCGGCGGGCGCGGCGAGCCAATAACCTGCGGCTCATGACCAAGGCCGAACTGGAGTCCAAGCACCTGTCCGAGTTGCACACGCTCGCCGCCGCGGCGGGCGTCGAGCGCTACCGCATGCTGCCGCGCGCCGAGCTGATCGAGAAGCTCGCGGGCGGCGACGGAGGGGGCTCCGGCGGCGGCGGGTCGCGCTCCCGGCGGCCGCGCGAGCGCAAGGAGGGCTCGTCCCGAGGCGGCCGCGACCGCCAGCGCGGCGGCCGCGATCGCAAGCCCCGCGGCGGTGGCGGAAATCGAGAGTCCCGCGGCGGCGGCGGCGGTCGCCAGGGGCGCCGTCCCGAGCCCGAGGGTGGCGAGCGTCCCGCGCCGCGCGAGCCGGCGCCGTCCCCGCAGCCGCCCAAACCCGCCGGCGAAGAGGGCGCGAAGCCGAAGCGCCGCCGTCGCCGCCGCTTCCGCAAGGGCGGCAGGAGCGTCGCCGCCGGCGAGCTGATCCTCGCCGCGCCGGGCGGCCAGTCGATCGTCTACGGCGAGTCGCGCCAGAGCTGCACTGCCCTGCTGCGCGGGCTCGCGTCCGAGTTCTCCGGCGGCAGGGGGCCCGACCCGGTCGCCCTCCTCATCGACCCGAGCCCCGAGGAGCTCGCCGACTGGAAGCGCGAGGCGCCGAAGGCCGAGATCGTCTCCGCCGGCCAGGACCGCCACGCCGCGGACGCCCTCGCCCAGGCGGCGCGACGCGCCGGGGAGGGTGAGGCCGTGATCCTGCTGATCGACTCGGTCAGCCGCCTGGCGGAGTCCTTCGGCTCGAACGTCGCCAAGGACCTGCTCGCAGAGGGCCGCGCGGCCGGCGGTTCGGGCTCGCTGACGATCGTCGCCGCGGTCGAGAGCTCCGCCTGAGCGGCTAGCGCCGGTAGGCGATGCGGCGCCAGGAGGGCTCTTTGGAGAGCTCGATCAACTCCTGGCTGCGGTCGGGCTGGACGTAGCCGAAGGTCTGGGTGCGCTCGTCGAAGACGATGTCCAGCTCGCCCTCCTTGACCCGCTGGTCGAGCCAGGCGCCGCGGAAGACGAGCCGCCGCAGCCAGTGGACGAGGCTGCGGTTGGCGGGGCCGACCAGCTCCTCCCAGTTCTCGTTGATGTGCTCGCCGAGGTGGGAGCTGGGATCGGCGATCTCGCCGCTGACCGCGAGGTCGAGGAGGTCGTCGAGCTCCTCCCGGCTGAGGCCCTGGGTGACGAAGCCGAGTTTGACCGCGGCCTGCTCGACCCGTTGCCCGAAGTCCTCCTCGTTGAAGGCGAAGCGGAGCTCTCCGTACTCGAGCACGTAGTCGGAGCCAGACTCGTAGTTCCCGCGGCGGGTCGTTTTCTTATCCATGTGAGTTGAAGCCGATCACGCTTCAGCAGCCCAGCGGAAGCGCCCGAAGATCATGCCGATCATCGTAGCCGTGTGCGTGCCCGAGCCCGTGCCTGAACGAGGGTTTGCAGCCGGGCGCCGCCTGCGGGTGACTACCCTGCGGGCCACCGGTGATCGATCTTCACTGCCACATCCTTCCGGCCCTCGACGACGGTGCCCTCGACCTCCGCGACAGCGTCGGGATGGCGCGCCAGGCGGCCGCCGACGGCATCGAGCAGGTCTGCGCCACCCCGCACATCCGCCACGACCACGACGTGCGGATCGGCGAGCTCGCCGGGCGGGTCGCCGAGGTGAACCGAGCGCTCCAGGTGGAGGGGGTGCCCGTGAGCGTCCTGGGAGGCGGAGAGGTTGCCGAGACCGCCGTCGACGGCCTCGACGAGGACGAGATCGCCGAGGTCGCCCTCGGCCGCGGACGCTGGATCCTGCTCGAGCCGGCGCCCGGCCCGCTCGGCGACAGCCTGCTGCGGACGATCGAGGCGCTGGGCGAGCGCGGCTACCGCGCGCTCGTCGCCCACCCCGAGCGCCATCTCTCGGCCGACATGTACGAGCGGATCGCGGGACTCGTCGCCGCCGGGGCGATGGTCCAGGCGACCGCGGACTTCTTTCTGCGCGAGCGGACGGCGGCCGGCATGGAGGCGCTCGCCGCGGCGGGTCTTATCCATGTGCTGAGCAGCGACGCCCACTCCTCCCACGGCGGCCGGAAACTGCACATGAGCGAAGCCTTCGAGCGACTCGGCGAGGTGGAGCCCGCCGCCTCGCACCTCACCTGGATGCGCGAGGAAGCGCCGCGGGCGATCGTCGAGGGGGGCGAGCCCGAGCTGCCCTTCGGCCCGATCGTGTAATCGGTCGCGCCTCCTCCGCCCGTCGTCCGGGGGCGCTCGACCAGCTAGAGGGGGCGCAGCTCGACCTTGCGGGCGAGGTCGTCGATCACCGCGCGCGTGCCGCTGCCGAGTCCGTTGCGCAGGAAGTTGGCGGCGCCGGCGCCGGCGCCGGTCCGCAGCGCCTCCTCCCAATCGAGGCCGGCCGCCATGCCGTAGGCGAGGCCGCCCATCATCGAGTCGCCGCAGCCCTCGCGGGCGCCGCGCTCGAATCGGGGCGGGACCAGCTCCCAGGCCTCGTCGCCGCGGATGACCAGCGCCGGCTCCCCGGCGCGGGTGACGATCGCCGCCCCGGCACCCGCGTCGAGCAGCCGCTGGGCCGCCCCGCGCATGCGCTCGGGCGAGTCGACCGGGCCGGCTATGTACTTGGCCAGCTCCCAGTCGTTGATCTTGACCAGGTCCGGCCCGCCCTCGAGGGCGCTGTCGAGGCGCGGCGGGGAGAGGTCGACGACGACCCGGGCCCCGTTTGCCCGGACGTCGGCGACCAGGTTGCCGTAGATCTCCAGCGGCAGCGACTCGGGCGGGTAGGGGCCGCAGAGGGCGAGCACGCCGCACTCGATCGCTGCGGCGACGGTGTTCGAGAAGAGCTCGTCGATCTCGTGCCGGCTCGGCGGCAGCGAGGCGGCCTGGGCGATCGGCTCGGCGCTCGCCGCTGCGCCGGTCGTGCACGTAGCAGCCGCTCTCGGCCGCGGTCTCGACCAGGCGCAGATCGACGTCCATCCCCTCCAGCAGCGGTCGCAGCACGGTGCCGGTCTCGCCGCCGATGAAGCCGCAGAGGACGGGGGCGGCGCCGAGCTCGGCTGCCATCCGCGCGACCCAGACACCCTGCCCGGCGGCGTGCAGGTGGATCTCGTCGCCCCCGTCGCTGGTCAGTGCCTCGACGGTGATCGAAAGCATCGGGTGGGGGCCGAATACGGCGACCCTGGGCTCGGACTCCACTCGAGCAGCCTAGAGGGACATGAGCCGGCCGCCAGGGGGGCGAGCCTTCGATTCACCTCCATAAGAGGGTCAATGGACGGCTCGGCGTCGGCGAAGAGGCTCGCAGGGCTGCCGGCGGTCGAGGTGGGAGGGCTGGCGGTGCCCGTTGCGGTCGGGTTTCGGGCCCGCCTGCTCGGGCTCGCCGGCCTCGACCGCGATCTGGCGGGCCCGGGCCTGCTGATCCCGCACTGCTCGAGCGTCCACACCTTCGGGATGCGCTTCCGGCTGGATGTTCTCTTTCTGGATCACGGGGGCCGGACCTTGGCCACTCGGATGGGCGTTCCCCCCCGACGGCTGGTCGGCCACCGGCGGGCGGCGGCTGTGCTCGAGTTGCCTGCACCCGCAGGGAGCGGCAAATTCGCCGGCGGCGGGGGAGAGTCCTGCGGCGCGCCATCTGGGTAGGCGTCGATGCTTCCCGAGAGGCAAGAGATCGCGCAGATCGTCGTCTGCGAGGACGACCCGGCGACCCTGGAGCTGCTCTGCGACCACCTCGCGGCCGACCGCTTCGGGGCGCTGCCCGCCCCCAGCGCATCGGACGCCCTGCGGCTCTGCCGCTACAACCACCCCGACCTGCTCCTCCTCGACCTCTCGCTCCCCGACGCCCCCGGCCTCGACGTGCTCAGCGAGATCCGCGACACGGCGGGGGCCGACGCGCGCTTTGACCCGAAGCTGCCGGTGATCGTCCTCAGCGGGCGGGGGGCCGACGCCGAGCGGGTGCGCGGCCTCGAGTTCGGCGCCGACGACTACCTGGTCAAGCCCTTCCACTACCCGGAGCTGCGGGCGAGGATCAACGCCGTCCTGCGGCGCCGGAGCGGGCGGCGGGACGGGCCGCAGCGGGTCGGCGAGCTCGTCGTCGACCCGGCCCGGCGCCGGGTCCGGGTGGAAGGCCGGGACGTGGCCCTCTCCAACAAGGAGTACTCGCTGCTGCGGGTGCTGATCTCCGACCCGATCCGGGTCTTCTCGAAGAAGGAGCTGCTCGAGGAGGTCTGGGGCTTCCGCACGACCGCGCAGACGCGGACGCTGGACTCACACGCAAGCCGCCTGCGTCGCAAACTCGACCCCGAGCACAGTCGCTACGTGATCAACTGCTGGGGATTCGGCTACCGGCTGGTCGACGGGTGACCGCCTCGGCCCAGGCATTCGCGGGCTGGGCCCTGGCGGCGACGACGATGGCCGTCGCCGCGGGCCTGGTCCTGCGCACGGGGCGCCGGCGCAGCGCGATCAACGAGGCCCTGCACGAGCTCCGCCGTCCGCTCCAGGCCCTCGCCCTCGCGGTCTCGACGCCGGCGGGCGGCGGTGTCGTCGAGAGCTCGACCAGGCTCGCCGGCGCGGCGCTCGAGCGCCTCGATCGCGCCGTCAACGGCGGCGGGGCGGCAGCCGGCCGCGAGCCGGTGCGCTGCGAATCGGCGCTGCGCTCGGCCGTCGGCCGCTGGCGGGCGAGGGTCGCGCTCGGCGGCGGCTCCTTGGAGCTGCGCTGGCGGGCCGGAGAGGCCGTCGTCCTCGGCGATCGCGTCGCGCTCGAGCAGGCGGTCGACAACCTGATCGTCAACGCGATCGAGCACGGCGGCCCGGACATCCTCGTCGAGGGGCAGCGCTGGGGAACGTCGCCTGCTGATCACGGTGGCCGACTCGGGCCGGGAGGCGGCCGGGTCGCGAGGAGCACGGCGGTCTGACTCCCGACGCGATCCCGAGGCGAGCGTTCGCCATGCCGGGCGGCCGTTGGCGCTCGCTGACCGTCACCGGTAAGCGCCGCCGCGGGCACGGCCTCGCGGTCGTACGCCGGACCGCCGCCGTCCACCGGGGCCGCTTCGCCCTGCGACAGGGGCACGGGGGCTCCGCCGCGATCCTCGACCTGCCCCTCCACCGCGAGGGGGACGGCTCCCTCGACGCCGTTGCATGAGCCGCCGGGCCAGGGCGGCGCTCTTCCTCGTCCTAGCGCTCCTTGCCGCGGCTGCCTCCGCGGCGATCGTTGCCGGCTACGGGTCGAGCGTCGCCCGCGGCTACGGCCCGCTGCGGCGCGGTCGTCGTGATCGAGGCGGGACTGCCGGCCGGTAGGCCGATCGGCCCTGACGATGTCGCCTCGCGGCTGGGCGTGCGACGGGTGCCGGTGCGCTTCGTCCCTGCCGGCGCCCTCGCCGTCCCGGGAGACGCCCTCGGCCTCGTGCCGCGGGGCCCGGCGCCGGCCGGTTCCTACCTGCTCGCCGCCCAGCTGCGGCCGCCGCGCCACGCCCGCCGGCCGGGCCTGGCCGGCGACCGCCGCCCGGTCGAGATCGCGGTCAGCGGCGCCGACGCGCTGGCCGCCGTCGGTGGGGGCGCCGGGGCGAAGGTCGACGTCGTCATCACCAGCGAACCGAACGGCTCCGGCCCCGGTCGGACCTATGTTGCCGCCGCGGGGGTCCCGCTGTTGGCCCTCGGGCCCGGCGACGACGGCCCCGGGCCCGGCGGCAGCGCGGCGGCGACGCTCGGGCTGACCCGCGCGCAGGCCCTGCGCCTGATCGCCGCCGAGAGCTTTGCCCGCAAACTGACGCTGCTGCCGGAGCGGTAGGTGGACCCGGCCCGCGCCCGGTACATCGAGGAGCTGGCCGCCTCCCTGCGAGGCAGGCTGATCGAGCGGCGCCGCGGCGCCGCGGCGTCGGGCGGTCCGGCGCCCGCGCTCGAGGACGAGGTCGGGGATCTGGTCGCCGAGGAGGCGGCGCTGCTCGGCGATGCCGACCGCGCCGAGCTCACGGCCCGGATCCTCCGCGACACCATCGGGCTCGGTCCGCTCGAGGAGCTGCTCGCCGACCGGCGGGTCGAGGAGGTGATGGTCAACGGCCCCGACCGCATCTACGTCGAGCGGGGCGGGAGGATCGAGGCGACGGAGATCGCCTTCGAGAGCGAGGAGGAGCTGCGCAACGCGATCGAGCGCATTCTCTCGCCGCTGGGCCGCCGGATCGACGAGCTCAGCCCGATGGTCGACGCCCGGCTCGCGGACGGCTCGCGGGTCAACGTCGTGATCCCGCCGCTCTCGATCGACGGGCCCGTCGTCTCGATCCGCCGCTTCGGCGTCGAGCGGCCCGGCCCGGCCGAGCTGCTCGAGCTGGGGACCCTGGGCGCCGGCCAGCTGGAGCAGCTCGAGGCCGCGGTCGCGGAGCGCCGCAGCGTGCTGATCAGCGGCGGCACCGGGTCCGGCAAGACGACCCTGCTCAACGCGCTCTCGGGCTTCGTCGACCCCGACGAGCGGGTGGTGACGATCGAGGACGCCGCCGAGCTCCGCCTCCGCCAGCCCCACGTCGTGCGGCTCGAGAGCCGGCCGGCGAGCGTCGAGGGAAGGGGGGAGGTGACGATCCGCGACCTGCTGCGCAACGCCCTGCGGATGCGGCCCGACAGGATCGTGATCGGCGAGGTGCGCGGGGCCGAGGCGCTGGATCTGCTCACCGCGCTCAACACCGGTCACGACGGCGCCCTCTCGACCGTGCACGCGAACTCTCCGGATGACGCGATCGCAAGGTTGGAGACACTCGCGCTGATGGCCGGGGTCGGGCTTCCCCACGGCGCGATCGCCGAGCAGGCGCGGCGAGGCATCGACCTCGTCGTCCAGATCGAGCGGCGCGCCGACGGCGCCCGCCGCGTCGTCGAGATCGCCGAGGTGGGAGGGTGATCGTCCCGCTGCTGCTCGGCGCCGGCGCCGGCGGGCTTCTCGCGCTCGGTGCCCGCGAGGCGGTGCTGGCCAGCAGCCCGGCCGGGGTCGAGTGGGTGCAGCGGGCGCTGGAGCCGCTGCTGCGGGCCGGTCGCGAGGGCTACTCGCCGTCGACGCCGGAGCGGCGCAGGCTGGCGGCGCTCGGCGCCGGAGCAACCGTCCTCGGCGGCTGGTTCCTGGGCGGGCCGACGGTCGCCCTGCCGCTGGCGGTCGCCGGCCCGGCCCTCGCCGCCTGGGCGATCTCGAGCCGCCGGGCCAGGTACCGGACGGCGGTCGAACGCGCCCTGCCGGCCGTGGCAACGGCGATCGCCGACTCGCTGACCGCCGGGCGCACGCTGCGCGCCTCCTTTCCGGCGGCGGCGACCTCGCTCGACGGCCCGCCGGCCGTCGAGCTGGCCCGCCTCGGGGCGGAGCTCGACCTCGGCGCGCCGACCGACGTCGCGATCGGGGAGTGGCGGCGGCGGATGCGCTCGGCCCGCGTCGACTCCTTCGCCGCCGCCGTCCTCAGCCAGCGCCTCTCCGGTGGCGACCTGGCCGCACTCCTGCGGCGCTTTGCCGCGGGTGCCGCCGAGCGCGACCGGGTCGCAGAGGACGCCAGGGCGGCGACCGCCCAGGCGCGCTTCACCGGGCTGCTGGTCGTCGCGATGCCGAGCGGCGGCGCCCTCTTCGCCGAGCTGATCGAACCGGGGTTCCTGCTCAAGGTGGTGCGCTCGCCCGCCTCGGCGGTGCTGCTCGCTCTTGCCGCGGCGCTTCAGGCGATCGGCTTCATCGCGATCAGGCGCTTCTCGATGGTGGCCGAGTGAAGGCGGCGGCGGGTGGGAGGTCGGCGGCCGGATGAAGGGCCCCCTGGCGCCGCGACTCGGCTGCGCCGCGATCGCCGCACTCTTCGCGCTGCTCGCCGCGCCGGCGGCGCCGGGCCGGCTCTCCTGGCTGGTCGCTCTCGCCCTTCCGGCGGCCGGCTTCGTCGTCCCCGACGCGTTGCGGGCCCGGCACGAGCGCCGCCGCCGCCGGCTGCTGGTGGCGGCGCTCCCCGACGCGCTCGACCTGCTGGCGGTCGGGACCAGCGCCGGGCGCAGCCCCGCGGCCGGCTTCGCGGAGATCGCCGCAACCGGTACCGGGCCCCTGGCGCAGGAGCTCTCCGCCGCTGTTGCCGAGCTCGAGTGCGGCCGGCCGCTCGCCGAGGCCCTCGCCGGGCTGCGGGCTCGGGTGCCGGGCAGCGAGGTCGCCACCCTCTGCGCCTCGATCGAGCGCTCCCGTCGCTTCGGCTCGCCACTCGCCGACCAGCTCCGCCGCCAGTCGAGCGCCCTGCGACGGGAGCAGCGCCGCGCGGTCGAGGAGCGCGCCGCCCGCGCCGCTCCGAAGATCCAGCTCGTCGTCGCCCTCGTCCTCGTCCCCTCGGTCCTGCTGATGATCGCCGCCGGCCTGCTGGCGAATGCCGACGTCCTGCTTCAGGGCTTCTGAGCCATCCCCGGACGCGGAAGGGCGGTGCTACTCCAGCGCCTCCTCGCGCAGCCTCGTCGCGACCCTGGCCGTCGCGGCGCGCATGCGGTCGAGGTCGGCGGAATTCCCCTCGTGGTTGTGGACGTAGCAGCAGAGGGTGCCGCCGACGAGCTCGAAGGCGAACTTGTCGGGGGTTTCCTGGAGCAGCCAGACGATGAAGGTGGGGGCGAATAGCTGGTGCAGCCAGTTCTGGTCCTGCTTCTCGTTGACGAATATCTCGTAGCGCTTGTCGAGGGCCTCGCTCTCGAACTTGACCCGCTCTTTGGAGCCGCGGAAGGCGTCCTCGAGCTTCTCCAGGGCGCGGAGGCCGAACTTGCGCTGCACGTAGAGCTCGGGGACGAGGCTCGCGCACTCGGGGATCTCGACCAGGCCGACGGTGTAGCGGTAGTAGTTGGTCTGGCGGTTGCCGTCGCTGTCGGTCGACTCCTCCTCGTAGGTATAGAGAGCGAGCATGCCGTCGACCCCCTCGGCGAGGCTGCCGGCGAGGGTGCGCTCGGCGTAGCGGTCGTCGCCCTTGCGCAGCAGCGGCGTGGCCGCCGGCAGGGAGCTCCGCCCGCCCAGGGTGAGGCCGTTCTTCTTCGCGTAGACGACGAAGAAGGCGTCCTCGGCGCGCGAGTCGGCGATCGCGAAGACGCCGATCAGCGAGATCGCGAAGACGAGGGCGGCGGCGCCGCCGCCGCCCGGGGCGCTCTTGAAGTAGATCCCCACGGCGGCGCCGGCGATCGCGACGAGGACGAGGATGATCACCCAGGTCGAGACTTCGCCGAGCAGCTTCTTGAAGTGGTAGCCGCGCAGGTCGTTGGCGTCGTCGGGTTCGGTGGGCGGCTGGTCCTCGCCGGCGAAGGCGGCCACCCCCATTTCCTGCGCCTTCATTTCCGCGGCCGCGACCTGCTCCGCGGGCGGGGCGGGGGGCTGCTGTCCGTCTGGCTCGGGGGTCTCGCTCATGCGGCCAAAGCTATCCGATGCAAGCGATCTTGCGTTTGGGGCGTTCCGTCCGACATGTGTTGCAAAGTGGGAGGAAGTGGGTTACTGTGCCCGCGAGTTGAAGCCCAAGGACCGGGGTGGTGAGGCTCCTCCCACCTCATCACTCCGGTCCTGACTCTTTCCCCCCGGCTTCACGGCGGACCGCAGAAAGGAATCCACGGGAATGGCTTTTCGGGGTCTCTACGAGCACAGTCTCGATTCCAAGGATCGCCTCACGGTTCCCTCGCGGTTCCGGGCGGCGCTCTCCGACGGCGTCGTTCTCTCCAAGGGCTTCGACCCCTGCGTCTGGGTGCACACGACCGACGAGTTCGAGCAGCTCTCCGACCGCTTCCTCGCCCCGCACAGCCCCTTCGGCAGGGACGCCCGCAGCCTGCGCCGGCGCTTCCACGGCGGCTCCTTCGACGACAAGCTCGACTCCGCCGGGCGGATCCGCCTGCCCAAGCCGCTGATCGAGCACGCCGCCCTCTCCGGCCCCTGCGTAGTGATCGGCGCCGGCGAGTACCTGGAGATCTGGAACGCCGAGGCCTGGGCCAAGCAGGAGGAGGAGCTCGACGCGACCGCGCCCGAGATCGCCGAGGGCCTGGCAGCCGGCGGGGGGTCTGAGTGAGATGCCGACCCCGAGCGAAATCCGGGTCTTGGCGGGACTGCCCGACGAGGTGCCGGCCGACGCCGCGCGAACTTCCGTATACGACCACGGCAGGCCCCAGACGGGCGCTGCCATTGTTGGTGTGATGCCGATCGAGCACAAGCCCGTACTCGCCACCGAGCTGGTCGAGCTGCTCGCCCCGCAGCCGGGCCAGGTTGCCGTCGACTGCACCTTCGGGGCCGGCGGCCACGCGCGCCGCGTCGCCTCGATCCTCGGCCTCGACGGGACGCTGGTCTGCATCGACCGCGACCCGGTCGCCGCCGAGCGCTTCGAGCGCTTCGCCGACGAGGTCACCTGTAAGACGCGCTTCATCGCCGCCGACTTCGCGGAAGGGCTTCGTGGCCTGGACGGCGAAGGCGTCCAGCCAGACATGATCTACATGGACCTAGGAATGTCCTCGATGCAGGTCGACGCCTGGGAGCGGGGCTTCTCCTACTCCTACGACGCGCCGCTCGACATGCGGATGGACTCGCGCCAGGAGTTCAACGCCGCCGACCTCGTCAACGAGTGGCCCGAGTCGCGCATCGCCCAGGTGCTGAAGCGCTTCGGCGAGGAGCGCTACGCGGGCGGCATCGCGCGCCAGATCGTCGCCCGTCGCCCCCTGAAGACGACCTCGGAGCTCGTCGACGCTGTCAAAGCCGGGATGCCGGCGAAGGCCCGCTTCGGCGGCGGCCACCCGGCCAAGCGCACCTTCCAGGCGATCAGGATCGCCGTCAACGGCGAGATCGACTCGCTCGAGGACGCCCTGCCCACCGCCTGGCGCATGCTGCCGGCCGGCGGCCGGCTCGCGGCGATCTCCTTCCACTCCCTCGAGGACCGGCCCGTGAAGCGGTTCCTCGCCGAGCGGGCCCGTGGCTGCATCTGCCCGCCCGAGCTGCCCGTCTGCGCCTGCGGCCGCCAGCCCGAAGCCGACCTGCTCACCCGCCGCGCCGTCTCACCCGGCCCGGAGGAGATCGCGACCAACGCCCGCGCCCGCTCGGCCCATCTGCGCGCCGCCGTCAAGATCGGGGAGCCGGCCTGATGGAGGCGGCCACCGTGTCCCGCCGCGCCGCCGCGCCGGCGGCGGCCCCCGCTCCGGCGCGCGTACCCCGCGACCGCCCGCGGCCGAAAAAGAAGCCTCGCAGCCGCACCCAGCCCGCCCGCAAACCGGCCGCCCGTCCCAAGACCGCCCGCAAATCCCGCGCCCGGCGGCCGCTCCGCCGGCAGAGCCCGCGCCGCCGCGGGACCCGCCCGCAAGCCGCGCGCCCGGCCCGCCGCACCTGCCCGCCGCACGGGTCGCCCACCTGATCCCGATCGCGGCCGGCGCCGCCACCGCGGTTCGCCAGTTCCCGGACTCGACCCTGATGGTGAGGATGACCCAGGGCCGGCTCTGGATCGGCGTCCTCGGCGTGCTCCTGGTCGGAATCGTCGGCCTCAACGTCTTCACCCTCAGCCTCACCGCGGAGGCGGGCAGCATCGACGAGAACGTCGTCGCCCTCGAAAAGGACAGCGGGATCCTGCGCAGCCGCGACGCGAAGCGCTCGGGCGCCGCCCGGATCCGCCACGATGCGGGCGCTCTCGGCCTCGAGATGGCGGCAGCAGACGCCGTCTCCTCGATCGAGCCGAGCCGCGACGACGCGACCGTCGCCGCCCAGCGCGTCAGCCGCCGGAGCGGGTTACTAGAGCCATATGCGCACGATCGAGCGGAGGATCGGGCTTCTCTTCGCCGCTTTCCTCCTCTGTTTCCTGATGATCGTCGGCCGCGCCTTCTGGCTGCAGGGAGTGCAGGGTGCCCAGCTCGCCTCCGAAGCCTCCTACCAGCAGACCGAGGTCGTCACGGTTCCCGGCCTGCGGGGAACGGTGCTCGACCGCCAGGGCGAGGCACTGGCGAGCTCCGAGGACGCCTCGACGATCTTCGCCACGCCCTACCAGGTCAAGGACCCGCCGCGAACGGCCGAGAAGCTGGCACGGGTCCTCGGCGAGGCCCCTTCCAAGGTGCTGAAGAGCCTGACCGAGGAATCGGGCTTCTCCTACGTCGCCAAGAAGGTCGACGTGCCCACCGCGGCGCGGGTCGAAAGGCTCGACCTGCCGGGGATCGGGCAGCGCCCGGACAGTCGCCGCACCTATCCCCAGGGCGACCTCGCCGGGCAGGTGATCGGCGCGGTCGGCTCCGAAAACGAGGGCCTCACCGGCCTCGAGGCCGGTGAGGACTCGGCCCTCGCGGGCAGCGACGGCGAGAGGCGGATCGTCAAGGACGCGCTCGGCGAGCCGATCCGGCTCGAAACGGCGAGCGAAGCCAGCGACGGCAGCGACGTGCAGCTGACGCTCGACCCGGCGATCGAGAAGAAGACCGAGGACGTGCTCTCCGAAGTCGGCGAAACCTATGCCCCGAAAGGGGCGACGGCGATCGTCGTCGACCCGCGCGACTCGCAGGTCCTGGCGATGGCCAACTGGCCGCCGGTCGACCCTGGCCGACCTCTCCGAAGCGAGCCCCGAAGACCTGCTCAACCGGGCCACCGGGTTCACCTACGAGCCGGGCTCGACCTTCAAGGCGTTCACCGTCTCCGCGGCGCTCGAGGAAAAAGAAGTGACGCCGGAGACGACCTTCACCCTGCCGCCCCAGCTTCAGGTCGCCGATCGCACGATCGAAGATGCCGAGCCGCGCCCGACCGTGACCCTCTCGGTCGCCGAAATCCTCTCCCACTCCTCGAACGTCGGCGCCGCGACGATCGGGCTGCAGATGGGCTCTGAGAAGTTCAGCCGCTGGATAAACCGCTTCGGCTTCGGCCGCCCGACCGGGATCCAGTACCCCGGCGAGGAGCAGGGCCTTGTATTGCCGCTCGACGAATACTCGGGCTCGACGATGGGCAACCTGCCGATCGGGCAGGGGCTCTCGGTGACGCCCATGCAGATGGTCGCCGGCTACACGGCGATCGCCAACGGCGGAATCCTCAAGCGGCCGCAACTGATCGAGAGGGTCGGCGGCGAGCCGGTCCACGAGCCGAAGGGCCGGCGGGTGATCGACGCCGAAGTCGCCGACGAGGTGCGGACGATGCTCGAGGGCGTCCTCGCCCCCGGCGGAACGGCCTCGGAGGTCAGCGTCCCCGGCTACACGCTGGCCGGCAAGACGGGGACCGCCGAGGTCGCCGAAAACGGTCACTACTCGAAGACCAAGTACGTCGCCTCCTTCATCGGCTTCGCCCCGGCGCAGAACCCGCGGCTGCTGGTCGCCGTCGTCGTCGACGAGCCCCAGGGCGACATCTACGGCGGCTCGGTCGCCGCGCCCGCCTTCGGCAAGATCGCCGGCTTCGCACTGCCCTATCTCGGCGTGCCGGCCGAATAGAGGGGGCCGGCCGGGGGGCACCCGACCCCCGACCTAGAATCGCCCCGTGAGACTGGACGACCTGGCCGCCGCGGCCGAGGCACTGCGCACGACGGGAGACTCCGGGGTCGAGATCTCGGCGCTCGCCTACGACAGCCGCCGGGTCGAGCCCGGGACGCTCTTCTTCTGCGTGGTCGGCGAGCGCGCCGACGGGCACGAGTTCGCGGCCGCCGCGGTGGAACGGGGCGCGGCTGCGCTGGTCGTCGAGCGCGAGCTGAAGCTGGGCGTCCCCGAGGTCGTCGTCGCTGACGCCAGGGCGGCGATGGCGCCGCTCGCCGCGCGCTTCTGGGAGGAGCCGACGAGGGAGCTGCGCGTAACCGGGATCACCGGAACCAACGGCAAGACGACGACCGCCTTCCTGCTCCACGAGGTGCTCGAGGCGGCGGCGATCCAATCCGGGCTATTGGGCACGGTCAAGCAGGTGGTCGGCGCCGTCGAGGAGGAGGTCGAGCGGACGACGCCGGAGGCGATCGACCTGCAGGAGACCTTCCGGCGCATGCTCGAGGGCGGCGATCGGGCCTGCGTGATGGAGGTCTCCTCGCACGCCCTCTCCCTGCACCGGGTCGATGCGGTCCGCTTCGAGCTGGCGCTGTTCACGAACCTGACCCAGGACCACCTCGACTTCCACGCCGACATGGAGGACTACTTCCGCTCCAAGCGCAGGCTGTTCGCGGAGCTCGGGCCGGAAGCGGCCGTCGTCAACGTCGACGACCCCTACGGGCGGCGCCTTGCCGGCGAGATCGATTGCCTGACCTTCTCGGCGGAGGGCGGCGAGGCGGACTTCTCGGCGCGGGACGTCAGCTTCGATGCCTCCGGGTCGACCTTCGTCGTCGCCGGGCCGGAGGAGGACACCGAGGTCCACACGCTGATGCCCGGGCATTTCAACGTCGCCAACGCGCTCGGCGCCTTCGCCGCGGCGATCGCACTCGAAGTCTCACCGCGGCAGGCGGCGGCCGGGCTGGCCAGGGCGAGACGGGTCCCCGGCCGCTTCGAGCCCGTCGACGAGGGCCAGGGCTTCGCCGTCCTCGTCGACTACGCCCACACGCCCGACTCGCTCGACAACGTCCTCGGGGCCGCCCGGCGGCTGACCCAGGGCCGGGTGATATCGGTCTTCGGCGCCGGCGGCGACCGCGACCGCGACAAGCGGCCGAAGATGGGCCGCGCCGGGGCCGACGGATCCGACCTGGCGATCGTCACCTCCGACAACCCGCGCTCCGAGGACCCCGAGGCGATCATCGCCGAAGTCCTGGCCGGGGCCGGGGATCGGGCCGGGGTGGAGGCCGAGCCCGACCGTCGCGCCGCGATCGCCCTCGCGATCGCCCGCGCGGCGCCCGGCGACACCGTCGTGATCGCCGGCAAGGGCCACGAGCAGGGCCAGGAGTTCGAGGACGGCCGCAAGGTCCCCTTCGACGACCGCGAGGTCGCCCGCGAGGAGCTGATGCGGCTGGGCGAAGGCGCGCGATGAACCTGGAGCCGGCGAAGATCGCCGAGGCCATGGGCGCCGAGGTCCTCGCAGAGGGCGGCTCCGGCTCGCCGGCGCGGGCGACGATCGACTCCGCCGCAAGCGGCGAGGGCGACCTCTTCTTCGGCCTGCGCGGCGAGCGCGTCGACGGCGGCGAGTTCGCCCCGGCGGCGATCGAGGCCGGCGCCTGGGGGGTGGTCGTCGGCCCGTCCGCGAGAGCGCAGTTCTTGCCGCTATCCGGGCAAAACTGCGCTCTCACGGACGGTGGCTGGGTTTTCGCGGTGGAGGAACCTCTTGCGGCGCTCCAGGGGCTGGCGCTGGCCTGGCGGCGGGCGCTGGGCGCCCGCGTCGTCGGGGTCACCGGCTCGGTCGGCAAGACCTCGGTCAAGGACATCGCCAGGGCGCTGTTGCCGGGACGCGTGCACGCCAACCGGGAGAACCTCAACACCGAGATCGGGCTGCCGCTGACGGTCCTCGAAGCGCAGCCGGGAACCGACGTGCTCGTCCTCGAGATGGCGATGCGCGGCGCGGGCCAGATCGCCGAGCTGGCGGCGATCGCCGAGCCGGAGGTGGCGGTGATCACCAACGTCGGGCCGGTCCACGTCGAGCTGCTCGGATCGGTCGAGGCGATCGCCGCCGCGAAGGCGGAGCTGCTCCACGACCTCCCCGCGCAGGCGACGGCGGTCGTCCCGGTCGAGGCCGGCGAGCTCGAGCCCCATCTCGGGGCGGCTCCGAACCTGCTGCGCTTCGGCGCCGGCGGCGACGTCGAGGCGCTCGAGAGCCGGGTCGTCGAGGAAGTCACCGAGGCGACGATCGCGACCCCCGCCGGTAGCCAGGCCTTTCGCTTCCCCTTCGTCGAGGCCCACAACCTGACCAACGCCCTGGCGGCGGTGGCGGCGGGGGTGGCGCTGGGCGCGCCGCTCGGCGAGATGGCCGACCTCGCTGCGAACATAGGCTTCTCCCGCTTCCGGGGCGAGCGCCTCGAGCTGGGCGACGGGATCGTCCTCGTGAACGACAGCTACAACGCCAACCCGGTCTCGATGCGGGCCGCGCTCGACCACCTCGGCACGCTCGGGGGTGAGCGCCGGATCGCGGTTCTGGGGGAGATGGCGGAGCTCGGCCCGGGCGCCGCGGCCTACCACCGTGAGGTCGGCGAGCACGCGCGGGCGGCGGGCGTGGACCTGCTGGTCGGCGTCGGCGAGCCGGCCCGCGACTATGACCCCGACGAGCTGGTCGGCGACCCGGCGGAGGCGGCCGAGCTGCTTGCGGCGCAGGCCGAAGCCGGCGACGTCGTCCTGGTCAAGGGATCGCGCTCGGCCGGCCTCGAGGCGGTCGCCGACACCCTGTCCCTGTTGCTGGAAGTCGCCCCCGGACGCGGGAGCAGAGGAGGCGACGCCTGACATGGGTGAGGTGCTGATCGCGGGGATGGCGGCGATGCTGATCTGCATCTTCCTCGGCCCCAAGTTCATCGAGTACCTGCGGGTCAAGGAGTTCGGCCAGCACATCCGCGAGGAGGGCCCCCAGGAGCACCACGCCAAGGCCGGCACCCCGACCATGGGCGGGCTGATCATCTTCGCTTCGATCTGCGTCCCATACCTTGTCCTCTCCGACCTCGACGCGCAGAGCCTCGCCGTCTTCGGCGTCGCGCTCGGCTGCGCGACGATCGGCTTCGCCGACGACTTCATCAAGATCGTCAAACGCCGCTCGCTCGGCCTCTCGGCGCGCTGGAAGATCCTCTTCCAGGTCTTCCTGGCGCTCGGGCTCTGGTGGGTCGCGCGCCACGAGGTCGGCCTCGAGCCGACTCTCTACTTCCGGATCGGCGACGGCAGCATCGACCTCGGCCCTGTCCTCTACTTCGTCCTCGTCTTCCTCGTCATCGCCGGCACCTCCAACGGGGTGAACCTCACCGACGGCCTCGACGGCCTCGCGGCCGGCTCCTGCGCGATCGTCCTGCTCGCCTACACGGCGATCTCCTTCGTCACCAACGAGCAGCAGAACCTGGCGCTGCTCTCCGCCTGCCTGGTCGGCGCCTGCATCGGCTTCCTCTGGTTCAACGCCTTCCCCGCCTCGATCTTCATGGGGGATACCGGCTCCCTCGGCCTGGGCGGCGCGATCGGCGCCCTGGCGGTGATGACGCAGACCGAGGTGCTGCTGATCATCATCGGCGGGATCTTCGTCATCGAGGCGCTCTCTGTGGCGATTCAGGTCTTCTCCTTCAAGACATTCCGCCGCCGCGTCCTGCTGATGGCGCCCCTCCACCACCACTTCGAGATGATGGCCTGGTCGGAGACCAAGATCATGCTCCGCTTCTGGATCATCGCCGCCGTCTGCTCGGGGATCGGCTTCACGCTGTACCAGCAGTCGATCGGCCGCTGAGACCCGGCACACAGGGGCCGGCCTACCGGGATCGAAGGTATCCCGGATGAGCGTTCCGCCGCCGAAGGAGATTCGCCCGCCCTTCCCTGAGGGGCCGTTCCTGGTCGTCGGGCTGGCCCGTTCGGGGCAGGCAGCGGCGCGGCTGCTGGCGGGGCGCGGGGAGGAGGTCGTCGGGGTCGATTCGGGCCATCCGCAGGGCGCGGCAGGGCTTGAGGGGTCGGGCGTCGAAGTCGTCCTGGATACGGATGGATTGGAGCTTCTCGAGCGGATGCGGACCGTCGTCAAGAGCCCGGGCGTGCCCCGGGGGGCGCCGGTGATCGCGGCCGCCCTCGAGCGGGGGGTCGACGTGGTCGGCGAGCTCGAGCTCGCCTGGCGGGCGATCCCCAACCGCTTCCTCGCCGTCACCGGCACCAACGGCAAGACGACTGTCGCCGAGCTGCTCGGCCACCTCTACCGGACGGCGGGCGAGCCCGTCGCCGTCGCCGGCAACGTCGGCACCCCGCTCTCCTCGCTCGCCGGCGACCTCGACGCCTCGGCGACGGTCGTCTGCGAGGCCTCCAGCTTCCAGCTCGAGGACAGCGTCGCCTTCGCCCCCGAGTGCGCCGTCTTCCTCAACCTCGCGCCCGACCACCTCGACCGCCACGGTGACCTCGAGTCCTACCTGGCGGCGAAGCTGCGGATCTTCGCCAACCAGGGCAACGACGACGTCGCCGTCTACAACGCCGACGACCCGGCGCTCGCCGGCGTCGACCTCGGCGGCTGCGCCCGCCGGGTCTCCTTCTGCGTCGGCGCCGCCCCCGACTGCGAGGTCGCCCTCGCCGACGGCACGATCTTCTACGACGACGAGCCGCTGCTCGCGGTCACCGAGCTCGGCCTCTTCGGCGAGCACAACGTCGCCAACGCGATGGCCGCCGCCGCGGCCGCCCTGGCGATGGGGATCGACCGCGACGCGGTCCGCGAGGGCCTGCGCAGCTTCGCCGGTGTCCCGCACCGGCTCGAGCAGGTGGCCGAGGTAGGCGGCGTCCGCTTCGTCAACGACTCGAAGGCGACCAACGTCGCCTCGGCGACGGTCGGCCTGCGAGCCTTCGCCCCGGCCGACGGCTCCGCCGCGCCCGTCGTCCACGCGATCCTCGGCGGCAGCGAGAAGGGCGAGGACCTCGGCGCCCTGCTCGAGCCGGTCCGCGAGGCCTGCGCGGCCGTCTACCTGATCGGCGCGACCGCCGAGCGGATGGCCGAGGCGCTGGCGCCGGCGCTCGAGTCCGGGGTCGCCCTCAACCGCTGCGCGGACCTCGATGACGCGGTCCGCCGCGCCGCTGCGGCCGCCGCGCCCGGCGAGGTCGTCCTGCTCTCGCCCGCCTGCGCCAGCTTCGACGCCTTCGCGAACTTCGAACGGCGCGGCGAGCGCTTTCGCGAGATCGTCGGGGAGCTCTCGTGAGCGCTCTCTCCCTGCCCTGGCAGGGCCCCAGGGGCAAGGCGCGAAGAAAGGCCGCCGCGAAGCGCAAGAAGAAGCGGGCCGCAAGCCTGCCGCCCGAGTACAACATGCTGCTGACCGCGACCCTCTGCCTGCTGGCGCTGGGCGCGGTGATGGTCTTCTCCGCCAGCTCGACGACCAAAGTCCTCAGCGACGGCAATCTCTCCGAATCGGCCTTTTACCTGAAGCGGACGCTGATGTTCGGCGCCGTCGGCCTGCTGGTCATGCATCTGGTTGCCCGCCACAGCCTCGAGTCGGTCCGCCGCCTCACGGGCCCCTTTCTCGTCCTCTCCTTCTTCCTGCTCGTCGTCGTCCTCGGCGCCGGCACCTCGGTCAACGGCTCGAGCCGTTGGTTCGGCTCCGGCTTCCTGCAGATCCAGCCCTCGGAGATCGCCAAGGTCGCGCTCGTCCTCTACGCCGCCGACCTGCTCGCCCGCAAGCCAAAGCGGGTCAGGTCGATCGAGGGCCTGAAACCGTTCCTGCTCGTCGTCGGCTCGGCCTCGCTGCTGATCGTTCTCGAGCCCGACCTCGGCACCGCCCTGGTCGTCGCCTTCGCCGCCGGGGCGACGCTCGTCGCCGCCGGCGCCCGGATGGCGGACCTGGGCAAGATCGTCCTCGTGCTCGGCGGCCTTGCCCTGCTGCTGACCGTGGTCGAGCCGTACCGGATGGCCCGCCTGACCGGCTTCCTCCATCCCGGCTCCGATGCCTCCGGGGCCGGCTTCCAGGCGGCCCAGGCGAAGATCGCCCTCGGCTCGGGCGGCATCTTCGGCGTCGGCATCGGCAACGGCGTGCAGAAGGCCTTCTACCTGCCCGAGGCCCACACCGACATGATCTCCGCCGTGATCGGCGAGGAGCTCGGCCTGATCGGGATCGTCGGCGTCGTCGGCCTCTTCGGCCTCTTCGGCTATGCCGGCCTGCAGGTCGCCAAAAAAGCCAAGGACAACTACGGCAAGCTGCTCGTCGCCGGGCTCACCTCGCTGATCGTCGTCCAGGCGACGATCAACCTCTTCGCGGTGATGGGGATGGCGCCGCTGACCGGCGTGCCGCTGCCGATGGTCTCCTACGGGAACAGCAGCCTGCTGGCGACGCTGTTCGCGGTCGGGCTGATCCTCAACGTGGCGCGCGGAGGGACCGCCCGCGCTGGCAAACTGCGGGTCGTCGAGGGCGGGCGCGCACCGGCCCGCGGAAGGAGTCGATCCAGCAGTGCCAAACGCCGTAAGAGTGGTGGTGGCCGCGGGGGGAACCGCGGGTCACGTGGTACCCGCCATGGCGGTCGCCGACGAGCTTCGGGCTAGCGGCGCCGAGGTGACCTTCCTCGGCACGCGCGAGCGGATCGAGGCCGAGCTGGTGCCCGCCGCCGGCTACGACATCGACTTCATCAAGGTCAGGGGCATCGACCGCTCCAACCCGCTGCGGGCGGCCGCCGCGGCGCTCGAGGCCCTGGGCTCGGTCGGCTCGGCCCGCGCCGCCCTGCGCCGGCGCCGCGCCGACGCCGTCATCGGCGGCGGCGGCTTCGTCGCCGGCCCCGCCGGGTTGGCCGCCGTCTCGACCCGGACGCCGCTCGTCCTCACCGAGGCCGACAGCCATCTCGGCCTCGCCAACCGGATCCTTGCCGGCCGTGCCCGTCGCGTCTGCCTCGCCTTCCCGATCGCCGGCCGCGAGGGCGAGCGCTACCCGGTCACCGGGCGGCCGGTCCCGCCCGCCGTTCTCGAGGCCGACCGCGACGCCGCCCGCGCCCGCTTCGACGTCGCCTCCTCCGACCCCTGCCTGCTGGTCATGGGGGGGAGCCAGGGAGCGCGCTCGATCAACGAGTGCGCGATCGAGGCCCTCGCCGAGCGCCAGGGGCGGGACTTCCACGTCATCCATCTCGCCGGCAGGCGCGACTACGACCAGCTGCGCGCGCGCCTCGAGTCGGCCCCGCACCGCGACCGCTACACGCTGCTCGCCTACGAGCCTGACCTGGGCGACTGCCTCGCCGCCTGCGACCTCGTCCTCGGGCGCTCGGGGGGCTCGATCTTCGAGATCGCCGCCGCCGAGCGGCCCGCTGTCCTCGTCCCCTACCCGCACGCGACCGCCGACCACCAGACCGCCAACGCCGCCTGGATGGCAGAGGCCGGCGCCGCGACGGTGATCGAGGACGCGGAGATGAGCGCCGCGCGACTGGCGGCGGAGGTCGGCGCCCTGCTCGGCGATCGGGCCCGGCTGGCGGCGATGTCGGTTGCGTCGGCCTCGCTGGCGAAGCCCGATGCCGCCCGTCGCATCGCCGACCACGTATTGGAGGCTGCCGGCAGATGAGCGAGTGGGCGGGTCGGAAGCTGCACTTCATCGGCATCGGCGGTGCCGGGATGAGCGGCCTGGCACTCGTCAGCGCCGGGCTCGGCGCCGAGGTCAGCGGCAGCGACCGCAGCGACTCCTCTTATATGGAGCGCCTGCGCGGCGCCGGGCTCGAGCCGTCGGTGGGCCACGACGCCGCCAACCTTCCGGCCGCGGCCGAGGTCGTCGTCTCGACCGCGATCGGCGAGGACAACCCGGAGCTGGCCGCGGCCCGGGAGCGCGGGGCTGGCGGTCCTGCACCGCGGCGAGCTCCTCGCCCGGCTCTGCGCGGAGAAGCGCCTGATCGCCGTCGCCGGCACCCACGGCAAGACGACGACGACGGCAATGCTGGTCTGGGCGCTGCGCGCGCTCGGCGCCGACCCCGCCTTCTTCGTCGGCGGCGAGGTTCCCGGCTTGGGGGGCGCCGCGGCGGCGGCTTCGAACGCCGGCTGGGGGGAGGGGGAGTGGGTCGTCGCCGAGGCCGACGAGAGCGACGCCAGCTTCCTCGAGCTGAAGCCCGAGATCGCGGTGGTCACCAACATCGAGATGGACCACCACGCGCGTTGGGGGTCGGTTGCGGAGCTGCGCGCCGCCTTTGCCCGAGTTCACCGCCGGCGCCCGGGTCGCGGAGTTCGACGAGTCCTCTCCCGGCCCGGCGGACCTGCGCCTGGCGGTCCCCGGCCGGCACAACCTGCTCAACGCGCGCGCGGCGCTGGCGGCCGTCGGCCTCACCGGGCTCGACGTCGACGCCGCGGCCGCGGCCCTCGCCGGCTTCCCGGGGGTGCGCAGGCGGCTGGAGCTGAAGGGGGAGCGCGCCGGGACGGCGATCTACGACGACTATGCCCATCACCCGACCGAGGTCCGGGCCGCGCTCTCGGCCCTGCGCGAGCTCGGCGGCGAGCGCCTGATCGCCGTCTTCCAACCCCACCTCTACTCGCGGACCAGGGCCTTCGCGGAGGAGTTCGGGGCGGCGCTGGCGCTCGCCGACGAAGCGATAGTGCTCGACGTCTACCCGGCCAGGGAGGAGCCGGTCGGCGAGCTCGCCGGGGTCGACGGCCTGCTCGTCGCCCGCGCCGCCGCCGACCGGATGGGCGGCCGCCCGGTGATCTGGGCGCCGACCATCGAGCGGGCGCGCGAGGCCGCAGAGGCGCGGCTCGGCCCGGGCCGGGTCCTGGTCACGGTCGGCGCCGGCGACGTCCCCGCCGTCGGCGAGGCGCTGCTCGCCGCCGGGGAGAACGGGAGCGAAGGATGAGCGAGCCGCCCGCGGGAGTCGAGCGCGAGTATCCACTGGCCCGGTTGACGACGGTCCGGACCGGCGGCCCCGCCGACTGGTTCGCCCGGCCCGAGGACGAGGAGGGGCTGGTCGGGCTGCTGGCCTGGGCCGAGGGCGAGGGGCTGGCGATCGGCCTGGTCGGCTCCGGGTCCAACCTGCTCGTCGCCGACGAGGGATTCCGCGGCCTGGCGATCAAGCTCGACGGCGAGCTGGCGGCGATCGAGCGCGACGGGGAGCGGCTGCTCTGCGGCGGCGGCGCCCGGCTGCCCTCGGCGGCCGCAAGGGCCGCGGGGTGGGGGCTCTCGGGGCTCGAGTTCGGGATCAACATCCCGGGCACCGCGGGCGGCGCCGTGAAGATGAACGCCAACGCCTACGGCGGCCGGCTCGCCGAGGTGCTCGAGTGGGTCGAGGTCAGCACCGCGGCGGGGACCGACCGGCGGCAGCCCGCGGCCCTCGGCTTCGCCTACCGCAGCTCCAACATCGGCCCCGGGGAGGTCGTCGCCCGGGCCTCCTTCTGCCTCTCGCCCGCCGACCCCGAGGCGGTGAGGGAGACGCTGGCGGGGATGAGGGAGCGCCGTCGCGAGGCCCAGCCCTCGGGGATCAAGACCTTCGGCTCGACCTTCAAGAACCCCGACGGCCCCGAGGCCGAGGGCCGCACCGCGGGCCAGCTTCTCGAGGCCGCCGGCTGCCGCGGACTGCGCGTCGGCGGCGCCCGTTTCTCCGAGAAGCACGCCAACTTCGTCGAGAACGAGGGCGGCGCCAGCACCGCCGACGTCCTCGCCCTGATGGCCGAGGGCCGCCGTCGCGTCCACGAGCGCTTCGGCGTCGTCCTCGAGCCGGAGGTCCAGCACCTGGGCGAGCTGGCCCTGCCGGAGGGCTGGGAGCTGTGAGGCGCCGGGTCATTGCCGGCGCCCTGGCGGTCGCGATCGCCTTGGCGGCCTGGTTCCTCCTCCTGCGGACGACGTCCGTCGAGCCGACCGTTAGCGTCGCCCTGCCGGCCTCGATGATCGGCTCCGGCGAGAGCGCCGTCGGGGTCACCGCGGACGGAGTGCTGCTCGTCCGGCAGGCGCCCCCGGAGGACGGGTCGCTGCCGGAGCTGCCGCTCGCCGAGCCGCCGAAGAGCGGCCGGCTCGCCGGCCCGGCGCTCGAACAGGCCCGCGTCCTCGGCGCCGCGCCGGCGCCGATGCGGCCGTGCATCGCGGGCAGCTCCTACGACGAAGGCGGGGTGAGCGTCGAGCTCGACTCGGGGATAGAGCTGCTCTTCGGAAACGCGACCCGGGTGACCGAGAAGTGGCGCTCTGCGGTTGCGGTCCTGGCGGATCCGGCGATCACGGCGCTCGATTATGTAGACCTCCTCTCACCGGGCCGGCCGACGGTCGGCGGCGAAGGCCACAGCCTGCCGCCGCCCGAAGAAGCGTCGGGCGGCGGTTGCGGGGCCTGAGCGACCTGTGCGTGAAAACCGCGTAACAGAGCGGATAGCTTCGCCCGGACGCGGGGCCGCGCACGGCTACGATCCAACCCTCGACCTAAGAGTCAGCCTCGGCAAACCCTCAAGTAGCAGTTGAGAGAAGGGCGCTGCAGGATGCCTCCCCGGCGTTTGACAGAGTCCCTGCAATGCCCTACGTTGAGCGCAATTTCCATGGTTCTGCGGAAAGCTTGAACCCTTAAGCATTGCTGCAGCGTCGGACGGAACAAAGGCTCAACTCAAATTCCAGTCCTTGTGGACTGGCTGGTCCGGACCTCCGGACTCGATAAATACCGACTCTCAAACGTCGGGCTTGGAGAAATCGGGAGATGGAATCCACTTACCTTGCTGTGATCAAGGTCGTCGGAGCGGGCGGCGGAGGCACCAATGCCGTCAGCCGCATGATCGACGCCGGAATTCGCGGCGTCGAGTTCGTCGCGGTCAACACCGACGCACAGGCCCTGCAGGCCTGTGACGCCGACATCAAGCTCTCGATCGGCCAGGAGCTGACCCGCGGCCTCGGCGCCGGCGGCAACCCGGAGGTCGGAGCGGGTGCGGCCGCGGAGAGCCGCGATGAGATCAAGGAGGCGCTGAAGGGGGCCGACATGGTCTTCGTCACCGCCGGCGAGGGTGGCGGAACCGGCACCGGCTCGGCGCCGATCATCGCCGAGATCGCCAAGGAGGAGATCGGTGCGCTGACGGTCGGCGCGGTCACCAAGCCGTTCGAGTTCGAGGGCAAACGGCGCATGCAGCAGGCGCTCGAGGGGATCGAGAAACTGCGCAACAACGTCGACACCCTGATCATCGTCCCCAACGAGAAACTGCTGCAGGCCGTCGAGCGCCGCACGAGCGTGCTCGAGGCTTTCCGCCAGGCCGACGACATCCTCCGCCAGGGCGTCCAGGGGATCACCGACCTGATCACGATCCCCGGCCTGATCAACCTCGACTTCGCCGACGTCCGCACGATCATGCGCGACGCCGGCTCGGCGCTGATGGGCGTCGGCTCGGCGTCCGGCGAGTCGCGGGCGCTCGACGCCGCCAAGGCGGCGATCACCTCGCCGCTGATCGAGGAGTCGATCAAGGGGGCGACCGGGATGCTGCTCAACATCACCGGGCCCGAGGACCTCGGCCTCTTCGAGGTCAACGAGGCGGCCCAGCTCGTCCAGGCCGAGGCCGACGACAACGCCAACATCATCTTCGGATCGGTCGTCGACCAGTCGATGCGGGACGAGATCCGCGTCACCGTGATCGCGACCGGCTTCGAGGGCTTCGAGCTCCTCGCCCGCTCTCCCCAGCGCGTCCGCCGTCGCTACGAGAGCCGCCCGCGGACCCCCTCGGCCGACGACACGGACATCCGCAAACTGCGGGTCTCCGACGACGACATCGACGTTCCGCCCTTCCTCAAGGGCTGAGCGGAGGCCCCGTTGGGCCAGGCGATCGGACAGGAGCTCGTCTTCGCTGTGGGCGTGGCCCTCAGCCCGTTCGCGATCGTCGGCGTGATCCTGATGCTCTCCTCGCCGCAGGGGCGCTGCAAACGGGCCGGCGTTCCTCGCCGGCTGGGTCGGCGGGCTGGCGCTGGCCGGGACCGTCTTCCTGCTGATCTCCGGTGGTGCCGGGGCGGACGAAGGGGTCGGCAAAGGCGATTGGGTCGACGCACTGAAGCTCGTCCTCGGTGTCGCCCTGTCGTCGTCGGGGTTCGCAAGCGGCGCGGTCGCTCGGGCGGGGGCGCCAGGGAGTTGCCAGGCTGGATGCTGAGCGTCGACCGGTTCACGGCCGGCAGGGCGGCGGCGACCGGGGCAGCGCTCGCCGCAGCGAACCCGAAGAACTTCATCCTGACCCTGGCGGCGGCGACGGCGATAGCGGAAACCGGCACCTCGGCAGGCAAGCAGGCCGTGGCGCTGCTCGTCTTCGTCCTCGTCGGCTCGCTCGGCGCGGCGATCCCGGTCGTCCTCTTCCTGCTCCAGGGCGAGAACGCTCGCGACCGTCTGGACGGGTTGCGCGACTGGATGGTCCGCCACAACGGCGCGGTGATGGCGATTCTCTGCATCGTGATCGGCGCCAAGTTGATCGGCGACGCGATCGCCGGCTTCAGCGCCTAGTCAGTTCACTAGATTGGGTCGGGTGAGCACCGACGTGGCCCTCAGACGAACTCCTCTCTACGAGCGCCACGCTGAGCTCGGCGCGAAGCTCGTCCCCTTCGCGGGCTGGGAGATGCCCGTCTCCTACGAGGGGATACTCGAGGAGCACGCCGCCGTCCGCACCCATGCCGGGATGTTCGACGTCTCCCATATGGGCGAGGTCGAGGTCGAGGGGCCGGGCGCGCTCGAGTTCCTGCAGCTCGTCCTCTCCAACGACGTCGGCGCGATCGACATCGGCGGCGCCCAGTACTCGTGCCTCTGCAACGAGGCGGGCGGCGTCATCGACGACCTCTTCGCCTATCGGCTCGGCGGCGACCGCTACCTGCTCGTCACCAACTCCGCCAACCACGCCGAGGACCTGGCCTGGCTGGGCCGCTGGAGCCGCGGCCGCGACGTCGCCGTCCGCGACGTCGCCGACCGCTACGCGATGCTCGCCGTCCAGGGCCCGCACGCCCGCACGATCGTCGCCGCGACCCTCGGGATCGAGCTGCCGCCGCGGATGCGTGTCGCCGCGGTGCGGGTCGGCAACCGGCCGGCGCTCGTCTGCGGCACCGGCTACACGGGCGAGGACGGGGTCGAGCTGCTGATCGACCCGGAGATAGCTCCCCGGCGATCTGGGCCGAGCTGCTCGACGCGGGCGTCGTCCCCTGCGGGCTCGGCGCCCGCGACACGCTGCGGCTCGAGGTCTGCTTCCACCTGCACGGCAACGACCTGACCCCGGACCGCAACCCGATCGAAGCCGGTCTCGGCTGGTGCTGCGTCGAGGGCACCGGCTTCCTCGGCTCGAAGGAGGTCGCCCGGGTCCGCGCCGAGGGGCCGGCCGAGAAGCTGGCGCCCTTCAGGATCGAGGGCGCGGGCATCCCCCGCCAGGGGAACCCGGTGCTCGCCGGCGGCGAGCCGGCCGGCGTCGTCACCTCCGGAACCTTCTCCCCGTCGCTCGAGATCGGGATCGGGATGGCCTACCTGCGGCCCGACCTCAGCGAGCCCGGGACCGAGGTCGAGATCGACGTGCGCGGCAAGCGACGCCCCGCCCGGATAGCTTCCAAGCCCCTCTACGAGCGTTAGCGGGACGACCCCCGAGAAAGCGAGAAGCGAATGAGCGAGGCGAGCTACCCGGACGAGCTGATCTACCACGCCGAGCACGACTGGGCGCGGATCGAGGGCGAGCAGGCGACCTTCGGGATCACCTGGTACGCGCAGGACAGCCTCGGCGAGGTCGTCTTCTACGATCCCCCCGAGGTCGGCGCGGCGACCGCCAAGGACTCCAGCTACGCCGAGGTCGAGTCGGTGAAGGCGGTCTCCGACGTGATCGCGCCGCTCTCCGGCGAGGTGGTCGAGGTCAATGAGGCGCTCGGCGACGCCCCCGAGAAGATCAACGAGGACCCCTACGGCGAGGGCTGGCTCGTGAGAGTGAAGCTCAGCGACCCGGGCGAGGCGGAGGCCCTGCTCAGCGCAGCCGATTACCGCAAACTGGTCGAAAGCTAGGCCGACGGCCCGGCCACCCGCTGTCGTAGCCTTCCGGGAGTGACGCGCTACACCTCCGCCACCGAGGCAGATCGTGCCGAGATGCTGGCCGCGATCGGGGTCGACTCGACCGCGGCGCTGTTCGAGCAGATCCCCGAGCCGCTGCGCCTCGGCCGGCCGCTGGAGCTGCCCGACGGGCTCAGCGAGGCCGAGGTCTACGAGCGCCTGGCCGCCCTGGCGGCGCGCAACGCCGACGCCGAGGAGCAGGTCTGCTTCGTCGGCGCCGGGATGTACGACCACTACGTCCCGGCGATCGTCGACGCGATCACCCAGCGCTCCGAGTTCCTGACGCCGTACACGCCCTACCAGCCGGAGATCTCCCAGGGCGGGCTACAGGCGATGTTCGAGTTCCAGACCGCGATGTCCGAGCTGACCGGGCTGCCGGTCTC
Organism: uncultured Solirubrobacterales bacterium; assembly: GCA_963837735.1. Taxonomy (GTDB): domain Bacteria; phylum Actinomycetota; class Thermoleophilia; order Solirubrobacterales; family 70-9; genus VRUE01. The sequence goes on along the minus strand of CAWIOM010000012.1, from coordinate 10,712 downwards.
CAATGCCGGCCTCTACGAGGGCCCCTCCTCGGTCGCATCGGCCGGGTACCTGGCGATGGGCGCGACAGCGCGCCGGCGGTTCGTCGTCTCGCGCGGCGTCCACCCCCACAGCCGCGAGACCCTCGCCACCTACTCGGTCGGCTACGGCGCCGAGATCGAGGAGGTCGGTCTCGAGGGCGGCCTCACCGACGCCGCCGCCCTTGCCGCCGCGGTCGACGGAGAGACCGCCGCCGTCTTCCTGCAGAGCCCCAACTTCCTCGGCGCGGTTGAGGACGTCGAGGCGCTCGGCGCGGCCGCCAGGGAGCACGGCGCCCTGCTCGTCGTCGCCGTCGACCCGATGACGCTGGGCATCCTCAAGCCGCCCGGCGAGTGCGGCGTCGACATCGCCCTCGGCGAGGGCCAGCCGCTCGGCAACCGGCTCGACTTCGGCGGCCCCTCGTTCGGCTTCTTCTGCGGCACCGAGGCGCTGATCCGGCGCCTGCCCGGCCGGATCGCCGGCGAAACGGACGACGTCGACGGCCGCCGCGGATTCGTCCTCGCCCTGCAGACGCGCGAGCAGCACATTCGCCGCGAGAAGGCGACCAACAACATCTGCACCGCGCAGGCGCTGAACGCCCTCGCGGCGACGGTCCACCTGGCCTGGCTCGGGCGCGAGGGCTTCCGCGAGCTCGGCGAGCTGCTCGCCCGCCGCACCGCCTACGCTCGCGAGCGCCTCGCCGCGGTCGACGGGATCGATCTTCTGCACGAGGCGCCGGTCGTCCGTGAGTTCGCCGTCTCCCTCGGCGGCGCCCCGGTCGGCCGCGTCCTCGACCGCTGCGCCGAGCGCGGGATCGCCGCCGGCTACCCGCTCGGCCGCGAGTACCCCGAGTACGAGGACGGGCTCCTGGTCGCGATCACCGAGCGCCGCACCCGCGCCCAGATCGACGATCTCGCCGAGGCGCTGGGCGCCGCCGTCGCGGCAGAGCTGGTGAGCGCATGAACCAGCAGGAGGAACAGGTCCTGACGATCTTCGAGAAGTCGCAGCCGGGCCGCCGCGCCGCCGTCCTGCCCGCCGCCGAAGTGCCGGAGATCGCCGCTCGAGGAGCTGATCCCGGCCGGACTGCTGCGCGAGGAGCCGCCGCGCCTGCCGGAGGTCGCCGAGCCGGAGATCGTCCGCCACTACAACCGCCTCTCGCGCCGCAACTTCGACCTCGACACGGGCTTCTACCCGCTCGGCTCCTGCACGATGAAGCACAACCCACGCCTCAACGAGCGGGTGGCGGCGCTGCCCGGCCATGCCCGCCTGCACCCCGCCCAGGACCCGAAGCGCGCCCAAGGGGCGCTGGAGCTGATGTGGCTGCTGCAGGCGAGCCTCAGCGAGATCTGCGGCCTGCCCCACGTCAGCCTGCAGCCCTCGGCCGGCTCTCACGGCGAGCTCGCCGGCCTGCTGTTGACTCGCGCCTACCACGCCGACCGCGGCGAGACACGTCACAAGGTGCTGGCCCCCGACACCTCGCACGGCACCAACCCGGCCTCGGTGACGATGGCCGGCTATGAGGTCGTCAAGGTCGCGACCGACGAGCGCGGCGGTGTCGAGATGGACGACCTGCGCGGCAAGATCGACGACGACGTCGCCTGCCTGATGCTGACCAACCCGAACACGCTCGGCCTCTTCGACGAAAACATCGCCGAGATCGCCGGGCTGATCCACGAGGCCGGCGGCACCCTCTACTACGACGGCGCCAACCTCAACGCCGTGATGGGTCACTCGCGGCCCGGCGACATGGGCTTCGACATCGTCCACGTCAACCTCCACAAGTCCTTCAGCCAGCCGCACGGCGGCGGCGGTCCGGGGGCGGGGCCGATCGCCGTCTCGGAGCGGATCGAGCCCTTCCTACCGAGGCCGCAGGTCGTCCGGCGCGAGGCCGACAACGGCGGCGGCCCGAGCTTCGACCTCGACCACGATCGGCCCAGGTCGATCGGCCGCCTGCGCGGCTTCCAGGGCAACTTCGGCGTCTTCGTGCGCTCCTACGCCTACATCCTCAGCCTCGGCGCCGACGGTCTCGCCGAGGCCTCGGAGACCGCGGTCCTGAACGCCAACTACCTGAAGGCGCTGCTCGCCCGCGGCCGCGCCGGCGAGCGCCTTCCGGTCGCCTTCGAGCGCCACTGCATGCACGAGTTCGTCCTCTCCGGCAAGCCGATGAAGAGGGAGCTCGGGATCGCCACCCTCGACCTCGCCAAGCGGCTGCTCGACTTCGGCTTCCACCCGCCGACCGTCTACTTCCCGCTGCTCGTCGAGGAGGCGCTGATGGTCGAGCCGACGGAGACCGAGGCCAAGGAGAGCCTCGACGCCTTCGCCGCAACGGTCGAGTCGATCCTCGCCGAGGCCGAGGACGATCCCGGCAAAGCGAAAGAGGCGCCGTACACGACTCCCGTCCGCCGACTCGACGAGGTCAAGGCGACTCGCAGGCCCGTTGTTCGGCAGGAGCTCGACTGAGGGGATCCAGCCGATGGCCGAGCAGCCATACGAGCCGGCCTCGGTGAATTCCCGGGTGGCGACCGCGGCCGACCTGCCGGCGGTCGCGGAGACGTTCGGGCTGGCCTTCGAGGAGGACCCGGTCTGGAGCTGGGCGTTCAGGGTCGCCGAGCACGGGCCCGAGCCGCTGCACCGGGCGTGGCGGTTCATGGTCGGCTCGACGCTCGACTACGGCTGGGTCTGGCACACGGAGGGGAGCGCCTCCGCCTCGCTCTGGATCCCGCCCGGCAAGCCCGAGATGAAGCCGGAGGACGAGGGGCCCTTCGGCGAGCTTCTCAACGAACAGCTGGGCGCCGACGCCGCCCGCGTGCTCGACGCCTTCGAGCGATTCGAGAACGCCCACCCGCGGGACGGCGGCCCCCACTACTACCTCAGCCTGCTGGCGACCCATCCCGACCACCGCGGCCGCGGCGAGGGCATGGGCCTGCTCGCCGACAACCTCGCGCGCATCGACGCCGAGGGGGCGCCCGCCTTCCTCGAGTCCTCCAATCCGGCCAACGTTCATCGCTACGAACGGCTGGGCTTCTACAAGCGGGGCGAGTTCGAGCTCGGCGAGGACGGCCCCTGCGTCACCCAGATGTGGCGCGACCCGAGTTGATAGGAAGGGGCATGGCCTCCTCCGAGGAGTGGTTGGACCCAAGCTGCGTCGGCGCCTACCGGGAGCGCGCCGACGAGTTCCCGCACCGCCTCGAGGGCGAGGGGGTGCTGCTCGACCACCTGCCGCCGGACGCCCGCCGCGTCCTCGACCTGGGGACCGGAGACGGTCGTCTGCTCGCCCGCGTCCTCGAGGCCAGGCCGGAGGCGACCGGCGTCGCCCTCGACTTCTCCGAGCCGATGCTGGCCGCGGCCCGCGAGCGCTTCGCCGGCGATCGGCGCGTCGAGATCCTCGAGCACGACCTCGCCGACCCGCTGCCGGACCTCGGCCACTTCGACGCGATCGTCTCCTCGATGGCGATCCACCATCTCGAGCACGAGCGCAAGCGCGCCCTCTACGCCGAGGCCTTCGACCTGCTCGGCCCCGGCGGCGCCTTCGCCAACTTCGAGCACGTCGCCTCGCCGACCGAGCGCCTCCACGCCGCCTTCTTCGCGGCGATCGGCGAGCCGCTCGAGAACGAGGACCCCTCCGATCGTACGCTCGACGTCGAGACTCAGCTCGCCTGGCTGCGCGAGGTCGGCTTCGACGACGTCGACTGCCACTGGAAGTGGCTGGAGATGGCCCTCCTGACCGGCGTCAGGCAGGCCTGACCGTTCCGCTGTTCCTTATGGTCGCCATAGGGCCATAAGGAACAGCGGAGGCATCAGAGTTCGGGGAGCTTCTGTTTCAACTCGAGCACAGGGGCGAAGAGGTCGCCGTGCTCCTCGATCCGCGCCAGGACATCGGCGGCCTCGAAGACCAGCGAGGCGGCGTCCTCGCGCTCGGCGGCGTGCTCGACCTCCTCCCAGGTGATCGGGGTGGAGACGGTGGGGCGCTCGCGGGCTCGCAGCGAGTAGACGGCGATCGTCGTTTTGCTGCGGTGGTTCTGGGACCAGTCGACCATCACCTTGCCCCTGCGTTCGACCTTTTTCATTTTCGAGACGACCTTGTCGGGCGTCTGCTTCTCGAGCAGCTGGGCGATCGCCTTGGCGAACGGTTTGGTCTCCTCGTAGTCGGTCTTCGGCGAGTTGAGCGGGACGTAGACCTGCATCCCCTTCGAGCCCGAGGTCTTCGGGAAGCTCTCGACGTCGAAGTGGGCGAAGAGCTGGCGCAGGCGCAGGGCGACGCGGCAGCAGTCGACGACGTCGGAGCCCTCGCCGGGGTCGAGGTCGAAGGCGAGCACCGTCGGCCGGGTCGGCGCCCGGGCCAGGGAGAGCGAGGGATGCAGCTCGAGCGCCGCCAGCTGCGCCATCCAGACCAGCGTCGGCAGCCCGTCGCAGACGCAGAAGTCGATCCTGCCCGAGCGCGGGCCGGCGGTCACCGAGGCGGTCTTCACCCATTTCGGCCGGTGCTTGGGGCAGCGCTTCTCGAAGAAGGCGGAGTCGAGGTCCTCGACGCCTTCGGGGAAGCGGCGCAGGGTGACGGCGCGGCCGCTCAGGTGCGGGACCATCGTCGCCCCGACCTTGGCGTAGTAGTCGACCACCTCGCCCTTGGTGAAGCCGGCCTCCGGGTAGAGAACCTTGTCGAGGTTGGTGAGCTTCAGCTCACGGCCGTCGACCTCGACCTGGCGGTCCGCGGTCACTCAGAGCCGCATCCGGCTTGGCAGTACAAGACGTTCGCCCCTACCGGGCTCGGCTCTTGGCGGCCGATCTTCGGGTCGAGGCGGGCGTTTCTTCTTGGCTTCCGGCTTGCGCTTCTTCGCCGGCTTTGGCCTTGCCCTTGCCTTTGGCCGCGGCGATGCTCTCCTCGAGCGCGGCCATCAGGTCGGGCGCCTTTGTCGCTTCGGGCTCGGCGGCGGCGGGGGTGAGGACCTCCTTGCCTTCGGCCTTGCGTTCGATCAGGCCCATCAATTCCTCGCGGTACTCGTCGCGATAGGCGGTCGGGTCGAACTCGCTCGTCAGCGACTCGATCAGCTTCTCCGCCATCTCGACCTCCTTCTTCGCCACCCTCGGCTTCTCGGCGGGAAGCACGTCCTCGAGCTCGCTCGGCGGGATCACCTCGTCGGCGAAGCGCATCGTCGTCAGCGTCAGCACGCCGCCGTCGGTGCGCAGGGCCGCCAGGTGCTCCTTGTTGCGGAAGACGAAGCGGGCGATCGCGACCTTGCCCGAGCCCTCCATCGCGCCGGCCAGCAGCGAATAAGCCTTCTCGGCGCCCTCGGCGGGGCCCAGGTAGTAGGGGCTGTCGAAGTAGATCGGGTCGATCTCGCCGAGGTCGACGAAGTCGAGGACTTCGATCGCCCGCGACTTCTTCGGCGCCAGCGCCGCCATCTCGTCTTTGGAGATCGGCACGTAGTTGCCGGAGGTGATCTCGAACGCCTTCTGGATCTTCTCGTAGGGGACCTCTTCGTCGGTCCCTTCGGCGACGCGCCGGTGCCGAATGCGGGCACCGTCGGACTCGCGGATCTCACGCAGCGAGATGTTGCGGCGGGCCACCGCGCTGTACAGCTTGACGGGCACGTTGAGGAGCCCGAAGCTGATCGAACCGCTCCAGATTGCTCTAGCCATGGCAGATCACCTACCCGGATTGTTCCAGCCCTGGCGCCACGGGACCCGCCGTCTTCCGCGGGCGGGACGGTTCTTGCGCTGCGTAGACTCATCCGCGTGACCCGCCAGCAGCGGCTGACGCTGATCGCGACGATCCTCGGCTCGACCGTCGTCTTCCTCGACGGCACCGTCGTCAATGTCGCTCTGCCGGCGATCAGCGACGGGCTCGACGTCGGCCTTGCCGGGCAGCAGTGGGTGGTCGAGGCCTACACCCTGGCGCTCGTCTCGCTGCTCCTCGTCGGCGGCAGCCTCGGCGACCAGTTCGGCCGCCGCCGGATGTTCGTCATCGGCCTGATCGGCTTCGCGGCGACCTCGATTCTCTGCGCGGTCGCGCCGACCGCCGAGTTCCTGATCGCCGCCCGCGCACTGCAGGGGATCGCCGGGGCGCTGCTCGTCCCGGGCTCGCTGGCGATCGTCGCCGCAACCTTCGAGGGGGCGGCGCGCGGCAAGGCGGTCGGGACCTGGACCGCCTGGACCGGGATCGCCACCGTGTTCGGCCCGGCCGGGGGCGGCGCCCTGATCGGGATCAGCTCCTGGCGGGCGATCTTCTGGGTAAACATCCCGCTGATCGCCGCCACCGTCGTGCTCACCGTCCATGCGGTCGAGGAGAGTCGCGACGAGGACGCCTTCCTCGGCATCGACTGGCTCGGGATCGTGCTCTCGGCGATCGGGCTCGGCGGCCCCACCTTCGCGCTGATCGAGCAGCCCGCGCACGGCTGGGGCGACCCGATGGTCTGGCTGCCGATGGTCGTCGGCGTCGCCTGCTTCGCGCTCTTCATCGTCCGCGAGGCTCTCGCCCGTCACCCGATGCTGCCGCTGGCGCTGTTCCGGATCCGCAACTTCTGGGTCACGAACCTGACCACGCTCTCGACCTATGCCGGGTTGATCGGCGGCCTCTTCTTCGTCGGCCTCTTCCTCCAACAGGTCGCCGGCTACTCGCCGCTCGAAGCCGGCCTGGCGACGACGCCGATCTCGATCCTGATGTTCTTCCTCTCGCCCCGCTTCGGCAGGGTCGCCTCCGGGACCGGGCCGCGGCTGCCGATGAGCGCCGGGCCCGTGGTCGGCGGCGTCGGCCTGCTGCTCCTCCTCCGAGTCGGCTCCGACCCCACCTACGCCACCGATGTGCTGCCGGCGCTGCTGGTCTTCGGGATCGGCCTCTCGGCGACGGTGGCGCCGCTGACCGCGACCGTGCTCGACTCGGTCGACCCCCACCACGTGGGGATCGCCTCGGGGGTGAACAACGGCGTCTCCCGCGTCGCCGGCCTGCTCGCGATAGCGATCCTCGGTGCCGTGATCTCGGCCCACTTCGGCGCCGCGATGGACAGCGACCTCGATCTCGCGACGCTCTCCAGCCCGGCGGCGTCGGCCGTCTCCAAGGCCAAGGAGAAGCCCCTGGCGGTGCCCGAAACCGGCGGCCTCTCCCCGGCCGAAGCGAGGGAAGTCGAAACGGCGGCCGCCGACGCATCGACCTCCTCCTTCCATCTCGGCGTCGGCATCGCCGGGCTGCTGATGATCGCCGGCGGCATCGTCGCCGGGCTCGGGATCGAGAACCCGAAACGGCGAGTCGAGGCCTTCCCGACCCGAGGGGCCGCCGCGGCCGGTGAGTGCGGCCACTCGGCGGATTGCGACTGCGGCGAGGAGGCACCCGGCGAGAGGGCGCCTGCGTTGGAGCACGCATAGGGTTCGCGGCATGATGAGCGCCCCCGTCATCTTCAGCGGCATCCAGCCGACCGGCCGCAAGCACCTCGGCAACTACATCGGGGCGATCCGCCAGTACGTCGAGGGGCAGGAGCGCGGCGAGCCGGCGATCTTCTGCATCGTCGACCTGCACGCGATCTCCGTCGCCTACGACCCGGCCGAGCTGCGCGAGCGCCTCTACGACACGACCGCGATCCTGCTCGCCGCCGGGCTCGACCCCGGGCGCTGCATCCTCTTTCGCCAGTCCGACGTTCGCGAGCACACAGAGCTGACCTGGCTGCTCTCCGCCGTCACCGCCCACGGCGACCTCAACCGGATGACCCAGTTCAAGGAAAAGGTCGGGCGGGACCGCGAGCTGGCCTCCGCCGCGCTCTTCTACTACCCGGTGCTGATGGCGGCCGACGTGCTCGCCTACCGGGCCACCGAGGTCCCGGTCGGCGACGACCAGCTCCAGCACGTCGAGCTGATGCGCGAGATCGCCCGCCGCTTCAACGAGCGCTTCGGGGAGACGCTGGTCGTGCCCGAGCACCGGATCCCGGAGCTCGGCGCCCGGATCATGGACCTGCAGGACCCGACGAACAAGATGTCGACGACCGGCGGCGGCGAGGCGGGCACCGTCTACGTGCTCGACGAGCCCGGCGCGATTCGCAAGAAGCTCGGCAGTGCCGTCACGGACTCGGGCCGCGAGGTCCTCCGCGGCGAGGACAAGCCGGGGATCGCCAACCTGATCGACATCCTCGCGGTCGCCCGCGGCAGCGGCCCCGCAGCCGTCGAGGCCGAGTTCGCCGGCGCCGGCTACGGCGACTTCAAGAAGGCGGTCGCCGAGGCGACCGTCGAGTTCCTGGCCCCCGTCCGCGAGCGCTACGCGGAGCTGCGCCCCGACGAGGCGGCGCTCGAGTCCGCGCTCGCCGCCGGCGCCGAGAAGGCGCGCCGGATCGCCGCCGGCACGCTCGCCGAGGTCCGCGACGCGATGGGCATCGGCCCGCAGCGTTAGGTTGGGCGCATGACCGTCGCGGAGCTGGACCTCGAGCTCGACGTCTTCGCCGGGCCCTTCGACCTGCTGCTCGCGGTCGTCCTGCGCGAAGAGGTGGACCTGCTCGAGGTCGAGCTCGGCGAGGTCGTCGTCGCCTACGTCGAGTACCTCGAGCGCGAGGGCGAGCTCGAGCTCGACGTCGCCACCGAGTTCCTCGTCCTGATCGCCTCCCTCTTGGAGTTGAAGTCCCGCCTGATCCTGCCGGGGGCCGACGAGGGCCTCGAGGAGATCGGGGCGGAGGAGGCGATCGAGGAGCTGCTCGCCCGGCTGCTCGAGTACCGCCGTTACAGCGCCGCCTCGAAGAAGCTGGCCGAGCGCTTCGAGGCCGAGCGCGGCTACCTCTACCGCGTCGGCGCCGCTGCCCGCCTCGCTGCGGCGGGTCGCGGTCGAGGCCGCGACCGCGGTCTACGACCCCGAGCAGCTCGGCGCCGCCCTGGCCGACCTGCTGACGCCGCCGCCGGAGGTCGACATCGGCCACATCAGGCCGACCGTCTCGCTGGAAAAGCGGCTCGACGCGCTGCGCGCCGCGCTCTCGGGCAGGACGAGCATCGATTTCGACGAGCAGTTCGGCGACGAGGATCGCCTCACCCAGGCGGTGACGCTCTTCGCGCTGCTCGAGCTCTACCGGCGCGGCGAGGCGACCTGGAAGCAGAGCAAGCCGCTCGGCCCGATCGAGATCGTGAAGAGGGCGTCGTGAACGACCTCGCCCGCACCGTCGAGGCGCTGCTCTTCCTCTCCGCCCAGCCGGTCAGCGCCGCCGACCTGGCGGAGGCCACCGAGGCCAGAGAGGGCCAGGTGGAGGAGGCGATCGACCTGCTTCGCGAGGACCTCGCGGAGGGCCGGAGGGGGATCGTCCTGCGCGAGGTCGCGGGCGGCTTCACCCTGGCCAGCGACCCGGCGAGCGAGGAGTCGGCGCGGCGCCTGCTGGCGAGGCCGCGGACGCCGCCGCTGACCCAGGCGCAGGCCGAGACGCTGGCGATCGTCGCCTACCTTCAACCGGTCTCGCGGCCCGAGGTGGCGAGGATCCGCGGCGTCTCCTCGGAGTCGGCGGTGCAGACGCTCGCCGAGCGCGGGCTGATCGAGGAGTCCGGGCGCTCGCGCTTCGGCGCCGCGATCTTCAGGACGAGCGAGCTCTTCGAGCGGCTCTTCGGGCTCTCCGGCCTCGACCAGCTGCCCGACCCCTCGCGCTTCGATCCGACCCCCGAGGACGAGCGCGAGCTGCGCGAGCGATTGATCAAGGCCGGGGAACAGCGGGCCGAGCCTTAGCGTGGGAGGGCGCGGGAATCAGACCCGGCTTCGCCTGAACCCATGTTTGTGCCCCTTCGGGGCAGACGTCACTCCGCGGTGCCGGGGGGAGGCTGCGCCGGGTCCGATTCCCGCGCCCTCCGCGCAAGCGCCGATCAGGGTTCTCCCGACTTTCTCATGAGGCTGGCCAAGTTCCTCGCCCATGGGGGGTAGCTTCGCGGCGGATGGCGGAGAAATTGGTCGCCGCGGGCAGGGTGACGGTGGGCGGCGAGGTGGTCAGGGACCCGGCGCGGGACGTGGCGGCCGGCGACGACGTGAGGATCGACGGCGGCGCCGTCGCCGTCGAGTCGCGCGAGGTCTGGGCGGTCAACAAGCCCGCCGGCGTCGTCTCGACCGCGAAGGAGCCCGGCTCGCGGCCGGCGGTCGTCACCCTGGTCGACAGCGATGCCCGCCTCTACCCGGTGGGACGACTCGACGCCGACTCGACCGGGCTGCTGCTGCTCACCAACGACGGCGAGCTCGCCAACCGGCTGACCCATCCGCGCTACGAAGTGCCGAAGGCCTACCGGGTCGAGCTGCGGCGCCCTCCCAAGGAGGGAGACCTCCGGCGGCTCGCCGAGGGCATCCAGCTCGAGGACGGGCAGACGGCGCCGGCCGTGGTCAGCCGGATCGGAGAGCGCGAGATCGAGATCGTCCTGCGCGAGGGCCGCAACCGCCAGGTGCGGCGGATGGCCGAGGCCGTCGACAACCGTGTCGTCGCCCTGCGGCGCGTCCGTTTCGGCCCGATCGAGCTCGGCGACCTGGTCGAGGGCGCGGCGCGCCGCCTCTCCGAAGACGAGACCGCCCAGCTCCGCGACACGCACACCGCAGGGTCGAGTGATGACCTTGGGGGTCCATAGACCCCCCAACTCGACACTCGGCCCGCTCGAGTGTGGACCGTCATCTCCTCTGGGATGATGCCGCGCATGAGCGAGCAGCGACTCTTCGCGGTGCGGGGCGCGGTGCAGGCGGAGGCCAACGAGGCCGGAGCGATCCTCGCCGCCA
>CAWIOM010000011.1:0-224685 GCA_963837735.1 uncultured Solirubrobacterales bacterium | reverse complement strand
TATCAACTGATTGCCGCCGGGTACACAAACATGGCGACAGGACATGACGGGTAAATCAGACCACCCGGTCCGCTGGCGGACCGAATGGATCGGGCTCAAACATCCCACGGACACGAATGTCCGCGGGGTGCACGCTGCTCAGTTTTCAAAGACCGCTGCGCTTCTTCGGCGGGATTCGCCGCCCTTCACGCACGGGCCAGGCCGGGGCCTGCCCCAGAGGGACCGGGGAGTATAGCGCCGCGGCCGCGTTTTGCCTAGGCGTCGGCACGCAGGCGCCGGAAGCGCCGCTTTCCCGCCTGCAGCACGCGACCGTCGAGATCGGCCGGGGCGATGTCCAGTGCGTCCGGGGCGAGCGGCTCGCCGTCGAGCTTGGCGCCCCCCTGCTTGATCAGGCGCCGCGCCTCGCTGGAGCTGATCCCGAAGGCATCGGCCATCAGCACCGGGACGTGGACCATGACGCCGTCCTCGCCCGTGTAGCTGGAGAGGCCGAGCTCCTCGATCTCATCAGGCGCCTGGCGATCGACGAAGAGCCGGTTGAAGTGGTCCTCGGCCGCCTCGGCCGCCTCGGTGTCGTGGAAGCGCTCGACAACGCGGCGGCCGAGCGCCCGCTTCGCCTCGTTGGGCGGCGCCTCGACGGGGCCTCCTCGCCGAGCAGCAGCCGGTAGTACTCGGCCATCGCCTCGTCGGGGATCCTCATCAGCCGCCCGAACATCTCCTCCGGTGCGTCGGTGACGCCGACGTAGTTGTCGAGCGACTTGCTCATCTTCTGGACGCCGTCTGTCCCGACCAGGATCGGCATAGTCAGGATCGATTGCGGCGCCTGCCCATACGCGGACTGGATGTCGCGGCCGAAGAGCAGGTTGAATTTCTGGTCGGTCCCCCCCAGCTCGACGTCGGCCTCGACGGCGACCGAGTCGTACCCCTGGAGCAGCGGGTAGAGCAGCTCGAGGGCGGCGATCGGCGCATTCGCCGCCAGCCGCTTCTGGAAGTCGTCGCGCTCGAGCAGGCGGGCGACGGTCGTCTGGGCGAGCAGGCCGAGCAGTGCCTGCGGCTCCATCTCCAGCCACTCGCTGTTGCGGCGGACCTCGGTGCGCCCGCGGTCGAGGATCTTGAAGGCCTGCTCCTGATAGGTGGCGGCGTTCGCCTCGACCTCCTCGGGCGAGGGCAGCGGGCGCTGGGTCGAGCGCCCGCTCGGATCGCCGACCCGGGCGGTGAAGTCGCCGATGATGAGAACGACGGTGTGGCCCGCCTCCTGGAACTCGCGCAGCTTCTCGAGGACGACGGTGTGGCCGAGGTGGATATCCGCCGTGGTCGGGTCGATGCCCAGCTTGACGCGCAGCGGACGGTCGCCGGCGAGCTGCTCCTCGAGCTTCCCCGCCGGCAGCACGTCGACCGCGTTACGCGTCAGGTCCGCCATGGGCCGAATGCTAGACTGCCGCCTGCTCGGCGGGCCCTCCGGCCCACGGGCTTATTTTTTTCTCTCTCGATGGCCTTGCTCGGACGAAAGCGCCGGCGGGAACGGGGCGACGTTCATTCGACCCCTGCGCCCGCCCCGGCCAAACCAAAACAGAAGCCGCGGCTGAAGAAGCTTCGGTTCCTCTTCGTCCTGCTCGGGCTCGCCATCCTCGCCCTGGTCTCGATGGTCTTCGGGATGATGGCCGCCGTCTCCCGCGACCTGCCGGCGATCTACGACTTCGCCCAATACAAGGCCTCGAAAAACAGCGAAGTGTTCGACTCCTCCGGCGCGCCGATCGGGACGCTGACCAGCAACCAGAACAAGATCCTGCTCAGCTCCGGCCAGATCTCGCCCAACGTCAAGAACGCTGTGGTCGCGATCGAGGACGCCCGCTTCTACTCCCACACGGGCGTCGACTTCGAGGGCATAGGCCGCGCCCTGATCAAGGACGTTCTCAGCCAGAGCGCCGCCCAGGGAGGTTCGACGATCACCGAGCAGTTCGTCAAGAACGCGCTCGCCGCGCAGAGCAGCCGGACGCTCTTCCAGAAGTTCAAAGAGGCGGCGCTCGCCTACCGGCTCGAGCGCCATTGGAGCAAGGACAAGATCCTCACCGAGTACCTCAACACGATCTACTTCGGCGAGGGCGCCTACGGGATCGAGGCCGCGGCGCGCACCTACTTCGGCGACGCCCACCCCGACTGCGGCACGCAGACGGAGCCCTGCGCGTCGGTGCTCGAGCCCTGGGAGGCGGCGACGCTGGCCGCGATCATCTCCTCGCCCTCGGCCTACGACCCCAAGTATTTCCCCGAAAACAACCTCGGCCGCCGCAACCTGGTCTTGGAAAAGATGTACGAACAGGGCTACATCACGGAGGCGCAGCTCCAGGAAGGCGTGCACCAGGCGCTGCCCGCGCCCGGCGACATCCAGCCGCCGACTCTGGATTCGAAGGCTCCCTACTTCACCTCCTGGATGCGCCAGCAGCTGGTCGACCGCTACGGCGCGGCGAAAGCATTCTTCGGCGGTCTGAAAGTCAAGACGACGCTCGACCTTCGCCTCCAGGAAGCCGCCGAAGAATCGGTCCGAAGCTACCTCGGCTACTCGCCGGCGACCTCCTCCGTGGTCGTCCTCGACAACCACAACGCCGGGGTCAAGGCGATGGTCGGCGGCCCGGACTTCGACACGAAGCCGTTTAACCTGGCGACGCTCGGCCACCGGCAACCCGGGTCCTCGATCAAGCCGTTCACGCTGATCACGGCGCTCGAACAGGGGATCTCTCCCTACACGGTCTACGAATCCGCGCCGCAGACCTTCTACTTCGGCAAGCACAACAAGGAAGTGTTTTCGGTCTCAAACGACGAGGACGCCTACCTCGGCTCATGCGACATCGTCTGCGCGACCACCTACTCCGACAACTCGATCTACGCGCAGCTGGCGCTGGAAGGGCTGAAGGGGAAGACGATCCACGACCGCACCGCGGCGATCGCGGGGACGATCCACAAGATGGGCTACCGGGCGCCGATCTCGACCAACCCGGCGATGGTGCTCGGGGGCCTCGAAGAAGGCGTGACGCCGCTCGAATGGGCCTACGCCTACATGACCCTCGCCAACAACGGTGACCGGGTCAGCGGCACCCTGGCCCCCGAGCCGGGGGACAGTCCCGTCGCCTACACCGAAGTCACCGACCAGGGCGGCGAGACGATCAAGGGCGGTGACAACAACTCGACGCACCAGCAGGTGATCTCCGAAGAAACGGCCTCGACCGCCAAGGGGATCCTCGAAACCGTGGTCAGCAGCGGCACCGGCGTCAACGCCGCGATCGGCGCCGAAGGGCAGTGGGGCAAGACGGGGACGACGGAGAAGAACGGCGACGCCTGGTTCTGCGGGGCGACCGAAGAAGTGACCGCCTGTGTCTGGGTCGGCTACGCGGACTCGGTGACGCCGATGACGACCCTCTACAACGGCGGGCCGGTGATGGGAGGAACCTTCCCGGCGCTGATCTGGGCGAGCGTGATCTCGGCCTGGGAAGACATCGCGGCCGAACGCGCGGCCGAACGCGCGGCCGAGAAGCAGGCCCGCCGGGAAGGCAAGGAAAGCGACGAAGGCGGAGGAGAAGAAACCTACGTGCCGCCAAGCCCCTCCGAAGGCGAACCCGAATCGGTCGAACCCGAAGAAGCCACCCCCGAACCGGAACCGGCCCCGGAAAAGGAACCGGCTCCCGAAGAAGCAGCACCGGCCGAACCGGCCCCGGAAACGTCGGGGGGCACCGGCGGGGGGATCACGGCGGGATAACAAGCCCCACCTTCTCCGCTCCCGCGTCCGGAGGCGGCTTGGAGACAAACGGGGAGTTGGCGGCGCAGAAGCGCCAGGGACGGTCGACGGCCTTGCTGATCCCGACCCTTGGGCCGGTGAGAACGGCCGGGCGCGCGCCCGGTGCGGGCGCGGTCAGGAGAAAGGGCTCGCGGGTCAGGTCGGCACCGTTCTCGCCGAGGCCGATGCCGAGCGCCTCGGTGAGCTTGCCGGGCCCTGAGCAGAGCTCGGCGTCCGACCTCCCGGCGCCGCGCCGTCGGCGCATCTCGGGCAGCCCGTCGCTCGGCTCGAGCGCCCGGATCAGCACGGCGGCCGCCTCGCCCTCCGGTTCGGCCACGAAGTTGAGCAGCGAGTGGATCCCGTAGGAGAGGTAGACGTAGGCCCGTCCGGGCGGGCCGAACAGCGTCTCCGTGCGGGGCGTCAGGCCGACGAAGGCGTGGCAGGCCGGGTCGTCGCGCTCATAGCTCTCGGTCTCGACGATCGTCCCCCCGCAGCCCCTGTAGAGGAACCGGCAGCCGATCAGCTCACGCGCCACCTCGTGCACCGAGCGGTCGAAGAACTCAATTTGAAGTCGGCGCTCGGTCGCAGGAATCAGGTTGCGATGCTCCCTCGCGCCGAGTTCACTGACGCTCCTCGGAAACGCGGCTGCGGACGGCGTCCAGGGTGCTTCGGGCGAGCTCGAACTGGGCCTCCATCGGCACTGAGCCGGTGCCGCCCTCGATTCGCTTCGACTCCAGCCAGCTACTGCGCTCGAGCACTTCGTAGTAGGCGTCGTCGAGATGCTCGGAGCGCTCGCGGAGCTCCTCCGGCGTCAGCTCGGACAGGCTCTTGCCGCGCTCGACGGCGTCGCGGACCAGCCCGCCGACGATCCCGTGGGCCTCGCGGAAGGGGACGCCCCTGCGAACGAGGAGGTCGGCGATCTCGGTCGCCGCCAGCATCTCGTCGCCGGAGGCGAGCTCGAGCCGCTCGCGGTCGAACTCGATCCCGGCCAGCATGCCCTCGGCGGCGTCGAGGCACGACTCGACCGTGTCGATCGCGTCGAAGAGGGGCTCCTTGTCCTCCTGCATGTCCTTGCCGTAGGTGAGCGGCAGTGCGTGCATCGTGCCGAGCAGAGCGAGGTGGTCGGCGGCCACACGGGGGCTCTTCGCCCGCAGCAGCTCGGCCGAGTCAGGATTCACCTTCTGCGGCATGATGCTGGAGCCCGAGGAAAAGGACTCGTCGAGCTGGCAGAAGCCGAACTCCGACGAACTCCAGATGACGATCTCAGAGCCGAGGCGCGAGAGGTGCATCGCGCAGGTCGATGCCGCCGAGAGATAGTCGAGGACGAAGTCGCGGTTGGAGGCGCCGTCGATCGAGTTCGGGCTGACGTGCTCGAAGCCGAGGTCCTCCGCCACCGCGCCGCGGTCGATCTCCCAATTGACGCCGGCCAGGGCCCCCGAGCCGAGCGGCATCACCGAGGCACTGTCGAGGGCGAACTGGAACCGCAGCACGTCGCGCGCCAGCATCCAGAAGTAGGCGAGAAGGTGGTGGCCGACATAGACCGGCTGGGCGCGCTGAAGGTGGGTATAGCCGGGCATCGGCCAGTCGCGGTGGCGCTCGGCCAGTTCCAGCAGGCGGGCCATCGCCGCCCCCGAGAGCTCGATCGCCCGCAGCGAGTGCGCCTGGACGACCATCGCGACGTCGGTGGCGACCTGATCGTTGCGGGAGCGGCCGGTGTGGAGTTTGCCGGCGAGCGGGCCGATCTCCTCGCCGAGCAGCCGCTCGATCGCCATGTGAATGTCCTCGTCAGCCGGGTCGAACTCGAAGCCGTGGGCGCCGATCCGCTCCTCGACCCGGTCGAGGCCCGCCGTCATCTGCTCGAGCTCGGCCTCGTCGAGGACGCCGATCCGCTGCAGCGCCCGCGCGTGCGCCCTGGACTGGTCGAGGTCGTATGCGGCCAGCGGCCAGTCGAACTCGAGCGAGCGATTGATGCGCCAAAAGCGCGGGTCGGGGTCTTTGCGGAAGCGGGACATCGGAGTCGGTTCTACTCAGCCAGAGACAGGGCGAGAGCGTCGCACACCCGCTCGACCTGGGCCTCGCTCATCGACGGGAAGAAGGGCAGCGCCAGGGAGCGAGCCGATGCCGCTTCGGCGACCGGGAACTGGCCCTCGCGGTAACCGAGCTCCCGCAGGTGGGGAAAGAGGTGGATGCACGGCAGGTATGCCTTGCTCGCGACGCCGCGCCCGGCGAGCCGGGTGACGATCGCGTCGCGGTCCGACCCGGCCGGGAGGCTGACGGGGTAGACGAACCAGCTGCGCAGCTCCGCCCCGCGGCCGGCGATCGGCGGCTCCACTCCCTCGACCGCTGCGAGGCGCTCCGAATAGGAAGCGGCGACCGCGGCGCGCCGCTCGAGCAGCGAGTCGAGCCTCTCGACCTGACCGAGGCCGATGGCCGCGGCGACGTCGCTGAGCCGGTAGTTGAAGCCGAGGCCGCCGTGGTCGAGCCAGCCCATGTCGGCGGCGCGGCCCTGGTTGCGCTCTGACCGCAGACGCCCGGCCACCTCGGCCGATGGGCGGGATCAGCATCCCCCCCTCCCCGGTCGTCATCTGCTTGTTGGCGTAGAAGGCGAAGGTGGAGAGGTTTCCGCCGGCTCCGACCCGGCGCCCCTCCGAGTCGACGGCGCCGAGCGCCTCGCAGGCGTCCTCGAGGATCCCGAGCCCGTTGGCCGCGGCGAGCGCCTCGAACGCGGCCATCGCCGCCGGGTAGCCGAAGATGTGGATCGGCAGGATCCCCGCGGTGCGCTCGCCGATCGCCGCCTCGGCCGCCGCGGGGTCGAGGTCGAGGGTGACCGGGTCGATGTCGCAGAAGACGGGGACGGGCGCCCTCGTAGAGCAGGCAGTTGGCGGAAGCGACGAAGCTGAAGGGGCTGGTCAGGACCTCGTCGCCCTCGCCCCAGCCCATGCGCCCGCACCCCGAGGTGGAGAGCGGTGGTGCCGCTGGAGACAGCGACGGCGTCGTCGACGCCGAGCCACTCGGCAAAGGCGCGCTCGAAGCGCTCCGCCATCGGGCCCGAGCGAGAGCCGGCCCGAGCGCAGCACCTCGAGCACGAGCTCCTCCTCGCGCCCGCCCAGCTCCGGCCGGGCCAGCGGGATCTGCTCGTTGTCGGCTCCGGCGCTCACGTCTGCGGTTGGAAGGCGTACTCGAGCGAGTCGACCAGTGCCTCCCAGGAGGCCTCGATGATGTTCTCGGAAACGCCGATCGTCCCCCACTCGCGCTCCCCGTCGGAGGAGTCGAGCAGCACCCGGGTGATCGCCTCGGTGCCGTGGGTCTCGTCGAGGATGCGGACCTTGTAGTTGGTCAGCTCGATGTCGGCCAGATGGGGATAGTGGCCGGCGATTGCCGCGCGCAGGGCGCGGTCGAGCGCGTTGACCGGGCCGTTGCCCTCGGCGCTCTCGACATGCGCCTCACCGTCGACGGATACTTCGATCGTCGCCTCGGTGCTGACCTCCTCGCCGGCCCGCAACCGTGTCACGACGCTGAAGCCCTCGAGCTCGAACAGCGGCCTGTACGCACCCGCCTCGCGCCGCAACAGCAGCTCGAAGGAGGCCGGCGCCGCCTCGTAGTGGTAGCCGCGATGCTCGTGCTCCTTGAGCCGCTCGACCGCCCGCACGGCGGCGTCGTCGTCGAGATCGAGACCGGCCCTCTCCGCCTGCGAGCGGATCGTCGCCTTGCCCGAGAGCTCGGAGGCGAGGATCTCGCGGTCGTTGCCGACCAGCGCCGGGTCGAGGTGCTCGAAGCTGCCGGCGTCGGCGGCGACGCCGGCAGCGTGCATCCCCGCCTTGTGGGCGAAGGCGTTGCGCCCGACGTAGGGCTGGTCGGGATCGACCGCCATGTTGCAGAGCTCGTCGAGGTAGTGGGCGGTCGAGGTGAGGCCGGCAAGCTGCTCGGCGGAGACCACCGTCGAACCCCATCTTCAGCTGCAGCGCGGGCAGGATCGAGGCGAGATTCGCGTTGCCGCAGCGCTCGCCGTAGCCGTTGACGCACCCCTGCACCAGCCGCGCGCCCGCCTCGACCGCGGCGAGGCTGTTGGCGACCGCGCACTCGGCGTCGTTGTGGGTGTGAATTCCGACCTCGACGCCATCGCCGAGCGCCTCGACCACTGCCGCGGTCGCCTCGCCGACGAACGCCGGGCAGGCTGCCGCCGTTGGTGTCGCAGAGGGTGACGTTCTCGACCCCCGCGTCGGCTGCCGCCCGCACGCATTCGAGCGCGTAGCCCGCGTCTTCGCGGTAGCCGTCGAAGAAGTGCTCGGCGTCGAAGAACGCCCGCTTGCCCTGGGCGACGCAGAAGGCGAAGGAGTCGGCGACCATCGCCAGGTTCTCCTCGCGGGTGACGCGGATCACCTTTTCGGCCTGAAAGCTGGAGGCCTTGCCGACGAGACAAATCACCGGCGCGAAGGAGCCGACGAGGACCGCGAGCGACTCGTCCTCGGACGCCGGCCGGTCGCGGCGCCTGGTCATCCCGAAGGCGGCGACCGTCGAGCTCTCGAGGGCGACCGGCGGCGAGGCGCTCGAAGAACTCGGCCTCCTTCGGGTTCGAGCTCGGGAAGCCCGCCTCGATGAAGTGGACGCCGAGGCCGTCGAGGGCCTCGACGACCTTCAGTTTCTCGCCGACCGAGAGGGACATCCCGTGCCCGCCCATGCCGTCCCGCAAGGTGGTGTCGTAGAGCTTGACCTGTTCCATCTGATGCCTTTCGCGAAATTCGAGGAGTTCGGGTGAGGGCCTCTTTCGGGGCCCGTCGTTGCGCGCCGGAACTGCGCCGCGCCAGCCGCTAGGCGGCTGCGGTAATTCGCCCGATTGCCTTGAAACGCGTGTGCATCAAGAGCTCACCTTACTCGGCTCTTCCGCTCCGTCCGGGACCTCAACCGGGTCGAGCCACTCGAGGTACTCATCGGCGCGCCCATGCAGGGCGTCTTCGAATTTGGCCTGGATGACCCGGGTGATCTCGCCCGGATCGCCGAGCGGATGGTCGTCGACCTCGCGCACGGGGACGAGCTCGGCGGCGGTTCCGGTGAGGAACATCTCGTCGGCCAGGTAGAGCTCGGCGCGGGCGATGTTGCGCTCCTCGACCGTGTAGCCGAGATCGCGGGCGATCTGCACGATCGAGTTGCGGGTGATCCCGTCGAGGATCGCCGCCGTGTGCGGCGGCGTGCAGAGCATCCCGTCGCGGACGAGGAAGACGTTCTCGCCGGACCCCTCCGAGACGAAGCCGTGCTGGTCGAGGAGGATCGCCTCCTCGTAGCCGGCGTTGGCCGACTCGGTCTTGGCGAGGATCGAGTTCAGGTACTGGCCCGAGGCCTTTGCATGCGGAATCAGGCTGTCGCCGGAGATCGTCCGCCAGGAGGAGACCTTGGTGCGAATGCCCCGCTTCTTGCTCTCCTCGCCGAGATAGGCCCCCCAGGGCCAGGCCGCGATGATCACCTCGATCGGGGCCGACTGGGCGTAGAGGCCCATCTCGCCGTAGCCGCGGAATGCCAGCGGCCGGATGTAGCAGGAACGCAGCCCGTTGCGAGCGATCAGCTCGTGGGTCGCCTGGCGCAGCTCGGCCGCGGTATAGGGAAGCTCGAAGTAGTAGAGCTCGGCCGACTTCTCGAGGCGTTCGAGGTGCTCGCCGTGCCTGAAGACGGCCGGCCCCCGCTCAGTCTCATAGCAGCGAATGCCCTCGAAGACGCCGGTCCCGTAGTGCAGCCCGTGGCTGAGCACGTGGACTTTCGCCTCCTCCCAGGGGACGAACTCGCCGTTGTGCCAAATCAGATCCGCCTGCTCCATGTCGGGGGAAAGTATGCCCGATACGGAGAGCGACGCGGTCAACCCAGCCCGGCCAGAACCGCGTCGGTCATCTCGACGGTCCCGACCGGGGTCTCCCCCTCGCCGGCGAGGTCCGGGGTCCGGAGGCCGCGCTCGAGGACGCCATCGACCGCCGCCTCGATGCGCGCCGCGTCCTCGGCTCGTCCGAATCCGTGGCGGAGCATCATCGCGGCGGAGAGGAAGGTCGCCAGCGGGTTTGCGACGCCCTCGCCGGCGATGTCGGGCGCCGATCCGTGGACGGGCTCGAAGAGACCGGGGTCGCCGTCGGCATCCGAGGCTGGCGGACGGCAGCATCCCCAGCGAGCCGGTCAGCATCGCCGACTCGTCGCTGAGGATGTCGCCGAAGAGGTTCTCGGTGACGATCACGTCGAAGTCCGCCGGGCCGCGAGACGAGCTGCATCGCGGCGTTGTCGACGAGCAGGTGGTCGAGCTCGACGTCAGGGTAGTCGGCGGCGACGCCGGTAACGACCTCGCGCCAGAGACGAGAGGTCTCGAGCACGTTGGCCTTGTCGACCGAGGTGACCCGCGGCGGGGAGCCGCCGCGGCGGCCGAGCGGCCTCGAAGGCGGTACGGGCGATCCGGTCGATCTCGGCGACCGAGTATTCGCAGTTGTCGTGGGCCCTGTCGCCCTCGCGGCCGGAGTCGCCGAAGTAGATGCCGCCGGTCAGCTCGCGGACGACGAGCAGGTCGGTGCCGGCGATCCGCTCCTCGCGCAGCGGGCTGGCGCCGACCAGCGCCGGGCTCGGCCGCACCGGGCGTAGGTTCGCGAACAGACCCATGCCCTTGCGGAGGCCGAGCAGCCCCTGCTCGGGGCGCGGCGCGTCGGGGTCGGTCGTGTCCCATTTCGGCCCGCCGACGGCGCCGAGCAGGACGGCGTCGGAGGCGCGGCAGGCTTCCAGCACCTCGTCGGTGAGGGCGACGCCGTGCTCGTCGATCGAGATCCCGCCGACGAGGCGCTCGTCGAACTCGAACTCGCCGAGGTGCTCGAGCAGGCTGCGGGCGGCGCCGACGATCTCGGGGCCGATCCCGTCGCCGGGCAGGACGACTATGTGGGGTCTGGTAGGGCTCATGAATCGGTTTCGCGCTTCGCTCCCGGCGCAGGGAATCAGATATGGACGCTTGGTCGCTCCGCGCTCATCAGGCTCAGGAGCGGGCCTCGATGTTGAGGCGCACGTAGCCAAGGACCAACGGGTCCTCTTCGAGGCCGAGCACGTCGGCGACGAAGGGGTCGCGGAGCTCCTCGGGGAGGCGATCCATGTGAGGTCCCAGGCAGACGGTGCGCAGGAACTGCGCAGGCTCCGGCGGGGAGATGTCCCAGGGCTGCAGCCAACAGCGTGCCTCTTGGAAGCCGGCGGCGCGCAGCCTCGCCTCGGTCTCCTCCGGCGCGGCGTAGTTCCAGGGCCGGTCGAACCCCTCGAAGTGGGCGGCGTAGGGCCGGCGGCCGGCGACCTCCTCGCTGGAGCGCTTGAGGCGGGCGATGTTGCCGGCACCGCCGTTCTGGGCGGCAAGCCTGCCGCCCGGACGGAGCAGGCCGTGAAGGCTGCGGAAGAGCGCGTCGTGGTCGAGCACCCAGTGGAACACGGCGTTCGAGAAGACGACGTCGACAGGCTCGTCGAGTCGCAGCCCGGTCAGGTCGGCAACCAGGGCCTCGTCCCGCGGGCGCAGGACCGAGCGCACCTCCTCGATCATCGACGGCGAGCCATCGACGGCTACGACGCTGCCCTCGGGCAGCCGCTCGATCAGCATCGCGGTGACCCGGCCGCTGCCGCAGCCGGCGTCGAGGACCCGCTCGTCGCCGGCCAGGTCGAGCCGGTCGAGGATCGACCGAGCCCACTCCTCGTGCGGCACGGAAACGCGCTGGTAGGTGGCCGCGTCCCAATCCCGGGGCGACACGCCGCTCACTGCAGGGCTGTCGTCTGCGGGCCCCGGTCAGCCGCGCCCGTAGCCTCGAAGGCTTCGATCGCCGCCGCGTTCTCGAGCGTGATGCCGATGTCGTCGAGGCCGTTGAGGAGACGGTATTTGACGTCCAGCTCCACCTCGAACTCGAAGACGCCGGCGGAGCAGGTGACGGTCTCGTCGTCAACGTCGATGCGTGCCTCGCCCGCCTCGGCTACCGCCCGGCAGTGCTCCTCGTCGAGGATCACCGGCAGCAGCCCGATCTTCGTGCAGTTGACGTAGAAGATGTCGGCGAACGACGGCGCGACGATCGCCTCGAAGCCGAAGTCCTCCAGCGCCCAGGGAGCGTGCTCGCGCGAGGAGCCGCACCCGAAGTTCGGGCCGGTGACGAGGATCGGGTTCGGCTCCAGCTCGATCTCGCCGTCGCGGATCCAGTCGTAGAAGAGGAACTCGCCGAACCCGGTCCGCTCGACTCGCTTGAGGAACTGCTTGGGGATGATCTGGTCGGTGTCGACGTCGGCTCGGTCCAGGACCGAGACCCCGCCCTCGATCACGTCAAGCGATCTCATTTCAGCTCCAATCCCTGATGTCGACGAAATGCCCCTCGACGGCCGCGGCCGCGGCCATCGTCGGGCTGACCAGATGTGTGCGGCCGCCCTTGCCCTGGCGCCCCTCGAAGTTGCGGTTCGAGGTCGAGGCGCAGCGCTCACCCTCGGCGAGTGTGTCGGGGTTCATCCCCAGGCACATCGAGCAGCCCGGCCTCGCGCCATTCGAAGCCGGCAGAGCGGAAGACCTCGTCGAGGCCCTCCGCTTCCGCTGTCTTCTTCACCTGCTGGGAGCCGGGGACGACCATCCCGTGAACCGAGTCGGCGACCCTGCGCCCGTCGACCGCCGAAGCGGCCTCGCGCAGGTCCTCGATCCGTGAGTTCGTGCAGGAGCCGATGAAGACCCGGTCGAGCGGGATCTCGGTCATCGGCGTTCCCGGCTCCAGCGCCATGTAGGTGAGGGCGCGGCGGGCCGACTCGCGCTCGGCCGTGGACTCCATCGCCTCGGGGTCGGGGACCGAGCCGGCGACCTCGACGACCATCCCGGGCGTCGTCCCCCAGGTGACCATCGGCGAGAGGTCCTCGGCGGCGACCTCGACCTCCTGGTCGAAGCTCGCATCGGGATCGGTGGGCAGCGCCCGCCAGGCGTCGACGGCGGCGTCGAAGTCGCTCGGCGCCGCCTCCCGGCCACGCACCCACTCGAAGGTGGTCTCGTCGGGCGCGATCATCCCCGCCCGGCCGCCGCCCTCGATCGTCATGTTGCAGATCGTCATCCTGCCGGGCATCGAGAGCGCCTCGATCGCAGGCCCGGCGTACTCGACCGCATGGCCGACCATGCCGCCGACGCCGAGGCGCCCGATCGTCGCCAGGATCAGGTCCTTTGGCGTGACGCCGGCGCCGAGCTCGCCGGAATAGGAGATCCGCATCGTCTTCGGCCGCTTCTGGACCATGCACTGGGTGGCGAGCACATGCTCCACCTCGGAGGTGCCGATCCCGAAGGCGAGCGAGCCGAAGGCGCCGTGGGTCGAGGTGTGGCTGTCGCCGCAGACGATCGTCATCCCGGGCTGGGTGACTCCCAGCTCCGGGCCGATCACGTGGACGATCCCCTGGCGGTCGGAGCCGAGGCTGTAGATCGGGATCCCGAACTCCTCGCAGTTTCGCTCCAGGGTTTCGACCTGGACTCGAGAGAGCTTGTCGGCGATCAGCCGTGCGGCCATCGTCCCGTCGGTGGGCGTGTTGTGGTCGGCGGTCGCCAGGGTCTTGTCGGGACGGCGGACGCCGCGGCCGGAGAGCCGGAGGCCGTCGAAGGCCTGCGGCGAGGTGACCTCGTGGACCAGGTGCAGGTCTATGTAGATCAGCCCGTCGGAGACCTCGTGGGCGTCCCAGAGCTTGTCGAACATGGTCTTGGGCATGGCTAGCTCCTCCTCAGGCCGGCGGCGATCACCGCCAGGAACCGGGTCGGCTCCTTGCCTTCGTTCTCGAAGTGATGGGGAAGGTCGGCATCGAAAGTGACGCTGTCGCCGCCGCGCAGCTCGTGGCGGCTGCCGTCGACGACCAGCGCCAGCGTGCCGTCGAGGACGACCGTGGTCTCGCGGCTGCCGGGCTCGTGCATCGGCGGGTCGTCCGAGCCGCCGGTCGCGGCGCCCGGCTTCAGGGTGTGCAGCGAGACGTCGGCCCGCTGGCCGGGCAGGGGCGGGGTCAGCTCCTCGAACCGGTGGCCGCCGCGCTCATACCGGCGCCGCCCGCCGGCACGGCTGATCGAGACGTGCTCGCCCTCGTCGAGTCGCAGCAGCTGGGAGAGGGTGAGGTCCAGGCCGGCGGCGATCTTGGCGGCGACGGCAATCGTCGGGCTCGTCTCCCCCCTCTCGACCTGCGAGATCATCGGCGCGCTCACCCCGCTGCGCTCGGCCAGGTCGCGCAGCGAGTAGCCGAGGGCCTCGCGCAGGGCGTGGACCCGCTCCCCGACGTGAGGTGTGGCGACGGAGCGGCTCTCGGGCGTCGTGTCGGTGGCGGCGGTGCTCATCGGCGGCGTACGCTATCACATACGTTTGTATTTGCACGCGGCTATAGCGCTGCCGGCGCTAGAGGTCCTCGACTACCTCGTGCTCGATCGACTCGACATCGTGCTCGAGGTCTTCGAAGACCTGCTCCTCGAAGAAGGTGATCTGGGCGGCGACGAAGGTCAGGTATATCGCCGTCGCGGTGAAGCCGGCGAGCGGCCAGTCGGAGGCCCCATTGACGATATGAGCGGTCAGCGACGCCGCCCCGACCGAGGCGGCGACGGGGACGAAATGGAAGCTGCCCCAGAGCACCGGGTGGCTCACGGCTCGCGCCCGAATGCCGGTGTTGGTCCGGAAGGCGAGCGCCCCGATCGCGGCGAAGCCGAGAACCGCACCGAACATGAAGCAGAGGGCCTCGAAGGTGCTCGGCACGCCCCGCGCGTGGATCAGTACGGCGCCCGTCGTCCAGACCGTCAGCGTGTAGCCGTAGGGCCCGGCGCTGGTCCCGACCGCTTTGCGAAGACCGTGCCGGTATCGATCTCGAAGGGGCGGCCGGGACACTGCCTCAGGGGCCTGGGGTTCGTTCGACCGCGGCCTCGGCGGTTGCCGCCTCGGCCTCGCGGACGGCGGCGCCCTCGAGGGCGTTGGACAGGGCTCGCACGTAGGCGCGAGCCGACGCCTCGAGGATGTCGGTTGCGACGCCCTGTCCGGTCGCCAGTCGACCGGCGGCGCGCAGCATCACCGTGACCTGGCCGAGGGCGTCCTCCCCTCCGGTAACCGCCTCGACCGTGTACTGGCGCAACTCACACTCGGTGCCGACCGCTTTCTGGATCGCGAGGAAGATCGCATCGACCGGGCCGTCGCCGCCCGATTCGCCGACCGCCTCCTCACCGGAGGGCATCTTCACCGCGACCTTGGCCAGCGGCTCGCGCCGCGAGCCCGCCTCGACCTCGAACCAGGCCAGGTCGTGCGAGTCCTCCTTCTCGCGCATCTCGTCGGCGACTATCGCCTCCAGGTCGAGCGCCGTGACCTGCTTCTTGCGGTCGGCGACCTCCTTGAAGCGCTTGAAGGCGGCGTTCAGGGCATTTCCCTCGACCTTGAAGCCGAGCTGCTCCAGCGCGTCTTTCAGCGCGTGGCGCCCGGAGTGCTTGCCGAGCACGATCGAGTTCGACTCCAGGCCGACCTCGGTCGCGTCCATGATCTCGTAGGTGGTGCGCTCCTTCAGCACCCCGTCCTGGTGGATGCCGGACTCGTGGGCGAAGGCGTTGCGTCCGACCACGGCCTTGTTCGGCTGGATCGCGTATCCGGTCAGGCGCGAGACCATGCGGCTTGTGCGGGCCAGCTCCTTCGTGTTGAGGCCGATCGTCAGCCCGTGGACGTCCTCGCGGGTGCGGATCAGCATCGCGATCTCCTCGAGGGAGCAGTTACCGGCCCGCTCGCCGATTCCGTTGACGGCGCACTCGACCTGGCGGGCGCCGGCCAGCACGCCGGCGTAGGAGTTGGCGACGGCCAGCCCCAGGTCGTCGTGGCAGTGGACCGAGGTCTCCAGCTCGCTGAGGCCGGGGACCAGCTCGTAGAGGCGCCGGAAGTACTCGGCGTACTCCTCGGGAGTCGTGTAGCCGACCGTGTCGGGGATGTTGATCGTCGTCGCGCCCTCCTCGACGGCGATCGCGCAGACCTCGGCTGTGAACTCGATGTCGGCTCTGGTCGCGTCCATCGGCGAGAACTCGACGTCCTCGCAGTAGGCCTTGGCGTGGGCGACCGCGGCCCTGGCCTGGCCCTTGACGTCCTCGCGGTCGGTCTGCAGCTGATGCTCGATGTGGATGTCGGAGGTCGAGATGAACGTGTGGATGCGCGGGTGCTGCGCGTCCTTGACCGCCCCCCAGGCAGCGTCGATGTCCGCCTTGTGGGTGCGGGCGAGCCCGCAGATGACCGGGCCCTCGACCCCCCGCGCAATCGCCTCGACCGCCTCGAAGTCGCCGGGAGAGGTGATCGGGAAGCCGGCCTCGATCACGTCGACCCCGAGCCGCGAGAGCTGCTGGGCGATCTCGACCTTCTCGCCGGTGTTCAGGGAAATGCCCGGCGACTGCTCGCCGTCCCTCAGGGTCGTGTCGAATATGTGGACGCGATTGGCGTCAGATGTGGGTCCCATCGGACCTCCTCCTTCTCTACTTGACTCGAATGACCTTGTCTCTCGCGGCTAACGCGCCGCCCAGCGCTATTCCCCCCGAGGGGGGAGGAGAAGGAGAAGCGCGAGGCTGTCGAGGCGGAGAGCCATTCGTCGGCTGAGCTTAGCGCATAGGCTGGCGAAATCAGCCCGGTGGGACCCGAGAAGGAGAAGCTCAGCAGGTCGACGATCCTCGCCCTCTTGGCGATGGCGGTGGCGGTGATTGTGATCGCCAACGACTTCTCGGCGATCAACGTCGCCCTGCCGACGATGGAGAAGGACTTCTCCACGAACATCAACACGATCCAGTGGGTGGTCAATGCGTACGCCCTCACCTTCGGGGTGATGATCGTCACCGGAGGGCGCCTCGCCGATATGTTCGGGCGGCGCCGGGCCTTCTTCGTGGGGACGGCGATCTTCGCCGTCATGTCGGCGTTGGGCGGCGCCGCGCAAACCGAGGCTTGGCTGATCGCCACCCGTGTCGTCATGGGGATCGGCGGAGCGCTGATGTGGCCGGCGATCCTCGGCATGACCTATGAGCTGTTGCCGGAAGACCGTGCCGGCCTCGCCGGCGGCGTGATCATCGGCGCCGCCGGGCTCGGCAACGCGATGGGCCCACTGATCGGCGGGGTCCTCACCGATGTCCTCAGCTGGCGGTGGATCTTCTTCCTCAACGTGCCGATCGCGATCTTCGCGGTCCTGGTCACCTACTTCCTGGTCCGGGTTGAGGAGCCCGAGATCGGCGACCAGAAGATCGACTACGGCGGGATCGCGGCGCTCTCGGTCGGCCTGGTGTCGCTGCTGATCGCGCTCGACCAGGTCGACGACTGGGGTTGGAGCGATCCGCGGGTGGTCGGTCTGCTCGTCGTCGCCGCGCTGCTGATCGTCGCCTTCGTGCCGATCGAGCGCCGGGCCGGCGCCAATGCCCTCGTTCCCAGGGAAGTGATGCGAAACGAGAGCTTCCGCGCATCCTGCCTGGCAATCCTGCTGATGTCCGCCACCTTCTTCGCCGCCCTGCTCTACCTGCCGCAGTTCATGCAGAAGCAGCTCGGATACTCGCCGCTCGAGGCCGGTGTTGGCATCCTCCCCTTCCTTGCCACGTTCGCTGCCGTCTCCTTCGTCGCCGGCCCTCTCTACGAGAGGCTCGGGGCCAAGCTCCTCGCCTCATTCGGCGCTGCCTGCATCACGATCTCGCCGTTCCTCTTCTCCCAGGTCGACTCGAGCTCGGGTTACGGCTCCCTGATCATCGGAATGGTCGTGCTCGGACTCGGGATCGGCAGCTTCTACCCGACCGCGACGACGGCGGGCGTGACCTCGGTCTCGGAATCGCAGACCAGCCTTGCGGGCGGCATCGTCTACATGTTCCAGATCGCCGGGGGCTCGATCGGCCTCGGCTTGACGACGACGGTCTTCTCGGCCTCGATCCCGCCCTTCGCCGACGGCATCCAGGCAGCGTTCCGGCTCGACGCGGGCCTCTCCCTGCTCGGCTTCCTGATCGCCCTCTTCTTCGTCGGCGGCAGGCTTGTCCGCCGCAGGCCACGGACGGCCTAGCGGAGGCGCCCGCTCACTGGCTGATCTTGTTGTGGCCCGGGCCGCCGAAGAGGCTGTCGAACCCGGCGCCGCCGCGCAGGACGTCGTTGCCGCGGCCGCCGAAGATCGCGTCGGGGCCGTTGCCGCCGAGCAGGACGTCGTCGCCGTCCCGGCCGATCAGTTTGTCGGCGCCGTCGCCGCCGAGGAGCTTGTCGGGCCCGGAGCCGCCGACCAGGATGTCGCGACCGGGCCCACCTCGCATCGTCACCGGGATGCGCACGTCGCTGGTCACCCTGGCCACGTCGTCGCCGCCATCGGCGTTGAATTCGAAGGACGCGATCTGCGGGGCCTGGCAGGTCAGCTCGTTCGGGTTCGAGGCGGGGTGCTCGCAGACCGTCCCGCCGACTTCGAGCGGGTAGATCGAGTCGATCACGTAGGTGCGCCCGTCGGGCGTCAGCCAGATCCGGATTTCGTTCGATTCGGGGCCGCCGGCGAGGAGGACCGTGTAGGTGAGCGGCTTTTCGACGGCGTGCGCGGTCAGCGGCACCTGCGCCGCCAGCACGGCCAGCGTGATCAGGATCAGCTTCTTCATCGTCTGGTGCTCTGCCCCCGCTCGATCGGACGTCCTATGAAGGCAACAACACAACCTTGCCGACGTTGCGGCGCTCGGCGATGAATTTATGAGCGTCGCCCGCCTTCTCGAAGGGGAACGCCTCGGCCACAACGGGCTCGAGGCGGCCCGCGTCGAGGTCCGGAATCAACGGCTTGAGCGCCCGATCCAGGCTGCCCTCCTCGTCCCACCACTTGAGCATGTTGAGCCCGAAGACTCCCTTGTTCTCGTTCATCATCGTCAGGCTCTTCCACCACGGCATCGTCGCCAGCGGCATCTTGGCCAGGCTGCGCAGGGTCGCCGGCAGGTTGCGCCTTCCTTCCTTCGTCGCCTCCGACAGCCCGTACATGACCAGCCGCCCGCCGGGGCGAAGCAGCCGGTAGTCCTTGCGGAAGGAGGTCGGGCCGAGCGCGTCGATGATCAGGTCGACACCCTCGTTCCCGGTGATTCGCATCACCTCCGCCTCGAAGTCGAGGTTGCGGTAGTCGATCGGATCGGTAATGCCCTGAGCTCTGATGGCCTCGTGCTTGAAGGGGGAGGCGGTGCCGACCAATTGGGCGGCCCTGGCGTTACGAGCGATCTGGGTCGCCGCGATGCCGACACCGCCGGCCGCGGCGTGAATCAGGACGCGGTCACCCTCTCGGAGGCTGCCCATGATCATCAACGCGGCATAGGCGGTGCTGTAGTTGACCACCAACGCCGCCCCCTGCTCGAAGCTGAGTCGCTCGGGCAGCGGAAAGGCCTGATCCGCGGGCACGGAGATCAGCTCCGCCTGGCCCCCGAAGCGGATCCCGGCAAAGACCCGGTCGCCGATCGCGTGCTCGGACACGCCCTCGCCAACCGACTCGATCTCGCCGGCCACCTCGTAGCCCATTACGCAGGGCGGCTTCGGCGCATCGGGATAGAGGCCGACTCGGGCCATCGTGTCGGCGAAGTTGACACCGGCCGCCCTGACAGCGATCCGCACCTCGCCGGGGCCGACCTCCGGATCGGGACGCTCCTCGACCCGCAACACCTCCGGCCCGCCGATTCCCGTCTGAACCAGAGCCTTCATCCCGACCGACCCTAGAGGTCCACGGAGCGGCCGACCGAGAATCCGTCGAGCTCGAGGATCTTGTCGATCGTCTCGTCGCGGACGTGGTCGTCGGTGGTGAGGGCGATGACCGCCTTCTCCCCTCCGGTCTCGGCACCGACCGCAGCCGAGACGATGTTGACCGACTCCTCGCCGAAGATGGTGCCCACCTTGCCGATCATCCCGGGCCTGTCGGCGTAGCGAAAGACCGCAATGTGGTCTGCAAACGGAAGGTAGAAGCTCTCGCCCCAGATCGAGACCAGGTAGGGCTCGTTGCGCGGCCCGACTCCGGTCCCGGCGACCTCGACCCCGTCCTCGGCGGTCCCGATCCTGACGGTGACGAGCTCGGTGAAGTCCTCGCTGGCGCCCTCCTTGGTCTCGACCAGCTCGATGCCGCGCTCCTCGGCCATCTGCGGCGCGTTGACGAGGTTGACCTGCTCCTCGGTGTTGCCGGAGAGGATCCCGACCAGGACCGCGATCCCCAGCAGGCGCGTGTCGTGCGCGGCGATCTTGCCGCGGAACTCGACCGTGACCCTGTCGACCGACCCGTCGCCGAGTCCCTGGGCGAGGCGGCCGAGCTTTTCGCAGAGCGGCACGAAGGGGGCCAGCGCCTCCATCGCCTCGGGGCGGACCGCGGCGATGTTGACCGCGTTGGTGACGACGCCGCCGGTCAGAGCCGCGGTCACCTGCTCGGCGGTGACGACCCCGGCGCGGTCCTGGGCCTCGGCGGTCGAGGCACCCAGGTGCGGCGTGACGACAACGTCTTCGCGGGCGAAGACCGGATGCTCGGTGAAGGGCTCGGCGGGAAAGACATCGAGCGCGGCGCCTCCCAGCTTGCCGCTCTCGAGCCCGGCGAGCACCGCGTCGAGGTCGACCAGCTCGCCGCGGGCGCAGTTGACGATCCTCGCGCCCTCCTTCATCGCCGCGATCGCGCCCGAGTCGATCAGGTCGATCGTCTCCGGCGTCTTCGGAGTGTGCAGGGTGACGATGTCGGCGCGGGCGAGCAGGTCCTCGAGGCTCTCGACTCCCTCGGCGCCGAGCTCGCGGAAGCGCTCGGCCGAGACGAACTTGTCAAAGGCGACGACCTCCATCTCGAAACTCTGGGCGCGCTTGGCGACGAGCTGGCCGATGCGGCCGAAGCCGATCACGCCCAGGGTCTTGCCGTAGAGCTCGGTGCCCTTGAACTTGGGACGCTCCCAGGCGCCGCCGGTCAGCGAGCCGTGCGCCTGCGGCACGTTGCGGCAGAGCGCCAGCATCAGCGCCAGGGTGTGCTCGGCGGCGGCGACCGAGTTCGATTCCGGCGCGTTGGCGACGATAACCCCGCGCTTGGTCGCAGCCGCGATGTCGACGTTGTCGACGCCGGTGCCGGCGCGGCCGATCACCTTGAGGCGCTCGCCGCGGTCGATCAGCTCGGCGGTCATCTTCGTCGCCGAGCGGATCAGGATCGCGTCGTAGCCGGCGATCGCCTCGCCGAGCTCCTCGTCGGACATCTCGAGGCCGAGGTCGACGTCGAAGTTCTCGCGCAGCAGCGCGACGCCGGAGTCGGCGATCTTCTCCTTGACGAGC
The DNA here is from genome assembly GCA_963837735.1 of uncultured Solirubrobacterales bacterium. Classification (GTDB taxonomy): domain Bacteria; phylum Actinomycetota; class Thermoleophilia; order Solirubrobacterales; family 70-9; genus VRUE01. The sequence goes on along the minus strand of CAWIOM010000011.1, from coordinate 203,691 downwards.
ACCTTCGGCTGGCCGTCGGGCCGGGGGGTCACCGGGCGACTCCGGGGTCGTTCTCGATCACCCAGTCGATGCAGGCGGTGAGCGCCTCGACGTCGGCGGGCTCGACCGCGGGGAACATCCCGATCCGGAGCTGGTTGCGACCGAGCTTGCGGTAGGGCTCGGTGTCGACGATCCCGTTGGCTCGCAGCGTCGCCGCGAGGGCCGCGGCGTCGACCGAGTCGTCGAAGTCGATCGTGCCGACGACCAGCGAGCGCTTGGCGGGGTCGGCGACGAAGGGCGAGGCGAAGTCAGCCCCTTCCGCCCACCCGTAGAGGTGCGAGGAGGAGGCGCCGGTGCGCTCCACGCACCACTCGAGCCCGCCGCCGCCGAGCATCCACTCGACCTGCTCGGCGAGCAGGATCAGGGTCGCGACGGCGGGTGTGTTGTAGGTCTGGTCCTTACGCGAGTTCTCGAGGGCGGTCTGCAGGGAGAGGAAGCCCGGCTGCCAGCGGCCTTCGGCGCCGTCGAGCTCCTCGATCCTGGCGATCGCCGCCGGGCTCAGCGCGGCCAGCCAGAGGCCGCCGTCGGAGGCGAACCCCTTCTGCGGGGCGAAGTAGTAGGCGTCGGCCTGGGAGGCGTCGAGGGGCAGGCCGCCGGCGCCCGAGGTCGCGTCGACGAGGACGAGGGCTCCCTCCGAGCCGGCCGGGCGCCGCACGCCGACCATCACCCCGGTCGAGGTCTCGTTGTGGGCCCAGGCGATCACGTCGGCGTCGGCCCCGGCAACCGGCTCGGGTGCGTCGCCCGGCTCGGTCTCAACCCAGTTCGACTCGGCGATGAAAGGCGCGCCCTTCGTCACCTTGGCGAACTTCTGGGAGAACTCGCCGTAGACGAGGTGCAGGGCGCGGTCGCGCACCAGCCAGGCGGCGGCTGCGTCCCAGAAGGCGGTCGTGCCGCCGTTGCCGAGCGCGACCTCGTAGCCGTCGGGCAGGCCGAGGAGCTCGCCGACGCCCGTGCGGATGCGGCCGACCAGGTCCTTGACCGGCTTCTGGCGGTGCGATGTCCCCATCAGCGCCGCGCTCTCGCCGACCTTGGCCAGCGCCTCCGGGCGGACCTTCGAGGGCCCGCAGCCAAAGCGCCCGTCCTCGGGCTTGAGCTCGGCGGGGATCCTCGTGTCGGTGAGATTTGCGGTCATCGGAGGCGACAGGTTATTGACTAGGCTGACCGGCATGAGCGACACGCCTGAGGCAACCGCGACGGGCGACGGCTATGCCGTCGCGAATCTCAACGACATGGGCGAGGGCTACGGCTTTCGGAAGGTCCGCAAGACCCTCGGCGTGACCGCCTTCGGCGTCAACGGGATCGTCATCCCGCCCTCCTACGAGACCGGCCGCCACCTGCACGAGAAGCAGGAGGAGCTCTACTTCTGCCACAGCGGCAGGATCGCGATCGTCTTCGACGACGGCACCGAGCACGAGCTGGCGCCCGGCGGCTGCGCCTGGGTCGACGCTCCCACGGTCCGCAAGATCCGCAACCTCAGCGACTCCGAGGACGCGGTCTATCTCGTCGTCGGCGGCAAGGACGGCTACGTCGGCCGCGACGGCGCCCTGCCCGAGGACGAGGTCTCCCGCTTCGGCGACGACGCCCCTCCCGGCGCTTAGGCGGGTGAGCTAGGAGGCCGGTCGGTCTGCGGGGGAATTGGGCGAACCTGCCTTTGGCAGGTTCGATGTGAGTGCGCGGCTGCGCCGCGCAGAAGACAGATTGCATATCGCGCCTTCGGCACATTCCCCCGCAGACCAACCGGCCTCCCTCCCCACACGGTGTAGGCGACGGGAGGAGCGAGGTCGCCGCTTCGGAAAGCTTGAGAGAGACCCAGCTCAGAAGCTTGCGACGCGGCCGGTTGCTGAGAGCGGCGGCTCGCGAGGACGGGCGGTGGGGCCTGGGAATGTGCCGAAGGCGCGATATGCAATCTGAGGTCGCGCGGCGTCAGCCGCGCTCACGATTGGAAGCCGCCGCAGGCGGCTTCCCCCAATTCCCGGAGAGGGCCTGCCGCCGCTCCCCCACCCCGCCAGCGACCTAGAACTCCTGGTCGATCCACGGCATCATGTCGCGAAGGTCCTTGCCGACCTCCTCGACCTGGTGGCCGGCGCCTTCCTCTCGCATCCGCGAGAGGTTCTCGCCGCCGGCGCGGTTCTCGGCGATCCACTCCTTGGCGAAGTCGCCCGACTGGATTTCCTCGAGGATCTTCTTCATCGCCGCCCGGGACTCGTCGCCGATGACCCGTTTGCCGCGGGTCATGTCGCCGTACTCGGCCGTGTTGGAGATCGAGTAGCGCATGCCCTGAATCCCCTTCTCGTACATCAGGTCGGCGATCAGCTTCAGCTCGTGCAGGCACTCGAAGTAGGCGAGGCGAGGGTCGTACCCAGCCTCGACGAGGGTCTCGAAGCCCGCCCGGACCAGCTCCGAGGCGCCACCGCAGAGCACGGCCTGCTCGCCGAAGAGGTCGGTCTCGCACTCGTCTTTCATCGTCGTCTCGATCACCGCGGCGCGGCCGCCGCCGATCCCCGACGCGTAGGCGAGGACGAGGTCGTGGGCCTCGCCCGTGGCGTCCTGATGGACCGCCATCAGACAGGGCACGCCGTGCCCTTCCTCGTACTGGCGGCGGACCAGGTGGCCGGGGCCCTTGGGCGCGACCATGCCGACGTCGACACCGGGTGGCGGCAGGATCTGCTCGAAGTGGATCGCGAAGCCGTGCGCGAAGAGCAGCAGGTTGCCGGGCGCGATCCCGTCGGCGATCTCGGCGTTCCAGATCTCGGCCTGTTTCTCGTCGGGGAGGAGGATCATGACGACGTCCCCCCTGCTCGCCGCATCGGCGATGTCGAGGACCTCGAGGCCGGCCTCTTCGGCCTTGGCGCGGCTGCTCGAGTCGGAGCGCAGGCCGACCACGACGTCGATCCCCGAGTCCTTGAGGTTGAGGGCGTGGGCGTGGCCCTGGGAGCCGTAGCCGAGGATGGCGACGGTCTTCCCCTCGAGCTTCGAGAGGTCGGCGTCCTTGTCGTAGAAGATGTCGTCTGTGCGCATGGCCGGGAGGCTAGCGGAGCGCCCGTCGCATCAGCTTGCCCGAGGGCGTGCGCGGCAGCGCCGCCGCGAGCTCGACCCGCTTCGGAACCTTGAAGCCCGCCAGCGACTCGGCGCAGTGGCGGCGCAGCTCGTCCGGCGTCGCCGAAGAGCCGTCTTCGAGGACGACGATCGCGGTCACGGCCTGCTGCCACTCCGGGTCCTCGCGGCCGACGACGGCGGCGTCCGCCACCTCCGGGTGTCGGAGCAGCACCTGCTCGACTTCGGCGGGGACCACGTTCTCGCCGCCGCTGACGATCATGTCGTCCATGCGGTCCTCGACGTAGAGGAAGCCCTCCTCGTCGATGCGTCCGAGGTCGCCGGTGTGCAGCCAGCCGTCGTCGTCGATCCGTTCGGCCGAGACGGTCGGCCCCTGGACGAGGATCTCGCCGTCCTTGATCCGCAGGTGGGTTGTGAGCAGCGGCCGCCCGGCGGAGCCGAGCCTCCGCCTCGCATCGGCGAGGGAGAGCGTCGTCACCTGCGAGCAGGCCTCGGTGAGACCGTAGGTCTGGACGACGGTGGCGCCGGCCCCGATCGCCTCTTCGAGCGGCTCCTTGGGGACCGGGCCGCCGCCGATCAGGATCGCGCGCGGCCCGGAGAGGTCGGCGCCGGCGTCGAGCAGGCGGACCAGGGTCGTCGTCACCAATGAGAGGACGCTTATGTCGTCCTCCTCGAGCGCGGCGATGACGCGGTCGGCGTCGAACCCGTCGTGGATCACGGCGGTCGTTCCGTAGATCACCGAGCGCATCACGATCCCCAGCCCGGAGATGTGGCTGAGCGGCAGGCAGCAGAGCCAGCGGTCGGTCGGCGAGACGCCGATGTTGAAGGCGGAGCCGACCGCGCTCCAAAGGAAGTTCCCGTAGGTGAGCCCGACCGGGTGCGGCGAGCCGGAGCTGCCGCTGGTCAGCACCCGGCAGGCGATGTCGTCCATGTCGTGCTCGCCGAGCAGCGGCAGGTCGGCCTCGGTCTGGGTCAGCTCGCCGGGCTCGACCAGGTCGACGTCGGCCTCCTCTGCGGCGATGATCGCGGCGTGCTCGGCGGCGGTCATCTGGGGCGCCAGCGGCAGCACCGTCGCCCCCAGCTTCATCAGCGCGTGGACGAGGACCACCTGCTCGCGGCGCGGGTGCATGGTGAGGGCGGCGGTCGATCCGCGCCGGACGCCGTGTGCGGCGAGCCGCCGCGCGACCCAGGTCGCCTCGGCCTCGAGCTCCGCGTAGCTGACCTCCGAGCCGTCGGCGACGAGGGCCGCCCGGTCGGGGCAGCTCTGCGATCTCTGGGAGAGCCAGTCGTCGAGTTTCATGGATGATCCAGGCGCGGGCCGGGTGTCCCTGGCTATCGTGCGCATCATGCCGCAACGACACAAGGACGCCCCACCCGAGGAGGAACTGTACGCGCCGGTCGAGTGGAGCCCCGCCGGAGAGTACGAGGACATCCGTCACGAGACGGCCGGCGGGATCGCGAAGATCACGATCGACCGGCCCGAGGTCCACAACGCCTTCCGCCCGCAGACGCTTGTCGAGATCTCCGCGGCACTCGAGTCCTCCCGCGAGGACACCGAGGTGGGTGTGATCGTCCTCACCGGCGAGGGCCAGAAGGCGTTCTGCTCCGGCGGTGACCAGAACGTCCGCGGCGACACCGGTTACGTCGCCGAGGGCGCCGCCATCGGCCGCTTCCACGTCACCGACCTGCAGGTGCAGATGAGGCGGCTGCCGAAGCCGGTGGTGGCGATGGTCGCCGGCTACGCGATCGGCGGCGGCCACATTCTCCACGTCTGCTGCGACCTGACGATCGCGGCCGACAACGCTCGCTTCGGGCAGACCGGACCGCGGGTCGGCTCCTGGGACGGCGGCTTCGGCGTCTCCCTCCTGCGCGACCTGGTCGGAACCAAGAAGGCGAAGGAGTTCTGGCTGCTCTGCCGCCAGTACGACGCCCACGAGGCGCTGGAGATGGGCCTCGTCAACGCGGTGGTCCCCCTCGATGAGCTCGAGCGGGAGACGGTCGCCTGGTGTCGGGACATGCTCGCCCTCTCTCCCTTTGCGCTGCGCCTGGTCAAGGCCAGCTTCAACGCCCACGAGGACGGCTACGCCGGGATCCAGCAGCTGGCCCACGACACCAACCTGCTCTTCTACGGCAGCGAGGAGGCCGCCGAGGGGCGCGAGGCGTTCAAGGAGAAGCGGCAGCCCGACTTCTCCAAGTTCCCGAGGCGGCCATGCGGTGCGGGGCGTGGGCAGGGGGTTTCGCTTAACTTTTTCGCGGATCGCACCCCGGCCGTCCGAGAGCGCAGCGGCGAAAAAGTACAAGACGCTTCACCCCCTACCCACGCCCCGTCAAGGGTCCCGGCGGCCAGGAACTTGGAGGAGTCGAACCCAGTGGGTCAGCCAGTTGGGGCCCCGTCCGCAGTGACCTATCGGGACCCCCTCTGAAGCACCGAAGAGCGAGCATCCATATCTGATTCCTTTGCGAGCGTCGCCGATATGGCGCTCTGCCGCCACCCCCGGACGCGAAGCGGAGGAGGTGGCGGTTCATATGAGAATTTGGGTGATGGCGGCGAGGCCGCGGACGCTGCCGGCGGCGATCGCGCCGGTCCTGGTCGGAACCGCGGCGGCTGTCTACTGGTACGGAAGCCTGCCCCGGGTCGGCGCCTTCGTCGCCGCCTTGGTCGGCTCGATCTTCATCCAGATCGGGACCAATCTCGCCAACGACTACTCCGACGCGAAGCGGGGCGCCGACACCGCCGACCGCTTGGGGCCGGTGCGCGTCACCTCGGCTGGCCTGGTGACGCCGCAGCGAGTGCTCAGAGCGACCTGGGTCGCCTTCGCGGTTGCCGTCGCCTGCGGCGTCTACCTGGCCACGGTGGCGGGCGTCGTGATCATCGTCATCGGCGCCTTCTCGATCGCCGCCGGCGTCCTCTACACCGGCGGCCCGCGCCCCTACGGATACGCAGGCCTCGGCGAGGTCTTTGTCTTCCTCTTCTTCGGCCTGGTTGCCGTCAACGGCTCCTACTTCGTGCAGCTCGAGGAGCTCGACGCGCTGCCGCTGGGCCTCTCGATCGCGGTCGGCTTCCTGGCGACGGCGATCCTCGTCGTCAACAACGTCCGCGACATGGAGACCGACCGGCGGGCCGGCAAGATGTCGCTGGCCGTGCGGATGGGGCGGCACAACGCGATCGTCCTCTACCGCGGCCTGGTGCTCGGCGCCTTCGTCGTTCTGCCGATCGCCCTGCTCGCCGGAGAAGCCAGCCCCCTGCCCCTGATCGCCCTGCTCTCGCTGCCACTGGCGGTGGGGCCGATGCGGGCGGTTACGAACCGCACCGACGGCCCCTCCCTCAACGGCGCCCTCGCGGGCACCGGCGCCCTGCTCGGCGCCTTCAGCCTGCTCGTCTCCGCCGGGCTGCTGCTGGCGAGTTGAGCGCCCGCCCCCAGCTGCGCCTGCGAGGCTAGGGGCGTGCGACTCGCCGCGGCCGAGGTAATCCCTTACGCGCTCCCCTTCCGCGGGCCCTACGTCACGGCGCGCGGTTCGCTGGAGCGGCGAGAGATGGTGCTGCTGCGACTGCGCTCGGAGGACGGCGTCATCGGCCTCGGCGAAGCGGTCCCGCTCTCGCTGCGAGGGGGCGCGTCGCTGACCCAGGTCGTCGCGGAGATCGAGGGCCTGATCAGAGGCTCCGTGCTCTCCGCGGCGGTCGAGGCGGGCAGCGTCGGCGAGGCGGCGCGCCTGCCGTCCAAGCTCGAGATGTCTCCGCCGGCCCGTTGCGCGGCGCTGACGGCACTGCTCGATCTCGGCGAGCGCCAGGTCGGCGCGGGCCCACCCCCGGCGCCGGTCCCCTGCAACGCGACCCTGATCGCGGGCGAGCCGGCCGCGGTGGCGGAGGACGCGCTGAGCTGGCAGGCGGAGGGCTACACGACGTTCAAGCTCAAGCTCGGCGCCGGGCACGACGCCGAGCAGGTGCGGGCAGTGCGCGAGGCGCTCGGCCCGGAGGCGCAGATCAGGGTGGACGCCAACGCGTCGTGGGACCTGGAGACGGCGAGCGCGGTCCTTGCGGAGATCGAGCCGTTCGGGATCCAGCTGGCCGAGCAACCGGTGGCGACCATGGAGCGGGCGGCCGAGCTCGCCCCCCATACGTCGATCCCACTCGCCGGCGACGAGAGCGTCGAGACCCCCGAGGACGCCCTGCGCGCCGCGCGCACCGGCGCCTTCCGGCTCACCGGCATAAAGCTCGCCAAGGTCGGCGGTCTTTTCCGCGCCCTGCGGATCGCCGGCAATCTTCCCGCCTACGCCTCCAGCGCCCTCGACGGCCCTGTCGGGATCGCGGCCGCGGCCCGGCTCGCCGCCAAGCTCGGTCCCCTTCCGTGGCCGGCCGCCGGAGAGCGCTCGCACGGTCTCGCCACCCAACGGCTTTTCGCGTCGACGATCGCCTCGGTCGAGTGCGAGCTGCTGGACGGCTACCTCCACCCCCCTCCCGGCCCCGGGCTCGGCGTCGAGATAGACGAGGCGGCGCTGGAGGCCCACCGGCTTTAGCCTGGCGTGGCTCCTTTGTCCCGCATGGGGGCAAAAGTAGCCACACGATGGACCCGACCAACGCCAACACCGCGCTCGCCTCGGCCTTCGTCGAGGAGCTGGCCCGTTGCGGGTTGCGCCACGCGGTCGTCTCCCCCGGCTCGCGCTCGACGCCACTGGCCGCTTGCGCTCTGGCGCCAGGAGGAGATCGAGGTGACGGTGATCGTCGACGAGCGCTCGGCGGCCTTCTTCGCGCTCGGCGCCGCACAGGCGAGCGGTGCGCCGGTCGCGATCCTCTGCACCTCGGGGACCGCGGCCGCCAACTACCACCCGGCCATCTGCGAGGCCGACGAGTCCGCCCTGCCGCTGATCGCGCTGACCGCCGATCGCCCGCCGGAGCTGCGCGGGATCGGGGCCGGCCAGACGCTCGACCAGGTCAAGCTCTACGGCTCGGCGGTGCGCTGGTTCTGCGAAGTCGGCACGCATGAGGCCGGGGACGACGGGCTCCTCCACCTGCGCTCCACCGCCTGCCGTGCCTTTGCCGCGGCCCGCGGCGAGCCCCGCCCGGGCCCCGTCCACCTCAACCTCCCCTGGCGCGAGCCGCTCTCGCCGTTGCCGGTCGCAGGGGCCGTGACCGCGATCGACCCACTGGCGCTGGAGGGCCGCGGCGGGCAGCGTCCACTGACCGCGGTGACCCCGATCGACCCCGAGCCGTCCGGGTTCCTGCTCGAGGAGGTCGGCAAGCACATCGCCGAAGCGATCTCGGGGGTGATCGTCGCCGGGCGCCAGTCAGACCCCGAGTTGCGCGAGCCGCTGGCCCACCTGGCCGCGGCCTCCGGCTTCCCGATCCTCGCCGAGCCGACCTCGCAGTTGCGCTGCGGGCCACACGACCGCTCGCACGTGATCGCCGGCTACGACCTCCTGCTCCGCGACGAGCACTTCCGCAATCGCGTCGTCCCCGATCTCGTCCTCCGTTTCGGCGAGATGCCGACGAGCAAGCCGCTGCGGCGGTGGCTGGCCGCTTCGGGCGCCGACCAGATCGTCGTCGACCCGTCACGCCGGCTGGAACGAGCCGAGCCGCCGGGCGGCGGCGATCCTGCGGGCCGACCCGACCGAGCTGGCGGCCGGCTGGGCGGCTCGGGTCGAGCGGGGCGATCGCGAGTACGCCGAGCTCTGGCGTCGCTGCGACGACGCGGCGGCCGGGGCCCTGGCGAAGGAGCTCGGCGGCGAGGGGCCGATCACCGAGCCGGCCCTGCAGCTCGCGCTGGGCGCCGCACACGGCGATGGACGACCTCGTCTACACCGCCTCGAGCATGCCGATCCGCGACCAGGAGGCGTTCCTGCCCGCCGGCCCCGCCGGCGCGAGCTTCCTCTGCAACCGCGGCGCCAACGGCATCGACGGGCTGGTCTCCTCGGGGATCGGCGCGGCGGCGGCGAGCGGCCGCCCGACGACGATCGTCACCGGCGACCTCGGGCTGCTCCACGACATCGGCGGCCTCGCCTCCCTGCGCGAGGTCGAGGCGCCGGTCCGGGTCGTCGTCATCGACAACGACGGCGGCGGAATCTTCCACTTCCTCCCCCAGGCCGAGGCTCTGGACGGCGAGGAGTTCGAGGCCCTGCTCGGCACTCCTCGCGGCGTCAGCGTCGCCAAGGCCGCCGCCCTCTTCGACCTACCGCACCGCCGCCTGGACTCGCTCTCACGAGCTCCCGGACGCGCTCGCCGCCGGCACCGGCCTGATCGAGGTCAACGTCGATCGCCAGGCCAACGCGAACCTCCACCGCCACCTCGCTGCCTCCGTATCTCAGGCGCTGGCCGCCGCTCGACTTTGAGGAGGGCCGGGGGACCCCTCCCGGAGCCTCCCCGCTGTTGCTCCGGGAGGGGTCCCCCGGCCCTCCTAAGTGAGCAGTGGCAACAGCGCCTGCAGCTTGATCTCGGTCTCCTCGAGCTCGGCCGCCGGGTCGGAGCCGGCGACGACGCCGACGCCGGCGTAGAGGTGGGCGTCGCGGTCGCGCAGCAGGGAGCTGCGCAGACCGACGCAGAACTCGCCGTCTTCGGCGGCGTCCATCCAGCCGACCGGGCCGGCGTACCAGCCACGGTCCATCTCCTCCATCTCGAGGATCGCTCGCGCCGCCCCCTCGCGAGGCTCGCCGCCGACGGCGGGGGTCGGATGCATCAGGCCGGCGAGCTCGACCGCCGAGCGCGGTTCGGCAAGCTGGGCGATGACGGGGGTGGCCAGATGCTGGATGTTGGCGACCTTGATCACCTCGGGCTCTGCCGCGGCCTCGACCCAGACCGAGTGCGGGCGCAGGAGGCGGACGATCCGCTCGGAGACGATCCGCTGCTCGCGGCGGTTCTTGTCGCTCCGCAGTAGCTGCTCGCCGAGGTGGTCGTCGACGGCGGGATCGGAGCTGCGGCGGGTCGAACCCGCCAGTGCCACGGTCGCAACGCTTGCCCCGGCACGGCGTACGAGGAGCTCGGGGCTGGCGCCGAAGAAGGCGGCCTCCGGCGTTCCGCAGCAGAAGCAGAAGCAGGAGGGGAACTGAGCGCGCATCGAGCCGAATACCGAGCCGATCTCGAAGGCCGACGGGGCGCTGACGATCACCTCCCGGGCCAGCACCACCTTGCTCATCTCCCCCGCGCCGATCCTGCCGGTCGCCTCCGCGATCATCCCTTCGAAGTCGCCCGGCGGCCGGGCGCTGCGAATCTCCGCCTGCGAGGTCGGGTGGGGGTCGAGCATCGGCAGGGGGTCGGGACGAAGCCCGGCGAGACGCGCCGCCAGCGTGGCCGCCCTGGCCTCGCCATCGCTCCCCGGCCCGACCACGGCGTTGACGGTCAGGAAGGACCTTCCTCCGCTCCTGCAGATCGAGAGCTCCGGCAGGGTCAGCATCGCCGGGGCCAGCGAGGACCAGGGAGGCGAGGCGCCGCCCTCGGGGTCGAAGGCAAACCCTCCGGCCCAGACCGGGCCGGCGCCCGCCGGCAGGCCTGGGTCGGCCCCTCGACGATCGCGTCCGCCGCGACCAGGCGGCACTCGCCGGCGACGTCGGCGAAGCGATTCTCGCCACGGGAGGTCGCGCTGTGGGCAACGCCGAGTGTCGCCAGGGCGAACTCGCGATCCGGTTGCTCCCAGCAGAACCAGCTGTCGGAGGCGAGCCGCGCTGAGAAGACCGCGGCGCAGGGATCGGCCACGTCGACCTCGGCGGTGAGGCTGATCAGCGTCCGGCGGTCGCGACCGGTCGCGCGACCGATCAGCTCGGGGAGGGTGCCGAGGAGGGCCTCAGTCGCTGCCGCGAGCAATCGCGATCTCGCCGGTGCGGACCATCTCGACCAGGCCGTGGGGCCTGACCATCTTCTCGAAGGCCTCGATCTTGTCGGCGGAGCCGGTGACCTCGATCGTCATCGTCCGCCGCGAGACGTCGACGATCTTCGCCCTGAAGATCTCGGCGAACTGGATGATCTCGGCCCGGTTCTCCACCGCGGAAGAGACTTTGAACATCGCCATCTCGCGGGCGACCGTCTCTTCCGGCTCCATATCGCGGATCTTGAGCACGTTGACGAGCTTGTGGAGCTGCTTGATCACCTGGTCGATCGGGTGGACGGCACCGTCGAGGGTGAGGGTTATCCGCGAGACCGCCGGGTCGTCGGTCGGGCCGACGGCAAGCGTGTCGATGTTGAACCCGCGGCGCGAGAACAGCCCGGCGATCCGCGCCAGCACTCCCGGTTTGTTCTCGACCAGGATCGAGAGGATGTGCTTGCGACCGCTGAGCTGCCCGGGGACGTGGAGGTCCTCGAGTTTGACCATCTGCGGGGTGCCGGCCTCCATCAGCGCACCGCCTTGGGGGCCTCGACCATGTCGCGGGCGGCCCGGCCCGGCGGGATCATCGGGTAGCAGTTCTCCTCCTGGGCGACGCGCACGTCGAGCAGGACGGGCCCGTCCGTCTCCAGGGCCTCGACCATCGTCCCCTCCAGCTCCTCGGCGTTATCGCAGCGCATCCCGGTCGCGCCGAACGCCTCGGCCAGCTTCACCCAGTCGGGGCTGGGGCCCATCTCGACCGAGCTGTAGCGGCGGTCCCAGAACAGCTCCTGCCACTGGCGGACCATTCCCATGTAGCCGTTGTTCATCAGGAAGACCTTGACCGCGATCCCTTCGGTGACGCAGGTCGCCAGCTCCTGGATGTTCATGATCAGGCTGCCGTCGCCGGCGACGCAGACGACGGTCTCGTCGGGGCAGGCGACCTTGGCGCCGACGGCCGCCGGCAGGCCGAAGCCCATCGTGCCCAGCCCGCCGGAGTTGATCCAGCGGCGCGGCTCGTCGAAGCCGTAGTACTGAGCGGTCCACATCTGGTGCTGGCCGACGTCGGAGGTGATGATCGCGTCGCCCCCGGTCGCTCTGTGCAGCGCCTCGATCATGAACTGCGGCTTGATCTCACCGTCCTTGCCGGGCTCGTAGTAGAGCGGATGCTCCTCCTGCCAGGCGCTGAGCTGCTTCCACCAGGCGTCGAGGCGGGAAGAATCGGTCTGCAGGGCCCGGTATTCGGCGGTCAGCTTCGGCAGCACCTGCTTGACGTTGCCGACGATCGGGATATGGGCGCCGATGTTCTTCGAGATCTCGGCGGGATCGATGTCGATGTGGATGAATTTGGCGTTGGGCGCGAACTCGTCGAGCTTGCCGGTGATGCGATCGTCGAAGCGGGCGCCGATCGCGACGATCAGGTCGGCGTTGTCCATCGCCCAGTTGGCGGTCACGGTGCCGTGCATGCCCAGCATCCCCAGCCACTGGTCGCCGGAAGCCGGGTAGGCGCCGAGGCCCATCAGGGTCGAGGTGATCGGGAAGCGGTCGGAGGCGGCCAGCTCGCGCAGCTCCTCTGAGGCGTTGCCGTTGATCACCCCGCCGCCCGTGTAGAGAATCGGGCGCTTGGCGTTGGCGATCGCTTTGGCGGCGATCCGGATCTGTTTGATGTTGCCGTCCGAGGAGGGCTTGTAGCCGGCGAGGTCGACGGGCTCGTCGCGAATCTCGTACTCGATGTCGGCGCGAGAGTGATCCGTGGGGATGTCGAGGAGGACCGGCCCGGGGCGGCCGGTCGAGGCGACGTGGAAAGCCTCATGCACGTACTCGGGGATCTGGCGCGGGTCGGTGACCTGGAAGGAGTGCTTGACGAAGGGCAGGGTGGCGCCGAGGATGTCGGCCTCCTGGAAGCCGTCGGTGCCGATCAGGTCGGTGCGCACCTGGCCGGTGACGAACACCGTCGGCACCGAGTCCATCATCGCGTCCGCGATCGCCGTGATCAGGTTTGTCGCGCCGGGCCCGGAGGTGGCGAAGGCGACACCGACCTTGCCGGAGGCCTTCGCGTAACCCTCGGCAGCGTGCCCTCCGCCCTGCTCGTGACGCACCTGGACGTGGCGGAAGCCGGCGTCGACCAGGGCGTCGTAGGTCGGCAGGTTTGCGCCGCCGGGGATCCCGAAGATGTCGGTGACACCCTCGGCTTTGAGGCTTTCCATCAGTGCGTCCGCGGCTCTCATCGGACTCGCGATGGTACCAGTGGGCCCGTGCCCGGCCAGCAGGGAAAACCCCGCTCTCAGCTGGAGAGGCTCTTGGCCGGGTTCCAGCGGGTGCGGGGATCGATGTGGCTCTCGATCACGCGGCCCTTGTGCCGCTCGATCGCGTGGATCATCGACTCGACCAGCTCCTCGCCGAGCAGGGTCGGCTCGAGGCCGAGGTCGAGCAGCTTGGTGTGGATCGCGTTGTAGTAGTGCTCTTCCTTCTCGACCCGCGGGTTGTCGCAGTGCTGGATCTCGACCTCATAGCCGAGGTGCTCGGCGGAATGCTTGACGAGGTGCGCGAGGTCGATCACCGAGAACTGCTCAGTGAACTGGTTGAAGACGCGGAACTCACCTCCCTCGGCCGGGTTGGCGACCGCCAGCTCGACGCAGTTGAGGGTGTCGCGGATGTTGAGGAACCCGCGGGTCTGGCCGCCCGAGCCGTAGACGGTCAGCGGGTGGCCGATCACAGCCTGCAGGCAGAAGCGGTTGAGCACGGTGCCGAAGACCTCGTCGTAGTCGAAGCGGGTAACCAAGCGCTCGTCGGTCGCGGTCTCCTGGGTCTCGATTCCGTAGACGACTCCCTGGTTGAGGTCGGTCGCGCGCAGTCCCCAGGTGCGGCAGGCGAAGTGGATGTTGGTCGAGTCGTGGACCTTCGAGCAGTGGTAGAGCGAGGCGGGCAGCTTCGGGAACGGCAGGGTGTCGCTGCGCCCCTTGTGCTCGATCCTGATGTACCCCTCCTCGATGTCGATGTTGGGCTGGCCGTACTCGCCCATCGTGCCGAGCTTGACCAGGTGGCACTCGGGGACGTGATCCCGAATCGCGAAGAGCAGGTTGAGGTTGCCGATCGTGTTGCCGTACTGGGTCTCCACCGCCTGCTCACGGGACGCCATCGAGTAGGGCGCCGAGGCCTGCTGGCCGTAGTGGACGACCGCGTCGGGGCGGGTCTCGGCGACGACGCCGTCGAGGAAATCGCCGTCCTCGACGGAACCGGTGTAGCTGCGGATCTCCTTGCCGGAGACCTCGCCCCAGGCGGCGATCCGCTTGTCGAGATCGAGGATCGGGGTGAGCGAGTCGCTGCCGACGCCCTCGACCCAACGACGGCGGACGAAGTTGTCGACGAGCGCGACCTCGTGTCCGCCGGCCGAAAACCTCAGGGCAGTCGGCCAGCCGAGGTAGCCGTCGCCGCCAAGGATCAGTACGCGCATAGCCGCGGCAGGATAGAGGAAGGGCAGCGGGGCGCGCGCATAGCATCGCGGCGTGAAGACGGCCGCACGCGAAAGCCCGGTGACGCTCGCGATCCTCCTGGTCCTCGTCCTCGCGGGGCTGGGACTGCGGGTTGGATACGCGCTGGAGCAGCCCGCGACCCCGCCGCCGGACGCCCGCGCATACGAGCGAATCGCCGAGAGCCTCTACCGCGACGGCTCCTTCGACGCCCGTCCAGAGGGCGTCGCCCGGGAGACGCAGCCGAGCAGCGCCTACTCGCCCGGCCTGCCGCTGTTCGTCGCCGGCGTCTACGCGCTGACGGGCGGCATTCACCTGAAGCTGGCCCTTGTCCTGCTGGCTCTGATCGGGACCGTCGCTATTCCGATGTCGTTCCTGCTCGGGCGCCGCTTCGGCGGCCCGCTCGCGGGGCTCCTGGGCGCCGGGGCGCTCGCCCTCTACCCCGCCCTGCTCGAGTTCCAGGGCCTGCTGCTGACCGAGCCGCTGGCGGCGGCGCTGCTGAGCAGCGGCCTGGTCCTCTTCTTCAGGCTCGCGGCTCCACCGCCGGCGCCCGTCCGCTCGGTCTGGGAATGGCTCGGCCCGGGGTTCGCCTTCGGCCTCCTGGCTCTGGTGCGGCCCGAGTACCTCCCCCTTGCCCTCGGACTGCCACTCGTCTGGCTGGCGAGGGAGGCGCTGCGCGGCCGCGCTCGCGCCGCGCTCGCGCCGCTCGCCGTCTCGCTGCTCGCGAGCTGCCTGATCCTCGCGCCCTGGACGATCCACAACGTGGTCGGGCTCGATCGCTTCGTGCCGATCTCGACCGGCGGCGGCAAGGCCCTCTACATCGGCACCTACCTGGACGCCGACGGCGACTCGGTGAAGCTGCGCGAAGCGCTGCTCGCCGAGCGCCCGGCGCTGCGGGCGCGGCTCGAAGAGCTGGGCCCGGTCGACGACCCCGACAACATGGCTCTCGAGCGGGTGCTCGACCGGGTCGCGACGGAGGCCTATCCCAATCTCGAAACCGACGCGGCGCTCGGCCGACTCGGCCGCCGCAACCTCGAGGACGAGATCACGGGCGAGCCCGACCGCCTCGCCGGGATGTTCGTCTCGAAGGCCTATGAAACCTGGACCGACGCAGCGCGAGGTGTGATGCTCGACGAGCCCTGGCGGGCGCTGCAGCTCGCCGTCGTCGTCCTCGCTCTCGCCGGGCTCGCGGTGCTCGCCCGGCGGCGCCGGTTCGAGGCGTTGGTTGCGGGGATCGTCCTCTTCTACATGACCGCGATCGCGGCCCTGCTGATCGCCTCGCCCCGGCGAGAGCTGGTCGTGCTGCCGCTGCTCACGGCCCTCGCCGGTGCCGCCGTCGCCGCGGCCGCCTCGGCACTCCGAGGTCGTGACGCGCGGATAGCCTGAGCGGATGAAGGCCTGGCTCCGTGCGCTGCCCGACACCTACGGGCGCACGACCCTGCTGCTGCTGGCGGCGATCCTCGCGATCGGCTTCGGCCTGCGGGCCTACCGGGTTGTCGAGCCGCTGGCGACGCCCGGCGACGACGCCCACGCCTACTACGACCTCTCGAAGTCCCTCTACGTCGAAGGTAGCTACGGCAGCCCTGATTTCCGCGATGCCAGCGACTGGTCCCCGGGCGCCCCGCTCCTCTACTCCGCCTCCTTCTACGCAACCGGCGGTGCCCGGGAAGGAACCGCGAGGATCGTCGAGCTGCTGCTCGGCATGGCCGCGATCGTCGTCGTCTTCCTGCTCGGCCGGCGGATCGCCTGCCGTCCCGCCGGCCTGCTCGCGGCTCTGGGCGTCGCCGTCTATCCACCGTTCATCCACTCGACGGGCGCCCTGTTCTCAGAGCCGCCGGCGATCTTCACACTGCCGGCGGCAGTGCTGGCATTCTTGTGGGCAAGCGAACAGGAGAGGCTGCGGGCCTGGCTGCTCCCGGGACTCCTCTTCGGCCTGACGGCGCTGATCCGGCCCGAGTACCTCGTCGTCGGGGTGGCGTTCGTCCTGCTGGCAGGGTTCCGGGTCGCGAGGGCTCGTGGGTGGCGACCGGGCCTCGCCGTCGCTGCGCTCAGCATTGCGGCCCTGCTCGTCCCGATCGTGCCCTGGACGGTGCGCAACGTCGTCGTCCTCGATCGGGCCGTGCCGATCTCCACCGGCGGCGGCAAGGCCCTCTACGTCGGCACCTACCTGCCCGCCGACGGTGAATACCAGCGGGTCAAGGCGCTCCTGGCCGAGCGCTACCTGCACCGCGACCTCGAGCCCGGCTCCGAAGCGCTCGACCGGGTCGACCCGACGCCGCTGTTCGACCGCGTCGCCCGTCGATACCCCGAGCTTCCCCGCGACCAGGCCCTCGGCAGGATCGGCAAGGAAAACCTCTACGACTACCTTGGCGAAGACCCGGTCGGATACGCGGCGATGACCGCTCGCAAGGTCTGGCGGATGTGGAGCGCCGGGGTCGGCGAGGCGATGAGCTCGAGCGCCGGCAGAGTCGTTCAGGTCATCCTGGTGCTGCTCGGCCTGGCCGGCCTGGCCGTCCTCGCCGTTCGGCGACGATGGTGGGACGCGGTCGCGATGGCGACCCCGATCGCCGTCGTCACGATCGTCGGCGCCGCCTCCCTGGCGGCCCCACGGCGCAACGAGATCCTGATGACACTCCTCTTTCCGCTTGCCGGCGCGGCCCTGGCGAGAGCCGGCGGAGCCCTATCCTCCAGCGACCCATGGTCCTCGTCAGAGCAGGCATCTTCCCCGCCGAGCTGACCGCGCTGCGCGCCGTCGGCCTGCTCGCCGCTGCGGCGTTGATCGCCTACGCGATCGTCCGCAGGCGCTCGCTGCGCAACGTCGACGTCCTGATCCTGCTCGCCTCGGGCATCGGCCTGGCGATCGTCTCCGGGACCGAAATCACCGATCAGCTGCTCTCCACGTTCTCGTTCGAAAAGGGCAACGGCGGCCGCATCCTCGGCCTCGCGGTCTTCGCGATCTTCATCCTCTTCCTGCTGATCCTGCGGGCGCTCTCGCAATCGGCCCGCAACGCCCGGCAGCTCTCGGCAGCGCTCGAGGGCCTGGCCTGGGAGGAGTTCCGCCAGGCGGAACTCCCCGCTCGCTTCCGGGAGAAGGTCGCCGTCGTCATCCCCGCCTACAACGAGGCCGACAACATCGGTCACGTCCTCGACCAGGTGCCGGCGGAGGTCTGCGGCGTGCCGACCCAGACGCTGGTCATCGACGACGGCTCCCGCGACGGCACCGGCGACGTCGCCGCCGAGCACGGCTCGCCGGTCGCCCGCCACGTCACCAACCGCGGCGGCGGCGCGGCGCTGCGGACCGGCTACCGGCTGATGGTCGAATCGGGCGCCGAGATCGTCGTCACCCTCGACGCGGATGGCCAGCACCTGCCCTCGGAGATGGAACTCCTCGTCAAGCCGATCCTCGACGGCGAGGTCGACATGGCCCACGGCTCCCGCGTCCTCGGTCGCGCCGATCGCAACCACTTCGCCCGCGAGCTCGGGATTGTTTTCTTCAATCGCCTCGTCTCGCTGATCACCCGCACCCACGTCACCGACTGCTCGAACGGCTACCGCGCCGTGCGCACCACGGTCCTCCCCCAGCTCGTCCTGCGCCAGGAGCAGTTCCATACCTCGGAGTTCATGATCGAGGCGATCAAGCGCGGGATCCCCGCCAAGGAGGTCCCGATCACGGTCGAGCAGCGCCTCCATGGGCACTCGAAGAAGCCCGCGGTCCTCCGCTACGGCGTCGGCTTCGCCAACGCGATCGTGCGGACGTGGCTGCGATGAGGCCCGCGGCCGGGCGGACCGGCCAGGCCGCCGTCCTCGTCTTCGCGATCCTGCTCGCCTGCGCGGTCGGCTGCGGGTCCTCGAAGTCGGGCGCGGCGATATTGGGCGGCGACGCGACCCTGATCGAGACGAGTGGTGTCTGGGCGCCCGACAGCGGCTCGATCGCCCGCGTCGGCGGCGGCGGCATCGAGGTCGTCGGCACCGACGGCAAGGTGGAGCGCCGAATCCCAGTCCAGACGCCGTCACGCGGGATCGCCTGGTCCGCCGACGGCCGGCGGATCCTCTTCCTCAGCAAGGAACCCCACCAGAAGCCCGACCGAACCGAGCGCGTCGGCAGCGTCCGGCTGGGATCGCGGCCGCGCTTTGCCCCGCTCGGCACCCATGCCGGAAGCCTGGCCTGGTCTCCCGGCGGTTGGCCGATGGTCTTCGCCACGACCTACCTCTACTTCCAAATCGGCCATGGCCCCGTCGGGCCGCGCCCCGCGCTGTGGACGAAGGCGAGCCTGGGCTCCAGGCCCAGGCGAATCCTCGACCTGCCCGGCGAAGAGAGATACCCACACGTCTCACCGGATGGCAGGACGATCGTCTTCAGCCTCTCGGGCCGGCGCGGGCGGCCGAGCGGAACCTGGCTGGTGGGCGTCGACGGCTCGAACCCGAGGCGGTTGACCGCTGCAAGCGGCGAAGCCTCCTGGTCACCGGACGGCACGGACGATCGCCCTGGCCGCCACCGCCCACGGCGATCTCCGTACCCGGCTCTACGAGATCCCGGCCGGCGGCGGCCGCCTGAGCCGACTTGGCGGCGAGGAGGTGATCGGCGGGCCCCCGGCCTGGACCCCTGACGGGCGCTGGATCGCCTACTCGACCTACGAAGGCGAGGTCCGGCGCGTCCACCCCGACGGCTCCGGCGCCGAGACGATTGCCGATTTCCCCCACCAGGAGGTCCGGAACCTCGCCTGGTCTCCGGACGGAACCCATCTCTCCTACACCGCGGATCCGATCATCGAAGGAGACTGACTCAGGGGCCTCAGCCGCGCGGTCGAGATGACCAATCGGTCCGACCGCAGCATCCCTCTGGCGTCCTCGTCCCGACCCGCGCCCTGAAGGTCGCCGTTCCCGGCTCGGGCGCGGGGAGACGGAAGATCGTCCGCGCACCGTCGGTCGAGGCGCCTCCTTCCGACCGGCCTGCCGCCGCGGCCGAGCCGTACCCCCTCGCCGTTCCATCCCGAACAGGGCGCAACGTGCACGACGATGAGGAGGCGGCCGCGGCGGCGTCTCGTCCCGCAGTACAGACGTGATGCCCTCGGCCCGCGGAACACGCGCCCCGCCAGTCGCCGTTCCCCGGCGCCTGCCTCCGGCGCAGCCGCCGGCCTCGCGAGCTCTCCGGCGCCGGCACCGATTCCTCCGCGGGGTCCGCGCCGCCGGCGCTTCTTCGGCCAGGGCACTCGGACGCCGGATCGTCGCGCCTCGAAGCGGAGACCTGCTGCCCGAGGCGACGTAGATCCGGTGGCACGAGTCTTCGCCAAAGGAGGTCGGGTTCGGGGTGGGTGTCGTGATCCCGGCGGAGCGGTCGTCGCCGGCGGCGCTTTCGCCGAGTCCCGGCAGGACGAGCGAGCGGATCTCTCCGGCGCAGTAGTCGGCGTAGACGTAGCGGCCGTAGAGGTCGGTGAGACTGGGGTCGCGGACGACGTAGCCGCCGGTGATTGCGCAACCGTGGGCGGCGCCCGGCGCGGCGCCTGAGTGCGGGTAGTCGAAGACAGGTTCGGTGAAGCCGCCGGCGCCCTCGCAGTTGGCGGCCGGGCTCGAGTAGGCGAGGAAGCCCTCCCGGCAGCTCCATCCGTAGTCGACTCCGGCGCCGCCGACCGTCCCGGCCGACGGGCTCGGCGCCAGGTCGACCTCCTCGCGGGCCCCCTGGCCGACGTCGGCGATCGCCAGGTCGCCGGTGAGGCTGTCGAAGGAGAAGCGCCAGGGGTTTCGCAGCCCGTAGGCCCAGATCTCGTCGGCACCGAGGGTGGCCCCGGCGAAGGGATTTCCGGCGGGAATCGTGTAGGCCGGTGTCGAGCCGGGATGTGGATCGATGCGGAGGATCTTGCCGAGCAGGGCGTCGCGATCCTGCCCCGTTTCGAAGGGGTCGCCGCCGCCGCCCCCGTCGCCGGTCGAGATGTAGAGGTGGCCATCGGGGCCGAACTGGAGCTGGCCGCCGTTGTGGTTCGATTCGGGCGTGTGGCCGATCGCGATGATCTGCGTGCGGGTGACGTTGCCATTGGCGTCGGCGACGAAGGCGTCGACATGGATGTCGCCTTCGGCACCTCCCGCCGCCGGCTTGCCCGTGTAGGCGGCGTAGAAGAGGCCGCTCGCGTGGAAATCCGGCGCCGGCGCGATCGAGAGCAGGCCGCGCTCACCGGCGCAGCAGGTGACGTAGTCGGTGAGGTCGGCGTACAGGGTCGGCGCTCCACCGCCGGCGACTTCGACGACGCGGCCCTGGCGCTCCACGACCAGGATTCGCGAGGAGTCCTCGGGGTCGGAGGTGACGTAGGTCGGCTGGTTGAAGGTGCCGATCGATTTCAGCGTTGCGGCGCCCGCCCCGCTCGCGGCCAGAGAGGCGAGCAGTACCGCGAATCCGAGGCTGAGCGCAATTCTGGGCACCTAGCCATTATCGACACCCGGATGCCGGACCTCAGCCGGATTCGGCAGATATAGGTCCATGCCGCAGCGTGGGCAGACCTGGACGTAGAGCTTCACCGCCTTGTGGCAGTTCGGGCACTGGCGTTCGGGTTCGTCCTTCTCCGACCGGTAGAGGATCACCGCGATCAGGCCCAGGAGGGGCAGGATCGTGCCGATCAGCAGCCAGAGCCAGAAGGAGCTGCCCTTGGCGCGGCCGATTACCGCCGTGGCGAGGCCGAAGGTGAAGGCGATGAAGAGATACTCGAATCCCACGGCTCCATTGTCTCTCCCAGCGGCTTCGGGTGTCCGATCGACCCGACCTCGGAGAGGTCGCGTCGAAAGGGCAGGCTTGCCGTCCAGTCGATCACCGCGCGGGCCTTTCGGGCGACGCCCGGGATCTGGCTCATGTGGTAGCTGCGCGCCATCCACCAGGCGGGGAAGCCGCGGAAGGTGCGGCCGCCGACCCGGCCGACCGCCTTGTAGCGACCGAGGTTGACGAAGGCTGCGCTACCGCGGTAGGCGAACCGCTCCGGCGTGCCGATCCCGAGCTCGGCGGCGATGTTGCGGGCGGCGACGGGGCCCTGGCGGACCGCGTGCTGCGCGGTCGGCGGGCAGAGGCCGCCGCGCGGGTCGGGGGCGGCTGCGCAGTCGCCGATCGCCCAGACCGAGTCCATGCCCTGGACCCGCAGGTGGTCGTCGACCGGGACCCGGCCGCGCTCGTCGAGCGGCACCGAGAGCTCTCGCAGGCTCGGGCTCGGCGACACGCCGGCGGTCCAGACCACGGTCCGGGTCGGCAGCGTCTCCCCGGTCGAGAGTCGTGCCGAAGCGGCGCTCACCTGCTCGAGAGTCGTGCCGAGGCGGATATCGATGCCGCGGCCGCGGAGCTCGCGCAGTGCGTACTCGGCGAGCTCGGCGTCGATCTCGGGGAGGACGCGGTCGGCGGCCTCGACCAGAACCCAGCGCATCCCGTGAAGCCGGGCGCGCGGGTAGCTCTCGATCGCGTCGGCGGCGAAGTCCTGGAGCTCCGCCAGCGCCTCGAGGCCGGCGTAGCCGCCGCCGACGAAGACGTAGGAGAGCAGCTCGTCGCGTCTTGCCGGGTCGTCGGTCGCGTTGGCGGCCTCGAGCGTCTCGATCACGTGGTTGCGCAGCCATATCGCGTCGGCGAGCGTTTTGAAGCCGATCGCGTGCTCCTCGAGGCCGGGGACCGGCAGGACCCGCGAGACAGAGCCGAGGGCGAGCAGAAGCTGGTCGTAGGGCAGATCCTCGGCCTCGCCGTCGCGGCTGCGCAGGCGGACCGTGCGGGCGCCCGGGTCGTGGGCCTCGATCGCGCCCAGTCTCAGGTAGGTGCGATCGAGGATCTCGCGCAGCGGCGTCACCACGTGCCGCGGCTCCAGCGTCCCGGCCGCCGCCTCGGGCAGGAACGGCGTGTAGAGCATGAAGTTGACGTCGTTTACGAGCGTCAGCCGCGTCGATTGCTTCGGGACGATCCGCTCCAGCTCCCGCGCCGCCATCGCCCCTCCGAATCCACCACCGGCGATGACCACATTCCAAGCCATGCCCTCAAGTTAGCACTTTGTGACACCGTGTTACAAAGTGCCGAATCCAACGACATCCCTCGGTGAGAGCGCACTTTTGCCCGCATAGCGGGAAGAACTGCGCTCTCGCGGTGTTACGCGCCGAGTTTCTCCTTGATCAGGCGGTTGACCTCGCCGCCGTCGGCGCGGCCCTTGGTCTCCTTCATCACGAAGCCGACGATCGCGCCGATCGCCTTGCCGTTGCCGCCGCGGATCTGCTCGGCGGCCTCGGGGTTGGCCTCGATCGCCGCCTCGACGATCGAGTCGAGCTCGACGCTGTCCGAGATCTGGGCAAGGCCCTCGCGCTCGACGATCTCTTCCGGATCGCCGCCCTCGGCGACCAGTTTCGCCAGCACGCTCTTGCCGCTGCCGTGGGAGATCTTCTTCTCCTGGACAAGGGCGATCAGGGCGGCGAGCTGCTCGGGCCGGACCTTGGAATCGGCCGCCATCGCCTCTCCCCCGGCCTGGCGCAGCGCCGCGGCGAGCTCTCCGGTGACCCAGTTGGCGACGACCTTGGGCTCCGCCCCGGCGACGCCGTCCACCTGTTCGAAATAGGCGGCGGTCTCCGGGTCGGCGGCCAACAGGCTCGCCGTCTCGGTAGCCAGGCCAAGCCCTTCGTAGCGCTCGATCCGGGCCGCGGGCAGCTCGGGAAGCGAGTCGCGGGCGGCCTGGATCATCGCCTCGGTCGGCGCCAGGGGCACGAGGTCGGGCTCGGGGAAGTAGCGGTAGTCGTGCGCCTCCTCCTTCGAACGCAAGGAGGTCAGGGTCCCGTCGCCGGGGTCGAAGTGAAGGGTCTCCTGCTCGACCTCGCCGCCCGCTTCGATCAGCCCGCGTTGGCGGGCGAGCTCCGCCTCGACCCCGCGCTCGAGAAAGCGGAAGCTGTTCATGTTCTTGAGCTCGGTCTTCGTGCCCAGCTCGGTGCTGCCCGCGGGGCGCACCGAGACGTTGGCGTCGACGCGCAGGCTGCCCTCCTCCATGTTGACGTCGGAGACGTCGAGCTGGCGGACCGTCTCGCGCAACAGCCGCGCCCAGGCCGCGGCCTCCGCCGCCGAGCGCAGGTCGGGCTCGGTGACGATCTCGACCAGGGGGGTGCCGCCGCGGTTGAAGTCGACCAGCGAGGCGCCGGAGCCGTGGATCCGGCCCGACTCGCCGACGTGGATCATCTTCGCCGCGTCCTCCTCGAGGTGAGCGCGATGGATGCGGACGTCCCCGAGCC
Source organism: uncultured Solirubrobacterales bacterium (assembly GCA_963837735.1). GTDB lineage: Bacteria > Actinomycetota > Thermoleophilia > Solirubrobacterales > 70-9 > VRUE01. The sequence goes on along the minus strand of CAWIOM010000011.1, from coordinate 180,125 downwards.
GGCCCCCCGAGCAGATCGGGATGTCGTACTGGCTGATCTGGTAGGCCTTCGGGTTGTCGGGATAGAAGTAGTTCTTGCGGTGGAAGATCGAGCGCGGCGCCACCTCGCAGCCGAGCGCCGTGCCGATCTTCAGCGCGTAGAGGATCGCCTCTTCGTTGGGGACCGGCAGGACTCCGGGGTGGGCGAGGCAGATCGGGCAGGTATGGACGTTGGGCTCGTCGCCGAAGGAGAGCGCGCAGCCGCAGAACATCTTCGTTCTCGTCGAGAGCTGGACGTGGATCTCCAGCCCGATCACCGCCTCCAGCTCAGCCACCGCCCACTCCCTCCGGCTTGGCGTCGAACCCGATCGCGCCCTCGAGGGCGAAGGCCGCCTCGAGCAGCCTCTGCTCGGCGAAGGCGGGGGCGGCGATCTGGAAGCCGACCGGCAGCTGCGGGCCTCCCCCCTGCGGCTCGGCGAGCCCGGCGGGGATCGAGATCGCGGGGATCCCGGCGAGCGACATCGGCACCGTGAAGAAGTCGTTCATGTACATCGCCAGCGGGTCGGCGGTTTTCTCGCCGAGGCCGAAGGCGACCGAGGGAGATGTCGGCGTGACCACGAGGTCGACATCGGCGAAGGCGGCGTCGAAGTCCTGGGCGATCTTGGTTCGGACCTTCTGGGCCTGGCCGTAGTAGGCCTCGTAATAGCCGGAGGAGAGCGCGTAGGTGCCGAGCATGATCCGCCGCTTGACCTCCTCGCCGAAGCCCTCCGCCCTGGTCTCCTCGTACATCGTCACCAGGTCGCCCGCCTGCTCGGCGCGCATCCCGTAGCGGACCCCGTCGTAGCGGGCCAGGTTCGAGGACGCCTCGGCCGGGGCGATCACGTAGTAGGCGGAGATGCCGTGCTCGGCGTGCGGGAGGGCAACCTCGGCGATCTCGCCCCCGAGCTCCTCGATCCGCTTCAGGGTCGCCTCGAAGACGGCGCGCACGCCCGCGTCGACCGAGTCCTCGCCGAGCTCGCCGGGGACGCCGAAGCGCAGGCCTCGGAGGTCCTCGCGGCCGGGCGCCTCAACCCCGCCCTCGATCCCCACCGATGTCGAGTCGCAGGGGTCGCGCCCCTGCATCGCAGAGAGCAGCAGCGCCGCGTCGGTGACGTCGCGGGTCAGCGGCCCGCACTGGTCGAGCGAGGAGGCGAAGGCGATCATCCCGTAGCGCGAGATCGCCCCGTAGGTCGGCTTCAGGCCGACGATCCCGCAGAGCGCCGCCGGCTGGCGGATCGAGCCGCCGGTGTCGGTGCCGATCGCGCAGGGAGCGAGACCGCCGGCGACGACCGCGGCCGAGCCGCCCGAGGAGCCGCCCGGGACGCGGGTCCGGTCCCAGGGATTGAGGACCGGCCCGAATGCCGAGTTCTCGTTCGAGGAGCCCATCGCGAACTCGTCCATGTTGGTCTTGCCGAGCACCCTGGCGCCGGCCGCGTCGAGCCGGCGGACGGCGGCCGCCGTGTAGGGCGGCCGGTAGCCCGCGAGGATCTTCGAGCCGGCGGTCGTCGGCGTGCCCTCGGTGCAGAAGATGTCCTTGACGGCGACCGGGATCCCGCGCAGCGGGCCCGCCGAGATCTCGTAGCGCCCGCTGTCCTCGACGGCGCAGAGGTAGGCATTGAGCTCATCGGCGGCGGCGGCGGCGCGCCAGGCGTCGTGGTACTCCTCGGCGGAGACCCGGCCTGTGGCGATCTCGGCGACCGCCTCGGCAACGGTGAGGTTGAGGAGATCGCTGCTCATTCGGCCTGCGGGGAGGGGGCGCGAAACGCCCCGTCGGCAGGGTCGGGCGCCGACTCGAGCATCTTCTCTCGCGGCCAGCTCGGCCTGGGCTCATCGGGGCGCAGGACGTTCTCCAACTCGACCACGTGCGACGTCGGCTCGATTCCCTCGAGGTCGAGGGTCGAGATCCGGTCGACGTGCTCGAGGATCCCCGAGAGCTCACCCGCCATCCGCTCGACCTCCTCGTCGCCGAGCCGCAGACGCGCCAGTCTCGCCACGTGCAGAACCTGTGCCCTGTCGATCACGGCGCTGATTCTAGGCGTCGGCTGCCAAGCCGGCGCCTGGCTGTCCAGCCAGTTAGAGTGCCCGCCGATGCGGGGAGAGAGAGCGGAGAGCTTCGCCGTCCTGGGCCTGCGGATCCTGGCCCTCAGCTTCGCTGTGGTCGGCCTCCTCTTCATCGCCGTCCCCAACGGCGTCCTCGACACGATCTCCGACCTCGGCGACGAGCTCGGCGGCTTCAGCCGCGCCCCGCACGGCACCGAGCAGCTGTGGCTCGCGCTCGGCTTCTCCTACATGGTCGTGATCACGGGCATCTGCCTGGTCGCCCAGGCCGACGTTGTCCGCTACCGCGCGCTGCTGCTCCTGCTGGCGGCCGGCAAGACCGCCTCTTCGCTCACCTCTCTCGGCTTCTACCTCTTCGACGAAAACGTCTTCGCCTACCTGCTCAATTTCCTCCTCGACGGCTCACTGGTCCTGATCTCGCTGTGGCTCTGGTCGCTGATCGGTCGCATCGACCGCCGGCCCGGCGCCGGCTGAAAGCGCGTGCCGGGGCTCTCGGCCGCCGAGCAACGAACCCTCAGCGCGATCTGCGAATCGATGGGCGCCGGCATCGACGGGCTGCCCGCCGCCGAGCGCGATGTCGACGTCTCCGGCCCGGTCGCCGAGTTCCTCAAGTCGCTCTCCCCGCGGATGCTGAGCAGGATCAGGCTCGGGCTTGTCGCCTTCGAGTGGCTGCCCTTCCCCTGGCGCTTCAGCCGCCTCGACGCTGAGGCCCGCGACGACTTCCTGCGCCGCATGGAGGGCTCCGACTTCCGGCTCCACCACGAGCTGCTGCTGATGGCCAAGGTCTTCTCGACCCTCGGCTACGCGGTGATTCCGGAGGTCGAGGAGAGGATCGGGATCGAGACCAGCTGCCGGCTCGCCGACGGCACCCTGCCCGAGCCGGCGGGCCCGCTCGGCGACACGGCCCCCGAGGGGGACGGCGAGGAATGCGACGTGGTCATCGTCGGATCCGGTGCCGGCGGCGCGGCCGCGGCCACCGCCCTGGCCGAGGCGGGCCTCGACGTGATCGTGCTCGAGGCCGGCGACCACTACAACCGCGACAACTACCCCAGGGGCCACCTCGCATCGATCGCGTCGCTCTACCGGGACGGCGGCCTGACCATGGCCGAGGGCAACCCGCCGATCCCGGTCCCGGTCGCGAAAGTCGTCGGCGGCACCACGGTGATCAACTCGGGAACCTGCTTCCGAGCCCCCGAGGAGGTCCTCGACAGCTGGCGCGACGAGCACGGGCTGAGCTGGGCCCGCGATCTCGATCCCTATTTCGTCGAGGCCGAGGAGTTCCTGCGGGTGACGCCGCTCGACACGGCGAGCATGGGCCGCAACGGCCAGCTCGCGATGGAGGGAGCGGAGGCGCTCGGCGTATCCAGCGGGCCGATCTCCCGCAACGCCGGCAACTGCGTCCAGTGCAGCTCCTGCCCCTACGGATGCCGGATCGACGCCAAGCGCGGGATGCACGTCAGCTACCTGCCGCGCGCGGTGGCAGCCGGGGCGAGGCTCCGCACCGGGGTCGAGGCACTCCGGGTGCTGATCGAGGGCGGGCGGGCTGCGGGCGTTCGCTGCGCCGCCGGTCGCGGCGAGGGCTCGCGGCGCGCCTACACGGTCCGGGCGCGGCGGGCGACGATCGTCGCCGGCGGCGCCCTCGGCACCCCGGAACTGCTGATCCGCTCCGGGCTCGGCGGCGGCCAGGTCGGCCGCAACCTCCACATCCACCCCGCCTGCTGGGTCGGCGCCCGCTACGAGGAGGAGGTGCGCGGTTGGGACGGTGTCATGCAGAGCTACTACATCGACGAGTGGGAGCACGAGCGCGTCCTGCTCGAGGCGACCTTCACCCCGCTCGCCTTTGGCGGCGCCTGGCTTCAGGGCGCCGGCCGTGCCCATCAGGAAGCAATGCTCCAGTTCGGCCACATCTCCTCGATCGGCGTGCAGCTCGCCGACCGCTCTGCGGGCCGGGTGAGGCTGCTCGGCGACGGCTCGTTGAAGGCCGGCTACCGGCTCACCGACGACGATGCCCGGCGTCTCGTCTTCGGGATCTCACGTGCCGCCGAAGTCCATTTTGCGGCCGGCGCCACGGAGGTCTACCCGAACATCCCCCGGGCCGGAGTGCTGCGGCGCGGACAGCTCGCCCAGTTCGAGGCGACCCGCTTCAAGCCCTCCGAGCTGCGCCTGGAGGCGTTCCACCCGATGGGAACGGCGCGGATCTCCGGCGAAGAAGCCGCTGGCGTCTGCGATCCCGCCGGCGCCGTCCGCGGAGTCGCCGGCCTCTACGTCGCCGACGCCTCCCTCTTCCCCTCGGCGGTGCACGTCAACCCGATGATGACGATCATCGCCTTCGCAAAGCAGGTCGCCGCCGGCATCGCCTCCCAGGCGACACCGGCCTGATTCTCCCTACTAGGCAGGCGGCGGTGGAGGTGGTGGCGGTGGTTCGTACTGGGGCGGAGCGGCCGGCGGGGGCGGCGGAGGCTGGTGCTGGGGCGGTGGCTCGTATTGCGGAGCCTGGGCGGGCGGCTCCGGCGGCGGGTCGTAGGCGGGCTGCTGCGGATGCGCGGCCGGCGGTGGAGGTGGCGGCGGCGGCACCTGCTGGTGCACGGGCGGCTGCTGGGCGCTCGGGTCGGAGAGCTGGTCGGCGGCGCTGCCGAAGGAGACACCCTCCTCCTGCATCGTCATGTAGCCGCCGACCGTGAGGGCGACGAGCTCGACCAGCCCCAGGAAGAGGCCGAATTCGCGAGTCAGGTCGATTTCGACGACGGCTTCCCCGACGCCGGGCACCCCCGGCGGGCTGATGATGTAGATCAGCAGAACGATCGTGCCGATCCCAGCCAGCACCGTGGTGGTCACGCTGAGGGCGATCGGCGAGCGCTCCGAACCGCTGCCGACGAGCGCCAGCACCATCCCTCCGAACGCCGCGAAGACGAGGATGATGTTGAACCAATCGCTGAAGGCGTCGAACGCGTCGAAGCCGCTGACGCCCGGCAGGTCGACTCCGTACCAGGCGAACAGGAACATCGTGAGCAGCAGGGCGAGGCCGGCGATTCCAGCGACCTGCTCACCTGGCGTCGGGCGTTCAATCATGCGGTCTCCTCCTGGGGATCGACGGTTGAGGTGACACTACACCCGCGCCCTGGCGGCTTCGAGGGTGTTGACGAGGAGCATCGCGATCGTCATCGGGCCGACCCCTCCGGGCACGGGAGTGATCGCCCCCGCGACCACGGCGGCCGCCTCGAAGTCGACGTCGCCGCAGATGCCGTCCTCGCCGCGGTTCATGCCGACGTCGATCACGACCGCCCCGGGCTTGATCGCATCGGCCCCCAGAAGGCGGGGAACGCCGACGGCGGCGACGAGGACGTCGGCGCGGCGACAGACGGCCGCCAGGTCTCGGGTCCGCGAGTGGCAGGCGGTGACCGTCGCGTTCGCCGCCAGCAGCAGCCGCGCGATCGGCACTCCGACCAGCTTCGAGCGGCCGACCACGACCGCTTCGGCCCCTTCCAGCTCGACACCCTCGTGCTCGAGCAGCCGCATCACGCCCGCCGGGGTGCAGGAGACGAGCCCCGGCATCCCGTGTGCGAGCAGGCCCGCATTGAGCGGCGTCAGGCCGTCGACGTCCTTGGTCGGATCGATCGCTGCAACCACTGCGTCGGGGTCGATCTGCTCAGGCAGAGGTATCTGCACGAGGATGCCGTCGACATCCTCGTCGGCGCCGAGGGCGGCGACGAGGTCAAGCAGCTCGGCTTCGGTCGCGTCGGCGGGGAGGTCGTGGTGCACCGAGCGCATCCCCGCCTCCTCGCAGGCCCTGTGCTTGTTGGCGACGTAGATCTTCGAGGCCGGGTCGTCGCCGACGATCACCGTCGCCAGCACGGGAGTGCGGCCCGCCACGGCCGCGAACTCCTCGACCTCGACCGCGACCCGCGCACGGATCTCGGCTGCGACCGCCCTGCCGTCGATGACCCGGGCGGCCACCTCGCTACCGCCTCCTGATCGGGGCGTAGTCGGCCATCAGCTTGCGCTCGGCGCCGTCGCCCGCGAAGCGGACGACGACCACTCCGCCCGGCTCGACCGCGGTGACGACGCCGTCGCCGAAGCTGGCGTGGACGACGTCGTCGCCGGTCCGCAGCTCCAGGGCCGGCCCGGGGTCGATCGGCTCCGGCCCCGGCGAGGCGAGACCCGCGTCCCAGCGCGCCGCCGCGCCGGCGGCGCTTCCCTGGCGTTCGGTCAACTCGGCCGGGAGCTCGTCGACGAATCGCGAGGGCAGGTTGCGCTCGGCCCGCCCGAAGAGTCGCCGCTCACGCGCCCAGGTCATGTAGAGGCGCCGGCGGGCGCGCGTGATCCCGACGTAGCAGAGGCGCCGCTCCTCCTCCTCACCGCCCTCTTCCAGGGCCCGGGCGTGCGGGAACGACCCCTCCTCGCAACCGACGATGAATACGGTGTCGTACTCGAGGCCCTTGGCGTTGTGGAGGGTCATCAGGGTGACCAGGGACTCGTCGGCGCTGAGCCCGTCCTGCTCGGTGTAGAGGGAGATCTGCTGCAGGTACTCCTCGAGCGGCGGCACCTCGCTCTCGCCCTCCCGCTCGCGCTCGATGTCGAACTCCGCGGCGCCCGCGACCAGGGCCTCGAGGTTCTCGGCCCTCCCCTCGGCCTCGATCGTGCGCTCGGCCTCGAGCGCCTCCAGGTAGCCGCTCTCGCTGAGCACGGCCTGCAGGACATCGGCGACCCGATCGCCGCGCGCGGCCCTCTCGGCGAGGCTCTCGATCATCTCGTGGAAGCGGGTCAGCGACCTGATCGCCGCCGCGCCCAGTCCGGGCACCTCCTCGACCCTGCCGACGACCTCCCAGATCGGCAGCCCCGTGGTGTTGGCGTGGGAGGCGAGCCGGCCCTGGGTGGTATTGCCGATCCCGCGGCGAGGCGAGTTGACCACCCGGCTCAGCGAGATCTGGTCGCTGGGGTTGACGAGCAGGCTCAGGTAGGCGACCGCGTCCTTGATCTCCGCCCGCTCGTAGAACTTGGTGCCGCCGATCACCTGGTAGGCGACGTCAAAGCGATTCAGGGTGTCCTCCAAAACCCTGCTCATGGCGTTGGTTCGGTAGAAGACCGCGACGTCCTCGCGGCGCACGCCCTCGTCCTCGGCCAGCCGCTGGATCTCCCCCGCGACCCAGCGCGCCTCCTCGTGCTCGTCCCCGACCTCGACGAGCTGCACGGGGTCGCCGCCGGCGATCTCCGTCCAGAGGCGCTTCTCGCGGCGTTCACGGTTGCGCTCGACGACCGCATTGGCGGCGGAGAGGATCGTCTGGGTCGAGCGGTAGTTCTGCTCGAGCTTGACCACCTCCGCCTCGGGGAAGTCGCGCTCGAAGTCGAGGATGTTGCGGATGTCGGCATGGCGGAAGCCGTAGATCGACTGGTCCTCGTCGCCGACGACCATCAGGTTTCCGTGCTCGGAGGAGAGCAGCTGCAGGAGCCGGTACTGGGCGTGGTTGGTGTCCTGGTACTCGTCGACGAGGACGTGCTTGAAGACCCGCCGCCAGCGGTCGCGGACCTCGTCGAAGAGCTCCATCGCGTTGACCGTGCGCACCAGGAGGTCGTCGAAGTCCATCGCGTTCGCCGCGAGCATGCGCTTTTCGTAGAGCGCGTAGACCTCCGCCACGGTCTCCTCGAAGACGCTGCCCTGGGCGTCGGCGAAAGCCGCCGCGTCGACCAGCTGGTTCTTGGCCCCGGAGACCTGGGCGCGGATCGCCCGCGGCGGATAGCGCTTCGGGTCGATCCCGAGCTCGGTCATGCAGCGTTTCATCATCCGCAGCGAGTCCGACTCGTCGTAGATCGTGAAGCCGCGCGAGTAGCCGAGCCGCTCGGCGTCGGCGCGCAGCATGCGGGCGCAGGTGGAGTGGAACGTCGTCACCCACATCGCCCGCACCGAGCGGCCGATCAGGTCGCCGACCCGCTCGCGCATCTCGCTCGCCGCCTTGTTGGTGAAGGTGATCGCGAGGATCTCCCCCGGCCGCGCCTGGTCGGTCGCAAGCAGGTAGGCGATCCGGTGGGTCAGCACCCGGGTCTTGCCCGAGCCGGCGCCGGCGAGGACCAGCAACGGGCCCTCGCGATGGCGGACCGCCGACCGCTGCGGGTCGTTGAGGCCGGCGAGGAGTCGCTCGGCGCGATCGGCACCGGCCTCGGTCGGCGCCGCCTCGGCGCCGCCGCTGCCGTTGGCCGGCGTCTCGAACTCGGTTTGAAGCGCCACCCGCCGAGCATAGCCAGGCGTCCGGCGCGCTCGCCACGGGCGGCGATCCGTCCTCCTCGCTGCCGCCTCAGCCGCCGGCCATGAGTGCCGCCGCGAAGGCGGCTAGCCGCATTCCTGGGCCAGTTCGACGAACGCTTCTTCGCCGCCGCTGACGATCAGTTCTTCCAGTTCGGGCGAGGACTCTTCGCCGAGCACTTCGATGATGCATTTGGCCAGCGGCGCGTCGACTTCGGATTCTTCGAAGTTTTCTTCGAAGGCGTCGAGGAGGCTCTGCCGGTCGAAGCTCGCGAAGCCGGTGATCCGGTCCATCTTCCAGTCACCGCCCTCTTCGACCAGGGCGACGGACACGGTCTGGCCGTCGAGGCTGCCGCCGACCAGGGCGACGTCTGCGGTCGCGTCGGAGCCTTCGACTTCGACTTCACTGACCGTCACGTCTTCAGGGTCGTTGGAGGTGTCTTCGGCGTCTTCTTCGCACGCCGTCACCGCGTCCTTGCCGGTCGAGCTGGTCGACTGTTCCATGAAGGCCTGGGTCGACAGCGCCTTGCAGTCGGCGGGATCCGTCGTGGAGACGGAGGTTTCGATTACGTCGACGACCTTTTCTTCGTCGCTTTCGCCGCTGCCGCAGGCGGCGAGGGCGAGACCGGACAGGGCGAGGACGAGAACCGCGGAGAGCATGCGCTTGGGCATGGCGAGCCTTTCGACTGGACGAGAGAGGTGGGCGCCAGGCTACATCAGCCCCCGGCCGACGAGCGACCGGTGCGCGGGCGCAGCTCCGACTTGCCCTCGCCCTCGCCGCCGTCGAGGTCGGCGAGGCGGCGCTCGACCTCTGCGAGCCGTGACGAGAGGGTCTTGATCGCCTCGGCGATCGGGTCCGGGAGGTGGATCCAGTCGGCGTCGGGGCCCTGCACGGGCCGGCCCTCGATCTTGACCGGGTGGCCCGGGTTCCCGACCACCGTCGAGCTCGCGGGGACGTCCTCGACGACGACGGTGTTGGCACCGATCTTCGCTCCGTCGCCGACCGCGATCGGCCCGAGCAGCTTCGCCCCGGACCCGACGGTGACGTTGTCGCCGAGGGTCGGGTGGCGCTTGCCGCGCTGGAACCCGGTGCCCCCCAGGGTCACTCCCTGGTAGAGGGTGACGCGCTCGCCGATCTCGGCGGTCTCGCCGATCACGACCCCCGAGCCGTGGTCGATGAAGAACTCGCCGCCGATCTTCGCCGCCGGGTGGATCTCGACACCGGTCACCGAGCGCGCGAGGTAGGCGATCACCCGTGGCGCCACCGGCACGCCCGCCCCGCGCAGGGCGTGGGCGAATCGGTGGGCGAGCAGCGCCTGAACCCCGGCCCAGCTGAAGAGGATCTCCAACGTCGACACGTCCTGGGCGGCCGGGTCCCGATCACGCGCAGCGGCGACGTCGGCCCGGATCTCGTGCAGGACCCGCCCCAGCGCGCTCATCGGTATCTCCGTCGGTCTCTCAAGGTGCGAAGAAGGGTAGGGACACGTACCGCTCGCCCGAGTCGCAGACGATCGTCACCACCCGCCGCCCAGCCATCTCGGGGCGCGCCGCGACCTCCAGCGCCGCCCTGATGTTGGCCCCCGCCGAGATCCCGGCGAGCACCCCGTCGCGACGGGCGACGAGCCGCGCCGTCTCCAGGGCTTCCTCGTCGCCGACGGAGATGGTCTCGTCGACGACGGCGCGATCGAGGACCTCGGGGACGAACCCGGCGCCGATCCCCTGGATTTTGTGGGGGCCCGGAGCACCGCCGCTGAGCACCGGCGAGGCAGAGGGCTCGACCGCGACGACGAGGGCGTCGGGGGCCCGCTCCTTCAACATCCTTCCCACCCCGGTGATCGTGCCGCCGGTCCCCACCCCGGCGACGAAGGCGCCGACCTCGCCGTCCGTGTCCCGCCAGATCTCCTCGGCCGTCGTCCGCCTGTGGATCTCCGGGTTCGCCGGGTTCGAGAATTGCTGGGGCATGAAGGCCTTGCGCTGCTCGCGGATCTCCTCGGCCAGTTCGACCGCCTCGGTCATCCCCCCCAACGAGGGCGTCTCACGGACCTCGGCGCCGTAGGCGCGCAGCAGCTTGGCCCGCTCGCGGCTCATCCCTTCGGGCAGGGTGAGGATCAACTCGTAGCCCCGGGCCGCGCAGACCATCGCCAGGGCGATCCCGGTGTTGCCGCTGGTCGGCTCGACGATCACCGAGCGCCCGGGCCTGACCAGGCCCTCCTCCTCGGCCGCGTCGATCATCGCCACCCCGATCCGGTCCTTGACCGAGCCGCCGGGGTTGAAGTACTCGAGCTTCACGCAGACCTCCGCGCCGAGCCCCTCGCCGAGCCCGCGCAGGGCGACCATCGGCGTCTCGCCGACCGTCGCCGAAGCCTCTGCCGCGATCCTCATCCCGGCAACTCTAGAGTCCGGCGCCGACACTCGGGCTCCTCCACCGCTAGATGAAGTACATGCCCGAGCCCGCCTCGGCCGCCTCGCGGCGGGCGACTTCGGCGATCGTCGTCTGGCCGAAGACCTTGCGCAGGGCGGTGACGCCCTCGCCCCAGATCCCGCCCGCCTCGTCCGCTTCCTGGCCGACCTTGCCGTCGAGCGTCTGGACCACCTCGAGCACGGTGATCTCGTCGGCGGGCCGCGAGAGCGTGTAGCCGCCCTTCATTCCCCTGTGGCTGGTCAGAAGGCCGGCCCGGCGCAGGGTCGAGAAGAGCTGCTCGAGGAACTGCTCGGGGATCTTGCGGCGCTCGGCGAGCTCCTTGATCGGCACCGGCCGGTCGCCGGAGCGGGCCAGCTCGGCCATCGCGACGACGGCGTAGCGCGACTTCGAGGTGATCGAGATCACCTGTCCTTTCTACCGCACCCCGCGGACCCGCCTGGGTTAGGATCGCCCACAGGGTTACCGGCATCCGCCGGTGCCCGTGAAAGCGTCGAACCCGCGAACCGATCGGAGCCCTCCTGAGCGAGCGCCCACATTGCCTGGTGATCGACGGCCACCCGCTCGTCCGCCTCGGTGTCCGTGATGCGCTCCGAGACGGCTTCGAGATAGACGAGCTGGACAGCCGGGCGGAGGCGGTGCAGCTGGTCCGCGATGTCGGCAGCTACGACGTCGCGATCGTCGGCATGCGCTGGGAGGCCGACGGCTCCGGAGATGCGCTTGGCGGCAACGAAGCGATCCGGGCCCTGCGCAAGGCTGAGCCCGGGCTGGGGATCGTCGCCCACGGAGATCGGCCGGACCGCCACTTCGCCAGTGCCGCGCTGCAGGCCGGCGCCAGCGCCTACCTGGCGCGGACCGCGGCCGCCGAGTTGCTGAAACGCGCCGTCGACGCCGCCCTCGCGCACGAAAGCTTCATCGACCCCGCCGTGCCCCCGCCGGGCAGTCGCGGCAAGCTGACCCGCCGCCAGCGCGAGATCCTCCAGCTACTCGCCAACGGCGAATCGACGACGGTCGCCGCCCGCGAACTCGGCCTCAGCGAGGAAACCGTCAAGACCCACACGAAGAACGCGTTGGGCCGACTCGGGGCGCGCAACCGCACGCACGCCGTGGCGATCGCCCTGCGCGAGTCGTTGATCGACTAGCTGCTAGATCCAGCCGCGGTCGCGGGCGGCGAGCACGGCCTGGGCGCGGTCGACTGCGCCGATCTTGCCGTAGACGTTGTGGAGGTGGGTGCGGATCGTCGAGACGGAGAGCTGCATTTCGCCGGCGATCTGCTTGTAGACCATGCCCTCGGAGAGATGGCGGAGGACGTCGAGCTCGCGGGCTGAGAGCGGGCAGGGCTCGGCGATCCTGGCGCCGCCCTGACGCGGGTAGGGAAGCTCGTAGAGGAGCTGGCGCAGGCTCTCGGGATCGAGGCCGCAACGATGGGCCGCGGCTCGGAGCTGTTCGGGCGCGACGGCCTCGCCGTGCGAGTAGTGGGCGATCATGTCGGCGAGCGCGACCATCGACGCCAGCCCCTCGGCGTCCTTGGCGTGATGGCGCTCGATCGCGACGGCGAGCTGCTGCGGCAGGTTCCAGCGGCGAGCGAGCACGCCGCCGACCAGCGCGTGGTCGATGCCGAGTTGATCCCGCTCTTCGCGGATCCGTCGTTCCGGGGTGTTGGAAACGGCGTCGAAGTAGGGCCTCTGACCAGGGTGGAGGTTCATGATCACGAGCCTGCCGACGTCGTGGAGAAGGGCGGCGACGGCGAGCTCGTCGCGGTCGGTCCAGCCGACGGCGCGGCCGATCTGGTCGGCGGCGCGCTGCGTCGCCAGGGCATGGACCCGAAAGCGCTCGGGCCGCAGGTCGCGGCTGCCGTTCTGCTCGAAGAAGTCAAAGACGGAGGCGGTGCCGGCAATCGCGAGGACGCCGGAGGACTTGATCGCCTCGACCGCCTCGGGGATGCTGGCCGCGCCCTGCGAGGAGCCGCCTCGATTGGCGGCGCGCAGCACGGAAATGGTCAGGGCGACGTCCGATTCGACCGCCTCGACGACCTCGCCGACGCGGGCCGTCTCCGCCGTCGCCGCCTTCATCACCCTCGCCTGGGACTCGACCAGGACCGGGAAGCGGTCAACCGCCTCGAAGGCGGCGGCGAGGCGGGCGCCGGGCGCGGGCTTCTCCGCCCCCTTGCCGCGCACGGCATGGGGCTTCACCTTGCCGTTTGTCTGGGTCTTTGCCGATGCCATGGGAGATGAACTCGGCATAAGCATCGGCAGGCGAGGACGTTCGGTTTAACAACTTTCTTGGCAAAACTTAGTACGTCTTCGCGCAGTCCTGTCCAGAGCGGAGGAGGATCAGGTGCTCGGTTGTCCGCTGCGCCTGAGGTTTTCGGCCGCCGCCGCGATGCGGGCGAGGGACTGCTCGCGCCCCAGGGCGGCGAGCGACTCGAAGATCCCCGGCGAGACGGTGGTCCCGGTTATCGCCACCCTGATCGGCTGGTAGAGCCGGCCTGGCTTGACGCCGAGCGACTCCGGCAACGAGGAGATCGCCGCCTCCACTCCGGCGGCGTCGAAGCCGGGGGCGGCGGCCAGTGCCTCGTGCGCGGCCTCGAGCAGCGGCAGAGTCCCCTCCTTCATCACCTTGCGCCAGGCGGCCTCGTCCTCGACCGGGGGCTCGAAGAGAAAGGCGATCAGCGGCCAGACCTCGGCCAGCGTCTGGGCTTTGTCCTGGGCGATCTCACAGGCCGCACGCAGGCGATCGTCGGCCTCGCGCCCGGTGTGAGCGGCGACGGCCGCCGTGTAGGCATCGAGGGGCAGCTCGCGCATGTAGCGCCCGTTGACCCAGCGCAGCTTCTTCTCGTCGAAGATCGCCGCGGCGCTGCCGACGTCCTCGATCCGGAACCTCTCGACCAACTCCGCAGTCGGGATCAGGGTTGCGTCGTCGTCGGCGCCCCAGCCGAGCAGCGCCAGGTAGTTGCGGACGGCAGCCGGCAGGTAGCCGGCATCGCGCAGCTCCTGCACCGAGGCGGCACCGTGACGCTTGGAGAGCTTCTTGCCGTCGGGCCCGTGCAGGAGCGGCAGGTGGGCGTAGCGCGGGTGCCGGTGCCCGAGGGCGTCGAGGACGAGGAGCTGCTTCGGCGTGTTGGACAGGTGGTCGTCGCCTCGCACCACGTCCGTGATCCCCATCTCGGCGTCGTCGACCGCGACCGCGAAGTTGTAGAGGACGCTGCCGTCGGCGCGGGCGATGACGAAGTCGTCGTAGCTGCGGTTCGGGAAGGAGACCGGGCCGCGAATCAGGTCCTCGACGACGGTCTCGCCCTCGTCGGGCACGCGAAGTCGGATCGCCGCGCCGGGGTCGTCGACCGGCTCGCCGCGGTAGCCGCGGTCGGCCCCGTGCTCGGACTTCCAGGCCTCGACCTCCCTGGCGGTGGCCGTGTCGCGATAGGCGGCGCCCGAGTCGAGCAGCGTCCGCAGCGCCGCCTCGTGGCTCTCCGTGCGGGAGACCTGGGAGACGGGCTCGCCGTCCCAGTCGAGCTCCAGCCACTCGAGCGCGTCGAGGATCTGGGCGACGTTCTCCTCGGTCGAGCGCTCACGGTCGGTGTCCTCGATGCGGAGGACCATCTCCCCGCCGCCGTGCCGGGCCGCGAGCCAGTTGTAGAGCGCGGTGCGAGCGCCGCCGATGTGCAGGGCACCGGTCGGAGAGGGGGCGAAGCGGAGGCGGAGGTCGTCGCTCACCGGGCGAGTGTATGAACCGAGCCGCGGCCCCGCCGCCAGGCGCCGGTCGCGCTTAGGATGCGGCGATGCTGGTCGGCGCACACGTGTCCACGGCGGGGGGCCTCGACAAGGCGGTCGAGCGTGGCACCGAGCGTGGCTGCGAATCGATCCAGATCTTCCACCAGAGCCCGCGCATGTGGCGGCCGACGAAATACGGCGAGGAGGACTTCGCCGCCTTCCGCGAGGCGATGCAGGACTCGCCGGTGGAGGCGGTCGTGATCCACGCCGTCTACCTGATCAATTGCGCGACCAAGGAGGCGGACCTGCGCAAGAAGTCGCTTGCCTCGCTGACGCATGCGCTGCGGATCGGCGAGGGGATCGGCGCCGCCGGAGTCGTCCTCCACCCGGGGGCCCAGAAAGGCGAGCCCCTCGGCCCTTCGATGAAGCGCGCCGCGAAGGTGATCGCCGCGGCGCTGAAGGACAGCGACTCCTGCCCGCTGCTGCTCGAGCAGACCGCGGGCCACAAGGGGCTGCTCGGCCGCGACTTCGACCAGACCGCCGAGCTGATCGAGCTCGCCGGGGGCGGCAAGCGCCTCGGGCTCTGCCTCGACTCCTGCCACCTCTTCGTCCAGGGCTACGACGTCACCGACCGCGACAGCCTCTCGGAGATCGTCGACGAAGCGGATGAGAAGGTCGGCCTCGAGCGTCTGCGCTGCCTGCACGTCAACGACGCCGCCGCCCCACTCGGCTCCTGCCGCGACCGCCACGCCAACATCGGCAAGGGCGAGATGGGCAAGAACGGGCTCGAGGCATTCCTATCGGAGCCCCGATTCGAGGGACTGCCGGCGACGCTGGAGACGCCGGGACCCGACAAGAAAGGGTCGGACAAGAAGGAAGTGGCGGCGGCGAAGAGGTTGCGCAAGGCGGGATTGAAAGCGCGCGGCAAGCCCTGAATTCGGTGTGGAGCGGGCGGCGGCGCCCTTCCCCGGGAATTTGGTCGCACGCCCTGCGGGCTTGGCTCCCAGATCTCGAGCGCGGCTAACGCCGCGCAATATCGGATTGCATTTCCGCCGCTTCGCGACATTCCCGGGAAAGGGCACCGCCGCCCACGTCACAGCGGAGTCGAGCTCCCAAGACACGTGCTGCCCAGAAGGCCCAGGGCTCCGCAGCTAGACCTCGGGCCAGCAACACGTCATCTCGGCCCCGCCACTGGCTGCTGTCGACCCGAGTAGCAGGGGCGTAGGGAGATGGAGTCCGGCTGGTCTCTGGGCGAATGTGCCGAAGGCGCGATATGCAATCTGTCATTTGCGCGGCGTAGCCGCGCACTCACATCGAACCCGCCGAAGGCGGGTTCGCCCAATTCGCCCGGAGACCAGCCGGGCTCCACCTCACCCCGGCCCCCGCTACTTGATCTGCAGCCCGCTGATCGCCCGGGAGATGACGAGGCGCTGGATCTCCGAGGTGCCCTCGAAGATCGTGTAGATCTTCGCGTCGCGGGCCATCCGCTCGACCGGGAACTCGCGGGTGTAGCCGTTGCCGCCGAGGATCTGGATCGCGCGCTCCGTCACCCAGACCGCGACCTCGCCGGCCTTCAGCTTCGCCATCGACCCCTCGGCGTTCTCGAAGGTCTGCCCGGAGCGGCCCATCCAGGCGCCGCGCCAGACCAGCAGGCGGGCGGCGTCGATCTCCAGCTTCATGTCGGCGAGCGTGAAGGCGATCGCCTGGTTCTCGATGATCGGCCGGCCGAACTGTTCGCGCTCTTTCGCGTACCCGAGCGAGTACTCATATGCCGCGCGGGCGATGCCGATCGCCTGGGCGCCGACCGTCGGCCGGCTCGCCTCGAAGGTCTGCATCGCCGCCTGAGATTTGGCCTTCTTGCCCTCGCGCACCCTGGCCAGGCGTTCGTCGAGCTTCTCCTTGCCGCCGAGCAGGCAGGCGCCCGGAACCCGGCAGTCGTCGAGGTGGACATCGGCCGTGTGCGAGGCGCGGATGCCGTGCTTTTTCACCTTCGCGCCCTGCTCGCATCCCTTCGTCCCGGGCGGGATGACGAATGCGGCGTGCCCGCGTGAGCCGAGCTCGCGGTCGACGGAGGCGATGACGACGTGGACATCGGCGATGCCGCCGTTCGTCGCCCAGGCCTTCTGGCCGTTGAGGACCCACTCGTCCTGCGGCCTCGTCGTACCTGGCCGTGGTGCGGATCGCCGAGACGTCGGAGCCGGCGTCGGGCTCCGAGGCGCAGAAGGCGGCCACCTTCGGCTCCTCCGCCGTGCCGAAGCACTGCGGGATCCACTCGCCGAGCTGCTCGGGCGTCCCCTGCCCGAAGATCGCGGCCACCGCGAGCGAGGTGCCGAAGATGCTCATCCCGATCCCGGCGTCACCCCAGAAGAGCTCCTCGTTGACGATCGGCAGCGTCAGCCCGGTCTCGTCGGCCCAGAACTGGGCCAGCCCTTCGAAGCCGTAGAGGCCGATCTTGGCGGCCTCCTGGATCACCGGCCAGGGCGTCTCCTCGCGCTCGTCCCATTCCGAGGCGGCGGGCCGGACGACGTTCTCGGCAAAGCCGTGCACCCAATCGCGGATGTCCTTCTGGTCCTGGTTCAGCTCGAGCGTGAACCTCGGGCCCTCGGCCGCCGGCGCGCCATCGCCGGCCGCCTCGGCAACGATGTCTTCGGCAGTTGTCTCGGGCGCACCGGTCGTCGTCATGACCGCGATGCTACATCAGATCGTGACGTTGTTTACAGGTCGCGAAGGTCGAAGGCGCGCAGGCCCTCGGCCCCCTCGTCGGCGCAATCGAAGAAGCGCCTGTTCACGCAGTCGTAGGAGGAGCCGGACCCTTCGTAGGCCCGCTCGACCGAGAACTGGCAGTGGGGAAGCGCGTCGCCGGTCATCTTCACGCCGCCGAAGCCGCCGGGTTGCAGGACGGCGTCGAGTTCCACCCGAGCGCCGAAGACTCCCTGCATGCAGCCGACGTACTGGACGCCCGTGAGGATGTCGTTGTAGCTGTAGAGGAAGCTGCAGCCGATCTCGACGCATCCGCGCGGCTCGATCATCTTGTCGCAGAAGGAGCGGCACTGGCGACACTCACCGGTCTTCTCCCTGATTGCGGGCATTGACAAAGTCTAGGCGCCTGGCGGCGTCAGGAGCAAGGGGTTCAGGCGGCCAGCGAATCTGGGCCGAGGACGTGGCCGAGCTCGGCGCGCAGCCCGCTTGTGTTGCGCACCCGGTAGGCGTCGCCGAGGACCAGCTTCGTCGGCTCCCCGTCGCCGGGGGTGACGGCGAGGTGGACGTCGGCCTCCCCCCGGTGGTGCTCGAACACGGCCTTCAGCTCCTCGAGCAGGCCGGGAGTCCACTGCGCCGCCTCGATCCGCAGCCGCAGCGGCTCGGCGGGGGCGTTCGCCGCCGAGCTGGCCTTCGCGATCTCGGCCTCGTCGGGCTCGAATCGCTCGGCCTCCTGGACGACGAGCTTCGTCTCGCCGCGCTCCTTGTGGTCGAGGCGGCCGCGGACGAGGACGACCGCATCGGGCTCGATCACCGTCGCGACCTCGGACTGGTCGGCCTTGAAGACCAGCATCTCGACCTGGCCCTCGACGTCGTCGAGTGTCGCGAACATCATCTGCGAGCCGCTCTTCGTGCGGATCTTCTTGCAGGCGGCGACGATTCCGCCGACCGTCACCCAGGAGCCGTCGGGCCGTTTCGCGAGGTCGGCGATCGAGCAGTCGACCCGGGCCCGGAGCGCGTCGCGGACTTCGGTGAGCGGGTGCGAGGAGAGATAGGTGCCGAGAACCTCCTTCTCCATCGCCAGCAGGGTCGAGCGGTCGAACTCGGCGGCCGGGATCGGCGGCCTGTGCTGGTGGGCGGCGGCCTGCGAATCGCCCTCGCCCCCCGCCCCGGTCTCGTCGCCGAAGTCGAAGATCGAGCCCTGGCCGAGCTGGGCGTCCTCCTGCGCCTTCTGGCCCGCCGACTGGGCGGCCGGCAACGCCTCCAGCATTCCCTTGCGCGAAGCGCCTGTCGAGTCGAGGGCTCCGCACTTGATCAGGCATTCGGTCGCCCGTTTGTTGACGGCGCGGGCGTCGACCCGCTCGCAGAAGTCCCAGAGGGAGCCGATCGGCCCTTCGTCGCGCGCCCGGAGGATCGCCTCGACCGCGGAGTGGCCGACGTTCTTGACCGCGTCGAGGCCGAACCGGATCGCCTTCTCGGAGACGACGAAGCCGTGGTCGGAGACGTTGACGTCGGGCGGCAGGACATCGATTCCCATCTCCTCGCAGCGGTTGACGAAGAAGGGGACCTTGTCTTTGGTGTTCATCACCGAGGAGATCACGGCGGCCATGTACTCGGCCGGATAATTCGCCTTCAGGTAGGCGGTGCGGTAGGAGATCAGCCCGTAGCAGGCGGCATGGGACTTGTTGAAGGAGTAGTCGGCGGCCGCTTCGTTCAGCTTCCAGAGGTCCTTTGCGACGTTTCGGGGCGGTGTTCGACTCGGCCAGCCCCTGCATGAACTTGTCCTTCATCGTCGCCATCAGCTCGCGCTTCTTCTTGCCGATCGCCTTGCGCAGGTCGTCCGCCTCGGCGCCGCTGAAGCCGGCCATCGAGCGCGAGATCTCCATCAGCTGCTCCTGGTAGATGACGCAGCCGTGCGTCTCCTCGGTGATCGCCCGCAGGCGGGGGTCCGGGTAGCGCACGGTCGAGGGGTCCTTCTTGCCCTTGGCGTAGGTCGGGATGTAGGCCATCGCCCCGGGCCGGTAGAGGGCGCCGAGGGCGACGATGTCGGCGAACTCGGTCGGCCCGACCTTGCGCAGCGCGTCTCGCATCCCCTCCGACTCGAACTGGAAGACGCCGGTCGAGTCTCCCCCGGCGAGCATCGCGTAGGTCCTCGCGTCGTCGATCGGGATCTGCTCCATGTCGATCGCCTCGCCGCGCGAGCGCTGGATGATGTCGATCGCGTCCTCGATCACGTCGAGGTTGCGGAGGCCGAGGAAGTCCATCTTCAGCAGGCCGATCTCCTCGATCGGCCCCATCGAGTACTGGGTGACGATCTTGTACTGGCGCTCGGGCTTGCCGCCGCTGCCGCTGGCGGCGGCCAGGCGCGCTGCGGTCCTCGGCGAGCTGCAGGGGGACGATCTCCTGCAGCGGGCGGTCGGCGATCACGACCGCCGCGGCGTGGATCGAGTTGTTGCGGATGATCCCCTCGAGCCCCTGGGCGACGTCGATGATCCGTTGCGCGTCGGGCTCGGAGTCGTAGGTCTGCTTCAGTTCCTGGCCGGGCTTGAGGCATTCCTCGAAGGACGGGCTGCGGCCCATGATCGGCTCGGGAATCTGCTTGGCGAGCCGGTCGCCGGTGCCGTAGTCGAAGCCGAGCACGCGGGCCGCATCGCGGGTCGCGGCCCGCGGGGCCATCTTGCCGAAGGTGATGATCTGGGCGACCGATTCGCGGCCGTACTTGTCGCCGACGTAGCGGATCATCCGCTCGCGGCCGCGGACCGAGAAGTCGATGTCGATGTCGGGCATCGATTTGCGGCCCGGGTTGAGGAAGCGCTCGAAGATCAGCCCCTCGGCGAGCGGGTCGAGGTCGGTGATGTTGAGGATGTAGGAGACGATCGAGCCGGCGGCCGAGCCGCGGCCCGGCCCCACCGCGACGCCGTTCTCCTTCGCGTAGCGGACGAAGTCCCAGACGATCAGGAAGTAGGAGGAGAAGCCCATCTCCTCGATCACGCCGAGCTCGAAATCGAGCCGCTCGACCGCCTCCGCCGGGGCCGGGTCGCCGTAGCGGGCCCGCAGCCCCTCGTCGGCCAGCCGCCGCAACATCGCCTCCGGCTCCTCGCCGTCCTCGGTCGGGTAGCGGGGCAGCAGCAGGGACCCCAGCTCGATGTCCAGTGAGCAGCGCTCGGCGATCTCGATCGTGCTCGGCACCGCCTCCGGCCACTCGGCGAAGGACTCCGACATTTCCTCGGAGCTCTTCAAGTAGAACTCGTTGGTGTCGAAGCTCAGCTTGGGCGCTTCCAACGTCGACTTCGTCTGCACGCAGAGCAGCGCCGCGTGGTTGTCGAAGTCCTCGCGGCGCAGGTAGTGGACGTCGGCGGTGCCGACCAGCGGCCGGCCCAGCTCGCGGGCGAAGCGGGCGATTCCCGCGTTGGCCTTGTCCTGCTCCGGAATCCCGTTCTTCTGGACCTCGAAGTAGACCTGCTCGGGCCCGAACGCCTGGATCAGGTCGTCGAGGTGCGCCCGGGCGTCGTCCTCGCGCTCTTCGACCAGCCGGCGGCAGAAGCGGGACTGGAGGCAGCCGGTGAGGACGATGACGCCCTCCGAGTGGGAGGCGAGCAGGTCCATGTCGACGTTTGCCTTGCCGCGCGAGAAGCCCTCGAGGAAGCCGGCCGAGGTGAGCTTGACGAGGTTGGCGAAGCCGGTGTCGCTCTCGGCCAGCAGCGTCAGGTGGTTGCGCTCGTAGCGGACCTGCTCCTTGACCGCGACACGGTCGTCGACGAAGTAGGCCTCGAGGCCGACGATCGGCTTGATCCCGTGCTTCTTGCAGGCCTTGTAGAGGTCCACGGCGCCGTTCATGACGCCGTGGTCGGTGAGGCCGAGGGCGGGCTGGCCGAGCTCGGCGGCACGGGCCGCCATCGCGTCGATCTTGCAGGCACCGTCGAGCAGCGAGTACTCGCTGTGCGCATGGAGGTGGACGGCGGAAGGCGTGCTCACGGAGGAGAGCGATCATGCCAAGGGGGGCAGACGCCAACGACCCGCGGACGGCCGTCTTCCGCGCTATCTCCGCGACTATTTCGTCGAGCTGATCCGCTCAGCCGGCGCAGACCCAGGCGCCGCCGCCGGAGTCGGCCCAGATTTCGGCGGCGATCCGGTCCTGTTCCTCCTTGGGCGCGTTCTGCGGCTCGCCCCGGCCGCCGTAAAGCGCCCAGGTCGAGGGGAGGATCTGGTAGGCGCCGCCGGCGCCGCTCGAGGCGTTGAGCGCCCCGTAGTCGCCGCCGGACTCGCACATGACGATGTAGGCGGGAATCGAGTACGGGCCGCCGAGCCAGCGGCCGACCTCTTCTTCGGCCGCTGCCCTGCTCGCCGCTTCGGCCTCTTCGATGTCGCCGACCCAGGTCACGATCCGCGATTTCAGGGTCGAGAGCGAGGCGGCCCTGGCGGCGGCGACCGATCGCAGGTCCGCAGCGGCCGATTCGGCCTCTCCGCGCACCGCGGAGATTTCCGAGCGAGCGGCGGCGAGCCGCTCGTCGTAGGCGTCCGCGCGCCGCTTGAGCTCGGCCACCCTGCGCAGCTCGGCGCGGACTTCGTCGCGAACCTGCTCGACCCGGGCGGCGAGGGCTTCGTCGAGTTCCTCGATCTGCGCAAGGTATTCGGTGCGGGTCGCCAGGTCGTCGTAGTCGGAGGAGGCGAGGAGCAGGCTGGCCTCGCTCGGCGCGCCGCTCTCGTACATGGCGACGAGCCGCTCGGCGAGGGCGGTGCGGGCGCGATGCAGCCTGTGCTTCTCGTCGCTCAGGCCTGCCTCGGAGCGGTCGACCCGGCCGGCAAGCTCCGCCGCCCGTTCCTCTCCCTCGGCGAGCAGGCCGCTGAGCCGTTCCTCGCGGGCGCCGGCCTGGGCGGCCCGGCGACGCGCCTCGGCGAGTTCGCCCTGGGCGGCCCGCAGCGTGCCGGCAAGCGCGCCGGCTTCGCTCCTCGCCGCCTCGACCTTCGATTCCAGCGAGCCGATATCGGCGGCACGGGCCAAGGCCGGCAGGAGCGCGAGGGCGCAGGCGCAGGTCGCCACGACCGCGGCCACACGGGGAATTCCCCTATTTGGAGCGTCTTTCACCGCGGTCGATCCCACAAAGCGCCGCAGCGTACAGCCTTTTGTTAGCGGACACTCACAAGTTGTCAATAATTTGCAACGAAACTTGCGAGCTGGTCCGTGCTGTCCGCGTCTCCGTCAGCCCTCCCGGACGTTGCGGCTCGCCAGGTAGACGGCGATCCCGACCAGGGCGGCGGTCACGCCGACGCCGATCCGGATCTGGCGCCGGTAACGGCGGCTCAGATAGGCGAGCGAGAAGCGGATCGCGGCCCTGCCAAGGCGTTCGTACATCGCTACCCCTCTCCCCCGTCGCGTTCCCGGATCCGGTGAGCGAGCCGCGACTGCAGCGACCAGAGCTCGATGAAGCCCGGCGAGGCGGCCTGCGAGAAGAGGCCGCCGGACTCGGCGAAGGAGGCGAGGTCGGCGTCGTAGACGGCGTTCGGCGATGAGCGGGTGACGACCCGCACTCCGCCTTTGTAGAGGCGCAGGCCGATGGTCCCCGTCACCTGCGCGTTGGCCGCGGCCATGTAGGCGTCGAGGTCGGAGCGCAACGGCTCCCACCAGAGCCCCGCGTAGACCAGGTAGGCCCACTTGCGGTCGAGCTCCGGCTTGAACTGGTTCTGGTGGATCGTCCCGACCAGCTTCTCGAGCTCCTGGTGCGCTGTGAGCAGGATCGCCGCCGCCGGGGCCTCGTAGATGTCGCGGACCTTGAGGCCGACGATCCGGTCCTCGATGTGGTCGACGATCCCGACCCCGTGCCGGCAGCCGATCTCGGCGGCCGCTTCGATCAGATCGACGAGGGCGAGGCGCTCGCCGTCGAGCGCAACCGGTACGCCGGCCTCGAAGGTGACCTCGACGGTCTGCGGCTCGTCGGGAGCCTCCTCGGGGCGGGTGACGAGCTGGAAGACGTCGTCCTCGGGCGCGTGGCCGAGGTCCTCGATCCAGCGCCCCTCCGAGGACCGTCCCCAGAGGTTGTCGTCGATCGAGTAGGGCGTCACCTCGGTGCCGCCCTTGACCGGGATGCCGTGCTCGCGGGCGTAGGCGATCTCCTCCTCGCGACCCATCTGCCAGGAGCGCACCGGGGCGATCGTGCGCAGCTCCGGTGCCAGCGTTGCGACCGTCGCCTCGATCCGAACCTGGTCGTTGCCCTTGCCCGTGCAGCCGTGGGCGATCGTGTCGCAACCCGAGTCGCGTGCCTGTTCCACCGCGAGCTGGGCGATCAGCGGCCGGCCCAAGGCCGTGAACAGCGGGTAGCCGCCCCCGTAGAGGGCGTTGGCCCTGATCGCCGGGCCGACGAAGTCCTCGGCAAAGCGCTCGCGGGCGTCGACCACGTGGCACTCGCGAGCCCCGAGGCGGCGCGCCTTGTCCTCGATCACGCCGTAGTCCTCGCCGGGCTGGCCGAGGTTGACGGTAAGGCAGACGACCTCGGCTTCGTAGGAGTCCTGGATCCACTTCAGCATCACGCTCGTGTCCAGGCCGCCCGAGTAGAGCAGCAGGACCCGGTTCACCGCGGCCGGATCGGCCTCGTAGCTCGCGGTCGGCTTGTCGTCCAGGGGAGCTGGCGGTCATCGTGGGCGCCGAAGTCTCCCATTACTCTCCGGTTGACGTGCACCGGGCATCGCACATCCTCTCGATCGCGCTGATCACGGCCGGAGTCGTGGTCATCCTCGACGCCGGCATCACGCTTGCCGACCGCGAGCCGATCTCCTCGATCTACGGATCGATCCTGCAGGGCCAGGCGGCGGACGAACTCGACCAGATCGAAGCCGGCTACCCGAGCGCCGGCGACCGGGCCGTGATCGACGGCGCCAAGAACGAACGCGCGCGGATCGCCGCGCTCGCGGCACGCTTCGCGGCACGCACGAAGAGCGGCGAACCGATCGGCCGCATCATCGCCCCCTCGATGGACGACCTCGAAATGGTCGTCATCCAGGGAACCGAGGAGAGCGACCTGCAGAAGGGCCCGGGCCACTACTCCCGCACTCCGTTCCCGGGCCAGGGCGGGACGGTCGGGATCGCCGGGCACCGGACCACCTACCTGGCCCCTTTCCGGCACATCGACTCGGTGGAGAAGGGCGACAGGATCGTCCTCAAGCTCCCCTACGCGATCTTCACCTACGAAGCGCAGAAGAGCGAAATCGTCGACCCCGGCGAAACCGAGGTGGTGCGGCCGGTCGGCTACGAGCGCTTGGTGCTGAGCGCCTGCCACCCGCTGTATAGCGCCGAAAAGCGCTACATCGTCTTCGCGAAGATGATCCGCGAGCGCATCAGGCGCGACTAACGCGCCTGCGGGGCTAGGGCGCTTCTATGCCACCGCTGCCGCCTTCTTCGGGCGGCGGCGCCGTGGTCGTCGTTTCCGTCGGGGCGGTCGTCGTCGGCTCGGTGGTGGTGGTCGGCTCGGTCGTCGTCGTCCCGGTCGAGTCGGTGGTTGTCGTCTGAGTGGTCTCGGTGCTCGGCAGCGTGGTCGTCTCCGAGGGGACGGTGGAGCTTGAGCCGCCGCCCGAGTCGCCGGCGATCACGATTACTGCGATCACGAGGCCGACGATCACCGCGATCAGCCCCGCCACCAGGAGCCGCATGTTGCCGTGCGGGTGGTGGTCGGGGTCCTCCGGCCGGCCCATCATCCTCGTCGGGTCCTCGTGCACTCCGCTACTCCTCCGGTCCCAAGTATCGCGTCGAGGATCTCGCTGGTGTCCTCGATCTGAAATCCGTTCCGCAGCCGCATCTCGATCTCCTTGCGGCTGCTCCCCGAGACCGCCATCTGGGTGGCGAGCAATCGCGCCGCAGCCGAGCCGCCGCCGCGCGGCTGCGGCTTCTCCCTCGGCTCCTCGGCCTCCTCCTAGCCTCCTCGACCGGCTCCGGCTCCGGCTCGGGGGCGGCGTCCTCGACCTGCTCCGGCTCCGCGTCGATCTCGAGCTGGTTGTCGAGTCCGCGCAGCTCCGGCCTGACCTGCCCGCCGTCGGCCTCGAGCTGGTCGGCGGCCTCGCGCAGCCGCTCGGCGACGATCCGGTCGGCCCGCGCCTGAGCCTCCTGCAGATAGCGCTTCGCCTCTTTCTCGGCGTCGTCGATGACGCTCAGCGCCGCCCGCTCGGCGGCGTCGACGATCACGGCGAGGCGCTCGGCGGTCTTGTTCGCGGGTGGCGGCAACTCGGAGCTCATCCGGGCACGTAGCTTAGAGCGCCCTGAGGAGAGAATCCCCGATCAGGTCCGACGGCGCGCTCGATCTGCGCGCCGTCGACGGTGAGGGGAGGCAGAAGGCGCAGGGTCCCGGGCTCGGGGACGTTGACGATCAGGCCGTTCTCGAGCAGGTCGGCGGCGACGGCGGCGGCGTCGATGCCCTCGCCCAGGCCGACCCCGAACATCAGCCCGCGGCCGCGGACCTCATCGACGCCCTCCAGGGCCAGCAGGCGCTCGCGGAGCTCGACACCGCGCTCGCGAACGCCGCGCAACAGCGCCGGGTCGTCGACTATCTCGAGGACGGCGAGGGCGGCGGCGGCGGCGACCGGGCCGCCGGCGAAGGTCGAGCCGTGATCGCCGGGCTCGAGCACGTCGCCGGCCTCCGGCGTCGAGATGCAGGCGCCGATCGGGAAGCCGCCGCCGAGTGCCTTGGCGGTGGTGATCAGGTCGGGGCGGACGGGGGTCTGCTCGTATGCCCACAGCGATCCGGTCCGTCCCATCCCGGTCTGGATCTCGTCGAGGATCAGCAGCGCCCCGGACTCGTCGCAGGCACGGCGGGCCGCCAGCAGCGCCTCGTCAGACACCGGGTAGATCCCGGCCTCTCCCTGGATCGGCTCGATCAGCACCGCGGCCGTCTTCTCGCCGACCGCTTCGCCGAGGGCTCCGGCGTCGTTCATCGGCACCGAGCGAAAGCCGTCCAGCATCGGCCCGAGCGCCTCGTTGCGGGCAAGTTTCGGGGTCGCGGCCAGCGCCCCGTAGGTCCGGCCGTGGAAGTCGCTCTCGAAGCTGACGATCTCCGGCTCGGCGATGCCGCGCGCGTGGGCGTGCTTGCGGGCGACCTTGATCGCGCACTCGTTGGCCTCCGTCCCCGAGTTCGAGAAGAAGACGCGCCCGCCGAGACCTGAATTGGCGCTGAGCTGCTCGGCCAGCCGCACCATCGGCTCCGTATAGAAGAGGTTCGACGTGTGGACCAGCCGCCCCGCCTGCTCGCGCACCGCCTCGACGACGGCGGGATTGCAGTGGCCCACGGAGCAGACCGAGATCCCGGCGAGGAAGTCGAGGTACTCGTTGCCCTCGGCATCCCAGAGGAGCGCCCCCTCGCCGCGGACGAACTCGACCGGGGCCCGCCGGTAGGTGCGCATCAGGTAGCGCTCCTCGAGCGCCTGAAGGTCGGTGAGCTTCATCACACGGCCTCGCGCTTCACTCCCGGCGCAAAGAACCAGGGATGCATGCTTGGTCGCTCCGCGCTCAAGGCGTCACCATCGTCCCGATGCCGGCATCGGTGAAGAGCTCGAGCAGCAGGCTGTGGGGCCTGCGGCCGTCGACGATGTGGGCGGACTGAGAGCCGCCGCGGATCGCGTCGATGCAGGCGGCGAGCTTCGGCCGCATGCCGCCGTCGATGCCGGCCAGCCTCTCCTCGACCTCGGGTACCGTGGCCCGGGAGACCAGGCTTCCCTCATCGTCCGGATCGCCGAGCCAGCCCTCCACGTCGGTGAGGAAGATTGCCTTGTAGGCGCCGAGCGCCGCCGCGACCTTGCCGGCGGCCTCGTCTGCGTTGACGTTGTAAGGGTTGCCGTCGCGGTCGGACGCGGAGGAGGCGATCACCGGGATGTAGTCGGCGGCGATGTGGTTGAGGACGTCGACGTCGACGCGCTCGATCGTGCCGACGAAGCCGACCTGCTCGGCATTGGCGACGGGCGCGACCTCGAATAGCGAGCCGTCCTGGCCGGAGAGGCCGACCGCGGGCTGGCCGTGGCGGTTGAGCCGTTGGACGATGTCGGAATTGAGCTTGCCGACGAGGACCATCCGCGCGACCTCGACGGTCTCGGCGTCGGAGACGCGCAGGCCCTCGTGGAAGCGGACCTCGAGGCCGAGCTTCTCCATGTACTCGGTTATCTCGGGGCCGCCCCCGTGGACCACGACCGGGTTGAGGCCGACGTACTTGAGCAGGACCACGTCGGTCGCGAACGCCTCGCGCAGGCTCTCCTCGCGCATCGCCGCGCCGCCGTACTTGATCACGACCGTGCGGCCGTGGAACTCCCTGATGTAGGGGAGCGCCTCGAGAAGGGTGTCGACGTTGGTGTTCAAGTCCAGGCTCCTGATCGGTGTCTAGGTCGTGTACTCGGCGTTGATCCTCACGTACTCGTAGCTGAGGTCGGAGAACCAGACATGGGCGGCTCCGTCGCCACGGGCGAGGCGCAGTCCGATCTCGGCCTCGGCGACGTCCTCGCCCAGCTCGCGGGCGTCGATCGAGTCGGCGCCGATCTCGTCGAGGTCCTCCCCGGCGAGCGCCATGCCGGCGGCCTGGGCGATCCGGCCCCAGTTCGGGTCGCGCCCGAAGAGCGCGGTCTTGACCAGCGGCGAGTTGGCGATCGCCCGTGCGACCCGCTCGGCCTCGGCGGCCGACGCGGCGCCCTCCACCCCGACGCGGGCGACGCGGGCGGCGCCCTCGCCGTCGCGGATGATCTCGATCGCGAGCGCCAGCAGGACCGCCTCGAGCAGGCCCTCCGGAAGCGGCTCGCCGGCGGCGCCGGTCGCCTGCAGGAGGACGGTGTCGTTGGTGCTCATCTGGCCGTCGACCGTGATCCGCTCGAAGGAGCCGTCGACGGCGGCGCGCAGTGCCGCATCGGGGGCCTCGACTGCGGCGTCGGTCTGCACGAAGCAGAGCATCGTCGCGAAGCCGGGCATCATCATCCCGGCGCCCTTGGCCTGGGCGGAGATCGTCACGTTCCCGGCCTTCAACGTGCAGCTCTTCGGCCAGCGGTCGGTGGTCAGGATCGCCTCCGAGAAGGCCATGCCGCCGCTCTCGGAGAGGCCGGCGGCGGCCTCTCCGATCCCGCCGAGGACCGCGTCGATCGGCAGCGGCACGCCGATCATCCCCGTCTCGGCGACGGCGACCAGCTCCGGGGCGATGCCGAGCTGCCTCCCCGACTCCTCGCACATCGCCCAGGCGTCGGCGAGGCCCTGCTCGCCCGTCTCCGCGTTGGCGTTGCCGGCGTTGACGACGGCCGCTCGCACGGCGCCCCGCTCGATCCGGTCGCGGCAGATCCGCACCGGCGCGGCGGCCGAGGCGTTGCGGGTGAGCAGGACAGAGGAGGAGACCTCGCCGGCGTCGCAGACGATCAGGCCGACGTCGGTCTTGCCACCGCCCTTCAGCCCGCAGTGGGCGGCGCCCGCGCGGAAGCCCGGTGCGAGCCGCGCCGGGTCGAGCTGCTCGACGCCGGCCGGGGGCTCGACCCAGCGCGACCTGAAGAACCCGCCGGCGGAGGCGTCGCTCATCTCAGCCCCTCGGTCTCGTCGAGGCCGAGCATCAGGTTGAGGTTCTGCACGCCCTGTCCGGAGGCGCCCTTCCAGACGTTGTCGATCGCCGCGAAGGCGATCAGGCGGCCGTGCTCCTCGACCGTGACGTAGACGTGGCACTCGTTGGTGTCGCGGACCGCGCGCAGGTCGGGCGGCCCGTCGAGGACACGGACGAAGGGCTCGCCCGCATAGCGCTCGCGGTAGAGCGCCTGCGCCTCGTCCCTGGACATCGGCTCGGTGAGCGCGGCGAAGCAGGTCGCCAGCTCGCCCTGGTCGAGCGGCAGCAGGTGCGGAATGAAGGTGACCGGAGCCGGGCTGCCCAGCGCCGCCAGCTCCTGCTCGATCTCGGGCCGGTGGCGATGCCCCTCTGTCTTGTACGGGAAGGCGTTCTCGGTCATCGAGGTGAAGTGGACCGTGTCGTCGCTGCTGCGCCCGTACCCCGAGGTCCCCTGCATGGCCGCGATGTAGACCTCGGCCAGCAGGCCCTTCTCGGCCAGCGGCGCCAGGCCGAGGAGGCTCGCCGTCGGATAGCAGCCCGGCGTCGCGACCAACTCGGCCTCGCGCAACTCGTCGCGGTAGAGCTCGGTCAGCCCGTAGACGGCGTCCTCGAGCAGCTCGGGGGCACCGTGCTCGCCGTACCAGCGCTCATACGTCGGAAGGTCGCGCAGTCGGAAGTCCGCCGAGAGGTCGACGACGAGGACGCCGAGGCCGCGCAGGGCGGCGACGGTCGGCGCAGCGGCGCCGTGCGGATAGGCGACGATCGCCGCGTCGATCCCCTCGAGCGATTCGAGGTCGAGCTCGGTCAGCTCGAGCGGCACCCGGTAGCGCGGGTAGAGGTCTTCGAGCCGCCTGCCGGCGTCGCTGCGAGATGTCGCGGCGACCAGCTCGAGCCGCGGATGCCGCCAGACGATCTGGGCGGCGAGGGCGCCGGTGAAGCCGGAGGCGCCGGCGACCAGGACCCGCGCCGCGGGCTCGCCGTCGAGTGGCTGTTTCGGCACCTCAGCCACGCAGCGTTCCTCCGATCTCGCCCAGCTTCTCCTCGATCGCCCCGCGCAGACCGGCGACCTCCTCGTCGGTGAGCGTGCGGTCGGCGGCACGGAACTCGAGCCGCAGCGCCAGGCTCTTTCTGTCCGCGCCGAGCTGCTCGCCCTCGTAGAGGTCGAAGACCTCCGCCGAGCGCAGCAGCTCGCCGCCGGCGAAGAGCACCGCCGCGCGGACATCGACGGCGGCGGTGTCCGACGGCAGGACGACGGCGATGTCCTGGTGGATCGCCGGGAAGCTGGTCACGTCCTCGTAGATCTCCTCGCCGGCGCCCGCCTCCTCGAACAGCGCCGCCAGATCGATTTCGAAGCCGGCGGCGGCCTCGATGTCCCACTCGCGGCAGACCAGCGGGTGCAGCTCGCCGATCCAGCCCGCCGCCTCGCCACCTTCCCCGTCGGCGGCCGCGACGGCCACGGACGCCGAGCGGCCAGGGTGCAGGAACGGCTCCTGCGCCGGATCGAATGAGAGCTCGACCCCGACCTGGCCGGCGAGCCCCTCGAGCACGCCCTTGAGCTCGAAGAAGTCCGCCGGCTCCCCCCCGCCCCGCCACGACTTCGGGACCAGCGGGCCGACCGCCAGGCAGGCGATCCGGTGCGGCTCTCGGAACGGCGCCGGCCGCTCTCCGGCGAACTCCCCGGCCAGTGGATCAACGGGCCGATTTCCGGTCTCATCCAGATTGGTTTTCGGCCCGTCGGCGGGGTTTCTGGCAGGTAGACGCGGCCGGACTCGAAGAGGGCGACGGAGTCGGCGCCGCGGGAGAGGTTGGCACGGGCGGCATCGAGCAGCGAGCCGACCACGGTCGTCCTCATCACCGACTGGTCCTCGGAGAGCGGGTTGGAGATCGCGATCCGCGGCGGCCCGTGGGTCGCCGTCGGGCATCCGCAGCCTCGCGGCCTCGCCCGGGTCGGTGAAGCTCCAGCCGACCACCTCGTCGAAGCCGAGGTCGCGGATCGCATCCTCGGCCCGGCGGCGCAGGCGCTGAGCGCGGCTCAGGCCGCCGCGCTGCCCGACCGCCGGCAGGGTCGAGGGAAGGTTGCGGTCGAGGCCGTGGATTCGGGCGACCTCCTCGATCAGGTCGATCTCGCGGGTGACGTCGAAGTGGCGGTCGGGCGGCACCGTCACCTTCAGGTCGGCTCCGTCCTCCTCGACGACGAACCCGAGCCGCTCCAGGTAGGCGACCTGGTCGGCCTGGGCGATCTCGATGCCGAGGATCTCCTGCGACCCGCGAGGCTCGCAGGACGAGCTCGGTCGCCGGCGGTGCCTCAGCGGCGATGTCGATCGTCCCCGGCACGAGCTTGGCGCCGCAGAGCTCGACCATCAGCCGCGAGGCGATCCGCTGGGCGCGCATGCAGAGCTCGGGATGAAGCTGCTTCTCGAACCGCGAGGACGCCTCCGAGCGCAGTCCGAGCTGCCTCGAGGTGCGCAGGATGTTGGTCCCGTTCCAGTTGGCGACCTCGAGCAGGACGCTGGTCGTCTCCTCGGATACCTCGGAGACCTGGCCGCCCATGATCCCGGCAATTCCCGAAGGGCCGTTCTCGTCGCATACGAGAACGGTCTCCGCGTCGAGGCGGCGCTCCTCCCCGTCGAGGGTCGTCATCGTCTCGCCCTCCCCGGCGACGCGCACGGTCAGCGCCCCTCCGGGCACCTTGTCGAGGTCGAAGGCGTGCAGCGGCTGTGCGGTCAGCAGCATCACGTAGTTGGTGATGTCGACGACGTTGTTGATCGGCCGCTGCCCGGCGGCCGTCAGCCGCGCCTGCAGCCAGAGCGGCGACGGCGCGATCGAGACCTCGTCGAAGACGCGGGCGGTGAATCTCGGACAGAGATCGGGCACCTGAACCTCGACCGAGGCGCGGCCGTCCACATCCCCCTCGCCGTCGGCGGTCGCGTCCTCGGCCCAGGGCTCCTCGCCGAGCGGCGCGCCGCTGATCGCGTGTACCTCCCGGGCGACGCCGTAGACGCCGAAGCAGTCGACCCGGTTCGGGGTCACCTCGAGCTCGAGCACCGGCTCTGCCAGCGGCAGGATCTCGGCCAGCGGCGAGCCCGGCGCCGGGCCGTCCTCGAGGACCAGGATCCCGTCGGACTCCTCCCCCACCTCGAGCTCGGTCGCGGAGAGGATCATCCCTTCGGAGGCGACTCCGCGCAGCTTCGCCTTGCGCAGCTTCTCGCCGCCCGGCATGCGGGCCCCGGGCAGAGCGACGGCGACCGTCTGGCCGGCGTCGACGTTGGGCGCGCCGCAGACGATCGTCCGCGGCTCTCCATCGCCCGTGTCGACGGTGCAGACGCTGAGCCTGTCGGCGTCGGGATGGGCATCCCTGGCGGTCACGCGGCCGACCACGAAGCTCTCGCCCGACGGCGGGCCGACGGTCGTCACCCGCTCGACCTCGGTTCCGGTCATCGCCAGCCGCTCGGCCAGCTCACCGGCCCCGACCCCGGGGTCGCAGTGCTCGCGCAGCCAGGAGTACGGGACTCTCATGAGAACTGCTCCAGGACCCGGACGTCGTTGTCGAAGAAGCGCCGCAGGTCGGGGACGCCGTGGCGCAACATCGCGATCCGCTCGACGCCCATGCCGAAGGCGAAGCCCTGGACCCGCTCGGGGTCGTAGCCGTTGGCCTCGACGAAGCCGAGCACGTTGGGGTCGACCATTCCGGCGCCGCCGACCTCGATCCAGCCGATCCCCTTGCAGAGGTTGCAGCGCTCCCCGCCGGCGAGCTCGCCCGACCCGTCGCACTGGAAGCAGGAGACGTCGAACTCGACGCTGGGCTCTGTGAAGGGGAAGAAGTGCGGCCGCATGCGAGCCTCCCGGCCGGCCCCGAAGATCGCCCGCAGCATCTCCTCCAACGTCCCCTGCAGGTCGGCGAGGGTGATGCCCTCGCCGATCGCCAGTCCCTCGACCTGGTGGAACATCGGGCTGTGGGTGGCGTCGGAGTCGCGCCGATAGACCTTGCCCGGGGCGATGATGAAGATCGGCGGCGACTGGGTCTCCATCGAGCGCGGCTGCACCGGCGACGTGTGGGTGCGGAGCAGGACCTCGGGGTCCGACTGGATGTAGAAGGTGTCCTGGAGCATCCGCGCCGGGTGGCCGGGCGGGTGATTGAGCGCGGTGAAGTTGTAGTGGTCGTGCTCGACCTCGGGCCCCTCCATCACCCGATAGCCGAGGCCGATCATCACGTCCTCGATCCGGCGGGTGGTCCGCGTGATCAGGTGCAGGTGGCCGACCGGCCGGGCCGGCGCCCCGGGCAGGCTGACGTCGATGCGGTCGTCGGCGAGCCGGGCCTCCAGCTCGGTCGCGTCGAGCTCCGCGGCCCGTGCCTCGAGCTTCTGCTCGAGCGCCTTCTGAGCGCGGTTGGCTCCGCCGCCGACCTTGCCGCGTTCCTCCGCGGGCAGGTCGGCGATGCCGCGCAGGATCCCGGTCAGCTCGGCTTTGCGCCCCAGGTAGCGGACCCGCAGCTCCTCGAGCTCCGCGGTCCCGGCCGCGGCGTCGATCGCGGCCTCGGCCTCGCTTCTGATCTCCTCGATCCGCTCAAGCATCAGGCCGGTCCTCCCGCATGGCGGGCGACGATATCCACTCGCAGGCGATCGCCGCCGCGGCGGCGACGTTGAGCGACTCGGCGCCGCCGGGCCGCAGGGGGATCGTCACCGTCGCGTCGCAGCGCCCGATCGCATCTGCCGGCAGGCCCTCGCGCTCCGCGCCCAGGCAGAGAGTCGCGATCCCGGTGAGCGCCTCGGGCCCGCCGCCGCCGTGGGCGAGGAGGGCGGCCCGGGGCCCCGGGGTGGCGGCGAGCTCCGCCCGCACGGGCGCCATGGCGAAGATCGAGCCCATGCTGGCCCGGACCGCCTTCGGCGAGAACGGGTCGGCGCATCCGGGGCCGAGGGCGACCGTGCCGTCGAGAAGGCCGTGGGCGGTGCGCAGGATCGTGCCGACGTTGCCGGGATCGCCCACCCCGTGCAGGTAGAGACAGGTCGGCTGCGGCGAGTCGGCCCAGCGCCGCTCCCAGACGGCGATCGCGCGGCGTGCCCGAGCCCAGGGTTGAGACAGAGCCGAGCAGCTCGGGCTCGACCTCGTCGCCGCCCAGGCCGCTGCCGGCCGCGGTCAGCAGCAGCCGCGGCCGGGCGCCGGCGGCGAGCCCCGCCTCGAGCAGGTCCTCGCCCTCGCTGACGAACAGGCCCTCGCGCTCACGATGCTTGCGCTCCCGCAGCCTGCGGACCAGTTTCAGCTTCTCGTTCTGTGGGCTGGCGATCATCGTTGTCTGTTCTGTTCTGTTCTTTCTTCTCCTGGGGACAAAAAAAAGCGGGCCTCGTGTGAGGGCCCGCCCGGGAAAGTGGAGTGATGGCTGCGACTAGGCTGCCGCACCCTCCCGGGCTAGCTCCACAAATCGGCGAAACGCATCGCGGTCGTTGACGGCGATGTCGGCGAGCATCTTGCGGTTGACCTCGACTTCGGCCTTGCCGAGGCCGTGGATCAGCTCCGAGTAGCTCATGCCCTCGAGGCGCGCAGCGGCGTTGATGCGGGTGATCCAGAGGCGCCGGAACTCGCGCTTGCGGTTGCGCCGGTCACGGTAGGCGTACATCCCCGAGCGCTGCACCTGCTCTTTGGCGAAGCGGTAGGAGGAGTGCTTGCGGCCGTAGTAGCCCTTCGCTTCCTTGAGGACCTTGCGCCGCTTCTTTTTGGCGTGGACCGACCGCTTGACCCGGCTCACTTGCCGCCTCCGAGGAGTTGCCGCACCCGCTTCTGGTCGGGCTTGGCGATCTCGACCGGCCGTGCCATCTGCCGCTTCCGCTTCGGCGACTTTTTCTCGAGGATGTGGCTCGAGTAGGCGCGACGGCCGCGGAGCTTGCCCGTGGCGGTCTTGCGGAAGCGCTTCTTGGCGCCCGAATGTGTCTTCATCTTCGGCATCGGGTCCGCTATTGAAGCAGACGGCGGCGGGGACGGCCAACGGCGCCGGTACGCTGGCGCCGCGATGCACGTCCTCCACGTAATCGGGACCCGGCCGAACATGGTCAAGATGGCGCCCGTGATCGGAGCGCTGCGGGCCCGCCTGCCCGACGCTCGCAACACCGTCGTCCACACCGGCCAGCACTACGACCGCCTGATGTCGGAGGTCTTCTTCGAGGAGCTGGGCATGCCCGAGCCCGACCACCTGCTCGAGGTCGGCTCCGGCAGCCACGCGGCCCAGACGGCGCGCACGATGGAGCGGCTCGAGCCGGTGCTGGTGGAGGAGGGCCCCGACCTCGTGGTCGTGCCCGGCGACGTCAACTCGACCCTGGCGGCGGTCCTGACCGCGACCAAGATGGGGATCCCGGTAGCCCACGTCGAGTCCGGCCTGCGCAGCTTCGATCGGACGATGCCGGAGGAGGTCAACAGGATCGTCGCCGACGAGTTCTCCGAGCTGCTCTTCCTGCACAGCGACGAGGCGATCGAGAACCTGCGCGCCGAGGGGATCGCCGACGAGCGCATGCACTTCGTGGGCAACACGATGATCGACACCCTGGTCGCACTCGAAGGGCGCTTCCGGGAGCTCGGGGTCGCCGGCCGTCTCGGGGTCGAGCCCGGCGCCTTCGCCCTCGTCACCCTGCACCGCCCGGCGCTCGTCGACGGCCCTCTGCTCGGCGAGACGATCGCCGCCCTGCGCGGCCTCGCCGCGGAGATGCCGGTCGTCTTCCCCGTCCACCCGCGGACCCGGAAGATGATGGAGGCGGAGGCCGGCGGCGAGACCCCCGGGCTCCTGCTCAGCGAGCCGCTCGGCTATCTCGACTTCCTATCCCTGATGGCAGATGCCGGCGCCGTGCTCACCGACTCGGGCGGGATCCAGGAGGAGACGACCTACCTCGGGGTGCCGTGCTTCACCCTGCGCGACAACACCGAGCGGCCGGTGACGATCCGCGCCGGAACGAACACATTGCTCGGCCTCGACCCGGCCGCGATCCCGGGAATCCCGGCCGCACTGTCGGAGCGGGGCGCGGCGCCGAGCGAGCCGCCACCGCTCTGGGACGGCCACGCCGCCGAGCGGCTCGCCGAGGTAGTCGCCGCGCAGGCCTAGCCGGCCGCAGCAGCGTCGTCGGTGCCGTCCTCGTCCGGCTTCTTCTCGTCGTCGGCGACCTTGGCCGCCTCTTTGCCCGGGGCCAGCAACATGCTCATGTTGCGGCCTTCCTGCAGCGGCTGGGACTCGATCACGGCGAGTTCGCCGAGGTCCTCGAAGAGTCGCTGAAGCAGCGCCCGGCCGCGCTCGGGATGGGCCTGCTCGCGACCGCGGAACATGATCGTCACCTTGACCTTGTCCTGGTGCTTGAGGAAGCGCTCGACGTGGCCCTTCTTGGTTTCGTAATCGTGGTTGGCGATCTTCGGCCGCAGCTTGATCTCGCGGATGTTGACCTGCTGCTGGTGCTTGCGCGCCTGCTTTTGCTTCTGGTCCTGTTCGTACTTGTACTTCGAGTAGTCGAGCAGGCGGGTCACCGGCGGCTTCGAGCCGGGCGCGACCTCGACCAGGTCGAGGTCGGCGTCCTGGGCGCGCTGCAGGGCGTCGGCGATCTCGACGATCCCGAGCTGCTCGCCGTCGGCCCCGATCAGCCTGACCTGGGGCACACGGATGCGCTCGTTTATCCGAGTGGAGTCGCGCTCTGGGAGGCGCCGGTCGAACCTACGAGGTACCGGCACTATCTAGAGGTGCGGAGAGACGTCAAGGGTGCGAGGGGTAGGTCAAGTGGCGGCAGTATAGCTCTCGTCCCTTACCCGGCGGGCGAAATCGGCAATCGCCATCGCCCCGAGCTCGCCCTCGTCGTGGCCCCGGACCGCGACCTCCTCCCCCTCCTGCTCGCGGTCGCCGACGACCAGCATGTAGGGGTAGCGGCCCAGCTCCGCGTCGCGGATCTTCTTGCCGACCGACTCCGAGCGCTCGTCGACGGTCACGCGGATGCCGGCGTCGCGCAGCTCTCGCTCCACCCTGCGGGCGTACTCGAGATGGCGGTCGGCGACGGGCAGGATCACCGCCTGCAGGGGCGCCAGCCAGACCGGGAACCGGCCCGCGTAGTGCTCGATCAGGATTCCCGCGAAGCGCTCCATCGAGCCGAGCAGGGCGCGGTGGATCATCACCGGGCGCCGCTGCTCGTCGTTTTCGTCGGTGTAGGTGAGGTCGAAGCGCTCGGGCATGAAGAAATCGCACTGGCAGGTGCCGCACTGCCATGAGCGGCCCAGCGCGTCGGTGACGTGGAAGTCGATCTTCGGCCCGTAGAAGGCCCCGTCGCCGGGGTTGAGCTGAAACTCGCGCCCCTGGCTCTCGAGAGCGGTCCGCAGCGCCGCTTCGGCCTGCTCCCACTGCTCGGCGCTGCCGATCGACTTCTCCGGCCTGGTTGAGAGCTCGACCCGCACGTCCTCGAAGCCGAAGCGCGCGTAGAGCTCGTCGATCGCCTCGCAGACTGCGGTCACCTCGTCGGTGATCTGCTCGGGGGTGCAGTAGATGTGAGCGTCGTCCTGGGTGAAGGCGCGCACCCGCAGCAGGCCGTGGAGGACGCCCTCGCGCTCGGCGCGGCTGACCTGGCCGAACTCGGCGATCCGCAGCGGCAGCTCGCGGTAGGAATGGCGCTGGGCGCCGAAGACGAGACAGGCGCCGGGGCAGTTCATCGGCCGGATCGCGAACTCGCGCTCGCCGGACTCGGTGAAGTACATGTTCTCGCGGTAGTTGTCGTAGTGGCCGGAGCGGTGCCAGAGCTCGACGTCCATCACCTCGGGGGTCTTGATCTCCTGGTAGCCGCGCTTGTCGAGCTGCTTCTGGACCTCGGCCTCGATCAGGCGCAGCAAGGTCGTCCCGTTGTCGAGCCAGAAGGGCATCCCGGGCGCCTCCTCGCGGAGCATGAAGAGGCCGAGTTGGGGGCCGAGGCGGCGGTGGTCGCGCGCTTTCGCCTGCTCGATCCGCTCGACGTGCGCCGCCAGGTCCTTCTTCGAGAAGAACGCGGTCCCGTAGATCCGGGTCAGCATCTCGCGGGCCTCGTCGCCGCGCCAGTAGGCGCCGGCCACCGAGTTGAGTTTGATCGCCTTGATCCGGCCGGTGTCGGGGCCGTGGGGACCGCGGCAGAGGTCCTCGAAGGGGCCGTTGCGGTACAGCGAGACGGTCTCCACGCCTTCGTCCCGGACAAGATCCTCGATCAGCTCGACCTTGAAGGTCTCCCCCTGCCCCTTGAAGATCTCGATCGCCTCGGCGACCGGAACGTCGCGGCGCGAGAACTCCTCCTTGGCGGCGATGTGGGTGCGCATCGCCTCCTCGATCGGCCCAAGCTCGGCGTCGCTGATCCTGACGTCGGGCGGGAACTCGAAGTCGTAGTAGAAGCCGTTCTCGATCGCCGGCCCGATCGTCACCTTGGTCCCCGGATAGAGCTCCTGCACCGCCTCGGCCATCACGTGCGCTGCGTCGTGGCGGATCAGGTCGAGCGCCTCGGGGTCGCGGTCGGTGAGGATCCCGATCTCCGCCCCGTCGGGCAGCGGCGCCGAGAGGTCGCGCAGGTCTCCGTCGACACGAATCGCCAGAGCCGCCTTGGCCAGGCCCGGCCCGATCGCGGCAGCGGCATCGGCGCCGGTCGCCCCCTCCGGCAGCTCCAAGTGCTTGCCGTCGGGCAGCTTGACCGTGATCCTCGTGCTCGCCTCCATGCGCGGCCATGCTACCCGCGCCCGTCCCCTCGCCACCGAGAGCGCACTTTTGCCCGCATAGCGGGAAGAAGTGCGCTCTCGCGGGACGGACCGCTCAGCCGGCCGGTCCCTGGCGGGCCTGGCGGACGGCGATCAGGGGGCAATCGCCGGGGGCCCGGGGGGTCCGGACGGTCTCCCACAGCAGGTACGGATCGGCGGCCCTGCGGAGGCGCAGGCCGGCAAAGGGCGGCCTGCGCGAGCCGTCTTCGGTGACCACGAAGCGGGCGCCGCGCGGGACGGGGAGCCCCTGCGTCTCGCTCTCTCCGTCCCCGGGAGGCGCCGGCCGCCGCGCCACGTGACTCGCCGGGACGACGCAGACGCGCCCGCCGCGCAGCTCCCAGACGATGTAGCGCTCCCCCTGTTCGGTGTCGAGGAGCCGGTCGGAGGCAAGCACCAGGGTCGAGCCGTCGGCGACCAGCGGACGCAGGCCGGTCAGCTCCGGCGAGTACTCGGTCGGGCCGACCGGGGCGTTGGCAAGGGCGAGCAGGGCGCAGCCGCCCGCCGCGAGCGCGTAGAGGACGCCGACCGGGCGGCGCAGCAGCGGCAGCAGGATGACCAGGGCGGCGATCGGCGCTGCGATCTCGATCGCCTTTGCCGCCGTGTAGGGAGTGCCGGCGAGACGGGCCAGCCCGTAGAGCGCGGCGACCGCGAGCAGCCCGGAGACGATCGCCGTCTCTTTTCTCCGCAGGCAGAGGACGAGCCCGTAGAGCAGGAGGATCGCGGCGAACGCGGCTCCGAGGTAGTAGCCGATCGCCGGCACCGCGCCGGCGCCAGGTGAGAGGCGGAAGTCGCCCGAGGGCCAGATGCCGAGCGCCTCGGCCGGGGAGATCTCGCCGAAGAGGTTGCCGAGGCCGGGACCGTGCGGGTCGAAGGTCTCGAAGTTATGGAATTCGACCATCCGCCCGATCTCGGGCGCCACGAGGATCCCGAAGGCGAGCAGGGCGAGGCCGATCGCGCGCCAGGGCGCCGGGCCCGGCACCGGCCTGCGGTCGACGACAAAGCCGAGCGCGAGCCAGATCGCGGCGGCGGCGGCGA
Organism: uncultured Solirubrobacterales bacterium; assembly: GCA_963837735.1. Taxonomy (GTDB): domain Bacteria; phylum Actinomycetota; class Thermoleophilia; order Solirubrobacterales; family 70-9; genus VRUE01. The sequence continues at coordinate 140,700 of CAWIOM010000011.1, read as the reverse complement.
GCCAGAGCGGCCCCGGGTAGCTGTAGGTGTAGGCGGAGCCGACGGCGATCAGGGCAGCCGGGACGAAGCGCAGCGGAGCCTCCCGCCAAGCCGGATTGCCGCCCGCCTCGCGGAGAGCGAGAACGAAGGCGAGCACGAAGAGCGCCTGCATCGTCTCCTTGAACGCGCCCTGGGCGAAGTAGGAGGCGGCCATGTAGGCCGAGGCCGACCACAAGCGCCCCGACCACCCTCTGCAGTCGCGGCAGGCCGCCGAAAGCCGCCAGGGCGGTCAGCGGGGCAATGACAGCGACCGCGACCGTGAGGCCGTCGAATCCCTGGACGAGGCCGATCCCCAGGCCTCTGTCGAGGGCGACGACGATCGAGTGCGGCCCGAGCGGATAGCCCTGGGCCAGGAGCTCGGAGCCCTGGCCGGCGGCGAGCCGGTCGCTCGTCAGCAGGTGCTGGGACATGTCGGGGTTGAAGCCGGTCCCGAGGATCCCGAAATGCCCTTCGGCAAGGAACGGCAGGGAGGCGGCGAGCAGCGCGACGGCGCCGATCGCGAGGCCGGTCCAGACGGCGTCGCGCTCCCACTCGAGGCGCCCGCGCAGGTAGAGGACCGCGGCGACGCCGAGCGCGAGGACAGCGAGGGCCGAGACGACCCCGTCCCCCGGCAGCCGCACCGTCCCCCAGCACAGCGCGCAGAGCAGCGCAAGGCCGACCGCCGGACGCCAGCCAGGACCAGCGCCGTACCCCGCAGAGGGCGATCGCCGCCTGCCCGATCGCCAGCGAGGAGGCACAGAGCAGCAGTGTTGCCAGGTAGGTACCGAGCATCGTCGCGGGCGAGCCTAGACGGCGGGCCTGGCCTTCGTGCCGCCAACCGGGCGGGCGATGGGCGTTACTGGGCTCGAACCAGTGACCTCCAGCTTGTCGAGCTGGCGCTCTCCCAACTGAGCTAAACGCCCCGGGCGCCGGAATCTACCAGCGGGGCCCGGCCAGGCACGCGCCCCGGCCACCACTAAAGGATCCCCATGCAAGCGTCGATGCAAGTGTGCGAAACAAATTAGCTCCCGGAGTGTTTATTAATCCGCAGGACCGACGAGCCAGGGGAGCACACTTCACTTGGTGGCACGTCCTTCGGAAACACAAGGGCCCCTTCGGGGGCCCTTTTTCCATCTCCGGGCCGATTCCCGGGTTTGACCAGCGGGGTGCGGCGGTCCTAGGCTCTTGCCGTGACGGCCCCCCACGACCCTGCCGAGCTCGATGCGATCGAGCAGCAGATGTGGGCGGGGATCTGGCAGAGCGCCGCTCCCGAGACGGTCGCCGAGCAGGGCGTCGAACTGCGCCGGTTCGGGCCCGTGCAGGTGACGACCATCGCCGGACTGCCTGGGGCCGGCTGGCTCAACCTCGTGCTCGGCGCGGCCGCGCCCGGGGCCGTAGCGGAGGGTCACCTGGAGGCCGCCGTCGGCTGGGCGGACTCGGTCGGGGTGTCCTATTACGTTCCGGTCACCCCCGGCCTTCCCGACCGCGCCGCTGCCGAGGGCTGGCTCGGGGAGCACGGCTTCGAGACCGGCTATGGCTGGATGAAGTTCGTCCGCGACGTCGCGCCACCCGAGTTTCCCGAGCCGGGCGTCGAGATCACCGAGATCGGCGCCGGCGAGGCCGGTGAGTTCGGCGCGATCGTCGCCGCCGGCTTCGGCCTGCCGGCGTGGGCGGCGGCTCTCTTCCGTGACCTGCCGGGAAGGCCGAAGTGGCGCTGCTACCTCGCCGTCGTCGGCGGCCGGCCGGCTGCCTGCGCAGCGATGATCGTCGAAGGCGGCGTCGCCGAGTTCGGCCTCGCAGCGACCCTCGAGAAGGCCCGCGGCCAGGGCTGCCAGCTTGCACTCCTGCGGCGCCGGATCCTCGACGCGGCGGCCTGCGGCTGCCGAACCCTTTTCGTCGAGACCGGCGAACAGCTTCCCGAGCGGCCCTCGGCCAGCTACCGCAACATCCTCCGGGCGGGCTTCGGCGAGGCCTACGTGCGGCCCAACTGGCAGCGCTCGGACTAGGTGTTGACCTGGGCAGCCTCGCCGACGGGGACCAGCAGCACCGAGCACTCGGCGGCGCTGACGACCCGCTCGCTGACGCTGCCCAGCGCCTTGAGACCTGTCAGCCGGCGCCGCCCGGCGACGATCAGCGATGCGCCCTTCTGCTTGGCGGCCTCGATGATCTCCTTCGTCGCGTGTCCGTCCGGCTGGATGAGGTCCGCGTCGTGGCCCGTCGTCTCGGCGATCTCGGCGAGCTGGGCGTCGAGGATCGCCCGGTCGACGTCGTGTTTGCCGTCGGTGACGTTGACGACGTCGACCTTCGCAGCGAAGGAGGCGGCGAGGGCGGCGGCAGCGCGGACCGGCGCCCAGGAGCTGTCGGTGCCGTCGCTGGCGACGAGGATGTCGTCAGGGAAGGGCTTTCCCCCCGGGGTCTCCCGGGCGATCAGCAGCGGCCGCTCGGCTCCATGGGCCGCCTCGTTCGCGGTGCTGCCGAAGAGGATTCCCGAGGTGCGCGATTTGCCGTGGGTACCCAGCACGAGCAGGTCGTGCTCCTTGCTTTCCGGGAGCAGGACGTCGATCGCGTATTTGCCTTCGCGCAGCTCATAGGAGGCCGAGACTCCTGCCTCGCCGGCCAGCTTGGCGGCCTCCTCGAGGCTGTCCTGGAGGGCGTCCTTGTGGAGGTCGGGGCCGAGTTCGAAGGTCGTATAGACGGCGGTGAACTGGAGGTCGGTCCCGGTCGCGGCGAGGGCGATCGCCTGGCGGGCAGCCTCGGTGCTGGCCGGGTTGCCTTCGACTCCACAGAGAATGCTTTTGAACGGCGTCGCCAAGGTTTCTCCCCTGAGCGAACCCTAGCTCTAACGCCGACGGTCCGCATGCCCGGATGACGCCCCGCTGGTTTCGGCCTATCCGGGCGTGTGGACGACTTCGACCGTCGTCCGCTCCGTCGCCCCGCCGTCGGGCGTGGCGTTCGTCCAGCTGCCCTTGGCGACGACGTCCCCGGAGCCGCGTTCGAGTGGCAGGGCGACGAGGCCGTATTGGACCGCCTCCGGGTGGAAGACCCCTTCGAAGATGCTCTGCCAGATGTTGTCTTCGTAGTCGTAGTCGGCGCCTTCGGGGTCGTGGGCGTGATAGCGCTCGGTCGGGTGGTTGAGGGTGAGGGCGACGGTGATCGCCTTCCCCGGGGAGACCAGTCCCGCATCTTCGAAACGGGCGACGTCGAAGGCGTCGCCCGTCCCCCCGAGAACGGTCCCCGAGGTTCCTTCGTCGCCGACGATCGCTCCCTGTGCCTTTTCAAAGACGCCCGTGCCCGATCCTTCGACGATCTGATAGCCGGAGGCCGCGCTCGGCCGGACCGGGACCTTGGCCGCGTACTCGAGGTTCCATTCGCCGGACGCCCCTTCGCCGGCGTGGACGTCTATCTCCGATTTGAACTCGACCCGGTAGCGCTGACATCTCAGGTCTTCGTCGGTCGATTTCTCCGGCTGTCCGAGCAACTGCCAGTTCCGGTCGATCCGGTAGATGTTCAACAGCTCGGTCAGGTCATGGTTCTCCGCACAGCGCTTCTGGGCGCGCTCGTACTTCCCCTCCTCCAGCTTCAGGACGGTCGGGTAGACGCGGTTGAAGGGATCGTCCTCCTGCCCCGTCGTCAGCGCGAAGGCCCTCGCGTAGCCGAGCAGGTCCCGGATCGCGACATCGGCGGCGGCGTCGTCGCCGAGGCCCGGAGGAACCTCTTCGGCGACGATGTCGCGCAGCTGTTCTTCGAGGATCGAGGCGCAGGCTTCCTCCCATTCGTCTCCGCCGATGTCGCCCCGGCGATAGGCGTCGGTGACGCCGGCCATCAGCTGTTCGTAGAAAGCGGCGTCGCTGCTCGGCGCCGGCGGCGAGCCGGCCCCCGGGCCGGCGCTCCCCACCCCGGCGCCGCTGAAGTGGGCGAGCGGGATCTCGATCCGCTTGCGCGATTTGGCAAGGGTCACCTCATGGAGGCCGGCGCCGCCGCCGGTGTATCCGAAGGCGACCTGGCGAGACACCGGCAGGCGATGCCTGGGGACCACGGTCAGCGTCCCTCCGTGAAGGAGCGCAAGCCCCTCCGGCTCCAGCTGCACGCCGCCGGCCAGCTTTCCCGCCCAGGAGGCGTGCGTCACCGACGAGAGCGGCGTCATCGTGATCGTCGTCCCGTCGGGGACAGATCCCGCCTCGACCTCGAGCGTGAAGCCGGTGCCGTCGGCGGCGCTCGCGCTGAGGGAGCCGCCGGCCGCGCCGATCACGGCGCTCGCGGCGCGATCGCGCTCCAGCGACGGGTGGGCGCTTGCCCCCTTGCCGAGGCGATTCGGCGTGCGGATCAACGGCCGCTTCGAAGCGCCGCAGCGCCTCCGGCGTCCAAGGGTGCAGACGACCAGGAACCAGGCGCCCGGGCGCAGCCGCCTGGGCACGGAGAACCTGACCCGGTGCTTACGGACCCGTGCCCGCCGCGCCAGCACGACGTCGCCGCGGCTGCGGCTGCGGTCGGCGCTCGCCAGCACCGACACCCGCCCCCTGACACCGCGCACCCGCAGGGAAACTCGGCTGCGAGCCGGTCGGGGTGGATTGGCCACGTGGACCGACGCCATCGCGCTCGGAACGAGGACGAGGGCACCGAGGGCGCCCAGGAGCGCGAAACATAGACGCGGCCCCTGCTTCCGCGCCCGTTTCGCCGATCCGTCCCTGATCATTCGCTTACCCCGACACCGAGGATCGACTCGGTACATCGGGGTTTATGAGCTTGCCAGGACATGACCCGCCGCGCGATTTCCAGAGCGCACAGATCCGCCACCGTAAGCGCACTATCGGCTCTATCCTGGCCCGATGGAGAATCAAACGGTCGACACGAACGCACTCGGCCCGCTGACGTTTCTTCGCATCCACTCGGGGCCCCGGTGCCATCTCCACCGTGCCGAAACGCCGGAAGCCGGCGCGCCGTTCTTCCTCAACGTGCAGCTGCGCGGGAGCGGCCGGGCCAGCCAGGACGGCAGGACCGCCCACCAGCGCCCGACCGACCTGGTGCTCCTCGACAGCGCGCGCCCCTTCGAGATCCGCTTCGAGGAGGACTCCGAGCAGCTCCGGGTGGTGTTCCCGCGGTCGCTGGTCGCGGCACGGATCGCGGCGCCGCACGCCGTCACCGCGATCCGCGTGCCGGGCGACGGCGGGCTCGGGGCCGCCGTGGCCAACCGGCTTCGCTTCCTCAGCGACCCGGCAGACGTCGACCCGGCGGCGGGCCTTTTCCTCGCCGAGCAGCTGGCGGAGCTCGTCGGGCTGGCCCTGCGCCGGGCCTCCGATCGGGGCCTGCCCGAAAGCCGGGCCGCAATCCTGCAGTCGGCCCTCGACGAGATCGAGGCCGGCCTCCCGGACACCTCCCTGTCGGCCGCGGTCGTGGCGGGCCGGATCAACGTCTCGAAGCGCTACCTGCAGCGGATCCTCGCCGACGACGGCGAGACCTTCGGCCGCCGCCTGCTGGCGCGCCGGCTGGAGCGCTGCCACCGGGACCTGTCGGAGCCCTCCCTCTCCAAGGAGGCGGTCGGCGAGACGGCGGAACGATGGGGTTTCGCCAACCGCAGCCACTTCGCCCGGGCTTTCCGCGAGCGCTACGGGCTGACCCCGAGCGAGGTCAGGCAGCGAGCCTCGGCGGCCTAGAGGTTCCGCACCCGGCGGCCGATCTCCCGGTCCATCGGGTAGCCGGCGGACTCCCAGAAGCTGCCCGCACCCTCGTCGTCGAAGGCGACCAGCGCCGTCACGCGCCGGGCTCCGCAACGGCGCAGATACTCCTCACCCGCCCGGGTCAGGGCGAGTCCGATGCCCTCCCGGCGGTGCCCGTCGCGGACAGCGAGCCGGTACATGTTGCCTCGCCACCCATCCCATCCTGCGATCAGGGCACCGGCGATCTCGCCATCGCGCTCGGCGACCAGAAGGGCGGCCGGGGAGCCCTCGAGCAGGCCTTCCACGTCCTCGATCCGATCGGCGGTGCTGGCGTGCTCGCTCCGCCCCTCGGCCCAAAGCTCCAGGACCTCCTGCACATCCTCCTGGCGGCAGCGCCGAATCGTGATGCGCGGGCCGGTCATGCGAGCAGCTCGATGCGACGCGCCGAGCCCTCGCACCCGGCCGGAGCGGCAAGCTGCACATGATCGAGACCGGCGACGCTCATCGGCAGCGAGATTATCCGGGGAAACTCAGAGGCCGACAGGATGACGTTGAGTGAAACCGTCCGGGTAGGTGGGATCCAGATGCCACCGGGGACCGCTGCCCTGCGCGTCGCCGACCGTGTCCCAGCGCAGTCCGGCGATCTCAGCGTAGGCGTGGCCGGCGTTTGCATAGACGGTCAACCAGCGACCGGGACCCGGTTCGCCCCAGCCCTCCAGCCGGGTCGAGTCGAGCGGGGCGGACAGGAGCCCGCCTCCCCCGAGCGCGTAGCTCACGGCCCCCGAGCAGTCGTAGCCGGTCGAGTACCAGGAGGCGTGGCCGCCGCCCCAGACATACGGGCGGTTGACGATTTCGTTCGCGGCGCTGATCGCCGCCTTGACCGGCGCGGGAGCGTTCGGCGGCGCGAGCGCGATGCCGTTGATGAGAATCGCGCGCCCCTCGGCCTGCTGGCTCTTCAGTTCGGCCATCAGGTGCGGAGCGGTTTCTTCGCGCTGGGAGAGCGGTGGCGGGCTGTAGGAGCCGTTGGTCCCGGCGGTCGCCGGCGGCATCGAGGTCGGGTCGGGCGTCGGAGGCGCAGCTCCCTGAGGTGTCGACGGTGAGATGCTCAGCGAACGTGCGGCCCGCGCCTCCTGGGCCGGGGTGGCGACGTCGAGGTGGCGGGGGCGGGGCGGCTGCTCGAATTGGATCTGCGGCTCCGCGACCTTGGCCGAGGCCATCCGCGCTTTAGCGGCGATCCGCAGTTCCGCCCGGATCAAGCCGTTGCCGGCCTGCCCGCCCACGGAGAGGGCCAGAACGCCGAAACCGATCGCGAGGACCCCCGAGATGAGGGCAAAGGCGCGAGGAGTGGGAAGCCAGGGGAGCATTGAGGAAGCGGGCAAATCGTTGCGGCGGCGAACACTAGTGCCGCCTCCTAAGGACGGGTCAACCTTCGCCTCCTACGATCGGCATCCCTGCTTCCAGGCCATCGGAGCGAGTCTCGCCGGAATTGGCCCTCGGCACGGCTCAGCCGCCGCTCGGGGCGTAGTCGGCTCCGCCCCCGGCGCTTTCGGGAAGCCCGAAGGGCCCGCTGCCGTTGGTCGGCGCCGGGACCGGCAGGCAGGGTTCGACCGGGCCCTCTGCGATTCCCATCTTCGCGACGCTCCCTCCTTCGGGGTCGCCGGCGTATGGGGCGGGCGCTCCGGAGAGGACAACGCTCTGATCGGGGCCGAACGCTTCCGGGTCCAGATTCAAATTCGGAGTCGAGTTTCGAAACTCCTCGTCTGAGATCTCACCCCGCGCGTGTTCCCCAAAGCGTTGGCGCCATTTCTGGGTGCTGCCGATTCCGAAGGTCATCCCTTCGCCCGGACCACCGACGACCATGCCGCCGAGGGACCCGCCGCCCGGAAGACGCACGATCGAGGGTGTGTAGTGCGGTTCGCGGCAGGCCATCCCGGCCGGCAGCCATGTCACCTGCGATGGGATTCCGGCCTCTTCCAACGCCCGTTCGAGGCCCGTGGCGTCGCTGAGGCTGTAGATCTCGATCGTCACTCCGCCGCCGTCCTGCGGTTCGACCGCGAAAGCGGCCGGAGTGCTGTCCCCGCCGGCGCTGACGATCAGTGCGACCGCGACGGCGGCGAGGGCCGCGGCGGCGCCGAGCGCCAGGCGCGGTCCGCGCCGCCGCCACGAGGGCCTGGCGGCCTGCGGCCCAGCGGGCTCCGTGGCCGCCGCCTCCGCTCCGCGCTCGGCCACGACCTCCTTTAGGCGGACCAGGAGCCGCTGCTCGAAATCGGCGGGTGGTTTTTGCTCCTTGCTCACGATCGATCCTCCTTCGTCGGGGTTGGTTGGCCGGCGGCGTCCTCGAGCTCGGCTCGCATCTTTCGCCTCGCCCGGTGCAGGCGCACTCGGGCGGCACCCGATCGCACGCCGAGCGCAGCCGCCGCCTCGGCGACCGTCAGCTCGTCGATCGCGACGAGCTCCAGCACCGCCCGCTCAGCACCGGGGAGGCGGTCCATCGCCTCGTAGAGGCGTCGTGACTGGGCGGCGGCGTCGATCCTCGCGTCGATCCGGGCGGCGTCATCCGGGTCGAGCGGGACGCTGCCGCGAAGCATCTGCGCACCGGCCTCCCCCGCTCGCCTGCGACCGCTCCGGCGGCGGTCGTTGGCGACGAGCACGCGGGCGATCCCGTAGAGCCACGCCTTCGGCGTCGCCCGGCCCGGTCGGTAGCGGTGGGCCGAGTCGATCGCGGCGAGAAAGATCTCCGCCGTCAGCTCGGCGGCCCGCTCGCGGTCGCCCACGCGCCGGGCGACGAAGTGCTGCAGGCCCTCGACCTGCTGCCGGTAGAAGGCCTCGAAGATATCGGGGTCGGTGCCGATCCAGCGCATCTGCTCTGGGCCGACGCCGCGCTCGCGGGCCGCGACCACGCTGAGGCGGCGGCTGAGGTCGCTGGGAGGTCTCGGCACGGCCCTTTCCATCTCCATGACCCTTATTGGTCGTGAGGTGGAAAAGCGTTACCGATCGGGAGTCCGAGTGGCGGCCCCCAGATTCGTCGGCAGGCGTACCGGGTACCCACTAGGCAGAGGGATCCGCCTCCCCCCGCCAGGAGGCGTGAAGGACAAAGCCAATGGGGCATCCCCGTGGAGGATGCCTGTAAGGAGTTCGGAATCTTGAGAAGGCAACTGCTTCTCGCGACATGCCTTGCGTCGACCGCCGTGCTGTTGGTGGCGATTGCGAGCGTCGCGATGGCGCAACATCCGACCGTGGTGAGAAACGGGAACCTGATTCTGAAGGTGAACGGCGGAGTAACGCCCAAGCGGCTTTCGAAGAAGAGGATGTCGCCGATCACGCTCAGGGTCGGCGCCGGGATCGGGACCGCCGATGGAACCCAGCCGCCGGTGGCGCGCACGGTGACAATCGAATTCGACAAGCATGGAGCGATCAATGCACACCATCTCACCACCTGCAGACTGGGCGAAATAGAAAGTCGAACCACATCGCAGGCGAAGGCCGTCTGCCATGGCGCGATAATCGGCGGTGGCGGCACCTCCGTTCGCGTGGCCTTTCCGGAATCGACCCCATTCGGCGCCAACGGGCCCCTGGTCCTCTTCAATGGAGGGGTCCACCATGGGGTGACGACGATGTACATCCACGCCTACGTCAGCGTCCCCGCCCCCACCGCGATCGTCACCGTTGTGAGGATCAAGAAGGTCCACCATGGCCGCTTCGGCACTCGATCGATCGCGCGGATACCGCAGATCGCCGGCGGTGCCGGTGCCCTCACCCGTTTCAACCTCGCGATCAAGCGGAACTTCCGATACAAGGGCAAGAAGCGGTCCTACCTCCTCGCACGGTGTGCAAACGGTCGCTTCTTCGCACACGGAACAGTCGCCTTCGATGACGGCTCGCGGGTGGCCGGAAACGTGGTCCGCAGTTGCGGGGTGAAGCATTGAGGTTCCATGCCCCGCTCGCGGTCCTGGCCCTGGTGGCCTGCGTTCTGCTCCCAACGGCGAGCGTATCCGCGGGCGGACATTCCGCGGATAAGGGTCCGGTACCCGGCGCGAAGCGCTGGCAGCCGAGGCCGACGACCGTCGGCTGGCAATGGCAGCTCCAGGGGGCGATCAGGACCGGCGTGCAGGCGCCTGTCTATGAGGTCGACGGGTTCGACGTTTCCCGGCACAAGGTTCGCCAGCTCCACCGCCAGGGCCGCAGGGTGATCTGTTACCTCGACGTCGGCAGCTGGGAGTCCTACCGCCCCGACAAGGGCGAGTTCCCGCGCTCGGTGATCGGTCGCAAGTACTCGGGCTTCCCGGACGAGCGCTGGCTCGACATCAGCCGCTTCCAGCGCTTCGAGAAGCCGCTGAAGCAGCGCTTCAACATGTGCGCCCGTAAGGGCTTTGACGGGGTCGAGCCCGACAACGTCGCCGGCTGGGAAAAAGAAAATCACACCGGCTTCAAGATCACCAAGGCCGATCAGCTGCGCTTCAATCGCTGGGTCGCCAATCAGGTCCACGGACGGGGGATGGCCGTGGCGCTGAAGAACGACGGCCGCCAGGCCGACAAGTTGATCAACGCCTTCGACTTCGCGGTCGTCGAGCAGTGCTTCCAGTACCACGAATGCGGCTTCTACCGAACCTTTATCCGTCACGACAAGGCGGTCTTCGAGGCCGAGTACGAACAGCAGCCAAAGCAGTACTGCAAGACGGCCCGCGCGATCGGCTTCAGCGCGATCCACAAGGCGTATGACCTCTTCGCCAAGCCCTGGCACCCCTGCGTGCGGCAGGGCTCAGGCTGATCTGGCCGTGGCGTCGGTAGTGGCCGGTTTTCGCCGACGATGAGTCGGTGTCATCTTCCCGCGCCAGCTGCCGGCGTCGCCAGCGCCTCCGATGGGGTGCCAGCGGGGAGCCCAGCCAAAAAGCCGGAAACCCCCCGATTTGCGAAAGGCGCCTACCGGAATCGAACCGGTGGAGGACCTTCTTGGTTCTCTAGAGCCAAAGATCTACCTCTACGCGGCGCATTTCCTGGCGCTTGCGCGCAACGAAGCCGAGTAGCGGCCCCACGGCAGCCCGCGACGGCCCGGACCCCTCGCTCGGGTGTCTTGTCCACCTGCTCCTCCCCGGCTCCGTTCCTCCGCATTCGTTGGCGCTGTCGCCACTGCGGCCGGGGCATCCCGGAGCCGCTGCAGCCGCTGCCGCCGGCGCCGCTGCCCCGGTTACGCCCCGCTCTGGGCCGGCGACCAGCGACAGAAGTTGTTCGCCAACCTGAATGCCTACGCCGATCAGCTTCCCGCCGGGATCAAATCGCCGCAGGTTCTAGTCAGCGCAGCGACCGCGCCCGGCGTCGACGGTGGAATGGAGTGGGACGAGGCTCACTGCCGCAACGTCGCACCGCACGAGCACTCGGGAAGGATTGGCTGCCGTGTCCGGACTTCACAGGCGACCCAGTGGAACGAAAGCGCAGCGGATCGCTGGCGGCGCTCTGCATCGCCGCGCCGATCAAATCTGCAAACGCGAGGGGCCTCAGGCCGTGGCTCCTCGTTCGTGTATGGGAGATCCAGAAGCGCGGGCTTCTCCACGTGCATCCAGTCCTCGCCTACTCGACCCCTCGTGAGAGGGCAGGGGCGGATCGCTACCTGGCGGTGCTTGACGAACTGCGGGCTCAATATGGGTTCGGCTACGTCGAGCGCAAGCGCCAGGTGCGCGACCCCCGTGCCGCAGCTGCGTATCTGTCCTCCTACTTCATCAGTGGGAAGGGCCGCAAGATCAGCTTGGAGGAGTCGGTTCAGTCGAACTGGCTCCCCCACTCGATCATCTACGTATCGAAGGACCTCACCCAGCGCAGCGGGATCACCATGCGGAGCCTTCGGCTGCGTCGCTACGCGTGGGTCCTGTGGCGCGAGTCGGACCCCGGCCTTTGGGCGTTGACCTGCCTAGGGCCTGAGGACCTCTGGCACGGCCTGCGCGAAGGCGTCACCCTCACGGAACTGGTCGCATCGGCGCTGGATGATCGAGGGATGCTCGTTTCAGTCTGAGCCGGACCATCGCCACCCGCTCCCCCCTGCTCGCGTCAGCCTGAAATGCCGCCGAGTACGCTCGCGGACGGCGCGGCGTCCGGACGCTGAGCGTCCGCCGCCGCCCCGCCGCGCAGATCTGCCGGGAATTCGCCTGCCGCGTCAGCGCGGAAGGACGGGATGAAAGCGCGACTTGACCTTGTAAACCACGCCGTTATCGAGGTGATGCGCCGGGGTACTATTACGCAGTGGACCCAGGTGATTTCGTTATTACGTGCCCGCATTGTGGGGCGAATCCAACCGCATTCGTTCAACGTTCGGAAGCGAAAGTCGTTCCGGGACGCGGACGGACCCGGCGGTGGAGATTGACGACATGCCCCGCGTGCGGAGGAGCGGTCGCTTTCGAGTCCGAAACAAGGCAGGCCGACGGATACATACGGCACGTCCCCGACGCCCCAGCTGACGAATGGCTTGTCGACCATCTTGATCCGGATGTAGGTCGGGATTGGGGGGAGGCCATCAGCGTCTACAAAGTCCAAGCATTCGAGGCTGCCGTCGTGATGTGCGGTCGGACACTGGAGGCAGCCGCTGAGAAGCTAGGAATAACAGGACGCACCCTGCAGAGCCGAATCAACAAAATGCTTGAGGAGGACCTTGTGACTGCCGCCTTCGGTGATGCGATGGATTATGTACGGCTCATTCGAAACGTTGGTGCACACGCTGGCCAACCCGTGAGCAGCCAGAGCGCAGAGGGGACGATGCGGTTTACCCAGCAGGCGCTCAGGCTGCTTTTCGAAGTTCCCGGAGAGCTGGAGCGTCTGCACCGAGACACCAGCGGAGCTCGATAGCGAGGACGAGAGTCGCCGAGGTCGAGGGAAGCGACGAGGACGACTAGATTCCGTGCGGACACTAGTCCCACATGGCGGATCCAAAGCAGGAAGAAGGCGACCCTGCCCTCCACTCTCTGTTTGACGAATTCGACGGCCATCTCGTCTCGCCGGGTGGAGCAGCGCACCTTCTCGGGGTGTCCCGAAAGACCGTGCATACGTTGTGTAAACGGGGGGCGCTGAGGTCATACAGGAGCGAGGAGCGCCGCGGGAACAAGGTTGTCAAGGGCCAACCGCGGTGGGTCTACATACCCTTGATCGACGTGAAGCGATACGCCGAAAAGGTTGGCCGTCCGTTCCCCGAAAAGCCCTTCGGGGGGCCACCGTTGAAGGGCGACGCTTGAAGTAGTCCGACATATGTCCTACAGTGCGCGCCGATGAGATTCGACGTGGCGATAGACGAGTACGTCCGCGACATGTGGTCGCAGGGGCGCTTTACCTCTGAGGCGACGGAGCGCAACTACCGGCTGGTCCTCTACGCCCACGCGGAGGACGTGGACAACCGCGATCCCGAGCGACTGGTCGCGACGACGTCAAGCGGACGCTGCGCCGCTGGCCGCATCCGAACTCGCAGCGGAAAAACCGCTCGATCTTGATCGCCTTCTACGACTGGATGGTCGAGGAGGGCAAGCGCCCCCACAACCCCGCTCGGCAGACCCCGCGACCGCGCAAGCGGCCGGTCGACGACACATCGGCTTTCGCGCGACGAGGTCGCCGCGCTGCTCAACGCGGTCGAGAACGAGCGCGAGCGCCGGGTGATCTTCCTTGGCGTCTTCGCGGGACTCCGGAACGGCGAGCTTCGCGGGCTGCGCGGGCGGCACTTCCAGCGGCCGGGCTTCATCTGGGTATCGGCCGATATCGGCAAGGGCGGCAAGGAGCGCTGGGTGCCGGTCAGCGATGAGCTTGAGCCCGTGGTGGCTCGCATCCGGCGCGAGATCGGACCGGACGACTACGTCCTCCCCGCGCAGCGCTCGCGCAACCCGCCGGAGAACTCGCGAGATGGCCGACCGGCGGAAGCGCCCGAGTTCCTCGCAGGCGCTCCGCTCCCTGGTTCGGCGCGTGGCAAAACGGGCGGGCCTGTCCGGCCGGGTCTACCCGCACCTGATGCGCCACGCCTTCGCGGACAACATGGTCCGCCACGCCGGGCTCCGCGAGACGCAGCAAATGCTCGGTCATGCCGACTCGCGGACGACCGAGACCTACCTCGGGAACGCGACCCCGGACGAGCTTCGGGCGGCGATTCAGGGCTTCACCTTCGGTGCCCTGGCCGAACGTGCGTTCCTATCCACCCAAAATGTCCTCGCAAACCCAGTAGAGGCGCCTACCGGAATCGAACCGGTGTAAACGGCTTTGCAGGCCGCTGCGTAACCACTCCGCCAAGGCGCCGGGAGGCGGGGTGAAGCCTAGCGGCGCGGGGGTGGTGGGCTCAGGCGACGGCGGGCTCTGAGGGCCGGCTTGCGGCGACCGGGTTGGAGAACTCCATGGCGCTGTCGGTGAGGTCGCCGTGGCGGAGGGCGCGGAGGTCCTTGGCGTAGTTCATCTTCAGCGTCCAAGGGTCGCCGGGGCCCTGTTTGGGCAGCTTGTCGAGGGAACGGAGGACGTAGCCGGCGGTCAGTTCGACGATCGGCTCGTCGCTGGGCGCGAGGCCGCGGGCCCGGGGGACGCATTGGGTGTAGCCGTGGGCGTCCATGTGATTGAGCAGGCGGCAGACGTACTCGCTGGTCAGGTCCGCTTTCAGCGTCCAGGAGGCGTTGGAGTAGCCGAGCGTGAAGGCGAGGTTGGGGATCTCGCTGAGCATCATCCCCTTGTAGGTCATCTGCTCGGAGAGGTCGGCCGGCTCGCCGTCGAGGCTGACCTCGATGCCGCCGAGGAAGAGCAGGTTGAGGCCCGTGGCGGTGACCACGATGTCGGCGTCGAGCTGGGCGCCCGACTCGAGCTCGATCCCCTTCTCATTGAAGGTCTTGATCGAGTCGGTGGCGATCTCGGCGCTGCCGTCGGAGATCGCCTTGAAGAGGTCTCCGTCGGGGATCGCGCAGAGGCGCTGGTCCCAGGGGTCGTACTTCGGCTTGAAGTGCCTGTCGACGTCATAGCCTGCCGGCAGGGCCCGGATCGATCCTTTCCTGATCAGGTTGCGGACCAGGTTCGGCCGGCTGCGGCTGAGCCGGAAGACCAGCATCTGCAGGAGGACGTTCTTCCAGCGGACCAGCGCGTAGGCCGGCTTCTCCGGCAGCAGGCGGCGGACGAGGTTGGCGATCGGGTCCTCGCCCGGAACCGAGACGACGTAGGTGGGCGAGCGCTGCAGCATCGTCACGTGCCCGGCGGTCTCGGCCAGCGCCGGCACCAGGGTGACGGCGGTCGCGCCGCTGCCGATGACGACGACCCGCTTGCCGGCGTAGTCGAGGTCCTCGGGCCAGTGCTGGGGGTGGATCACCCGGCCGCCGAAGGAGTCGATCCCCGGGAACTCCGGCGAGTAGCCCTCGTCGTAGCGGTAGTAGCCGCTGCACATGAAGAGGAAGCCGCAGGTGAGCCGGACCCTCTCCCCCGTGTCGGTGCGCTCGGCCTCGATCGCCCAGCGCGCCTCCTCGGTCGACCAGGCGGCGGAGACGACGCGATGGTTGTAGCGGATCTTCCCGGTGACGCCGGACTCCTCGGCCGTCTCCCGCACGTACTCGAGGATCGAGGGCCCGTCGGCGAGCGAGCGCGAGTCGGTCCAGGGCTTGAAGCGGAAGCCGAGCGTGTGCATGTCGGAGTCCGAGCGGATGCCCGGGTAGCGGAAGAGGTCCCAGGTGCCGCCGAGGTCGGCGCGAGCCTCGAGGATCGCGTAGCTCTTGCGGGGGCAGCGCTCCTCCAGGTGGTGCGCGGCGCCGACGCCGGAGATACCGGCACCGACGATGAGGACGTCTAGGTGCTCTGCCGTCATAACCCTGCGGCAACTCTACGCGACTGGCTGGACAGCCAGGTTTGACGTGGCTCACACAAGAGAGCCCCCTTCAGCGCAGTTTCACCGTCCGCACGAGCAGCCTCGGCTTGGGGCTTCCGGGCTGGGAGACCCGCGCCTCGAGCCGGAGCGCCGCCCCGGCGGCGAGAACGGCCTGCGCCCGCGCCCGGGAAATCCGCAGGCGCAGGGTCGTCGAGCCGAGCCGGCCTGGCCGTGCTGACCCGGCGCAGGAACCGCACCCTGCCCCTCCCGTTCGGCCGCGGCCCCTTCAGCACGACCAGGAAGCGGGTGCCCGCGATCGGCGCCGTCAACTGCACGGGAATGCCCCTGGATGAGGCGATCCTGGCCCGCACCCGCCTCGGGACCGAGACCAGCGCCCTGCCCTTCGGCCGCACGGCGATCGCCGTCGTCGCCGCCGTCTGCCCGCCCTGGGCCGTCGTCGCCGTGAAGTTCAGTTCGTAGCGGCCCAGCCTGGCGGTGAGGGGAACGGTGACGATCACCTTGCGCGTGGTCGCCGGGGCGCGGTTGGTCGCCGGGTCCGACGGCGCCCTGGTGAAGGTCGGGTTGGAGAGGCCGAGCACGGCGCCGGACAGGTTCGAGGCGGCGGCGAGCTTGAACTTCGGCAGTTCGGCGGCGGAGCTGGCGAGGTCGAGGACGAAGGGCAGCTTGACCTTGGCGCCGGGGACGACGTTGGCGGGCGGCGGCGGCGCGATCTTCAGGTCGGAGACGCCGAGGGTCGCTTCGCCGTTCGGTTCGGCGGCGCCGCAGTTCGTTTCAACTGTTTCCAGATTTTCAAAACAGGTGATCGGGCGCGAGGCGGGATGTTCAGCGGACACCGAGCGCCAGCCGACCATCGCCGTCGCCTTATAGGGGCCGCCGTAGGAGCCGCCGCCCGCTCCCTGAGGCAGGCCGAGGCTCCCTTCGATCGCCCAGGTGAGTTCCTGTGCGGCGGAGTCGGCGACCGTCCCGGAGACGTAGCCGATCATTTCGAAGCCCGCGGGCGGGCCGACCTGGCCCGCGGACACTTCGAAGGCGTTCATCTGTGCGGCGAGCTCGGGGCTCCGGGCGAGGCTCGTCGCACCCGCCCCCGGCCCCGGCGTCACAGCGAGGGTCGCCGGCGCGGCGGTCCCCACCGGGACCATCAGGGTGACGAGGATCTGGCCCTGCCCCTGTTTGTTGACGGGACCGCAGTTGAACGGGTTTTCTTCTTTCATCGCCGCTTCTTCGCTGAAGAACATCGTGCAGACCGTGAACTGGACCTTGACCGGCCCGGTGCCGCCCGGCTGCGTCACCTTGTAGGTGCCGGGCTTGAGCCAGGTACAGCCGCCGAGCAGGACGGCGAGAGCGGCCAGCGCGGCGACTGCGAGGATGGATCGGCGGATTCGGCGCGGGGACAAGACCCGGTCAGTATCGCGCAACCCGACGAGGCCGCAACCGGCCTCCGAAGCCCTACTCGCCGGCGAGCATCCGGTCGGCCGTGCGGTGGGCGAGGGCCATGATCGAGACCATCGGGTTGACGCCGGGCGCCGACGGGAAGGCCGATCCGTCGCCGACCCAGACGCCCTTCGTGTCGTGCAGCTCCCCACGGCCGTCGGCGACCGAGGTCTGCGGGTCCGAGCCCATCCGGCAGGAGCCCATCTGGTGCGCCGACAGGCAGGCGACGTCGTTTGGCTCATAGGAGGCCCCATCGACCTCGGCGAGGAAGGCGTCGAAGTCCTCGCCGCGCTTCCAGCGCAGCTCGCGGCTGTGGAGGGTGAAGACCTCGGTGGCGCCGGCCGCGTGCTGGATCCGGCAGAGCTCGACGTTGGCGCGCCTGGCGAGACTGCGGTCGACCGGGTCCTCGAGGCCCCAGCTGACGACCGCCCTGCCGAGGTCGTCGATCGTCACCTCGCCGGAGCCGTGGTCGCGGGCGACGCTGACGAAGGGTGCGTGCCAGCGGAAGGCCTGCATCAGCCGCTTGTGGTCGGCGCCGCTCTCCCAGGGAAAGCTGGCCCCGATCAGGCCCGGGCTCATGCCGACCGCCTCGACGAGGAACCCGCAGCCGTCCTCGAGCTCGGCGAAGGCGTCGGAGACGAGCGACTGGATCTGGCCGTTCCACCCTTCGACCGGCTCCTCATAGGCGCCGAAGACGAGATAGGCCGGGTGCAGGCGCAGGTTCTTGCCGGCGGCCGGGCCGCCGATGCCCGAGCGCAGCAGCAGGGCCGGGGACTCGACGGACCCGCAGGCGACGACCACCGTCGGCGCCTCGACGGTGACGGCGGTGGTCGAGCCGTCGGCGTGGGTGACCGTCGCCTCGACGCCCCTCGCCCTGCCGTCCGCGGTCAGGATCCGCTCGGCGCGGGCGTTGACGAGCGCCCGGGCGCCGTCTGTCGGAGGCGTCCTGGAGCCAGGTCTTCATCGCCGAGCGCTTGCAGCCGTGCTGGCAGCCGGTCGCGCAGTAGCCGCAGTTGGCGGCGTCGTCGTCGAGGGAGGCGTTGCGGACGATCGGCCGGTGCTCGTGGCCGAGCGCGTCGAGGCCGTCCATCAGGTGCCTGTGGGTGGAGTTCTGGACCGTCGCCTCGGTGTTCGCGTTCAGCCGCTCCATGACGACGCCGATGTGGTCGGCGCGATAGGCCTCGTCGTCGTCGAGGCCGGCGACGCCGTGCTCCGCCCACTCGGCGACGATCCGCTCCGGCGTCGGGATGCAGTTCATGTAATTGACGACGGTGCCGCCGCCGAGGGTCTGGCCGGCGAGGATCCCGATCGAGCCGTTCTCGGAGGCCGCCAGCCCGGCGCCGTAGTAGAGCTCCTGGTAGGCGGGCAGCTCGAGCTGCTTGAAGTCCTGCTCGTTGCGGTAGGCGCCCATCTCAAGCACCAGGACCCTCTTGCCGGCGGCGGCGAGGCGGGCCGCGATCACGGAGCCGCCGGCGCCCGAGCCGACGACGCAGGCGTCGGCGCTCAGCGTCGCGGCGGCGCCCGAGACCTCCTCGACCGCGATCGTCTTCGGCGCCGCGCCGGCGGCGGGCGGCGGCGAGGCCGGCCCCGGATAGCCGAGCATCTCCCAGTTCGGGTTGGAGCCGAGCTCGTCGGGGAGCGCGTAGAAGAGCAGGAAGGTGAGCCCGCGCAGCTGGTCCAGGCCCTGCTTCGCCTCCGGGTCGGCACGGAAGCCGTGGACGACCTGGGTGCGGGCCTCGACGGGCAGCTCGGAGAACCCCTCGGCGCCGAGCGCGTCGAGGAGGCCGGCGACGGCGGCCAGCTCCTCGGGCAGGAGCGTGTCGGAGAGCATCGCTTCGATCTGCTCGGCGACAGCGAGATCGGCGGCCGAGCGGGCCATGAACTCGCGCTCGACCGGGTCGCCGCCGTCGACCTCGATCGAGGGCACGTAGGTCTCGCACAGTGCCGCCAGGGTCGCGGACCGGGTCTCGTCGAATGCGGGCGCAAGTACGGCCATTGCCAACTCCCCGTGGTAGGTCTCCCGAACCACGACCCTACACCGGCCCGGGGGGCGATCTGCGCCGTCAGCCCCTCGACCTGGGATCGCCACTAGCATCGCCGCCATGGAGATCCTGGTCGTTGAGGACGAGGCGGGGATCGCCGACTTCCTCGCTCGCGGTCTCGAAGCGGAGGGCTACGGCGTCTCGGTGGCCGCCGACGGCGTGACCGGCGAGCGGCTCGCCCTCGGCCCGGGCACCGACCTCGTCGTCCTCGACCGGATGCTTCCCGGCCGCGACGGGATCGACGTCCTCGCCGCGATCCGGCGCTCGAAGCCGATGCTGCCGGTGATCATGCTGACCGCGAGGGGCGAGGTGGCGGACCGGGTCGCCGGCCTCGATGCCGGCGCCACGGACTACGTGACCAAGCCGTTCGAGTTCGAGGAGCTCCTCGCCCGGGTCCGGGCCCGGCTGCGGGAGTCCGGCGAGCGATCGGAGACCGCCCTCGAGGCGGGCGGGATAAGGCTCGACCTGGTCAGCCGAGAGGCGACACGCGAGGGGCTCGCGGTCCGGCTTCCCGAGCGTGAGGCCGAGCTCCTGGCCCACCTGCTGCGCCACGCCAACCGGGTCTGCACTCGCGAGGAGATCCTCGCCGCGGTTTGGGGCTATGGCCACGACCCCGGCACGAACGTCGTCCAGGTCTACGTCGGCTACCTGCGGCGGAAGCTGAGCCTGCCGGATTCCCCGGCGCCGATCGAGACCGTGCGATCGGTCGGATATCGCCTGGCCGGCGACCGATGAGGCGCGCCTGGGCGGGTCTCGGCCTGCGGGCCAGGTTGGGGATCTCGATCGCCGCGATCGTCGTCCTCGCCTTTGCCGTCGTCTTCGTCGCCGTGCGCGCCGAGATGGCGAACGAGTCGGGCGTGATCCGCCACGAGGAGGGGCGCGAGGAGAGCGCGCCCGAGTCGTTCGGCGCCGAGGCCGGCGAGGGCTCGCCGCTCGCCCCGATCAAGGACGCCCAGTCGGACGTCGAGAAGACCTTCCTCGTCGTCGGCGGCGCTGCCCTGATCGTCGCCCTGCTGGCGGGCTACCTACTCGCCGCGCGGACGGCCTCCCCCCTGCGCCGATTCGCCGCCACCGCCGCCCGGGTCGATGCCGGCGACCTCAGCCCGAGGCTCGAGCCGAGTCCCTCGATGGCGGCCGAGCTGCAGACCCTCGCCGAGGCGTTCAATCACATGCTCGATCGGCTCGACCGGGCCTTCGCCAGGCAGCGGTTCTTCGTCTCCGACGCCTCGCACGAGCTGCGCAGCCCGCTGACAGCGATTCGCGGCCAGCTCGAAGTGCTGGACCGCCGGCAAGCCCCGACCGCCGCGGAGGTCGCCCATGCCACGGAGATGGCGCTGATCGAGATGAAGCGCGTCGAACGCCTGCTCGACGACCTCCTGACGCTCGCCCGACTCGACGAGGGCGGCGTCGGCCCGGCTCCGCGGGACGTGCCGACGGTTCCCTTCCTGAGTGCGCTCGCCGCCGATCAGTCGGGAGGCGCCGAGATCGGGGAGCTGGCCGACGGGGTCCTCCGCGTCGACCCGGACCTGATCGCGCAGGTGATCCGCAACCTCCTCTCAAATGCCCACCGACACGCGGGCGCCGAGGGGCGGGTCGTCGTCTCGGCGCGGGCGGACGCGGGCCGCCTCGTCGTCTCCGTCGACGACGACGGCCCCGGCGTCCCCGCCGAGGAGCGCGAGCGCGTCTTTGACCGCTTCCATCGGCTGCAGCCCGCTCGCGAGCGGGCCAGCGGCGGCAGCGGGCTGGGACTGGGCATTGCCAGGGCGATCGTCATCCAGCACGGCGGTCGGATCTGGCTCGAGGACTCGCCGCTCGGCGGCACCCGGGTGTCGTTCGAGCTGCCCGGCTTCCGCCCGTTAGCCCGGCTTCGTTCGGGTTAAGAGATCTCTCATCCTCCGCTTAGGAGGCGGACAGGGGCCGAACGCACCATTCCCTGCGTGTACCGGGTGGACCTCGACAGAGCCCACGAAGGGGTCGCCGCCAATGCCCGCCTGACCGGGGCGATGGCCGCGGCGCTTCTCGTCCTGCTTGCGGCGGAGGGAGTGACCGTGCCCTTCATCGGCCCCCTGCTCGGGCCGCACATCTTCATCGGCCTGCTGCTGATCCCGCCCGTGCTGCTGAAGCTCGGCAGCACCGGCTACCGCTTCGCTCGCTACTACGCGGGCAGTTCCCCCTATGTCGAGAAGGGCCCGCCGCCTCTGTTCATGCGCCTGCTCGCCCCGGGCGTCGTCCTCACCACCCTCGCCCTGTTCGGCACCGGCGTCGCCCTGATCGTCTCCGGCCCTCCCGGCGACACGCTCGTCTTCGCCCACAAGGCGAGCTTCATCGCCTGGGTGGCGTTGATGACGCTGCACGTCCTCGGCCATCTGCTCGAGGTGCCGAGGCTGGCCTTGCCGGACTGGCGGAGGGGCGCGCCCCCGCGAGGCGCGGCTCGCCGGCGGCGGCGGGCGCCGGATCGCGGTCAGCGCCTCGATTCTGGCGGGCACCGGATTGGCCCTGCTGGCGATTCCCGCCGCCGGAGGCTGGCTCTGACCATGACCGATCACGAGAAGATCGAGCGGCGGCGCGCGGCGCGCACGCGCCTCGAGGCGCGGCGCGAGAGAGTCGGCAGGCTGCGAACCCGGGTGGTCGCGATCTCCCTGCTCACATTCGCGCTGCTATGGGGGGTCGTCCTCGTCCAGATGGCGACCGGCAACGACCCGGTACTGGGCGGGCCGACCGCGACCACGAGCTCGCGGCGCGGCGCGTCCGCGGCGGTCTCCAGCGAACCGGTCGAAGCGACCCCGTCCCAGGAACCGGTCGAACCTGAACCCGAATACGAACCCGAATACGAATACGAACCCGAATACGAACCTGAACCCGAATACGAATACGAACCGGAATACGAATACGAATACGAACCGGAACCGGCGCCGGTGACCAGCAGCCAGTCGTGAGCCCCGAAGCCCATCGCAGTTTCGACTGCTTCGGCGGCACGGTGACGATTCACGTGCAGGCCGCCGATCCGGCCCGCGCCGAGCGGGCGGCTGAGGCGGCGCGCCTCAGTGCGCTCGACGCCCACGACCGCCTCTCGCGCTTCCTGCCCGACAGCGAGCTGAGCATGCTGAACGGCGATCCACGGACCGTCGTTCCGGCGACGCCGCTGATGATCAGGCTGGCGGCCGCCGTGAGGACCGCGGCACTGCACAGCGGCGGCCTGGTCGACGCGACCCTGCTCGGTGAGCTCGAGCAGTCCGGCTATCGCGACTCGATGAGCGGCGGCAGTCAGATCGACCTGGCCGCGGCACTCGCCGGCCGCCCCGGGCGCGCACCGGCCGCCGCCAATCCGTCGCGCCGCTGGCGCTCGATCGTCGTCGACGAAGCTGCGGGGACGATCGCCCGCCCGCCGGGCGTCCGGATCGACAGCGGCGGGATCGCGAAGGGGCTGCTCGCCGATCTCCTCGCCGCCACCCTTCGGGACCGCCGGTCGTTCGCGGTCGACTGCTGCGGGGACATCCGGATCGGTGGCGCCGCCGGTCGGGATCGGCTTGTCCTCATCGGGGACCCCTTCGGCGGCGAGCAGCCCGTCCACGAGCTGCGGCTGAGCGAGGGCGCGGTCGCCACGAGCGGCATCGGCAGGCGTTGCTGGGCCGGCCCCGACGGGCGCCTTGCCCATCACATCCTCGACCCCCTGAGCGGAGAGCCCGCCTTCACAGGCGTCGTGCAGGCGACCGCGATCGCTTCCACGGCCCTGCTCGCAGAGACCCACGCGAAGGCGGCACTGCTGGCGGGCCCGGAGCGCGCCGCGGACCGGCTGCCGCACGGCGGCGTGCTTGTGCTCGACGACGGCCGGGTCGAGATCGTCGGAGCCGGGCGGCCGCTGCAGCCCGCGGTCCCGGCACCGTGAGCGTCGGCCCGCACCTCTTTTGGATTACGAGCCGGGCGGCGGGCGGCGCGGCGCTCCTCCTCGCCAGCGCCAGCGTCACGCTCGGTCTGATGATGAGCTCCAAGCGCCGCTCTGCCGACAAGCGAGACCTGCGCGCCATTCACGAGGCGCTCTCGCTGGTCACGCTGGCGATGGTCGCGCTGCACGGCGTCGCCCTGCTCGGCGACTCCTACCTCAACCCCGGGCCGGGCGGCATCGCGATTCCATTCGTCGGCACCTACCGCCCCGTCTGGACCGGGCTCGGAATCGTCGCCGGCTACGGCCTGGCGGCCCTCGGCCTCACGTACTACATGCGCGATCGCATCGGCGCCGCGCGCTGGCGCCGGGTCCACCGGATGACCGCTGTCTTCTGGCTGCTCGCCGTCGCCCACACGATCGGCGCCGGCAGCGACGCCGCCCAGCCCTGGTTCCTGGCCCTGAGCGGGGCCCTTGTCCTCCCCGCCGCCTTCCTGCTCTTCCTGCGCTGGCTGGGGAGGGCCGAGGACAACTATGTGGAGGGCGTCGAGGAGGGAGGGCCGGTCGGGGAACTGCCAAGCTAACCTGGGCGCCTGATTCGGGCCAGGCGGTGACCTGGCGAGAAGCCGAGATGATGAGCCCGTGCCGGTAATCGAGACCGAGCTGCTGACGAAGTCCTACGGAAGCGCGCGCGGGATCGAGGACGTGACGATCGCGGTCGAGGCCGGCGAGGTCTTCGGTTGCCTCGGCCCCAACGGGGCCGGCAAGACGACCCTGATCCGGACTCTGCTCGACCTGCTCCACCCGAGCGCCGGTAGCGCTCGCATCTTCGGCCTCGACAGCCGCCGCGACTGCGTCGCGATCCGCAGGCGCCTCGGCAACCTGCCCGGCGACTTCGGCTACGGCGCCGGCGCGACCGGGCGCCAGGCCCTCGACCTGCTTGCGCGCCTGCGGGGAATGGATGGGACCGGCAGAGCGGAGGCTCTCGCGGAGCGCTTCCGCGCCGATCTCGACCGGCCCCTGGGCCACCTGTCTCGCGGCAACCGGCAGAAGGTGGGCCTGATCCTGGCCGCCTTCCACTCGCCGGAGCTGCTGATCCTCGACGAGCCGACCAGCGGCCTCGACCCGTTGATGCAGGAGGAGTTCCTCAACCTGATCGGGGAGGAGCGGGAGCGCGGCTGTGTCGTCTTCATCTCCTCCCACGAGCTGGACGAGGTCGAGCGGGCCTGCGACCGGGTCGGGATCGTCAGAGGCGGCCGGCTGATCGCCGTCGAGCGGGTCACGGACCTGCTCGACAAGGCCAAGCGCCGGGTCACCCTGGAGCTGGCCGGCCCCGCCGGCCTCGACGAGCTCGGCGCCATCCCCGGGGTCACCGACCTGAAGATCGAGGGCCGGCGGGCCTCCTTCCTCGTCGGCGGCGACCTCGACCGGGCGGTCAAGGAGATCGCCCGCCACCACGTCACCGACCTCGAGATCGCCCACCCCACGCTCGAGGAGGTCTTCCTCACCTACTACGAGGAGGCGGCGGGATGAGCGCCCTGATCGCCGCCCATCTCCACGACCGGCGCAATTCCGTCCTCACCTGGGGTCTGCCGCTCGGCCTCTGGTCGGCCTTCATCGTCTCGATCTTCCCCTCGGTCGAAGACGTCCTCTCGAAGGCGGTGAGCGACTACCCGCCGGCGCTCAGGGAAGCCTTCGGCGTCGGTGAGCTGGCCAACGTCGAGCAGTACCTTCACGCCGAGATGCTGAGCCTGATCGTCCCCCTGGCGCTCGGCTACCTGGCGGTCAGGGCCGTGGCCAGCGGCCTCTCCGGCGCCTCCGAAAGCGGCCGCCTCGACGTGCTGCTCTCGGCGCCGGTCTCGCGGCGCACGATCGCCGCCTCAGGCTTCGCCGCGACCGCCGTCGAGCTCGCCCTGGTCCTGGCGATGACGGTCGCCCTGACGATGATCGGCTCCGCCATATCCGGCGCCGGCCTGCCGCTCGGCTCGGCGCTCGCCGGCTACGGCGCCGTCTGGCCGCTGGCGCTGCTCTTCGCCGGCCTCGGGATCGTCTTCACCGGGTGGTCGCTGCGGACCAGCGTCGTCACCGGGTCGGTGGCGGGAGTCCTGGTCTCGATGTACGTGATCGACCTGATCGGCCGTCTCAACCCGAGCGTCTCCGGGCTCCGCTACCTCTCCGTGTTCAAGTACTACGGCAACGCGGTCGAGGACGGCATCGACCCGGTCGCCTTCGCGGGGGTCTCGGCGGTCGCGATCCTCCTCGCCGGGCTCGGCGCCTGGCTGTTCGACCGGCGCGACCTGGCGGGCTAGCCGGCCCGACTTGACCGCTCGCCGCGCCCACCGCACCCCTGGCCGCCATGTCCAATGGCTCCTCGCCAGGCGCCGGCGCCGGCTGCTTCGAGCCGGGACCGCGGCCGCGCTCCTGGCGGTCGTCGGCCCGGGGCTCCTGGCCGGGCTCTCCGACGACGACCCGGCCGGCATCGCGACCTACTCGATCCTCGGCGCCAGGTACGGGTACGAGCTGCTCTGGGTCCTGGCCCTCTCGACGGCGGCGCTGATCGTCTTCCACGAGCTCGGCGTGCGGCTCGGAATCGTCACCGGCAAGGGGCTGCTGACGCTCGTCCGAGAGCACCACGGGGCGAAGCCCGCGGGCGTCGTCCTGACCGCGCTCGTCGTCGCCAACACCGGGACCCTCTGCGCCGAGTTCGCCGGGGTCGCCGCCGGGATGGAACTGCTCGGCGGGATGAGCCGCTACCTCAGCGTCCCGCTGGCGGCGATCGGGGTCTCGGCGCTCGTCCTGCGCGAGAACTTCCGCCACGTCGAGCACTTCCTCCTCGCCCTCAGCTCGATCTTCGTCGCCTACGTGATCTCCGGAGTCCTCGCCCACCCCGACTGGGGATCAGCGGCTCGGGGCCTCGTCGTGCCCGACATACCCCTCAACCGGGAGGCCGCTCTGGTCGCCGTCGCGACGATCGGCACCACCCTGGCACCCTGGGGCCTGGCCTTCATCCAGTCCTACGCCGTCGACAAGAAGCTCGGGGTCAAAGACCTGCGCTACGAGCGGATCGACGTGATCGTCGGCGCCGTCCTCACCGGGGTGATCGGCTTCTTCGTCGTCATCGCCTGCGCGGCGACGCTGCACGTCCAGGGAATCGACGTCAACGACGCCGGCGACGCGGCCCGCGCCCTCGAACCGCTTGCCGGCGACACGGCCGCGACGCTCTTCGGCCTCGGCTTCCTGGGCGCCGCCCTGCTGGCCGCCGCGATCGTCCCCCTCTCCACCGCCTACTCGATCTCGGAGACGTTCGGCCAGAGGGCCGACCTCAATTGCAGCTACTCCGAAGCGCGGCCCTTCTACCTCAGCTACGCCTCCGTCGTCGCCTTCGCCGCCGTCCTGGTTCTGATCCCGGGCGTGCCGCTGATCCAGATCCTCTTCCTCTCCCAGGCCCTGAACGCGGTCCTGCTCCTGGTCCTGCTGCCCTTCATGCGCTCCCTGGGCAAGGACCGGGGGCTGATGGGGTCCCACGCCCTCGGCCGCGGGGGCCGGCTCGCCACGGGCGTCGCGCTCGGCGTCATCGCCGCCTCGGTGCTGGCCCTCGCCGCCCTCACCCTCCTCTAGAGAGGACACCGGCTCAGACGGCGAGCAGGAGGCTCAGCGCCAGCATCAGTGCGGCGCCGGCGGCGATCCCCAGCGTCGGCCCCGCCCGGCCCGGGCCGGCGTAGGCCTTCGGCACCATCTCGACCGCGATCAGGGCCAGCATCGCCCCGGCCGCGAAGGCGAACGAGAGAGGCAGCAGCCCCTGGACTGCCTCGACGAGGAGGAAGGCGACGAGCGCGCCGACCGGCTGCGGCGCGCTGGTCCCGACCGCAGCCCAGAACTGGCGGCTGCGGCTGAAGCCGGCGACGGCCATCGGGATCGCGACGCTGGTTCCCTCGGGGACGTTCTGGATCGCGATCGCGAGGAAGACGAAGAGGCTGAGCCCGGCGCGTTCGGAGGCGAACGCGGTGCCGATGGCCAGGCCCTCGGGAAAGCTGTGGACGAAGAGGACGAGGAAGACCAGCGCCGAGGTGCTGGCACCGACCCCCTCGCGGCCCATGAACCTCGTCTGCGGCGTCAGCCGCCTGCGCGCGACCGCGACAAGGGCGACGCCCGCTGCGAGGCCCCCGAGCACCGCCGGGACGGACCCTTCTTCCAGCGCCGGGGCGAGCAGCCCGGCGATCGAGGCCACCCCCATCACCCCGGCGGCGAAGCCGAGCAGCGGCGGTGTCAGCTGCGTCGCCCGCGCGCCGAGGTAGAAGACCGGAATCGCGCCCAGGCCCGTGGCGAGGGCGGTGGCCGAAGCGGCAAGCATGACGACGATGACGGCATCCGACATAGCGCAAACCTAGCGATAGGCCTCGCCGGAGCGATCTGTGGGGCGGGCGTACAATCGCGCTGTGCCCAAAGCACTCAGCAGACGGTGCCATCGTTACCGAGCACGCCTTCTCGCACCTACGCTTGCCGCTCTGCTCCTGGCGACCTTCGCCCCGTCTGCACTCGCCCGACACGTCTACGTCGCCAACAGCGGTTCATCCAACGTGTCGGCGCTCGAGACGACCACCAACCAGCTGCTCGGCGGCCCGATTGCAGCCCCGGCGGCCGAGTACGGGACCATCGCGATCACTCCCGATGGCAAGCGGGCCTACGTCGCCGACGGCGAAACCGACAACGTCTCGGTGATCGACACCGAGACCAACCAGGTGGTCGGCTCGCCGATCCCGGTCGGCGACTACCCGGTCGGAGTGGCGATCACCCCTGACGGCAAGACCGTCTACGTCACCAACAGCAACTCGGATGACGTCTCGGTGATCGACACCGCCACCAACCTCGTGTTCGGCTCGCCGATCCCGGTCGGCGACGGGCCCTACGGCGTCGCGATCACCCCCGACGGCAAGACTGCCTACGTCGCCAACTACAACTTCGGAGGCAGCGTCTCTGCGATCGACACCCAGGCCAACCAGGTGGTCGGCTCGCCGATCGCGGTCGGCGAAGGGCCGATTGCCATCGCGGTCGCCCCCGACGGAACACATGCCTATGCGGTCAACAGCAGCTCGGGCGACTCTCGGTGGTCGACACACGGACCAACCAGGTGGTCGGCTCGCCGATCGCCGTGGGCTCCACCCCCTTCGGCATAGCGATCGCGCCCGGCGGCGACCGCGCGTACGTTGCGAACAGCATCGGCAAAAGCGTTTCGGTGATCGACACCGCGACCAAACAGGAGGTCGGCTCGCCGATCCCGGTAGGCACGGGCCCATGGAGCATCGCGGTGACTCCCGATGGGGCGCGCGCCTACGTCGCCAACCACAACGACGGCGACGTCTCGATCTTGGACACCCGGACCGACCAGCTGGTCGCCGATCCGATCGCGGTCGGCGACTCTCCCGACGCCGTCGCAATCGTCCCCGATCAGCCACCTGTCGCCTCCTTCTCCGTCTCCGCCTCTCGCGCTCGGCCGGGGGTCGCGGTCGCCTTCGACGCCGCCGCCTCAGCTGACCCCGACGGCTCGATCGCCCGCTTTGACTGGGCTTTCGGCGATGGGAGGACCGCGCTCGCGGGCGGCCGAACCACGAGCCACGCCTACCCAGCGCCCGGGACCTACCGGGTGGATCTCACTCTGACCGACGACGAGGGCTGCTCGACCTCGCTCATCTTCACCGGGCAGACCGCCCACTGCAACGGGTCGGCGTCGGCGAGCCGGTCCCAGACCGTCAGCGTGGCCTACCCGGGGGTCCGGGTCAGGTGCCCGAGGCGCGCCAGGCGCCACGGCTGCAGATTCAAGCTCAAGGCGGTGACCAAGAAGCGCAGAGGCAAGGCCGAGACACGCCTGGCCAAGATCAAGGTCAAGGCAGGACGGTCAAAGGTCGCCTCACTTCGTCCAAAGAAGAGGTTCAAGTCGAGGCTGGCCGTCGCCGGGAAGATCCTGGTCAAGGAGACGATCGCGATCGGCCACTCCAGGCGGACGGTCCTGCGCAGGCTGAAGGTCGTTCAGTAGAGGAAACCCAGCCTCAGGGCCGCGACCGCTCGCCGCCGACCACGAGGGCCGCGGCGCCGCGGAAGGCGCCCGTCCGCAGGTCCTCGAGGGCCCGGTTCGCCTCCTCGAGGGGGTAGGGCGAGACCTCGGTCCGGACCGGCACCCGCGGCGCCAGGCCGAGGAACTCCTCGCCGTCGCGGCGGGTCAGGTTGGCGACCGAGCCGAGCGTCCGCTCGCCCCAGAGGATCTCGTAGGGAAAGGCCGGAATCTCGCTCATGTGGATGCCCGCGCTGACGATCCGCGCGCCCCTGGCGCTCGCCCGCAGGGCGGCGGGCATCAGGGCGCCGACCGCGGCGAAGACGATCGCGCCGTCGAGCTGCTCCGGCGGCGCCTCCTCGGAGGAGCCGGCCCACTCGGCGCCGATTCGGCGCGCGAACGCCTGCGTCTCCTCGTCTCCCTCGCGGGTGAAGGCGAAGACCCGCCGCCCCTGGTGGACGGCGACCTGACAGAGGATGTGGGCGGAGGCGCCGAAGCCGTAGAAGCCGATCCGCTCGGCGTCGCCGACCAGTCGCAGGGCCCGGTAGCCGATCAGGCCGGCGCAGAGCAGCGGCGCGGCCTGCAGGTCGGGGTAGCCGTCGGGAATCGGGAAGCAGAAGCGCTCGTCGGCGGCGGCAAGCTCCGCGTAGCCGCCGTCGATGTCGTAGCCGGTGAAGCGGGCGCGCTCGCAGAGGTTCTCCCTGCCGCTCGTGCAGTAGCGGCACTCGCCGCAGGTCCAGCCGAGCCAGGGGACCCCGACCCGGTCACCCTCCGCGAAGCGCTCCGCCCCCTCCCCCGCGCCGACCACGGTGCCGACGATCTGGTGCCCTGGGACCAGCGCCGGCTTCGGCTCGCTGAGCTCGCCGTCGAGGATGTGGAGGTCGGTGCGGCAGACCCCGCAGGCGGAGACCGAGA
Source organism: uncultured Solirubrobacterales bacterium (assembly GCA_963837735.1). Taxonomy (GTDB): domain Bacteria; phylum Actinomycetota; class Thermoleophilia; order Solirubrobacterales; family 70-9; genus VRUE01. The sequence goes on along the minus strand of CAWIOM010000011.1, from coordinate 110,903 downwards.
TCAGGACCTGCCCGGCTCCCGGGGAGGGGTCGGGCAGCTCCGCCGGCTTCAGCGGCTCGCCCTGGCGCTCGAGAACCATCGCCCGCATCGCCCGATGGTCGCACCTACGCTCCGCGGTCGGCGATTCGCCTCCTGGCAACCGGTCTAGGCTGGGGCCGATGCGTCGAACAGGTCTTCCCTACAAATTGGCGGGCGAGCCGCCGGCCGCCGCCCTCGGCATCGTCGCAACCCTGATCGCGGTCGCCCTGGGAACCCTCCTGATCTATCCGCTCAAGTCGACCGCGCCGGTCGTCTCGCTCGGGATCGTCTACCTGCCCGCGATCCTGTTGATCTCGACGCTCTGGGGGCTGCGGATGGGATTGCTGGCGTCGGCGACCAGCGCTCTCGCCTTCAACTTCTTCCATATCCCGCCGCTGCACAGATTCACGATTGCCGAGGAGGGGAACTGGGTTGCCCTGGCCGCCTTCGTCATCGCCGCGATCGTCAGCAGCACGGTCGCCGGTTTCGCACGGGCGCGCGCGGTCGAGGCGGAGCGCCGCCGCGAGCAGGCCGATCGCGCGCTGGCGGAGCTGGCCGCTCTCACCCGCGAGCGCGACCGGATGCAGGCAGAGGCGGTCGAGGCCGAGGCCCTGCGGCGCAGCGACGAGCTGAAGACCGCTCTGCTGCGGTCGATCTCCCACGACCTGCGCACGCCTCTGACCTCGATCATCGCCGGCGGCTCCGCTCTGGGCTCGCGCTCGCTCACCGCAGACGAGCGCACCGAGCTCAGCGACGCGATCGTCGGCGAGGGCACACGGCTCTCCCGCCTGGTCGAGAACCTGCTCGACATGTCCCGCCTGGAGGCGGGCAAGGCCGAGCCCCACCGCGAGCCGATCGACCTCGCCGAGGTCCTCGACGCCGCCCGCCTCGCGATCGCCGCGGGCGCCTCCGTCCAACTCGCAGTCGATCCCGGCCTGCCGATGCTCGACGCCGACGCCGCCCAGCTCGAGCGCGCCTTCGCCAACCTGCTCGAGAACGCCGTCCACCACGGTCACGGGCGTCCCGTCTCGGCGCTCTCGAGGATGGTCGACGGCAATGTCGTCGTCCGCATCGTCGACCAGGGCTCCGGCATCCCGGAAAGCGAGTGGCGACGCATCTTCGAGCCCTTCCAGCGCGGCGAGGTCGCCGATACAGGCAGCGGCCTGGGCCTGGCGATCGCCAAAGGCTTCGTCGAGGCGAACGGCGGCACGATCGCGATCGAGTCGCTGCCCGGGCAGGGCACCAGCTTCATCGTCACGATCCCGCCCCGGAGCGACGGATGACAAACGAGGCGACGCGGATTCTGGTCTGCGACGACGAGCCGCAGATCCTCCGCGCCCTGCGGGTGATCCTCCGCGACGCCGGCTTCGAGGCACTCACCGCGAGCACCGGCGAGGAGGCCCTCGACCAGGCCGCTGTGAAACCGCCGGCCGCGGCGATCGTCGACCTGATGCTCCCCGACATCGACGGCGTCGAGGTGACAAGGAGGCTGCGCGAGTGGAGCGAGATGCCGATCATCGTGCTCTCGGCGGTGGGCGAGGAGGAGGCGAAGGTGCGGGCGCTGGGCGCCGGGGCCGACGACTACGTGACCAAGCCGTTTGGCCCGCCGGAGCTGGTCGCCAGGCTCGAGGCTGTCCTGCGGCGCGCGAAGAGCGCCGAGTCTGAGCCGGTGATCGTCGCCGACGGCCTGGAGATCGACCTCGCGGCGCGCTCGGTGCGCCGCGAGGGCGAGCCGGTCCACCTCACCCCGACCGAGTTCGAGCTGCTCAGCGCGTTGGCGCGCAACCGCGGCCGGCTGATGACGCACAGCGTCCTGCTCGCCGACGTCTGGGGCCCTGCCTACTCGGACGACCTCCAGGTGCTGCGCACCCACGTCGCCAACCTGCGTCGCAAGATCGAGCCCGACGAAGGCCTGCGCTACATCCGGACCGACCCCGGGGTCGGATACCGGTTCGCGGCTTAGGGAATCTTCACGAAATCTGTATGCGGAGGAGCCAATTCCTCACGCGACCTTGACGGCGTGCGGCGCATGATCGAAGCGTGGACCTCGTCTCAATCGCACTGGCGCTGATCGCCTTCGCAATCCTCCACCTGGTGATCGCGGCCCTCGACCGGGTCCGATGACCCAGGGCTGGGCCCAGATAGCCCTCTTCCTCGTCGTCCTCACGGCGCTGGTGCCGCTCGCGGGCGGCTACATCGCCAGGGTCTTCCGCTACGAAAGAGTCTTCCTGACCCCGGTCCTCGGGCCGATCGAGCGGCTCTCCTGCCGGGTGATGCGCGTACGGCCCGACGACGGGCAGGACTGGAAGGCCTACGGGCGCGCGATCCTCGTCTTCAGCCTTCTCTCCTGGCTGGCCCTCTACCTGATCCTGCGCACCCAAAGCATCCAACCGCTCAACCCCGGAGGTTTCCACTCGGGCCCCTGGAACCTGAGCTTCAACACCGCCTCCTCCTTCGTCACCAACACCAACTGGCAGTACTACGGGGGCGAGACCACGCTCTCCTATTTCGCCCAGATGGTCGGGCTGACGGTTCAGAACTTCGCCTCCGCCGCGGTCGGGATCGCCGCGCTCGCCGCCGTGATTCGCGGATTCGCCGCGAAGTCGGGCTCTTCGCTCGGCAACTTCTGGGCCGACCTGATCCGGATCAACCTCTACATGCTGCTGCCGGTCTCGATCCTCGCGGCCCTCGTCCTCGTCTCCCAGGGCGTGGTCCAGAGCCTCGACGGCTCACAGACGTTCCACACGATCGCCGGCGGGGCCCAGACCCTCGCGGTGGGCCCCGTCGCCTCGCAGGAGGCGATCAAGGAGCTGGGCACCAACGGCGGCGGCTTCTTCAACGTCAACAGCGCGATGCCGTTCGAGAACCCCAGCGGCTTCACCGACATCCTCGAGCTCCTCCTGATCCTGGTCATCCCGGCCGGCCTCACCCACACCTTCGGCCGAATGATCGGCAACCGCCGCCAGGGCTGGGCTCTGTACGGGGCGATGATGATCATGTTCGCCGCCGCCGTCGCGGTGGTCTACCTCGCCGAGCAGCACGGCAGCCCGGCGCAGCACCATGCCGGTGTCGCGACCCGCGCCTTCGAAGGGTCGACGGGGGGCAACATGGAGGGCAAGGAGCAGCGCTTCGGCGTTGCCGACACCTCGCTCTGGGCGGCCGTCACCACCGTCACCTCCTGCGGCGCGGTGAACGGTGCCATGGACTCGCTCACCGGGATCGGCGGCCTCGTGCCGCTGGTCGGCATGGGAACCGGCGAGGTCGTCTTCGGCGGCGTCGGCTCGGGCCTCTATTACATGTTGCTCTTCGTCCTGCTCACCGTTTTCATCGCCGGCCTGATGGTCGGTCGCACCCCGGAGTTCCTCGGCAAGAAGATCGAGTCGCGGGAGGTGAAGCTGGTCCTCGTCGGCGTGCTCGTCAGCCCGCTCCTGGTCCTGCTGGGGACCTCGCTGGCCGTCGCCGGCCGCTCCGGGACGGTGTCGATCCACAACCCCGGCCCCCAGGGTTTCTCGGAATCGCTCTACGCCTACATGTCGCAGGCGAACAACAACGGGTCCGCCTTCGCCGGCTACACCGCGTTCATCCAGCCCAACCCGCCCGGCAACGCCGGCGCCTACGGGTACGACTTTCCCAACCTGCTCGGCGGCCTGGTGATGCTGTTCGCCCGCTTCCTGCCGATGATCGCGGCGCTCGCCGTCGCCGGGTCGCTGGCCGGAAAGAGGGTCGCCCCGGCGGGCGCCGGAACCTTCCGGGCCGACTCTCCCACCTTCGTGATCCTGTTGATCGGCGTCGTCGCGATCGTCGCCGCTCTGACCTTCTTCCCCGCCTTCCTGCTCGGCCCGGTTGTGCAGGGACTGACCGACCAGCTCTTCTGAGATGAGCTCACTGCGCAGAGACCTGAGCACCGGCGCGATCGCGATCCTCCTCCTGACGCTGGCTCTCGGCGTCGTCTACCCGCTCGTCGTCACCGGCGTATCGCAGGTGTTTTTCTCGAGCGAGGCCAACGGCAGCAAGGTCGAAGTCGACGGCGAGCTCGTCGGCTCGAAGCTGATCGGCCAGGACTTCCGCGGCCTGCCGCGCTACTTCCAGGGCCGCCCCTCGGCCACCGGATACAGCGCCGACGTCACCCACTTCAACAACCTCGGGCCCAACGACAGGGAACTGTCCGAATTCTTCGCAGGGGAACTGCACGCATACCTGGCGCGGGAACGACGCCACGACCCCGGCCTCACGGCAGCCGCTGTGCCGGTGGACGCGCTCACGAGCTCAGCATCGGGGGTCGACCCGCACATCTCCGAGGCCAACGCCCGGATCCAGGCGCACCGAGTCGCCGCCGTCAGGCACGTCTCGCTCGCGCGTGTGCTCGACCTCGTCGGCCGGCACACCGACGGCCGCTTCCTCGGCGTCTTCGGCGAGCCGGGCGTCAACGTGCTCGAGCTGAACCTCTCTCTCGACGGGGAATTCGGCGGCGGATCGGACCGATGACGGACGAGACTCTCCGCAACCGCCCCCGCTCGCTACTCGACCGCGCGATCGTCGCGCGCGCGATCGTCGACTCGCTCGCCAAGCTCGACCCACGGCACCAGGTTCACAACCCGGTCATGTTCGTGGTCGAGCTGGGCGCGGCGATCACCAGCGCCGGCTGGCTGATCCAGGCGTTCGGCGGGCCGCCCCTCGGCGGCGGCGAGGAGCCGGCGTGGTTCGCGTTCTCGATCGGCGTCTGGCTGTGGCTGACGGTGATTTTCGCCAACTTCGCCGAGGCGCTGGCCGAGGGCCGGGGCAAGGCGCAGGCCGATGCCCTGCGCTCGATGCGCACGGAGACCGTCGCCCGCCTCCGGGACGGCGGCGAGAAGCCGGCCTCCGAGCTGCACCGCGGCGACGTCGTCGTGGTCGTGGCGGGCGAGGTCATCCCCGGCGACGGGACGGTCGTCGAGGGCATCGCCTCAGTCGACGAGTCGGCGATCACCGGAGAGTCGGCACCGGTCGTGCGCGAGTCGGGCGGCGACCGCTCCGCGGTCACCGGCGGAACCCGCGTGCTCTCCGACCGGATCGTCGTCGAAATCACCCAGGAGCCGGGCCAGAGCTTCCTCGACAAGATGATCTCCCTGGTCGAGGGGGCCGAGCGCCGTAAGACGCCCAACGAGATCGCCCTCAACATCCTCCTCGCCGGACTGACTCTTGTCTTCCTCGCCGTCGTCCTCTCGCTGCGGCCCTTCGCCGACTTTTCCGGCACCGACACGTCGGTGGTCACCCTGATCGCGCTGCTGGTGGCGCTGATCCCGACGACGATCGGCGCCCTGCTCTCGGCGATCGGGATCGCGGGCATGGACCGCCTCGTCCGCCACAACGTCCTCGCTCTCTCCGGCCGTTCGGTCGAGGCCTCGGGCGACGTCGACGTCCTGCTGCTCGACAAGACCGGGACGATCACCCTCGGCAACCGCGAGGCGACGCTGTTCATCCCGATGCCGGGGATCGAGGAGAGGGAGCTGGCCGAAGCGGCCCAGCTCTCCTCGCTTGCCGACGAGACACCCGAGGGCCGCTCGATCGTCGTGCTGGCGAAGGAGTACGGGATCCGCGAGCGCCAGCTACAAGCCCACGAGGCCCACTTCGTCCCCTTCTCGGCGGAGACGAGGATGAGCGGAGTCGACGTCAACGGCAACCGGTACCGCAAGGGGGCGGGAGACGCGATCGTCCGCTTCGTCGAAGAGCAGGGCGGGCGCCCGCCCGCCGACCTTCAGGAGCAGCTCGACACGATCGGCCGCGAGGGCGGCACGCCGCTCGCGGTCTGCCGCGACAACCACGTGCTCGGCGTCGTCTACCTCAAGGACATCGTCAAGGAGGGTATGCGGGCCCGATTCGACGAGCTGCGGCAGATGGGGATCAGCACCGTGATGGTGACGGGCGACAACCGGCTGACCGCGGCCAGGATCGCCGACGAGGCGGGCGTCGACGACTTCCTCCCCGAAGCCACCCCGGAGCAGAAGCTCGAGTTGATCCGCGCCCACCAGAGCGAAGGCCGCATGGTCGCGATGGCCGGCGACGGCACCAACGACGCCCCGGCGCTGGCCCAGTCCGACGTCGGTGTGGCGATGAACACCGGCACCCAGGCGGCCCGCGAGGCGGGCAACATGGTCGACCTCGACTCCAACCCGACGAAGCTGATCGAGATCGTGGAAATCGGCAAGCAGCTGTTGATCACCCGCGGCGCGCTGACCACGTTCTCGATCGCCAACGACGTGGCCAAGTACTTTGCGATCCTGCCGGCGATCTTCGCCTTCACCTATGCCAGCCGGGGCGAGCGCGGACCCCTCGACGCTCTGAACGTGATGTCGCTGGGCACGCCGCTCTCGGCAATCCTCTCGGCGATCGTCTTCAACGCCCTCGTGATCCCCCTGCTGGTGCCGCTCGCCCTGCGCGGCGTCCGCTACCGGCCGGTCGGCGCCACGGCGCTGCTGCGCCGCAACATGCTGATCTACGGCCTCGGCGGGCTGATCGTCCCATTCGTCGGGATCAAGCTGATCGACCTCGTCATCCACAACCTGCTGGGGGCCTGAGGTGTGACGGGGAAGCTGAAGGTCTTCATCGGGATGGCACCAGGCGTCGGCAAGACGTACCGGATGCTGCAGGAAGGGCACTTCGAGCAGGACGCGGGGCGCGAGGTCGCGATCGGATACATGGAGCCGCACCGCCGCCCCGAGACCTCGGCCCTGGCGCTGGGATTGGAGACGATTCCGCGGCGCCACCTCGTCTACCGCGACACCGAGCTCGAGGAGATGGACCTGCCGGGACTGCTGCGCCGAGCGCCGGAGGTGGCGCTGATCGACGAGCTCGCCCACACCAACGCTCCGGGGGTCGAGCACGGGAAGCGCCACGAGGACGTGCGCCAGGTGCTCGCCGCCGGAATCGACGTCTTCTCCACGGTCAACATCCAGCACCTCGAGTCCCTCAACGACCAGATAGCCGAGCTGACGGGAACGCGGGTCCGGGAGACGATCCCCGACGCGATCCTCGGCGAGGCCGATGAGGTCGTCCTCATCGACCTCACGCCCGAGGCACTGATCGCCAGGCTGCGGGCGGGAAAGGTCTATCCGGGCGAGGGCATCGAGCCGGCCCTCGACAACTTCTTCACCGTGGAGAACCTGCTGGCCCTGCGCGAGGTCGCTCTGCGCCAGGTCGCCCAGGAGGTCGAGGCGAAGCGTCTCGTGGTCGAGGAGCCGCTCGGCACCCGCGAGGAGAAGGTCGCCGCCGAGGCGCCGAGGGCGGTCGGTGAGCGGCTGTTGGCGCTCGTACGCCCGCAACCCTCATCGCAGCGATTGGTGCGCAGGGCCTGGCGCTCGGCTCAGAGGCTCGGCACCGGCCTCGACCTGCTCTGGGTGAGGCCTCCGAGCCTGCCGGTCGAGGGCGAGGTCGAGCGCCAGGCGACCGCGCTGCGCCACCTGGCCTCCGTGCTCGGTGCGACGTTCCTGATCGAGGAGAGCGACAACCTCGTCGAGGGCGCGGCGCGAGTCGTCCGCGAGCGCGGCATCACCTACATCATGGTCGGCGAGTCACGCCCGGCTCGCGGCCTGGCGCGACTGCGACAACCGCTTCCGCAGCGGCTGATGCGGGCGACCCCGGCGGGCGTTGACGTGCGAATCGTCGCCAATCGAGGCTTCAAGGACGGAGCGCCGGGATGACCGTCGAGCGGGCCCTGATTGCCGTGGCGCTCGCCGTCGGGCTGACGGTCGGCTATCTCTTCGCTCGCTCGAGGAGGCGCGGGCACCGCTCCGAACGCCCGGTCGCCATTCACCAGATTCTTCTGCCGTTCACCGGGACCGAGATCTCTCGCCGGGCGCTCGATGCGGCATTGCGCCTTGCCCATGCCGAGGACGCCACGCTGATGCCGGCCTACCTGGCGGCCGTGCCGAAGAGCCTGCCGCTCGAGTGCGCGATCCCGGCCGAGGCCGCGAGGGCGATGCCGATCCTGGAGGCGATCGAACAGCGCGCGACCGGACAGGGCGTCGTCGTCGACTCACGGATCGAGCGGGGCCGCTCCTACCGCCATGCCCTCGCCCGGCTGCTGGACCGCGAAAGCTTCGACCGCGTCATCGTTCCCGCGAGCGCAGAGGTCGGCGCCGGCCTCTCCGGCGACGACCTCGTCTGGCTCCTGGAGAAGGCTCCCGCCGAGGTCCTGATTCTGAGGCCGGAGCATGAGGACGGCGCGGTGGTCGCCGGGAACGGGCTTGCCAGGGAAGACTGAGGCCCGGGGTAAGATCGGATCGTGCGTTCTAACCGAGATGAAGAAGGGGAAAGACAGCGCCAAGGGAGGTAACGGAGGCGAGTCTCCCTCGCGGCTGATCGACGCGCGGATCGAGGAGCTCGGCGACTGGCGGGGCGAGACCCTCGCTCGGGTCCGGGCCCTGATCAAAGAGGCCGACCCCGAGGTGGTCGAGGAGTGGAAATGGAGGGGAGTTCCGGTCTGGTACCACGCCGGGATGATCTGCACCGGTGAGACCTACAAGAAGGCCGTGAAGATGACCTTCGCCAAGGGCGCTTCCCTGGAGGACCCCTCAGGCCTGTTCAACTCCAGCCTCGAGGGCAACACGAGGCGCGCGATCGATTTCCACGAGGGCGAGGAGATCGACGAGAAGGCGTTGAAGGGTCTGATTCGCGCCGCCGTCGAGCTGAACACGTCCTCGGCCAAGAAGCAATAGGTAGCCGGCCGCTCCCTAGCCGCACTGCTTCGGGTCCCTGCAGCCCGGTGGTTCCTCGCCGGGCGGTTCCTTCCCCGGTTCTTCGGTCTCGGGTTCTTCTTCGCCGGTCCCCCCCGGTTCTTCGATCTCTTCCTTGCCGGGTTCTTCCTTGCCGGGTTCTTCCCCCTCGGGCACTTCGCTCGTCGGCGGTTGACCCGGCGCCACCGTTTCCTCGAGCGGCTGAGAATCTGTCGGCGGTCCCGGCGGGTCCCCCGCGATCGGCGTCGGCTCCGATCCGCTCGCCGGCGCCTGGCCCGCCGTGACGTTCGGCCCGAGACCAGGCGCTCCGGGTGCGCCCCCCGCCCCGCTCGCCGGCCCCTCCCCGCCGGCACCGCCTGCCGGCGCCCCGCCCTCGGTGGGCGGGCTCGAAGCCGGGCCGGCGAACGCGCTCGGCCCCTCCCCGGCGGACGCAACCAGGACGAACGGGGTCCGCAGGGCGGCCGGCTCGCCGTTGCCGGCGGTCCCGCCGGACGCGGACACCCCGGCGACCGCCTGGCCCAGGCGCAGAGGCTCGCTGTGTTCACCGGCGGGTGCGGCGACGACGCCGGCGACGACGATCGTCAGCGCCGCGACTCCCGCCGCGATCCCCGCTCCCCCGGGGGCGCGTGGTCCATGGGACCGCGAAACGCGGCCGCCGCCGCGGTGGCCGGCGGGCATGCCGGGCAGGCTCGACGGGTCGGGGCGGCTGCTGCGAGCGGTGGCGATCGCGGTCGACCAGTCGGCGCCCGTGCGCTCGGCGGCCTTTGCCATCGTCTCCCTGAGCAGCCACGGAAACAGGGCGAGCGGCACCCAGGCCCGGTAGGAGACGCCGGCCTCCAACATCGCCTCGCGCCCGACTCGGCAGCGGTCGCACTCTTCGAGGTGCCGGTCGAGCCAGATTGCGTCGGCCGAGCCCTCCTCGAGCTGGCCGTCGTCGCGCATCGCGATCAGCGAGAGCGCCCTCTCGCAGTCCTTCGAGCGGGCGAAGACCGACGTCAGCGCCGACCCCCGCAGCTCGTCCCGAAGGTTGATCCGGGCCCGCGAGATCAGTTGCGCGACGGAGTTGCGGTTCATCTCCATTACCGCCGCGATCTCCTCGTAGGAGAGCTCCTCCAGCTCCCGCAGCGCCAGCGCCTCGCGCTGGCGCTCGGGCAGTCTCATGTTCGCTTCCCGGATCTCCTCCTGCTGCGCGGCGAGCAGCTGGCTGCGATCGGGGTCTTCCTCAGGGGCTCCGGGATCCATGCCCAGGCCGCCCGCGCCCGAGCCGAGCGGCGCCGCCGACTCGGGGATCTCGCCGGTCGGCCGCGTGCGCGTTCGCATCCGAATCAGGTCGAGGCTGGCGTTCCGGGTCGCCGCGAAGAGATAGGCGCCGAACTCCAGGCTGCGATCCGCCAGCTCGGGCAGTCTCTGCATCACCCCCACGAACGCCTCCTGCATGGCTTCGGCCGCGTCGTACTCGGAGCCGCAGAGGCGGTAGGCGAGGTTGTAGGCGCGGCGCTCGTAGCGTTCGTAGAGCGTCGCGAAGGCAGCTGCATCCCCGGCCGCGGCAGCACGAGCAAGGCGCGCCTCTTCAGCGGCGAGCGGATCCCTTCCCCCGGTGGCCTTCCCGGCCATCCATTCCAAGGTACTCCTTTGCGGCGCTTTCTTGCGATGGCGGGCACCGGCATCGTGCACCCCCGTCCCTCAACGGCGCTGAGCGGCCCGATTCTCGGCGACTCGAAGGATCCAGGCCGCGAAGGGGCCTTCACGCTGTCGGTACCTGCCGATCGACGTCAGCAAATTGCCGAAGACGGCCCGGGTGATGTCCTCGGCATCCTGCTGGTCATGCCCCAGGCCGGCGACGTGACGCTGTACCTCGGGGGCAAAGCGAACGTAGAGGAAGTGCATTGCTTCGCAGTCGCCGTGCTGGGCCGCTCGCACGGCCTCCTGAACCAGCCTGCTGTCTTCCCGGTCCTGCCGCCCGGCAAAGTCGGCGCGGCGCGGCGCTCTGGGCCCTTTCGTTCGCTGCTCCCTCACACCCCCAGTAACCGGGCGGCACTCAGAAAATTACGCGAGCGCCACGGATTGGGCGACTAGGAATCGTTCGCCTCGAGCGTCGGCGCTTCGCAGGCTCACTCCACGGCGGCCGATGTTTGCCCAGCCGGTGTCGGGGAAATTCAAACAGAGCGGGACAAGACCGAGCAACAGGAGGTCTCAGATGGCCCACCGCGCCGTTGACGTGCGCAGGCTTGCGGCGGTGGACATGCATGCCCTGTCGGGGACGAATCTGCGTCGACGGCTGATCATCGCCGAGTTCCTCAGCGGCGCGATTGGAGGTGCGGCAATCGCTCTGTTCGTGCTCTTCACCAGCGACAGCGCGCTCGGGACAGCGGTGGCGGCCTACGCGTTCGGCGTCGCCGCGAACTATGTGCCGCTCGCCGCGTACGCGCTGTCGATGCGCTCTGCCGGGCGGCTCCGCCGGGAACTCGCCGGCGTCGACCTCCAGGCCGAGCTGCGCCACTACACCCGCGCGCAGTTCCTCGTCTTCGTGCCGTTGCTGCTGGTCTGGCTCGCGCTACGGCCCTAGGCCGCGAACGCAGCAGAGCCGGCCTCCGGTTCCTAAGAGACTCCTTCGCCGTCGTTGACCTTCCCTTCAGCGGCCGAGGCGATGCTCATCCCCGTGCACCAACCGCGCCCTCCCGGTCGCCGCCGCCGCCCCCGGGGGCCGACGGGACCCTCCCCTGCCTCGCGCCGGCGCCGCCGATTGGTCGCACCGATCCTCGTCGCCGCACTCCTGATCTTGGTCGGCGCACTTGCGATCGGAGGCGGCGGAGACGCTGGCTCGAAGTCCGGCTCGACGGCGAAATTCAAGGAGGTCGCCGTGGCCAAGACGTCTCCCAACCCGCTTCCCGCCCCGATCTCCGCGGAGGCGGTCATCGCGAGCAAGGAAGGCCCTCTGATCGTCGGCGGCCTCGACTCCTCGAGTAACTCCGCCAGCGGCGTCTTCCTCCTCGAACCCGGCAGCGGGGAGGTGAGCGAGGTTGGGGGCCTCACCGGACCCCTTCACGATGCCGCAGCGACCCTGCTCGGCAACCGAGTACTGGTCTTCGGCGGCGGGACGGAAACGAGCACGGACGCCGTCCAGGCCCTCGCGGCACCCGGGGGAATCGTCGCCCCCGGCACGTCGGCCCAGGCCATTGGTCGACTGCCGACCGTGCGCTCGGACCTCAGCGCGGTGACGGTCGGCGGCACCGCCTACATCCTCGGCGGCTACGACGGAAGTGCCCCGATCGACTCGATCCTGGCGACGAGCGACGGCTCGACCTTCACCGAAGTCGGCCACCTGCCGGAACCCGCCCGCTATATGGCGGTCGCCTCGCTCGACGGTCGCATCTACGCCATCGGCGGCGAGACGGCGAGCGGATCGGCAAGCGACGCGATCCGCGAAATCGACCCAAAGGCGAAGACCGCCCGGATCGTTGCCCACCTGCCGACGCCGGTCTCCCACGCGAGCTCAGTCGCCCTCGGCGGCGGCATCTTCGTGATCGGGGGCGAAGACGCGGGCTCGCCGACGGCGCGGATCTGGCGCTACGTGCCGGGCAGCCGCTCGGTCACCTCGGCCGGCAGCTTGCCGCAGCCGGCCTCCGGCGCCGCGGCAGCCGTGGTCGGCTCCTCGGCGTACCTGATCGGCGGCACGGGCGGCGGCGAAGAAGCGCTCGACACGGTCGTCACCCTGACCGCGAAGCGGCAACGGATCACGGCCAAGGCACGGGCGAAAGCAGGCAGCCCGGCGATCTTCTCCGGCCGACTGATGATCGCCGACCGCGGCAACAACCGGATCATCGTCGTCAACAACCGCAAGCAAATCGTCTGGCGCTTCCCCTCCAAGGCGCATCCCGCTCCGCCCGGCGGCTTCTACTTCCCCGACGATGCCTTCTTCATCCACGGCGGCCACGGCGTGATCTCCAACGAGGAGCAGGACGAGCGCATCGTTCAGCTCGCCTACCCCTCGGGCAAGCTGCTCTGGTCCTACGGCCATCCCGGCGTCCCCGGCTCCGAACCGGGTTACCTGCACGAGCCCGACGACGCCTACCTGCTGAAGAGCGGCGACGTCACCGTCGCCGACGCCCAGAACTGCCGCGTCCTCCGGATCTCCCCGGCGAAGAAGGTGGTGCACAGCTTCGGCGACCCATCCGGCTGCTTCCACGAACCGCCCGCCTACCTCGGCTCACCCAACGGCGACACGCCGCTGGCCAACGGCGACATGCTCGTCTCCGAGGTCAACGGCTCCTACGTCGACGAGCTGACCCCCGCCGGCAGGGTCGTCTGGAGCGTGCACCTGCCGATCTCCTACCCCTCCGATCCACAGCAGCTCGGTTCCGACCGCTACCTCGTCGTCGACTACTCCGACCCCGGCGCGATCTACAAATTCGACCGCGCCGGCCACCTGCTCTGGAGCTACCGGCCGGAATCGGGATCCGGCCGCCTCAATCACCCGAGCCTCGCCGAGCGCCTGCCCGGCGGCTGGATCGCGGTCAACGACGACTATCGCCACCGCGTCGTCATCATCGACCCGAAGACGAAGAAGATCGTCTGGCAGTACGGGGTGACCGGACACCCCGGCAAGGGTCCCGACCACCTCCGCATCCCCGACGGCTTCGACCTGCTGGCGCCCGATGGGACGACCCCGACCCACCCGTTCACCGGCTAGCGCCCTGGGCCGACTCATCCACTTATTAGGCCGCACATAGGGCGGCCAGAGGAAGGGCGCCTAGCCTGACCCCGATGATCAAGCGAGACACATACGCACGGGCGCTGCAGGCGGCGACGGCCGAGGCTCGGCTGGGGTCCAGCCGCCTGGCGGTCCGCGGAGGTCCTCGTCGCTACGGTCGCCAGCCGAAGCCGACGAGCCCCGCACCCCAGGCGAGCGCCCGATCCCAGTAGCCGCCAATACGGTCCGAGAGCGCGTCGATTCGGGCGCGAAGCGGCCGCGCCCAGAGGACCAGCGCCGCGCCGGCGCCGAGCGCGGAGCCGGCGAGGACGTCGCTGGGATAGTGAACGCCGATCGCGACGCGGCCGACCGAGAGCACGGCGGCGGCGATCAGGGCAACGACCCCCCAGCGACGGTTGCGGAGGAAGATCGCGATGGCGATCGCGAAGGAGGCGGTTGCGTGGTCACTGGGGAAGCCGGGGTCGGCGGCGTGGCCGGAGAAGAGGTGGACCCCGCCCGGGTCGACGGCGAAGGGCCGCGCCCGGTCGACGAGTTCGGAGATCACCTTGCCGATCGCCAGGGCCAGGCCCGCGCTCAACACAGCCGCCACCGACCGCCCGTCGCCAGGCGACGTGCCGGGCGCCGCCGGCGGCAAGGAAGATCACCGCCAGCGTCGCGATGAAGAGCGCCTCCGAGGCGTTGATGAAGTAGAGCAGCGGGTCCTCGACCCCGTCGTGGTGGTAGAGGAAGCCGTTGAGGGTGTGGAGGATCGACCAGTCCATCCCCAGGAGGCTGTCACATCTCTGTTACATCTCAAGCGTGATCGGGGACCTCGGGAACAAAGCCCCGCCGACTCGGTGGATTCCGGATCTGCTCCCGCACCGCCGATCGAGCCTCTGAGGCAGCCGTTCCCAGCTCTTGGAGTTTGCCGACATCCAGTGCCGGACCACCGTCCCTCCCAGTCTGTTCCAGGCGCTGACAGCAGAGACGGAGCCGGTTCGCCCCGAAGGTTGCCCCGACGCCCTTGAGCATGTGGGCTGCGCGCCGTAGCTCGGCGGGCTTGCGGTCTCCCGCGGCATGCTCGATTTCTGCGACGCCCTCCGACAGCGCTTGCTCGAAATCCTCGAGAAGACGCATCTTCATCTCAGGGGTGGCTGTTTCGATGAGCTCCTCGAGGGTCGTGTGATCGAGCACGTCATCGGACCCGTCGCCGAGCGATATTGCAGCGGCCTCGGTGCCGATGCCCCCTGGGCGATCCTGGTCGTCCGGTCGCGGGCCCGACAGCCACCGGCTGACGAGAGCGTTGAGGTCCTTGTTGCGCACCGGCTTGGACACGTAGTCGTCCATGCCCGCAGCAAGACAGCGCTCTCGATCGCCCACCATTGCGTGGGCCGTCATCGCGACGATCGGGACGTGGCGGTCGGTCTCGGCCGCGCGGATTCGCCGAGTTGCCTCATATCCGTCGAGCTCCGGCATCTGGCAGTCCATGAGAATGGCCGAGTATTCGCCGGCGCCGGCCATCCGCACGGCCTCGAGGCCGTCGTGGGCGAATGCCGTTCGGATCCCTCGCCCGGCGAGCCGTGCTCCTGTCGCAGCGCGGAGCGCCTCCTGGTCCTCGGCGACAAGAACCAATGGGCCCTCCGAAGCCGTCGTGCCGCTCCTGCCCATTGCCCGATCAGCGCCACAGCCGGCCCCCGCACGTGCGCGCGTCATGGCGTTGTAGAGGTCCGATTGGGAAGCCGGCGTCGCCAGAAAGGCTGAAACGCCGGCGTCGGCGAGTAGCTCGGGCTCGACCTTCACGGAGCTGAGAAGGAGTGTGCTCGGAGCCCGCGTGGGGTCGCGCTCGCGAATTGCGTCAACGAGCTGTACGCCATTCATCTGCGGCAGCTCGAAGTCGACCAAAGCCAGGTCGAACGGGGCCTCGTCTCGTGCAGCCCGCTCCAGTGCCTGGATCGCCGCGCTGGGCTCCGCGACGCTTGTGAAGATCACCCCCCAACTCGCCAAGCGGTGCTCGAGCACCTTCCGTTCGGGAGAGCGCGTCTGCACTATCAAGGCCCGCACGCCTGAGAAATCGGCGCCAGAATCAGCTGCCTCGGGGGCCGTTGCGACCCCGGGCAGCGCGGCCGTGAACCAGAACGAGCTGCCGCCGCCGGCACGCCGTTCGGCACCAATCTCACCGCCCATCTGCTCCACCAGCTGGCGCGAGATGGCGAGGCCCAGGCCGGTGCCGCCGTGGTGGCGCGTCGTCGACTGATCCGCCTGCACGAAGGGCTCGAACAATTGCGAGGCCTGGTCTTGGTCGATCCCGATCCCTGTGTCTGAGACTTCAAAGCGAAGATGGTCGCCGGCTGCGGCGGAGACATGCATGGCGACCTCGCCCACGGTAGTGAACTTGACCGCGTTTGAGACGAGGTTGAGGAGGATCTGGCGCAGCCGAGCACGATCGCCGTTGACCGCCGCAGGGACGTCCGCGTCGACGCTGTGGCAGATCTCGAGGCCCTTGGCGTGAGACTGCTCCGTCAGCACCAGACACGCCTCCTCCACCACTCCGCGCAGATCGAAATCGGTGGGGTCGAGCTCGAGTTGCCCAGCTTCGATCTTTGAGAAATCGAGGATGTCGTTGACGAGGGTGAGAAGAGCATCGCCCGACGCCGCCAGGAATTCCACGTACTCACCCTGGGCGGGATCCAGGTCCGTTTCGCGGAGCACATCGACCATCCCGATCACTCCACTCAGCGGGGTGCGTATCTCGTGGCTCATGTTGGCGACAAACTCGGATTTCTGACGCGAGGCCTCGATCGTCTTCTCGGTCGCAATCGCCAGTTCCGTGTCCGCTCGCTTGCGTGCGCTGATGTCCTTGATCTGACTGATCAGAAGGCGAGGACTGCCGTCCGCATGACGCAGGGCCGACACCGAGATGAGCGCCCACACCACGTGTCCGTCCGCGTGGATGTAGCGCTTCTCCCATTGAGCCAGCTCGGTTGTCCCTTTGAGCAGAGCCCGTAGATTCGCCTCGTCGTCCGGGAGGTCGTCAGGGTGCGTGACGATCTTCCGTGCCTCGTCGGCGATCAGCTCTTCGGTGGAGTAGCCGAGCATGTCGGCAAACGCCCGGTTGAGGCGCATGACCCGGCGATCTGGCGAGTTCAAGGTCATCCCGAGCGGCGAATGCTCGAATGAGAGCGACAGCAACTCCTCAGCCTCACGCTGGGCGTCCTCCATCTGCCTGCGCTCGGTGACGTCACGGCCGGATGCGTACACAAACCCGTCCGGCATCGAGGTGGCACTCCAAAGCAGCCACCGATACGAGCCGTCCTTGCAGCGATACCGATTTTCGAACCCGGCAGCCTCGCTTACGGCCCCCTGTTCGGGGTAGGTCGCAAGCGAGCGCTCGAGATCTTCGGGGTGGATGAAATCCTTGAACGGTTGCTCAACCAGCTCGTCCGGTGTGTACCCGAGGATCTGCTCGACCGCGGGGTTGACGCGGACGAAATGACCGGCCTCGTTCATGATCGCCTTCAGGTCGAGCGACACCCGAAAGAAACGGTCGATGTCCGCCCGCGCCTCCGCGAGCGCCGTCTCAGCGCGCTTATGTTCGGTGATGTCACGGGCGACGGAGGACACGCCGATCACTCGACCGCTCGCGTCGCGGACGGCTGAGATCGTCAGCGACACATCGACAGGCGAAGTGTCTTTGCGAACCCGCACCGTCTCGAATTGGTCGACGCGCTCACCGCTGACCACTCGATCGATCAGGACCGCCGCCTCGTCGTCGTGACTCGGTGGCATCAGCATCGAGATCTTCTGACCCACCGCCTCCGCCTGGGAGTAGCCGTAAAGCCTTTCGGCGCCCGTGTTCCAGCTCACGATGGTCCCGTCGGTCGTCTTGCTGATGATCGCGTCGGCGGATGACTCGACGACCGCCGCGAGATGGCCGGCCAGGCCCTCTCGCCGGCGGCGCTCGGAAACGTCGCGAATCGCGCTCGTGACCAGCGTGCCCTCGTCGGTCTCGAGCGGGCTGAGTGAGATCTCCACGGGGAACTCGCTGCCGTCCCTGCGCCGCCCGAAGAGCTCGAGATCGGCTCCCATCGACTGTATGTGCGAATCCTTTGAGTGGCCCTCACGGTGGCCGGATTGGCGCCCGCGGAAGCGCTCTGAGCCCGGCCGCGTGTGCGGATCCTTTGAGTAGCCCTCACGGTGGCCGGGGTGGCTTGCGCGGAAGCGCTCCGGCACCAGCATCTCGACCTGCTCGCCGATCAGCTCGTCGCGCTCGTATCCGAACATCGTCTCGGTCCGGGCGTTGACCAGCGTTATCGCGCCCGCGTCATCGACAATGACCATCGCGTCTGACGCTGACTCCAGCAACTGTTCAAACAAGACCCTCGCCCGCTTGCGCTCGGTGACATCGCGCGCGGCGCAGCAGGTGAGCCCGTCCTCGATCGGTGTGGCATTCCACATCAGCCACCTGTAGGACCCGTCCTTGCAGCGATAACGGTTTTCGAAGCCGACGGCGCTCTTCCCCGCCCCCAGGGCAGCGTAGGTCTCGAGGGTGGCCTCAAGGTCGTCTGGGTGGACGAACTCCGTGAACGGTCGGGCTTTGAGGTCGCTGAGCTCGTATCCGAGTGTGCGCGCGAAGGCGGGGTTGATCTCGACGAAGAACTTTTCGTCATTCGCGATCGCCATTGCGTCGAGCGAAATCTCAAAGAACTTCTCGGCGTCCATGAGCGTGTTCATGGCCCGGTGGTCCGTCAGGCCGCCGGCTGCATTTCTGCGGCATGAGCCTCGATCGACTTCGTAAGTGAGTCACTGAGGTCCTGCGGCGAGACGCCCTTGCGGCAGTAGGCAATCGCCCCCGCCTGCATCAACTCGCGAACGACGCCGTCGGACTCATCGCTCGACAGGATCACGGTGGCGGTCGTGGGAGAAACCTCAGCGATTCCGCGCACGGCGCGCATGCCTCCGCCTTTCGGCATATCGACATCAATCACGGCAGCAGCCGGCTGAAGGGATCTGGCGAGCTCGACCGCCTGCTCGGCGTCGCCGGCCACGCCAACCACCTCAAACCTCTCACCGAGGGCCATGCCCAGCGCCGACTGGATCGCCTTGTTGTCGTCTGCGATCAACAGTCGCAGACGCCCATCGGCAGCGGCGGGAGAGTTCATGGAACATCGACCTCATTCCTGAAGTGGTGCACGTGATTCGTGACACCGTTTGGCTTCTATCGTCATCTCGCGGGATCTACTTGAAGTGGTCGCGGTCGACCCAATTTTCGCTTCCCAGGGCCGATTATCGGGGCACGGACGGGGCATGGCGCAGCCAACGCGGGGTCTCCTCGCTGCCGGGCGAGCTGAGTCTCCGACGGCAATCGTCCTCCCCCCTCTCGCGCGGCGCATCGCGGTGCCACCGCCCCTTCGCTGTGGCCTTTCCCGGATGCAGGACGGCTGGGACAGGCCTAGATTCCGATCAGGCCCATCCTGCTCAAAGCGAAGGAGAAGGGAAATGAAGGCTTATCAACTGACAGCCTGGCAATCGGCGCCCGAGATGCGCGAGGTCGCCGTTCCCGAGCCGGGGCCCGGAGAGGTCCTGATCAAGGTGGCAGGCGCCGGCGCCTGCCACTCCGACCTGCACCTGATGGAGTGGCCGGAGGGGACGATGGCCTTCGACCCACCATTCACACTCGGCCACGAGAACGCCGGCTGGGTCGAGGCGCTGGGCGCCGGAGTCGAGGGGCTGGAGGAGGGCGAGGCGGTCGCCGTCTACGGGCCCTGGGGCTGTGGCCGCTGCCGTTCCTGCCGCCTCTCGGAGGAGAACTACTGCGAGCGCCAGGCCGAGATCGGTGCCTTCGGAGGCGGCCTCGGCCTCGACGGGGGCATGGCCGAGTACATGCTCGTCCCCCACTCGCGGCTCCTGCTTCCCCTGGACGACCTCGATCCCCGCGAGGCCGCGCCTCTCTCCGACGCCGCGCTCACCCCGTACCACGCGATCAAGCGCTCGTTGCACCTCCTGATCCCCGGCTCGACCGCGGTCGTGATCGGCGTCGGCGGGCTCGGCCACATGGGCGTGCAGATCCTTCGTGCGCTGAGCCCGGCACGGATCGTCGCCGTCGACGTCTCCGCCGACAAGCTGCGGCTCGCCCGTGAGGTGGGGGCCGACGAGACGGTCGAGGCGGGCGCCGCGGCGGCCGATGAGATTCGCGAGCTGAGCGCCGGGCTCGGCGCCGAGCTGGTCCTCGACATGGTCGGCTCCGACGACTCGATCGCCCTCAGCTCACAGGTGGCCCGCTTCCAGAGCCACGTGACCGTCGTCGGCCTGGCCGGAGGGAAACTCGAGTTCGCGTTCGGCGCGCTCCCCTTCGAGGCCCAGCTCACCATTCCCTACTGGGGCAGCGCGGTCGAGCTTGCCGAGGTCCTCGATCTCGCCCGAGCAGGCAGGATCCGGGTCCATGTGGAGCGCTTTGGGCTGGACCGCGTGGAGGACGCCTACGCACGGATGCGGGATGGCACCCTCGACGGCCGAGCGGTGATCTGCCCGAACGGCTGATCGCCCCGATTCGATGCTGTATTTCAGCCACCCCTCCAGCCTCGAGCACGATCCGCGGGCGCACATGCCGGCCCACCCGGACACGCCAGAGCGTCTGGTCGCGATCGAGCGAGCCCTTGCCGAGCGCGACTGGCTTGGATGGGAGCGCCGCGAGGCTCCCGCCGCCGAGGAGAGGGAGCTGGAGCTCGTCCATACCGCTCGCCACGTCGAGTCGATCCGCGACCTCTGCCTCGGCGGGGGCGGCGCGATCGACGCCGACACATTCGTCGGCGAGGCCTCCTATCGCGCCGCCCTGCACGCGGCCGGCGGCGCCTGCGCGATGACGCGGGCCCTGCTCGGCGGCGAGGACAGGGTCGGATTCGGTGCCATGCGCCCCTCCGGGCACCACGCCGAACCACAGCGCGCGATGGGCTTCTGCCTCTTCGACAACGTCGCGATCGCCGCCGAGCTGGCGATCCGCGAGCTCGGCGCCGAGCGGGTTCTCGTCCTCGACTGGGACGTCCATCACGGCAACGGCACCGCCGAGGCATTCCGTCGCCGCTCCGACGTCCTCTTCGTCAGCATCCACCAGGCGGGGATCTTCCCCGGCACCGGATCCTCCGGCGACTTCGGGTCCGGCGCCGGCGAGGGCTACACGATCAATCTGCCGGTGCCGGCGGGCTCCGGAGAGGACCTGTGGCTCTCCCTGCTGGAGCACATCGTGACCCCGGTCGCGAGCGAGTTCGATCCGGACCTCGTCCTGGTTTCGGCCGGCTTCGACGCCCATCGCGACGATCCCCTCGCCGGCTGCAACCTGGAGACCGAGTCGTTCGCGCAGATCGCGGCCCAGGTGCGCGATTTGGCGAGATCGGTCGACGCGCCGCTCGGCGCTGTGCTCGAGGGCGGCTATGAGCCCCGGGCACTCGCCGATTCGGTCGTCGCGACCCTCGGAGCCCTGGGCGGGGAGGGCGAGTCGATCAGCGCCGCGCCCGAGGCCCTGCTCACCTCTCGGGCCGCCGCCGGCGTCGCCCGCCACTGGCAGCTCTGAGACCCGGATGGCTGAGCCGCAACTGGTCGACATCCCGCCGCAGGAGATCGCGCGCTTCAAGCCGCTGCTGGGCGATGCCTATGACGGTATCGAGGCGGCGGCCGCTCGAGGTCGAAGCCTCTTCGCGGGGAGGAAGAACTGGCACGTGAGCTCCACCGAGTACGGCGGCGGAGTCGCAGAGATGCTGCACGCGCTGCTCCCCTATGTGCGAGATGCCGGCATCGATACGCGCTGGGTCGTCCTCCAGGAGCAGCCTGAGTTCTTCGAGCTGACCAAGCGCCTGCACAACAACCTCCATGGGACCGGAGGCCCGCTGAGCGACGACGACCGGGCGCTGTACGAGGGGACGCTCGCCGAGAGCGCCCGAGACCTGATTCCTCTTTTCGGCGAGGGTGACGTGGTCTTCTTTCACGACCCCCAGACCGCCGGCCTGGTCCCGGCGGCCAAACGAGCCGGCGCGGTGGTCGTCTGGCGCTGCCACATCGGAGTCGACCACGCCGATCGAACCGCGCGTCAGGCCTGGAACTTCCTCGCTCCCTATGTCCGCGAGGCCGATGCGTTCGTGTTCTCGCGTCGCCAGTACGTCTGGGACGTGCTCGACCCCGACCGCGCCTGGCTGCTGGCCCCCTGCATCGATCCCTTCTCTCCCAAGAACCAGGAGCTGGAGCCGGCGACCGTCGCCGCGATCGTCGACAGGATCGGGGTCGGAACTGACCCGGGCAGCGCCGCCCCCGCCTTCATCCGCGCCGACGGGGCCCCGGGAACCGTCGAGCGCCCGGCCGAAATTCTGCAGGACGAGCGTCTCCCGACCGACGCCGTCGCGGTCGTCCAGATCTCGCGCTGGGACCGGCTCAAGGACCATCGCGGCCTGCTTGCCTGCTTCGAGCGGAGCATGCCCGACTCCGACCGGCACCTCCTCCTCGTCGGGCCTGCCGCCGGCGCGGTCTCCGACGACCCGGAGGGCGCAACCGTGTGGGAGGAACTGGTCGCCGCCTGGCGCCGCCTGCCGGGCGAGACCAGACGCCGGGTCCACCTGATCAGCCTGCCGATGGACGACCGCGACGAAAACGCGGCGATGGTCAACGCCCTGCAGCGGCGGGCCGACGTCGTCGTGCAGAACAGCCTCGCCGAGGGGTTCGGGCTGACCGTCGCGGAGGCGATGTGGAAGAGCAGGCCGGTGATCGGCACTCGCGTCGGTGGGATCCAGGACCAGATCGTCGACGGCGTCAGCGGTCTGCTGATCGACCCCGGAGATCTCGACGCGCTGGCCGCCGCGATCGCCGAGCTCACCGGCGACCCCGCCCTGGCCGCGGCAATGGGAGCAGAGGCGCGGCAGCGGGTATTCGAACGCTTCCTGGGCCCGGTGAGGCTCGCCGAATACCTGGAGCTGGTCGCCGCACTTGCGCCCAGGGGACCCCGGTGAGTCGGGCCTACCCAGCCGGGCGTGAGGCCGACGTCGTCCTTCGAGACGGCTCGACCGTGCGCCTCAGACCGGTCCGGCCCGATGACGGGGCCGCCCTGCGGGACTTCTTCGGCTCCCTCGATTCGACCTCCCAGGCATTCCGTTTCTTCTCCGGCGCCGTCGACCTCGATGGCGCCGCCCGATCGATGGCCGAGGTCGACCACGAGGATCGCTACGGGTTGATCGCGAGCCACGGGCCCGACCACCGCCCGGTCGGGCACGGTGTCTACATGGGGCTCGGGCGCGGTCGGGCAGAAGTCGCCTTCGCGGTGGCCGGCGAGCTGCAGGGAGGCGGTCTCGGGACGATCCTCCTCGCCCACCTCGCGCAGGTCGCGGCCGACAACGGCTTCGACACCTTCGTGGCCGAGGTGATGCCGCAGAACCATCGGATGATCGAGATGTTCCGCGAGAGCGGCTTCCCGGTGGAGACACAAGCGACCGTGGAAGGCCTGCGGGTGGAGTTCCCGACCTCGCTGACCCGGGAGGCGGTCGCCCGATTCGAGGACCGCGACCGGATCGCAGCGCAGGCGGCCGTCAGAGGCTTCTTCGAGCCGCGCTCGGTGGCTATCGTCGGGGCCTCGCGAAGGCCGGGCACGGTCGGCGGCGCGGTCCTCCACAACCTGCTCGAATCCGGCTTCGGCGGCCCCGTCTACCCGGTCAACCCGGCGGCGGACACCATCCAGTCGGTCCCGGCGTTCGCCGGCGTCGGCGACATCCCCGGCGAGGTCGACCTCGGGGTCCTCGCTGTGGGTGCCGAGGCCACCGCGGAGGTCGCGCGCGAATGCGGCGAGAAGGGGGCCCGCGCCCTGGTCGTGCTCTCCGCCGGCTTCGGCGAGGCGGGCGCCGAGGGGGTGCGGCTGCAGGAGGAGCTGCTCGCTGTCTGCCGCGACGCGGGGATGAGGCTGATCGGCCCCAACTGCCTGGGCATCCTCGACACCGATCCCGATGCGGGCCTGAACGTGACCTTCGCCCCCGCCGCGCCGCCCGCCGGGAATGTGGCCTTCGTCACCCAGAGTGGCGCCCTCGGCCTTTCGCTGATCGACTTCGCCGGCGCCCGCGGGATCGGCGTCTCCTCCTTCGCCTCGGTGGGCGATCGCGCCGACGTGACCGGGAACGACCTGCTCGAGTACTGGGAGGCGGACGAGAGGACGAAGCTCGTGCTCCTCTACATCGAGTCCTTCAGCGACCCGCGGCGGTTCTCGAGGGTGGCGAGGCGGATCGGCCGGAGCAAGCCGCTCGTCGCCGTCAAGAGCGGGACGTCGGCCGCCGGAGCGAGGGCAGCCGGCTCCCACACCGGCGCGCTGCTGGCGGCGTCGGACCGCGCGACCGACGCGCTCTTCGGCCAATCGGGCGTGATCCGCGCCGAGACGCTGGCGGAGATGCTCGACGTCGCCTCACTCTTGTCGAGCCAGCCGCTACCGGACGGCCCGCGGGTCGGCATCCTCACCAATGCGGGCGGCCCCGCGATCATGTGCGCCGACGCCTGCGAGGCAGCGGGGCTGGAGGTTCCCGCGGCCCCCGATCTGGTGCGCGAGCGCCTGCGCGAGTTCCTCCCGCCCCAGGCCTCTACGGCAAACCCGGTCGACCTGATCGCCAGCGCCAGCGCCGAGGATTTCCGCCGCTCGATCGAAGTGCTCGGCGACTGGGAGGGCATCGACGCGCTGATCGTGATCTTCATCCGGCCGTTGCAGACCCGCGGCGAGGACGTCGCCCGGGCGATGCACGACGCCCTGGCTGGAGTGACGAGGAAACTGCCGGTGCAGGCGGTATTCATGTCTCAGGAAGAGATCGCGACACCGGCCGGTGCGCCGGCGATCCCGACCCACGTGTATCCGGAGGACGCGGCGCGCGCCCTGGGCAAGGTCGTGCGCCACGTCGCCTGGCGCGAACGGCCGGTCGCCCCGCTGGCCCGCTTCCCCGAGGCCCGCGCCGACGAGGCGGCAGCGGTCCTCGCCGAGGCGCTGACGGAGGGGCGCGAGTGGCTGGATGCCGATGCATGCCTGCGCCTGCTCGGGTGCTATGGGATCGCGATGCCGGAGGCGGTCACGGCCACCGACCCGGCGGCCGCCGGCGCCGCCGCCGAGGCCCTCGGCGGGCGCGTCGCGCTGAAGGCGCACGGCCCGCGGATCCTGCACAAGACCGAGCTCGGCGCGGTGCGAGCGGGGCTGGAGGGCGCGGAGGCGGTCTCACGGGCGGCGGCTCAGATGGACGAAGCGCTGGCGACGGGCGGCGTCGAGCGGGAGGCGTTCATGGTCCAACGCATGGTCGACGAGGGCGTCGAGCTCCTGGTCGGAGTCGCCACCGACCCTGTGTTCGGCCCGGTCGTCGCCTGCGGGGCCGGAGGCACGGCCGTCGAGCTGCTCGGCGACGTCTCGGTCAGGGTCTGCCCGCTTAGCGTCGCCGACGGCGAGCAGATGGTCCGCTCGCTTGCGATCTTCCCGATGCTCACCGGGTTCCGCGGAATGGCGCCGGTGGACCTCGAGCAGCCTTACCGACCTCGTCCTGCGCGTCTCCGCTCTTGCCGATGCCCATCGCGAGATCGTCGAGCTCGACCTCAATCCCGTAATCGCGACGGCGGCCGGGGCGCTCGCGGTGGACGCCCGGGTCAGGGTCGCGCCGGCGCCGGACACCCGTCCCTGGCCCGGTACCTGGGCGTAACCGCACCGCCTCTTGTGGCGAACCACCGATGGCGGCCGGCCGCCGCGCTGATGGAATCGACCAACCACACAACGGAGGAGCGGTCTCCGGAGCCCGGCACCGCGCAGGTATTGGTCCGGATCGAGGCCTGCGGCCTCTGCCATGCCGAAATCCACGCCGACTGAACCGCCGGCAGCCAAAGACAGCGAGGAGACACAAGATGAGCACGATCGAGAAGAGCGCGACGATTCCGGTCCCGGGCGAGGCCGACAGCCCCGTCTCCCTGAAGGACCGGTACGAGAACTTCATCGGCGGCGAGTGGATCCCGCCCGCGAAGGGCGGCTACCGAGAGAACCGGACGCCGGCTACGGGCGAGCCGTTCTGCACGGTCGCAGACTCGACCCCCGAGGACATCGAGCTGGCGCTCGACGCGGCCCACGCCGCGAAGGACGCCTGGGGCGCCACCTCCCCGGCCGAACGCGCCGCCGTGCTGGAGGCGATGGCCGACGCGGTCGAGGAGAACCTGCAGATGCTCGCGGTGGCCGAGAGCTGGGAGAACGGCAAGCCGGTGCGGGAGACCCTCGCCGCCGACATCCCGCTCGTCGTCGACCACCTGCGCTACTTCGCCGGCGCGGCCCGGGCCGAGGAGGGACGGATCTCGCAGATCGACAAGGACACCGTCGCCTACCACTTCAACGAGCCGCTCGGCGTGGTCGGCCAGATCATCCCGTTCAACTTCCCGTTGCTGATGGCCGCCTGGAAGATCGCGCCGGCCCTCGCGGCGGGCAACTGCACGGTGATCAAGCCCGCCAGCCCGACCCCCTGGTCGATCCTGAAGTTCGCCGAGGTGGTCGCCGACGCCGTTCCCGCGGGCGTGATCAACGTGGTCACCGGCCCCGGGGGCGAGATCGGGAGGGCGCTCGCCTCCAACAAGCGGATCGCCAAGATCGCCTTCACCGGGGAGACCGTGACCGGACGGCTGATCATGCAGTACGCGGCCCAGAACATCATCCCCTCGACGACCGAGCTCGGCGGCAAGTCGCCGAACATCTTCTTCGAGGATGTGATGGCGGCCGACGACGACTTCCTCGACAAGGCGATCGAGGGCTTTGTCCTCTACGCGTTCAACAAGGGCGAGGTCTGCACGGCCCCCTCGCGGGCGCTGATCGACGAGTCGATCTATGACGAGTTCATGGAGCGGGTGCTCGAGCGGGTCGACGCGATCGTCCAGGGCCATCCCCTCGACCCGGCGACGATGATGGGGCCGCAGGTTTCGGCGACCCAGCTCGAGAAGATCGAGGGCTACGTCAAGATCGGCCTCGACGAGGGAGCTGAGCTGCTGGCGGGCGGCCACCGGCCCGAGATGCCCGACGAGCTCGCCGACGGCTACTACTTCGAGCCGACCGTCCTCAAGGGAACCAACGACATGCGGGTCTTCCAGGAGGAGATATTCGGGCCGGTCGTCTCGGTGACCACCTTCCGCGACGAGGCGGAGGCGCTGGAGATCGCCAACGACACTCTCTACGGCCTCGGCGCCGGCGTCTGGACCCGGGACGGGTCGCTGTGCGTTCCGCATGGGTCGGGGGATCCAGGCGGGAAGGGTTTGGACGAACTGCTACCACCAGTACCCCGCCCACGCCGCCTTCGGCGGCTACAAGATCTCCGGTGTCGGCCGCGAGAACCACCGGATGATGCTCGACCACTACTCGCAGACGAAGTGCCTGCTGGTCAGCTACGACCGCAAAGCGATGGGCTTCTTCTAGTGCCCACGGTCACCGCGACGCCGGCAGCGGTGGAGGCGATCCAACGGCTTCGAGAGAAGCACGGGCCGATCGTCTTCCACCAGTCCGGCGGCTGCTGCGACGGCAGCGACGCGATGTGCCTGACCGAGTCCGAGCTGCCGCCGGGTCCCAACGACCTCCGC
The DNA here is from genome assembly GCA_963837735.1 of uncultured Solirubrobacterales bacterium. Lineage (GTDB taxonomy): Bacteria > Actinomycetota > Thermoleophilia > Solirubrobacterales > 70-9 > VRUE01. The sequence continues at coordinate 83,897 of CAWIOM010000011.1, read as the reverse complement.
CTGGGCGAGATCGGCGGCGTTTCCTTCCTGATCGACCGTGATCAGTTCGAGCGGTGGGGGCGGCCGCGGTTCGTCATCGACGTCGCCCCCGGCGCGGCCGAGAGCTTCTCGCTCGAGGGCTCCGAAGGAGTCCACTTCGTGAGCCGCACCCCCTAGCCGGCGGTCAGATCAGCTCGTTCTCGAGCGCGTAGCGGGTCAGATCGGGCCTGCTGTCGAGTCCGAGCTTCTGCTGGACGTGGGCCCGGTGGGTCTCCACCGTACGCACGCTCAGCGCGAGCTGCCCGCCGATCTCCCGATTGGTGTGCCCCAGCGCCATCAGGCGCAGCACCTCGGTCTCCCGCGGGGAGAGCACCGGTCGCTCTTCGCTGGCGTTGCCCTTCAGGCCGGAGGCGACGGCGGCCGGCAGGTAGTCGCGGCCCTCGGCGGCGTGGCGCACTGCATCGATCAGCTCCAGGTGGGCTGCGTCCTTGAACAGGTAGCCACGCGCGCCCGCTTCCATCGCCCGCCGCGCCAGCGACAGATCGCGCTCCATCGTCAGGAGCACGATCTCCGTATCCGGGGCCTCCCCTCGCAGGCCGGCGACGGCGTCCACCGCGAGCCCATCGGGGAGGTTGACGTCGAGGACCAGGACCCGAGGCCTGGAAGCGGCGGCGACCATCCTCGCCGACTCGAGGTCGCCGGCCTCCCCCACGACTTCGAGGTCGGGATGGCCGTCAAGGAGCGCCTTGAGGGCGCCGCGGACGACCGCGTGATCGTCGACCAAGACGATCGTCGTCGTCTCGGCGTCCTTCTCGGGTCCCGTCACAGGCGCCAGCGTAACGCGGCTTCGGCGCCTTTTCGGGTGTGGCGCTCTCCGGATGCGGAAGATCCGGCGCCCGCCTAGCGTGTCCCCGTGGCCCTCGAAAAGGCGACAGTGCAGGCGGAGGATCGCGCGACCGCGGAGACTCGATCGCGAGGCAGAGACCCCCACGGCGACCCGCCCCTGAGGGTGTTGATCGGTTACGACGGGCGCGCCGGCTCACGCGACGCGCTCTCCTTCGCGAAGGCCCTGAGCGAGAAGACCGACGTGGAGATGACCGTCGCCTCCGTGCGCCCATACCGGCCGGCAGCTCCTGCGCGCCGAGAGCTTTGCGATGGTCACCGAGGAGGACGAGCGCTGGATCGGCCGCGGCGCGAGTCAGGTGCTCGGTCCCATCCCCTTCTCCGCGAAGGTGATCGCCGGCGGCCACGAGGCGACCGGCCTGAAGGGGTTGGCCGAGGCCGAAGGCAGCGAGATGATCGTCCTCGGGTCCACTCGACGCGGGCGCGTCGGCCGAGTCTTCCCCGGCAGGATCGGCGAGCGTGTGCTCGACGGAGCGCCGTGCGCCGTCGCGATCGCACCCCGCGGACTCGCGATCTGCCGGCGTTTCGATCCAGACGATCGCCGTCGGCTCCGACGGCAGCGCAGGGTCCGCCGCCGCGCTTCATCGAGCCGTCGAGCTGGCCGAGCGGACCGGAGCATCTCTCCTCATCCTCGGTGCCGTCGAGATCTCCCTGGGGTTGGCGGGATTCGAGGCCAGGCAGCCGAAGGACTCCCAGGAAGCGCAGATGAAGCAGGATCTCCAGAGAGCGCTGGAGAGCATCCCGCCGAGGGTCTCCGCCGAGTCGAGGCTCCTGATCGGCGAGCCCGCCGAGGTGATCGTCGAGGCTGCAAATGAGGCCGACCTGCTGATGCTCGGCTCTCGGGGCAGCTACCGTCCCACCCCCCGCGTGGCTCTCGGCACCGTCGGGGCCGCGGTGACCAGGAACGCTCCGAGCCCGACCCTGATCACTCCCACCGACTCCACCCCGGAGCTCGTCCAGGTCGGCGCTGAGCGATGGGAGGCGCCCTGACCGAGACAGGCCCCGAAATCGACCCGAGGGCGGACGACAGGCGAGATCAGACGCTGCTTGCGAGACGTCCCGAGTCATGACCTGGGTCCCCGCCTCGCCGTGGGCGACCGCAACGGCGTCGGCAAGAGGACCGATCGCGGCTCGGCGGCCGGTGGCCTCGACGAAACGACACGCCGCCTCCACCTTCGGCCCCATCGCGTCGGCGGCGAGGCTCCTCTTTCGAAGCTCGAGCGGAGAAATCGAGCGCGATGCGCCGTCTGGGCCCGACGTCCCGCCCGGGTCGTCGGCGTCGGTCAGCATCAGCAGCAGGTCGGCGTCGAGCCGGCGCGCCAACAGGGCGGCGACCAGGTCCTCGTCGGCCGGATCCGCGACGGCCCGCATCGCCCCGGTCCCGTCGACGGCGACCGAAAGGTGCATGCCGCTTTCGCAGATGACCAGCACCCCGGCATCGATCAGCAGCCGCAGACCGCGCAGCGCGGCGATCGCATGCGGCTCGGGCGAGGGCTCGTCTGCGCTCACGACAACCTCGGTGAGAACGGTCATCAGGTCGCGGTCGGGCAGTTCGTTCCGTAGCCCGAGCTCGAGCGTGTTGGCGACGTCCCGTCCCTCACCGTGCGTGAGCACCAACTCGTGCTCGCCGGCAAGGACGGCAAGGGGCTCCACCGCCCCTTCTCGTCGGAGCAACCCGTTTCCACCCAGCGCGATGAGTATCCGCATGCGGATAGGTTGCACCAGAACACGCCGGCCTCCATCGGGTCCGAGCCACACTCCGTGGTGCGGAAAGGCACCGGAGCCGCAGCGTGGCAGACTGGGCCCTGAGACTGTTTGCGATGGTGGAGGTGCGGCAAAAAAGCGTTGTCCTGGCCGACGATCACAACGTGATCCGCGCCGGCTTGCGGGCGATGCTCGAGGGCGAGGCCGACCTGCGGGTGATCGGCGAGGCGGCCGACTCGGCCGCCGCGACCAAGCTCGCGACCGACCGCCGACCCGACGTGCTCGTGCTCGACCTGCAGATGCCCGGCGCGGATCCTGTGCGCGACGTCCAGCGCCTGCGCGAGAGCGTCCCCGGCACCGCGATCGTCGTCCTGACCATGCATAGCGATCCCCGCGGGGCGCGTGAACTGCTGCGAGCCGGTGCCGCCGGCTACGTCCTCAAGCAGGCGGCGGAGCGCAACCTGACCGAGGCGATCAGGGTCGCCGCCGCGGGCGGCTCATATATCGACCCCGAGCTGGGCGGCGCCCTCGCCAAGCTCGAACAGGACCCTCTGGACTCTCTGGGCAAGCGCGAGCGCGAGCTTCTGCGACTGCTCGCGCTCGGCCACACCAACCGCGAGATCGGCGAGCGCCTCTTCCTCAGCATCCGGGCGATCGAGGTGAATCGTGCAAAGCTGCTGGAGAAGCTCGGGATCGACTCGCGCCCAGACCTGGTCCGCTTCGCGATCGCTCACGGCGTCATCAGGGCGGGCGGCGAAACCGAATCCTGAGTCCCTAGTCGACCTGAACGGGCACCAGAGCGGAGACCTGTGTCCCGCCCTCGGACTCGGAGCGCACCTCAATCTCGCCACCCAGCGATTCGATCCGCTCGCGCATTCCGACCAGGCCGCGACCGGCGGCGATGGCATCCGGGTCGAACCCACGCCCATCGTCGCGCACAGAAACCTGGACCTGATGGTCGACCAGACGAGCCGAGACCGTGGCGCTGCCGGCGGAGGCGTGCTTGAGCACGTTGTTGAGCGCCTCCTGGACGAGGCGATAGACCACCCTCTCCTCCTCCCCGCTGAGCTTTGCGGCGATCTCGATCTCGGTCTCGATGCCCAGGTCCCCGCGAGCCGCGCACTCCTCGGCCAACGCCTCCAAGGCCCCCGAAAGGCCCAGATGCTCCAGCGAAGCCGGCCGTAGGTCGTTGATCAGTCGGCTCAACTCGTTGATCTGATCCTCGAGTCGCTCGACCGTCTCCTCGGCCGCCGCCTCGACCCGGCTCGCTCGATCCGGCGCCTCCCCCTGGAGCGCCGTCGCGAGGGAGATCCTGATCGCCGCCAGGCCCTGCAGCGCATCGTCGTGGAGCTCCTGTGCCCAACGGCGGCGCTCCCGCTCGCCGATCTCGACCCGCTGCTGCAGGCGCTCGGACTCGACACCCTGCGCCGTGGCGACGGCGGTTGCGGCGCTCGCCGCAAACGCCTGCAGGAGACGCAGATCCTCCTCGTCGAAGTCCGCTCCCCCCGCTTCTCGATCGAGCGCCACCAGCGCGCCGACCGCGCGACCTCGGAAGAGGAGAGGAACCACCAGGGCCGCCTCCGCTCCGAGGCGCTCCCGGAGCCGCGCCTTCGACGGCGGCGTGCCGCGTTCCAGATGCTGTGCGACCCGCTCCTGCATCGCCACCTGGAAAATGGAGTCCTCGGTCGAAATGGTCAGGTGGTGCACCGCCTCGCCGACTTCGCCGGCCTGCGCGGCCACGACGAGGCGGCCTTCGCGACGCAGCAGGACGAGCAACGCCCTGGCGTCGACGAGAGCCCGGGCGCGCTTGACGATCAGGTCCAGCACCCGAGGCACCTCCGTTTCACCGCCGACCGCGCGCGCGATGTCGACCGAGGCCTCGGCCCGTCTCAGGGACTGTTCGACCTCCGCCTCGTGCTCACTCAGAGTCGTGTAGAGGCGCGCGTTCTCGATCGCGACCCCGGCCCAGACTGCAAGGGTCTTCGCCGCGACTTCGTCGTCGTCATCGAACTGCTCGGCGTCCTGCTTCTGGGTCATGTAGAGGTTTCCGTAGGTCTCGCCGCGGATGGAGATCGGAACCCCGAGAAAGGAGCGCATCGGCGGATGTCCCGGCGGGAAGCCGTAGGCGTGAGGGTGCTCGTTGACATCGCGCAGACGAAGTGGCATCGGCCTGCGAATCAACTCCCCCAGGACTCCGCGCCCGCGCGGCAGGTTGCCGATCGTGCCGTTTGGTCTCGTCATCGATCCCCAGGTATATGAAGCGCTCGAGCTCCTTCCGGTCACGATCGAGAACCCCCAGGGCGGCGTACTCGGCGGAGGTGAGCTCACGGGCCGCCTCGACGACCGAGCGCAGGACAACCTCGAGATCGAGCTCGGAAAACAGGGTGGTGCCCACGTCGACCAGTCGCCTGAAGCGCTCCCCTTGAGACTCGCTATGGGACCGATCGGAAGGACTCACCCTCCCAATCATCCCGCTCAGGCAAAGGTCGGCGCGGACGAATGTGCCGGTGAGGGTCCTTGACCGCCGAGCACGACGTGGCTAGCTTGCAGCCGGTGAGGATTCCGATCCGCCCTGCGCTGGCGCTGCTCGGCTGTCTGCTCGCCTTCCCGCCCGCCGCGCAGGCGGCCGGCATGTCGGCGGTCAAGCACGTCGAAGTCGACGGCATGAGCGTCGGCTATCGCGAAGGGGGCAGGGGGCCGAACCTGGTGCTGGTCATGGGGCGCACGGGCACGATGGCCGACTGGGACCCGGCGCTGCTGAGGCGGTTGATCTTCGGCCACCACCTGGTCGTTTTCGACAACCGCGGCGTCGCGACCACCGACAACCCTTCGAGCGAAACCCTGACCGTCGCCCGGATGGCCGAAGACACACTCGGCCTGATGAGCGCGCTGGGGATCAAACGGACCGACCTGATGGGCTGGTCGATGGGCGGCTACATCGCCCAGCAGGTGACGATCGACGCCCCGAGCAGGGTCCGCCGCCTCGTCCTCTGCGCGACCAGCCCCGGCGGATCGCACACGCGGGCCCCCAGGTCGGAGGTCGTGCAGAAGGCGCTCGCGAACCCCGAACTGAGCTCGGCGGTGCTGTTCGAGTTGAGCTTCCCGTTCGACAGGACCGGTCGGCGCGGCAAGGCCCGCTACCTCTATCGGGTCGCCAGACAGCCAGACCTCGAACCGGACAGCCTCACGGTCTCCGACGCGACTCGCGAACAGCAGTTGAAGGCGACCAGCCAGTGGAAGTCGGCAAGCGGCGGCTCCTACGAAGAGCTGCCGGAAATCAACCAGAGGACCCTGGTCCTCTGGGGCAACCAGGACCAGGTGGAGCCGCCGGCCAACGACCGCCTGCTCGTCCGCCGCCTGCCCGATTCCAACGCTCACGTCTACACCGACGCGGGGCATGCCTTCCTGTTCGAGTACCCCTTCGCCGTCGGCTGGGCGATCCGGAATTTCCTCCGCTGAGCACGGACCGGCGATCCACCTCCGGACGGATCGCGTAGACCTTACGGCGGGTCGCTGCAGAGCTAGTAGCGGACCGAGCCCTTCCAGCGCCCCGCGTAAGTCACAGGGTCGTTGCCTGTTCTATGGAAGTCCTGGATCGTGAAGCTACCCGTGGCGCCCTTGAACTTACGGCTGCCGCCGGTGATCTGGCCGCTGGGTACCGTCGAAGGGTTGCCTTCCGGGTCGGTCGAGTAGTCGTAGAAGCCGCTGAACGCTCCGAGGAACCTGCCACGTCCGATGACGTCGGCGTCGAAGGTGACGTGATACTCGCCGCCCCAGTCCATGCGCGGGATTTCGCCCGGGTGGTGGTAGGTGAACCGATAGCCCTCGTCCAGGAGGGCCTTTTTCCAGAACGGCCGTCCCACGAGCTTGGCGTCATCGGTGCCCTCGAGATCGGCTCCGCGTTCGCCTTCGCCGATCACGTCCTGGGGACCCGTCTTCCAGTCCGCCTCGAGCGTGTGGCGCTTCTTCTTGCCCTTTGCCGCGTTCGCGGATGGGTGGGAGCTCCCCTGCGCGATGCCCATGCCGCCCACCGACAGGATGACCACCACTGCGACGATCGGCGCAACCCTTCGGGCCACCCGATTTCGACTCATGTGCATCCCGGCGAGACTACTCGCCGCAATCCGGCCCTGCAACCGGTCCCAGGCGCAACTGCCAATCGGGGCGAGAAGCGCGCTTCGCGAGACCTTCTTCAGCGCTGACCGCGCGGCCTTGCACCTTCACGACGGTCGATGCGGTCGGGCGGCCGCGGGCGCCCTCATAGCGGGACTACGACCAGCTCCATGTCTTCGAAGCTGCCCGTGCCCGCGGTGTCGGCGTATTCGAGCGAGAGGGTGCGTTGCCCCGAGCCGACGTAGACAGTCGAGAGCCCGGTGTTGAAGATCAGCGTGCCGGAGTCGCTGCCGGGTACCGAGTAGAGCTGCAGGTTGTTGCTGCTCGGGGTCTGCAGCTGCGCCCCCCATCCCCCCGTGTAGTTGAGCCAGACTTCCGCGACGCCTCCACCGACGCTTTTCAGCTTCGCCCTTATCCAGTAGGCGACGAGCCCGCTGGGGCCGACGTTGACCGTCACTTCGGGCCCGCCGAGCGCGACGTGAGTCGAGGATCCGGTCGAGACCGGCCCGGCGAGTTTGGCCGTGACCGAGGGAAGCCCGGCGACGCCGGGCGAGCCGGCCTGCCCTGGGTCGCCCTGGGGCCCGATGTCGCCCTTCTTGCCCGCGAGCCCCTGCGGGCCGACGAGTTCCTTGCGATGGCCGGCGATGTACTTCGCCACAGCCGCCTTGATCAGGGCCTTCTGGGAGCGCTTATGTCGCTTCTGCCGCGCCTGTGGCGGCGCCGGGCTGACGATTCGGCTGGCGGCGTAGCCGGTGCCGCCGAGTGCAAGGAAGAGCGCGATACAACCGACGACCATCGCCGGAGAGGGCATGCGACGCTTCACCTGCACGGGTCCAGCCTAGCTCTTGGAATCGCTCCGCACTCGCTGCAAAGCTGATTGGGCGTGATGTCGAGGACCAGGGCGAGCAGTGCGGCGAAGGGGACGACGCCGGCCAGGAAGGCCGCGGGGGAGACGAACGGGGAGATCATCGGCAGCCCGCTGCCGCCGGCGATTCCGAACCCGAGCAGGACAAGGTTGCCTGTCATGTTCCTGTGAAGACGTGGCCGAGGTAGCCGGCGGCGTCGACGACCCCGGCCGTGGATCACTGAGTGGCCTAGGTGCAGGGGATTCGAAGCGAAGCGGCTGAAGGATTCGAACCCTCGCCCTTCTGCCCTGGCAATCGCAGTTCAGAGCGGAGGAATGCTCGCGGACCGGGAGTCCTGCGTGGGGCCTGGGTGATTGCCGCTAGGCTGGCCTCACTGTCATCGTCGGCCCCACGGTCGGCGGCTGGCGTCCGACCTGGACGGTTGGTTCTCGGCAAGGCGGCGGGCTGACTCCTAGGCTCGCTGTCGACCCGAAGGTCTGACCACCATGCGTTGTGTCGCCCGCCGCCACCCGAGGATCGCCGGCTTGACTTGATAGGAGCGTGGCATCGCCCCCAGTGAGGTTCGTCCGCCGGCGGTCCGTCCGAAGGCGACAACCAATCGAAGGGACAGGCCAGATGATCGTGATCGGCACGGACACCCACAAGCAGACCCACACCTGCGGCGCAGTAGTTGCGGGAACCGGCCAGCTTGCCGGCGAGCTGACCGCCGCAGCCAGAGAGCCCGGCTTTCGCCAGCTGCTCGACTGGGCGCGCGCCCTCGACGAGGAGCGGATCTGGGCGATCGAGGACTGCCGCCACGTCTCGGGCTCCCTCGAGCGCTTCCTGGTCGCCCGCGGTCGAGCGCGTCGTCCGCGTGCCGCCGAAGCTGATGGGCCAAAGCCGCCGCGGCGAACGGAGCCGCGGCAAGTCGGACCCGATCGACGCCCTGGCGGTCGCCCGCGCCGCCCTCCGGGAAGGCCCGGAAACCCTGCCCGCCGCCCACCTCGACGAGCACGGCCCTGCAGGTCAAGCTGCTGCTCGACCACCGCGAGGACCTCGTCAAGGCGCGCTCGGAGGACCAGTGCCGGCTGCGCTGGCACCTGCACGACCTCTGGCCCGAGCTGGAGATCCCAGCCGGCGCGCTCGACCGCATGGTCTGGCTAGAGCGCCTCGCCCGCAAGCTCTCCCGCGCCGAGCAGGGCACCAGGGTGCCGATCGCCCGCGAGCTGCTCACCGAGATCCGCCGCCGCACCCGTCGCGCCACCGAGCTCGAGCGCGAGATCGGCGCCCTGGTCAAGGCCCAGGCCCCCGAGCTGCTCGACGCTGGAGGGCTGCGGTGCCCTCACCGCGGCCAAGCTGATCGCCGAGACCGCCGGCGCCGAGCGCCTTGCCTCAGACGCCAAGTTCGCCCGCCTGGCCGGCGTCGCCCCGATCCCCGCCTCCTCGGGCAAGCGCGTCCGCCACCGCCTCGACCGCGGCGGCAACCGCCAGCTCAACTGCGCCCTGCACCGCATCGCCGTCACCCAGGGGCGCATCCATCCCCGGCCCGCGAGTTCCTCGCCCAAAAGCAGGCCGAGGGCAAGTCCAGAATCGAAGCCCTGCGCTGCCTCAAGCGTCACCTGGCGCGCCGGGTCTGGCGGCTTTTGATCGAATCCGAAATTGAGAGATCCATGACCACCGTCGACACTCAGAGAGGCTCGCTGACGCCGCAAATCGCGGTGGTGGCTTGACATAGGAGCAACCGGTGCTGAGTCAGAAGACTTCAACGCGTCGCATCGGTCGACGCCTGGCTATCGGCCTGCTCTCCCTACTTTTTGTTGCCCTGGTAACCGCCCCCGCGGCACAGTGCGCAGGTGCGACTGTGAACGGATTTGGAAACAACGATATCGGCCAGGTCGGCATCGGTTCGGTCAGCGGCGCCGGCTGTAAATGCATCCCCGCCCCCACTCAGGTCCAGGGCCTCTCCTCCGTCACCCAGGTGGCCGCGGGTGCATCCCATGCGGTTGCCCTCCTCACGGACGGCACCATTTGGGCCTGGGGCGCCAACGAGAACGGCCAGCTCGGAGACGGAACAGTGGCAAACCGGAGTGCGCCGGTCGGGGTGGGCGGTGTGTCCAACGCGATCCAGGTTGCCGCAGCGAGCCGACACAGCCTGGCGCTGCTCTCGAATGGGACCGTGCTCGCCTGGGGGGACAACTCCCAGGGTCAGCTCGGGGTCGGGAGCACGACCGGGCCCGAAAAATGCGGCGCCTACGGGTGCAGCACGGCTCCGCTGACCGTGCCCGGGCTCGGCGATGTGATCGCGATCTCTGCCGCCGGCTACTACAGCCTCGCGCTGCTCGCCGACGGCACGGTGATGGCGTGGGGCAGCAACGAAGGCGCCCAGCTCGGCAATGGCGAACGGTCCGAAGGCGGGTGCTCCTGCGTCGATCATCCGATCCCGGTCGCCGGCCTGACCGGCGTAACTGAAATCTCAGCTGGGTACTTTTCCGCCGAGGCGCTGCTTGCCGATGGGACCGTGAGGGGTTGGGGCAACAACGCTTTCGGCCAGTCGGGCAACGGCACCAAGTCCAAAGCCCCGGAAGTCCCCTGTGGTTGCACGGCCCCTGTCCCGGTCTCCGGGCTCTCCGGCATCAGGTCGATCGAGGCAAGCTCCTACTCCAACACCGCAGTGCTCGCCGACGGCAGCGCGCGCATTTGGGGCAGCAACTACGCGGGGCAGCTGGGGACCGGCGATTTTGCGGGCCCCGAAGAATGCAACGGCGCCGGCTGCAGCGACGTGCCTGTTCCGATCCCGGGCCTCCCGGCGGTGCGCTCCATGTCCGGCTCCTACTACACCGGCTACGCGCTGCTCCCTGATGGCACAGTTCGCGTTTGGGGCGACAACGAAGCGGGGCAGTTCGGAACAGGGGCGACCAGTGAACTGGTACCGGCGCCGGTACCGAGCCTGGTCGCTGGAGCCATCGAGATCGCAGCCGGCGATGAAAACGGCTTTGCGCTGATCGGCCCGACCCAGACCCTGAACGTGGAGTTCGCAGGCGCAGGCTCGGGCACCGTGCTGACCCACGAAGGCAGCTGTCCCCCGGCATGTTCCGGTCTCTATCCGCAGGGTCGAGTCGCGATCCTGCGCGGCAGCCCTGCGACACCGGGCGATTTCGCCGGCTTCTCAGGCCCCTGCACCGGGACCGGCGTCTGCCAGGCGGCGATGTCGAGCGACCAAACGGTCACCGCCACCTTCGGCAAGCCCAAGGGGACGAAGATCACGAAGGCGAAGATCAAGGCCCGGCGGAAGAAGGCGACGTTCTCCTTCGAGGCACCGGGAGCCGTGACCGGGTTCCAGTGCCTGTTGGCCAGGCCCAAGCCGAAGTCAAAGTCGCGCCGCAGGGCCGGCACGAGCAAGTCCCGCCGGAAGAAGCCGAGGTTCGTCGGCTGCAGGGACCCGAAGGCCTACAAGCACCTGAAGCCGGGCAAGTACCGCTTCAAGGTCAGGGCGCTGAACATTCTCGGTGCCGACGCAAAACCCGCGGTCAGGCGCTTCAAGATCAAGCCGCGCCGACGCAGGTAGGGCAAAGGCCCCGCCGGAGCGGGGCTTTGCTTCGAAGCGGCTGAAGGGGTTCGAACCCTCGACCCTCTGCATGGCAATGGCCAAGGTCGCCAGGGAGCCGCGATCAGGGGTGGATCTTCTCGCCGCGCTCGAGCATGGCGACGAACTTGCGCAGCCGCCGCTCGCGCGTCTCCGGCTTCTTCGCGTCGCCGAGGCGGTAGACGATCGCGTAGCGGTTGGCGCTGTCGAGCTCGGCGAAGAACTCGGCCGCGGCGGGATTGGCGTCGAGCTCGCGCCGCAGGTCGTCCGGCACCTCCGCTGTGCGCTGGCCCTCGTAGGCGGCCTCCCAGCGACCATCGGCCTTGGCCGCTTCGACCTCGGCCAGCCCCGCCGGTCGCATCGCGCCGGCTGCGAGCAGTGCTTCCGCCTTCCCGCGGTTGATCTTCGACCAGCGGCCGCCGGGACGGCGCGGCGTGAACCGCTGCAGGAAGTGGCGCTCGTCGAGGCCGCGCTTCTGGCTGTCGATCCAGCCGAAGCAGAGCGCCAGCTCCAGCGCCTCGGCATAGGTGACGCTCGGCGGCTCGGTCCCCTTCTTGGCGATCTTCAGCCAGAGCCCCCGGGACTCGGCGTGGCTCTCCCCCAGCCAGGCCTCGAGCTCGGCTGGCTTGGCGAAGAGCAGGATCGGCAGCTCGTCAGGCATCGGCGGCATTCTCGCTCAGGGCATACTGAAAGGCGAGCGCGACCACCGTGACCAGAAGTCCTCCGAAGACCACCCCCCACTTGAACGTCACGCAAGAACCCTGGCCGCGAAGCCGCCGACCGGTCTCGAATCGCCCGTTTATCGGGCACAGACGGGCACAGAGCCCCCAGATCGGTGCCCGCGCCGACCCGGCCTTTCAGGACCCCAGAACGAGAAAGCCCCGCCGGAGCGGGGCTTCCTCACAAGCGGCTGAAGGGATTCGAACCCTCGACCTTCTGCATGGCAAGCGGCTGGGCGCAGGCCGCTGAAAACCTCGGGATTCGGCAGCACAGAGCCATTCGCCCGTCGCAAGCTCAACTGCGAATCGGAGCTGGATTACCTTGGATTACCGGGGATTCAGTTGGATTCGGGCACAGGATCGGGCTCTGTGCCCGATGCTCGGGGGCCGCGAGAGCGCCGTGCGGGTCTCGTCCGTGAGGCTACTGGCCGCCACCGCCCGGAAGCGTCCGCCCCAGGCAGCGAATGTGCGACGGAGCCATTCCCCAGCGCCCGTAGAAGCGCAGGGCATCGCTGTTGCCGGCGACGACCTTCAGGCCGATAAAGCCGACGCCGGCATCGGCTAGACGCCCCTCGACCTGCTCCATGAGCAACGAGCCGATTCCCCAGCGGCGCAACGCCGGCTCGACCGACAGCGCCTCGAGCTCTCCCATCCGCTCGTTGGTTTCGAAGCTCGGATCGCCGGCGCATATCCGGAAGAAGGCGAAGCCGACCGGCGAGCCCTGACGCTCGGCAATGAGCAACCAGGCATCGCCGTCTCGCATCCAGTGCTCGAACTCAAGCCGGTGACGCTGCCAGGAGTCCCCCGCGGGCCGGAATGGGGTTACCTCGCAGGCCTCGGCGACCTCCGCGTGGTGCTCGTGCATCGCTCGCCACAGGGACTCCACATCGTCAAGTCGCTCCACCCCTGCCTCGAGGATCTCGACCTCGGGCGGCACCGTTTGATCTGCGCTCACGCTCACCGTAAGGCGAGCCTACCGCTGGTTGTGCGATCCGCAATCCCGGCTCTGGCACCACTTCTCGCCTCGATCCCCACGCACCCCTGATCGCGAGAGTCACCAAGGAAGGGCTTGCCCCGAGCACATCAGGGCGCCGCAAAGCCGGGTTGCTTCCTGGCGGGGCCTGCTGCTGTTCCTCGATACGCCTGAGCTGTCTTCCTGGCGGCGACCGGGCTTGCCGATTGCACCGACCTGCTCATCCAGCTCCACCCGGCAGGCGCCCTGTGGGTTCTAACCGGGCCGGACGAGTGGAGTTTGTCGACTGAAAGTGGCAATTGTGATAGCCATAGTTCTGTATAGCACGAAGGTGCTCGTCCAATCTCCACGAGACGAAGGATGATTTAGATGCCCAGACTGGTCGTTCTCACGGCGCTGCTGGCGCTTGCCGGGGTTTCTCTTATTGGCTGCGGAGGCGGGAATGATGACTCGACGAGTGCCGCCACCGAGGCCGAGACGACTGAGGCCGCTGATGGTGGTGGCAAGACCGTCGAGATCAAGATGGGCGAGTTCTACTTCGATCCGGATGAAGCGACGGCCCCGGCCGGGAAGACGACGATCGAAGCCCCCAACGAAGGCTCGGTCGAGCATGAGCTCGTTCTGTTCAAGACCAACAAGAACCCGGCCGACCTCCCCACCGAATCGAACGGTGAGGTCGACGAGGAGAAGCTGGACGGGGAAGCCGAAGAGGCCGGCGAGATCGCTGACGTCGAGGCCGGCGCGACGAAGTCCGAAAGATTCGACCTGTCCCCGGGAACGTATGTGATGTTCTGCAATCTGCCCGGTCACTACGCCGCGGGCATGTATGGGACGGTCACGGTCAAGTAGCTTGACCGGTCGAACCACCGGCCGATCAGTACCGAAGCCGAGTCCGGAGGGGGTCCAGAGAGGCCCGCATTTCAATTCTGAGGGCCCCAGTCCAAGTGTCCCCCCTTATCGGGCACAAACGGGCACAGAACCGTCGATCCGTGCCGCGCCACGTTCAGCCCCCTAAGGCCCCAGAACGAGAAAGCCCCGCCGGAGCGGGGCTTCCTCACAAGCGGCTGAAGGGATTCGAACCCTCGACCTTCTGCCCGGCAAGCGGCTGGGCCCAGGCCGCTAAAAACGGCGGCATTCGGCAGCACCGAGCCATTCTTTTCTGCGAACCAATCGAGGTCGTGGAATACAAGAGCGGGATCGCCGCGATCCCAGCGATCATCTCGCCGAAGTTGGCCTGGTAACGCTCCCCCACGACCCGAGCCTGGCTGCGAATTCCCAAGAGCTGCCGTTGCCCTGCTTTGTTGCGTGGAAGGGGCGGACGGAATAGGTTCAACCCATCGCCAAGCCATCTGAACGCAGAATCTCGCGGAGGATCGCCTGGGCAGCGGTAGCCGCTATCGCCATCGGGGTGCTGGCGCTCTCCCCGGCCTTCGGCGCATCCGGCTTCCTGACCGCGAAGAAGGCGAGGAAGGTCTTCATCACCAAGAAGGCGGCGAACGGCCGCTTCGCCAGAAAGGGCGATGCCTACTCAATGGCGAACGCAGACACAAAGTTCATCGCCAAGACCGAAGGCGATGCGAGGTACCTGGCCGCCGCCGGATCCACGCAGCTGCAGGTTCCTCCGCAGGCCTGGGTGTCGAAAGATGGAAACAAACCGGGCGCATCCGTCCTGTACGAGCCGGGGAGTTCTGGGCTGCACAGCGAAGGCACAGGCCAGGTCTTCCTCGCGGGAGTGACCCTGCCGAGCACCCTGCAGGGCCGCACCGTCAGGATTGACGGCTTCGAACTCTGCTACGACGCCGGTTCATTGGCGGTCCTATCCGATGTCTTTCTCGGCACGACCTTTGCGACCGCCTCCGAATCCGGCGTCCAGATCAGGATCGAGGATGGAGTGGACCGGACCGACACGGCCTGCCGAACGTACTCCGCCGGCAACCCGATAAGCCTCAGCCCCACTCAGGGAGTCGTGGTCGGCGTTCACGCCGACTACCCCGGAAGCCCGAATGAGGTCGGCATCCTTCGACTTACATTGACCCTGAGCACATAGATCTCATTGAAGCGGGTCGGCGGGCCAGGGCCCGAAAGCCGCCGCCGCTGAAAACTCGAGATTGCCCCCTGCTGATCAGCGGCTGCTACCGGCGGTCTGAGCCTGACTCAGCTTTACGAGAGACCGTTAGTGGGTCGGGCCCAATCCGTCCCGCGTCTGACGAAATGGGGCGGCTTCAGCTGGTTTCAGCTGACTCCTGCGCCCGTTTATCGGGCACAGAGCCACCAGATCGGGGCCTGCGCCGACCCGGCCTACTAAGGCCCAAGACGCAGAAAACCACGCCGGAGCGCGGCTTTCCTGGAGGCGGCTGAAGGGATTCGAACCCTCGACCTTCTGCCCGGCAAGCGGCTGGGCCCAGGCCGCTAAAAACGTCGGCATTCGGCAGCACCGAGCCATTCTTTTCTGCGAACCAATCGAGGTCGTGAAATACAAGAGCAGGATCGCCGAAATTCCAGCGACCATCTCGCCGATGCTGGGCCGGTTTCGGTCCATTTCGACTCGAGCCTAGCCACCAAACCCATGGCAGTCCGGGCTCTCCGGAGGCTTCCGCTTCTCGCGCAAAGCAGTCGCGCAGCTCACTATTCGATGAGCAACGGTCGATGCAGTGAGCACCTATGCATCAAGGCATCAAAAACGGCACCCACGCTCTGAGCCACGCCGACTTCGAGACGATCGTCGACTCGATTCCCCAGATCGTCTGGACGGCAGCTCCCGATGGCTCGCCGGAATATCTCAATCGGCGTGGCGTCGAATACATGGGGTTGCCAGATGACGCCAAGCCCGATTGGAGCTGGATCGAGATGGTCCATCCAGAAGACGCCGATCACACGGAGGCCTCATGGCTGGAAGCCGTTGCGAGCGAGGCTCCCTTTGAGGTCGAGTTCCGACTTCGCCGCTATGACGGCGAGTTTCGCCGACACGTCTGCCGTGCGATGCCGGTGCGCAGTGACACCGGGGGAGTTCTGCGCTGGCTCGGTACGGCTAATGATGTAGAGGATCAGCGCCTTTCCGAGCAGAGCCTGCAAGAAGCAGAGCGGCAAAGCGCGGAGACAGCTGCGCTGCTGGACACGCTGCAGTCCAAAGCACCCGTGGGCTTTGGCTTTGTCGACCGCGAATTCCGCATGGTTCGGATGAACGAGGCGCTTGCGGTGATCAATGGCAGTTCAATGGAGGAGCAGCTGGGGCGAACGATCGCCGAGATCATCCCGGAGATCTGGCCGCAGCTTGAGCCGCTCCACAAAGGGGTGCTCGAGAGCGGCGAATCGGTGACCAATCTCGAGATGAGCGGCGATCTCGCCGGCGCCCCCGGAGACGCCCACCACACCTGGCTGGCGAACCTCTACCCAGTGCGCCTCGAGGGGGAGGAGGTGATCGGGATCGGCATCGTCGTCGTCGACATCACCGACCGCAAGGCGATGGAGGTCAAGCTGAAAGAGCTCTCCGAGCTCGACCCGCTGACCGGCATCGACAACCGCCGTCAATTCCTCGTTGAGCTCGAGCGCGCCGTCGCAATTGACGCTCGCTACGGCCACGCCGGCGCGGTCCTGCTGCTCGACATCGACAACTTCAAGTTGACCAATGACTCCTACGGGCATGCCGCCGGCGACAGCATGCTGAATTCAGTGGCGCAAGTACTGACCGCCAGGCTGCGCAAGACGGACATCGCCGCGCGGATCGGCGGCGATGAGTTCGCCGCCGTGCTGCCCGAGGCCACCCCAGAGCGGGCTCGCGCGGTGGCTCTCGACGTGCGCTCAATGCTGAACGAGCGTCCGAGCGGCCCACCTGTAAAAGTCAGCATCGGCATTGCGCGGTTAGGCGGGACGGAGAAGCCGACCGTCGATGACCTGCTCGCCGCCGCCGACACGGCGATGTATCGGTCCAAGGAGGCCGGCGGCGATCAGGCCACCGTCTATGAAGGACCCGTAGGGGAGGTCATGTCGTGGGCACGCAAACTGGATGCCCAAGCTTCATGAACCGCTAACTGAGAATCGCTTCGTCCTCCACAGCCAGCGATCAGTGAATGCGAGCGCGCCGCCGGATGCCACGCACGCTCCCCTCCGCGTGAAGACAGAAGTTGCTCTTGGACGAAGAGCGATACCGGACATCGATCCCTCAGGCGACCTTCGCCTGCGATCCGACGACCAGCGGCGGCAGCGCCAACCCTATGGAAATGGGTCGGTACACCTGCTTTTCGGGCACAGACGGGCACAGAGCCACCAGATCGGGGCCTGCGCCGACCCGGCCTTTCGGACCCCAAGACGCAGAAAGCCCCACCGGAGCGGGGCTTTCCTGAAAGCGGCTGAAGGGATTCGAACCCTCGACCTTCTGCATGGCAAGCAGACGCTCTAGCCAGCTGAGCTACAGCCGCACGGGCGGGATTCTAGCCTGGCGCCGCCACCGAACGAATCTCAGCCTGCGAAAGAACGATCTCTTGGACCCGTCGGTCGCGCTCAGTAGGGGGCGCCCACCGCCTTCGCCCAGGAACCGTCGACGTGGAGCTGCCCGTCCTTGTCGGTTTCGGCGATGACCACGGTGGCGGGGTCGCGGTTGCCGTTCTTCGGGTCGATCGTCACCGAGCCGGTCCAGCCCTTCCAGCCCCTGACCCCGTCGAGGGCCTTTTCGAGCTTGCCCGCGTCGCTGCCGCCGGCTTCGGCGATGCCGTCGGCGAGGAAGTCGACCGAGTCGTAGGTGTAGGGGCTCCAGGTGCCGGGGGGCTCGTCGAAGCGGCCTTCGTATTCGGCGACCCGGGGGCCGGAGCCGGTGAAGTCGCCGGGCGCCGGCACGCCGACCACCGGGCAGGCCCGTGCCGCGGCCACCCCGGCGGTTTCGACGAAGCCGGTGTCATAGGAGGCGTAGTCGGCGACGCACCGGGCGGCGACGCCCCCATTCTTCATCTCCTTGGCGATCAGCCCGCCCTCGGGGTAATAGACGGCGGCGTAGATCGCGTCCGGGCTCTTCGCGTCCAGCGATTCGACGAGGTCGGTGTAGTCCTTGGCTCCCGGCTGCACCTTCTCGTAGGCGGTGATCTCGACGCCCGCCTTTTCGAGTGAGTCCTTGAGCGAGCTGGAGACGGTTTTCGTGTAGATCTGGGTCGGGTCGTAGGCGATCGCGACCGATTTGGCTCCGAGCCAGCCCGTCAGCGCCTTCGAGGCGACCGGAGCGATCTGGTAGGTCATCGGCTGCAACGTGTAGCCAAGGCCGTTGGTCGCGGTGTCGGAGGTGAGCCTGACGGGGACCAGGCCGGCGTCGATGTAGAGCGGCAGCGTTTCGACGCCGACGCCCGAGTTGTAGGGGCCGACGATGCCGTCGAGGCCGTCGGCGATCGCGGCCTTCGCCGCTTCGACCCCGGTTTCCGGGTCGGCGGCGTCGTCGATCGGCACGACCTCGACTTCCTTGCCCCCGATCCCGCCGCTCTCGTCGAGCCGCGCCGCCGCGAGCTGGGCGCCCTTCAGCATCCCCTGGCCGAGAACCGACTGTTCGCCGGAGAGGGGCGCCTCGAGCCCGAGCCGGAAGGTGTCCGCGCCGGAGTCGGTTCCGGTGCCGCCCCCCGAGTCGGAGCTCCCACAGCCGGCGGCGCTCACAGCAAGGAGGCCGGCCAGCGCCAGCCCGAGGGCGAGGCGGAGCCCGCGGGCGGTCAAGCCGCCACGTCCGGCTCGCCGAGCTTCCGGTAGAGCAGGATGCTGGCCAGCAGGAACCAGAGCAGGAAGAGGACGAACCCGAGGAAGAAGCCGAGCACGCCGTCGGCGGCGAAGGCGCCCGAGTCGGTGAAGACCGCTCCCAGCGCGGTCAGGTTGAAGACGGCGGCGGCGATCCCCAGCCAGCCCAGCCAACCGGGGAGGTATCCCGAGCGGAAGATGCTGAGGCTGTTGGCGAGGAAGAAGACGGCGACCGCCGGTCCGCCGAGGGCGGGGACGATCAACGAGGCGTCGACCAGGGCGTGGGTCAGATCGGGGCCGTTGGCGACCGGGTGCAGGGTGGCGGTCGCCGAGAGGGCGAAGCCGACGACGAGGGTCGCGAAGGCCACCAGCAGTCCCCCGTAGGCGAGATTGGCCAGCCGCCCGTCGCCCTCCTCGGCTCCGGCGAGGAGGCTGCGCAGAGTGCCGGCGAACCAGAGCAGGAAGAAGCCGGCGGCAGCGAAGATCAGCTGGACGATGTGCAGCGTGTCCTGCTTGTCGCTGACGTAGTCGAAGACTTCCATCGCCGAGGCGTCCGCCGCGGGCGGCTTCGGCTGGACGAGGAAGGCGACGATGACGAGGACGACGAAGACGATCCCCGTCGCCGCGCCGTAGCGCGCGTGGCGGTCACTGTTCATGCGATCTCCCCTTTCGGAACCCGACTGGCAACAACTCTGTCGCGATCCTCTCATAAGCAGATAACAGCGGGAGGGGAACGGGCCCCGCGGCGTCGCCGGACCCCGATCTATTGTCGAGGCCCCGAACCCGAATGAAGGGAACCCGTGAAGCGCCTGCCCTCGCCCGCCCTGCTGATCTCCATGATCGCCCTGGTCCTCGCCGTCGGCGGCGGCGCCTACGCGATCGGGGCCTCGACGAACAAGACGATCAGGAAGATCGTCAACAGGCAGATCACGAGAAGGGCACCACGACTCTCGGTCAGGCACGCCGTGTCCGCGGGCAGCGCCGACACGGCCAAGGCGGCGGACTCGGCGATCTCGGCGGACTCGGCCAGGACCGCCGACTCGGCGGCAAGCGCCACGTCTGCGGCGAGCGCGCAGAGCCTGGCGCCGCCCGAAGCGGTCCACCTGATCGGAGCCCCCGGTGAGCCCAATTTCGAAAACGGGGCCGGAAACTCGCTCACCCTGACCAACAATCCCGTGGGCTTCTACAGGGACAGGCAGTGCGTCGTCCACCTGCAGGGCACGCTCAGCGCCAAAAGCCTGACCGGAGATGCAGCGTTCACCCTGCCGCCGGCCTACCGACCGCCGATGTGGGCGCTGGGCCCGGTGGCGGTGCTCGGCTCCCAGGCGGGCTATTTCGAAGTGATCAGCGAGAGCGGCGCATTCTCCGCAAATGCCGAGACCGGGCCGACCGCAATCTTCGGCCTCGACGGGGTCAGCTTCCGCGCCGCGACCTGTTAGCCGGGGGCCTCGCCGAGCTCCGCAAGCAGGCCCTGGAGGTCGAGAGGGGCGCTGATCATCGCCACCTCGCCCTGCCCATCGGCCGCCCGCGGCCACTCCTCGCGCGGCCGGTCCCGGTAGAGCTCGACGCCGTTGCCGTCGGGGTCGTCGAGGTAGAGCGCCTCGCTGACCCCGTGGTCGGAGGCGCCGGCGATCGGCACTCCAGCCTCGACGAGGCGGCGCAGGGCGTCCGCCAGGGCCCGCCGCGTCGGGTAGCGGATCGCCAGGTGGAAGAGGCCGGTAGACCCAGGCGGGGGCGGCGATCCGCCCTTCGAGTGCCATGTGTTGAGGCCGATGTGGTGGTGGTAGCCGCCGGCCGAGACGAACGCTGCGTCGGGGCCGATCCGCTGCTGTAGCTCGAAGCCGAGCACCCCGCAGTAGAAATCGAGCGAGCGATCGAGGTCGGCGACCTTGAGGTGGACGTGTCCGATGTCCACGCCGGGGTCGATCGGCCCGCGGCCTCTCGCGGCGCCCGGCTCAGGCGCGTCCATCCAGAGCCTCGTTGACGAGGCGGTCGGCCTCGCTGTTGTGCTCGCGGCGGACGTGGCGGATCGTCCAGCTCTCGAATCCGGAGAGGGCCTTCTTCACCTCGCCATGGAGCTCGCGCATCGCGGCGTCCTTGACCTTGTACCTCCCCTCGACCTGGCGCACGATCAACTCCGAGTCGCCGACCAGCTCGAGCTCAGTGGCGCCGAGCGCGGCGGCCCGCTCGATCCCCAGAAGGAGGGCCCTGTACTCGGCGACATTGTTGGTCGCCTTGCCGATCGGCTCTGCGGCCTCCTCGAGCACTCCGCCTCCCGGCTCCTGAACGACGGCGGCGATCGCGGCCGGCCCCGGGTTGCCGCGGGAGCCGCCGTCGACGTTGACGACGAGCTTCACGAAAGCGCCCGGCGCAGGCGCGCCGAGCGGCTGAGCGGAACCGGCGCGACGCTGCCGAGGTGGAGACGGCCGCCCTGGGCGACGCCGCCGTTCCAGTGCCTGGCCGAGCCGTCGAGCTCGGCCAGCTCGCTGCCGTTGCCGAGCTCGACCACGGGCCGCGACACCTCGCCCACGTCGACCGCCCACTGGTACCAGGAGAGCTCCCAGGCGATCGTGATCCGCACCTCGGCGGGCGAGCCCGCCGCCGCTCCGATCGAGGCCCGCGGTGTGCCCAGGGTCCGCATCAGGCCGCCGACGGTGCGCGCCGCGGGGCTCGCATTGAAGCGGTCGACGGCGTCCTCGAGGTGGAACTCCCAGGTCTCGTCAAGGCTCACCCGGTCAACGTACCAACGCCCGGGCCAGGCGCTGAGGACGGCGCCACCCTGGGCCTCGGCGACCAGGCACTCGCCGACGGCCCGGAATCAATCCTTCTGCAGCTGGGTCTTCAGCCGCATCACGGCCTTGGTGTGAAGCTGCGAGACCCGCGACTCGGTGACGCCGAGGACCTCGCCGATCTCCCGCAGGGTGAGGTTCTCGTAGTAGTAGAGGGCGACGACCAGCTGCTCGCGCTCCGGCAGCGACCCGATCGCGTCGGTGAGACGGTCCTTGATCTCGCCGGAGTCGAGCGATTCCTGCGGGTCGGTGGCGCGTGGGTCGGAGATCGTGTCGAGCAGCGAGACCTGGTCGCCCGAGGAGTCCGAGACGGTCCACAGCTCATCGAGCGCGTAGACGGAGGAGTTGGCGATCTCGAGCAGCGAGGACTGGAGTTCGCCCTCGTCGACGCCGAGCTTCTCCGCCAGCTCGGCCTCTGTCGGAGCGCGCTGCAGCTCGTGCTCGAGCTTGACCTGCGCCGCCTCGATTTCGCGGGCGCGCGAGCGGACCGACCGCGGCACCCAGTCGAGCGAGCGCAGCTCGTCGATGATCGCCCCGCGGATCCGTGTCATCGCGAAGGTCTCGAACTTGATCCCGCGCTCGGGCTCGAAGCGCTCGATCGCCCCGATCAGGCCCATCAGGCCGTAGGAGATCAGGTCGGCGTCGTCGACGTGGGAGGGCAGGCCGGCGCCGAGCCGGCCGGCGACGAATTTGACCATCGGCGAGTAGGCGACGACGAGGCGCTCGCGGGCGCTCGCGTCGCCGTCGGCCTTGTAGCGCTTCCAGAGGTCGCGCAGCTCAATCTCTTTTACCCCTGTTTCCATGGCCTTCCCCGAAATTCTACGGTCGGACGCCCGATCCTTGCCTCAGGCACGTGGATGGGTCGCGGCGTACGCCTCCCGCAGTCGGGTGGCGTCGATACGCGTGTATATCTGAGTTGTCGAGATCGAGGAGTGGCCGAGCAGCTCCTGGATCGTGCGCAGGTCCGCTCCGCCTTCGAGCAGATGGGTGGCAAAGCTGTGGCGCAGGCTGTGCGGCGAGACCCCGCCGGCGAGCGCCGCCTCGCGGACCCAGAGGCCGAGACGGCGGGTGATGTCGGAGTTGGAGAGGCGGCGGCCGCTCTTGGAGAGGAAGAGCGCCTTCTCGGCCGGCTCGGAGCCGAGCACGTTGCGCCCCCTGGCCTCATAGCGTTCCAGTGCCCGGCGGGCCGGCTCCCCCACCGGCAGCAGGCGTTCCCTGCCGCCCTTGCCCACTACCCGGACCTGCTCGCTTTCGTAATCGACGGCACCGACGTCGAGATTGACGATCTCCTCGCAGCGCAGACCGCACGAATAGGCGAGCTCGAGCATCGCCCGGTCGCGCAGCTCCAGCGGGGTCTGCGCCGGGATCCGCTCGAGCAGCGCCTGCGCCTGCTCGGCGCTCAGCACCTTGGGCAGCTTCTGCTCGCGCTTCGGGCTGGAGACGAGGTTCGCCGGGTTCTGGGCGACCCGCTCGCCGCGGACGAGGAAGTCGAAGAGGCCCCGGATCGCCGCCAGCTTGCGGGCCACCGTCGCCGGCGCGGCGCCGGCGGATGAGAGCGCCGCCCCGTAGCGGCGCACGTCGCGATGACGGACCCGGGCCGGCTCGAGGCCGCAATCCTGCGCCCACTCGGCGAACTGGCCGAGGTCGACGCCGTAGGCGCGGCGCGAGCGCTCGGCGAGGCTGCGGCCCATGAGGTCGCGGTCGTAGGCGGCGAGGGCCTCGTCCCAGGTCACGGGCGCCTCAACCGATGTAGATGGGCGTGCCGACTTCGACCCGGTCGTAGAGTTCTTCGACATCGGGGATCGCCATCCGCACGCAACCGTGCGAGGCGGCCGAGCCGAGTGAGTAGGTCTCTTCGGTGCCGTGGATGCCGGCGCCTTCGTAGATGCCCATCCAGCGGGCCTTGATCGGGTTCGAGGGCCCGGGAGGGATCGACTGTCCCGCCAGCGATCCGGCCCAGGAGGACTGGGGCACGTTCCAGACGGGGTTTTCTTCCTTTTCCTGGATGTGGTAGAGCCCTTCCGGGGTTTCCAGCCCTTCCATCCCGACCGCCACGGTGTAGGTCTTCGCCAGCTTCAGGTGTTCCCAGAGACGCAGCGTGAAGGTGCCCCGGTCGAGCGTCAGGTAGCTGGGGTACTGGGAGGCGACTTCGCCGCCGGTCACCGCGGGCTTCGTCGAGTGGACGGTGGCGACGATCGTGTGGTCGGCGGAGGCGTTGAGGACGGCGCGCTCGACCTCCTCGGTCAACAGGTTGTCGCGGAGCTTGCGGCCGCTCTCGGGCGGCCACCACTTCAAGCGAGTCGCCGGTCGGATCGACCGAGGCGTCCTGCGGTTCGCGGTTGATCTCCCCGGCGACTTCGCGGACGAAATCGTTGACCGCGGGCTTCGAGAAGGTGACGTCGGCCGAGACCCCCTTGTCGAGATTTCCGCCGGAGACGTAGCGGACGAGGCGGCCCGGGAGGCCGCCGTCCTGACTCGCGTCGAGGGCTTCTTCGACGGCGCGGTCGAGGTCGGCGTGGATCTTGAGCTTCTTTCCCGGCAGGGTCCAGCTCTCGCCGTCGTAGGCGACCTTCAGCGAGTTCTTGAGCGGCGCCAGCAGGCTGCGGCGGACGGCGCTCCTGGCTTCGGCTTCGTTCATGCCGCCGACGTCGACCCCGCCGATCGTGACCCCGTCGGCGATCTTGTCCTTCTGGCTGCTGTCGTAGGCGTAGGCCCCGACCGCGCCGAGCAGGATGACGATGACAGCGGTGACGAGCGCGATTTTCGACTTGCGTCCCAACAGCGAACCCTCGAGTTCCTATCGACTGAGCCTTCGACTCCTACGAAAAAGTGTAGGCATCCGGATCATTCGGCCCATCCGGCGGCATTACCTGCAAAGGGTGCTGCGGCACCGTTCGACGCGGTGGATATGTTTCGGCCGTGCGCTCCAAGGACGAGGTCCGCAAAGAGGTCTGGAAGGCGATGGACCGGGAAGGGGTCGCGCGATTCCCCGGGGCCGAGGGCCGGATACCGAATTTCGCCGGCGCCAGGCTGGCGGCGGAGAAGCTCTCGAGCCACAGGCTCTGGCGGCGAGCGCGGACGATCAAGGCCAACCCGGACTCGCCGCAGACCCACGCCCGGCGGGCGGCGCTCGAGGAGGGCAAGACCGTGATCATGGCCGTGCCCCGCCTGCGGGACCCGCATCCGTTCCGCGTGCTCGACCCCCAGGACCTCTCGAAGACGGCGTTGAAGGAGGCGGCGACGATCAAGGGGGCCCTCAAGCACGGCCGCGTCGTCGCCCTCGAAGAGCTACCTGAGATCGACTTCGTGCTCTGCGGGTCGGTGGCCGTGAACCTGAGCGGCGCCCGGGTCGGCAAGGGCGGCGGCTACTCGGACCTCGAGTACGGGATCCTGATCGACGCCGGCAAGATCGACAACCACACGACCGTGGCGACGACGGTCCACCCGACCCAGATCCTCCGCCGCCACCTGATGATGACCGCGCACGACCTGCCGATCGACCTGATCGCCACCCCCCGCGCCGTGATCGACGTCGAGCGCCAGTACGAGCGCCCGCGGGGGATCCTCTGGGACCATCTGCAGCCGCCCCAGATTCGCGAGATCCCGGTGCTGGAACGGATGGGGTACGCCTAAGCGGCTTGCCGGAGACGCTTGAGGCGAGTTGACGTGGCAAGGAACGCCCGCACAAAATCCGCTGGCTGCTCGCTGTCTCGGTCGTCCTGATCGGGACGGCCGTGTGGTTTGGCGGCAGGGCCCAGCGCTCGGCCGGAGAATAAGGGGACGCCCAGAACCGGTTCGGAACGGGGGGCCTGAGCAGCGCCTGCTCACCGCCCAGAACCACCTCACTCAGAGCTGGCTGCGTCATGCCGGCGTGGCGATCAAAGTGCACCGCACCGGCGAGCCGGTTTCGGTCGACGCGCTGTTGAGCGAGAAGTCTGAAATGGACCGCTTCCGCGCCGCCAACGCCAAATTCGTCGTACTGGTCGAAGCGAATCGGCGAGATCTGCAGGATCAGGCCAGCCGGGTCCTTCTCGCGATCATCGCCGGGCTCTTTGCCATCACCGCCCTGGCCGGCTATCTGCTGATCGAAAGGCCGTCGATCCGGCGCAGGCAGGAAGTCGAAGAGGGAGCCGAGTTCGCCGACGCCCTGCAGTACTCCGAGGGGGAGGGCGAGGCCCAGACCCTGCTCGGCCGCGAGCTGAACCGTGCGATCTCGGACGGTTCGACCGTGGTCCTCAGTCGCAACAACAGCGAGAACCGGCTCGAGACCGCGACCGAGCTCCCCGATTCCTCGCCCCTCGCCACTCGCATGCCGACCGCCGTTCCCCCGGACTGCCTCGCGATTCGCCGGGGCCGGCCGGTCGAGCGCGTCGCCGGCAGGGCAGAGCTCTTGGAGTGCCGCCTCTGCGGCGCCGTCGGCGCCAACTCTCTCTGCATTCCCTCCCTCGTCGGCGGCGAGGTGATCGGCTCGGTGCTGGTCAGTCGGGACTCCAGGCCCCTGGACGAACGCGAGAGGCATCGCTTCGAGTCGACCGTGACCTCGGCCGCGCCGGTCCTGGCGAACCTGCGCAACCTGACGATTGCCGAGACTCGGTCGGTGACCGATTCGCTAACCGGGCTCGCCAATGCCCGGGCCGCTGCAATGTCGAGTTGGAGCACGGGCGGGGTGCCGCCCTGCCGGTTTGGCCAAACTTTCCGCCGATTCCCTTGCAGCGCTCACTGGCGGCCTTGCTTCGGTCGAGAGCGGGATACGGACCACGTCTCGCAATCGGAAGGATCCCCGTGAAGTTGCCCGCCGCCCGTCTCGCCACCGCAGTCCTCACCGCTCTCGTCCTCGCCCTGGCCGTTCCCGCGGTCTCCTCTGCATCGGCGGTGCTCGACTTCGAACCCTCGCCGGTGAGCTTCTCGGACGTCGGCATCCACGACCAGGGCCAGACCCAGAACGTGAAGGTCGCCAACCACGGGGACGAAGACGCGTCCCTCGAAGGGTTTAGCGCGACGTACCCGTTCTACATCGACTACAACGCAACCGACTGCGACGACATCGGCGGCAACCTGCACCAGGGGTGGTCCTGCAATCTCGCGGTCGGGTTCGACCCGGACAACCCGGGGCCGGCGAGCGGCGAAGCGACGATCGACTACTTCGACGGCGGCGGCCCGTCCGCGGCGACCGTCCCTCTGTCGGGCAGTGGAGCGCGGGGCACCCTGCAGGCGGACTCGGTCAACTTCAACACCCAGCCCTATTTCTACGGCGGCCAGCAGCAGCAGCTGGACATCTCGAACTCCTCCCCCTACACCGTGCTCGGCGGCAGCGCGACCGTCGTCGGACCGGACTCGAGCTCGTTCAGCGTCGCCTGGTCGGGGTGCAACGGCAACCTCGTGCAGCAATGGCAGAGCTGCTCCCTGGGGGTCCAGTTCAACGGCGGCGCCCCCGGCAGCTATGAAGCCGAGCTTGAATTCTCAAACGACGGCACCGACGACCCGCTCGTCGTGCCGCTCGAAGTCGAGGTCCTGCGAGGCCCGGTCGCCTCGATCGACCCGAGCGAGCTCGACTTCGGGGTCGTCGAGGTGGGCGCCGAAGCGGCCCCGCGGTCGCTGACCGTCACCAACGTCGGCGACTTTCCCCTCGAAGTCCAGCAGATGCTGATCATCTCCGGCACGCCGAAGTCCTTCCCCGTCTCCAGCGACAGCTGCAGCCGCCAGCTCGTCATGCCGGGCGGCGAATGTGAGATGACGATCGGATTCGAGCCCGACCGGCGCGGCGAACGAAACGGCTCGGTCTTCCTGATCAGCAACACGCCGGAGCCGGTCAACACCGTCTCGCTGCTGGGCGAAGGCATGTCCCGGCCGGACGGGTCGGTGCGGCTGACCCACGAGGCAAGGGTCGGCGTCCCGCTGCTCTGCCTCACCTCCGGATATCGCGAGGTCGACACCGTCAGCTACAGGTGGCTGCGGGACGGCACCCCGGTGCCCGGTGAGGAAGAGCAGGTCTACGTCCCGGCCGCCGGCGACGCCGGCGCCGTGCTCAGCTGCGAGGTGACCGCCGTCAACGAGATCGGCAGCCAGACCGTCACCTCGGCTCCGTCGGCGACCGTCGCCGCCGCCGAGCCGGGGCCGCAGGGCCCGGAGAGGCTGAGGCGGGTGGGGGCCGCACCCTCTCTGTTCACGACCTTCACGGGCTCGGGGGCGCGCGGCTACACCCTGCACGTCGTCTCGCGCAACGGCCTCAACGAGGTGCACTCCAGTCTCTCCCACCTGCGAATCCGCGCGGGCAGGGCATCCGGCTTCGTGCGGGCCCGAGGGCCCTACGGGGTCCGCCGCCTATCGCTCCGGGGCAGCTCGTCGGTCGGCGGCTCCGGGATCGTCGCGACGCTTGCCCGCCGCACGATCGAGGTCCGGGCGCTGCCGCGCTGGACGACCTCGGTCACGGTCGGCCTTCGGCCCGGCGTCATCGTCGGCCGCCGCGGACGGGTGAGGACCACGGCTCTCGTCGGCGAGCAGTCTCAGCCGGCGTCGGCCAGCGGCAGGCTGACCCGCCTGCCCTAGACGCAGACGGTCGACTACGCGGTGACGGCGCCGAGCGACGCGGAGCTGACCGTCGCCGCGTACTTCGACATCACGCCCGGCCCGAAGGGCGAGGGCGGCGACTCGTAGGCGGCGACCCGCTCGGCGATCTGCTCGTCGGTGAGGTCGACGTCGAGGCGGCGGCCGTCGATGTCGACCGTTATCTCGTCGCCCTCGCGGATCGCGGCGATCGGCCCGCCCCGGGCCGCCTCGGGGGCGACGTGGCCGATCATCAGGCCGCGGGTGGCGCCGGAGAAGCGCCCGTCGGTGACCATCGCGACCGTCTCGCCGAGGCCCTCGCCGACGATCGCCGCGGTCACCTGCAGCATCTCGCGCATCCCGGGGCCGCCGACCGGGCCCTCGTTGCGGATGACGACGATGTCGCCTGGATTGATCTGCTGGTCCTTGACCGCGCGAAAGCAGGCCTCTTCGGACTCGAAGACGCGGGCGGGCCCCGTCTGCCGGGTCCGCTCGGTGCCCGCCAGCTTGACCACGGCGCCCTCGGGGGCGAGGTTGCCGCCGAGGATCGCCAGGCCTCCTTCCGGCTTCAGCGGGTCCTCGAGCGGACGCACGACCTCCTGCCCGGGGGCCTCCGTCGCCTGCTCGGCAACCTCGCCGATCGTCCTGCCGGTGACGGTGATCGCGTCCTCGTGGAGGACGCCCTTTTCGGAGAGCCGCCTGAGGATCACGGGCACGCCCCCGGCCGCGTGGAGGTCGGTGGCGACGAAGCGGCCGCCCGGCTTCAGGTCCGCATACAGGGGCGTCGCCCGGGAGATGCGCTCGAAGTCGTCCATGCTCAGCTCGATGTCGAGCTCGCGGGCGAGAGCGAGCATGTGGAGGACGGCGTTGGTGGAGCCGCCCGACGCGCAGACGCAGGCGATCGCGTTCTCGAGCGAGTCGCGGGTGATCACCCTGCTGGGCGTGATGTCCTCGGCGAGGACGTTGAGGACGAGCTCGCCGATCCGCTCGGCGACGCCGCCCTTCTCGTCGTCTTCGGCCGGCACCATCGCCGAGCCGCCGGCGCTGATCCCGAGCGCCTCGAAGGCGCAGGCCATCGTGTTGGCTGTGAACTGGCCCCCGCAGGCACCGGCCCCGGGGCTGGCGACCCCCTCGAGCTCGTTCAGTTCCTCGTCGCTCATCTCGCCCGCGTTGTGGGCGCCGATCGCCTCGAAGACGTCGAGGATCGTGACGTCCCGGCCGTGCCAGTGCCCGGGGGCGATCGAGCCGCCGTAGAGCACGACGGAGGGGATGTCGAGCCGGGCGAGCGCCATCGCGCAGCCCGGGATCGTCTTGTCGCAGGCGCAGAGGGCGACGATCGCGTCGAACTGGTAGCCGCGGGCCATCAGCTCGATCGAGTCGGCGATCACCTCGCGGCTGATCAGCGAGGCCTTCATCCCCTGCGTGCCCATCGTCACGCCGTCGGAGACGGCGACGGTGTTGAACTCCATCGGCGTGCCACCGGCGGCGCGCACGCCCTCTTTGACGTGCTCGGCGAGGCCGCGCAGGTGGAAGTTGCACGGCATCGCCTCGGTCCAGGTGTTGGCGATCCCGATCGTCGGCCGGCTCAGCGCCTCGTCGTCGAACCCGATCCCCTTCATGTAGGCGCGGGAGTGGGCGCGATCGGGCCCGTCGAAGACGGTCGCCGAGCGCGGGCGGGGAAGGCCGGTCGCGGTTCTGCCGTTCGTGCTCATGGGCAGGAAATCTACCGAGCCGGTCCCAAGGCAAGCCCGAAGACGTCAACCGGCCCCGGGCCGCCGCCGATCGTGCGCAGGCCGTTGGCAACCGCCTCCGAGGCGACCTCCCGTGCCCGCCTGGCCGCCTCCAACGGCTCCTCGCCGTGGGCGAGGAAGGCGGCCAGGGCCGAAGAATGCGTGCAGCCCGAGCCGTGCGCGGCCCCGTCGGGATGGCGGTCCCCGGGGATCTCGACGACCTGCTCGCCGTCGAAGAAGAGGTCGACCATCTCCTCGCTATGGCCGCCGGTGACGACCACCGCCTTCGGCCCAAGCTCCAGGACCCTGTGCGCCAGCTCCTCCTGGCTTGCACCCTGCCCGGCACCGGTCAGAGCCCGGGCCTCAGGGATGTTTGGAGTCACGACCGCAGATCGAGGAAACAGGTGAGCGACCATGGCCTCCCTCGTCTCATCGTCGATAAGCGACGCTCCGCTCTCGGCGACCATGACCGGGTCGATCACCACGGGCGCGAGCGCGACCCCGACGTAGGTGAGCCCGACCGAAACCGCGTCGATCGTCGCCGCCGAACCGAGCATTCCGATCTTGACCGCGTCGGCACCCATATCCTCGGCGATCGCCAGGATCTGGCTGAAGACCATCTGCGGAGAAACGGCCTCGACTTTCTCGACCGCGCGGGTGTTCTGAGCCGTGATCGCGGTGATCGCGGTCATTCCGTGCACCCCGCAGCGGGCGAAGGCCTTGAGGTCGGCCTGGATCCCGGCGCCGCCACCGGAGTCGGAGCCGGCGATCGAGAGGGCCCTGGGGACTCGAGATGTCGCGCTCACGCCGCAACACACTAGATAGCCGGGGGCCGCTGCAGGAGTGTCCGCGAGTAGGTGCCGAGCAGCGAGCAGGTGACGTAGCCGCCCGACTCGAGGTCGGCGAGGGCGGCCGCCGCCTCGGCGCCGCCGACGTCGAGCGCCGCGGCGACCGCGTCGCAGGTGTCCTCGCCGAGCTCGACGGCGGCCAGCGCCTCGGCCGCCAGCCGATCGACCGTCGGGCCGCACGGGGCCGCCCGGCGGTCGATCCCCGGGCCGAGCATCGCGTCGAGCACGTCCTGCGCGTCGCGGACCAGGCAGGCGCCCCCGGCCAGGAGGCTGTTCGGCCCTGCCGAGACCCTGGAATTGACCGGGCCGGGAACCGCGCCGAGGTCACGGCCGAGGTCCGCGGCGAGGTCGGCGGTGATCAACGAGCCCGAGCGCTCCGCCGCCTCGACCACCACGGTCATCCCGGCGAGGGCGGCCATCACCCGGTTGCGGGCGGGGAAGGTCCAGCGCCAGGCCCCGGTCCCGGGCGGCAGCTCGGAAAGGACGAGGCCGCTCTCCTGGACCCGACGCCAGAGCGACCGGTGCGCCGCCGGATAGGCGACATCGGCGCCGCAGCCGAGCACCGCCACCGTGCGACCCGCTTCCAGGGCGCCGCGATGGGCGCAGCCGTCGACGCCGAAGGCGAGCCCGCTGACGACGACCATCCCGGCGGCGGCGAGGTCGCGACCGAGCTGCCGCGCGACCTCGCGGCCGTAGGAGCTGGCCCGACGCGCGCCGACGATGGTGACGACCCCGGCAGGGTCGTCGAGCTCGGCGAGCAGGGCCGGGTCGCCGCGGCCGATCAGCGCCCAGGGCGCGTCGGCGGCGTCGCGCAGGCCGCGGGGATAGAGCCCGTCGTGACGACAGCAGCCCCAGCATTCCGCGGCCGCCAGCGCCGCCCTCATCGCGCCATCGCCGGCGGCCTCGACCGCCCCCAGGATCCGCGCCTCGGCCCGCGGCGCGACCGCAGCGACGAGGTCCTCGTCGGAGAGGCGCAGGAGTTCGGGCGAGCGCGACCCCGGCGATCCCGTTGCGACCTTCTCGATATAGGGCGCCAGGTGGGCCAGCAGCCGGGCGCGACGCAGACAGGGCGGGCAGGCGTCGGGGCCGCTCATCGCCGGCCTCGCCCGTTCACTCGTAGTCCCTCCGCCGCAGCTGCAGGGCCTGCGCCATCTGCCGGCGCTCGATCGCCTCGCTGCCGCCGAGGTCGGCGATCGTCCGCGCCAGTCGCAGGACACGGTCGTGCGCGCGGCCGCTGAGCCGGCGGCGCGAGTAGGCGTCGGCGAGCAAAGCTGAGGCGTCGCGGCCGAGCACGCACTCGCGGACCTCCGCAGGCGTCATCTCGGCGTTGCACCGCCCGGGGCCGAGCCGCTCCGCCTGGCGGCCCCGGGCGGCGTCGACCCGGGCGCGGACCGCGGCCGAGCACTCGCCCGGGCCGCCGCCGATCTCCTCGGCGCTGGGCTGGCGGATCGCCGAGAGGATGTCGATGCGGTCGGCGAGCGCCCCGCTGAGCCGCCCCTGATAGCGCTGGATCGCCAGCGGCGAGCAGCTGCACTCGGCGTCGGTCTCCCCCCTCCCGCACGGACAGGGGTTGGCGGCGGCGACGAGCATGAAGCGGCACGGCAGCCGCTGCCAGGCGCCCGACCGCGCGATCGACACGGAACCGGTCTCCAGCGGCGCCCGCAGCGCCTCGAGGCTGTCGCGACGGAACTCACAGAGCTCGTCGAGGAAGAGCACGCCGCGATGGGCGAGCGTCGCCTCGCCGGGCGCCGGCGGGTTGCCGCCGCCGATCAGGCCGGCCGGACTGATCGTGTGGTGCGGCGAGCGGAACGGCCGGCCGCCCCGGGGCCCGGCGCGGAGCCGGCCGCAGGCGCTGGTGATCCGCGCCACCTCCAGCGCCTCCTCGGGCCCCGGTGCCGGCAGGATCGAGGGCAGGCGGCTCGCTGCCATCGACTTCCCCGCCCCGGGCGGCCCGATCATCAGCAGGCTGTGACCGCCGGCGGCGGCGACCTCGAGCGCGTGGCGGAGATGGCGCTGCCCGCGTAGGTCGGCGAGGTCCGGACCGCCGCCGCCGTCCTCGCCGGTCAGGGGCATCGGCGCCGGCCGCTGCGGCGACCAATCGCCGCCGGCGAGGGCGGAAAGCTGCGTGAGGCTCTCGATCGGGATCACGTCCATGCCGGCGGCGAGCGCCGCCTCCGGGCCGTTCTCGGCGGGGACGACGATCGAGGACGCACCAAGCTCGCGGGCGGCCTCGGCGATCGCGAGGACGCCGGCGACGGCGCGCACGGATCCGTCCAGAGCCAGCTCGCCGACCATCGCCGGCTGCTCTCCGCCCGCCCGCCACTCGAGCTGGCCGGAGGCGGTCAGCAGGGCGCCGGCGATCGCCAGGTCCATCCCAGGCCCCGCCTTGCGCAGGCTGGCCGGCGCCAGGTTGGCGACGATTCGCCGCAGGGGGAACTCGAACCCGCAGTTGGAGAGTGCCGCGCGCACCCGCTCACGGGCCTCGCGCACGGCGGCGTCGGGTAGGCCGACGACGGAGAAGGCGGGCAGGCCCCGGTGGACGTCGACCTCGACCCGCACCGGCCGGGCCGAGATCCCGTCGAGGGTGAATGTTTGAGCCGCGGCAAGCACCGACCCGACGCTACGGGGCGCCGTCGCGCGGGTTGCGCGCCGGATGTGTCGATACCTCGACTCCTTGGGGTCGATCTGCGCGCCGACGCCGTCTAGCCTCGGCTCGGTGACCCAGACTCGACTCAGATTGGGCCGCGCCGCGGAGAACCTCGTCGCCGCCCGCCTGCTCGCCTCGCACTGGGAGATCGTCGAACGCAACGCCCGCACGCGTTTCGGCGAGCTCGACCTGGTCGCCCTCGACGGCCCCACGCTGGTCTTCGTCGAGGTGAAGGCGGGTCGCGAGGGCGCCAGCTTCGGCCCGGAGCGGCCCGTCCTCTCGGTCGGCCCGCGCAAGCAGCGCCAGGTTCGCCGCCTCGCCACGGCCTGGATGGCCGAGCGCCGCGGCGACCTGCCGCGCTACTCCGAGATCCGCTTCGACGCCGTCGGCGTGACCTTCGACCGCAGCGGCAGCGTCACCGACTTCGAGCACATCCAATCGGCATTCTGAGGCGGCCTCGACTGACCAAGCAGATCAAGGACGCAGGGAGCGAAGCGTGCTCCGCACGCGAGCGACCGAGGACGCCGAGCTGCGCCGGTCAGACGAGGCCGAGCTGGGAATACGCCACGGATTGGAACGAGCGCCGGTGAAGCGGCGATATCCCGATCCGCTCGATCGCCTCGCGGTGCTCGGGGGTCGAGTAGCCGACGTGCTCCTCGAAACCCCAGCCCGGATACTCGCTGCCCGCCCCGTGCATGTACCGGTCGCGCGTCACCTTGGCGATCACCGAGGCGGCGGCGATCGCGGCGCTGGTCCCGTCCCCTTCCACGACGGCCCTGTGGGGCACCGTGCACTCGCGCAGGGCGAACCCGTCGACGAGGCAGGTCGCCTGCGGGCCCGGGCGCAGGCGCTCCAGGGCGCTGGAGAGCGCCTCGAGGTTGGTCACGTGCAGGCCGCGGTCGTCTATCCCCCGGGCGCTGCGGACGACGACGCTGACCCGCTCGGAGGCCCGCATCACCGCCGTGTACAGCTCGTCCCGCTTTTCGGCGCTGAGCTGCTTGGAGTCGTGCAATCCGGAGAGCAGGCGGCGGTCGCCGGTTGAAAGCGACTCGTGGTCGAGCAGCACGGCGGCGGCGACGAGCGGGCCCGCCAGGCAGCCGCGCCCGGCCTCGTCGGCGCCTGCGACCAGGCGGCTGCCGAGCCCGCGGTCGAACGCGAAAAGGCGGCGCGAGCGGGCGAGCCGGCGGCGGTGGCTCTTAGAGGATGCCGACCCGGTTCGGCGGCCAGTAGGTGGCAAAGGCCTTGCCGATGAGCCAGTCTCTGGGGACGGGGCCCCAGTAGCGGCTGTCGTCGCTTGCTCCACGGTTGTCGCCCATCATGAAGTAGGAGTCGGGCGGGACGGTGATCGGCTTCGGCATGTCGCAGCCGCCGCCGCTCTGCCCGCAGGGGACTATGTAGGGCTCGTCCTTCTTGATCACCCCGTTGACGACTGGGTGGCCCTTGCGAATCGAGACTGTGTCGCCGGGCCCGGCGACGATCCGCTTGATGAAGTTCTGGTCCGAGCGCTCCGGGGTCGGCTTCCCGCAGGGCTGGTCGCTCGGGTGCGGCTCGCCGCATTCCATCCCCTGGTCGGCACCCGCCGGCGGATGGAAGACGACGACGTCGCCGATCGAAGGATCGGTGAAGTGGTAGAGGAAGCGGTTGACCAGAACACGCTGGCCGACGTCGAGGGTCGGCTCCATCGATTCCGAGGGGATCTGGTACGGCTTGACCAGCCAGGCCTGGATTCCGAGCGCCAGGGCGAGCGCCAGGGCGACGATCACGACGAGCTCGATCAGCCCGCCGGCACGGCTCTGCGGCTTCGGGATCTTCAGTTTTCCGAGTCCTCGCCGGAGTCGCCGTCCTCCTCGGACGGCTTCTCATCCTCCGCCGCGGCACTGTCCTCGGTCTCCCCTGACTCAGCCTCCGCCGACGTGCTCGGCTCCTCCTCGGCGGCCTCCTCGCCGCTCTCCTCGCCGCCCTCCTCGGTCTCGGGCGCCTCGACGAGGCCTTCCTCGACCGCGGCCTCGGTCTGGCTGACGCCCTCGGCGTCGAGCGCCTCCGGCTCCTCGCCGACGGCGACGGCGGGGGCCGAGATCAGCTCCTCGTCGATTCCCCAGCGCCGCTCGGCGACGCGGGCGGCCTTGCCGATCCGGCCGCGCAGGTAATAGAGCTTGGCCCGGCGCACGTCGCCGCGGGCGGCGATCTCGAGTTTCTCGATCTTGGGCGAGTGCAGGGGGAACGTCCGCTCGACGCCGACGCCGAAGGACTGCTTGCGAACCGTGAAGGTCTCCCGCGCCCCGGAGCCCTGCCGCTTGAGGACGATGCCCTCGAAGACCTGGGTCCGGCGCCGGCTTCCCTCGATCACCTGGAAATGGACGCGGACACGGTCCCCCGCGTCGAAGGACGGCAGGCCCTTGCGGACCTGGGCACGCTCAATGGTGTCTATGACGCTGCTCATTGCAAAGGTTCCTTGCGCTCAACTGCGAGAAAAAACCGCCGGAGCCTGGTCGGGCGCCGCGCGGTCGGCGAATGGTACCTACTCCGCGCCTCGTTCGAACTGCTCGGCCCGGGTGCGGCTCTGCTCGACCCTCCAGCGGCGCACCCGCTCGTGGTCGCCGGAGAGCAGGACCCCGGGCACCTCCCAGCCCCGATACTCGGCCGGCCGAGTGTAGTGGGGGTACTCGGGCATCCCCTCGAGCAGGCGACTGAAGGACTCCTCCGCCGCCGAGTCCTCGTGGCCCAGGGCGCCCGGCAGCTTGCGCATCAGGACATCGGCGACGACCATCGCCGGCAGCTCTCCGCCGGCGAGGACGTAGCGGCCGATCGAGACCTCGTCGTCGGCGAACTGCTCGTGGACCCGCTCGTCGAACCCCTCATAGCGGCCGCAGAGCAGGGCGACGTGCGGCTCGGCGATCAGCTCGTCGGCGAGCTCGTCGTCGAGCAGCCGCCCGGTCGGCGTCAGCAGCACGACCCGCGGCCGCACCCCTCCGGCGTAGGCCGCCTGCAGCGCGGCGTCGACCACATCGACCCTGCAGCACCATCCCCGCCCCCCCCCGTAAGGCGAGTCGTCCACCTGCCCAGCCTTAAGCGGTGTCGTATCCCGGTAGTTGAAGCAACTCGCAGCTCATTGCCCTCGCGAACCGCATTCTCCACCGACCTCTGCGACCGGAACCAGTCGAACGCCTCAGGAAACAGAGTGAAGATGTCGAGCTTCATCAGCTTGCGGGCGGGACTCGTAGGGCGGGATCCAGGCAGGGGTGAAGCGTCTTGTACTTTTTCGCCGCTCCGATCCTCGGACGGCCAGCGCCGTTCCACGAAAAAGTTAAGCGAAACCCCTGCCTGGACCCGCCGACTCCGTCGCGAGGTGGTTTCAGTCGAGAATGTCGACGATGACCCGGCGGTCGATGCGAACCGCCGCCGCCTTGGCAATCGTCCGAATCGCGTTCGCGACCCGCCCACCTTTGCCGATCACGCGGCCGAGGTCCTCGTCGGCGACCGTGATCTCGTAGACGAGGTCGCCGTCCTCTTCGAGCTCCTCGACGACGACGGCGGCAGGGTCCTCGACCAGTGCCTTGACGAGGAACTCGAGCAGTTCGGTCATCTGGGCCTAGGTGCCGGAGGCGGCGATGCCCTTGGTGCGCAGCAGCGTCGCGACCGTCTCCGAGGGCTGGGCACCGTGCTCCAGCCAGTGCTTGGCGCGCTCCTCGTCGAGGACGATCGTCGAAGGCTCGGTCTGCGGGTTGTACTGGCCGATCGTCTCGATCGTCCGCCCGTCACGGGGGGAGCGTTTGTCGGCGACGACGATCCGCCAGATCGGGTTCTTCTTCGAACCGACCCTTCTCAGTCTTATCCGTACGGCCATGAGCGGCGAGAGGTTAGCGCCTCTTGTACTTCGGGCGCGGCGCTCCCCCCTGCATCTGGGCGATCTGTTGGGGGGTCGGCGGCGTCCCGGTCGCCATCTGCTTCATCATCACCCGCATCTGGTCGAACTGCTTGACCAGCTGCTTGACGTGCTGGACTTTCGTGCCCGAGCCGTTGGCGATCCGTTTGCGCCGCGAGCCGTTGATCGCGCCCGGATCGGCTCGCTCGCCGGGTGTCATCGAGAGGATGATCGCCTCGACTCGGTCGAGCTCGCCCTCGTCGACGTCGGCGTTCTTCAGGCCCTTCATCGCGCCCATCCCCGGCAGCATCCCGATCAGGCCGCTGAGCGGGCCCATCTTCCGGACCTGGCGCATCTGCTTGAGGAAGTCCTCGAGCGTGAACTGTTCGGTTTCGAGCTTGCGCTGGAGGTCCTCCGCCTCGTCCTCGTCGACCTGCTGCTCGGCTTTCTCGATCAGGCTGAGGACGTCGCCCATGCCGAGGATCCGCGAGGCCATCCGGTCGGGGTGGAAGCGCTCGAAGGCCTCGAGCTTCTCCCCGGTCGAGGCGAACAGGATCGGCTTGCCGGTCACCGCTTTGACCGAGAGCGCGGCGCCGCCGCGCGCATCGCCGTCGAGCTTCGTCATCACGACGCCGTCGAACTCGGCGGCCTCGGCGAAGGTCTCGGCAACGCCGACCGCGTCCTGACCCGTCATCGCGTCGACGACCAGGAGGACGTCGTGGGGCTTGGTCCGCTTGCGGATCCGCGCCAGCTCGTCCATCAGCTCGCCGTCGATGTGGAGGCGCCCGGCTGTGTCGACGATCAGCACGTCGCGAACCTCCTCGCGGGCGCGCTCGAGAGCCCAGGCGGCAATCTCGACCGGGTCGGCGTCGGTCCCCTGCTCGTAGACGGTCGCCCCGGCGCGCCCGCCGACGGTGACCAGCTGCTCGACCGCGGCGGGCCGGTAGACGTCGCAGGCCGCGATCGCGACGTCCTTGCCCTGCTCCTTCAGATAGCGGGCGAGCTTCGCGCAGGCCGTCGTCTTGCCGGAGCCCTGCAGGCCGGCCATCAGAATCACGGTCGGGCCCTTCGAGGCGTAGGCGAGATCGCGCCCGGAGCCGCCCATCAGCCCGGTCAGCTCCTCGTTGACGATCTTCACCACCTGCTGGCCCGGGTCGAGGCTCTGCAGCACGTCGGAGCCCAGGCAGCGCTCCTTGAGGTTGGCGGTGAAGGCTTTGACGACCTTGAAGTTGACGTCCGCCTCGAGCAGGGCGAGGCGGATCTCACGCATCGCCGCGTCGACGTCGCCCTCGTTCAGCGTGCCGCGGTTGCGGACGTCGGAGAGGGTCGCCTGGAGGCGGTCTGAGAGCTGGTCGAACACGCCGGGCGGACTTTACGGCAGTGTGAGCGCAGTTATGCCCGCTATGCGGGCATAACTGCGCTCACGGCTACTCGGCCAGCAGCGCCCGGGCGAAGTCGTCGGGGTCGAAGGGGCTCAGGTCCTCGAGCGTCTCGCCGGTGCCGATCAGCTTCACCGGGATGCCGAGCTCATCGGCGATCGCCAGGGTGATCCCGCCCTTGGCCGTCCCGTCGAGCTTGGTCAGGACGACGCCGTCGAGCGCGACCGCGTCGGCGAAGACCTTCGCCTGGCGCAGGCCGTTCTGGCCGGTCGTCGCGTCGATCGAGATCAGCGTCTCGTGCGGGGCGCCGGGGATCTGCTTGCCGATCACCCTGCCGACCTTCGCCAGCTCCTCCATCAGGTTGCCCTCGGTGTGGAGGCGGCCGGCGGTGTCGACGATGACGACGTCGGCGCCGCGGGCGCGGGCTGCGTCGATCGCGTCGTAGGCGACGGCGCCGGGGTCGCCGCCGGGAGCCGAGCGGATCAGGTCGGCGCCGGAGCGCTCCGCCCACTCGGCGAGCTGCTCGGCGGCGGCGGCGCGGTAGGTGTCGGCGGCCGCCAGGATCACCCTGAGGCCGAACTCCCTGGAGAGATGCCAGGCGATCTTGCCGATCGTCGTCGTCTTGCCGGTCCCGTTGACGCCGACCATCAGCAGTACCGCCGGCTCGCCGCTCAGGTCGATCGGCGCCCGCCCGGTCGAGGCGACCTCGGCGAGGATCTCGACCAGCCGCTCGCGCACCGCCTCGCCGTCGGGCGAGACGGTCCCCGCGTCGACCTCCTGCTCGAGCTTCTCGACCACCTTCGCGGTCGTCGGCGCGCCGGCGTCGGCGAGGATCAGCGCCTCCTCGAGGCGCTCCCAGGTCTCGTCGTCGAGGCGCTCGAAGAGGCTGGCCGAGATCTCCTCGCTCAGCGCCCTGCGGCTTTTCGAGAGCGACTCGCGCAGGCGCCGGAACATTCCCCCGCCGCCCTCCTCGGCAGGCTCCGCGGCAGCGGCCTGCCGGGCATCGCGGGCGCCAAGGTCGAGCATCTCCTGCCAGGTCGTCGGCATCGCCGCGGCAGGCTATCTAGACGAGCTGGGGGCTGGCCTCGGAGTCCGAGGCACCGGCGCCGGCGATGTCGAGCAGCTCCTGGATCGACTCGTCGATGTGAACGCCGATCGTGTCGAGGTCGGCGACCGTCTCGGAGTCGGCGAGCAGGCCGAAGTGCATCTGGCCGTTGTAGCTGAACATCGCGATCGCCAGCGCGTGGTTCTTGGCCAGGAATCCGATCGGGTAGACCGCCGTCAGCTCGCGCCCGAGCACGTAGAAGGGCACCTGCGGGCCGGGGAAGTTGGTGACGAGCATGTTGAAGAGCCGGGTCGAGAAGTTGATCGTCGCCGTCGGGTTGAGCAGGACCGGCGGCGCGAACTCGCGGAACCAGTCGTTGAGGCCCCAGATCGCTTCCGCCCCCAGCGCCTGCTTGGAGGCCTTGAGCGCTTCCATCTCCTTGGTCACGTACTGCAGGCGCGCATAGGGGTCGGCGATGTGCACCGGCAGCGGCCCGCGCATCGCCGTCAGCCGGTTGCCGAGCTCGCCGTGCTCGTTCTCGGTCCGGACCGAGACCGGAACCAGAGCCTGCAGCTCGAGCTCGTCGGCGTCGACGTCGCGCTCCTCGAGCCAGCGTCTCAGGGCGCCGCCGGCGACCGCGAGGGTGACGTCGTTGACGGTGCCGCCGAGGCTGTTCTTGATCGTCTTGAAGTCGCCCAGCGGGCCGGTCGTCCAGGCGAAGCTCCGCCTGCCCCCGATGTCGGTGTTGAAGGCGACCCTGGGTGCGGGCTTGGTCAGGTTCCAGCCGACCTCCCAGAGCCCGACGACCCCGTCGGAGAGCCGCTTCCAGGCCTTGCCCGGCGCCTTCGCCGCGTTCCAGAGCCAGCGCGCCGCGCCGCCGAACATGCCGAAGAAGCCGCGCACCGAGAGACCGAGCAGGTGGCGTCCTGTGGGCGGCGCCTGCGGGTGCCAGGGCTCCTCGGTGCGAACGATCTCGTCCCTGGGCTCGACATCGAAGAGCAGCATGCCGACGTCGGTCGCCGAGATCCCGTCGGCCATCGAGTGATGGGTCTTGTAGATGATCCCGAAGCGGTCGTCCTCAAAGCCGTCGGTCAGCCACAGCTCCCAGAGCGGCTTGGAGCGGTCCAGCGGCGGCGAGAGGTACTCGCCGATCACCTCGTGGAACTGGGCATCGGTGCCCGGCGCCGGCAGCGTCACGTGCTGGACGTGGCGGTGGACGTCGAAGTCGGGGTCGTCGACCCACATCGGCGTGCCCAGGTGCAGGGGCGGCACGGCGAGCTTCTGGCGCAGGCGGGGCAGCAGGTGGAGGCGGCTGCGGATGTGGGTGACGAAATCGTCGTAGCTGGGCGCCGACCCCTCGCAGACCATGATCGCGCCGATCGCCATGTGGCCGTTCGATTTCTCGTTGGTCAGGAACGACGTGTCGAACGACGTCAGCCTGTCCATATGACGCTGGGCCATCCCGCCCTCCTCCCGATCTCGAGCGCGGCAACCGCCACGCCTGATTCAGGATAGCTAGGCGGCTTCGACGGAGCCGCGCGAGGCCCGCGCCGGTGGATCCGCTGCGGGCGCCCCGATTCCATCCTGCTCGGGCGGGGCATCGCTCTCCGCATCGATGCCGGCGAAGGGGCGGGGCGCTGCGGCGCTGCCCTGGGAGTCCTCACGCGGCAGGCGCCGGGAGACGACCCTGGTCACGCCGTCGTCTCCCATCGTCACCCCGTAGAGGACGTCGGCGGCGTCCATCGTCCGTTTCTGGTGGGTGACGATCACGAACTGGGCGCGATCGGAGAAGCGCCGCACGAGCTGCAGGAAGCGGTCGATGTTGGCGTCGTCGAGGGCGGCCTCCACCTCGTCGAGGATGTAGAAGGGACAGGGCCGGGCGAGGAACACCGCGAAGACGAAGGCGAGGGCGACGAGCGAC
This sequence comes from uncultured Solirubrobacterales bacterium, assembly GCA_963837735.1. Lineage (GTDB taxonomy): Bacteria > Actinomycetota > Thermoleophilia > Solirubrobacterales > 70-9 > VRUE01. Next base: position 42,611 of record CAWIOM010000011.1, on the reverse strand, counting down.
TTCTCGCCGCCGGAGAGCAGCGAGAGCTTGCGCGTCGACTTGCCCGCCGGGGTGACCTCGATCTCGACCCCGAGCTCCTCGCGTTCCTCCTCCCCCTCCTCGTCAGGCTCGGCGTCGGTCGGTGCCTCCTGCTCGCCGCTCGGCCGCTCGGCGTCGCGGACCGGGCGCAGCGCGACCCGTCGCAGGGCGCCGCGCCCGCCGGGAAAGAGGTGCTCGACCATCTCCTCGAAGTTCTTGGAGGTCGCCTCGAAGGTCTCCTCGAAGGCGCGCTCGATCTCGCGGTCGATGTCGCGGATCAGCGCCTCCAGCTCCCGCATGCCGCGCTCAGTGTCCTCGCGCTGCACCTGCAGGGCCTCGACGTGCTCGCGGGCCTCCTCGTACTCGCTCTCGGCCAGCGGGTTGACCGGGCCGATCTGGGCTCGGCGGCGGTCGAGGCGCTCGAGGCGACGGTCGATCTCGGCGCGCTGCTCATCGCCGATCGGCTGATCGGCGGGCTCGACCTGCTCACCGAGTCGCTCGGCGATCGAGGCCAGCTCCTTGGCCGCCTCGGCGCGTCGGTCGCCGAGGTGCGCCGCCTCGACCTCAGCCGCAGTCAGCCTGTCGGCCGCGCCCTTGAGCTCGACCTGGAGCTCGGACTCGCGCTTCGAGCAGGCCCTCATCTCCTCGGCGATCTCGTCGCCGTCGCCCTTGCCGCCGAGCACCTCTCCCTCCGTGCGCTCGACCCGGGCTCGGATCGCGGTCTCGACCTCGGCGGCGGCGGCGGCGCCGGCCTGCACGTCGGCAAGCAGCCCCTCGCCGTCGCTGAGCCGCTTGCGGAGGACCTCGCGGTGGCGCTCGCCGAGCAGCCCTTCGGCCCGCCGGGCATGGCGCACGGCGCGCTCGGCGCCGCCCCGGACCGCGCCGAGCGCCGCCTCGCGGGCGGACTCCGACGCATCGCCCACCCGTGCCCGGGAGAGGCCGTCGGCGGCCGCGGAGAGCCCGGCGTCGATCTCGCCGAGCTCGTCCCCGAGCTTGCGGGCGCGCTCGGCGGGCGGCGCGCCGTCGGCGCCGAGATCGAGGGTCAGCGGGCCGAGCTCGGTGCGCAGGGCCTCGAGCCGGGCGGCGATCTCGGTCCGACGAGCGGAGAGGGTCGATGCCAGCACCGCGATCCGCTGCTGGTCACCGCGCAGCTTGGTCAGCAGCCCCCACGCTCTGGTGCGCAGGCGGTCACGGTCGGCGAAGCGCTCCTCCGCGGCCCGGCGGCGCTCGCTGACCTCGGCGAGCGCCTCGTCGAGGCGAGCCCGCTCCGAACGGGCCGCGGCGGCGGCCCGCTCGGCGACGAGTGCCCGGTCCTCGCCGAAGCGCAGTTCCTCGGCGACCAGGCGGCCACGAAGTTCGAGCTCCTCCTTCTCGATCCGCAGGCCGATCTCGGCCGCCTGCGCCTGGCGCTTCAGCGGCCGCAGACGGGCGCGTGCCTCGCGCTCGACGTCGAGGGCGCGATCGAGGTTGTCGCCCGCAGCCCGCAGTTTGAGCTCGGCGCGGCGGCGGCGCTTGCGGTGCTTTCCGAGGCCGGCGGCCTCCTCGACGAGCAGGCGCCGCTCGCGGGGCTTCGAGTGGACGATCGTCTCCACGCGGCCCTGGCTGATCACCGAGTGCATCTCTCTCCCGAGGTTCGTGTCGGAGAGGACCTCGACCACGTCCGAGAGGCGGCAGCGGGCGCCGTTGAGCCGGTACACGCCGTCGCCGGAGCGGTCGAGGGTGCGCTGGATCGAGATCTCCGAGAACTCCGTTGCGGCGCGACCTTCGGCGTTGTCGATGACGACCTCGACGGCGGCCGCCTTGCGCCTGCCGACTCCCTTGCCGCCGGCCGAAATCACGTCCTGCATCGAGGCCCCCCGGATCGCCCCGGGGCTCTGCTCGCCGAGCGCCCAGAGCACGGCGTCGGTGATGTTGGACTTGCCGGAGCCGTTCGGCCCGACGATCACGCTGACGCCGGGCGAGAACTCCAGCCTCGCCCGCTCGGGGAACGACTTGAACCCCTTCATCTCGATCGATTTCAGATACATCTCTTCCGGTCCTCGTCCTCAACCTAAGGCTCTCGTCCACGTCGGACGCGACGCCTTTCCCTAATTTCCGGGCCGCAGCTTCCCCAGCGCCTCCTCGGCGGCCGCCTGCTCGGCCGCCTTCTTGCTCCGGCCCCGGCCCGAGCCGAGCCGCTCGGAGTCGACGACCGCCTCCACCTCGAAGGTGCGCTCGTGCGGGGGGCCGGATTCGACGACCACCTCGTAGCTTACGCGCGCCCGGCGCTGCGCGAGCAGCTCCTGGAGGGCGGACTTGAAGTCCACCGGCGACTCGGCCGCACCCTCGATCTGACCCTCGAAGTCGACGACGACGGCGGCCGCCGTGCGCTCGAACCCGAAGGCGATGAAGCAGGCGCCGATCAGGGCCTCGGTCACCTCCGGCAGCGCCCGGGCGCCGCCGAGCAGGACCTCGGCGGGGATCGCCGGCTCGGCCTCGGGCTCGGCCTCGCGCAGCATCGCCGGCACCCCGAGAGCGCGGCCGACCTCGGTGCAGGAGACGCCGCTGACCGCCTGGTTGTGGATCTTCGTCAGACCGCCGGCGTCGACCCCCGGGAAGCGGTCGACCAGCTCCGCGGCAACGGCCAGGGCGAGGACGCTGTCGCCGAGATAGGCGAGGCGCTCGTAGGAGTCGGTGCGCTCCTCGGTCCAGGTCGCGTGGGTGAGGGCTCGCTCGCGCAACTCCGGCGGGAGCTCGGGGATCAGTTCGGACAGCGTGCTCAAGCGGGCGCGTGCTCGAGGACGAAGTCGACCGCGTCGCCGACCGTCTTGATTCGCGCAGCCTGCTCCTCGGAGACGGCGACGCCATAGCGGTCCTCGAGCTCCATCACCAGCTCGTAGAGGTCGAGGGAGTCGGCGTCGAGGTCCTCCTTGAAGCGGGTCCCCTCGGCGATCTCCTCCGGGCCGACCTCGAGCTCCTCGGCGAGGTGCTCGCGGACGAGCGTCATCACTTCGTCCTTTGTCATCGCTGCTTTCCTATCACGCGCTCTCCCCGCCGGTCGGCTTCGCGGCGAGAGCCCCGCGCCCGGCGGCGCCCTCGCGTAGGAGGGCCGCGGTCCGCCCGACGGCATCGACCCCGACACTGCGGGCGGCGAGGCGGACGGCGTTGGCGATCCCGTCGGCGCCGGCGCTGCCATGGCCGACGACCGCGATCCCGCGCAGGCCGAGCAGGATCGCGCCTCCGGTCGCGTCCGGAGATAGCTCACGGCGCAGGCCGCCGAGCGCAGGCCGCATCAGCAGGCCGCCGGCCGCGGCGACGGGGTTGGAGCGGGCCGCCGCGCGGATCGCCCCGGTGACGGTGCGCGCCGTCCCCTCCATCAGCTTCAGCGCGACGTTGCCGGTGAAGCCGTCGGTGACGACGACGTCGGCGACCGCTGCGGGCAGGTCACCGCCCTCGACGTTGCCGACGAAATCGATGCCCGTGGCCGCCGCCAGGGTCGCGTGGGCGGCGACCACCTCCTCGGTGCCCTTGCCGGCCTCCTCGCCGACCGAGAGCAGGCCGACCCTGGGGGCGGAGACGCCGAGCACGGCCTCGCTGAAGGCGGCACCCAGGAATGCGAACTGGACGAGGTGCTGAGCACGGACATCGACGTTGGCGCCGACGTCGAGGAACAGCACCGGCCTGCCGGGAACCGGTAGCCGCACCGCCAGCGCCGGGCGCTGGACCCCCTTCAGGCGTCGCAGCCCAAATGTGGCGGCGGCCATCGTCGCGCCGGTCGATCCGTGGCTGACGAGGGCGTCGGCCGCGCCCTCGGCGACGGCGGCTGCGGCCCGCACCACCGAGGCCTCGCGACGGGCGCGGACGGCCGGAACCGGGTCGTCGTCGTTGCCGATCCGGTCCGCCGTCGGGACGACCTCGATGCCGTCGGCGCCGTCGAGCCCCAGCTCGGCCGGCGGCCCGAAGACACGGATGCGGATCCCGTCGGCGGCAGCCAGCCGGGCCCCCTCGGCAAGCGCCTCGAAGCCCTGCTCAGCGCCGAACCCGTCGAGGGCGACGGTCGCGCCCTCCCCGGCCGGCATTACTCCTCGGCGTCGGGAGTGTCCACGGGTCGCTGGGCGACCGAGTGACTGACGACCTCGCGGCCCGCGTAGGTCCCGCAGGTCGGGCAGACGCGGTGCGGGAGGCGCGGGCTGTGGCAGCGCGGGCAGCTGTTGAGGCGGGCCTTGCCGGCCTTGTGGTTTGCGCGGCGCTTGTCGCGGCGGGCGCTCGAAGTTCTCTTCTTTGGGACGGCCATGAGTCGGGCATGGTAGCGAGGAAGGGTCGGGGCACCCCTCCTCGCTCAACTTTTTCGTGGATCGGCATAGGCCGTCCGAGCTCGGAATGGCGAAAAAGTACAAGCCGCTCGGAGGGGCACCCCGACCCTTCCTCGACACACGGGAGTCAATCCAGCGGCCGTCCCATGCTCAATAGCTGGCGGGACGACGGTCAGTAGGTGGCGCGGATTACGGCCAGGCCGTCGGCCTCCCAGCTGATTTCACCTTGGCTCCACTCGACCAGGTTCTGGAGCTTCTCGTCGGACTCGAAGACGTCGCCGATCACGAGGGAGCGGGAATGGTCCTTGACGCGGCGGAACAGCGCCTGTTGTTGGCCGTCGTCGAGATCGCTGACCGAGAGCACCGAGATGACGAGGTCCCAGGGGCCGTCGGGGAGCGGGTCCTCCATGCGGGCGAGCTGCACGTCGTCGTAGGACTGGCGAGCGCGGAAGACCATGTCGGGACTGGAGTCGAGGCCGATCACCCAGGCATCCGGATGGGCCTCGATCAGCCTCCTGGTCGTCTCTCCCGTGCCCATGCCGAGCTCGAGGACGCGTTCGGGAGGGAACGGGATCGCCGCCACGGCCTGCTCCTGGAGCTCGTCGTAGCGCCCGATCCGCGCCCGTATCCGCTCCAGGTACTCATCTGGTGTCCAGTCGAATTGACCCATCTTCTAACCTCGTCCGGGAGGTGCAATCTTCCACCATCATCGACCTCGACCGGCTCTCCCTCGCCCACGGGGAGGGCAAGCGGCTCGAGTTCCCGGTCTCGATCGGGGAGCTGGAGCTCGGCGGCCAGGCCTACGAGCCCGTTCCCGACCCCGTGCGGGTCAGGCTCGACGTCTCACGCCCGAGTCGCGGCTTCGCCCTCCACCTCGGCTTCCCGGTGCGAATCGAGGGCCCCTGCATGCGCTGCCTCGAGCAGGCCGGCGTCGAGGCCGAGGTCGACGCGCGTGAGATCGACCAGCACGACACCGACGACGAGGAGCTGCGCAGTCCCTACGTGAACGACGACAACGAGCTCGACCTCGGGCGCTGGGCGCGCGACGCCGCCGTCCTCGCCCTTCCCACACGCATCGTCTGCCGCGCCGACTGCGCCGGCCTCTGCCCCGGCTGCGGCGAGTCCCTCAACGACGCCGACCCCGCAGACCACGAACACGGCACCGGAATAGATCCGCGCTGGTCCAAGCTAGACGAGCTGAAGCTGGACTAACTGGGCGCGACGAGCCCGGACCATCTGGCCGGAGCAAGCTGCGGTTGAGACGATGGTCTCGCGAAAAAGTTAAGAGAGGAGGGGCGCCGACCCCTCGCCCCTACTCCGCCTGCTCGTCGAGCTCGGCGACCGGTTCCTCGTCGCGCCCGGCCAGGCGGTCGCGACCGCGCTGGACGGCGGCGAGGAACTTCTGAAGGTTGACCTCGAGGGTGTTGAGGATCTCGTCGGCGTAGTCCTCGGCGCCGAGGCGGATCTCGCGCTCGCGCGTGCGGGCGTCCTCGACGATCTCGTCGGCGGCCCGCTCGGCCTGCTTGGTGACCTCTTCGTCGGAGATCAGGCGGGCCTGCTGCTCGCGGGCCTCGCGGACGATGCGCTCGGCCTCGCGTTTGGCCTCGGCGAGCATCTCCTGGCGCTCCTTGACGATCCAGCGCGCCTGCTTGATCTCCTCGGGGATCGTCGCCCGCATCTGGTCGAGGAGATCGTAGATCTCCTCGCGGTCCACACGCACCTGGTCGGTCAGGGGGACCGCCCGGGCGTTGTGGACGACGTCGTCCAGCTTGTCTATTAGGACCAGTACGTCCATCGGCAGATCGTAAGCCTACGTGTCAGAGCGACTTTTGGTGAAGAAGCCGTGATTTCCTCGGCTTTTTGCAAACTCTCGCCCACAACGAGTTTTCCGTCCGCAGCCTATCTCTCGCCCAGGCGGCCGGCCATCGCGGTCGCGACCGGGCCCGGGACGAGATCGGAGACGTCGCCCTTGAAGGTCGCCATTTCCTTCACTCCGGTGGACGAGAGGAAGCTGTACTGGGGCGAGGCGATCATGTAGACGCTCTCCATGTCCGGATCGAGCTTGCGGTTGAGCTGCGCCATCTCGAACTCGTACTCGAAGTCGGAGATCGCCCGCAGTCCCTTGACGATCGCGGTCGCGTCGAGTTCCCGCGCGAACTCGACCAGCAGATTGGAGAAGGTCTGCACCTCGACGTTGGCGAGGTCGGCGGTCGCCTCCTCGATGAAGGCCTTGCGCTCCTCGGCCGTGAACAGCGTCTTCTGCTTGCGGATCGGGTTGTTGACGACGCCGACGACCACCCGGTCGAAGACGGCGGAGCTGCGGGTGATGATGTCGAGATGGCCGTTCGTGACCGGGTCATAGCTCCCCGGGCAGACGGCCGTGCCGCCCTGGCGCGCCATCACCCGGAGCCTCCGGCGATGCCGTAGAACGAGACATCGGCGGCGCCGTAGCGGCGCTGTCGCAGGCGCTCGAGAGAGTCGATTCGCAACGGGCGGCGGGCGCCGCTCTCGACGATCGCCCGCCCACTCTCCCCGAGAAGGCGGGGCATATGTGCGTTCAGTTCCTGCCCCACGCGGTCGGCGAGTCTATAGGGGGCATCGACGAACACGAGGTCGAAGGGTCGCAGGTCTGGCTCCGCGGCACGCGCCGCCAGCCAGCGCTCGGCGTCGGAGCGGACCAACTCCACCCGCCCGCCGAGCCCGAGGCTCTCGACGTTCCCGAGCGCCGGGCGGGTGTCCCTGTCGACGAGGACCGCCTCCTCGGCGCCCCGCGAGAGCGCCTCGATCGCCAGCGCGCCGGTCCCGCAGAAGAGGTCGAGGACGTGCGCCCCGCGCACCGATTCGCCGAGTGCCGAGAAGATCGCCTCGCGGACCCGGTCGGAGGTCGGGCGCACCTTCCAGCCTCGCGGCGCCAGCAGCGGCCTCCCCTTCAGCTCTCCGGCGATCACCCTCATCACAAATTTCGCGGCTCAGGCTATATGGGTATCGGGTCGGCGGCGGCGGCGCCGAAGCGGCGGCGGGCGGCGTCCATCAGCGGGCCGAGGGCGGCGGCGTCGAGCGAGCCGTGCTCGCGCAGCAGGGCGAGAGCCTCCTCGCGCGCCTCGAGCAGCAGCGGCGTGTCGCGCGGGAGCTCGGCGAGCGCGAAGCGCGGCAGGCCGTGCTGACGGGTGCCGAGCACCTCGCCCTCGCCGCGCAGGGCGAGGTCGACCTCGGCGAGCTTGAAGCCGTCGCTCTCGCCCGTCACCGCCCTCAGCCGCCGGCGCGCCGCCTCTCCCGCTTCTTCGGGCACCAGCAGGCAGTGGGAGCGGTGCTCGCCCCTCCCGACCCGGCCGCGGAGCTGGTGGAGCTGGGAGACCCCGTAGCGCTCGGCCCCCTCGATCACCATCACCGTCGCGTTGCCGACGTCGATGCCGACCTCGATCACGGTCGTCGCGACCAGCACCTGGGTGTCGCCGGCGGCGAAGCGCGCCATCGCCGCCGCCTTCTCGGCCGGGGGCATCTGGCCGTGCAGGACGCCGATCTCGAAGCCGCGCAGCTCGGCGCCCGCCAGCCGTTCCGCCTCCACCTCGGCGGCCTTGCCCTGGCTGCCGGTCGGACTCGAGGACCAGCGGGCAGACGACGAATGCCTGGCGGCCGTCGCGCAACTCGGCGCGGAGGAGGTCGAAGGCCGCCTCGCGATCGCCCTCGCCGACGAGCCGGGTCTCGACCGGGCTGCGCCCGGCCGGCAGCTCGCGCAGGGTCGTCGTGTCGAGGTCGCCGTAGGCGGTGAGCGAGAGCGTGCGCGGGATCGGCGTCGCCGTCATATGGAGGACGTGCGGGGCCGTGCCCCTCGGGCGCCTTCTCGTCGAGCGCCCGGCGCTGCTCGACCCCGAAGCGGTGCTGCTCGTCGACGACACAGAGGCCCAGGCGGGCGAACTCGATCGACGGCTCGATCAGAGCGTGCGTGCCGATTGCCATCCCCAGCTCGCCGCTGGCCAGCGCCTGGAGGGTCCGCCTGCGGACCGCCGCCGGGGTGGAGCCGGTGAGCAGCGAAAAAGGAATCAGCTCAGTGCCGAGCAGGCGGTCGAGGGTCGCCGCGTGCTGCTCGGCAAGGGTCTCGGTCGGCGCCATCAGGACCGCTTGATGACCCGCTTCCAACGCGCGCAGCATTGCGTAGACCGCGACGACGGTCTTCCCCGACCCGACCTCGCCCATCAGCAGTCGTGCCATCGGCTCCCCGGAATCGAGATCGCCATCGATCTCGTCGAAGGCCGCCCGCTGGCCGGCGGTCGGCTCGAAGGGCAACGACTCGAGCCAGCGTCCGACCAGCTCCCCGGGAGCGCCAAGTCGCGGCGCCGGGCGCGCCGCGCGGCGCGCCCGCCTGCGGCTGGTGAGGATCGCCTGGTGGAGGAATAGCTCTTCGAACTTGAGGCGCTCGACAGCGCCCTCCTGCTCGGGCTCGCTCTCCGGGAAGTGGATCGCCGTGACCGCATCGGCAATCCCCGCCAGCCCCGCCTCGCTCGCATCTCTGCCGGCAACGCCTCGAGCAGGTTCCCTGCCATCGGAATTGCCTGCTCGACCCATTTCCTGATCGTCTGCGCCTTGAGCCGCTCGGTCGCCGGATGGACGGGGACCAGCCTCACGGCCGCGGGTCCTGACGGCGATGTCGAGGGGGCGCTGCGGGCCGAGCTGTCCTCGACCCCCCCGACATCGCCGCCACCCGCGGTCGAGAGGATCTCGTACTCCGAGACACGGAAGCCGCGTTTGTCGCGGGAGCCCGTGAGGAGGAAGGTCGAGCCGGGGGTGAGCTTCGGGGCGATCCAGGGTTGGTTGAACCACGAAGCGCGCAGGGACCCGGAGTCGTCGCCGACTTTGACCGAGGTGATCGACAGGCCCCGGCGGCGAAACGGGCGCGGGGCGTTGCCGAGGACCTCGACGCGAATGGTGCCGCTGTCGCCGGGCTCGAGCTCAGCCACCGGGACCACCGTGCGATCGCGGTGGCTGTGCGGGAAGCGGAGCAGGAGGTCGCCTATCGTGGCGATGCCGGCCTCGGCCGCCGCCTCGGCGAGCTTCGGGCCGACCCCCGAGAGCGAGGTCAGGGCGGCCTCGAGGACGCTGGGACGCGGCCGGTGGACGGGGGCGTCGCGAAGCTCGATGTCGGTCGGCTCGGTGTCGCCCGCGAAGTGGCGCACGTCCCGCCTACTGAGCTGCCAGCAGCCACCACCAGCTCGGCTGCCCGCCCTCGTGCGTCTCGATCTCGACCCCATCGGGCACGTGCGGGTCGATCTCATCGAGCGGGATCGGCGCCCCCTCGCCGGAGATCACGGTGACGATCTCCGCGCCCTCGGCGAGGCTTTCGATCGTCGCCGCCAGGGTCGTCCCGGCGCCGCCCCAGGCGACGATCTCGCCGCCGGCGAAGCCGACGGCGTCGCCCTTGCGGAATCGGCCCTGGGCGTCGTCGCGGGCCGCGGCGGCGACGCCGCCGCTGGCGATCCCCTCCAGCGCCGCGTCGAGCCGCTCGGCGTTGGCGGCGGCCGCAGCCTCCCGGTCGAGCTCGACCAGGACCAGCAGGCTCTCCTGCTGGGAGGTCGAGCGAACGACCCGGGCGGGCTTGTCGGAGAGCTCGCAGGCGCGCTCCGCGGCCATGATCACGTTCGCGGAGCTGGGCAGGACGAGGACTTCGTCGGCCGGCACCTCGTGGATCCCGGCGAGCAGCTCGTAGGTCGAGGGGTTGAGGGTCTCGCCGCCCGGAACGACATCGGCGCCGAGCTCGGCGAAGAGTCGCTCGAAGCCGACCCCGGCGGCAACCGCCAGGGCGCCGGTCCGACCCGCGCGCAGGCGGGCCTCGCGTTCGGCGACCTGCTCGCGCATGTCGGCGACGTCGAGGTTCGTCACCTCTCCCACCCCCTCGAAGAGGGCGGCGGCGGCCTCCGGCTCGTCGGTGTGGACGTGGACCTTGAGGGTCGCTTCGTCGCCGACGACGAGGACCGAGTCGCCGAGGCCCTCGAGCCGCGGCAGGTGCTCACGGGAGTCGAGCCCGGTCCCGGAGACGATGAAGTTCGTGCAGTAGCGGTAGCGGCTGTCCTCGTGGTGGGGCTGATTGAGCCGAGGCGTCGCCTGGTGCCCGATCTCGGGCACCGCCGCCGCGTCGCCACGGAGGCCGGCGACGACCCCGGCCATGATCAGGACCAGGCCGTAGCCGCCGGCGTCGACGACGCCGGATTCGCGCAGGACGTCGAGCTGCTCGGGGGTCCGTTCGACCGCCCGCTGGCCGTCCTCGATCGCCCGCTCCAGGACCTCGGCGAGGACCGCGTCCTGCTGCTCCTCGCTGACGCCGCGGTCGAGCCGCTGGCGGTCGGCGTCGAGGCGGGCAAGCTGGCGCGCTATCGAATGCGCCATCTCGCGGAAGACGGTCAGCATCGTGCCCTCGGCCGGCTCCCGCACCGAGGCGTAGGCGGCGTCGGCGGCACTGGCGAAGGCGGAGGCGACGAGCACCGGGTCGATCAGCTCGCCGGGCCGGCTGGCGAGCTCCTCGGCGGCGCCGCGGACGATCTGGCTGAGGATCACGCCCGAGTTGCCGCGAGCGCCCATCAGCGCCGCGCGGGCGAGCGCCTGGACCAGCTCGGTGCGACCGATCTCGTCGACCTCCTGGCCGTCGAGGCGGTCGAGCTCCTCCATCACCGAGCGCATCGTCATCGCCATGTTGTCGCCCGTGTCGCCGTCGGCGACCGGGAAGACGTTGAGGTCGTTGACCTCCTGGCGGCGCTCCTCGAGATAGGCGTAGGCGGAGGTGACCACCCGGCGAAAGCGCACGATGCTGGGATCTGGCATCGGTCGAAATCTAACTGGAGCCCACGGATACGACCCGGTCGCCGCCGTTCGCTAGCGTGCCCGGCCGATGCGACGCTTCGCCACATGGACCACCGGCCACCGCAAGACGGTGATCGCCGTCTGGATCGTCGCCCTGATCGGAATCGGGTTCATCGCCGGCTCGGCGGGGTCCGACTTCTCCGAAGACTTCAAGCTGCCCGCGTCGGACTCCGCGGAAGCCTTCGAACTGCTCGAAGACAGATTCGAGGCGCAGTCGGGGGACACGGCGACGATCGTCTTCAAGGCACCGGGCGGGGTCGATTCCCCGGCCGTCAGGAAGCAGATGGAAAAGCTCTTCGCGACCGCGGAAGAGCTGCCCCACGTCAGCGAAGTGGCCAGCCCCTACGAAAAGGGCGGCGCCGCGGCGATCAGCAAGAACGGCGAGATCGCCTACGCGACCGTCCAGTACGACGTGATCGGCAGCGAAATCGAAAAACACGGACACCAACCGGCTGATCGACGACGCCGAGGCGGCGAATCGGGACGGCCTCCAGGTCGAGCTCGGCGGCCAGCCGGTCGAGGAAGCGCGCCAGGAAGAAGGCGACACTCTCGTTCCTGATCGGCCTGATGGCGGCGGTGGTCGTCCTTCTGATCACCTTCGGCTCGCTGGTCGCGATGGGCCTGCCGATCCTCACGGCGCTGTTCGCGCTCGGAGTCGGCCTCAGCCTGATCACCCTCGGCACCCACGTCTTCGACACCGCCGACTTCGCGCCGCAGCTCGCCCTGATGATCGGGCTCGGGGTCGGCATCGACTACGCGCTCTTCATCCTCACCCGTTTCCGCAACGGGCTCGACGAGGGACTGGAGAAGCGCCAGGCGGCGATCGCCGCGGTCGACACGGCCGGCCGCGCCGTCCTCTTCGCCGGGATCACGGTGATCATCGCCCTGATGGGGATGTTCCTGCTCGGCCTCTCCTTCCTCTACGGGGTGGCGATGTCGGCGGCGGTTGCGGTGCTGATGACGATGATCGCGGCGCTCACCCTGCTGCCCGCCTTCCTGACGATCGCCGGCGCCTGGGTCGACCGCCTGCGCATCCCGGGCCTCGGCAGCCGCAAGCCGTCAACCGCCGAGAACACGCGCTGGTTCCGCTGGAGCCGCGAGATCCAGAGACGGCCGCTGGCCTCGGCGCTGCTCTCAGGCGGGCTGCTGATCGCGCTCTGCATCCCCACCCTCTCGCTGCGGCTCGGCTCCAACGACGCCGGCACCGACCCCGCCGGGACGACGACCCGCCAGGCATACGACCTGCTCGCCGATGGCTTCGGCCCCGGCTTCAACGGCCCCTTCTCGATCGTCGCGGCGCTGCCGGGCAGGGCGAAGACGCAGCCCTCACCGAGCTCAGAAGGAGCTCGAGACCGAAGCGGGCGTCGCCGGGACGACCCCGGTGATCGTCAACAAGGCCGGCAACACCGGCGTCTTCCAGGTCTACCCGACGACGTCTCCGCAGAGCGAGAAGACGACCGACCTCCTCAATCAGCATCCGCGACGATCTGGTCCCGCCGATCGAGCGGCGGACCGGCGCCCAGGTCCACGTCGGCGGCATCACAGCGATCTTCGAGGACTTCGGCAACGCGATCGCCGACAAGCTGCCGCTCTTCATCGGCGTCGTCGTGCTGCTCTCGGCGCTGCTGCTGATGGCCGTCTTCCGCTCGATCCTCGTCCCCGTGAAGGCCGTGGTGATGAATCTGCTCAGCATCGGCGCCGCCTTCGGCCTGATCGTCGCCGTCTTCCAGTGGGGCTGGGGCGCGAGCCTGATCGGCATCGACGGCACCGGCCCGATCATCTCCTTCTTCCCGATCTTCCTCTTCGCGATCATCTTCGGCCTCTCGATGGACTACGAGGTGTTTCTGATGTCGCGGATGCACGAAGAGTGGGAGAACAGCCACGACGCGACGGCGTCCGTGACCCGCGGCCTCGCCCTCACCGGCCGGGTGATCACCGCCGCCGCAGCGATCATGTGCACGGTCTTCCTCTCCTTCATGATCGGCGAAGACCGGATCATCAAACTCTTCGGGCTCGGCCTCGCCTCCGCCGTCTTCATCGACGCCGTGATCATCCGCTCGGTCCTCGTCCCGGCGGTGATGCAGCTCTTCGGCGAGCGCGCCTGGTGGCTGCCCGGCTGGCTCGACCGGATCCTGCCCCGCCTGCACGTCGAGCCCGCCGAGGGCGATCCGGCGCCGACCGGCGAGCACCCGGTCGTCGAGCAGGGCCAGCGACCTGCCCTAGCCGGGGACGCCGACGAAGCGGCCGGCGCGCAGTCGCAGGCCGGCGAGGATCTCCCGGACCTCCCGAAGTCGCCCCGGGGCCGGCGTCCCGCGCACGTAGACGAGCGCGTCGAACCAGCGGCCGTGCCCGCTGAAGGACACCGTCGCGGCCCAGAGCCGCTCCCCGGGGGCAACCCGTTCGCCGCGCGGCACCGGCCAGGGGCGCAGGCGGAGATCGGCGGCGGCGGCGCGCGGCGTGGGCGGCGCCGAGGCGCTGCCGGCCCTGGCGCGCATCGAGGCGTTCGTCGCGTACTCCTGAACGGAGACGAGCGCGTCCCCCGGGCGCATCCGCGAGATCGCCGCAACCGGTTCGCGGCCGCAGTTGCCGCCGCCCCCGACCGGCATCGGAGAGGTCCCGAGGCTGAGGATCTCGCGCGGAGACAGCAGCTTCGGCACGAGTCGCGCCCGGGACCGCCTCCAACCGTCGGGGATCGGGACCGAGTACCCGTAGCGCTCGCCGGCGTAGACCCGGCGCGCCGGCGGGCCGCCGGCACCCGCGCTCAGCGCCGCCGCGACCAGGCCGGCGGCGACCAGTGCGACCAGTGAGGCTGCGAGCGCGCGCCTCATCCCCACCCCGGGCTGAGAAAGACCCGTGGCAGGGTGCCTTCGACCCTGGTGCCGTCCGGGTAGGCGATCGCGAGTCGAACCGGGACGTAGACCGGCGGGTAGCCGCCCCAGGTGCCCGGCCTCCTACCGTTCGACGGGATGCGGAAGGGGCTCCCGGGGCGATCGAGCCCGACCCGGTCGAGGTAACCGACCCAGTCCCGGCCGGCGACGCCGTTGTGCCGACCGGGAGTCCGCAGCCGGACCCTGCGCCCGTTGCCGATCTGCACCCGGCGCCCGCCGATCCAGGCGATCACCGCGACGGCCTCGCGATGCAGGACGACGTCGATCCCGACCGCGTCGCACCCGGTGGAGCCGGCCTGCCGGCAGCGCACGCCCAGGTAGGGCCCGTAGCCGATCCCGAGCCGCCGCGCGGCGATGTCGAGCCTGCTGAGCGGGTAGTCGCCGCCCAGGGCCTCCGAGGCCCTGATCGGCTCCGGGACGAACTTCGCGCCCCCGCATTCGGCGCCGACCGGCGCGGCCATCGCGAGCAGCGCCTGTGCGGCGAACTGCTGCCCGTGGGGCCGCCGATAGACCGCGACCAGACGGTTGAGCTGGGCCCGGGTCAGCGCCCGCCGCATGCCGAGCCGCAGGCAGAGGCCGAAGCCGCGCGGTCCGGCGCGGGTCCCACCGCGAAAGTCGGCGGCCAGACCGGTGACCACCTTGGCGCGCATCCGGTCGAAGTCGGTCGCCGCCCGGTCGCGGTCGCCGGCTCCCCCGGTCCACCCGATCCGCATCCCGGCGCCATGGTGAGAAGGAGCAACAGCAGCGGTGCCAGGGCGTGACGTTTCATACCCCCAATACGCGCCCGATGCCGCGATAGGTCCCGCGTGGCTCCGTTTTCACCGGCCCGATCAGGGGGAGGCCGGGCAGCACCAGCCGGCGACCGAGGGGAACGAGGGCGGCGAGGTCGTGCCGGGATCGAACTGGGCGGCGATGTCGGAGATCGCAACCAGCCGGCGCGGATCGCCGGGGTTGAGGAAGAGCCACTGGTCGGCGCTGCGCCAGGCGAGCAACAGCCACTCTCCGTCGGGCGAGTAGACGACTTCGCCGAACTGCCCGGGGCCCTCGAAGAGAACTCGATCGCGGCCGCGCGGGCCGAACAGCTCGACCGAGCCGCGGCTGCCCGACCCGGCGACCAGGACGGCCGCGGCGCGGTTGCCGGCCGGGGCGATCGCGGCCGAGGAGATCTCCATTCCCGGCGGCGCCTCGCCGCTCCAGACCGGCCTTCCGTGCGGGTCGAGAACGACGAGCGAGGAGCGTGTCCTGACCAGCAGGCGCTCGCCGTCTGCCGACCAGCCGAGATCGAGCGGGTCGCCCGGGACGGGGACTTCGAAGACGGCCCGGCCGGAATCCACGTCGACCGTGCGTATGCGGCCGGTTCGAGAGACGAAGCTGAGGCGGCGCGACCCGCCCGGCTCCCAGGCGGGCCCGATCCGCTCCACCCGCGGTTCCAAGAGCCGGTCGCCGCTCCCGTCGCCGACGACGAGGCGCAGCTGCGGGCCGTTCAGATAGGCGATCCGTTCCCCGTCGGGAGACCAGGCGGGGCGCCGCACCGGACCGCTGCGCTCCAGCGTCCAACGAACCTCCCCGAGCGGGTCCACCGCGGCGAGCTGGTGCCCGCCCGCGGCGGCGACGAAGAGGCCGTGGGGAGACCACGACGATTCGGCGTAGGAGCCGAGCAGGCGCTTGGAGCCATCCCCGTGGACGACCCAGGGCCCGCGCGCCGAGTCGACCAGCAGGCCGCCCGGCGCCGGCAGCGCGGTCAGCGCAGGAACCGGCGGCGCGTGCCCCGACCCTCCGCGCCTCCGACCCAGTGCCTCACCGCGGCGCCCGCCGGGCTGATCGCCGCCACGACGAGCGCGGCTGCGAGCGCGGCCTGCCAGGCGCGGCGGCCGCCGGATCGCCGTCGCGGGGCGACCGCGGGCGGAGAGGCGACGTAGGCGGCCCGGACCAGCCGCCAGCCGCGTTCGCGGGCCTCCCGCTCGCCGGGGATCCGTGCGTCGAGGAGCGCTTCGCGCAGGCGCTGCTCTCTCACGACCGATCCCCCAGCATCCCCGAGAGCCGGTCGAGCGCCCGCCGCAGACGCGAGTTGACCGTGCCCCGGGGCAGGTCGAGCATGCGGGCGATCTCGCCGGGGGTGTACTCGAGCAGGTAGCGGAGGACGACGAGGGCGCGGTGCTCGGGCGTCAACTCGGCAAGCGCATCGGCGATCTCACCCTCCACTTCGAGTGCCTCGAGGGCGGGCTCCTCGGAGCCCGCGGAATCGAGCAGCGGCTCGCTGGCCGCGACCTCGCGGCGCACCGCCCTCGCCCGTCCCCAGTCGATCGCCCTGTTGACGGCGATCCGGTGCAGCCAGGGGGCGAAGGGACGGCGGCGGTCAAAGCGATCGAGCGAGCCGAGCGCCGAGAGGAAGGCCTCCTGGGCGATGTCCTCGGCCGCGGCCGCGTCACGCACGATCAGGAACGCGGCGCGGTGCGTCGCCGGCCAGTGGCGCTGGAAGAGTTCCTCCACCGCCCGCTCCGAGCCGCCCTGGGCGGCGGCGATCAGGGCGCGCTCGGAGGCCCCGGCAAAGCCCGCTTTCTCGGAATCCGACAGAGACCACATCCTGTACTACGGATGCCCGACCCGCAGAGGTCCCTCGGTTGGGCTAGGCGGCCTTGACGACTTTGTTGCTCTTCAGGCAGCGAGTGCAGACGTAGGCTCGCAGCTTGCGGCCGTCCTCCTGGATCCGGACCTTCTGCAGGTTCGGATCGAAGCGCCGCTTCGTGGCGACCATCGAGTGGCTCCGGGACTGGCCGAACGCCGGTCCCTTGCCGCAGCTATGACAAACCTTGGCCATCGGGATCGTGGATGGTAGATGATCGGCAGCGCGCCCGCCGGCCGTCGCTCAGACCGCCTGGCGCTGGAGCAGGGCCATGCGGGCGACGGTCAGCGCCGCGTTGCGACCCTGGTCGCGCTTCCCTCCCCCGGCCCTGGCGAGAGCCTGCTCCATCGTGTCGCAGGTGATCACCCCGAACGCGCAGGGAATGCCGGTCTGCAGCTGCACGTCCTGGATCCCGCGCGCCGCCTCGGCGCAGACGAAGTCGTAGTGGTCGGTCTCGCCGCGGATGACGACGCCGAGGCAGGCGATGCCGGCGAACTCGCCGCTCTCGATCAGGGTCTTGGCCGCCATCGGCAGCTCGTAGGCGCCCGGCACGGAGACGTGGGTCACGTTCGGCACGCTCACGCCGGCCAGCTCGAAGCCCTCGTCGGCGCCCTCCTGCAGGCGGTTGGCGAGGTCCTCGTAGAAACGGCCGACGACCGAGGCAAAGCGCAGCGGGGCCAGGGTCTCGCGCTCGCCGGCATCGAAGCGCTCGAGGAAGTCCCCGGCCTCAGCCATCGCCACTCTGTCCGTCGGCTGCGGAGGGGTCCTGCTTGTCGCGCTCCTCCTCGTTGTGGATCATCTCCTCGTCGAAGGCGAGGCCCTGATGGTGGAGGGTGTGGCCCATCTTGTCGCGCTTGACGCGCAGGTAGGACTCGTTGTGGTCGTTGGGGTCGGACTCGATCGGCACCTGCTCGGTGACCGAGAGCCCGTAGCCCTCGAGGCCGACGATCTTTTTCGGGTTGTTGGTGAGGATGCGGATGCTGGTCAGGCCCAGGTCGCCGAGGATCTGGGCGCCGATCCCGTAGTCGCGGAGGTCGGCCGGCAGGCCGAGCTTCAGGTTCGCCTCGACCGTGTCGGCCCCCTCCTCCTGGAGCTTGTAGGCGCGCAACTTGTTGAGCAGGCCGATCCCGCGCCCCTCCTGTGAGAGGTAGAGGAGGACGCCCTGGCCCTGCTGCTCGATCATCGACAGCGCCGCCGCCAGCTGCTCACCGCAGTCGCAGCGCATGCTGTGGAAGACGTCTCCGGTCAGGCACTCGCTGTGGACGCGGACGAGCACGTCCTCGGCGCCGTCGACCTCGCCCTTGACCATCGCCACATGGTGTTTGTCGTCGACCAGGGAGCGGTAGCCGACCGCGGTGAAGTCGCCGAAGGAGGTCGGCAGCGCCGTGGCGACGACGCGCTCGACGAGCTTCTCGGTGCGCCGCCGGTAGGCGATCAGGTCGGCGATCGTGATCATCTTCAGGCCGTGGCGCTCGGCGTAGGGGACGAGGTCGGGGACGCGGGCCATCGTCCCGTCGTCGTTCATCACCTCGCAGATCACGCCCGCGGGCGTCAGCCCCGCCAGGCGGGCGAGGTCGACGCTCGCCTCGGTGTGGCCGGTGCGCTCGAGGACGCCGCCGTCCTTGGCGCGCAACGGGAACATGTGGCCGGGCACGACTATGTCGCGGGGGCCGGAGTTGGGGTCGATCGCGACCTGGACCGTGTGGGCGCGGTCGTGGGCGGAGATGCCGGTGCTGACCCCGCCCGCGGCCTCGATCGTGACCGTGAAGGCGGTCTGCAGCGGCGCCTCGTTCTTGGCGGCCATCAGGTTCAGGCCGAGCCGCTCGCAGCGCTCGGCGCTGAGCGCAAGGCAGATCAGGCCGCGCGCCTCCTTGGCCATGAAGTTGATCGCCTCCGGCGTCGCGAACTGGGCCGCCATCACGACGTCGCCCTCGTTCTCGCGGCTCTCGTCATCGCAGACGATCACCATGCGGCCGGCGCGGATCTCCTCGATCGCTTCCTCGATCGTCGAGAAGGGGCCGTTCCCCGCCTCGGCACCCGCTCCGTCTGTCCTCTGCGTCTCCGTCATATGACTCACGTCTGTTCCTTTCGCTCGAATGGTGCCACCAACCGCTCGACGTACTTTGCGACCACGTCACACTCGACGTTCAAGCTGCGTCCCGGCTCGGCCTCTCCGAGGGTGGTTCGCTCCAGTGTCTCGGGGATCAGCGAGACCTCGATCCAGTCCTCGCCGAGGGCGGAGACCGTGAGGCTGACGCCGCCGAGGCCGATCGAGCCGCGCTCGATCGCGTAGCGGATCAGCTCCGGTGCGAGCGCCACCCGGAGGCGCCTGGCGAAGCCGTCCTCCTCAACCGAGAGAACCTCGCCGATACCGTCGACGTGGCCCTGGAGGATGTGGCCGCCGAGCCGGTCGGCGGCCCGCAGTGCCAGCTCGAGATTGACGGCGCCGCCGGGCTCGAGGCTCGCCAGAGAGGTGAGTCGAAGCGTCTGGTTCATCGCCTCGGCGACGAAGCCCTCGGGGTCGGCGTCCGCGGCCGTCAGGCAGACCCCGTCGACGGCGACCGAGTCGCCGGAGGCGATCTCGGCGCCGAGGCGCGTCGCGATCCGCAGCCGAGCGCCGTCGTCGCCCGCCTCGATCGCCTCGACCGTGCCGATGTCCTGAATCAGGCCGGTGAACATCTCACCACTCCTTGAAGCGGGCCGTGATCAGAGTGTCGCTCGCCGATCGACTCGACCTTCGTGGACAGGGCCCTCTGGCGGGCGGGTCCTGACGCGGCTGTCGGGGGGGCGCTGCGGGCCGAGCTGTCCTCGACCCCCCCGGCACCCTCGCCACCCGCCCGAGAAGACCCCCCGCCCGACGGAACGGAAGCGGGTGCGGCGTCTGTGCCGGCAGCATCGGCATCCGATGTGCCCAGCAAAACCGGGGCGACGAAGGTGCGGGACTCGTCGATCTGTTCAGCTGCGAGGAATGCCGATGCGAGGGTGCGGCCGCCCTCGAGGAAGAGGGACGTGATGCCGCGGCGGCCGAGGTCGGCCAGAGCAGCGGGAATGCCGTCGGCGACGAGCACCTCGGCGCCCGCCTCGGCGAGGGCGGCGCGGTGTCCGGAATCCGCTTCGGGCCCGACCACGACAAGCACCGGTGAGACGTCGAGAGTGTTCAGGAGCTGGGAGCCCAGGGACAGGCGGGCGCGGCGGTCGAAGACGACGCGAACGGGTTGCCTGGCCCCCTCGATGTCGCGGGCGGTCAGCAGGGGATCGTCGGCGAGCACGGTGCCGATGCCGACGGCGATCGCGTCGGATTCGGAGCGCCAGCGATGGACGAGGCGGCGGCTCCGCTCGCCGGAGATCCAGGGGGAGCCGCCGGGCGGAGTCGCCGTCCGCCCGTCGAGGGACATCGCCAGCTTCAGCGTGACCAGCGGCAGGCCGGTGCGAGCGTGCTTGCGGAAGGGCTGGTTGAGGAGGCGCGCGGCGCCGGCCTCCTCGCCGGCCGCGAACTCGACCTCGACGCCGCCGTCGCGGAGGATCCCGGGACCCCTTCCGGCAGCCTTCTCGGAGGGATCCTCGGAGGCGATCACGACGCGCGCGATCCCCGCCTCGAGAATCGCCTCGACGCAGGGCGGCTGGCGGCCCTCGTGCGCGCAGGGCTCGAGCGTCACCCAGATCGTCGACCCGGTCGGGTCGTTGCCGCGCGCCGCGCAGTCGGCGAGCGCCGCCCGCTCCGCGTGCAGGCCGCCCAGCTCCCGATGGAAGCCCTCGCCAAGCACCTCGCCGTCGGCTCCGGCGATCACGGCGCCGACGAGGGGGTTGGGGCTGACCCTCCCACGTCCCCGCTCCGCGAGCTCCAGAGCTCGCCTCATATGGACCCGATCCGTGCCTGTCAGCTGGGAGTTCATCATCTTGACTGACTAGTCAATCAACACCATCCTACTCCCCAAATCCCGCCGAGTTCGAAGGTTTTGCCGGCTCTTGGGGAAATGCGCGTACTCGGCATGGGAGCGGGCGGCGCGGCCGGGCTCGCGGATACGCTGAGCGGCCGATGAAGCTGATCGTGCAAATCCCCTGCCTCGACGAGGAGGCGACGCTGGCGGCGACGATCGCCGACATCCCGCGCCGGCTCGAGGGGATCGACGAGGTCGAGCTGCTGGTGATCGACGACGGATCGACCGACCGCACGGTCGAGGTCGCCCGCGAGCAGGGAGTCGAGCACATCGTCCGCCTGACCAACAACAAGGGCCTGGCGGCCGGCTTCCAGGCGGGCCTCGACGCCTGCCTCAAGCTCGGCGCCGACATCGTCGTCAACACCGACGCCGACAACCAGTACCGGGGCGCTGACATCGCCAAGCTCCTCGCCCCGATCCTCGCCGGCGAGGCAGATATCGTCGTCGGCGACCGCCGGGTCGGCGAGATCGCCCACTTCTCGGGCTCCAAGAAAGCCCTGCAGCGGCTGGGGAGCTGGGTGGTGCGGCGCCTCTCGGGCACCGAGATCGCCGACACGACCTCCGGCTTCCGCGCCTACAACCGCGAGGCCGCCCTGGGCCTGCTCGTCGTCGACAACTTCACCTACACCCTGGAGAGCCTGATCCAGGCCGGCAAGATGCTCGTCGCCGTAGACCAGGTCCCGATCGAGACCAACCCGCAGACGCGCGAGTCGCGGCTCTTCGACTCGACCGGCGCCTACGTGCGTCGCAACGCGCTCTCGATCCTCCGCATCTACACCCGCTACGAGCCGCTCAAGGTCTTCGCCAGCGCCGGCCTGTTCGTCGCGCTGCTCGCCCTCGCCGCGTGGATGCCGTTCCTGCTCGACTGGATCCTCAACGGCGACTCCGGCGGCCACGTCCAGTCGCTGATCCTCGGCGCCGTGCTCTTCATCGCCGCGATCCAGCTCTTCGCCCTCGGCGTGATCGGCGACCTGCTCGCCGGCCAGCGGGTGATGACCCAACGGGTATTCGAGCGGGTCAGGCGGGTGGAGCTGGCGCTCGGCGTCGACCCGTCGCATTACGAGCGCGGCAAACGATGAAAGAGGGAAAAGCCGGCGTCTCCGCAACCGCCGACTACGGGAAGACGGCGAGCTTCCTGGCGATCGGGGTCGGCCTCACCGGCGTCATCACCTACGTCTACTTCTTCATCGCCTCGCACGTGCTCTCGAAGCCCGACTACGGGCAGATCACCGTGCTCTGGTCCGCGGTCTTCATCACGATCTCGACCCTCTACCGGCCGGTCGAACAGCTGCTCTCGCGGCACATCTCCGAACACCGGGAGAAGGGGGAGCCCATCGGCAGGCCGATGGGCGTCGCCGCCCGGCTCCAGATCGGCCTCGGGCTCAGCTTCGCGGTCCTCGCCCTGGCCCTGCGCGGGCCGATCCAGAACGACCTGCTCGAGGGCAACGAAACCCTCTACTGGGTCTTCTTCTCCGCGGTCCTCTTCTATGCGGCCAGCTACTTTGCCCGCGGCTTCCTCGCCGGCGAGCACCGCTTCGGCCTGTTCACGGCGCTGATCCTCTCCGAGTCCGTCTTCCGCACCTCCTTCGCGGTCCTCGTCGCCGTCGGCCTGCTGAGCGGACAGTCCTGGGTCGCCGTCGGGATCGTCGCGGCGCCCTCGCTCTCCCTGCTCGTAGTCCCGCTGGCGTTCGCTCGAAGAGCCAAACGCTCCCAGGGTTCACCCGCCAACCCACAGGGTTCACCCGACATCCCCGGACGCGAGGGATGTGCGATGTCGAGCGACAGTGAGGATTTTTCCCTTAAAAAGGGTCGGCGGCTTCGCCTTCGCCGTCCTCGTCATCATGTTCAGCGAACAGGCATTCCTCAACGCCGGGCCGCTGATCGCCCGCGGGCTGCAGGGCGCTGCGGCGGCGGGCTTCATCTTCAACGTGCTGATGATCGCCCGCGCCCCGCTGCAGCTCTTCCAGGCGGTCTCGACAAGCATCCTCCCCCACCTCACCCGCCTCCACACGAGCCCCGAGGCCGGCAGCGAGACCGAGTTCCACCGCACCGTGAGGATGGTGCTGCTGGCGATCGCCGCCTTCACCGGGCTCGCCGCTCTCGCCTTCCTGGTCGCCGGGCCGCAGATGATGCAGCTCGCCTTCAGCAAGAAGTACTCCTACGAACGGGTCGAATTGCTGATGGTCACCCTCGGCATGGGGCTGTACCTGTCTTCGGTGACGGTCAACCAGGCCTGCATCGCCCAGGGCCAGGTCCGCCGTGCCTCGCTGCGCTGGATCGGCTGCGCCGTCGCCTTCATCGCCTGGAACTTCGTGCCCCTGATCGAGAACGAGAACCACCGGGTGGAGATCGGCTTCACCCTCGCGGCCGGGGTCCTGTTCGGGCTGCTGTTCCTCGTCTACCGGCGCCCGCACGGACGCGAGGAGGACGTCCCCGAGCCGGACTCGCCCGAGGAGCTCGAGGCGCGCCTCGCCTCCATCGACGAGAACGTCTAGTGCCCGGTCGCCTTTCCAGACTGCCCACTGGCTAGGGTCCGTCGATGGGTGGACACGACGCCGAGCTGATCCTGATCGCCGGCGCCCTGCTCGCCGCGGGGATCCTCGGCGCCCTGCTCGCCGAGCGGATGCGGATTCCCGGCCTGCTGCTCTTTCTCGGCCTCGGGATGCTGGCCGGCTCGGAGGGGCTCGGGGGGATCGCGTTCAACGACACGGAGCTGGCGCGGACGCTCGGGACCATCGCCCTCGTCCTCATCCTCTTCGAGGGAGGGCTGACCGCCGGCTGGTCGGAGATCCGCCCGGTCCTCGGCACAGCGGCCTCGCTGGCGACGATCGGCACCGGCGTGACGGCCTGCCTGGCGGGCATCGCCGCCCACTGGATCTTCGGGCTCAGCGTCCTCGAAGGCCTGATCGTCGGCGCCGCGATCGCGGCGACCGACTCGGCGGCGATCTTCGCCGTCCTGCGCCGCTCGACGCTCCAGAAACGCCTGGCGAGATCGCTGGAGGGCGAGTCCGGGATGAACGACCCGGTCGCCCTGCTGCTCGTGATCGGGTTCATCGAATGGATCCAGGACCCGGGCTTCGGCTTTGCCGACATGGTCGTCCTGCTGGCCCTCAAACTGGCGATCGGCGCCGCCGTCGGAATCGCCCTCGGCCGCCTGGCAGTCGCCGGCCTCGACCGGGTGCGACTGCCGACCGACGGCATCTACCCCGTGGCGACGATCGCGATCGCCGGGCTCGCCTTCGGCCTCGCCGAGGTCGCCCACGGCTCCGGCTTCCTGGCCACCTACCTGACGGCGCTGGCGCTCGGGTCGGCGCGGATACCGGCGCGGCGCACGATCGTCGCCTTCCACGAGGGCGTCGGCTGGGTCGCCCAGATCGGGCTCTTCATCCTGCTCGGCCTGCTCGTCTTCCCCAGCACCCTCGGCGACGTCGCCCTCGAGAGCCTCGCCCTCTCGGCGGTGCTGATCGTCGTCGCCCGGCCGGTGGCGGCCTTCGTGGCCACCGCCCTGGCGCCCCTCAACATGCGCGAGCGGGCGATGCTCGGCTGGGCGGGACTGCGCGGCGCGACCCCGATCTGGCTCGCCACCTTCCCGGTCGTCGCCGGCGTCGGCGCGGGCGAGGAGCTCTTCTCGATCGTCTTCTTCGTCGTCGTCACCTCGACCCTGGTCCAGGGTGCGACCTTCGAGCCGCTGGCAACCCGCCTCGGGCTGACCACGGACGAGCCGGCGCTGCCGAAACGCCTGCTCGAGTCGGGGCGGATCCGGCGGCTCGGCGGCGACGTGATCTCCTACCGGCTGCAGCCGGGGGCCGCGGCCGCCGGGCACCTCGTCAGGGAACTGGGGCTGCCGCGGGAGGCGCTCGTCAACGTGATCGTCCGCGAGGGCGAGGCGATCCCGCCGCGCGGATCGACCGAGCTGCTCGAGGGCGACGAGCTGCACGTGCTCGTCCGCGGCGAGCTGCGCGAGGAGGTCGAGGAGCTGACGCGCCGCTGGCACGAGGGCCCGATCGGCACCCCGCCGCCGCCGCGGATGGCGCCGCGCGGCTCTCCCCAGGTCTTCTCGGTGCGACCCGTCCGCGACGACGGTGACGACCCTTCGGCGCCCGAGCGGGTCGGCGACGTGCCCGTGATCGCCGTCCTGCGCAGCCGCCGCGACAACCCCAGCGCCCTGGTCACGCTCGCCGACGGCCGCTACGCGGTCGTCACCAGCGGCGTCGTCGCCCTCGGCGGGCGCCAGGCACTGGCCCGCTGGTGCGAGGGCCGCGCCGAGCGCAGCGGTGACGACCCCGCCGACAGGGCGTGGTGGCAGGAGGTCATCGGGGCGCTCATCGCGAGGGGCTGAGAGGGACCGATCCCGGCAGGGGTTCCGGCTTAACTTTTTCGATGAACGGCCATTGCCGTCCGAGGTCGAATCGCCGAAAAAGTACAAGACGTTCCACCCCTACCGGGATCGGTCCTAAACAGCTCCCGCTGCGGCGACGATCCCAGCGTAGGCTTCGGCCGGATCAGCTGACCCGAAGACGGCGGAGCCGGCGACGAAGAGGGAGGCGCCGGCGTCGGCGACCGAGCCGGCGGTGGCTGTGTCGACGCCTCCGTCGACCTCGATCTTGGCGTCGCCGACGATCTCCCGCAGGCGGGCGACCTTGGCGGGCGAGCCGGGGATGAACGACTGCCCTCCCCAGCCCGGGTTTACTGTCATGCAGAGGACGATGTCGGCGAGGCCCTCGAGCTCGGCGAGCGCCCCGACCGGCGTCCCGGGGTTGATCGCCACCCCGGCCAGGCAGCCGAGCTCGCGGATCGCGGTCAGGGTGCGGTTCGCGTGCGGGGTCGCCTCCTCGTGGAAGGTGATCGAGTCGGCGCCGGCCGCGGCGAAATGCCTCGATGTGGCGCTCGGGCTCGGCGATCATCAGATGGACGTCGATCGCGCCGCCGGCCTCGTGGACCCGGTCGGCGATCGAGGTCGAGACGAGCGGCCCGATCGTTATCGGCGGCACGAAGTGGCCGTCCATGACGTCGAAGTGGATGACGCGGGCGCCCGCCTCCATGACCTCGTCGATCTGCTCCCCGAGCCGGGCGAAGTCGGCGGAGAGGATCGACGGCGCCACCCGCCGCTCGCCGATCAGTTGTGCCATCCGCTCGCTCATCGTCGCCTTCCTCCGCTCACACGTGTCTGAGCATCGAGCCGCCGCAGTGCTGACAGGTCATGTCCTCGGTGGTGCTCATCCGGGCGATCGTCTGGTGTTCGCCACAGTCCGGGCACTGCGAGACGAGCTCGAAGCGGCGCAGACAGTACACGCAGCGGAAGCGGCCGGGGAGCTGCGTCGGGCGCAGCCACGGTTCGCCGCAGCCCGGACAGGCGGCCCGCTTGAGGACGCTCCCGCTGTCGCCTCGGTCGGCGTTCACTCAACCATCATCCCGTTTCAGGCGGGCGATGAAGAACCCGGTCGTGAGATCGCGGTCCGGCCGCAGCTGCAGAGCGCGCCGGTCGAGCGGTGAGGCGAGCTCCGGGGCGCGCTCGCCGAGGTCCTCGGCTGAGAGCGCCGGCACCTCGCCCGCGGCCCCCGCCTCGAGCAGGGCCTCGACCCGATCCTCGTTCTCGCGGCGGGAGACCGTGCAGGTCGAGTAGACGAGCACCCCGCCGGGGCGCAGCATCGTCGCGGCCGTGCGCAGGACCCGGTCCTGGACCTCGGCGAGTCGCTCGATCTGGCCAGGCGACTTGCGCCAGCGCGCATCCGGGCGGGAGGCGAGGGCGCCGAGGTCCGAGCAGGGCGCGTCGACGAGGACCCGGTCGAAGCCGCCGCTGCCGACTCCCATCTCGGCGGCGTCGGCCTCGATCACGGTCACCCCGCGCAGGCCGAGGCGCTGCGCCTGGCCGGAGACCTCGGCCGCGCGGGCGCCGTCGAGCTCGACCGAGATCGTCTCGCCGCGGTCCTCCATCCGCTCGGCTATCTGGCCGGTCTTGATCCCCGGCCCGGCGCAGAGGTCGAGCACGTGCTCGCCCGGGTGCGGATCGAGCACCTCGACCACGGCCGCAGAGCCGCGGCTTTGCGGCGTCAGTTCGCCCGCCGCGACCCGGGCGGGGACGAGCTCGCCGGTCCGCCCCTCGATCACGATCGTCTCGGGCGGCGCCAGCGGCCAGGGCGCCTCGGGGGCGCGAGCCTCGACGCCGGACTCGGCGAGGCCGGCGATCGTCTCCTCACGGCCGGCCGACCCGTCGATCCGAAAGGCGACCTCGGCCGGCAGGTTGCAGGCGGCGAGCAGCGACCGGGCGCCCTCGGCGCCCAGCTCCCGCCACCACATCTGCGCCAGCCAGAGCGGCACCGAGTGGGCGACCGCAGCGAGCTCGGGGGTCGAGTCGTCGCCGAGCAGCGCCCCGGCCAGTGCCTCGCGCTCACGCGCGGCGCGGCGCAGGACGGCGTTGACGAGCCCGGACGCATGCGCGGCGCCCGCCTTCTTGGTCAGCTCGACGGCCTGGTCGACGGCGGCGTGATCGGGTGTGCCGTCGGCGAAGAGAAGCTCGTAGAGGCCGAGGCGGAGGGCGGCGATCACCGGCGGGTCGAGCATCCGTGGAGCGCGCTCGGCCAGCCTCTCGATCGCGACGTCGCTCGTCCCGCGGCGCTGAACCGCGCCGAAGGCGAGGCGCTGCGCCTGGGCCCGCTCGCGACCGCCGACCCTGCGCACCGCAGCGAGCTCTCGGAAGGCGCGCTCGGTGAAGGCGTCCTCCTCGAAGGTGGCCCGAATCACTTCGTAGGCGAGCACGCGGGCCGGGGCGATCCCGCCCCGCCCGGCGCTCATGCGGAGCCGAGCGGATGGCCGCGCAGGTAAGCGTCGGCGCTCATCGGCCTGCCCCCGGCCGGCTGCACGAGCTCGAGCTGCAGGGCGCCCTCGCCGCAGCCGAGCAGGAGCGCACCCTCCTCCTCGCGCAGCTCTCCCGCCGGCAGCTCGGCCTCGACCGCTCGCGCCCGCCTCACCCCCAGCCGCTGGTCCTCCCCGAGAGCGAGGTAGGCGCCGACGTGCGGGGTCAGGGCGCGGACGACGCGGTCCAGCTCCACCGCCGGGCGATCCGGATCGAGGCGGCGCTCGCCAGGCTCGATCTTCTCCGCGTAGGTCGCCGCCCGGTCGTCCTGCTCGGTGAGCTGAAGCCGGCCCTCGGCCTGCAGGTCGAGGGCCCGCACGAGCAGCTCCCCGCCGAGCGCGGCGAGCCTGGTCGAGAGCGCCTCGAAATCCTCCTCGGCGCCGATCGCGACCTCCTCGCGGAGCGCCACCGGGCCCGAGTCGAGGCCCTCCGTGAGCTCCATGATGCAGACGCCGGTTCGCTCGTCCCCGGCCATGATCGCGCGCTCGATCGGCGCCGCGCCGCGCCAGCGCGGCAGCAACGACGGATGGACGTTGAGGAACGGCTGCGAGGAGAGCAACGGCTCGCGGATCAACTGCCCGAAGGCGCAGACCACGGCGGCCTCGGGGCGCGCCTCACGGATCCGCTCAATGGCGGCATCCTCGTTGACGCTTGCCACCTGCAGCAGCTCGACCCCGAGCTCGCGAGCGGCCTCGGCGGCCGGCGGCGGCAGCGTCCTCCGCCCCCTGCCCCGGGGGCGGTCCGGCGGCGTGACGACGAGCTGTGGGCGGTGCGGGGAGTCGGCGAGGCGGCGAAGGACGGCAGCGGCGAAGTCCGAGGTTCCGAGGTAGACGGTCCTCACGCGTCGATCGACGCGCTCACGCTGTGCTCTTCGGCTCGCGATGCCCCTCATCGTCCGCCTCCGGCTCGTCCTCGATCGGCGGGCTGTAGCTGCCGCCTTCGCGCAGCGCCCGCAGCGCGCCCCTGCGCTGAGGGCGCTCCGTGCGGTCGAGGATGAGGATGCCGTCGAGGTGGTCGATCTCGTGCTGGAGGACGCGCGCCTCGAGGCCCGAGGCCTCGATCCTGACCGCCTCGCCGTCGACGTCGAGGCCGCCGACGACCACGTGCAGGGGCCGCTCGACGTCCACTGAGACCTGCGGCAGGCTGAGACATCCCTCCTCGGCGAGCACCAGGTCCTCCGATCTCCACTCGATCTCGGGGTTGACCAGCGCCCTCGGCTCGGAGTCGTTGTTGGCCTGGAAGACGAGCAGGCGCCGCAACATCCCGACCTGGGTCGCCGCCAGCCCCACCCCCAGCCCGTCGCGCATGATCGCGATCATCCGGTCGGTGTCGGCGCGCAGGCCCTCGCCGATCTCGGCGACCGGGGAGGCCCTGCTCTTCAACACAGGGTCGCCGAACTTGACCACCTGGGCGAGCGCCGCTTCGCGGCGCTCGATCAAAGCGTTTTCGAGTTCGGAGCGATCGTCCTCGCCCGTGTCGATGGTGCGGTCCTCGCTCACCCCCTCGATTGTATGGCCCCGACCGGTGGACGAAGGTATGACGGACAGCGCCCGGCGCGGCCGCGGCTACTGGGGGTCGACGTCGACCGCGAGGGCGACCTCGCGGAAGCTGTCGCGGTCCGCCGCCAGGCCCTCGACGGCGGTGCGGACCGCGGCGACCGTGCCCTCGCGCTGCTCGGACTTGACCAGCAGCCGCCGCCGGTAACGGCCTCGGACCCTGAACATGGGCGCCGGCCCGAGCATGTCGGCCTCCTCGGGCAGCGCCTCGGCGAGGGCTGCGGCGAGCTTCGTCGCCGCGACCTCCAGCCGGGCGCTCGGCCTCCGCCCTGAGCACGACTCGGACGAGGCTCGAGAAGGGCGGGTAGCGCAGCGCCCGGCGCCGCTCGATCTCCCCGGCGAGGAAGCCGGCCGAGTCGTGACGGGCGGCGTGGACGATGCTCGCCGCCTGCGGCGCCAGCGTCTGCACGATCACCTTGCCCCCGGCGGCGCCTCGGCCCGAGCGCCCGGCGAGCTGGGCCACCATCGCGAAGGTGCGCTCCCCGGCGCGGAAGTCGGGGAAGCGGAGGGTGGCGTCGGCGTCGAGGATCGCGCTCAAGGTTACCTCGGGGAAGTCATGTCCCTTGGCAACCATCTGGGTGCCGACGAGGACGGCGCTCCTGGCCTCGCCGAAACGGGCGAGGATCTCCGCGTGGGCGCCCCGCGCCGCCGCCGTGTCGGAGTCGAGTCGGAAGACAGGCATCGGCGCCAGCCGCTCGGCGAGCAGCGCCTCGACCTGCTCGGTGCCGGCGCCGGCCCGCGAGAGGGTCGTCGAGCCGCACTCGCCGCAGGCTCCGGGCATGGGCTCGGCGTGGGCGCAGTGATGGCAGACGAGGCGCTCGCTGTGGCGGTGGACGATCAACGAGACGTCGCAGTTGGGGCAGTCCCAATGGCGCCCGCAGGAACGGCAGGTCAGCCAGGGGGCGAAGCCACGCCGGTTGATCATCACGATCGCCTTGCTGCCGGCGGCTCGCACCTCGCCGAGCGCCTCGAGGGTCGCCGGGTGCAGCGGCCCGCCGCGCGGATCGGTCCCGCGCATGTCGAGGACCTCGACCGGCGGCATCGCCCGACCGTCGACGCGGCGGGGCAGGTCCAGTCGAGGCAGCTCGAGCCAGGTCTCGGGGCGCGGAGTCGCGGTCCCGGCGACGAGCACCGCGCCGCACTCCCGCGCCCGGCGCCGGGCGACGGTGCGAGCGTCGTAGCAGGGGTCGCCCTCCTGCTTGTAGGAGGGGTCGTGCTCCTCGTCGATGACCAGCAGGCCGAGGTCGGCGAGCGGTGCGAAGACGGCCGAGCGCGGGCCGACGCAGACGCTCGCCTCGCCGCTCCGCAGGCGGCGCCACTCGTCGTAGCGCTCGCCGTCGGAGAGGGCCGAGTGGAGGACGGCGACTCGGTCGCCGAGCCGCGCCCGGAAGCGGGCCACCGCCTGCGGCGCGAGGCCGATCTCGGGGACGAGGACGATCGCCGTGCGACCGCGGGCCAGCACCGCCTCGACCGCGGCGAGGTAGACCTCGGTCTTGCCCGAGCCGGTCACCCCGTGCAGGAGCAGCTCGCGCTCGGCGCCGGCGACGCCGTCGATCGCGGCGACGATCTCCTCTGCGGCGCGCTCCTGCTCGGGGAGCAGCTGCGGTCGCCCGGCGACGGCACCGACGCTGGGATGATCGGGCGCGCGGCGCATCTGCGAGCTGCGGGTCGTGATCAGCTCGCGCTGCTCGAGCCGGCGCAGGACCTGGCGGTCGGCCCCGACCTCGCCGGCGAGCTCGGCCGCCGACATCTCCCCCGCTTCGCGAAGCGCCTCCAGCGTCGCCCGCTGCCTGACGCCGAGCCGCTCCGAGCCGCTCAGCGCGGCCTCGCCGGCGGGCGCGATCTCAGCCCGCAGCTCGACCCGCGATCGGACCCGCTGTCCGCCGGCGCCCGTGCCCGGCGGCAGGACGAGCTCGAGGCCGCGGGAGGGGGTCGAGCAGTACTCGCGGCCGACCCAGAGACCGAGGCGGACCAGCTCGGCCGGCGCCCCGGCCTCGAGCGCCTCGAGCGGCTCGGCGAGGCGCTCGAGCGGCAGCTCGGAGCTCTCGGAGCGCTCGACCACGACTCCGAGCAGGCGACGGTGGCCGAAGGGGACCCGGACGACGGCGCCGACCTCGAGGTCCTCCATCTCCGCCGGGAGGCGGTAGTCGAACGGGCCGCGCAGGGCGCGGGCGGTGGTCAGCGGCTCGACCTTCGCAATCACCGGCTCACGGTACGGAGGGGAGCGGACGCCGCCGGGCCCCGGCGCCGTCGTGGTCGCGGAGATATGCTGCCGCCGGTGACCGGTCTCAACCTCAGCGCCGGCGAGCAGGTGATCTTCGAGGGTCACCCGTCATGGCGGGCGATCCTCGGCTTCTACCTGAAGGGAATCGTGATCGCCGCGATCGTCGGCGTGATCGCCAAGCTGTTCGGCGCCGGCAGCGCCAAGGTCTTCCTGATCGTTCTCGTGATCATCGCCCTGACCGTCCTGATCGGCTTCGTCAAGCGGGTCGCGACCACCTACACGATCACCAACCGGCGCCTCAACATCAAGCGGGGGATCGTCTCCCGGGAGATCCAGGAGACCCGGCTCGAGCGCGTCCAGAACGTCAACTACCGGCAGACCGCCTACCAGCGGATCATGCAGATCGGCGACGTGGATTTCGACACCGCCGCCACCGACGACTACAACTTCGTCTTCGCCGGGGTCGCCGACCCGGGAGGCGTGGTCCACAACGTCGATCGGGCGACGGGCGCGGCCGTGGCCGGCAGTCACGGCCTCGGCGAGGCGCAGTCGCCCGAACCCCCCGCCCCCCCGGCCTAGATGGCGCGGGACCTCTCGGTCGTCGTCTTCGGCGCCACCGGCATCACCGGCCGCGGCGTCGCCGCGCACCTCGCCGAGCGAGCGAAGGAAAACGGCTTCAGATGGGCGGCGGCGGGACGCGACACGGAGAAGGTGGGCCGCATGCTCGGCGAGCTCGGCGTCAGCGCGCCGGAGATCATCGCCGCCGACGTCGGCGACGCCGCCTCGCTCGACGCGATGGCCTCGCGGGCCGACGTCGTGATCGACGCCGTCGGCCCCTACTCGCTCTACGGCGAGCCTGTTATCGAGGCCTGCATCGCCGGCGGCGCCCACTACCTGGACCTGACCGGCGAGATCCCCTTCGTGCGGACGATGATCGACCGCGCCGCCGAGCGCGCCGAGAAGGCGGGGGTCAAGATCGTCAACGTCTGCGGCTTCGAGGCGCTGCCGCCCGACCTCCTCGTCCTGCTCGCCGCCGAGACCGCGCGCGAGCGCTGGAGCGAGGAGCTGGCGGTCGTCGACCTCGACGCCGAGCTGCCGATCCCCGCCGGCAAGATCGGGGCCGCGGACATCATCTCCGGCGGCACCCTGCAGTCGCTCGCCGAGATCCTCACCGTCGAGAACTCCGATGCCGCCGCCGACGCGGCGGCGCTGATCGTCGAGGAGGAGCAGGCGCAACGGGTGCGCGCCGCGAGCCCGATCGCGCTCGCTCCGCGCTTCAACGCGCAGGGCGACGTCGATCACGCCGATGACGCCCTCGCCTTTCATCAACCCGGCGGTGATCCACCGCACCGCGGCCCTGGTCGCGGCCGAGGAGGGCCGGATCTTCAATCCCTTCCGTTACCGCGAGGGCGTCGCGATCCCCGGCGGCTCGGCGACGGTCCCGCTTCGCTACGCGGCCGGGGCGGGCCTGGGCGGCATGCAGGCGGCGGTCCGGGGGCTCCTCAGGGCACGCCCCTCGGTCCGGCGGCACGCCGCCGGGCTGCTGCGCAGGAGCCTCCCCGCCTCCGGCTTCGGGCCGGCGGGGGACCGTATGGACGATTGGTCCTGGAGCATGGCCGTCAACGCGAAGACGGTCGGCGGCCACCACGTGCGGGTCGATCTCGACGGCGACGGGCAACCCGGTTACCTGGCGGCGGCGAAGATGCTCGGCGAGGCCGGGCTGATGCTCTCCGAGAAGGGCGCGACGCCCGAGCGCAGCGGCTTCCTCACGCCGGCGGCGGCACTCGGCGTCGGCGACGTCGAGCGCTTCCGCCACGCCGGCGCAAGAATTCAGGTTTCCTCGTGAAGCGCCCCGCCGGCTAGACGGTCGCCGCGGCCGAGCCGGCGGCCTCGCGCAGAGTCTCGGCCCGGTCGGTCTTCTCCCAGGTGAAGTCGGCGTCGTCGCGGCCGAAATGGCCGTAGGCGGACGTCTTCTGGAAGATCGGCCGGTGCAGGTCCAGGTACTGCCGGAATGCCCCGGGCCGCATGTCGAACGCGTCTTCGACGAGTTGGGAGATCCGCGAGTCGGGGAGCTTGCCGGTGCCGAAGGTCTCGACCATCAGCGAGACCGGGTGGGCGACGCCGATCGCGTAGGCGACCTGGACCTCGCAGCGCTCGGCGAGGCCGGCGGCGACGACGTTCTTGGCGACGTAGCGGGCGGCGTAGGCGGCCGAGCGGTCGACCTTCGACGGGTCCTTGCCGGAGAAGGCGCCGCCGCCGTGGCGGGCCATGCCGCCGTAGGTGTCGACGATGATCTTGCGGCCGGTGAGGCCGGCGTCGCCGACCGGGCCGCCGATCACGAACTTGCCGGTCGGGTTGACGAGGAAGCCCTCGCGGAGTTCGGCCTCGTCGTAGCGGCCCGGGACCGCCGCCTCGAGCACCGGGATGACGACGTGCTCCCAGAGGTCCGGCTTGATCGTCGTCTGCGAGTCGACGCCCTCGGCGTGCTGGGTCGAGATCAGCAGCTTGTCGATCGAGACCGGGCGGCCTTCCGCGTAGCGGACGCTGACCTGGGTCTTGCCGTCGGGGCCGAGGTAGTCGAGGGTGCCGTCCTTGCGCACCGCGGCGAGCCGTTCGGCGAGCCGGTGGGCGATGTGGATCGGCATCGGCATCAGCGCCTCGGTCTCGTCGCTCGCGTAGCCGAACATCATTCCCTGATCGCCGGCGCCGGCGATCAGCAGCTCGTCGTCGGCGTCCTCGACGCGGGTCTCGTAGGCGATGTCGACGCCCTGGGCGATGTCGGGGGACTGCTTGTCGAGCGAGACCAGGACCGAGATGTGGTCGCAGTTGTAGCCGTAGTCGCCGTGGTCGTAGCCGATATCGCGGATCGTCTCGCGGACGATCTCGGGGATGTCGAGATGGACGTCGGTCGAGATCTCCCCGGAGACGACGGCCATCCCCGTGTTGACCAGGGTCTCGCAGGCGACGCGGCCGGTCGGGTCCTCGGCCATGATCGCGTCGAGGACCCCGTCGGAGATCGCGTCGGCGACCTTGTCGGGGTGACCCTCGGTGACTGACTCGGACGTGAAGAGATGCTCGTTCTCGGCGAGCGGCTTGGTGATTGGCATCGCGGAAGCCTAGATTATCCAGACGAATCGGGAGCCGGTCGGCCCCGCTGCGCGCTCAGCCCCGGCGGCCGGAGTGAGGGACGAAATCGATCACCAGCGGCACGCCCTCGAGGGCGTAGGTCTCACGCATCCGGTTCTCGAGGTGGTATGCCCAGTCGCGGAAGATCAGGCGGCGGTCGTTGACCTGGATCGCGAAGCGCGGCGGCCGCTCGCCGACCTGAGCCGAGTAGTAGAGGCGCAGGCGCCGGCCGCGCCGCGAGGGCGGCGGGTTCCTGGCGACGACGTCGGCGACGAAGCGGTTGAGCTCCGGGGTCGGGATCCGCTCCGCGGCCCGGTCGGCGAGCGCCAGCGCCTTGGGCAGCAGGTTCGGCACGTTGCGGCCGCGGGTCGCCGAGCAGGTGACCACCTCCGGCCGCAGGCGCAGCTTGCGGGCGACGCGGGCACGGGCATCGTCGATGTCGGTGCGGGTCACGTCCCACTTGTTGAGGACGAGCAGCGTCGCGCAGCCCGCCTTCATCGCCAGCTCGGCGACGCGCAGGTCCTCCGCCGTGACCCCGTCGCCGGCGTCGCAGACGACGATCGCGACGTCGGCGCGCTCGACCGCGCGTTCGGAGCGCAGCTGCGCGTAGTAGTCGACGCTGTCGGGAACCTTGGAGCGGCG
This sequence comes from uncultured Solirubrobacterales bacterium, assembly GCA_963837735.1. Classification (GTDB taxonomy): domain Bacteria; phylum Actinomycetota; class Thermoleophilia; order Solirubrobacterales; family 70-9; genus VRUE01. The sequence continues at coordinate 7,602 of CAWIOM010000011.1, read as the reverse complement.
CCGCAGGCCGGCCGTGTCGACGAGGATCAACGGTCGTCCATCGATCTCGAGCTCGGTGTCGATCGCGTCCCGGGTGGTGCCGGCGCGGTCGGAGACGATCACCCGGTCGGAGCCGAGGAAGGCGTTGACGAGAGAGGACTTGCCGGCGTTCGGCCGGCCGATCACCGCCACCCGGGTCGGCTCGTCCTCCTCGGCCGCCGGGGCGCGGTCGCCGAGCAGCTCGACGACGCGGTCGAGAAGGTCGCCACTGCCGAGGCCGTGGCTGGCCGAGACCGGCAGCGGCTCGCCGAGGCCGAGCTTGTTGAGCTCGGCGGTCAGGTGCTCGTCCTCCGGCCGGTCGACTTTGTTGGCGACGAGGAGGACGGGCACCGCGGAACCGCGGAGGGCCCTGGCGAGCTCGGCGTCGCCGGCCCGCAGGCCGGCGCGGGCGTCGGCGACGAGCATCACGACGTCGGCCTCCGCCATTCCCAGCCGGGCCTGGCGCTGGATGTCGCGGGCCAGCTCGCCCTCGTCGGCGAGGTCGATGCCGCCCGTGTCGAGCAGCTCGAAGGCGACGCCGTTCCACTCGCAGCGCACCCGCTTGCGGTCGCGGGTGACGCCGGGCTGGGCATGGGTGACGGCCTCCCGACCGCCGGCGAGGCGATTGACCAGAGTGCTCTTGCCGACGTTGGGGAAGCCGACGACGGCGACCGTCGGGAGGCTGCTCACGCCAGGCCCCGCTCGCGGGCGAGGGCGACGACCCGGGCGACGACCTCGGCCTGCGAGAGGCCGGTGGTGTCGAGCTCAACCGCGTCCGCGGCGGGCCGCAGAGCGCTGTGCTCGCGGGTCTCGTCGCGCTCGTCGCGAAGTCGCTGGGCGGCGAGGACGCGCGCCTCGTCTTCCCCGGTCTGGGCGGCGCGGCGGCGGGCGCGCTCCTGCGCGGAGGCGGTGAGGAAGACCTTGAGCGGCGCCTCGGGGCTGACGACGGTGCCTATGTCCCGCCCCTCGGCGACGTAGCTTCCGTCGGCGATCAGGCGCTGCTGGCCGGCGACCATCGCCGCGCGCACCTCGGGGTGGGCCGAGACCCGGGAGGAGGCCTCGGTCACCTCGAAGGCGCGGATCGCGGCGCTGACGTCGGCGCCGCCGAGCTCGACCCGCTCGCCGTCGAGGCCGATCTCGAGGCCCTCGGCGAGCGACCCGACCGCCTCGCCGTCGTCGAGGTCGGCGCCGGCCCCGATCGCGGCCAGCGCCACGCAGCGGTACATCGCCCCCGAGTCGAGGTAGGTGAAGCCGAGCTCGGCGGCGACGCCGCGGGCGACAGAGGACTTTCCGGCCCCGGCGGGGCCGTCGATTGCGATCACCATTGCGGCTGAGACTAGTCCCGGCGCAGGCCCCGGGTCGCCGGGTCCTCGCCCGCTTCCCGATCGGGGTGGTCGCGCTCGTTGAAACGGCGCAGGCCCTCGAGGATCTCCGGCTCTCCGAGCAGGCGGTTGAAGCATTCGGCCTCGATCCGCAGACCCTCGCCGCCGGCCGAGAAGGCGCGATCGCCGGCGCCGGTGAGGATCCCGACCAGGGCCTCGTCTTCCTCGCGGAAGCGCCCCCAGGCGTCGACCAGCTCGCGGTGGGTGCGGGCACCGATCGCGTTCATCCGCTCCGGCCGCTCGATCGTGATCAGCGCCGCCGCTCCGCGGCGCTCGTAGCTGATCTGCTCGTAGTCCATCTGCCCTCCGTCAGTCGTTCGTCGCAGTCTCGAGGAATCGCTCGAGGCGGCGGTTGTAAGGGTCGCCCGTCTCCGGGACGTTGTGCCCCCTGCCTTCGATTACCGCCCGCTGCCCTCCGAGCCGCTCGGCGATCGTGTCGGAGACGGCCTCGAAGACGGGCGAGTGGCCGCCGGAGACGGCGAGCACCGGAAGACCGGCGGCCGCGAGCTTCTCGAGAGGGACGTCGGCCTCCCACGAGGGCCGCTCCGCCATCGCCAGCTCGGCGCCGCGCAGGAGCTCCTCGGGGAGCTCCGCCGGCGTGCCGCGGCTGGAACCGGCGCCGCTGCGGAAGAAGCGCAGGAAGTCCGCCGGCGCAATTTGGCCTCGCGCGGCGAAGAGGCGCTCGCCGTCGGCGATCATCTGCTCGGCCTCGGGCGTGCCTGCGAGCTTCAGCGCGCCGGGCTCGGAGACCGTCAGGGAGAGCACCGCGTCGGGCCGCTCGGCGGCGGCGAGCAGGGCGATGACGGCGCCGTAGGAGTGGCCGACGAGGTGGGCGCCGTCGCCGAGCAGGTCCGCGAACAGCGGCGCCTCGAGCTCGAAGTCGCCGCGCGCCAGCGGCGGGCTGGCGCCGAAGCCCGGCCGGTTTGCGATCACCAGCGAGTAACGCTCGGCGAGCGGCAGCTGCCGGCGCCAGGTGGTCTCGGCGTCGACGATCGTGCCGGGGACGAGGACGACCCGCGGCCCGTCGCCGCTTTCGGTCACCTCGAGGCCAGCGATGCCAGGTCCCCCTCGAATCCCGGGTAGCTGACCGCCGCCGCCTCCATCCCGCCGACCTCGACGCCCTCCCGCGAGGCCAGCCCGGCAACGGCGCCGAGCATCGCGATCCGGTGGTCGCCGTGGGACTCGACGACGCCGCCGCGCAGGCCGCCACCCTCGATCCGCATCCCGTCCTCGCTCGCCTCCACCGTCGCGCCGAGCGCCTCCAGGGCGGCGGCGACGGTCGCGATCCGGTCCGACTCCTTGCGGCGCAGCTCGGCGGCGTCGGAGATCGTCGTCGTGCCCTCGGCGAAGCAGGCGGCGAGCGCGACGAGCGGCAGCTCGTCGATCGCCAGCGGCACCTCTGCGCCGCCGACCTCCGTCCCCCGCAGCGCCGCGGCCCGGGCCCGTAGGCGGCCGGCGGGCTCGCCGCCGCGGTCGCCTTCGACCTCGACCTCGATCTCGGCCCCCATCCGATCGAGGATCCCCAGCAGCCCCGTGCGGGTCCGGTTGAGGCCGACGCCGGAGAGGGTGACGTCGCTGCCCGGCACGAGCAGGGCCCCGACCACGAAGAAGGCGGCCGAGGAGAAGTCCCCTGGCACGGTAATCCGGCCGCCGTGCAGGGAGTCGGGGGCGCTGATCGCGACGGCGTCGCCGTCCCGCCGCACGGCGGCGCCGGCGGCGGCGAGCATGCGCTCGCTGTGATCGCGGCTGGGCAGCGGCTCGATCACGCGGGTCTCCCCCTCGGCGAGCAGGCCGGCGAAGAGCAGGCAGGACTTGACCTGGGCGCTGGCGACCGGAAGCTCGTAGGAGATCCCGCTCAGCGGCGCGCCCTCGATGGTGAGCGGCGGCAACCGCGCCTCGCGGCAGGAGAGCGACGCCCCCATCAGCCGCAGCGGCTCGGCGATCCGGTCGACCGGGCGCTGCCTGATCGAGCTGTCGCCGTCGAGCTCCCAGGTCCCGCCCGGTTGCCCGGCCAGCCATCCCGGCAGCAGTCGCAGCAGGGTGCCGGCGTTGCCGACGTCGACCATCGCGCTCACCGCTCCCTGCAGCCCGACGCCGGCGATGCGGATCTCCCCCGCGATCCCGTCGGCGCTCTCGACCGTCGCTCCGAGCCCCTCGACGGCGGCCAGGGTCGAGCGGGTGTCGGCGGCGTCGAGGAAGCCCTCGATCGAGCTCTCGCCCTGCGCCATCGCCGCGATCAGCGCCGCCCGATGGGAGATCGACTTGTCGGCCGGCGGGCGCAGGGTCCCGAGCAGGGGCCCGGCGGGGTCGAACCGGGTCGCCATCCACTACTCCCCGTCGAGGATGCCGACCGAGTGTCCGAGGCCCTCGATCAGGCCGGCGGCGCGGCTGGCCTGGTCGGCGCCGGAGACCCAGACCGAGACCGCCCCCGAGGTCATGTCGGCAGCCGGGTAGAGCGCCATGTCCTCGATGTTGACACCGGCCTCGCCGAGTGCCAGGGCGAGCTCGGCGACCGTTCCCGGCCGGTTGGCGACGACGACGCGGAGCTCGAGCAGGGGTCCGCCGCCGAGGTCGGACTCGAGCAGGCGCCGGCGGTCCTCGGCGGCGGCCGCGTGCCAGGCGGCGACCGCCTCGCGGTCGCCGCTGCGGATCAACTCGGCCGCCTCTCCGAGGCGGGTGCCGATCGCCTCGATCGCCGCCGCGACGGCCTCGCGGTTGCTGGCGAAGATGTCGCCCCAGATCGCCGGGTTCGAGCCCGCCACGCGGGTCGAGTCGCGGAAGCTCGGCCCGACCTCCGGCATCCTCTCGGAGTCCCGCGTCAGCTCGGCCGCGGCCTCTTCGACGAGGGCGTTGGCGAGCACGTGAGGCAGGTGACTGACGGTCGCCATCAGCCGGTCATGGGCCTCGGCCTCGATCGCCTGGGGGCGGGCGCCAAGATCGGAGACGATCCGCTGCAGGCGGTCGTAGAGGACGCCGCTGGAGCGCTCGCTCGGCGTCAGGTACCAGCGGGCGCCCTCGAAGAGGTCGGCGCGGGCGTTGTCGACGCCGGCGGTCTCGGCGCCGGCCAGCGGGTGGCCCCCGATGAACCTCTCGTCGGCGCCGAACTCGGCGACCAGCTCTCGCTTGGTCGAGCCGGCGTCGGTGACGACCGTGTCCGGCCCGCTGGCCTCGAGCGCCGCCCTCACCTGACCGGGAAGCGCCGCCACGGGCGCCGCGCAGAAGACGGCATCGGCGCCCTCGCAGGCGGCGGCGGCCGAGTCGGCGACCCGGCCGATCGCGCCGAGCTCGAGCGCCCGCTCGAGGCTCGTCGGGGTCCGTCCCCAGCCGACGACGTCGGCGCCCTCGATCCGGGCCCTCGCCGCGCGGCCGATCGAACCGCCGATCAGCCCGACGCCGAGGACCGCGATCCTCATGGACAGTCCGCGTCAGGGCGCCGCGCCCTGACCGCCTCGGCGAGCCCGTCGAGCACCGAGACGGTGTCGTCCCAGGCCATGCAGGCATCGGTGATCGACTGCCCGTAGACGAGATCGCCGCGCCGCCGTCGCTGCTCTGGTTTCCCTCGACGATGAAGGACTCGAGCATGATCCCGACGATCGCCTCGTTGCCGGCGGCGATCTGCTCGCCGATCTCGCCGGCGGCGACGATCTGGCGAGCCGGGACCTTGCCGCTGTTGTCGTGGGAGGCGTCGATCACGACCCGCTCCGGCAGCGCTTCGGCGCGCAGCTTGGCGAGCGCGTCCTCGACCCCCGCGTCGTCGTAGTTGGGAGCGCCCTTGCCGCCGCGCAGGATCACGTGGCCGTCGGGGTTGCCGGTCGTGTGGTGGATCGCCGGGATGCCGCTGTCGTCGATGCCGGCGAAGGCGTGCGAGGCGGCGGCGGCGCGGACCGCGTCGACCGCGACCTGGACGTTGCCGTCGGTGCGGTTCTTGAAGCCGATCGGCATCGAGAGGCCGGAGCCGAGCTGGCGGTGGATCTGGCTCTCCGTCGTGCGGGCGCCGATCGCGCCCCAGGCGACGGCGTCGGAGATGTACTGGGGCGTGATCGGGTCGAGGAACTCGCAGCCGACCGGCAGCCCGAGGTCGAGGATCTGGAGCAGCAGCGCCCGCGCCACCTTGAGGCCCGCGTTGACGTCGCCGGAGCCGTCGAGGTGCGGGTCGTTGATCAGGCCCTTCCAGCCGATCGAGGTCCGCGGCTTCTCGAAGTAGACGCGCATCACGACCAGCAGGTCCTCGGCGTGCTGCTTCGCGTAGGCGGCGAGGCGGCCCGCGTAGTCGAGGGCGGCCTCGACGTCGTGGACGCTGCACGGCCCGACCACGACCATCAGCCGGTCGTCGGCGCCGCCCAGTACGTCGACCACTTCGGCCCGCCCGCGGACCACCGCCTGCTCGCGCTCATCGCCCAGCGGCAGCTCCTCCAGCAACGCCGCCGGCGACGCCAGCTCGACGATTCTGTCGATCCGCAGGTCGCGGACGCGGTCCCTCGCTCCCTGCTCGGTCCCGATCATCATTTTGTCTTCACCATCCTTCAAGGCTCGAAAATCCTACTTTCCGGGGGCGTGCCGGCCGCGAGCGCGCGCGGGACACGCAACGAATTGGACGGCGCCCGGCCGAAGCGCTGTATGTCTGTGCGGCGCGATGCCGCCAGGCCGGACGCCTAGCTAAATCGCCAGTAATAGACGCGAAGGGCAGGTTCGAGCGCGGCGCACGCCGGTGCGCGGAGGCTGCTCGCGGTGTCGCCCGTTCGCTTCACTGCAGGACTTTTTAGCAGCTGAGGGGCGATCAGTCGAGGATTTCGCCGAGCGCGGCGAGGAAGCGCCCGTTCTCGGCGGCGGTCCCGTAGGTGACGCGGATGTGGCCGGGGTCGCCGAGCGGCGTCCCGGCGCGGACGGCGATCTGGCGCTCGGCGAGGCCGGCGACGACCTCGCCCTCATCGGCGCCGCCGAGGTCGATCCAGGAGAAGTTCGCCTGGCTCTCGGAGTGGGCGAGGCCGAGCTCGTCGAGGGCGGACTCGACCCGCACCCGCTCGACGATCGTGCCGTCCACCCGGCGCGAGACGTCGTCCGCGTGGAGGATCGCCTCGGCGCCCGCCGCCTGGGCGAGCGCGTTGACGCTGAACGGCTGGCGGACGGCGTCGACCGCGGCCCGGAACATCGCCGAGCCGATCGCGTAGCCGACCCGCAGCCCGGCCAGGCCGTAGCACTTGCTGAAGGTGCGGAGGACGACGAGGTTGGGGAAGTCGGCGACGAGGTCGGCGGTCGCGTCGGGGTCGTCGTCCGCCTGGAACTCGATGTAGGCCTCGTCGAGCACGATCGTCACGTGAGCCGGGAGGCGCTCGCAGAAGGCGGCGATCTCGGCCGCCGGGATGTGGGTGGCGGTCGGGTTGTTCGGGTTGCAGACGATCAGCATCTGGGTGGCGGCGGTCACCTCTGCGGCCATCGCCTCGAGGTCGTGGACGTCGCCCTCGGCGAGCGGCACGCGGATCTCGCGGGCCCCGGTCAGCGCCGGCAGGTAGGGGTACATCGAGAACGAGGGCCACGCGTAGAGGATCTCGTCGCCGGGCTCGCATAGCGCCTCCGCGGCGGCCAGCAGGATCTCGCAGGAGCCGTTGCCGACCGCGATCCGGCCGGGCTCCTCGTCGTAGCGGTCGGCGATCCGGCGGCGCAGCAGGGTGGCGTCGGGGTCGGGGTAGCGGTTCATCGCCCCGGTGGCCGCGCTCGATCGCCTCGATCACCTTCGGGTGCGGCGGGAAGGGCGACTCGTTGGAGGCGAGCTGGGCTATCTCTCCGGCGGCGATCGCCTCCGGCGCCTGTCCGGTGGGCACGCCGGCCTTGTAACCCGGGATGCGGGCGAGCTTCTCGGCGAAGGTGACGGTCATCGGGTCATTGTGGCCGACGCGGGCGCGGTCGGCTACTGCGCCGCGTGGAGGTCGGAGCGGAGCGCCTGGGTCGCCCCCAGGTAGACATGGGCCGGGGCGCCGCCGGCGGGGCCGTAGAAGTGCACCATCACCCGGATCACCCGCTCCATCGAGCCCGGCACCGGGATCTCGCGGCAACAGAGCAGGGGCACCGAGTCGAGGCCGATATTGCGGGCGGCGACCGCGGGGAACTCGGCGTCGAGGTCCTCCGTGGTCGTGAACAGGCAGCTGACGAGCGCCTCGGGCTCCAGCTCGTTGCGCCCGAGCAGCTCGCGCATCAGCTCCGAGGT
>CAWIOM010000010.1:0-379517 GCA_963837735.1 uncultured Solirubrobacterales bacterium | reverse complement strand
CGGGTGCGGCCATCGGCTCGTCTGTCCGCCCGCCGCCCCGTGGCCGAAGGTAATAGCGACAGCTTGACAAGGAATGCGTCGAGCGGGACGGCGATATAGTCGCCCCGTGGGTCGTCGCTGGACACTCCCGGTTCTCGCTGCTCTGCTGGTCCTCACCGCATCCGGCCTTGCCCTCGGGGTCGTCTCCAGCGAACCAAACGACCTCCGAACGGCCGGTACAAGCTCGAACCGGTTGGTGGCTTCAGGCTGGTCCCGGGAAAGGGCAAGCACAAGAAGGATCAATACGCGACCCGCATCCACATGACGGTCTCTTCGACTTTAGGCTGTCCACCAACCGGCACACCGATCGAAGCGATCGGCAGGTACAAGCTCAAGGTCATGGAGCGCGAACATGTCCAGACCTGGGCAGTCGGCAGGAATACTCCCGAGACGTCGGACGGCATCTCCACCGTCCCCGCGAAGCTGAAGTTCGGCGGAATCCCACACGCGGCAAGATCAAGATGACCTTCTCCTACATCAACCCGCGGGAACTCTTCGTCAGCGTGTTCGAATTCCCGTACGAAGGCGGGACCTGCATGGCCTCCACAGACGGGGGCGAGTACCTGGGCCGGTAAGGCCGGGCACGACCTCGGCCGGTCGCGCGCACGTCTCCGTCAGGGGAACGTCATGGCATCGATCCCATCTCCCCGCAAGCAGCATGCGCTCGAGCTCTTCGAAGAGCTGCCGGCGAGATATGACGAGCTGGGGGCCGCGCTGAGCTTCTTTCAGGATCCGCGCTGGCGGCGAGCGATGGTGGCGGCGCTGAAGGCGGACCCCGAGGATCGTGTGTTGGACGTCGCGACCGGGACCGGCCTCGTCGCCCAGTCGCTCGTCGAGCGTTACGGCTGCCGGGTCGTGGGGCTGGATCAGAGTGCGGCGATGCTGAGCCGGGCTCGGGAGAAGCTCGCCTCCGACCCGGCGCAGGCCGGCAGGATCGAGCTGGTCGAGGGCGAGGCGGAGGAGCTGCCGTTCGCCGACGGCGAGTTCGACCACCTGACCTTCACCTACCTGCTTCGCTACGTCGACGATCCCGCGGCGACGTTGACGGAGCTCGCGCGGGTGGCGAAACCCGGCGGCCGGATTGCCTGTCTCGAGTTCTGCGTCCCGAGCGGCATCTGGCTCTGGCCCTGGCGGCTCTACACCCGACTTGGGCTGCCAACCCTGGGCCGGCTCGCTTCCCGGCAGTGGTATGAGGTGGGTCGCTTCCTCGGGCCGAGCATCGAGGGCTTCTACCGAAGCTATCCGCTCGGGCGCCAACTCGAGATGTGGGGGGAAGCGGGGATCGAAGAGGTCACCGCCCGGCGTATGAGTCTCGGCGGCGGTGTCGTCATCTGGGGCACCGTTGGCCGCTGAGGCCGACCGGCGCCCCGCCTTCTACGCACTCCGCCCCGGGGGCTGGCGCGACCTCGTAACCCTCCTTCACCCTCCGTACACGCTCTGGCACGTCAGCTATGTGGTAATCGGAGCCGCCGCAGCGACGCAGATCCATGCCGGCCGCGTCGCCGCCGCGGTCGCCGCGTTCTTCCTCGCGGTCGGGCTTGGCGCCCACTCCCTCGACGAGCTGCACGGCCGCCCGCTCGGCACGCTCCTATCCCCTCGCGCCCTGCTGGCCCTGGCCGCGTTCGGCCTCGGCGGGGCGCTGGCAATCGGCATCGTGGGGCTGTTCGTCGTCTCGGCGACGTTGGCGCCGTTGGTCCTGGCCGGCGCGTTTCTGGTCCTCGCCTACAACCTGGAGCTGTTCGGCGGCCGCTTCCACACCGACCTCTGGTTCGCCCTCGCCTGGGGCGCCTTCCCTGCCCTCACCGGTTGGTGGTCGAACTCCCTGGCGCTGCACTCGCCTAGGGAAGCGATTGCCGCGGCCGCGGCCGTGCTCGCATGCTTCTGGCTCAGCGTCGCCCAACGCCGGCTGTCGACTCCTGTCCGCGAGCTTCGGCGCCGGACCGTCGCCGTGAGCGGAGAGCAGCGGCTTGCCGACGGGACGATCCGCAGCCTCGACGCGGAGGGCCTTTCCACGCCACTCGACGGCGCCCTGAGGGCTCTCTCCGTCGCGGTGCCGATGCTGGCGATCGCCGGAGTCGCGCTGCGGATGTAGGACGTCCGGATGCGGTGGCCCTGCCGGAACGCGGGCGGCGCGATATTTTCGCTGCGTGTCGGTTCCCGTCCTTTTCGCAGTCGACGAAGACCAGCGCCTGCTGAAGGAGGTCGAACGCGAGCTGGTCGATCGCTACGGGCGCAGCTACCGCGTCGTCTGCGCGTCCTCGGCGGAGGACGCGAGGGCTGAGCTCGGGGCACTTGCGGACGCGGGAGAGGACGTCGCGCTTGTCCTCGCCGCGCATCGTCTCGGGGAGACGGCGGGAAGCGAGCTGCTCGGCAGGGTGCGCGACCTCCACGCTCACGCCCAGCGCGGCCTGTTGATCGAGTGGGGCAGCTGGGGCGACGGGCAGACCGCGGGGGAGATCTTCCAGGCGATGGCGCGGCGGCAGATCGAGTACTACGTGATCAGGCCTTCGCAATCGCCCGACGAGCTATTCCACCAGTCGATCTCGACCTTTTTGCTCGAGTGGGCCCACGCGCGACGCGTCTCGCCCCACACCGTCCACATCGTCAGCGAGTCGTGGACCGGCAGGGCCCACGAGCTGAAAGAGGTCCTCGGCCGCTGCGCGGTGCCGCACGCGTTCCTGCTCGCCGATTCGGCCGAGGGCCGCGCGCTGGTGGCGGAAACGGGGGACGGAGAGCCGCTGCCGCTGGTCGTCTTCCCGAACGGCACGGTCCTCGCGAACCCGACCAACCTGGAGCTGGCGAGTGCCTCCGGCGCGACCATAGACCCCGATCGGCGCGAGTACGACGTGATCATCGTCGGCGGCGGCCCGGCCGGCCTCTCGGCGGCGGTCTACGGCGCCTCGGAGGGCTTCCGGACGCTTGTCGTCGACAACGGCGGCATCGGCGGCCAGGCGACCTCGAGCTCGCTGATCCGCAACTACCTCGGCTTTCCGCGCGGAGTCAGCGGTCGCCGGCTGGCCGAGAGCGCCTACGAGCAGGCTTGGGTCTTCGGCGCCAAGTTCGCCTTCATGCACGACGCGACCGCGCTGCGGCGGGAGGGCGACCGCCTCCACCTCGCGCTCTCCGACGGCGGCGAGGTGCACGCCCGGGCGGTCATCCTGGCCACCGGCGCCACCTACCGGCGGCTGGGCGTCCCCGAGGTCGAGGACCTGGTCGGAGCCGGGGTCTTCTACGGCGGCCCCGCCTCGGAGGCGCCGGCGACGGTCGACGAGCAGGCGTTTGTCGTCGGCGGCGCGAACTCGGCCGGCCAGGCGGCGCTTAACCTTGCCGAATTCGCCCGCCAGGTCACACTGGCGGTGCGGGGCGACTCGCTCGAGAAGGGGATGTCTCACTACCTCGTGCGGCAGGTCGAGGGCACGCCCAACATCGATGTGCGCCTCGAGACCGAGGTCGTCGGCGGCGGCGCCGGCTCGGACGGCTGGCTCGAGCGTCTGGTCCTCCGTTCACGCGTCGACGGGACCACGGAGGAGGTCGAAGCCGATGAGCTCTTCCTGATGATCGGCGCCGACCCGAACACGGAATGGCTGCCGGAGGAGCTCGCCCGGGGGGACGGAGGTTTCGTCCTCACCGGAGCCGACGTCGACGACGACGGGAGCTGGCGGCTCGAGCGCAGGCCGCTCTCCCTCGAGACGAGCATGCCGGGCGTCTTCGCCGCCGGAGACGTACGTCACGGGTCGTTGAACCGCGTTGCCTCAGCGGCCGGCGAGGGCTCGATCGCGATCAAGCTCATCCACGAGCTCTTCGCCGCCGAACTGCTCCATTCGCCCGACCCGATCTAGGCGCAGGGCAATTCGGGGGCCTCACCGCCGCCTGGGGGCCTCGCTCAGCTCGGCGAGGGCGAGCTCGAGGACGGCGTCCCAGTAGCGCTGCCCGTGCTCGGCGGAGGCACGGACGGGGTCGCCGATCGCGCCGTTCTCGGCGATCGCCTTGACCCCGGTGAAGACGCCCTGGATCGCCTCCTCCATGTTGCCGGTGAAGCCGGGCTCGGCGCGGTCCATGTGGACCAGGTCGGGCCGGATCGCGAGCATCATCGAGGTCTCCCACTCGCCGGCGTGCAGCCCGCCCTCGGCGAGCGGGATCCCGTGCTCCTGCTCGCCGATCCGGGCGAGCTCGAGCAGGGCGGTGACGTCGGTGAGCGCCTCGACCTCGATGCCGTCCACCGGGCCGAGCTTCTCGAGGGCGACGCCCAGGGGCCCGAAGTTGCCGCCGTGCGTCGGCAGCAGGACCGCCCGCGCGAAGCCGTTCTTGGCGAAGGATCGAACGTGGTCGGCGACGACCGCGTGGAAGGTCTCGTCCTCGAGCGAGATCGTCCCGGCGAACTCGAGATGGTGCCGGGAGCAGCCGATCCGGACGGTCGGCGCGACGAAGGCATCGAGGCGATCGGCGACGAGGCGGGCGAGATGGTCGCCGATCAGGGCGTCGGTGGCGAGCGGCATGTGCAGCGAGTGCTGCTCGGTCGCTCCGAAGGCGAGGACCACCGTGTCCCGGCCGCCCCGCAGCTCCTCCTCGACCTCCGCCCAGGTCAGCTCGTCCAACTCCAGCGCCCCCATCGGGCCAACCTACCAGCACCGATTGACTTCGATCACCCGCGGCGGCGGGTAGCCCAGCCGCTCGCCCGCCGGGGCGATCCCAGCAGGCGCAGGAGCTGGTCGACGACCAACTGAGCGTGCCGGCTGCGGGCCCGGGGGTCCTCGAGGTCGCGGCCGAGCGAGGCCATGAAGGTCGCCCGTTGGGTGAGCGGCGAGAAGGTGAGCGAGACGAAGACGAGGACGGCGTCGGAGACGTCGAACGGGGCCAGCCCCCGTGCGTCGGAGACCCCCCGCAGGGCGGTGAACGCCTCCTCGATCGCCCGCGAGTCCCTGGGGGTCGCGCGCAGGCCGGCGGCGCCCGCCAGCTCCTCCCGCTGCAGCAGCTTGAGGAAGGAGGGGCGCGCGAGGAGGAACCCGAGGTAGCCGTCGACGGCCTCCTCCAGGGCGGCTTCCAGCATCACCCCTCCCCCCTCCTCGCCGGCCCACCGGAGGACCGGCTCGAAGGCACGGCGGGTCGCCTCCTCGCGATCGGCGAAGACGCGCTCGAGGACGGCGACGTAGAGCTCGTCCTTGGAGCCGAAGAAGTAGTTCGGTGCGCCGCGCGAGAGGCCCGCGGCGGCGGCCACCTCGGCGAGGCTCGTTCCGTCGAAGCCGCGCTCGGCGAAGAGCCGCTCGCCGGCGGCCAGCAGGGCCTCGCGGCTGCGGCCCGCGTCTCGGGTCCTGGCGGCGGTCATCGTCGGATCATATAACTTGCTATACGTTCAGTTAACTGATGGCCCAGGAACCGACCCTCTACTACGACCTCGGCTCGCCCTACGCCTACCTTGCGAGCGAGAGGGCGGCCGCCGTGCTCGGCGCCGAGCCTCGCCTCGAGCCGATCCTGGTCGGCGGCATCTTCGCCCTCCGCGGCCACGGGAGCTGGGCCCACACGCCCGAACGCGGGGCCCGCACGGAGGAGGTCGAGGAGCGGGCGCGGCGCTACGGCCTTCCCCCCTTGCGCTGGCCCCCGGGCTGGCCGAACAACACCCTGGCAGCGATGCGGGCGGCGACCTGGGCGGCGCGCGAGGGCGCCGGCCGCGCCTTCGCCGCCGAGGGCTTCCGGCGGGCCTTCGCCGCCGGCGAGGACCTGAGCCGGATCGAGGTTCTGGCGGAAGTCGCCGAGGCGGCCGGCCTGCCGGGCGAGGGCCTTGCCGAGGCGATCGGCGACCCCGCCGTCAAGGACGCTCTCAGGGCAGCCACCGATGCGGCCTGGGCGCGCGGCGTGGTCGGCGTCCCCTGTATCGAGGTCGCCGGCAGGGTCCTCTTCGGCGACGATCGGCTTGAGGACGCCATCGGCTGAGCCGGATCGAATACGGTCGCACCATGAAAATGGACGTGATCGCATCAACGAGGCGCTCCGTCGCCGTCGCACTGGGCCTGATCGTCGTCATCGGGCTGCTGCTGATGGCCTGGATCGGCAGCGAGCTCCACTACAGCAACTGCCTGACGAAGGAAGACCTGGCCGGCCGGGACGGCTCGGCCTGCTCGCACTTCCCCTGAGCGGAAGGCGGGGCCGGCAGCCGGCCCCGCCCCGACCGGGCTAGTGGCGGTGCTTCTTCTTCTTGGTGACCTTGAACTTCCACTTCGCCGGCGTCGGGTCCGAGTTGCCGGCGCGGTCCACCGCCCGCACGAAGAGCTTGTGCTTGCCCGGCTTGACCTTCTTCTTCAGCGGCGATTTGCAGCGGCTGTACCTCTTCGCCTTGTCGAACTTGCATTCGAAGGTCGATCCCGGCTCGGTGGAGGTGAAGGTGAACTTGACCTTCCGCTTCGACGACTTCTTCTTCGGCTTCTTGACGATCCTCGTATCCGGCGCTTTCGTGTCCTTGACCGCGGTCGACCCGCCGCCGGCCCCCGGCGGCACGACGTTCGCGGCGTCGGTGGTCACGGCAAGCGCTCCGCCGGCGCCGCCGACCGCGCCGTCGTTGCCACTCGCCAGCGAAGCCGCTCCCCAGTCGGTCGCCGCCAGGGCGCCGGTGGCGTCGTTGAAGTAGAAGGTCGTGCCGTCGATGGAGCCGACGATCATCCCCGCTTTGCCGGCCGAGAGAACGGTGCCGCCCGCGTAGGCGACGTCCGTCGCTTCGCTGAATTCGCGGGCCGTGTCGTTGCCGATCGCGAAGGGCTGGGAGCTCGTCCAGGCATCGGCCGTCGACGCCGTCCCGGAGATGTTGCCGGTGTTGCCGCCGACAGCCCACATCCGGTTCGGGTTGGCCGGGTCGCCGGCGATGCGGCGCGAGCCGGTGAAGCCGTTGCCGCAGCCGCCGGCCGCTTCCGTGCCCGCGCTGCTCAACCCGTCGGAGGTGACGAACACGGCGCCGAAGATCTGGGTGCAGAAGTAGCCGACGTTCTGGCTCGGGAAGAAGGCGTCGCCGAGGTTGTCGGCGCTGGTCGGGAGCTTGCAGAGATCTTCGGCGCTGCGCCCCGCGGTGCCTTTGTCTTCCCAGTTCGCGTCGGCCCAGGTCGTCCCGGCCGTTGCGCTGCGCCCGAGCTGCGAGCCCTGGCCGATGATGTAGACGACTTCCGCGCTGGCAAAGCGCACCGAGTAGACGTTGCCGACCGCCTGGGTGGCGGTGCAGTCGTTGGGTGTGGTTTTCGAGAGCAGGGTGGGGCCGATCGCAATAGGCACCCAGTTCGTGCCGCCGTTGACCGTGCGGAGCACCTGGCCGTTATTGCCGACCGCGAGGCCGACTTCGCTCGGAGCCGGGCGGAACTCGATGTCGTTGAGCGCCAGGCCGGTGCCTTCCCTCTGTTGGACGAATTCCCCGCCCCCGTTGCGGCCGAAGATGTCACCCGAGGAGGTCGTGAACCAGAAGCGGGTCGGTCCCTGGTATTCGACCGCGGTGATCGCGCTGCTCGTGCCCGATGGGATCTGCGACCAGGAGACGGCGCCGGCCGACGCCGGCAGGGCCATCGCCAGAGCGGCGGCGGCGATCGCCAGCATCGCGGCCCCCCGACCCCTGCGTCCGCTATTCGAATCCGGCATCCGCTCGAAGGTACTGACCAGTCCGCGATAACACAAGCGGCCGCGGACGCTCATTCGGCGAGCAGCTTGACGATCGCGGCGGTGCCGACGAAGACGATCAGCGCCCGCAGCGCGTCCGGCGAGAGCCGCCGCCCGTAGGTCGAGCCGACCTGGCCGCCGACGATCGAGCCCGCCGCGATCAGCGCCGCCGGCGCCCAGGCGACGTCGGCGGCGATCGCGAAGATCAACCCGGCGACTCCGTTGGCGAGGCCGGCGAGGACGTTCTTCAGGGCGTTGGTGCGCTGCATGCCCTGGGGCAGGGCGACGCCGAGGATGCCGAGCAGCAGCACGCCCTGAGCGGCGCCGAAGTAGCCGCCGTAGACGCCGGTCGCGAAGACGGCCAGCGGGGTGAGGATCCCGTGCTCGTGCGCGACGCGCGATTGGCGCCGGGCCAGCGCCCGATTGATTCGCGGTTGCAGGATCACGAGGACCAGCGCTGCGGCGATGAAGACCGGCACGATCGCCCTGAACGCCGAGGCCGGCAGGACGAGCAGCGCAGCGGCTCCGAGCGTCGCGCCCAGCACCGAGCAGCTGCCGAGCCGCAGCGCCCTGCTGCGCTGGCCGGCGAGCTCGCGACGGTAGCCGACCGCGCCCGAGACCGAGCCCGGGACGAGGCCGATCGTGTTGGAGACATTCGCCGTCACCGGCGAGTAGCCGAAGGCGAGCAGCACCGGAAAGGTGATCAGCGTACCGCTGCCGACAACCGTGTTGACGGTGCCGGCGGCGAGGCCCGCCGCGGCGATCGCCAGGATCTCGCCGATATCCATGCTCGGCGGGACTCTACGGGCCGCCGGGGGATACCTTTAGGGCGCTCCGCGGCGGTAGCTCAACGGTAGAGCCTCAGCCTTCCAAGCTGATGACGCGGGTTCGATTCCCGTCCGCCGCTTACTTCTTCTTCTTCTTGTGCTTCTTCTTCTTGACCCTGAAGTTGGTCGTCTTGACCGTCTCGTTGCCGGCGGCGTCGCGAGCGGTGAGCGTCAGCCGGTAGGCGCCCGGCTTCAGCTTGCGGCCGTTGGGCAGCGTCACCGAGTTGGCACCGGCGCTGCCGGTGCCGCTGAAGAGGGCGCCGACCTGCCTGAAGTTCTTCGCGCAGCGCTTCTTCTTCCGGTTGCCCTTGGTCTGCTTGACGCATCGCTTGCCGACCTTGCGCCCGAGGATCTTCTTCTCGAGCTTGAAGGTGACCGTCGCCGCCTCGGAGAGGCTGTAGGAGATCTTGCCGCCCGAGACACGCGAAGCCGCCGACCCCTGGTGCCGTGTTGTCGCAGGGGCCCTGGGTGGTCGCCTGGCTCGGGCACTGGTCCTGGGTCTCGTCGCCGAAGCCGTCGCCGTCGGCGTCGGGCTCGATCGTCGCCGCGACCAGCAGCTCCCCGGTCGCTTCCGTCGACCCCCTGGAGCCGCCGCCGTCGGACAGAGGTGGCGCGAAGATGTAGCTGTACTTGCTGCCGCTGTCGTTGTAGGTCGCTTCGACGTCGGTGGTGTCGATCGCCAGGTGCTGGCCCTTCTTGACCGGCAGGTGGGCGGCGAACTCCTGGATCGGCGCTTCCGATGCTTCGCCGGTGTCCAGACGTCACGGTCGGCCCGGTCCCCGCCGGAGTCGCCACGGCATTGTCCTGGTCTTCGGGGTTGGGCCGGCTGATGTCGGCCAGCCCGAAGGTGACCAGCGACGGCGCCTGAGCGAAGGCGCGGATGCGGAACTTGACGATCACGCCGCCGACCGGAGCGCCGCCGGAGTAGGGATCGCCTTCGGGGTCGGACGGGATGGATGAAGGAGACGATCGTGCAGCGGCCGAGCATCTTGCACTCGCCCGAGTTCGCCGGATCGTGGTTGAGGCGGCTGCCGAAGTTCGTCGCCGCCTGGGCGGCGGCCGGCAGGAGGACGAGCGCTGCGGCGACCCCCAGGGCGAGGATCGCCAGGCGGGCGATCGGCTGCGGAGCGGCGGGTCGGCGGGTCATCTAGATGTCAAGCTACAGCAGAGTTGCCTACTTCACCAGCCTGTCCCTGCCCGGGCCGCCCCTCAGCCTGTCCCTCCCGGGCCCGCCGAACAGCGTGTCCCTGCCCGGGCCGCCGATCAGGGTGTCGGCGCCGGGGCCGCCCTTCAGACGGTCGTTGCCGCCGCCGCCGCAGATCGTGTCCCTCCCGCCGAGGCCGGCGATCCTGTCGGCACCGCCCAGCCCCGCGATCACGTCCGCGGCGCCGGTTCCTCGAGAGCCGGTCGTTGCCGCGCGTGCCGACGATCGTCGCTCGCCGGCCGGCGCATTTCGCCGTGGCGGGCGCCGGCGGCCCGGCGGGCGAGGCCGGGGCCGGGGCCGGCGAACCGGCCGGCGGATCGCCCATCAGGCGGGTGACGGCGAAGTCGCCGCCGTTGGTGCCGACGAGGACGATCTTGCCGTCGGGCTGCAGGGCGATGCCAAGCGCTTCGTCGACGCCGCCGAAGTTGACGGTCGCCCTACCGCCGATCCCGAAGCTCGGGTCGACCGAGCCGTCCGGCATCAGCCTGGTGACGGCGAAGCCGTCGCCGTCGGTGCCGGCAACCAGGATCCGGCCGTCGGGCTGAAGCGCCAGCGCGTAGGGGACGTCTTTACCGCCGAAGTCGACCGCGACCTGGCCTTCGGTCCCGAAGCTCTGGTCGTAGAGGCCGTCGGTCTTCACCCGCGCGATCCCGAAGTCGCCGCCGGCCGGCCCGGCGACGACGATCTTGCCGTCGGGCTGGATCGCCATCGCCTCGGCACCGTGGGGAATCTCGTTGACTTCGTTGGTCGCGCGGCCGGCGGCGTCCCCGAAGCCGGCGTCCGGGCTGCCGTTCGCATTGAGGCTGAGGATCGCGAGCTGGTAGTTGGGTGCGGAGCCGGTGAAGCCGGCGGAGACGATCTTCGAGCCGGAGAGCGCCACCGAGGTTGCGTAGCCCAGGTCTTCGACGAAGCCGACCCGCTTGCGGCCGTTGCCGTCGAAGCTGTTGTCCGGCGCCCCGGTCGAGCTGACTCGCCCGATCGCGAACTGGCCGTCGCTGTAGCCGGCCATGACCACCGCGCCGTCGGGCTGCAGGGCCATGTCGGCGGCGACGTCGGTTCCGACGCCCGCTCCGTCGACCCCCGCGAAATTGAGATAGGACCACCCGTTCGGCGGGCCGAAGGTGGCGTCGTAGTTTCCGTCCACGCCCGAGATCCGGGCCGCGGTGAAATCGGAGCCCATCGACCCTTCCCAGCCCGCGAGCAGGATCTGGCCGTCGGGCTGCAGCGCCACCGCACTGGCGCCGCTGCCCGGGTGCGGGCCCTCGGAGAAGACATCGAACCCGCCGCTGCTGCCGTCGGGGGCCCCGGCGCTCGTCAGCCGCAGGACGGCAAACCCATAGTTCGTGATCGTGCCTTCGTTGTTGACGAAGGTCGAGCCGGCGACGACGATCCGGCCGTCGGGCTGGATCGCGACATCGCGGGCGGCGTCGGTGCTCGCGACCACGTTGGCGTCGATGTTCTGGACCAGCCTGCCGTTGGTGGCGAAGCTGGTGTCGATGTCGCCGGCCGCCGCACCCGCCGCGGCGGGTGCGATCAGAAGTGCAGCGAGCAGGGCTCCGGCGGCGAACGAAGCGGCTCCCCGCAGACGGACGCCGAACCCCAACCTCACTGGCACCGTCGCCTCACGCGGTCGAGTCTAGCGACGCGCCTTCGCCGGGCCGGCCGGAGCCGAGCTGCGCCACGAATGCGCTCGCCTCGCGTTAGCTCCTGTCCCTGACCGCTGCCACCACCGGCGGCGTCGGGACGGTCGGGCTCGCCGGCTCGCCGGCCGCTGCCTCCCCGCCCGCCGATCCGTGCCCGAAGCGCACGTCGGGAAGGATCCGGTCGAGCCAGGCCGGCAGGTACCAGGCCCGCGCTCCCGCCAGCCGCATGAAGACCGGCAGCAGCAGCAACCTGACCAGGAAGGCGTCGAGCAGGACGGCGACGCCGAGGATCGTGCCCATCTCCTTCGGCGGCAGCGGCCCCGAGAGGGCGAAGGTGAAGAAGACCGCGACCATCACCCCGCCGGCGGCGAGGATCACCCGCCCGGAGTGGGCCAGGCCGCCGACCATCGCCTCCCTGGCGTCGCCTGAGCGCTCCCAGTGCTCGCGCGCGGAGGAGAGCAGGAAGACCGTGTAGTCCATCGCGATCGCGAAGATCATCGCGAAGAAGAAGATCGGCCCCCAGGCGTCGAGGAATCCCTGCGATTCGAAGCCGAGCAGGCCGGAGAGGTGCCCGTGCTGGAAGATCAGCGTCGCGACGCCGAAGGCCGCGGCGGTGGAGAGCAGGTTGGCGAGCACCCCGATCGCGGCGATCAGCGGCGCCTGGAAGGCGATCAGCAGGAGCAGGAAGCCGAGCACGAGGATGACGCCGATCGCCAGCGGCGTCTTCGATGCCAGCGAGGTTTCGAGGTCGTGGTTTTCGGCCGAGGGGCCGCCGAGCTGCGCCGCCGCGGGAAGGTCCCTCCGCAGCCTGTCGATCGTGCTCGCGTTGGCGTCGGTCGAGGGACCGCTGTTCGGCACCGCCTGGATCAGGACCTGGCCGCCGGCCCCGGCCACCGGCGGGGAGACGGCTGCGATTCCGGGGTCCCCGCGCAGCACGTCCGCGCTCGCCGCGGCCTGCGCTCGCGCCGACGTCACCTGCAGCGTTCCCGGCGCGCCGGGGCCGAAGGCGGCGCTG
The DNA here is from genome assembly GCA_963837735.1 of uncultured Solirubrobacterales bacterium. Lineage (GTDB taxonomy): Bacteria > Actinomycetota > Thermoleophilia > Solirubrobacterales > 70-9 > VRUE01. The sequence goes on along the minus strand of CAWIOM010000010.1, from coordinate 367,163 downwards.
ATCTGCCGGTAGCCGACTCGCGAGGAGTCGCTCTTGGGCACCACCTTGATCGAGGGCATCCCGGTCTTCATGCCGAGGATCGGCAGCGCCAGGGCGAGCAGAACGACCAGGGCGAGGCCACCGAAGACGAAGGGCCGGCGCCAGAGCAGCTCCCCCCAGCGCGCGAAGCGCGGCGAGCGGTGCTCGCCGCTGTGGGCCCATGGGAGGGCGAGCTTGTCGATCCGCGGCCCGAGCTTGGAGAGGACCGCCGGCAGCAGGGTCATCGTCGCCGCCAGGACGAAGAGGACCGAGACCATGATCCCCAGCGACATCGAGCGGAAGGCGGGGCTGGGGACAAGCATCACCGCCGAGAGCGAGATCAGGACGGTCAGCCCGGAGAAGAGGACCGCCTTGCCGGCGGTGTCCATCGTCTCGCCGACGGCCTCCTCGGTCGTCTCGTGCTGGCCGAAGAGGGCGCCGCGGAAGCGCATCACTATGAAAAGCGCGTAGTCGATGCCGAGCGCCAGCGCGAACATCAGCGCGAAGTTCATCGCCCAGATCGAGATCGGCGCCAGCTTGGTGCCGAGGTAGAGGACCCCGGCGGAGGCGATCAGGCCGACGATCGTCAGCATCAGCGGCAGCCCGGCGGCGACGAGGGAGCCGAAGGCCAGGACGAGGATCGCCAGCGTCACCGGCCAGGAGATCAGCTCCGACTTCATCATCGCGTCGCGGTTGGCTTCGTTGAAGTCCGACCACATGCCGGGCGCCCCGGTGAGGTTCGCCTGCACCTCAGGCGTGGAGAGGGCGGCGACTTCGGACTTCAGGTCGTTGGCGGCGGCGACCATTTCGTTCGGGTTCTTGGCGGCGGTGCCGGCGACGATCGCGGTGTGGCCGTCGCGGGAGATCGAGGCACCGGGACGGGGCGCGAGGACGCTGCCGACCGCCGGGTCGGCGCCGAGAACGCGTTCGACCCGGGCGACGGTACGGCGGAGCGCCGGGTCGGCCACGGTCAGTTCCTGCGAGTAGACGGCGACCTGCAGCGCGTAGGCGCCGGCGCCGCCGAAGTTGGCGTCGAGCTGTTCGCGGACCTTGACCGACTCGGAGCCGTTGGCCTGCCAGCCGGCACCCGAGAGCGCCGTCTCGACCCGCGGCGCCAGCACGCCGAGGCCGACGGCGATCGCGGCCCAGGTGATGAACACGGCGCGCCGATGGACGGCGGCGAAGCGCCCGAGCCGCCCGATCGGTCCCAGGGCGTTCATCGCTCGCAGGCAGCCTTGACGCCGAAGACGTGCCGCAAGATCAACGAGGCCGGGCAGTTGCCGACGCTGACGAAGAGCAGCTGGTTGACGGCGACAAACCCGGTCAGCAGCAGGAACCAGGGGCTGACGAGGGCGCTGAGCAGAGCGCTGAGGCCGGTCATCGTGCCCGCCAGCGCGAAGAGGATGCGCTCCAGCGGCCATCCCCGCGAGGATGAGGAAGCCTGCAGGGGCGGATTGGCGGCGGTGGTTGCTGGCATCGCTATCCTTCTTTCTGATGATCCACAGTTGAACAACTCAACAATTGTGAAAGAGAGTAGCAGATGTTGAAGAGACCCCTCACCCCCGACACCGCCGAGCTGATCGCCCGCCGCTTCCGCGCCCTCTCGGACCCGACCCGGCTGCGGATCATCGACCTCCTGCGCAGCCGCGAGGAGGCCTCGGTCGGCGAGCTGACCGAGGCCCTGGGCTCCTCCCAGCAGAACATCTCCAAGCATCTCGGGGCGCTGCTGGCCGAGGGCTTCGTCGCCCGCCGCAAGCAGGGGACCAGCTCGCTCTACCGGATCGCCGACCCGGGTGTGCACGAAATCTGCGAGGGCGTCTGCACCGGGATCGAGTCCCAGCTGGCCGAGCTCGAGGCCGTGCTCGGCGGCTGATTCCGCGGCATCCGTAGACCACCGGGATAGCTGCGACGTGGAGAACTCGCGATCCCGCCGGATCAAAGCGGGGCAGCCAGGACTCGAACCTGGAATCGCCGGTTTTGGAGACCGGTGCCTTAGCCAGTTGGGCCACTGCCCCCCGAGGTCGGGGATGCTAGCCGGACGGGAAGCGCCTCGGGCGCCTGCCGTCCAGTGCCGGCAGGCCGCCTCGTGAGCCGAGGCGCTCCCTCCTCACCAGCGGCGTGCGGCGCCGAATAGCTCCTGCGCGTAGCCGGCCACCGAGACGGGCGACATGAAGAGCTGGTAGGTGAAGAGGTAGCCGAGGTAGCCGAGCCGGTTCTGGCGGACCTTGAGGCCGACCTCGTCGAAGGACTGCTTGCTGAGGTGGAACATGATCATCGAGAGCGCCACGTTCAGGGGTAGAACGGCGAGCGTCATCGGTCCGACGATCGCGAAGTTGCCAAACAGGGCCAGGACGATCCCGATCGGGAAGGCGATTGAGAAGACGACGTCCACGTAGGGAAAAACGAAGTTGACGAGTACCGCATGGACGTTGGACCGACCTCCGGCCAGAAGAGCGCCGCCGTGCTCGCGCAGCCCCTCGATCATCCCGCGCGCCCAGCGCCGTCGTTGGCGGGCGAATGCCCGGGCGTCTTCCGGTGCGCTGGTGAAGGCGATCGCGGTGCGCTCGTAGCCGACCCTGCCCCCCTCGCGCATCATCGCCCAGGTGAGCACGATGTCCTCGCCGATGCGGTCCGGCCAGCCGTTCACCTGCAGCAGCGCTGCCGTGCGATAAACGCTGAAGGCTCCCTGTGCGACCATCGTTCCCTGGAAAAGGCCCTGCTGGCGCTTGACCGAGGCGATGCCGAGAAAGTAGTCCCACTCCTGAGCGCGGGTGATGAAGTTCCGGCGAGAGTTGCGGACGAAAACCGCGCCGGCGACCGCGACCGTGTCCGGCGGGGAGATCAACAGCCGGGCGACCACGCGTTGGAGAGCCGAGGGCATCAGCAGCGTGTCGGCATCGACGGTCGCCATCAGTGGGGTTCGCACCCGCTTCAGCGCTGCGGTCAGCGTCTGCGCCTTGCCACCGTGGGGGAAGGCGAGGACCGCGATGTCGGGGTTCGTCGCAGCACGCGCGCGGGCCAGCTCGACTGTGCGATCGGTGGAGCCGTCGTCGGCGATCAGGATCCGGAGTCTGCCGGGATAGTCCTGGGCGACCACGAAGTCGAGGGTTTCCTCGATCGCCTCCTCCTCGTTGAAGCAGGCGATCACCACGGTGGCTTCGGGAAAGGCGAGGTCAAAGCGCAGTGGGGGTGGGCGGTCGAGCAGCAGCGAGGCGATCAGGTTGGCGTTGAGGTAGCCGGGGATGATCGCGATGCCGAGGATCACGGCGATCGCGAGGGGCATGGTGATCGATTGGCCCAGGGTCGTCGATCCACGGAAGTGAGAGCCAGAGGGAAAAGCCGGCCCAGGCGAGGCCGATCCCGATCACGAAGAACAGCTTCAGATGCAGGGCGACGTAGATGCGGCGGCGCTCGCGCGGGGTCCGCTCGAGGTCCTTGACCAGAACCGGCTGTTCGCCGGCACCGACGGAGCCCGTCCCGGGCTCGCGCCGCCGCGGGGCGGTCGGTCTCGGGTCGGTCTCGATCGTGGCCATGGTCTCGAGATGTATCGACCAGAGCGCGGAGATCTACACCTCGAGGGCAAATACGGACCCATGGGCCCATACGGACCCATGGGCCTGACAGTGGAACCCGCCCTCCCGCTGTCCGCATGAGTCTCGCCATGCGGAGGCTTTCATCGATGCGGGCGGAGGGATTTGAACCCCCACGGGCCGAAGCCCACCAGGACCTAAACCTGGCGCGTATGCCAATTCCGCCACGCCCGCGTGCGAGCCCCTGTCGAGGCCTTAACGCGCCGAAAATGCCGCGTCGTCGCTTCTAGATTCTATGATCGTCGGCGTGAGCGTGGGAGAGGTAAGGCCGGGATACGAGCTCTGGCGCCCAAATCGGGAGAAAGCCGAGTCGGCGACGACGAAAATCGTGCTCGTCTTCCTGCTCGCCGCGACCTCGATCATCGCGGTGATCGTCGCGATCTCCGGCTTCTCGCTGATCTCGGGCGGAACGGGGATGGCGGTCGTCACCCTGATCTACGGGCTGCTCTACGGATTCTTCGCATTTCTCGTCGCGCGCTGGAACCGCGGCATCCTGCCCGTCGCCGCCGCGCTCTCGATGATCCTCGCGATCCTCTGCGCCGTCGGCGCCGACAGCTGGTTCGCCCGCGACAAGTCGGGCTTCGAAGAAGGGCTGCTGCCGGTGACCCTGATCGGCCTCCTCGTCGTCGTCCTCGCCCTCCTGCAGATCGTCCTGATCGCCGCCGCCCTCTACGGCTTCAACCAGGAGTGGCACGTCGAGGAGGAGCGCCCGATCGGCTCGGGCGAAGACTACGGCGCCGGCGCCCCGCCCGAGAACGGCGCCCCGCAGCCCGCCTGAGCGGCCCTCTGCCGTGATACCCGCCTGCGTCGCGATGCCGGAGGTGGGACTCGAACCCACAAGCCCGTGAGGGCAATCGATTTTGAGCCGATCGCGTATGCCAATTCCGCCACTCCGGCGCGGCGCCAACGATAGACCGCGCTCCGGGGCCTCGCATTAGACTCCGCCGCGGTGAAAGTCCACCACCTCAACTGCGGGTCGCTCTGCCCTCACGGCAGGCGGCTGGTCAATGGCGAAGGCGGGCTCTTCGAGCGCGGCCTCTCCATCTGCCACTGCCTGGTGGTCGAGTCGGGCGACGGCCTTGTCCTGATCGACACCGGCTTCGGCATCGAGGACGCGCGCAACCCCGGCCAGCTCGGCGCCGGCTTCCGCGCCCTGATGGCGCCGCGGCCACGGGCCGAGACCACCGCCCTCAAGCAGATCGAGGAGCTCGGCTTCTCGGCCTCCGACGTCCGCCACATCGCGGTCACCCACCTCGACCTCGACCACGCCGGCGGCCTGCCCGACTTCCCCGACGCCGAGATCCACGTGCTGGCGCCCGAGCTCGATGCGGCCCTCAACCCGAAGCTCGACGAGCGGCTGCGCTACATCGGCGGCGCCCACTGGACCCACCACCCGAGCTGGGTCAGGCACGCGCCCGGCGGTGGCGACGACTGGCTCGGCTTCGAAGGCATCCGGATCATCCCCGGGCTCGACGTCGAGGTGCTGCTGATCCCCCTGATCGGCCACTCCCGCGGCCACACGGGCGTCGCCGTCAGGACCCCGGAGGGCTGGCTGCTGCACTGCGGCGACGCCTACTTCAACCACGGCCAGCTCGCCACGCCGCCGAGCTGCCCGCCGATTCTGAGCGTGTTCCAGAGGGTGATGGCGAGCGACAACGCGGCCCGCCAGGCAAACCTCGAAAGGCTGCGCGAGCTGGCTTCGCGCCACGGGGACGAGGTCACGATGATCTGCGCCCACGACCCGGTGGAGCTCGAGCGCGAGCAGGCGCCGGCCCAAGCGGTCGCCGCCGCCGAGTGACAGCGGCCGGGCCCGAAAAGCTCTGGCAGCCGTCCGCCGAGCTGATCGAGGCGTCGCGACTGAGGGAGTTCATGGGCTGGCTCGAGCGCGAGCGCGGCCTCCGATTCGCCTCCTACGACGAGCTCTGGAGCTGGTCGGTCGGCGACCTCGACGGCTTCTGGTCCTCGATCTGGGACTTCTTCGGGGTACGGGCCGACGGCGAGCCGGGGCCGGCGCTGGCGAGCCGGGAGATGCCCGGCGCCGAGTGGTTCCCGGGCACCAGGCTCAACTACGCCGAGCACGTCTTCGCCGGCAAGGACGACGCCGAGGTCGCGATCCTCCACTCCTCCGAGCTGCGCGAGCTCGGCGAGCTCCGCTGGGGCGAGCTCCGCACCCAGGTCGCCGCGCTGGCCGCCGGCCTGCGCGGCCTCGGGGTCGGCCCCGGCGACCGGGTCGCCGCCTACATGCCGAACATCCCCGAGGCGATCGTCGCCTTCCTTGCCACGGCCAGCATCGGCGCGGTCTGGTCGAGCTGCTCTCCCGACTTCGGCCCGGCCAGCGTCATCGACCGCTTCGCCCAGATCGAGCCCCGGGTGCTCTTCGCGGTCGACGGCTACGGCTACGGCGGCAAGCGCTTCGACCGGCGCGAGGTGCTGGCGGAGCTGCAGGAGGCGATGCCGAGCCTCGAGCGCACCGTCGTCCTTCCCTACCTCGAGCCCGACCCCGATCTCTCGGGCCTGCGCGAGACGATCCGCTGGGACGAGCTGCTTGCCGCCGGCGAGGGGGCCGAGCCGGCCTTCGAGCGCGTTCCCTTCGACCACCCGCTCTGGATCCTCTACTCCTCGGGCACGACCGGGCTGCCGAAGGCGATCGTCCAGGGCCAGGGCGGCATCCTCCTCGAGCACCTGAAGAAGCTCCACCTTCACGTCGACGCCCATCCCGGCGACCGCCTCTTCTGGTTCACGACCACCGGCTGGATGATGTGGAACTTCCTCGTCTCCGGGCTGCTGACGCGGGCCGCGATCGTGCTCTATGACGGCAGCCCCGGGCACCCCGACATGGGCGTCCTCTGGGACCTGGCCGAGCGCGCCGGGGTGACGATGTTCGGGACCAGCGCCTCCTACATCGCCGCCTGCATGAAGGACGGCGTCGAGCCCGGCTCCGGCCGCGACCTGAGCCGCCTGAAGGCGGTCGGCTCGACCGGCAGCCCGCTGGCGCCCGAGGGATTCGACTGGATCTACGAGCACATCGGCTCCGACACCTGGCTGTTCTCGACCAGCGGCGGCACCGATCTCTGCACGGCCTTCGTCGGCGGCGTCGCGCTGCTGCCGGTCTACCGCGGCGAGCTCCAGGGCAGGGCGCTGGGCGCCTCGGTCGAGGCCTGGGACGAGGATGGCAGGGCGGTCGTCGGCGAGGTCGGCGAGCTCGTCGTCACCGAGCCGATGCCCTCGATGCCGATCTTCTTCTGGGGCGACGCCGACGGCAGCCGCTACCGGGCCAGCTACTTCGAGCAGTACCCGGGCTTCTGGCGCCACGGCGACTGGATCGAGATCACCGAGCGCGGCACGGCGGTCATCTACGGGCGCTCGGACTCGACCATCAACCGCTCCGGGGTGCGGATGGGGACCAGCGAGATCTACCGCGCCGTGCTCGGGATCGACGAGATCCTCGACGCCCTCGTCGTCGACGTGCCCCGCCCGGGAACCGAGGGCTGGATGCCGCTCTTCGTCGTCCTCCGCGAGGGGGCCGCGCTCGACGACGGCCTGCGCCGCGAGGTCGCCCGCCGCGTGCGCGAGCGCTGCTCCCCGCGCCACGTCCCCGACGAGGTCTTCCAGATCGCCGAGGTCCCCCGCACCCTCAGCGGCAAGGTGCTCGAGGTACCGGTCAAGCGGATCCTGATGGGCACCGCCCGCCGAGCGGGCGGCGAGCCGCGACTCGCTGGCCAACCCCGCGTCCCTCGACTACTTCGTCGAGATGGCGGAGAAGCTCGACGCCGGCGCCTAGGGAGTGCGGCGGCGCAGCGTCAGGGCGCCGAGGACGAGCGCCGCCACGGTGGCGCCGACCGTGATCGCCACGTCGACCGCACCGGTGGTGCCGAGGCTGCCGTCGACCGTCACCCGCTGCAACGCCTCGAAGGCGTAGGTGAGCGGCAGGGCGTAGGAGACCCATTCGAGCAGCGGCGCCATCTCGTCGCGGGGGACGAAGAGGCCGCAGAGCAGGAGCTGGGGAAAGACGAAGGCGGGCATGAACTGAACCGCCTGGAACTCGGTCCGGGCGAAGGCGCTGACCAGCAGCCCGAGCGCCATGCCGAGCAGCGCGTTGGCAATCGCCAGAGCGCCGACCAGCACCGCCGGGCCCGCGGTCTGCAGGTCGAGTGGGCCGAAGGCGATCACGGCGGTGATCGCCGCCTGCGCCGCGGCGACGGCGGCGAAGGCGATCGCGTAGCCGAGCAGCAGGTCGAGCTTCGCCAGCGGCATCGTCATCAGCCGCTCCAGGGTCCCGGTCGTCCGCTCGCGCAGCATCGTGATCGAGGTGACGAGGAACATCGTGATGAAGGGGAAGAGGCCGACCAGCGGCCCGCCGATCTGCTGGAAGGCCTGCGGGTTCTCCTCGAAGGCGTATTTGAGGATCGTCAGCAGGGCCGGAGGCACGACGAGCAGCAGGGCGATCGTGCGCGGGTCGCGGCGCAGCTGCCGCAGGACGCGGACCGCCACCGCCGAGGTGACGCGGGCGCTCATCCCTCCCCTCCTCCGACGCCCGGCCCCGGCCCCGACGCCGCCTCGATCAGGGCGAGGAAGGCGTCGTCCATCGACCGCCTGCCGGTCCGCGCGCGGAGCCCGTCCGGGGTCTCCGTCGCGAGCAGCTCGCCGTCGCGCATCAGCAACAGCTCGTCGCAGTGCTCGGCCTCGTCCATGACGTGGCTGGAGACGAGCAGCGTCCTGCCGCCGGCGGCGAGGGCGGCGAAGGTCTGCCAGAGCTCGCGGCGCAGAACCGGGTCGAGCCCGACCGTCGGCTCGTCGAGGACGAGCACGTCGGGCTCGCCGAGCAGCGCCGTCGCCAGCGAGACCCGCGAGCGCTGCCCCCCGGAGAGGTTGGCCGCCTCGCGGTCGACGTGCTCGCCGAGCGAGACTGTCTCGACGACCTCATCGACCCGGGATGCGGGCGCGTCGAGGATGCGGGCGAAGAACTCGAGGTTCTCGGCGACGCTGAGGTCCCCGTAGACCGACGGCGCCTGGGTCACGTAGCCGACCCGGGAGCGCAGCGCCGCCGTCCCCGCGGCCTCGCCGAGCACCTCGACCCGGCCGGACTCGACGACCTGGACGCCGACGATCGCCCGCATCAGCGTCGACTTGCCGCAGCCGCTCGGCCCGAGCAGGCCGGTGATCCGGCCGGCCGGGACCTGGAAGGAGATCCCCGGCAGCACCGTCCGGCCGCCGCGGCTCACCCTGAGGTCGGTGACGTCGATCGCTGCGCCGGGCTCCACGGCGATCCAGCCTATTTGCGGCGCCGGGCGCCCGCTAGGCCGGCGTGACGGGGTTGCGGCGCTCGGCGAAGGAGCGGTCCTTGCGCGCCGCGAGCTCGAAGCGGCGGATCAGGTCGCCGCGCAGGTCGCCGCGGCTCGACGACCGCGTCGACGACCATCTCCGAGGCGAGGTGGAGGATGTCGATGTCGGCCGCGTACTCCTCGCGCTTGGCGGCGACGAAGGCCTCGCGCTCGGCCTCGTCCTCGATCGCCTGGATCTGGTTGTAGAAGACGGCGTTGACGGCCGCCTGCGGCCCCATCACGGCGATCGAGGCGCTGGGCAGGGCGATGCAGCAGTCGGGCTCGAAGGCCGGGCCCGCCATCGCGTAGAGCCCGGCGCCGTAGGCCTTGCGGACGACGACGGAGATCTTCGGCACCGTCGCTTCGGAGACGGCGCTGATCATCTTCGCCCCGTGGCGGATGATCCCCTGGCGCTCGACCGCCGTGCCGATCATGAAGCCCGGCACGTCGGCGAGGAAGAGCAGCGGCAGGTTGAAGGCGTTGCAGGTCTGGATGAAGCGGGCCGCCTTGTCGGCGGAGTCGACGAAGAGGACGCCGCCGGTGTGCTTGGGCTGGTTGGCGACGACGCCGATCGCGCGGCCGTCGAGGCGCCCGTAGCCGACGATCAGCTCCTTCGCCCAGCGCTTGTGGACGGGCAGGAAGCTGTCGGCGTCGAGCAGCGAGTCGAGCAGCAGCTGCATGTCGAAGGGCCGGTTCTCGTCGGCGGGGACGATCTCCGCGATCGGCTCGGAGGAGGCGGGCGCGGCAGGCGCGGCGGCGGGCGCCTCCTCGCGCCAGTTGCCGGGCATGTAGGAGAGGTAGCGCTTGGCGAGGTCGATCGCCTCCTCGTCGCTCTTGACGAGGAAGTGGCCGCAGCCGGAGACGCCGGTGTGCATCTTCGCCCCGCCCATCTCCTCGAGGGTCACCGTCTCGCCGATCACCATCTCCGCCATCCGTGGCGAGCCCAGGTACATCGAGGCGTTGCCCTCGCGCATGATCACCACGTCGCAGAAGGCGGGGATGTAGGCGCCGCCCGCGGCGCTCGGGCCGAACAGCAGGCAGATCTGCGGGACCTGGCCCGAGAGCCGCACCTCGTTGTGGAAGATGTGGCCGGCGCCGCGCCGCCCCGGGAACATCTGCACCTGGTCGGTGATCCGCGCCCCCGCCGAGTCGACCAGATAGACCATCGGCACCTGGTGGGAGAGCGCCCGCTCCTGGATGCGGAGGATCTTCTCGACCGTCTTCGGCCCCCAGGAGCCGGCCTTCACGGTCGGGTCGTTGGCCATCAGGGCGACCGGGCGGCCGTCGATCCTCGCCATCCCGGTGACGACGCCGTCGGCGCCCAGCCCCTCCTCGTTCCAGTTGGCCAGCAGCCCCTCCTCGGCGAAGGAGCCCGCGTCGACGAGGCGCTCGACCCGCTCGCGCACGGGCAGCTTGCCCTGCTCGGCGGTCTTCTCGTGATGGCGCCGGGGGCCGCCGGCGAGCGCGGCGTCCAGGGCCTCGTGGAACTCGGTCATCGGGCTGCCTCCTCGACGGGCACGGCGGCAGCCTATTCGGACCGGTCCGGATGCCAGTCGACGGGGCCGGCGCGAAGCACGTGGGCGCCGAGCGGGCGGCCGAGCACCTCCTGGGCGGCGCCCGAGGCCTCGATCAGGCGCGGCAGGTCGATTCCCGTCTCGACGCCCATCTCGTGCAGCATCGAGACGACGTCCTCGCTGGAGACGTTGCCGGTCGAGCCGGGCGGCACCGGGCAGCCGCCGAGCTCGCCGAAGCTCGCCTCGAAGGAGTCGACGCCCTCCTCGAGCGCGGCGAGGACGTTGGCCAGGCCCTGGCCGCGGGTGTTGTGGAAGTGGGCTGTGAGCTCGGGGCCGGAGAGGCGCTCGCGGGCGGCGGCGAAGAACTCGCGCACCTGGCGCGGGTTGGCCATCCCGGTCGTGTCGCCGAAGCCGACCTCGGCGCAGCCGGCCGCCGTCAGCCGCTCGGCGATCTCGAAGACGCGCTGCGGCGGAACCCTTCCCTCGTAGGGGCAGCCGAACGACGTGGCGATGACGCCCTCGCACCGCAGCCCGGCCGCGGATGCCGTCGCCAGGGTGCGCTCGAGGCCGGCCATCGACTCCTCGATCGAGCGGTTGACGTTCCTGCGGTTGTGGGTCTCGGAGGCGGAGAGGAAGACGCTGATCTCGTCGAAGCGGTCGCGACTCTCCAGGGCCCGCTCGAGCCCGCGCTCGTTGGGGATCAGGACCGAGAGGGCGACCCCGTCGCGGCGCTCGACGGAGGCCAGCACCTGCTCAGCGTCGGCGAGCTGGGGGATCACGTCCGGCCGCACGAACGAGGTGACCTCGATGCGCCGCAGGCCGGTGCCCGTGAGCATGTCGATCAGCCGCACCTTGTCGGCGGTCGCGATCGTCTCCGGCTCGTTCTGGAAGCCGTCGCGAGGCCCGACCTCGCGGATGCGGACGGAGCTGGGCTGGTCGGCCATGCGCGGGAGCTTAGGCGTCCGGCCTACGGCGAGCGGCGTCGGGCCGGAGCAAGGCGCGCGGCGACGCCGCGCAGCGTGTCGATCACGTAGGGCGCCTCGAATTCGATCTGGGCGCCGGTGAAGCGGAGCTGGGTCAGACCGGCGACCGTATGGGCCTGATCGCGCCGCCGGTCGCGGGTCTGCCGGTCCGGATTGCGGTGATATTTCGCGCCGTCCGTCTCGACCACGAGGCCCAGGTCGGGCCAGTAGAAGTCGACCTCGAAATCGTTGACCCACTCGCGGGTCAGCGGCAGCGGCAGGGCGGCCCGTTCGACCAGCCGCAGGAATCGCCGCTCCAACCCCGATCTCGTGCGTCGGAAGGTACGGCGGTCGAGGACCGAGCGAAGCCGCGCCACGCCCCTCTGCCCGCGATAGGCGCCGAGGGCGTCTCGCAATGTGTCCGGATCGATCAGGTCGAGGCGGTCTGCCTCGTTCACCATCCGCTCGATCCCGTCCGGCCAAAGCCGGGCCGCCATGTCGACGATCGTGCAGGCCGGCCTCGTGACAGGGATCCCCGCGCAGGTCTCCAGATCGAAATCGCGCAGCCCCGCTCGCCGGTGAACCCGCACCCCGGCCACCATCCGTGGATTACATGTGCGCACCGATACTTCAATAGACCGTTTCTGAAAACCGATCCCCCAGAGCGCCGCGGCGCTTCCGTGACTGAGGACGGCCGTGGGCCCGGAGGCCAGCACGGCCGCCATCCACCGTCCTCTTGGAGTGACCTGAGGTCGCCCGACCGCATAAACGCCCCTGGCGACCGCGTGCAGTCGCCCGGTTGAGAGGCGATGCCGAACGGCATCACGGTCGAGCCCCAGTCCGAGCAGCTGCCACCGAGCCACCACCCCGTGCTGCGCCTCGGCAAGTCTCCAAATAGACCCTCCGGGCGAGTGATGGTTTGTGGGCTCCATGGACCCCCTTAGTCATCACTCGGCGGGATTCGCTCCCTTCGGCTGCTAGCCGAGTTGGTTTACTTGGATGACGCGGCGCTCGTGGGTGCCGACGCCGATCGTGCGCTCGCCTTCGGTGACCTCGACGTCGAAGCGGAGCTTGCGGCCTTCGACGACCTCTCGCAGGGTCGAGCGCACGCGGCAGTTGGAGCCCTCGAGGGCGGCGGCGACGTGCTTGACGCAGACTTCGAAGCCGACCGTCGCGCTGCCCTCCGGGAGCTGCTCGTAGGCGAGGACCGAGGAGCAGTGCTCCATCATCCCGATCATCGCCGGGGTGGAGAGGACCGTCGAACCGATCGTGCCGCCGACGTCGGTGAGCAGATCGCCGGAGACGTAGAACTCTTCGCTGCGCTCTTTGCCGGGCTGCGGCGCCATCAGACCATGCCGAGGCCGCCGCTGACCCCGAGCGTCTCGCCGGTCACGTAGGTGGCGTCGTCGGAAGCCAGGAAGGCCACTGCGGCGGCGACCTCCTCGGGCTGACCGAGGCGACCCATCTGGGTCAGCCCTTTCATCGTCTCGATGATCCTCTCGCCGATCTCGCCGAACTCCTTGGCGCCCATCAGCAGCGGCGTCTCGATCGGGCCCGGGGCAATCGAGTTCGCCGTCACCCGGTAGCGGCCGTTCTCCCTCGCGATCGTCTTCATGAACGCAACCACGCCACCCTTTGCAGCCGAGTAGACGGCGGAGCCCTTGGAGCCGACCCGGCCCGCCTCCGAGGAGATGCTGACGATGCGCCCGTAGCCGGCCTCCTGCATGGCGGGCAGCGCGGCGAAGGTGCAGTTGAGCACGCCCATCAGGTTGATCGCGATCACCTTCTGCCACTGCTCGGGCGTCGTCGCGGTGAAGAACCCGAACTCGTCGGTGCCGGCGTTGTTCACGAGGATGTCGAGCGCGCCCGTCTCCTCGATCGCCGCCTGCGCCGAGTCGAGCCGCGTGACGTCGAGCTCGAGCGCGTGGCCGGCGATCTCGCCGGCGAGGCTGCTCGGCGCCCTCGGTGTTGATGTCGCCGACCCAGACCTCGGCGCCCTCGGCGGCGAGCCGCGCGGCGATCGCAGCGCCGATGCCGCTGGCGCCTCCTGTGACCAGTGCCTTTCGTCCCTCGAGCCTCATTGGCCTCCCTCCGACCTGATTGGGCGCTGAGCATAGACTGACGCGCCCGTGACCGACCGCGAACCAATTCCGATCATCGGCGGCACCGGCGCTCTTGGCGCCGGCCTCGCCCGCCGCTGGGCCGCCGCCGGTGTGCCGATCTCGCTCGGCTCGCGCTCCGCGGAGCGCGCCGAAGAGGCGGCGGCGAAGGTCCGCGACGCCGTCCCCGGCGCCGAGGTCGAGGGCCTCCTCAACGAGGACGCCGCCCGCCGGGCGGAGATCGTCTTCCTCACCGTCCCGTTCCGCGCTCAGTCGGAGAACCTCAACAACCTGCGCGAGGCGCTGCGGCCGGGTCAGATACTCGTCGACTGCACCGTGCCCCTGGCGGCAGCGGTCAGCGGCAAGGCGACGCGCTCGCTCGGCGTCTGGCAGGGCTCAGCCGCCCAACAGGCCCAGGAGATGGTCCCGGAGGGGGTCACGGTCGTCGCCGCCCTGCACACGGTCGGCGCCCCCACCCTCGCCGACATCGAGGCCGAGCTCGACGAGGACGTCCTCGTCTGCGGCGATCGCAAGGCCGACAAGGCGCGGGTCGCGCGGCTGATCGAGCTGATCCCGGGCCTGCGCGCCGTCAACGCCGGCCCACTCGAGATGGCCCGGATCGTCGAGCAGATCACGCCGCTGCTGATCTCGATCAACGTGCGCTACAAGGCCCACGCCGGGATCAAGCTCAGCGGCCTGCCCGACGCGGACCACTGGGCCTGAGGGGGAGCGGGTGAGGGTCGCCCTCCTCGCCGGCGGCACCGGCGGCGCCAAACTCGGCGCCGGCATGCAGGAGGAGATCGGCGCCGACCTGACGGTGATCGCCAACAGCGCCGACGACGTCGAGACGCTCGGCGTCTACGTCTCCCCCGACCCCGACCTCGTCACCTACTGGCTGAGCGGCGAAATCGACGCCGAGCGCGGCTGGGGCATCCGCGACGACACCTTCACCGTCTTCGAGCGCCTCGTCCAACTCGGCGCGCCGGAGTGGTTCGGCCTCTCCGACCGCGACCTCGCCGCCTGCCTCTACCGGCGCGAGTTCCTCGACGCAGGCGGCCGGCTCACCGACGCCCAGGCCCAGATCGCCCGCGGCCTCGGGGTCGCCGCCGGCGTCCTGCCGATGTGCGACGCGCCGGTCCGGACCCGGGTGCGTACGGCGGCCGGCACGCGCGGCCTGCAGGAGTACCTGATCGTCGACCGGGGCGAGCCGGAGGTGCTCGGAGTCGAGCTCGAGGGGATCGCCGAGGCAAAGGCCTCGCCCGAGGTACTCGGCGCCCTGAGCGGCGCCGAGGCGATCGTGATCGGGCCCTCGAACCCCGTGATCAGCATCGGCCCGATCCTCGCCGTGCCGGGCGTCCGCGAGGCGATCGCCGAGTCGCCGGCCCCGGTCGTCGCGGTCAGCCCGTTCGTCGCCGGCGCGGTCGTCAAGGGCCCGACCGACCGCTTCATGGCGGCCGTCGGGCGCCCCTCGACCGCGGCCGGCGTCGCCTCCCTCTACTCGGGCATCGTCGATGCGATGGTCGTCGACGAGGGCGACCCGGACCCGCCCCCGGCGGAGATCCCGACCCTGGCCTCGCCGACCCTGATGGAGGGAGCCGCCGGCCGCGCCCGCCTGGCCCGGATCGTGCTCGACTACGCGGCCGAGCTGCGCGCCTCGCGCTAGCCTCGCCGGACCGTGAACGCGACCCTCCTCGCCGGCCCGTGAAAGCAACCGCGATCGTTCCCGTGAAGCGCTTCCACGAGGCCAAGCAGCGCCTGGCCGCCGGGATCGACGACCAGCGCCGCGCCGCGCTCGCCGCGGCGATGCTCGAAGACGTGCTCGAGGCGATCGCCGCGGCGCGCACGATCGAGCGCACGATCGTCGTCAGCGGCGACCCGGCGGCCCAGGAGATCGCCGCCGCGGCCGCCGCGGAGGTCGTCCCCGACCCGGCGGACGAAGGCCACGTCGAGGCGGCGCTGGCGGGGATCGCCCGCGCCGAAGCCGAGGGCGCGGGTTGCGTCGTCCTCCTGCCCGGCGACTGTCCGCTGCTCGACCCGCGGGAGCTCGACCGGCTCCTGACGGCCGTGCCGGACACCTACGTGGCGATCGTCCCCGACCGTCACGGCGAGGGGACCAACGCACTCGTGCTCAGCCCGCCGACGGCGATCCGCCCCGCCTTCGGCGAGGGCAGCTGCGCCCGCCACGTCGCCGCCGCCCGCGAGGCCGGAATCCCCTTCGCCGTCGAGGAGCTGGGCTCGCTCGGGCTCGACCTGGACACCCCCGCCGATCTCGTCGCCCTGACCGGGGCGATCGAGGCGGACCGCGGCGGCGCGGTGCGGACCGCCCGCGCTCTGGGGATATGACCGACGCCGGCGCGGCGCTCGCCGTCCTCCCCGTGTCCGGCCTGCCCGAGGTGAGCGAGGGCGCCCTCCTCGGCGAGCTGATCGCCGCCCGGGCCGAGCTCGAGGAGGGCGACGTCGTCGTCGTCTCCCAGAAGGTCGTCTCCAAGGCCGAGGGCAGGGTGCGCCCCCTCTCCTCGGCGATCCCCGGCGCCGAGGCGCGCCGCCTGGCGGCGGCGCTCGGCAAGGACCCGGCCCTCGTCGAGCTGATCCTCTCCGAGAGCCGCGAGGTGCTGCGCGCCGAGCGCGGCGTGCTGATCGTCGAGACCCTCGACGGGCTTCGTCTGCGCCAACGCCGGCATCGACACCTCGAACATGCCCGACCCGGACACCGTCTGCCTCCTCCCGGAGAACCCCGACGCCTCCGCCCGTCGCCTTCGCTCCGAAATCACGACGGCGATCGAGAGGAGCCCCACCATCGCCGTCGTGATCGCCGACAGCTTCGGGAGAGCTTGGCGGCTGGGCCAGTCCGACGTGGCGATCGGCTGCGCGGGCCTCGACCCCGCTCGACGACTGGCGCGGGCGCCCCGACGCCGCCGGCCGCGAGCTGGAGGCGACCGTGATCGCGATCGCGGACGAGGCCGCGTCGGCGGCCGACCTGGCCCGCGACAAGGCGAGCCGGATGCCGGCCCTCGTCGTCCGCGGCCTCGCCCGCCACGTCACCGCGGAGGACGGCCCCGGGGCGGCCGCGATCCTCCGCCCTCGCGAAGAGGACCTCTTCCGCTAGGCCCAGAGAGGGACCGCCGCCTCAGACCGGCGCCGCCGCCTCGTAGGTCTCGACGATCTCGTAGAGAGTCGTGCGCTGGGCCGGTTCGCGACCGGCTGCACGAGCCGCCTCGATCAGCTGCTCGGGCTCCAGTTTGACGCCGTGCTGGGAGCCGGCCATCCGCGAGATGTTCTCCTCCATCAGCGTGCCGCCGAGGTCGTTGACGCCCCAGCGCAGCGCCTCCGTCGCCGCCCCGAGGCCCATCTTCACCCAGCTCGCCTGCAGGTTGGGGATCGTCCGCCCGAGGGCGAGGCGGAAGGCGGCCGTGTGCTTGAGGTTCTCGTCGGCACCGATCTCCTCTATCCCGTGGGTGCGGCCGAGCATCGTGTTGAAGGGGATGAAGCTGAGCGGGACGAACTCGGTGATCCCGCCGGTCCTCTCCTGCAGGGCCCGCACGACCCGCATATGGCGGGCGAGCTCGCGCGGCTCCTCGATGTGGCCGAACATCACGGTCGAGGTCGAGCGCAGACCCGCCCGATGGGAGGCCTCGATGATCTCAACCCAGCGATCGACGGGAAGCTTGTTCGGGGAGATCCTCTGCCGGACGCCGTCGTCGAGGACCTCGGCGGCCGTGCCCGGGGTCGAGCCGAGGCCGCACTCGAGCAGGTACTCGAAGACCTCGTCCGGCCGCTTGCCCGAGCGCTCGCACATGTAGTGGACCTCCATCGGCGAGTAGGCGTGCAGGTGGAGCTGCGGCGCCACCTGCTTGGCCAGCCGCAGCCACTTGCCGTACTCCTCCAGGGTCAGGTCGGGGTGGATGCCGCCCTGCATGCAGATCTCGGTGGCGCCGAACTCGACGGCTTCGCCGATCCGAGCGGCGAAGTCCTCCTCGCTGACCTCGTAGGCGTCGGGAGAGCGCCTGCCCTGGCCGAAGCCGCAGAAGGCGCAGCCGACGACGCAGATGTTGGTGAAGTTGATGTTGCGGTTGACGACGAACGTGACCCGGTCGCCGGCCAGCTCGGCGCGCAGCTCGTCGGCGGCGACCCGCATCTCCTCGATCACCTCCGGCCGCGTCTCGGCGAAGAGCGCGGTCAGCTCGTCCTCGCTCAGCTCCCCCCCTCGCGCCCCCTGGCGATCGCCCGCTCGGCGAGGGCGCCGTCGAGGCTCTCCTCGACCCGGCGGCCCGAGCCGCGCCTCGGGATGAAGCTCCAGTACTTGAGCTTGACGACGTCGAGCACGCCCTGCTCCATCCAAGCGGGGTCCATGTACTGCGGGTAGACGCAGAGCCTCTCGGTCAGGGCGTACCCGTTGGGGGCCAGCTCCTTGCGCACCTGGTGAGGACTGGGGAACGCGTGCTCGGGCGAGATGTGATCCCCATTGGCCGATAGCCCACCCAGATCGGTCGCCCCGGCCTCGACGAGCTCCGACCACCAGTCCGACAGGTTCGGCGGGATCTGGATGCCGACGTCGGGCATCAACCGCCTGCACTCCTGGATCAGCCGCTTGACGTCCTCGATCTCAATCGGGGTCGCCCAGCTCGGCGGCTCGAGCAGTTCGCCTTCGGGCGGCTCGCGAGAGGAGGACGGGAAACCCTCACCCGGAACCTCCACGGCTGTTGTTCCGGGTGAGGGGTCCCCGTCCGCCCCCCACCTGTCACGTGAAGCCCGATCTGCGATGTCCGCCACCTCGCGGCCGTAGTAGCGTCGGGTGCGGGACGAAGTTCTGGAGGATTACCTCCTGAGATGTGACCGTGGCGCTCGTGGGAGCGTGCCAGCGCTTCCAGTGATTCGACGCGCTCGTCCTCCGTCTCTCCGATGCCGACGAGGATTCCCGACGTGAACGGAATCTTCGAAGCTCGCCGGCAGCTTCGATCGTCGCCAGCCGTTTTGCCGGGTGCTTCGTCGGAGAACCAGCGTGGACAGTCTCCATCAGCCGCTCGGAGATCGACTCGAGCATCAGGCCCTGGGAGGCGGTCACCTCGCGCAGGCGGGCGAGGTCCTCCCTGCCGAGCACGCCGAGGTTCGTGTGCGGCAGGATGCCGCGCTCGAGGGCGCGTTCGCAGGCCCAGACGACGTAGGAGGTGAAGTCCTCGTGGCCCCACTCGGCCAGTCTGGCGCCGACCTCGGGGTTGACCTCGGGCCGCTCGCCGGTGAGGACGAGCAGCTCCTTGGCGTTTCGCCGCTCGGCCTCGTCGAGCTTGGCGGCGACCGCCTCGGGGTCGTGGATGTGCGCCCTGTGGGTCGCGAAGGCGCAGTACTTGCAGTAGCACCGGCAGGTGCGCGAGAGGGAGAGCGTGTAGTTGCGTGAGAAGGTGACCCGCCGCACGCCGCGGACGCTACTGCAACCAGTGGCTCGACAAGAGCCGCCGAGAACGACAAGAGCCGCCGGACGCTGCGCGCCCGACGGCTCAGGTCGAAAGACTCAGCTCAGGAAGCGGGCTCGGCGCTGGGCGGGTTCGGCGGCTCGGGCTTCTTCGGCGGCTCCGGCTTCTTCGGAGTCGCTTTGACCGGCTCCGGCGACTCGGTCGGAGCCGGGCCACCGGCCTCGAGCACGAACTTGAACACCGCCGCGGCAAGCAGCGAGCCGACGATCGGGCCGACAAGGTAGGGCCAGACGCCGCCCCACTCGTTGCCGACCAGCGCCGGGCCGAACCAGCGGGCCGGGTTGAATGAGCCGCCGGTCAGCGGACCGCCGACCATGACGATGAAGCCCAGCGTCGTGCCGATCGCAAGCGGCGCCCACTCCTTGAAGCTCTTCTTGGAGAAGACGGCCGAGAGGATCACGAGCACCAGGCAGAACGTGCCCACCGCCTCGACGATCGAGCCCTGGAAGTTCCCTCCCAGGAGGCCGCTGACTTCCACGGCCCCGTAGTTGGTGGCTCTGCCCTCGTCCAGAAGCAGGCCCTTGCAGAGCAGTGCTCCCAGCACGCCCCCTGAGAGCTGGGCGAGCATGTAGATCGCCGCATCCATCGGGGATATCCGTTTGATCGCTGCGGCGGCAAGCGTCACCGCCGGGTTGAAATGCCCACCGCTGACCACGCCGAACATGACGATCAGGCCGAACAGCAGGAATGCGTGGACGAGACCGACAACCGCGAAATCCGAGCCGAACTGTGCCTGGTCTCCCGTAGCCACGAACAGCACGACGACACTGGTGATGAAGAACACCAGCAGGAAAGTGCCGATCAACTCGGCGAGATAAGCCGAAAGTCCTCGTTCCTGCACGTCTCTCCTCCTAAATCCTGTAGGGACCCACTAAGCGGCGGCAGTGTAACCGGAAACCGTGAGGGAATAGGGTCCCCCGGCACATGAGTCGAGTCGTCGCGCTGCTGGCGGCCGCTCTAATCGCAGCCGGCGCCGCCGGCTGCGGCGGGGACGGCGCTGAACCGGGCGCGCCTGTTGGCGCGACGATCGTGCTCGATTTCACGCCCAACGCGGTCCATTCCGGGATCTACGCCGCACGCGAGGAGGGCTTCTACGCCGATGCCGGCGTCGACCTGGAGATCCGCCAGCCGGGCGAATCGACGGACGCGCCGAAGCTGCTCGAGGCTGGCCGGGCCGACTTCGCGATCCTCGACCTCCATGACCTCGGCATCGCCAACGAGCGGGGCCTCGCCCTGGTCGGGCTGATGCCGATCGTCCATCGGCCCGCTCGCCGCGGTGATCGCCTCGCGGCGGCGGCTCCGGTGCGGCGGCCCGCGCGATCTCGACGGACACGCACGGCCGGCGTCACCGGCCTGCCCTCCGACGAAGCCGTCGTCGACTCCGAGGTGAGCGCCGACGGCGGCGATCCGGAACGGCGTCGAGCGAGTGACGATCGGGTTCAACGCGATCGCCGCGCTTGCCGCCGGCAAGGTCGACGCAGCGACCGGATTCTGGAATGCCGAGGCGGTCGAGCTGCGCCGTCAGGCGTGTCCCGATCCGTGTCTTCAAGGTCGACGAATACGGCGCTCCGCCCTACCCGGAGCTCGTCCTCACCACCTCGCGGGCGACGCTCGCGCGCGACCCGGACCTGGTCGACGCGGTCGTCGCCGCCACCCGCCGCGGCTACGCGCTCGCCGTAGGCAAACCCGCCCTGGCGCTCGAAGATCTGCTCGACTCGACGACGGGCCTCAGCCGAGCCGACCAGGAGGCCCAGCTGCGGGTGCTCCGACCCGACCTTCGGCCCGCCCCCTTCGATCGCCGGGTCCTGCGCGCCTGGGCGCGTTGGGACCTCGAGCACGGCCTGCTCGACAAACGACTCGACATCCGGGCGTCCTTCAACCTTCCTGGCGAAGAGGAGGTCGGGGCCACTCGATACGGCGGAGCGGACTAGCCCAGGAGGCGCGCGGCGAGGTCCGGCAGTTCCCGCGCCATGTTCGAGAACGCGGCACGACCGGTCGAGCCCCGCCGATTCGGCCGCCTTCCGTGTCTCCGCATCGACGTGCGAGTAAAAGCCCAGCA
Source organism: uncultured Solirubrobacterales bacterium (assembly GCA_963837735.1). GTDB lineage: Bacteria > Actinomycetota > Thermoleophilia > Solirubrobacterales > 70-9 > VRUE01. Next base: position 346,132 of record CAWIOM010000010.1, on the reverse strand, counting down.
CGGGGGCGCTCATGCCGCTCAGCGCCTCCGGGCTCTCCGCGTCCAGGTCGGCGACGATCAACTCGGCGCTCTCCAACTCGGCCTCGGGCAGCGAACGCCGAGAACCGACACCTCATGACCGGCAGCGCCAAGGCTCTCGGCGACCCTACTGGCCAGCATCAGGTCGGGGACGACGGCGAGAATCCGGGCCACTAAAGCGAGCGGCGCTGGCGGAACTCTTCCCGGACGCTCTCCGGCCGGCCCCACATCTGCACGACCTCGGCGCGGCCCTCCCGCACCTCGCGCACCTGCATCTCCCCGGTGACCCCTTCCGAGTCGAGCTTGGCGAGCACTCCCGCGACCGTCTCGGCGGCGGCGGCGTGACCGAAGCTGTGGGCGACGAGCAGGCGCCAGTGCCAATCGTCCTCGGAGTAGGGCTGGGCGTTGACCTGGCTGAGCCAGACGGCGCTGTCGACGTAGCGGCTCTCGTCGTCGATGCGCAGGTCGAGCTCGACGTCGGTCCAGTCCGGAGGCATCGAGTCGAGAAGCTGCTGAAAGTCCTCTGCCAGGGGCATCGCGGGAAGCCTAGCCGCTGGCGGCCCCGACGCCGCCCGGGCGATTCTCGAACTTCGGCCCGACGGCGCATCAGCTGAAGAAAAGCTGCTCGATCAGGAAGAGGTTGAGGGCGATGATCAGCGCCGCGAGGACGGCGGCGAGGGCGGTCAGCCAGCGCGGGTTGACCAACGACCCCATCACCTCGCGCTTTGACGCGACGATCAGGAGCGGAACCAGCGCGAAGGGAATGCCGAAGGAGAGCACGACCTGGCTGCCGACCAGGGCGTCGGTCGGGTTGATCCCGATCCCAAGCACGAGCAGGGCGGGCGCCAGGGTCACCGCGCGGCGGACGAAGATCGGGATGCGGCGCCGGATGAAGCCCTGCATCACGACCTGGCCCGCCATCGTCCCCACCGAGGAGGAGGCGAAGCCGGAGGCGAGCAGGGCGACGCCGAAGATCGTCGCGGCGCGGGGGGAGACGAGCGTCTTCAGCCCCTCGAAGGCGCCTTCGATCGAGTCGATCCCGGCCAGGCCGCCTTCGTGGAAGAGGGCGGCGGCGATCACCATCATCGAGAGGTTGACCGCCCCGGCGAGCGTCATCGCGATCACGACGTCGACCTTCTCGAAGCCGAGGATCCGCTTCTTCTCGGCATCGTCGCGGCCGACGATCCGCTTCTGGGTCAGCGCCGAGTGCAGGTAGACGACGTGCGGCATCACCGTCGCGCCGATGATCCCGGTCGCCAACAGGATGCTCTCGGTGCCTTCGAAGCCGGGCAGGACCAGGTGCTTGGCGACTTCGCCGCCGTCGGGCGCGGCGTGGAAGAGCTCGAAGACGAACGATGCGACGACAACGCCGACCAGGGCGGTGATTCCCGCCTCGAGCCTCCGGAAGCCCATCTGCTGGAGCGCCAGGATCGCGAACGCCCCCGCCCCGGCGAGGACGCCGGCGGGAAAGAGCGGGACGCCGAAGAGCAGGTTGAGCCCGAGTGCGGCGCCGACGACCTCGGCGATGTCGGTGGCCATCGCCACCACCTCGGCCTGCACCCAGAGGCCGATCGAGGTGCGGCGCGAGAAGCGCTCCCGGCAGAGCTCGGCGAGATTCCTGCCGGTGGCGATGCCGAGCTTCGCCGACTGGGTCTGGACCACCATCGCGATCAGGTTGGCGGCGAGGATCACCCAGAGGAGCAGGTAGCCGAACTTGGCGCCGCCGGCGATGTTGGTGGCGAAGTTGCCGGGGTCGATGTAGGCGACCGCGGCGACGAAGGCGGGCCCGAGGAACGGCCAGAGGCGAGAGAGGCCGCGGTTGTCCCCGTCGAGCGAGCGGCGGGCCGCGGCGGCGACCGCCGCCTCGCCGGGGAGGACGTCCTCGACCGTCGCCTCGGCCCCTCGTTCCGGCCCCTCGGTCGGGGTGCTCAACCCGCGCTCCCCTTTGCCGGCGGCCTCAGGTCGGGGCCGGGTATCGGGGTCCCGTGGGGGTCGTGACTGGGGTCGCCGAGCTTTGCCGCGATCAGCGCCTCGAGCTCCTCGGAGATGTAGTGCTCGAGGACCTCGGCCTCCTCGTGAACCCGGTCGCTGGGCATTCCCAGGGCGTCGGAGAGGTAGGCCTCGATCAGCCGGTGGTGGCGGATCACCTCGAGCGCCACCTTCTCGCCCGCCGGTGTCAGCGTCACCCCCCTGTAGGGCGTGTAGTCGGCCAGGCCGAGCTCGGCGAGGCGCTTCAGCATCGAGGTCGCGGTCGCCGGCACGACCCCCAGGCGCTCCGCCACCTCGCCGTTGAGGACAGGCCCGGCTCCGTCCAGGGAGAGGGCGTAGATCGCCTTCGTGTAGTCCTCGATCGCCTGCGAAGGTTTAGACACGTCGAAATAAGTTTGACAGATCGAAAAGATCCGCCTCCGGCGGCAGGGCAGGGCCACCTTCCCGAGCCCGCCTCGATGTCTTCCTAGAATCCAACGCGATGACCGGCGACTCCCTCACCGTCGAGCTCGACGCCCAGTACCGCCAGCTCCGGGAGGAGTGTGGCCTGCTCGACCGTTCCGACCGCGGCCTGCTCGAGGTCGCAGGGGCAGAAGCGGCCGAGTACCTGCAGGGCCAGCTCACCAACGACATCGAGGCCCTGGAGCCGGGCCGTGGCTGCTACGCCGCCCTGCTCGACCGCAAGGGCCACATGCAGGCCGACATGCGCGTCCTGCGAGTGGCCGCGGGCACGGTCTGGGTCGAGACCGAGGCCGCCACTCTCGGCGCCGTGCGACACCACCTGCAGACCTACAAGATCGGCCGTGAGGTCGAGGTCGGGGACCTGACCGCGGAGCAGGCGCTGCTCAGCCTGATCGGCCCCGCCGCGGCCGCGATCGCGGCCGCCCCCTCCCCGCCCCTCCACGGCAGCGTCGAGGCGACCGTCTGCGGCGTCTCCTGCCGCGTCGTCGGCACCGAGGACGGGATCGATCTGATCGCCCCGTCCGCGGAAATGACCCGCCTGCGCGACGGGCTGCTCGGGGCCGGTGCCGCGGAGGTCGGCGAGGAGGCGGCGGAGATCCTCCGGATCGAGCGCGGCCGGCCGCGCTTCGGCGCCGAGATGAGCACGGAGACGATGCCCGCCGAGGCCGGCATCGTCGAGGCGGCCGTCAGCTTCACAAAGGGCTGCTACATCGGCCAGGAGCCGGTGGCCCGCCTCCATCACCGCGGGCGGCCGAACCGCCACCTGCGCGGGCTGCGCCTCGACGGCGCCGCGGCGGCGGGGGACGCGCTCCGCCTCGGTGAGAAGGAGGTCGGCCGGATCGGCAGCTTCTGCGTCTCCCCCGCCCACGGCCCGATCGCCCTGGCGATCGTCCGCCGCGAGGCCGAGCCCGGAGCCGAGCTGGCCGTAGGTGAAGATGGCGTTACGGCGCGGGTGGTCGACTTGCCGTTCGGCTAGATTCCGGCCCGATGGCACTCGGGAGAGGCATCGCGGTGGGGGCGTGCGCGGGCGCGCTGGCCCTCGCATCGATCGGCTGCGGCGCCGAGGAACACAAGAACGAGCCGCGGCCGGCACCGCCCGTCAGGCTCAGCGTCTCGATCCACCGCAACGCGGTCACGGTGACCCCCTCGCGGGTCGGGATCGGCCCCGAACGGTCGAAGCTGATCGAACAGAACCGAGACCAGCGGCAGCCCGGGATCGACACCGACAAGCCGCTCGTCGTCGTCTTCGTCAGCGCCAATCTGACCCCCCGCGACGCCAAGCTCGTGATCCACGGCCCCAAGGACGCCGCATCCGGCCTGCTCGTCGCCAACGGCAACGGCAGCTTCCAGACCGCCCTGCCGACCGGCTCCTACACGGTCGGCGCCGCCGGCATCCCCGGCGCGCACGCGGCAAAGCTCCTCGTCGGCCCCTACCGGGCCTCGTCCGAGAACGACGTCCTGCTGCCCTAGCCTCGTTCCAATCGACAGCGGGTGGCGTCTGAGCGCTCCGTCACCATCGTCGGATGGTCATCGTTCTCGCCCTGATCGCCGGCCTCGCCCTCGGCGGCCTGCTCGTCGCGCTTCTCGCGCGCCGCGCGCCCGACTCGCCGCGGGTCGACCTGGGTGCCGAGTTCCACGATGCGGCCTCGAAGGCGGTGGCCGACGCTCTGCCCGGATTCCTCCAGGCCAACGACGAAGCCCGCAAGGTCGACGTCAAGACCGCCGAGGCGACCCTGGACAAGCGCCAGGCGGAGATCAAGGCTCTGGCCGAGCGAATCGCCAAAGGCCAGGAGTCAATCGAAGACGAGGTTCGCCGGCGCAGCGAAGTTGACCTGCAGACGCGCACCCTGCTCGAGCAGATGGGGCAGACGATCGGCAACCTCAACTCCGAGACGGCCGGGCTCAAGAAGGCGCTCCGGCAGCCGCAGACCCGCGGCCAGTGGGGCGAGCTGCAGCTGCGCCGCTGCATCGAGATCGCCGGGATGACCGAGCACGTCGATTTCGAGCTGCAGGAGACCCTGAGGACCGAGGAGGGCAGCCTGCGGCCCGACGCCCTCTTCATGCTGCCGGAGGGACGCAGCTTCGTCGCCGACTCCAAGGTCCCCCTCGACGCCTTCCTGGACGCCCAGGAGGTGGAGGTCGAATCTGAGCGACGGGTGCACCTGGAGCGGCACGCGAGGCAGACTCGCGAGCACGTCCGCGCGCTCAGCTCGAAGGATTACCAGGGGCAGTTCAAGCCCGGCGAGATGCCCGATCTCGTCGTCTGCTTCATCCCCAACGAGCCCGCCCTGCACGCGGCCTTCGGCGCCGACCCCGAGCTCTTCGACTACGCGCTCGAGCGCAATGTGCTGCTGGTCAGCCCGACCTCGCTGATCGGGCTGCTGCGGACGATGGAGCTCGGCTGGCGCCAGGAGCGGATGGTGGCCGAGGCGGCAGAGATCGCCGACGCCGCCGGCACCCTGCACGGCCGTTTCTCCAAGTTCCTCACCGACTTCGAGACGGTCGGCAAGCGACTCGACTCGGCGACCAAGTCCTACAACTCGGCGGTCGGCTCGATGGAGGGACGGCTGCTCCCGCAGCTGCGCAAGGTCGAGGGCCTCGGCGTCGCGCCCGGCAAGGAGATCGAGCCGCCCGAGCCTGTCGAGATCGCCGTGCGCGAGATAACCGCGCCGGAGCTTCGCGAAGCGTCCGACGCCGCGTAGCGCCGAACCCGGAGGGTCTGAACTAGGATTCGCCGCCCGCCTTCAAACGACCCGCGGAGGAAGAACCTTGGCCGTAGACACAAGTGCAGTCGCGAATCTGGACGTCGAGCCCGGCACCCTGCCGAAGACGATGGCGGCGTGGGTGATCAGGCAGGAGCGCGAGGGCGAGCCGACCGACGCCTTCCAGCTCGAGGAGATCGAGGTCCCCGAGCCCGGCCCCTTCGAGGTGGTCGTCCGCGTGATGGCGGCGGGCGTCAACTTCAACAACGTCTGGGCGGCGCTCGGCAAACCGGTCTCCGTCTTCGGCTACGGCGACCACCCCGAGTACGGCCACCACATCGGCGGCTCCGACGCTTCGGGCATCGTCTGGAAGGTCGGCGAGGGCGTCACCCGCTGGACGCCCGGCGACGAGGTCGTCGTCCACTGCAACCAGGCCTCCTACGAGGACGTCGAGGTACACGGGCTCGACCCGCTCGCGGCGCCGAGCCAGAGGATCTGGGGCTACGAGACGACCTGGGGCTCCTTCGCCCAGTTCACCAAAGTCCAGGCCCAGCAGCTCCTCCCCCGTCCCCAGAACCTCTCCTGGGTCGACTCCTCCGCCTACGGCCTCACCTACTTCACCGCCTACCGGATGCTGATCGACCAGTGCAAGCTGCAGCCCGGCCACAACGTCCTGATCTGGGGCGCCGCCGGCGGCCTCGGGGTTTTCGCCGTGCAGCTCTGCAAGGCGGCGGGCGCCAACGCGGTGGGCGTCGTCTCCTCCGACGAGAAGGGCGAGCTCGTCAAGCAGCTCGGCGCCGTCGACTACATCAACCGGGCCGAGTTCGGCGACATGATGCGGACCGAGGCGAACCTCACCGACCCGGCCGCCGACAAGGAGCGTTTCAAGGCCTCCCGCGGTTTTGCCAAGCGGGTCAAAGAGATTCTCGGCGACGCCCCCGACATCGTCTTCGAGCACGTCGGCCAGGCGACCTTCCCGACCTCGGTCTTCGTCGTCAAGCCGTTCGGCAAAGTCGTGATCTGCGGCGCGACCTCGGGCTTTCAGCTCGATTTCGACGTCCGCTACCTCTGGATGCGCCAGAAGCAGATCATCGGCTCGCACTTCGCCAACGCCTACGAGTGCATGCGGGCGAACCAGCTGATGGCGGAGGGCAAGGTCCGGCCGGTGCTCTGGAAGACGATGGGGTTCGAGGGAGTCGCCGACGCCCACCAGCTCCTGCACGAAAACAAGCACATGGGCAAGATCTCGATCCTGGTCGGCGCCGAGTCCGAGGACGAGGGCAAGAACGAGGACGGCGCCGGCGCGATCCGGGCCGAGGTCGGAGCGTAGACATGGCTGAGGTATGCACCCTTGACTGGCACATCACACCCTTCCGGGCCGACCGCTTTCTCGACCTCTGGGAGCCGGCCGCAGCGCGGATGCTCGCCTACGGCGCGTCGAGCTGGACGCTGACCCGCTCGATCGACGACCCGCTCTCCTTCCAGCAGACCTCGACCTGGGAGAGCCGCGCCGACTTCGAACGCTGGTGGTTCTCGGAGGAGATCGAGGAGGCGCGGGCGGCGATCATCGACATGCACGACATCCCGATCCTCCCCGCCTGGCACACGCTCCTGGTCAGCGAGTAGGGGAAGCGCCGCAGGCGCTCAGCCGCGCTCGAGGGGTGCCATCGTCAGCCCGGCGCCGTCGAGCTGCTCCCAGTAGTGCTCGGCCGGCTCGCGCGGACCGCTCCAGACGATCGCCTGGCCGCTGTTGTGGATCCGGTCGGCGATCCGGTGGCCCTGGTCGAGGCCGATCCCCGGAATCACCCGGGCGAGCGTCCGGGCGACGTGCTCGAAGGTGTTGTGGCTGTCGTTGCGGACGATCACCCGCCACTCACCGCCCAGTCCCGATCCCGGGCCGGCGACGCGTGGCTTCTCGATCGTCGCTGACATCCCCGTCACCAGATGGCGTGAGCGTTGCGGGTCGCGATCGGGCTAGGCCGGATTGGGGACGCGAACGACGATGTCGTCGAAGCTCGCCGCCGCTCCCCTTGCGTTCTTGGTGGCGCCGACCGCGAAGCCCGAAGCGCGACCCTGCAGTTCGCCGGCTGCGCGATCGGTGAAGTCGGCGACGACCTGCCTCCCGACATAGGCGAGGATCCGGCAGCTTCCCTTTTCGGGGCCGGTGGTGATGTTGAAGGCCCGCAGGCGCAGCTTGTTCGCCTTGTCGACCCCCTGGATCGCCTTCACGTGCTTGGCGATCCGCAGGTACTTGACGCTGCCGTCTGTGCGCGTCTTGCGCAGCTGTGCCTTGCGCTGCAGCGGGTAGGCGAGGAGCTGATAGTGGGAGTCGTCCCCGGAGCGCAGCGTCAGCGCCAGGTACGCCTTCTGGCGAACCGCTTTCGGCGTCTCGCTCAGGAGCCTGGTGGTGGACGAGATCTCGAGGTCGCGACCGATGACCGCGGTCCGGAAGGAGCATTCCCTCGTTCGCTTGCCGATCACGACCCGGAAGGCGTGGTTGGAGCCGCCCCGGCCGCAGCGCTCACCCGAGAGCTTGATCGGCTCGCTGCGCTGGCCGGGGGTCTCCATGCCGTTGCGATAGATACCGATCAGCGACGCCCCGGCACCCCCCGCGAGGGCCAGCAGGGCTGTCGCAGCGACCAGCGCGGCGCCTGTGATTCGCAGTCTCATCGGGTCAACCCTAAACACCGCGGAGCCGAAAAGATGCGACCGCGGGCGGGTGAAACGGGAGTTTCCGCCACTTCCAAATATCATTGGGGCGATGAGCGAGCACCGACTCCCCGAGCGCGACCGCCCCTGGGTGATGCGCACCTACGCAGGGCATTCCGACGCGCGCCGCTCGAACGAGCTCTACCGCAGCAACCTCGCCAGGGGCCAGACCGGCCTCTCGATCGCCTTCGACCTCCCGACCCAGACCGGGTATGACCCCGATCACATCCTCGCCCGCGGCGAGGTCGGCAAGGTCGGCGTCTCGGTCGCCCACCGGGGCGACATGGAGACGCTGCTCGATCAGATCCCCCTCGACACCATGAACACGTCGATGACGATCAACGCGACGGCGGCCTGGCTGCTGGGTCTCTACGCCTCGGTCGCCGAGGAGCAGGGCGTCCCCCTGGAGAAGCTCTCGGGGACAACGCAGAACGACATCATCAAGGAGTACCTCTCGCGCGGCACCTACGCCTTCCCGCCGCAGCCCTCGATGCGGCTGATCGCCGACATGGTCTCCTTCACCGTCAACGAGATCCCGAAATGGAACCCGATCAACATCTGCAGCTACCACCTGCAGGAGGCGGGCGCGACGCCGGTCCAGGAGATCGCCTACGCGCTCTCGACGGCGATCGCCGTCCTCGACGAGGTCAGGGCGCGGGGCCAGGTCTCAGCGGAGGATTTCCCCAAGGTCTTCGGCCGCATCTCCTTCTTCGTCAACGCCGGCGTCCGCTTCATCGAGGAGCACGCGAAGCTGCGGGCGATGACCGGGATCTGGCGGCAGCTGGGCCAGGAGCGCTACGGCGTCGCCGACGAGAAGTTCCTGCGCCTGCGCTACGGCGTCCAGGTCAACTCGCTCGGCCTGACCGAGTCCCAGCCCGAGAACAACGTGCCGCGGATCGTGCTCGAGGCGCTGGCGGTGACCCTCGGCCGCGACGCCCGGGCCCGCGCGATCCAGCTGCCCGCCTGGAACGAGGCACTCGGCCTGCCGCGGCCATGGGACCAGCAGTGGAGCCTGCGCATTCAGCAGATCCTCGCCGAGGAGACCGACCTGCTCGAGTACCCGGACATCTTCGAGGGGTCGAAGGTGATGGAAGGCCTGGTCGGGGAGCTCACCGAGGGCGCCCGGGCCGAGATGGCGGTCGTCGAAGAGCACGGCGGAGCCGTCGCCGCCGTCCCCTACATGAAGGCGCGCCTGGTCGAGTCTCACCGCGACCGGGTCGGCAGGATCGAGCGCGGCGAGCAGAAGGTGATCGGCCAGAACGTCTTCACAGAGGGCGAGCAATCGCCGCTGACGACCGGCGAGGACGGCGGCATCATGACCGTCGACCCCGAGGTCGAGCGGGAAAGGGTCGAGGCGCTCGAAGCGTGGCGCGCAAAACGCGACGAGGCTGCCGTGAAGGGCGCCCTCGAGGAGCTCGCCCGGGTCGCCGGCGCCGATCGGGAGAACATCATGCCGGCGACGATCGCGGCGGCCCGCGCCGGGGCCACCACCGGCGAGTGGGCCGAGACCCTGCGCGAGGTCTTCGGCCCCTACCGCGGCCCGACCGGAGTCGGCGCCGCAGCCCCGTACGGGGACCAGGAGCTGCTCGCCAAGACCCGCAGCCGGGTCGACGAGGTCTCCGAGCAGATCGGCCACCGGATCAAGATCCTGGTCGGCAAGCCCGGGCTCGACGGCCACTCCAACGGGGCCGAGCAGATCGCTCTGCGCGCCCGCGACGTCGGCATGGAGGTGATCTACGCCGGCATCCGGCTCACCCCCGAGCAGATCGCCGCCTCGGCGATCGACGAGGACGTTGACGTCGTCGGCCTCTCGATCCTCTCCGGCTCACACGCCGAGCTCGTCCCCGAGGTGCTCCTGCAGCTACGCGACGGCGGTGTTCAGGTGCCGGTCGTCGTCGGCGGCATCATCCCGCCCTCGGACGAGAGCAAGCTGCTCGCCGCCGGGGTCGCCCGCGTCTACACCCCGAAGGACTTCGAGGTGAACCGGATCATGGGCGAGATCGCCGAGCTGGTCGCCGACCGCGCCCACGCGGCCGCGACCGCCTAGCGCGAAAGCCGCGACAGCGCGACAATGGGCCGATGAACGAGCTCAATGGCGACCGCTCGGCCTGGCTGCGCTGCTACCGCTGCTGGTCGCAGAACCTCGAGATCCAGATCCACTACGACGCGATCCGCCGCGTCGACCCCGAGTCCGGAATCCCCGCCGAGGGAATCGACGAGGTCCAGGAATCGGTCGTCCAGTGCCTCGACTGCATGCACGACCAGCCCCACCTCACCTTCCAGGGCGACCGCGTCGTCCCGATCGAGGACCGCTGGGAGCGGATGGTCGCCGGCACCCCTTGGGTCGCCTCCTGCACCGTGACCGTCGACCAGGACCGGGTCGAGAACTGCTCCGGCCCGGAAGCGATCGAGTTCCTCACCTACGGCGCCTTCGGCGACGCCGGGGTCCGCGAGTTCTTCACCCACGTGCGATTCCACAAGCACGACGCCGAGCGGATCGTCGTCCACATGCTGGTCGAGCTCTACGCGCGCTCGGCCGAGGAGGCCAGCGAGGTCTTGGAGGACGCGGCCCAGGGGCCGCTCGAGATCACCTCCCTGGCGGAGGAGTCGCGCCCCCCGGCGCATGCCTCAGACGAAGCCCACTGACCGGCCGCGGCGGCTTGCTGCCTAGTCGACCGAGTCCTCGGCTCCCGGCGCCTCGCCGGGATTCCTGCGAGGGACGAGCACAAGACGCTTGAACTCGGCGACCAGAACGCCGTCCTGGTTGAGGACCCGCGTGTGGACCTTGACGACCCCACGGTCGGGCTTCGACTTGGAGGGCTTGACATCGAGGACCTCCGTCTCGCAAAAGAGCGTGTCGCCGTGGAAGACCGGGTTCGGATGGCTGAGCTCCTCGGTCGCCAGATTGGCGATCGCCTTGCCCGAGACGTCGGAGACCGACATCCCCAGCGCGAGCGAGTAGACGAGCGGCCCGACGACCACGTTGCGCCCCTGCTGGGACCCCTTGGCGTAGACGTCGTTGAGGTGCAGCGGGTGGTGGTTCATCGTGATCAGGCAGAAGAGGTGATCGTCGGACTCGGTCACCGTCTTTGCCGGCCAGTGCTTGTAGACCGCTCCGACCTCGAACTCCTCGAGGTAGCGGCCGTAGCTGTGCGCGCCTGAAGCCTCGCGCTCGGCCTGGTCGGTGGTCAGCTCGTAGGTCGTCTCGCTCATCGGTTTCGGGGGTCTCCTGTTGGGTTTGGTCAGTGAACTTTTTTGAGCCGCGCGCGCTGCTCTTGCTTTTCGACGACCTGGCCGATCAGCTTGCGCACGTTGGAGTCGCCGGTCGCCTTGATGTGGCCGGTCTCCCAGGCCTTGCGGTAGCTCTTGATCGTCCCCTTCTCAGCGAGGTCGTTGAACACCGGCCGGTCGATTTCGACGAGGATCCGCTCGTCCTGGGCGAGGTCCTTGGTGATTTTCGGCCCCGGCACCTCGACCCGGTAGAGCTGGATGTCGTGTTTGGCTTTCAGCTCCAGGCCGAAGACGAGCTTCAATTTCGCCAGCGCCGGCACCTCCTTCTGGAAGCGCTCGACGGCGGTCTTGATCAGGTCTGCGGTCGAGGCCATATGCCTAGATCTTGTGCCTCTGCAGGAGCTTCTTGCCGATCACCATGCGCTGGATCTCGGAAGTTCCCTCGCCGATCAGCAGCAGCGGCGCGTCGCGGTAGAGGCGCTCGATCTCGTACTCCTTCGAGTAGCCGTAGCCGCCGTGGATCCGGAAGCACTCCTCGACGCACTCCTTGCCGGTCTCCGAGGCGAGCAGCTTCGCCATCCCGGCCTCGAGGTCCGAGCGGATGCCCGCATCCTTCATCTGTGCCGCTTTGCGGGTCACGAGACGAGCCGCCTCGATCTTGGTCGCCATGTCGGCGAGCTTGAACTGGATCGCCTGGTGCTGGGCGATCGGCTTGCCGAAGGTCTTGCGCTCCTGGCTGTACCGGAGGGCGAGCTCCAGCGCCCGCTGGGCGATGCCGACGCCGCGCGCGGCGACGTTGACGCGACCGACCTCGAGCGCGTCCATCATCTGCACGAAGCCCTGGCCGACGCCCTCCTCCTCGCCGCCCAGGACCCGCTCGGGCGGGCACCGGTAGCCGTCGTAGACGAGCTCCGTCGACTCGACGCCCTTGTAGCCCATCTTCTTGATCTTGGGCGGGACGTCGAGGCCCTTGAAGTCGCCCTCGTTGGTTTCCGCCCAGGGCTCCTTCTCCGTGATGAAGCAGGTCATCCCCTTGTAGGCGGGCTCCGCCTTCGGGTCGGTCTTCATAAGCACGAAGACGACGCTCGAGCCGAGCCCGTTGGTGACCCACATCTTCTGGCCGTTGAGCTCCCAGTTGCCGTCCTCGCCCTTCTTGGCGCTCGACTTGATGCCCTGGACGTCGGAGCCGACCTCGGGCTCCGAGAGCGAGAAGGCGGCGCGGATCTCACCGGTCGCCATCTTCGGCAGGAAGTAGTCCTTCTGCTCGTCGGTGCCGAACTTCATCAGCAGGTAGGAGCCGATGAAGTGGGTGTTGACGACGCCGGAGATCGAGATCCAGCCCCGCGAGAGCTCTTCGACGATCATCGCGTAGGTGGTCAGGTCGAGGCCCATGCCGCCGTACTCCTCGGGGATCGTCACCCCGAACAGGCCGAGCTCTTTCATTTCCTCGACGATCTGCTCCGGGAAGGCGTCCTCGTGGTCGAAGTGCTCGGCGTTGGGAATGATCTTCTCGTCGGCGAACTGGCGGACCATCTCGGTGATGTCGCGCTGAAGGTCGGTCTGCTCGCTGTAGGCAGCGGTGTCTACGGCCATTGCTCCTTGCTCTCGGTCGGGGTCAGGCTGGCGCCGGGCTTGAACCCGGCCGTCGGCAAGGATATCGCTGCGGGGGCGGCGATCAGCCGCTGAGCTCCTCCGCCTGGCGGAGGATGAAGTCCTTGTGCGGGGCCTCGAGGCCGAACTGGACGCCTTTGTTGAGGGAGACGCGGAAATTCTCGACGAGGATCAGCGCATCGAAGTACATCGAGCGATGCTTGAGATAGAAGAGGTCGTGGCAGAGCTTCCAGCCGGTGCCCTCGTCCGAGCCGCCGTAGCCGCATCGGGCCTGGGCCCAGCCGGCGAGGCCGGGCTTGACCAGGTGGCGGCGGTCGTAGTAGGCGAGGTTGCGCTCGAGCTTGGCGATCAGCTCGGGCCGCTCCGGGCGCGGGCCGACCAGCGTCATGTCGCCGCGCATGATGTTCCAGAGCTGCGGCATCTCGTCGATGTGGAAGCGGCGCATCACCCGACCGACGGTGGTGACGCGGTCGTCGTCCTCGTCCGACCACTGAATGCCCTCCTGCTCGGAGCCGACGACCATCGAGCGCAGCTTGATCAGCTCGAACTCGCTGCCGCGTTCACCGACGCGGCGCTGGCGGTAGAGGATCGGCCCGCCGTCGGTCAGCTTGACCGCGATCGCGAAGAGGGCCAGGACCGGCGCCAGGAGCAGCGCCATCGCGCCGCCGACAGCCACGTCGAAGACGCGCTTGGAGGCGTTCGAGCCGGCTCGGTAGCGGGGGTGGAGCAGGTACTGGAACCAGGCCGAGTTGGACTGGCCCAGGGGCACGTGGCCGAGCATTTCCTCATACAGCTGGCCGACCTCGATCAGCCGGACCGGGAGGTCGAGGCACTGCGCGGCGACCTGCTCGAAGAGCTCGAGGCGAGTCGGGAACGCCCTGCCGTCCGCTCCGGTCGGTTTCAAGGAGTGCACGAGAAGGTCGACGCCGTGGCGCTGGACGACCTCGCCGACCTGGGCAAAGGAGCCGAGACGACGGGGGCCGCCGCCGGGCTCGGCGGTCGGGCGGTCGTCGGCGATCCAGCCCACCACCTCGTGGCTGCCGATCTTGGCGTTTTCGAGCTCGTGGGCGAGGCCGATCGCGACGGTGCGCGAGCCGATCACCGCGATCCGCACCGGGCGGACCGCCTCGAGGCGGATTTTGGCCCAGGCGGCCGCGGCGGTGACGAGCCAGGCGCCGGCGACGGCCGGGGCGGCGCTGGCAGCTGCAATCGGGTTGCCGGCCGCGGCGAAGAGCACCAGGGCCAGGGCCATCCCGAGCAGCGGAATCAGGCCGCGGACGATCACCGAGGCAAGCGGCATCAGGCCGAGCGGGTACCGATTGTGGGTCAGGGCCCAGTTGACGAAGAGCACCGCGAGGAAGACGATGGCGCCCCGGCCGACGCCGCCCAGCAGCCCAACCGAGATCGCAGCCGCAGCGGCGGCGGGCGCGACGCCGTAGGCGAGCGCGCCCAGCATCTGCTGGACGCGCAACGCGCCGAGGCGGCGAGTCTGGTCGGAGCCGTCCTGCATCCCGATCAGATCTGCTCCGCGCCCTGCCTGGACAGGCGCCGGATGCCGAGGCCGCCGGCGATCAACGCCGCGGCGATCGCGAGCAGCGCGGGGACGTCGCTACCGGTGAACGGCAGCGTCCCGCCTTCAGCCGCAGCGGTGCCCGAGGGGGACGACGGAGAGGAAGTCGCCGCCGCCGACGTTTCGCGGCATTCCTCGGAGCTGCCGGAATTGGATCCATTGCCCGAATTGGCGCCCGAGCCGTTCTCGTTGCATTCTTCTTCAGGTTCGGTCGGCGGGCAGTACTGGGCCGCCGTGGGGTCCGAGCCGGCCGCAGAGCAGTCGGTCGCAGCCTTTGCCTGGTGGGGAATCGCGAGGACGACAAGAAGCGCCGCCGCTGCCATCGCCGCGAGTAGGACCCGCTTGAAGTCAACAGTTCCGCTCATTGATGCGTGTCTCCTTTTTGTTCCGCCATCGCCAAGATCAGGTCGGCGGGGACTTTTGCCCCGAGATCGGGATGGAACTCCCCGAAATGGAGCCTGGCTAGTTCGACAAGTCGCTTCTCGCTGTCTGCGCTGACCATCGCTCCACACTCACATCGGAGCAGCAGCTTGGCGACTTGAGTTTCGGAGCTTAAGTGGCTCGACATTGTTGTCGATCTTGGTGATTGCCAATGCCCTATCGTGAAGACAGCGTTTCCCTATCGTTTCCATCGAGCGCCCCCCCGAGTCGGGGCCGCAGGCGCGGATCCAGCTCTGCGGGCGCCTGAAGGTCGACTTCGAGGGCCGCCATGTGACGCCGGCGCTGCGCGGTAGGCAGGGGCGCGTCCTCCTCGCCTACCTCGTGATCAAACGGGGAAGGGCGGTCAGCCGCGACGAGATGATCCGGGCGATCTGGCCCGACCGACAGCCCGCCAACCCGGGCGCGGCGCTGCGCACCCAGCTCTCGCGCCTGCGCGGCGCGTTGGGCGTCCAGGCGCTGGCCGGCCGCGACACGGTCGAGCTGCGGCTGCCGCCGGACACCTGGATCGACGTCGAGATCGCCGAGCGCGCGATCCGGGTCGCCGAGGCCGCACTGAGGTCAAACGCCTGGGGTGAGGCCTGGGCACAGGCCCACATCACCCTCAATATCTCCGGCCGCCCCTTCCTCGCCGGGTTCGAGGCCCCCTGGGTCGACGAGGTTCGCCGCGAACTCACCGAGCTCGAGATGCGGGCCCGCGAGGCGATCGCGAGGGCGGGCATCGGCCTCGGCGGCTCCGAGCTCGCCGGCGCCGAGCGCTCGGCGCGGACGCTGATCCGCGAGGCGCCGTTCCGCGAGTCCGGCTATCTCAACCTGATGAAGGCGCTCGTCGCCTCGGGCAACACGGCCGAGGCGCTGCGAACCTACGACGACCTCCGCAAGCTGCTGATGGAGGAGCTGGGCAGCGCCCCCGGGGGCGAGATCCAGGAGCTCCACAGCCAGCTCCTTCGCGGCACCGCCGAGAACCCCGCGGACTGAGGGTCAGCCCTCGCCGAGGATCGAGTCGAGCATCGTCCCGGCGTCCTCGATCCCGAAGTCGTCGCGGAGACGGTTGGTGATCTCCTCGCGGCTGCTGCCGGCCACGGCCATCTGGGTGGCGAGGAGCCGCGCGCCCTCGGAGGGTTCGCCGGCACCCGAGTGCGGCATGAAGGGCCGGCGTCGTTCCGGCGCCGGTGTCGGGGGCGGCTCGGGGGCGGCCGGCTTTGGGCTCGGCGGCTCGGCGGCCGGCTTTGGGCTCTGCACCTTGGGCGGAGGCGCGGGAGCGCTTGGGGGCGGAGTTGCCCGGCCCCGAGGCACGGTCTCGGTCGTCCTTGCCTGGGTCGGAGAAGGAGGAGGAGTGGCTTTGGGCGGAGGCGGCGGCTCGATGCTCGCCGCCGGCGGAGCCGCCTCGATCGCGGCCTTGGCGCCGCGGCGGGTCTGGTTCAGCGCCTGGAGCAGCTCGTCGGACTGGCGCTTGACCGCCTCCGCCCGGCCGATCAGGGCGTCGGTGAGCGCCCACATGTCCTGAGCCTGGCGGCCGGCGGCCTCCTCGCTTCGCTGCCGAGACTCCTCCACGTACTCGGCCGCCTTCGCTTCCGCCTCGGCGATTATCTCCGTCGCCGCCTTCTCGGCGGCTTCGATGATCGGCTGAACCTGGGAGTCCGTCTCCTTGTCGGGGGGTGTCGGCTGGTCCTTCATCTTGCGGCGTCGGATCGATCGCACGACAACAGCTTCGCACGGGCCATCGATGGTCCTGCCTGCGACGATCTTACGCGGCCCGCTGCCACAACCGCCAGGAGCGACGTGGGGCCTCCGCCCGGGGCCTCCACAGGCGGCTCGGGGGCGGGCGGCCAGGACTGATGCGGCTCCTCCGCCGCGCGCCACTCCTGCCCCGTCTGCCCGGGCCACAGCTCGCGGGTCGATTCCCGATCGGCGTCGGCTCCGGTCGGCGGCTCGACCCAGGGGGCGCCGGGCACCGGGGCCTGCTCGGCGGGAGCGTGAACCCGCCGGCGTTCGCGCAGGGTCATCTTGATCGCCGCGACTCGGGGGTCGGGGTCGCCCGCCTCGGCGCCGGCGGCGCTCTCCCCGCCCAGCATCCTGTCGATCGCCCCCAGCTCCTCGAGGATCGAGCCGTAGGAGAGGGCCAGCGCCGCGGCCCGCTCGGCAAGCTCACCGCGCAGCAACTCCAGATGAGCGCGCCGCGCGCCCGCCTCCTCCGCCGGCCCGGCTTCGGCCCGGGCGTTGATCTCGCGGACCCTGGCCTCCGCCTGCCGCCCGATCGCCGCGACGGCCATGTCGGCGCAGGCGAGAATCTCCGCCACCGCCTCCGCAGCCGAGGCTGCACATTCGGTGCGCGGCATCGGCGTCGTCGGAGGGATCGGCCGCCACGCGGCCCGCCTGTCGGGGAATGACGGCATCGGCATCGCATTTTGCACGTCCCACCGGCTGTACTTTCGGCATGCACTACCTTTGCGCGATGGAGGCGGCAGAACGCTCGACGTCCCTCGAGGGTCTGAGTGGGTTCCTTGCCGAGCACGGGCGCTGCGACGAGGGCTTCGACGTCGAGAGCCCCGGCGACGGCAGGATCGCGTTCGCCTGTCGAGGCTGCGGCAGGAGCTTCGACTACATCGCCGGGAACGATCGAGATCGAGCGGGAAATCGAATTCGAGCCGATCCCCGCCGCCGCGATCCCGGCTGCCCCCCTACCGGCCGCCCCGAGGCCGTCGAAGAGCCGCAGGCGGGAAAGGATCGTCGCCGCGACCATGCTCGTCCTCGCCATCGGCGCCTTCGCCATCGCCCTGATCCGCATCGACGACGCCCGAAACGGCTCCGGGGGCGAAGGCTCTCCGCAGCGGACCGTCGCCGAGGAGCCGGCGCGGCCGAGCCGCCCGTCGCCTGCCGTCGCGCCGGCGCCCGAGGCGACTGCCGAAGCTGCCTCGAAACCGCCTCCGACCCGGAAGTCCTCGGGCCTCGAGGACGAGAGGCTGATCCGCCTGGATCGCTTCTCGCTGGCGGTGCCCGACGGCTGGACGCAGGGCGCGGCCGGCGGCGGCACCCTGTTCGGCCCACCCGGGCACTCCCCGGTCTCCGTCCAGGTCTTCTTCGAAGACGGCGCCACGGGCGGGCTGGAGGCGACGGCGAGGCGCTCCGCCGGGTTCGCGCAGTCGCGGATCGGCGGCAGGATGAACGGCGCGGTCCGCCGGACGCGGGTCGGCGGCGAGCCGGCGTTCGAGCTCAAGGTCAGCGGGGCGAGCGGGTCCGAGCTGGTGCTCGGGGTGCTCACCGGCAAGGCGACCTACCTCGTCCTCGGGGACATTTCCCGAAGCGCTTCCTCCGCCCAGGAAGCCGCGGTGCGACGGGCGCTGAAGACCTTCCGCCCGAGCTAGCCGGCCTCGAGCCGCCTCAGGCGCGCCTCGATGTGCCGGTCCCGCGGGTTGAGCTCGTGGGCGCGGGTCGCCTCGGCGCGAGCGGCCTCGGGGTCCGAGGCCGCCAGCGCACCGGCGAGCAGGTAGCGGGCGTCGGCGTTGCGCGGCTCGCGCCGGACGGCCTCGCGGAGGTCGGCGAGTGCCGCGGCCCGGTCCCCGGAGCCGTTCTCCAGGGTCGCCCTGATCAACAGCGGGTCGGCATCGAGCGGATTCAGGTCGGAGGCGGTTCCGAGGTCGGCGATCGCCTTCTGCGGATCGCTCGCCAGCAGCCCGTACGCGCCCTGCACGTACCTGGCGGAGAGGAACAGGGGGACCGCCAGCACCGCCAGGACGACCAGCACCGCTGCGGCGACCCGCCGCAGCGCCAAGCGGGGAACTCCCGTCGGGTCGAAGAGCGCCGGAGCCGCGGCGGCGCCGAGCAGGAACATCGCCGGCGCCGTGACGCCCGGGTAGTTCCAGAGCCAGTCGTAGGAGGTCTGCATCAGCCACTGGGCGCCGCCCGCGCCGGCGCCCGCCACCAGCCCCGCGGCACCCGGGCCGAGCCGTCGCGAGCGCAGCGCCGCCATCGCGCAGGCGACCACGAAGGCGACGAACAGCAGGATCCCCGGCAGGCCCAGCTCTCCGAACATCAGCGCCTCGGCGCTGTGCGGGTCTTCCGGGCTCTCGTTGCTGAGCCGGTTTTCGAGATAGGCCGCCTCGAAGGACCCTCCACCGCCGCCGCGCAGCGGGTTGTCGAGGCCCTCGTCGTAGGCGACCCGCCAGAAGTCGTGGCGATTGGAGCCGATGTTGGCGCCGTACCTGACGCCCTGCGAGTGCAGGTCCGGATAGCCGACCTTGCTGAACTCGTTGACCCGCTGGTCGATGAAGCCGACCGGCCCCCCGTGCCTGCCGACGAAGGCGGCGGCGCCGGCCAGGACCGCCAGGATCGCGGCGATCGCGGCGATCCTGGCGACGATCCCGGCGGTCCTCTCCGTGACCCGCAGCCGCGGTTCGACCGAGCCGAACGCGACCAGGGCGACGAGCAGCGAGAGCGCGCCGGTGACGGCGATCATCCTCGCCGAGTCGCGCAGGAGCGGGATCACCGCGGGGTCGGCGGCGCCGTGGCGGTAGACGTCGAGCAGGGTGGGAAGCGCCGGTATCGCCGGCGCCAGGACGAGGCCGATCCCGATCGCCGCCCGCAGCCGGTTGCGGCTGAGCAGCAGGTAGACGACCGCGGCGACGGCGATCGCCGGGATCGAGCCGCGGCTCTGGCAGAGGACCATCAGCTCGACCAGCACGGTGCCGGCGGCGACCATCAGGGCGCGGAGCTGCCAGCGCCACCCACCGACGACGAGGGCGAGCACCGGCCAGAGGCAGATCATGAAGAAGGCGGCGTTGGCGTTGCGGTAGCCGATCGGGAAGCGCAGGGTCGCGTCGTCGTGCAGGTACCAGGGGGCATCCGTGCCGGTCGCCAGCACGACGACGGTTGCGATGCCGACGACGGTGCCGGCGATCGCGACCGCCGCGAGGGCGCTGCGCATCTCCCTGCCGAGCAGGTTGGTCGCCCAGATCCCGAGCCCGAACACCGCCAGGTAGAGGAAATCGTGCCAGGCGTAGCGGAGCGCCATCGCCGGCGCCGGCGACCAGGTCGCCGAGAGCAGAGTCCAGGCGCCGAGGCCGAGGAGGGCGAGGACGGCGATCGCCGCGGGGCCCCTGAGCCTGCCGGAGAAGGGGGCGACCGGGAGGAGGATCGCGAGGAGGACGAATGCCAACGCCGCACCCGGGTAGAAGACGCTGCCGAAGTAGGCGCCCTGCTTCCATCCCCACCAGACGAACATCACGGTGACCGCGGCGAGCAGGGCCGCCGCGATCCGCTGACGCTTGTCCGACATCCCCCGCCACGCTAGCGGACGGTCGCGACGACCCCGGCTGTCAGAATCGGCGCGGGCGCAGGACGACTCGCGTGCGCCCCGAAGAGAGATCGACAGTGCCCGACGCCCCTGACAACACGGCCGCCGACTGGCTGCAACCCCCCGAGGAGCAGGAGGGCCTGAAGCGCTACGTCGAGACGTTCCGCGAGCGCTTCTGGCTGATCGCGCTGACGATGCTGATCACGACCGGAATCGCGGTCCTCTACGTGTCCACCGCGACCAAGACCTACGAAGCCGAGGCCGACCTCCTGGTGACGCCGGTCAGCAGCAGCGACGCGGTGCTCGCCAGCCTCGGCCTGATCGGGGTCTCGGCCGACCCGACCCGCGACGTCGAGACCGCCTCCCGGCTGGTCACGAACACCGACGTCGCCGAAGCGGTGAAGAAGGAAACCGGGTCCTCCCTCGACGCCGAGGAACTGCTCAGCAAGGTCACCGCGGTGCCCGTCGCCCAGAGCAACATCGTCGCCGTGACGGCGACAGAGACCTCGCCGGAAGCCGCCAAAGAACTGGCCGACGCCTTCGCCGAACAGGCCGTGATCACGCGGACCGAGAGCCTCCACGAACAGATCGGCCAGCAGCTGCCGGTCCTCGAAGAGCAGCTCTCCGCCGGAGGCAGCCCCTCGATCGGCGAAGAATCGGCGGCCAGCCAGATCGCGCAGCTGCAGCTGCTCGCCAGCGGCCCGACCCCGGACATGCGCGTCCAGACCCTGGCCTCGGTGCCGACCTCGCAGGCGTCCCCGAGGCCCGTGCTCAGCATTGCGGCGGGAATCGTCGGCGGCGCGATCCTCGGCATCGTCGCCGCCTTTGCCGCCCAGGTGCTCGACGCCCGCCTGCGCCGCGAGGCGCAGCTACGGCGCCTGTACAGGCTGCCGATCCTGGGACGCATCCCGAAGGAGTCGCGGCCGAAGGAGTTGCCGCTCTCCCCCAGCGCCGTCTCGCCCGTGACCAGCGAGGCCTACCGGACCCTGCGCTCGACGCTGACCACGGCGGTCGGGTCCGGCGAGGGCAAGATCATCCTCGTCACCGGGTCGGCGCCCTCGGAGGGCAAGTCCACCACCGCCGTCAACCTGGCGTCCTCCTTCGCCCTGGCCGGGAAACGGGTGATCCTGATCGAGTCGGACCTGCGCCGTCCGGTTCTCGGCTCGACCCTCGACGTGACCCCCAAGCACGGCGGCGTCGTCAGCGTCCTCGTCGAGAACGTCGAGCTCAGCCAGGCCCTCACCCCCACCCCCCTCTTCGGGCCCAACCTGCAGCTCCTGCTCGCCGACTACGAAGGCGGCTGGATCGCCGACCTGTTCTCGATTCCGGCCGCCCAGACGATGATGGAGGAAGCAAGGCGGCTCGCCGACTACGTGATCGTCGACAGCCCGCCGCTCAACGACGTCGTCGACGGGCTGCCGCTGGCGAAACTCGCCGACGAGGTCCTGATCGTCGTCAAGCTGGGCACGACGAGGCTCGACCGCCTGGCCCAGCTCGGAGAACTGCTCGGCGAGAACGGCGTCCGGCCGGCCGGCTTCGCCGTGATCGGCGTTCCCCGGCCGAAGCGCCGCGACTACCACTACTACGCCACCGCTTTCGACGCCGCCGAGCAGGGCGGCGGCGGCCAACGCTCCCTCATGGGAAGTCGCCGGGCCTCCTGAGGCGACCGATGTCCACCCGCCTCGATCCGGTACTGGGGCTCTGGGTTGCCGGCCTCGGTCTGTTCGCGGCGTTGGTCGGCTTTCTAGCCGGGGCCGAGCCGAAATTCGCCCTCGCGATGGCGATCGGAGCCGGCTTCGTGCTCCTGGTCTTCGTCGATCTCGCCGCCGGCCTGGCCCTGTTCAGCTTCTTCAGCTTCCTCGAGCTCCTCGAACTCGGCAGCCTGGTCAGCGTCGGCAAGCTCGGCGGCGCGCTGCTGGCGCTCGGCTGGCTCGCGGTGCTCGCCACCCGCCACGAGGCGCGGCGCGACTTCCTCGTTGTACACCCATGGATGTCGGCGGCGATCGGCATTTTTCTCGGCTGGTCGCTGCTCAGCTTCTCCTGGGCGACCGAACCGGGTGCCGCCTTCGGGGTCACGGGGCGTTTCGCCCTCAACGCGATTCTCTTCCTGATCGTCTTCACGGCGATCGGCAACCGCCGGCAGGCCGTGATGGTCACCGCCGCGCTTCTCGCCGGCGCCGTCGCCGCCGCCGCCTACGGGATGGCGAACATGAGCGCCACCGTCTATGCGGGTCGTTTGGCCGGCTCCGGATTGGATCCCAACGAGCTCGGCTCGGTCCTCGTCGCGGGCGTCGCCCTCTCGGGCGCGCTCTGGGTCAACCTGCGCCGCTCGCCGGGGCTGCAGCTGGCCGCCGCCGCGGGGGGGGTCTTCTGCCTGTTTGGGATCTTCCTGACGGTCTCCCGGGGGGGTATCCTGGCGCTCATCGCAGTCGTCGTCGCGGCGGTGTTCTTCTCCGGCCGCTGGCGGCTGCGGGTGATCTTTGCGGCAGCGATGATCCTGGCCGCGACGTTCATCTACTTCACGGCGATCGCGTCCCCCGAAGCCCTGGAAAGAATCAGCTCGACGACCCAGGGCGAGGCCCGCGTGCCTGACGGTCGGACGACGATATGGGAGCTCGGCTGGCGGATGGCCAAGGCGAACCCGGTCGAGGGCGTCGGGGCCGGCAATTTCCGCGCCTCCGCAAAGCAGTACCTGCTCGAGCCGGGGGCCCTGACCCGCAGCGATCAGATCCTCCGCGACACCCCTCAGGTTGCGCACAACACCTACCTCGGCGTCCTCGCGGAGCTGGGGCTGGTCGGCCTGGGCCTCTTCCTGACGCTGATCGTCTTCTCATTGACGTCCTCGCTGCGCGCCGCCCGCAACTTCCGGGTGCGGGGCGACATCGGCAGCGAGGCGCTTGCCAGGGCATACGCGGTCGCCCTCGTCGGCGCCCTCGCCGCCGACTTCTTCATCTCCCAGGAGTTGAACAAGCAGCTCTGGCTGCTGCTCGGCTTCGGCCCCGCCCTGCTCTCGCTCTCGGTGGACCCCGGCGCGGAATAGCCGCCGCGCCCGCCAGCCCAGATGCCTGCTCGCATCATCCGCCTGGACGAGATCGACGAACCCGGCCGCGAGCGCTGGCGGGACCTGGCGCGACAGGCGGTCGAGCCCAACCCGTTCTTCGAGCCCGAGTTCGTCCTTCCCGCGGCGGGCGTGCTGGCCGGCGATCCGGCGATGCTCGTCTCCGAAGACCGCTCGGGCGACTGGACCGGCGCGATGCCGCTCGTCCACGCCCGCGGTTGGCGGGGCGTCCCTGCCCGTGGCCACTCGAGCTGGCGCCACGACTACTCCTTCTTCGGAGCGCCGCTGATCCGGGCCGGCGATGAGGAGCGCGTCTGCGCCGAGTGGCTGAGCGGGGAGGAGCTCCGCCTTCGGCCCTTCCTCGGCCTCGACCTGCTCGACGGGGATGGGCCGATCCACGACGCCCTGGTCGACCGGGCGTCGAGCCTCGGCCGCAATCCGGTCACCTTCGAGGAACACGACCGGGCCGCGCTTCGCCGCCGGGCCGGCGACAGCCGGCTCAGCCTCGGACTCAGCTCCAAGCGCCGTCGCGAGAATGCGCGGCTGGGCCGGCGCCTCTCCGAGGCGCTGGGCGAGGAGGTCGAGGCGATCGACCGCGGCGAGGACCCGGACGCCGTCGAGGCCTTCCTTCAGCTTGAGGCCTCGGGCTGGAAGGGCTCCGAGCACACGGCAATGGCCTCCGAGGACTCCCGCGCCGAGCTCTTCAGGCGGCTATGCGCCGGCTTCCGGGACGCCGGGCCGCCTGCAGTTGCTCAGCCTGCAGGCGGGTGGGCGGCCGGCGGCGATCAAGTGCAACCTGCTCGCCGGCGACGCGATCTTCTGCTTCAAGACCTGTTTCGACGAGATCTTTTGCAGAGTTCAGCCCCGGGGTTCAGTTGGAGCGCGCACTTGTCGATCATGAGAAGGACAACGAGCGGGTCCACCTGATCGACACCTGCGCCGAACCCGGCAATGAGATGGCGAACAGGGTGTGGCCCGACCGCAGGCGGATGGTCTCGCTCGCGGTTCCCGGCCCAGGACTCGGCGCTACCCTTTCCGGAGTGGCGCTGCGGGCATCCGCAATGACCCGAAAGATGATCAGGAGGACCCCTTGACCCAGATCCTCGAGCTGGACCGCGAGAAGCTCGTCGAGAACTTCGCGAAGCGCCCCTTCGCCGTCAAGCACAACCTCGTCGATCACCCGCTGCTCACCCTGGACGCGCTCGCCGACCTGGCCGACCGCCTGCCCGAGGACCACGTCGAGCACAACCTCGGCGACGTCCCTGACGTCGTCGTCGGGGGCGAGGTGCCGAAGCTCGACCAGACGCCGGGGGAAATCGCCCGCGGCATCGAGAGCAACGGATGCTGGATGGTGATCAAGCGGATCCACGACGACCCTCCCTACCGCGAGCTGCTCGAACAGAGCCTCGACGAAGTCGTCCCCCACGTCGCCTACAAGGAGGGTGGCTACACGCGCCAGGAAGGCTTCGTCTTCCTCTCGGCTCCGAACTCGGTGACGCCGACTCATCTCGACCCCGAGCACAACCTGCTGCTGCAGATCCGCGGCAGCAAGAAGATGACGGTCGGCAGCTACCCGGACGCCGAGACCGAACAGCAGGAGGTCGAGCGCTACTTCGGCGGCGGGCATCGCAACCTGGCCGACCTCGGCGAGGCCCAGGTCTTCGACATGCAGCCGCGCGACGGCGTCTACGTGCCGATCTACGCGCCCCACGTCGTCCACAACGGGCCCGAGGTCTCGATCTCGTTCTCGATCACCTTCTACACGGAGGCGAGCGAACGCGACCAGGCGATCCACTCCGTCAACGCGCGCCTGCGCAAGCTGGGCATGTCCCCCCCGCACCCGGGCGAGAGGGCCGGAAGCGACCGGATCAAGGCCGGCGCCTGGAACGGCCTGCGCAAGGCCAAGCACGCCCTCAGCGGCGGCTGAGCTCCTCGTACAGCGCTTCGACGTGCCTGGTCGTCCCCTCGAGGGAGAACTCCGCGCGGCGCCGCTCGCGGCCGGCACGACCCATCTCAGCCGCGCGCTCGGGATCGGCGAGCAGCGAAGCCACGGCATCGGCGAGCCCGAGCGGGTCCTGAGGCTCGACCAGCGTCCCCGTGACGCCCTCCTCGACCAGGTCGGGAAGGCCGCCCACCCTGGTCGCGACGACGGGCTTGGCCGCCTCCATGTACTCCATGACCGAAAGCGGGCTGCCCTCGAAGTCGGAGCTGAGCACGGCGATGTCGAGCGCGTCGAGGACGTCGGGGATGTCGGAGCGGTGTCCGAGCATGACGAGGTTCTCGCCGACGCCCAGCTCTCGGGCCAGCCCTTCGAGCGCGTCGCGCTCGGGATCCGGGCCGCCCTTCCAGCCGCCCGCGCGGCCGCCGGCGATCAGCACCCGGAGGCCGGGGAATCGTCGAGCGAGAGGCACGGTCGCCCGGACCAGGACGTCAAGGGCCTTCTGCGGGCGCAGGGTCGCCACGGTGCCGATCACCGGCTGACCGGCCCGGATGCCCAGCTCCTCCCGCAGGTTCGCCCGCGAGAGGCCCCGCTCGGGAATCGAGATCCCGTTGGGGATGAAGCGCAGCTTCTCGAGCGGGATGCCCTCGATCTCGTGCATCTTGCGCCGGTCCTCCTCGGAGACGGCGACGAAAGCGTCGGCGCGGGGGGCGATCAGCCTGCGGTCGAGGAAGCGGCGGACCGGTGTTGCCCTCGAAGGACCAGGTGTGCTCGTGGGCGACGAAGACCGGCACCCCGGCGCGGGGGGCGATCAGCGCGCCCCAGACGTTGGAGCCGATCTTGTGGCTGTGCAGGATGTCGAACCGCTGATCGCGCATCTGTCTGACCAGCCGCCGCCAGGGGCGCAGGTCGAAGCGGGACCCGCGTTCGAGGCCGATGAAGCCGACCCCCGCCTCCTCCAGCTCCTCGACCCCGACCCTGTATTCCTCGCGCGGCTCCCAGCGGGATACGCAGTAGACGGACTCGAAGCGAGACCTGTCGAGGCCCATGGCGATCTGGCGCGCCAGCGACTCGGCACCGCCGTATGTCCCGATCCCGTCGACGAGCGTCAGGACCCGCAGGCGCCTCTCTGTGGGCGATCCGGTCATACGTAGCTTGTAGTTTCGTCCCATGGCGTCAAAGACCCCCTCACGTAGAACGTCGGCTCGCAGGCGGGCAGGCGCGGGCTGGGCGGGCTGCTGCGCTCGGTCGCCGGCAATCCCGACGCCTTCGGCAGCGAGCGCTCCTTCAGCCCCCAGATCGGCTGTCACTGGGACCCCGAAGATCCCGTTCGCGGCTACTACATCGACTTCAGCTTCAAGGCGGAGACCCCCGAGTGGCCTCCCTACTGGCTGGCGCCGCGACGCCAGCAGCTGCATGTGGCGAATATTCAGTGGGGACTCGGCGCCTACGAACGCTACGTCAACGGCGAGGGCGAGGAGTGGCTGGGCGCGGCGCTGGCGGCCGGCGAGCACCTGCTCGCGACCCAGCACGAGGGCGGCCTTCAGGACGGCGGCTGGCGCCACTTCTTTCCGATGCCGCACACCTACGAGATCCCGCCGCCGTGGCTCTCCGCGATCGCCCAGGGCGAGGCGGCCAGCCTGCTGGTCCGCCTGCACCTGCAGACCGGCGAGGCGCGCTTCGCCCTCGCGGCCCGGCGTGCCCTGCTGCCGATGTCGGTGCCGGTCTCCGAAGGCGGTATGTACGCCGAGCTCGACGGCGCCCCGTTCGTCGAGGAGTACCCGACCCGGCCCTCCTCATTCGTCCTCAACGGCGCGATCTTCGCGCTCTGGGGATATCGCGACGTCGGAATCGGGCTCGGCGAGAGCGCGGAGCTCGAGCGCTTCGAGGCGCTGACGTCCGCCCTGGCGGCGAACCTCGATCGCTGGGACACGGGCTTCTGGTCCCGTTACGACCTCTTCCCTCACCGGATTTCGAACATCGCCAGCCCCGCCTACCACCTGCTTCACATCCGTCAGCTCGAGGTCCTCGACCGGCTCTCGACCCGGCCCGAGCTGCGCGCCGTGAAGAACCGCTTTCAGGAGTACCGGGGCTCGGCCGGCTGCCGGAGGAAGGCGATGACCCGCAAGGTCGCCTTTCGCCTGGTGGTGCCGCGGAACGCGGCGCTCGCCCATCGCCTCCCGTGGAACGCGGTCGAGAGAGGCGCCGGAGCCGACGCCCGACCCGGCGCCGGATGACGTGCCTCGTCGCTCTGCTACCACGCCGTCAGCGCCGGCTGGGAGGCGCCCCTGTCGGTCACGCCGGAGCAACTCGACTCGCAACTCGCGTACCTGGTCGAGCAGGGGTTCCGAGCGATCACCTTCCGCGAGGCGGTCACAGCGAGGGCACCGGGCAGACGGGTGGCGATCACCTTCGACGACGCCTACCGCTCGGTCGTCGGGGCGGCGAAGCCGGTGCTCGACGCCCACGGCATGAAGGCGACGGTCTTCGTGCCCACGGACTTCATCGGGACCGAGGAGCCGATGTCGTGGCCGGGAATCGACCGCTGGCTGGACGGCCCGAACGCCGCCGAGCTGATGCCGATGTCCTGGGAGGAGGCGAACGAGCTGATCGACGCCGGCTGGGAGATCGGCTCGCACACCCGCTCGCACCCACATGCTCACGAAGCTCGACGACGAAGAGCTCGCCCACCAGCTGACCGAACTCGCGCGAGGAGTGCCAGCGGCGACTTGGCGTGCCATGCGAGTCGCTCGCCTTCCCCTATGGCGACTTCGACGGAGCGAGTCGTCGAACGCGGCGATGGTCGCCGGCTACTCGGCGGCGGCCGCGCTGGCGGTCACCGAGAAGCCGACGCCCTATCTGCTGGCCGCGTGTCGGCGTCTACCACGTCGACGACGACCGCACCTTCCGGCTCAAGGTGTCACAGCCGATCAGCCGCCTGCAGCGCTCCCACGCATGGGGCGTGATCGGAGCTCACGGCGCGGCCGTTCCGACCCCGACGACCCGGCCGTGAGCTAGGCCTTGGTCGAGCCCGAGATCGAGCCGACGGGCCTGTCGGACACCGTCGTCCGCGGCGCCGGCGCTCGCCGGGGCCGGCTATTTGCTCGCCCAGGTCCTGACGCTCGGCTTCTTCCTCGCCCTGGCCCGGCTGGCCACCCCGACGACTTCGGCGAGTTCGCCGCCGGCTCGCTCCTGGTCAGCATCGGGCTCCTCTTCACCGAGTCGGGGATGCTTGCGGCGCTGATCCACCGCGACGACCGGATCGACGAAGCGGCCAGCACGGCGACGCTCGCGACCTTCGCCTCCGGCCTCGGCTTCGCGCTGTTGGCGCTGGCCGCGTCGCCCCTGGTGGGGCTCCTCTTCCACAGCTCGCGCGGTCGGGCGCGATCGCCGCCGGCACCTCGGGCTTGTTGCTGGTCCGCTCGCTGCCCGTCGTCCCCGAGGCGCTGCTCCAGCGTCGCTTCTCGTTCCTGCGCCGGGTGATCGTCGAGCCGGCCGGCGTGTTCGTCTTCGGCGTCGCCGCGGTGATCGCCTGCTCCGACGGCCTCGGCGCCTGGGGCCTCGTGATCGGCTACTACGCCGGAGCGCGATCGCCGACGTGATCCTCTCCTGGGCGCTGATCAGGTGGCGCCCCGGCTGCGGCAGATCTCCTTCTCGATGTGGCGGGAGCTGATCCGCTACGGGCGCTTCGTGCTCGCCTCCAACGTCGTCATGAGGGCGGCGCGATCAGATCCCGGTCGTCCTGCTCGGCAGCTTCGTCGGCACCGGCGCGCTGGGCCAGTACCGGTACGCCGATCGGATGGCGACCACGCCGCTCGCGCTGATCGTGCAGGCCGCCTCCTACGTCCTCTTCCCCGCCTTCGCGCGGATCACCGACGATCGCGAGCGCTATCGGGGCGCGACGCTGCGCTCGCTGCGGATGATGTGCGCGCTCGGCTTCCCGATCGGCGCCCTGCTCATCCCGCTCGGCGTGCCGCCGCGGTGCTGCTCTTCGGCGAGGTCTGGAGAGAAGCCGGATACGCGGCGATGGCGCTGGTCGCGATCCCCGTGGCGGGAACGGTCGGTCTCCTTCGCGTCGGAGGCGCTCAAGGCCGACGGTCGCCCGGACATCATGGCCCGCATCCATGTCGTCAGCATCGTCGTCGCCACGGTCGCCGCGATCGCCCTGCTGCGCTTCGATCTCGTCGGCGTCGCGGCCGGTGTCTCGATCGGCGTCACCGCCTCAGCCGTCTACGGGCTGGCGCGCGTCCTGCCCCTGGTCGGCTTCTCGCGCGCGCAGATGCTGGCGGCGATCGCAACGCCCGGCGCCGCCGCCCTGGCGATGATCGCGGTCCTGACCCCGCTCGAGTTCCTCGCTCGTCGACGCTAGCGTCCCGCGGCATCGCCGTCGGCCTGCTCCTGCTGGCCGCCGAGGCCCTGCTGGGCTGCCCGTCTACCCCGGCGTGCTGCGATGGTCGCCCCGACCACGACCCGCGACGTGATCGAGCTCGGCTCCCGACTGCTGCGGCGAAAGGCCGACCATGAGCTGGTTCGGCGCCCACGCTCAGCATCGTCATCACCGCCCACGACGAGGGGAACTGATCGGCCTCGCGATCGTCTCCGCCCTGGCTCAGACGATGAGGATATGGAGCTGATCGTGATCGACGACGGCTCCACCGACGGTACGGCAGCCGTGGTCGCGAGCTTCGCATCGGAGGCCCAGACTGCAGCTGCTCCGCCAGGCGGAATCGCCGGCCTCTCGGCCGCCCGCAATGCCGGGATCGCCGCCGCCCGCGGTGAGCTGGTCGCCTTCTTGGACAGCGACGACCTGCTCCTGCCCGACTACGGGGAGGCGATGGCCGTCGGCGCTCGCAGAGCGGCCGGACGCCGGTTTGGCCTACGGCGAAGCATGGGGTCTGGATGACGTCGGGGGCCGCTTCAAGCGGGCCGGAGCGATGTGTCGACATGCAACCCGCCGACCGACCCCCGCCTCAAAGCCCGATCGAGTTCATGCGCCGCCTGCTCGCGAGCAACTTCGTCTTCGTCTCGGCGACGGTCCGCCGGTCGGTACTCGAAGACGTCGGGGGCTTCGACGAGAGCCTCGCCACATGCGAGGACTATGACCTCTGGCTCCGCATCCTCGCCTCCGGTGCCGGCGCCGCACGCGTACAGGGCCGCCACGCGATCAAACGGGAAAGACAGGTCTCACTGTCGCGGAACTTCGTTTCGATGCTTCGCGACCAGGCGACTGTCTACACGCAAGTTTCCGAAGACGAACGCCTGCCCGCCGACCTGCGCGAGGCAGCCGAACGAAGAGCGGCGGAGACGCGGCGCTATATCGAGGCTGAGACTGGAAACGACCAGAGGCTGGCCGCGCGGGTGGAGCTGCACAGAAAGCTCAGTGCCGTACGCAAGAGGTTGGCACCGGCGACGGTTTGGCACCGGGGCGTGCCCAGGGAGCTCAGGGGCGCCCTGCCGCAGGGCTTCGAGGAGAGGCGTCAAGCGCCTCGCTGAGCACGCCCTCGATCGTCTCGGCGCCCAGCTCGCGACGGTTCCGCTGGGCGAAGTCCCGCCCCGCCTCGACCAGAGCGGAGGCGAGTCGCGGTTCGCGGCGGAGCCGCTGAACCGATTCGACCAGAGCGGACGGGTCTTCGGGCGGGATGCAGAGCGCGGCCGCCGCCTCGCCGGCGAGTCGAGCCGGCTCCCCGGCAGCGGAGAGGATCACGGGCCGTCCAACCGCGCAGCAATCGAAAAGCTTGGAGGGGACGAACTTGGCCAGCTCCGGCTTTTTACCGAGTGGGACGAGCGTCGCGTCTGAGGCGCGCAGATAGCGTGCTGCCAGCTCCGGCGGGACCAGGCCCCGGAACACGACACGGCCCTCCGGCAATCGAGAGGCCGCCTCCCGAACCGCCTCGAGTCTCGGCCCTGTCCCGACGATCTGCAGCTGGAAGTCATCTCCCAACTCCGCCGCCGCCTCGACGCACGCCTCGATTCCCTGTGCAAGGCCGACGTTGCCCGCGTAGGTGAGCACGAAGCGGCCGGCCGGCATCCCGAGATCGCCTCGGTCCTCGTCACGCTCGCCGGCCGCCAGCCACTCGTCGGTGGTGCCATTGGGGACCATCACGACCTTGCCGGGGTCCTCCGTCTTGGCAGCCACCTCGGCTCGCACGGGCTCGGTCACGGTGACGACCGCCGATGCGGATTTGTAGAGGCGACGCTCGAGGCGCTCGAATGCGCGTATCAGCCTCGAATCGGTCAGTTCTCCCAGCGCCACGGCGGCCTCCGGCCAGGGGTCGCGGACATCCATCACCCAGGGGACGCGCCGGGCACGAGCGACGGTCATCGCCGCCGCGGCTGCGGGCAGCGGCGGGGAGGAGACGAAGACGACGTCCGGGCGACGGGTGGCCAAGCCTGCGACCGTCGCCATCGCGGCGTAGCTTCCATAGAACAGCAGGCGCGAGCGGCGGGTCTTCACCGGAGAGGTCCGCACCCATACGTACCTGACCTTCGCGCCCTCCAGCTCACGCCGTTCGATCGGTCGTCGTCCGTAACCGTCCTCGACGATTCCGGCGGGGTGATTGGGAACCTCGCAGATGACCTCGACATCGTGACCGCTGCCCGCCAGGTGTCGGACCAGGGATCCCATCCGGGCGCTGGCGGCGGTCACCTCGGGAACGAAGTATTGGCTGAAGAGGAGGATCCTCAACTAGCGATGGCTCCGGCGCCGGGATCGTCGCACGAAGCGGTAGACGGCCGTCAGGGCTGACGGGCTTCCCGCGGAGACCCAGCGCCGCCGCGGACCTCGGTCTGACCATCTCGCGAACCTCAACCATCCGCCACCTCGATGGATCCTCTTCGGCGCGATAACCCAGCGGCCTTCGCCGGCTCCCAGGCGGAGGGACATCGGAGTACGGCGGCTGCGACCTCCAATTCGAAGCGCGATCCGCCCCGGCCGGGAACGGAGTCGGACGGCAAACGGTTCGGGCGCGGGAGGAGATTCGGCTGCGGTGGGCGTGGCGTCGGGGGACGGCGTTCCCGCACCGGGGTCTTCTTCCTCACCGCCCACCGGCGCATAGTGGGCCACCAGTTCCGTGAATTCGGTCTCGCTGATCGTGTGGCTACGATCGCCTTCGTCCGACCAGTCCGAGAATTCATACGCGCGGCCGTCGATTTCGGCGCTCTGCGGGGCCGACACATTGGCGTTCCCGCCCGCGATCGTCAGCCCTTCGAACGGCGCGGGTTCCTGTGTTCCGTCGAAGAGCAGTTCGATGCCAGAGGGCACCGAGACCATCCGCACGTGCACCGTGCGCGGGTAGAGGGCCTTCGTCACGACCGTCCCCAACCCACGGTTGTCATGGACGGCGAGGGTGAATTCGAGGTGCGACGGATACTCGTGGGTCGGCGCGAAGAATGATCCTTCGCGAACGTCGGTGAATAGCGCGAATGGGTGAGTGTGACAAAGGAACGGGCAGTGTTTGATCGTCACGTTCCAGACAAACCGCAGATCTTCTTCAGTTTCGTCCGGGTCGACCGCGGTGGCGGAAAAGTGGATCTGTTCGCCGATTGCCCAGTCTTCCGGCCCGGCCACGATCGTCGGTTCGGGCGGTCCCAGATCGCCCGGATATACCGTCACGAAGGCTTCGTCCGCATTGTCGTCTTCGTCGGTCACCCGAACTCCGACCCTGACGTTTTGGCTCACGGAGTATTCGGCCGCCGCCATGTCTTCGTCGCCGCCATCGTCGAATTCGCCGTCGCCGTCCAGGTCCCAGGCGTAGTGGAGCGGTCCTTCCTCGGGATCCCTGGAGCCGGCGGCACTGAAGTGAACGCTCAGCGGATCGGCAGCCCCGTAGGTGTGGTCGGCGCTGATCTTCGCGATCGGAGGCTCCCCGTCCGCGAAGTAGCGAATCCTGGTGATGCTGTTGTCACCGAAGTTGGGAACATAGAGTGCGCCTTCCGGGCCCTCAGTGATGTCGACTGGTGCGAACGGGTCGGTGTCCGATTCCTGCGGTACGACGAAGTCGGTGAGGGTGGTGGGATCGGGGACGCCCTGAGAATCCGGGCGCATGACCCAGATGCAGCCGCGCGAGGCGTCGGACATGAAGAGGGCGCCGTCAAGGGATGCGGGGAATTCGTTCGCCGACGGCGAGTCCGGGGGCTCGTAGAACGCCAGCCCCGAGATCGATGAGCCCGATGCCGAAGGACAGGTGTCGTCCGGGAACAGCCCCTGCGCTTCGCTGTGCACGTATGCAAAGACGGGCGGCACGACGTTGGTGTCTCCCGGCGCATAGAGGGATTCGCAGAGCGGCGCCTGGCCTTCCTGGGCCAGGAGCTGCCAGTCGGCTTGGCGCCCGAACCCCTCATAGCACGGCCATCCGAAGTTCGCCGGCGGCTGGCCGGGCGCAGGGGGCGAGCTGGTCCGGTCGAGCTCCTCCCATGTTTCCCAGCCGACATCGCCGATATAGAGTTCGTCCGTACCCGGGCGGAGCTCGAAGCGGAACGGGTTTCGCATCCCATAGGCGAGGATGCGGCGGGCTTCGATGTCGGCGCCCCCACCCAGCGGATTGCCTTCCGCGGGTTCGCCGTCGAATCGGTTGATCCGCACGATCGCCCCGCTGTAGTCGGTCGGATCCTGTGGGGTTTCAGGAGTCCTCAGGTCCTGGGCTCGCAGGGAGCCGCCCTCCAGGTGCGGGTCCCCGCAGGCGTTGAACTGGCCGTTGTCGGCAAGGCTCCAGTCCGCCCCGTCACCGCCTCCGGCCAGCAGGGCGCCGGAGGAGTCGAACTCGATGTCGCCCATCGAGTGGCTGGTGAACTGGGTGCACCAGGACCAGACGAGTTCGTTTTGCGGAGGGTCCTCGAATCCCCCCACCGCAACTCCGGTCGCCGGCTCGACTTCAATGCTCGCGATCCGCCCGCTTGCCAGGCAGTCTTCGTAAGGGGCCACCTCTTCGCAGTAGTCCCCTTCGAACGGATACGGGGGGCCCGGCGGCGGCGGCCCTCCGATCGGCGCGTCATATGTATAGGTCACGTATATGAACGGCTCGGCCGGATATTCGGGGTCGAGCTTCATCCCCAGCAGGCCGCGGTCGCCACGCTCCATCACCTCCCGGCTCAGGTCCGCAACCGGGGTCGGAGTCGAGTCGCTCAACGAGTCGAGCACCATGATCATCCCGCTGTGCTCGCCGACGAAGACCTTGCCGTCCGGCGCGAAGTCAATGGACACTGGGTTCTGGAGCCCGTCCAGCGCATCGTGTCCTTCTTCGCCGGAGCGCGGTATTTCGAGGGTATCCGGCTGGAACCCCGGCGGGAGCGTCTGCGCGCTCGCACCGCCCGGCACCGCGAGGGAGATGGCAAAGGCCGCCAGAAGGAAGCCCAAGGGCCCCGGGCCATTTGTTTTACGGAAACGGGTCAAGGTGGGAAGTATCGGATAGCGACAGCCGGCCTTCAACAGTGCAAGACATGGGTCCACGGTTGGGAAACAGTCTCAGGGGTGCTCCGATGCGCCGTGCCCAAGGCCCTTGGCCAACTTGCGTGCAGCGTGGTACGGGCGCAGCATCTGCACTCGCGGAGCAAGACGGCGCCACTGACCGCTCCGGGCACCGGCCCGGTCGAGTTCGAGGCACCACTCGACGGTTCGATGAAATCCAGCCTCGGGAGAGAACCAATCCAGCCAGGCGGCCCGCGCCGCTTCGCCCATCTCCGCCGCCCGGGCGCGGCGCGAGCGCAATAGGTCGGGGATCGCGCCGACTTCGCGCTCTGGGACCCGGATGCTGAGCGAGTTCCAGTCGGGGCCCAGGGGCGGCACCCACCGATCGGAGACGATCACCGGCGCCCTGCCGAGCATCATCGCCTCGAACAGCCGGAACGTCGAGGGGCCCCCGCCTCGAGGACAGAGAACGAAAGCCGAGTCCCGGACGGCTTCGGCGTATGCGGAGGGCTCGAGTCGACTCGCGTCGCTGTCGAGGACCCGGGCTTCCTCGCATTGCATCTCTAGCAGCCGCCCCCTTACGGGATGAGCAGCGATTGATCCGACGAACGAGAAGAGCAGGGACGGCGTGGTGGACGCCTCGAAAGCCAGGTTGCCCACTTCCCGGACGCCGGGGTAGTAGCCCGAGCGCACCCAGGAAGCGCTGTACCAGCGTCGCTCGATCGACGCATACACACCGGGCAGGAAGGGCACGACTCGGTCCATCGCCGAAAAGAGGAAGGACTTGGATCGGTGCTCCCGGTAGACCGGGTGGCGCCTGACCTTCTCGAAATAGTGGCCCGCCGCCCACGACGTCTCGACGAAGAGGATCAGGTCGGCGCCGGCAGGGTCGTCCACGATCTCGTGATCGCCGAAGCGGTCCACCCGGGCGGAGTCGAGCATCTGCTCGAGGTCGAGGTGAGCCTTTTCCACATCCGCCGGTGCCGCTGAAAGTAGGTGGACCCGGGACACCGGGTCGATGCTAGTCGTGGCTACGGCGCGACTACCTGAACGTTGTCCAGCTCGGTGGAGCAGCCGACCGGCCGCGGGCAGGGAATGCTCGGGTTGTGGTAGATCCCGGCGCGCAGATGCGACGGGATCGAGGCGCCGGGAGGGATCTCGTTGCTGAGGCTCCCGGTCTCGTGCGCGAGCGTCGAGGTCTCGATCCTGGGGCTGCGCTCGCCTTCGTCTTCGAAGTCCCCGTCGCCGTTGAGGTCGGCCGCCGACCTGGACCCTGCCGCGGATTCGCTCCTGGGAGTAGGTGACATCGAAGCATGAACCGGGTCCAGACGTTCTTTTGGGCCGGGAACTCCCAGTGGACTCCCTGATCGGAGTCGACGAAGAACTTTTCGTCGTAGGCACCCATGAAGATGATCTCGGGCACGCCGCCGCCGTCGTCGGCCGGCTGAGCCTGCTTCATCTGCAGGATCGTCTGCCAGTCTTAGCGTCCAGTGGGAAGTTTTCCGGGCAGCCGTAGGGAGAAGAAGGTCACGCGACGGATCCCTCGCGGTAGAAGGTCGGTCGGCCCTTCTTCGCTGTCGTTGCGGCCGAGCTCGCAGCGCTCACCGGCAAAGTCGTCGCCGTCGAATACGGTCATCCGACGGTACGATTCGTCGCCCTGGGCGGCGCCGTCGGCGGTCGGGTGGCCGTCCCCGCCGCTGGTCGGGCGGGCGGTGCGGCTGAAGTCGTGATTGGGGTAGGGCCCGCACTGCAACGCCCCCCCAGAAGGGAATCGGGTTCGGGTTCGAGGCGGTGTCGGAGGCGATCACCCGGCAACCTTCGATCGTCGCTCCCACTTCATAGCTCGGATCTTGGAGCGGGCAGTTGGAACCCGAGGACGAACTGTCCGAGTCGAGCTTGATCGAGACGCTCGGCGACTGCGCATCGGAGGCGACCACTCGGAGTCGGGTCGAAGTTGCCGCCCGGGTCGCGGGCTGCCGCACCGGGACTCGGATCCTGCGCGAGAAGCGGCCGGTGCGGTGGGTGCGGGAGATGCCGACCTGGCGCCAGCCGTGCCGGGTACGGAATTTGATGTGGACGACGCGCGGACGCTCGCGGCCGACGGAGCAGGTCGTGCCGCTGACCCGCAGGGTCTTGCCGGGCTTGACCCGGTGCTTGGAGACCTTGACGCCGATCCGGCCGCAGCCGGATGTGGATGCGATGGCGGCAGACGCGAAGAGGAAGAACAGGATCGCGACCAGCGCGGTCACCGCGAGGGCGGCGATCGAAACTTCGGTATCGGTTTTCCGGGGGGCCATCCCCCGTGGAATCGGCTAGGCACGCCGATCGGGCGAACGATCGGCCGCCGACTAATACGAACGTCCAAGCTCCGCCCGCCGCGGCTCAGCCGGCGTAGCGGTCGTGCCAGAGCGAGAGGCAGATCAGGCCCCAGATGTTTCGGCTCAGGTCCTCGCTGCCTGAGACATGCACGTCAATCACCGCGCCGACCGCGTCGGGGTCGAGCATCCCCTGCGCCCTGACCCGCTCCGGCGAGAGCACCTCGCGGGCGAAGGGCAGCAGCTCGCCGCGGAACCAGCTCGCCACCGGCAGGGCGAAGCCGCGCTTGCGGGCGTTGACGATCTCGTCGGGCAGCAGCGGCGCGACCGCCGCGCGCAGCAGCCGCTTCTTGGCGAGCAGGCGAATCTTCTGCTTGGCCGGAAGGGCGAGGGCGAAGTCGGTCACCGCGGGGTCGAGGAAGGGAACCCTCGACTCGAGCGAGCAGGCCATGCTCGTGCGGTCGATCTTGGCGAGGATGTCGTCGACCATGTAGACGCCGAAGTCGAGGTCCTGGGCGCGGCTCAGCTCCTCGGCGCCGGAGGACTCGCGCCAGCGGGCCCGGTGGGCGGCGAGCGGGTCGAACCCTCCCCCCTCGCGCTCGACCAGCAGCTCGTCGCGGTCCTGCGGCGAGAAGACCTGGCTCCAGGACACGTGGCGGTCGGGCTGGGGCAGGTGGGCGCCGCGGGCGAAGCGCTTGAGGCGGTCTTCGAGCCGGGCGCTGCCCGAGCCGCTGGGCAGCCGCTCGATCAGCGAGCGCAGCGCCGTCGCCGCCGGCCCCACCCGCGGCGCCCAGACGTCGCCGACGTAGGAGAAGTAGCCGCCGAAGAGCTCGTCGCCGCCCTCGCCCGAGAGCACGACCTTGACGTGCTCGGCGGCGAGCTGGGAGACCAGGTAGGTGGGCAGCGCCGAGTTGTCGGCGAACGGCTCGTCGAAGATCTCGACCATCTTCGGCAGCAGCTCGACCGCGTCGGGCTCGACGATCAGCTCGTGATGGTCGGTGCCGAAGCGCTCGGCGACCATCCGCGCCGGCTCGGCCTCCGACCAGCCGGCCTCGGCGAAGCCGACGGTGAAGGTCTTCACGCGTTCGTCGCTCTGCTCGCTGGCCAGGGCGGTGAGCGTCCCGAGTCGACGCCGCCGGAGAGCAGGACGCCGACCGGGACGTCGGCGACCAGGTGGGCGCGGACCGAGTCCCGCAGGCGCTCGCGCAGCTCCTCGGCGAGCTCCTCCGTGCTCTCGGTGCGGACGTCGGAGGCATGAGCAGGCCGGGGGCTCGCGTAGCGCTCGGTGCGCACCGCGCCTCCCTCGCAGACCAGCATGTGCCCGGGCAGCAGCTTGCGGGCGTCGCGGAAGATCGTCAACGGCGCCGGCACGAAGTTCATCGCCAGGTAGGCCTCGAGCGCGCCGCGGTCGATCTCCCGCGAGAAGTCGGGCTGGCGCAGGAGCGCCTTCAGCTCAGAGGCGAAGGAGAGCGTGCCGCCGCTCTCGCGGTAGTAGAGGGGCTTGATCCCGTAGCGGTCGCGGGCGATCAGGAGCCGGCGGCGCCTCGCGTCCCAGACGGCAACCGCGAACATGCCGCGCAGCCGCTCGGCGAAACCGAGGCCGTGCTCCTCATATAGGTGGGCGATGACCTCCGTGTCGCTCCCGGTT
Organism: uncultured Solirubrobacterales bacterium; assembly: GCA_963837735.1. Taxonomy (GTDB): domain Bacteria; phylum Actinomycetota; class Thermoleophilia; order Solirubrobacterales; family 70-9; genus VRUE01. The sequence continues at coordinate 307,746 of CAWIOM010000010.1, read as the reverse complement.
CGCAGCACGTGCCCCCTGCCGCGCAGCTCCTCGCCGAGCTCGCGGTAGTTGTAGATCTCGCCGTTCTGGATCACCTGCACCGAGCCGTCCTCGTTCGCCAGCGGCTGGTCGCCGCCGGCCAGGTCGATGATCGAGAGCCGCCGCATCGCCATCGCCAGCGGCCCGTCGACCAGCTCGCCGGCGGAATCGGGGCCGCGGTGGGTCAGGGTCTCGTTCATGGCGCCGAGCAGGGCGCGGTCCGGCGTCCCCGCGCCGGCCAGGTCCAGCATTCCGCAGATCCCGCACACGGCTAGGAGCTCTTCTGGAGGAAGTCGGCCACCCGCCTGCTTTCGACGTCGAGGGCCGTGCGCCTGGCCCGCTCCAGCCCCGCCGCGCCGAGACGGCGGCGGAGCTCGGCGTCCGCGGCCAGTCGCCGGAGCGCCCCGGCGAGCGCCTCGGCGTCGCCGGGAGGCACCAGGACCGCCGCTTCGCCGTCGCCGGTCGCGGCGCGGATCCCGCCGACGTCGGTGGCGACGATCGGCAGGCCGCAGGCCATCGCCTCGCAGATCACGCCGGGAACGCCCTCGGTCAGCGCCACGTGGACGTAGGCGTCCGCGGCCCGGTAGCGGCTGAGCAGAGGCTCGCCGAAGGGAACGAACCCGGGGAGGCTGAGAGCCGGCCCGACGCCGAGGGCCTCGGCGCGCTCGCGCAGCGACTCGAGCAGCCTGCCCTCGCCCGCCCAGGTCGAGCGGAAGCGCCCGGGGTCGGTGCGCTCGAGGCTTGCCAGGGCCTCGGCGAGCAGCAGAGGCGTCTTCTCGGGCTCGATGCGGCCGACGGTCAGCGTCTCGACCGGCGCCTCCCAGGAGCCCTGCCGGGGCTCGGCGGGGATCTCGTCGCTGCGCAGGAGGTTGACCTCGAACTCGATCACGTTCTCCCGGGGCGCGCCGTAGGCGGCGGCGATCTCGGCGCCGACAGCCGTCGTCGGGTGACGGCGGCCGAGGCGCTTGAAGGCACGGTCGACCAGCCAGAGGGGCGCCAGCAGGGGCGCCCAGGCGCGACTGGGAAGCCGGCTGCGGTAGTAGGCCATCGTGTCCTGGCGGACGAGGACGGCGAGCGGCCGCCGGCGCAGGCGGGCGAGCCAGGCGAGCAGCAGGCCGACCGGGTTGGCCGCCGAGACCCAGACGAGGTCGACCTCGTCGAGCGAGCGCCACAGCGCCCGCACCGTCGCCGGCATCGCCGCCAGCAGCGAGGGCAGGTGGCGCAGGCTGCGGTAGCCGGGCAGCGGGAAGTGCTCGACCCCCTCAGGCAGCGGGAAGGGCGTCGCCTGCGCGTCCTCGCTCGCCCGCGAGATCAACAAAAAGCGGTCGAAGCTCTCGCCGACCGCGGCGGCGAACGTCCCGAACCCGAGCAGCTCGGAGCCCGAGAAGACGCGCCCGCCCTCGACGCGGAAGGCGGCGTCGTTGAAGAGGCCGAGCCTCAAGCCGGCGGCCCTCCCGGAGTCCCCGCCGCGAAACCTCCGCTTCGCCCGGACCGCCAGCGATGCGGCCAGTCCGCCGGCGGCGCCCACCGGACCGCGGCCGATCGCGACCGATTCGGCTTCCAGGTCCTCGCTCGCGAAGCGCCACTTGTAGGCCTCGGCGCCGTCGAGGAAGCGGTAGGCGTCGACCCCGTCTTCGGCGGCCTCGCGGACCGTGTGGGCGAGGAGCACGAAGCCGAGCGAGAGGTCGTCGAATCGCGGGTCGCGCCCCGCCTGGTAGTACCACTCGGAGCCGGCGAAGCGCCAGCCGTACCAGGCCGCCACCGCCTCGCCGTCGATCTCGGCGATCCAGAGCCGCAGCCAGCCGCGGGCCTGGGCGGCGGCGGCGAACTGGCGCTGGAATTCGCCCCGGGCGCCCTCGAAGACCCCCGAGGACTCGCCGCCCCAGCGCAGCGAGTGCAGGCGGACGAGCGAGTCGAGGTCGGCCTCGAGGCGGGCCGGGTCGTCGCTGAGGCGGAAGCGGAGACCGTGCTCCTCGACCAGCTTGCGCTCGCGTCGCCGCACCTGCTGGCGGAAGTTGCGGCTGCGCGAGGCAAGCAGGTCCTCCCAGCCGACCCCGGCGAGCGGCAGCACGGGATCCGGGTGGGTCGCCAGCCGCCTCCCTCCCAGCAGCCCGGCCCAGTCCCGGCCGCCGGGCAGCCGCTCGGCGACGAGCAGGCGCGGCCCGCCGCCCGACTCGATCGCGGCTTGCATGCCGGCGGCCGCGGCCGCCCGGCCCTCCGCGAGCGCATACCGGTCCCCGCAGGTCGCCCTCACCGAAGAAGCGAGCGACCCGGAATGGGCCGGCCCGGCCCGCGTACATCGGCAGGATCGCCAGGGCCCGGCCGTCGGAGTCGCGGCAGGTGAAGGCGAAGAGGTCGAGCTCGGCGCCCAGCTGCCGCCACCACCCCGAGCCCCACTCCCAGGTCAGGAACGGGTGCTCCGCCCGGTCGGCAATCCGAATCCAGTCCTCGCTGAGGTCCTCGAGCCGGTCCGCGCGCTCGAGCGCGACCTCGGCCGGGCTCACGGGACGCCGGCGCGCCCCGGGCCCCGCAGTGGAATGCGCTCGAGTGCGCGCAGCCTGGTGACGACACGGTCGGCGCGCTCGCTGAAGCTGCGCAGGCTTCGGTCTTCCTGGGGCACGGCTCCGGCGACCGTGCGGCGGCGGCGGTCTTCGAGCATCGCGGCGCTCGCCTGCTCCGCCAGCAGGGCCGAGCGATGCGCCTGTTCGGCGGCCCGCAGCGCCTGGGCGACCGCGGCGCGAGCCTGCTCGGCGGCGTCGATCGCGACGTCGCCGACGGCGCCGACCGCGGCCTCCGAGGCGTAGGCGACGTCGAGGGCCTCCTCGATCCGCTCGACCAGCTCGTCGAGCAGCGGCGGAGTCGCCTCCGCGCTCAGCAGCCAGTCCTGGGTGCTGTCCCGGTCCGGGGACTCCATCGGCGCCGAGAGTACGCTGGCAGTAGGCGGGAAAACTGCCGCAAGGCATAGATTTCCGGGCCGGATACCCCGACCGAGGAGCAGCTTGAGAAACCCCAGAGACTTCTTCCAGCCCCAGGCGATAGGCGCCCCCGAGCCCCTCCGCGAGATCCCCGTGACGCCGTCGCGGATGATCCACTTCCTCGACTTCTCGAACCCGAAGATGGTCGAAAAGGCCGCCGGGATCGCCGAGAAGACCGACATCCTGCTCGGCAACCTCGAGGACGCGATCCCGGTCGATCGCAAGGAGGCGGCCCGCCAGGGCCTGGTCAAGGCGGCCACCGAGTCGGACTTCGGCTCGACCTCGCTCTGGACCCGCGTCAACTCGCTCGAGAGCCCCTGGGTGCTCGACGACCTGACCACCCTGGTCACTGAGATCGGCGACAAGCTCGAGGTCGTGATGGTGCCCAAGGTCGAGGGGGCCTGGGACATCCACTACGTCGACCGCCTGCTGGCCCAGCTCGAGGCGAAGGCGAAGCTCGATCGCCCGATCCTGATCCACGCGATCCTCGAGACCGCACAGGGCGTCGTCAACCTCGAGGAGATCGCCGCCGCCAGCCCCCGCATGCAGGGGATGAGCTTCGGCCCCGCCGACCTCGCCGCCTCACGGCGGATGAAGACGACCCGGGTCGGCGGCGGGCACCCGGGCTACCGCGTGATGGAGGACCCCGCCGACCCCGAGAACCCCGAGGCCGACCGGGTCAGCGCCCAGCAGGACCTCTGGCACTACTCGATCGCGCGCATGGTCGACGCCTGTGCGGCGACGGGAATCCTGCCCTTCTACGGCCCCTTCGGCGACATCAAGGACACCGCCGGCTGCGAGACCCAGTTCCGCGCCGCCTTCCTGATGGGCTGCGTCGGAGCCTGGTCCCTGCACCCGGTACAGATCGAGATCGCCAAGAAGGTCTTCAGCCCGCCGCCCGAGGAGGTCCTGTTCGCGAAGAAGGTCCTCGAGGCGATCCCCGACGGCGCCGGCGTCCACATGATCGACGGCAAGATGCAGGACGACGCGACCTGGAAGCAGTGCAAGGTGATGGTCGAGCTCGCCGAAATGCTGGCCGAGAAGGACCCGGACCTCGCCGAGGCGTACGGGCTGTAGCGGCGACCTAGGCGCGCGGGTCCTGACACAGCCTGAGGGGGGCCTGCGGGCGGGCCAAACTGGGTCCGTTCTCGGCCCCCCTCAGTCTGCGCCACCCGCGCGAGAGGCCGCCACAGCCCGGCGCTCGGACAGCTCAGCGTCCAGCTGAGCCCGCTCGCCCCGCCAGCTGAGGTTCAGTCGGGACGTGGAGCCGACCCGGCTGCTCGCGCGGGTGGCGCCGGGGCGGGGTACCCGTCGAGCCCGAAGGCTGCGGAGGGCGAGGCCCCGTCCCTCGCCGCGGCTCCATCCCTCTGCCCGGAGCAGCGCGTAGGGCGAGAGTAGGGTGCCCCGCCCCGGCGCCAGGACCCGCGCGCCTAGCCGAGTCGTGCTTCGAGCGCCTCGAGCTGGGCGGTCAGCTCCTGCGGCAGCTTGTCGCCGAACTTGGCGAGGTGCTCCCTGACCTGCGGCAGCTGCTGCTTGACGAGCTCGGTGTCGACGGTGAGCAGCTCGCTCATCGCCTCCGCCGTGATGCTGAGGCCGTCGGTGTCGATCGCGCCCTCGGACGGAAGCAGCCCGATCGGCGTCTCGACCGCGTCGGCGGTCCCCTCGCAGCGGCGGAAGACCCACTCGAGGACGCGGCTGTTCTCGCCGAACCCGGGCCAGAGGAACTTGCCGTCGGCGTCTTTGCGGAACCAGTTGACGTAGAACACGCGCGGCAGGTCGGCGCCCTCGCGCTTGTTCATCCCGAGCCAATGCGCGAAGTAGTCGGCCATGTTGTAGCCGCAGAAGGGCAGCATCGCCATCGGGTCGAAGCGCAGCTGGCCGACCTCTCCGGCGGCGGCTGCCGTCGTCTCCGAGGACATCGTCGCCCCCATGAAGACGGCGTGATCCCAGTCGAAGGCCTCATGGACGAGCGGCACGACGGTCGCTCGGCGACCGCCGAAGAGGAAGGCGTCGATCGGCACGCCGGCGGGGTCCTCCCACTCCGGAGCGATCGACGGACACTGGGAGGCCGGGGTCGTGAAGCGCGAGTTCGGATGTGCGGCGGGCTGCTCGGACTCCGGCGTCCAGTCGTTGCCGTGCCAGTCGACGACGTGGTCCGGCGGCGCTCCCGTCATCCCCTCCCACCAGATGTCGCCATCGTCCGTTTTCGCGCAGTTGGTGAAGATCGAGTTGCGCTCGATCGTGTCCATCGCGTTCGGGTTGGTCTTGTGGCTCGTGTTGGGCGCCACACCGAAGAAGCCGGCCTCGGGGTTGACCGCGTAGAGGCGGCCGTCCTCGCCGAACTTCATCCAGGCGATGTCGTCGCCGACCGTCTCGACCTTCCAATCGGGCAGGGTCGGGACCAGCATCGCCAGGTTGGTCTTGCCGCAGGCCGACGGGAAGGCGCCGGTCACGTACTTGACGTTGCCCTCCGGCGAGGTCAGTTTGAGGATCAGCATGTGCTCGGCGAGCCAGCCCTCGTCGCGGGCCATCGCCGAGGCGATCCGCAGCGCGAAGCACTTCTTGCCGAGCAGGGCGTTGCCGCCGTAGCCCGAGCCGTAGGACCAGATCTCGCGCGTCTCCGGGTAGTGGACGATGTACTTGTTGTCCGCGTTGCAGGGCCAGGGCACGTCCTCCTGGCCCTCGGCCAGCGGCATCCCGACCGAGTGCACGCAGGGGACGAAATCGCCGTCGGAGCCGAGCACCTCGAGCGCGCCGGCGCCCATCCGGGTCATGATCCGCATCGAGGTCGCGACGTAGGCGGAGTCGGTGAGCTGGACGCCGATGTGGGCGATCGGCGAGCCGATCGGACCCATCGAGAAGGGCACGACGTACATCGTGCGGCCCTTCATGCAGCCCTTGAAGAGGCCGCCGAGCATCTCGCGCATCTCGGCCGGATCGCGCCAGTTGTTGGTCGGCCCGGCATCGGCCTCGGTCTCCGAGCAGATGAAGGTGCGGTCCTCGACTCGGGCGACGTCGCCGGGGTCCGAGAGGGCGAGGTAGGAGTTCGGGCGCTTGGCGTCGGAGAGGCGCTCGAAGGTCCCGGCCTCGATCAGGGCCTGGGCGAGGGCGTCGTACTCCTCGGCGGACCCGTCGCACCAGTGGACGGCGTCGGGCTGGGTCAGGTTGGCGATCTCCCCGACCCAGTCGAGGAGCTTTTCGTGAGTGGTCGGCGCGGTGGCCGCGGGGCTTTGGCTCGTCATGCGCGGGAACTCTACTTATTGGCGCTGAGGTGAACCAGATCGAGATCCGCGTCCTTGTTGCGGATCTTCAGCGTCGCCTTGCGGGTTTCGCCGCCCGCCAGGGTCACGGTGCAGGTGAAATGGGCACCGCTGGTGACCTCGACGCCGCCCGGGCAGTCTGCGGACTTGACGGCGAGACCCTGTTCCTTTTTCAAACTCGATTCGATCTGTTCCTCGACCTTGGTCGAGTCGATCACCGTGCTGCCGCAACCGGCGAGGGCCAGCAGGAGGGCGGCGAGCGGCAGGGCTAGCTTGCGCATCGCGGCAGTATCCCAATCCGTCGGATAGGGTTCCCCGCCGCTGATGCGCTTCTACGAGTTCGAGGCAAGAAAAATCGTCGAGCTGGCGGGGATACCCGTCACCAAGTACGGCTTCTGCAAGACCGCGGAGGAGGCCCGTGCGGCCGCCGAGGAGATCGGCGGGCCGACGGTGATCAAGTCGCAGGTGCTGAGCGGCGGCCGGATGAAGGCCGGCGGCGTCAAGTTCGCAGACACCCCCGATCAGGCCGCCGAGCACGCCGAGGCGATCCTGGAGCTGGAGATCAACGGCCAGATGCCGCGCGGCGTCCTCGTCGACCCGAAGGCCGACGTCAAACAGGAGTACTACGCGAGCGTCGTCTGGGACGGGACCGCGAAGCGGCCGCTGATGCTGTTCAGCGACATGGGCGGAATCGACATCGAGGAGGTCGCCGAGACCCACCCCGACCACGTCGGCCGCGGCCACCTCTCGAACCTGCTGCCGATCGCCGACTTCGAGGCCAAGCAGGCGATCGCCGCGACCGGCGTCACCGCCTCGCAGCTGAATCGGGCGACCCCGATTCTCGCCAAGCTGGCGAGGCTCTTCCGCGACTACGACATGACCCTGGCCGAGATCAACCCGCTGGCGGAGCTGACCGACGGCAGCTTCGTCGCCCTCGACGCCCACATGGAGATGGAGAACGAGGCGGTCGGGCGTCAAAAACAGTTGCTCCGCGTGCAGCTCGAGATCGCCGAGGACGACACCCGCGAGACCTACGAGCCCTCCGAGTTCGAGCGCAACGTCGCCGCGATCGACGCCGCCGACCACCGCGGCGTGATCCAGGGCAAGGACCACGGGTTCGAGGGCAACCTCGGCCTCGTGATCGGCGCCGGCGGCGGCTCGTTGACCCTCACCGATGCGGTCCGCAGCCAGGGCGGCAGGCCGGCCAACTACTCCGAGATCGGCGGCAACCCCTCGGTAGCCAAGGCCTGCGGCCTGGCCAAGGAGGTGCTCGAGAAGGACGGCGTCGAGAAGATCGCGGTGATGATGTCGATCGTCTCCAACACCCGCGTCGACATCGTCGCCCGCGGCGTGATCAAGGCCTGCCTCGAGCTCGGCAAGGACCCCGGCGAGACGATCGCGATCTTCCGCATCCCCGGTGCCTGGGAGGACGAGGGCTTCAAGATCCTCGACCGCTACGGGGTCGAGTACTGCGACCGGTCTGTCTCGATGTGGGAGGCCGCCAACCGTGCCGTCACAAAGATCCAGGGAGCCCCGGCGTGAGCATCCTGCTCACCAAAGAGACGACGTTCATCGTCCAGGGGATAACCGGCCGCGAGGCGGTCAACCTGACCCGGGAGTGCCTCGACTACGGCTCCAAGGTGGTCGGCGGCGTCACCCCGGGCCGCAAGGGCCGCGAGGTGCACGGCGTGCCGGTCTTCGACACCGTCGCCCAGGCGGTCGAGAACCACGGCGGCCCGATCGACGGCTCCGTCGTCACCGTCCCCCCCGCCTTCACCAAGGACGCGGTGCTGGAGGCGATCGAGAACCAGATCAAGCTGATCGTGATCGTCACCGAGCGGATCCCACGCCGCGACGTCGCCCAGATGGTCGAGCTCGCCGAGCTGCGCGGGGCGCGGATCATCGGCCCCAACTGCCTCGGCCTGATCGTCCCCGAGGTCTGCAAGATGGGCGGCATCGGCGGCCCGGCAAAAGACGCGGCCAAGGCCTACGCCCCCGGCCCGGTCGGCGTGATGAGCCGCTCGGGCGGGATGACCACCGAGATCTCCTCCTCGCTGACCCAGGCCGGGCTCGGCGTCTCGACCGCGGTCTCGATCGGCGGCGACGCGATCATCGGCTCCACCTACGCCGAGCTGATGCCCTACTTCGAGGCCGACGAGCAGACCCAGGCGATCGTCATCTACACCGAGCCCGGCGGCCGCATGGAGGCGCAGCTCTCCGCCTGGGTCAAGGAGAACGACAGCCGCCTGCCGATCGTCGCCTTCATGGCCGGCAAGTTCATGGACGACGACGAGATGAAGGGAATGAGCTTCGGCCACGCGGGGACGATCGTCGAGGGCGTCGAGGACACCGCGACCGAGAAGATCGCCCGGCTGGAAGCCGCCGGGATCCGCGTCGTCGAGCGCATCGATGAGATCCCCGACGCCGTCAAGGAGAAGCTGGGGGTGACGGCATGAGCGAGACGCTGAACGGGGTCTTCATCGCCATCGAGCTGGACTCCTCCGTGGCGGCCGACCCGGAGCTCGGCAAGAAGCTCGAGGAAGTCTGCCCCGTCGACATCTTCAGGGCGTCCGGGTCGGGCGTCGAGGTCGTCGCGGAGAACGTCGACGAGTGCGTCCTCTGCGGCCTCTGCGAAGAGGCCGCCCCGGACGGGTCCGTCCGGGTCAAGAAGCTCTACGACGGCACTGAGCCCGGCTAGGGCCCGATGCGGCTCGAGACCGGCCGCCTGCTCCTGCGGCCCCTCTCCCTCGAGGACCTCGACGAGTTCGTCGAGCTGCACGCCGACCCCGAGGTGACGCGGTACGTCAGCAGCTTCGACCGGGCGGCGGCGGAAGAGCGCCTGCGTGCGAACGACCGTGAATGGGAGCAGCGCGGACACGGGATGTTCGCGGTGCTCGAGCGGGAGCGGGAGGAGTTCATCGGCAGGACGGCGATCAAGCACTGGCCCCAATTCGATGAGACCGAGGCCGGCTGGACGTTGCGGCGCGCGGCCTGGGGCCGGGGCTTCGCCACCGAGGCCGCCAGGGCCTGCGTCGAGTGGGCGTTCGCCGAATTCGAGATGCCCTACCTGACCGCGATGATCGTGCCCGGCAACGAGCGCTCGGTCGGCGTCGCCGAACACCTCGGGATGACCGTTCTGCGCGAGGACGAGCTGCTCGGCGAGGCGGTGATCGTCCACGCGCTGCGGCGCCCCGAGTGACGTTGGTCACGTTACTCGCATATAAATTTATATCTGGGTAAGTTAGGGGGGATGGCATCCGCGCCGACCCGCACCCGCCTCGCCCGCGAGGACCGCATGGAGCAGACGCTCAGCGTCGCCCGCGGCCTCTTCGCCGAGCGCGGGTACGGCGCCGTGACGATGGACGAGGTCGCCGCCGAGGTCGGCGTCACCAAGCCCCTCCTCTACAACTACTTCGGCAACAAGGAGGGGCTCTACGGCGCCTGCATGGAACGGGCGGGAGACGCGCTCTCGGCGACGATCGCCGCCTCCGTCGCCTCGACCAACTCGCCTGAAGAGGCGCTGCGCGCCGGCGTCCAGGCCTTCTTCGCCTTCCTCGACTCCGAGCGCGCCGCCTGGGCCGTGCTCTTCGACGAGACCCTTCCCCGCGGCGGCGAGACCGCCGAGCGGGTGGGCGCCTATCGCGGCCGCATCCTCGGCCTGATCACCGCCTCGATCATGGGCCAGGTGCCGGCGTCGATGCGCGCGGCCGCCAAGGTCGAGGTGGAGGCGCTCTCGGAGTCCCTGATGGGCGCCGCCGAGGGCCTCGCCCACTGGTGGCTGCGGACCGAGGCGCTCTCCGCCGAGGAGGCGGCCGACCTGCTGATCGCGACGATCGAGCCGGGCCTCCGCCTGCGCTGGGCTCCCGTCGCCAAGTCCACCTCGAAAGCCAAACCGAAAGGCAACCGCAAGTGATCGACAGCCCCAGACGGGTCGCCGTGGTCGGCGGCAACCGGATTCCCTTCGCGCGCTCCGACAGCGCCTACGCCCACGCCACGAACCAGGACATGCTGACCGCGGCGCTCGACGGCCTCGTCGACCGCTTCGGGCTCGCCGGCGAGCGCCTCGACGAGGTCGCCGGCGGCGCCGTCCTCAAGCACTCGCGCGACCGCGACCTGACCCGCGAGAGCGTGCTCAGCACCCGGCTCGCCCCCGAGACCCCCGCCTTCGACGTCCAGCAGGCCTGCGGGACGGGCCTCGAGACGACGATCCTGGTCGCCAACAAGATCGCCCTCGGCCAGGCCGACGCCGGCATCGCCTGCGGGGTCGACACCACCTCCGACGCCCCGCTCGCCCTCAACGAGGGCCTGCGCGAGACGCTGCTGGAAGCGAACCGGCAGCGCTCGACGACCGGCAAGCTGCGCGCCCTGACCGGCCTCCGGCCCGGGCACGTCGTGCCGGCGATCCCCCGCAACGAGGAGCCCCGGACCGGCCTCTCGATGGGCGAGCACTGCGCTCTGATGGCCGACGAGTGGGAGATCGGCCGCACCGAGCAGGACGAGCTCACGGTCGCCAGCCATCGCAACCTCGCGGCGGCCTATGAGCGCGGCTTCCTCGACGACCTGACCACCCCCTATCAGGGCCTCGAGCGCGATCAGAACCTGCGCCCCGACTCCGACCCCGAGAAGCTCGCCAAGCTGAAGCCGGTCTTCGGCGGCGAGGACGGGACGATGACCGCGGCCAACTCGACCCCGCTCTCCGACGGCGCCAGCGCCGTGCTGCTGGCGAGCGAGGACTGGGCGAAGGAGCGCGGCCTGCCGGTGCTCGCCTACCTGACCGAGGCGCAGACGGCCGCCGTCGACCATGTCCACGGGCGTGAAGGGCTGCTGATGGCTCCTGCCTACGCGATGCCGCGCATGCTCGACCGCCTCGGCGCCGGGCTCGGCGACTTCGAGTACTACGAGATCCACGAGGCCTTCGCCGCCCAGGTGCTCTGCACGCTGAAGGCCTGGGAGGATCCGGGCTTCTGCCGGGAGAAGCTCGGCCGGGAGGCGCCGTTCGGGTCGATCGACCGGGCGAAGCTCAACGTCAACGGCGGCTCGCTGGCGGCGGGCCACCCGTTCGCGGCGACCGGCGGGCGGATCGTCGCCGGGCTCGCCAAGCAGCTGCACGAGGACGGCGGCGGCCGCGGCGTGATCAGCATCTGCGCCGCCGGTGGCCAGGGCGTCGTCGCGGTGCTGGAGGGTGTGTCATGAGCGATCGCTACGCGCAGCTCGTCAACGCCCCCGGCGTCTCCGCGGTGGCCGGCCAGCTCGGCCTGCCGCGGCCCGTGGAGCTGGAGCGCCACCGCGAGGGCGCCCCGGTCCTCGCCGGCGCCCTGCTCACCGGCGCCGCCCCCGGCGCCCGGCTCGAGCGCGCCCTGAAGGCGACCCTCGACCGGATCGGGGTCGAACGCGCCGGCGCCGAGGGCAGGGCGAGGGCTCTTGTCTTCGACGCCTCCGGGATCTCCGACTCGACCGAGCTGGTCGAGTTGCAGCGCTTCTTCTACCCGAGTGTCGGCCGCCTGCAGGCCAACGGCCGCGTCGTCGTCCTCGGGGTGCCGCCGGCGGAGGCCGGCTCGACCAGGGCGGCGACCGCGCAGCGGGCGCTCGAGGGCTTCACCCGCTCGCTTGCCAAGGAGGTCGGCGGGCGCGGGGCGACGGCCCAGCTCGTGCTGGTCTCCGGGGGCGGCGAGGACCAGCTCGAGTCGACGCTCCGCTTCCTCCTCTCGCCGAAATCGGCCTACGTCTCCGGGCAGGTGATCGAGGTCGGGAAGGGCGTGGCGCCCGTTCCCGACCTCGACTGGGAGCGCCCGCTGGCCGGCAGGACCGCGCTCGTCACCGGCGCCTCGCGCGGGATCGGCGCCGCGATCGCCAGGACGCTCGCCCGCGACGGCGCCGCGGTCGTCGGCCTCGACATCCCGCAGGCGAGCGCCGAGCTGGGCGCGCTGATGGCGGAGATCGACGGCGACGCGATCGAGCTCGACATCACCGCGCCGGAGGCGCCCGGGCGGATCGCGGAGCGCTTCGCCGACGGCCTCGGCGTCCTCGTCCACAATGCCGGCGTCACCAAGGACCGGACGATCGCGAAGATGCCCGAGGAGCGCTGGTCGACGCTGATCGAGATCAACCTCTCCTCGGAGGAGCGGATCAACGACGCGCTGCTCGAGGCGGGCCTGCTCGCCGCCGGCGGCCGCATCGTCTGCGTCTCCTCGATGTCGGGAATCGCCGGCAACTCCGGCCAGACCAACTACGCGGCATCGAAGGCCGGGGTGATCGGCATGGTCGAGGCGATGGCGCCCGAGCTCGCCGGGCGCGGGGCGACGATCAACGCGGTCGCCCCGGGCTTCATCGAGACCCGGATGACCGGCGGCGATGCCGATCGGCCCGCGCGAAGCGGGGCGGCGGATGAGCAGCCTCTCCCAGGGCGGGCTGCCGGTCGACGTCGCCGAGACGATCGCCTGGTTCGCGAGCCCGGGATCGACCGGGGTCAACGGCAACACGGTCCGCGTCTGCGGCCAGAACCTGCTCGGGGCCTGATGCCGACCCGCGCCCTCGAGTCCCCTCCCAGCATCCTGCCGCTCTACGCGCGGGCCGCGGCACCGATGATCCCCGGTGCCTCGCTGCTGCCCTTCGTCCCGGGCGGCGGCGGCGACGTCCCCGACCTGGAGCTGACCCTCGCCGGCGTCAGGGCGGAGCCGGAGGCGGTCGCGGCCTACGACCGGGTCTGCGGGTTCGCCCTCCGCGACAGCCTCCCCCCCACCTATCCGCACGTCCTCGCCTTCCCCCTGCAGATGGCGGTGATGGCGGACGGCAGCTTCCCGTTCGGCGCGGTCGGCCTCGTCCACCTCGAGAACCGGATCGCCCAGAGCCGGCCGATCGGGATCGGCGAGGAGCTGCAGCTATCGGTGCGCCCGACGCCGATCAAGGCCCACCCCAAGGGCAGGACGTTCAGCCTCCTCACCGAGGCCCGCGCCGGCGATGAGCTGGTCTGGGAGAGCGAGAGCACGATGCTGCGCCGCGGCGGCGGCTCGGCAGGCGGCGAGTCCAGGTCCTACGGAGAGCGGACGCCCGACGGCGGCCCCGACGTCCTCCCCGCCTCCGCCGAGTGGGAGCTCGGCGGTGACCTCGGCCGCCGCTACGCGGCGGTCTCCGGCGACCGCAACCCGATCCACATGCACGCGCTGGCCGCGAAGCCGCTCGGCTTTCCGGCGGCGATCGCGCACGGGATGTGGACCAAGGCCCGCTGCCTGGCGGCGCTCGGACCGCGCCTCCCCGACTCCTTCGCCGTCGAAGTCGCCTTCCGGAGGCCGATCCTGCTTCCCGGCCGGGTCGAGTTCGGCAGCCGCACCGATGGACAGGGGATCGACTTCTTCGTCCGCGACTCCAAGAAGCACACACCACACCTCGAAGGGAGCGTCAAGTGACCACCGCCGACACCGACAAGGGGTTCGCCGACCGCAGCATGGGCTACGGGCTGAAGGCGCTCAACCGCCTCGCCGGCTCGAACCTGCTCGACCGGATCAGGATCCGCAAGCAGGTCGAGAAGATCGTCTACCGGACGACCAAGAACGGTTTCCGAACCGCGACCGCCGCCAGCCGGACCTTCAAGGCGGCCCAGAAGCTCGGCAAGCCGGCGCGCCAGGCAAAGAGCCGATCCACCGGCCTCTTCGACCTCAGTCCCGACGACGAGCAGCAGATGTTCCAGGAGGGCGGTCGCTCGTTCGCCGCGGAGAAGGTCCGCCCGGCGGCGCTCGACGCCGACACCGACTGTTCGACGCCCCCCGAGCTGCTCGCCCAGGCGGCCGAGCTCGGGGTCAACATGCTCGGCGTCCCCGAGGAGCTCGGCGGCGTCATGCACGAACAGGCGGCGGTCACCAGCGTCCTGATCGGCGAGGCGCTCGCCCACGGCGACCTCGGCATCGCCTACGCCGCGCTCGCCCCGGGTGCGGTCGCGACTGCGATCGGCCACTGGGGCAGCGCCGAGCAGGAGGCGACCTACCTGCCCGCCTTCACCGGCGAGGACGTGCCGGCGGCGGCGCTCGCGATCCTCGAGCCGCGACCGCTGTTCGACCCCCTGAAGCCGGCGACGACGGCCCGGCGCGAGGGCGGCGACTGGGTCCTCGACGGGACCAAGTCCCTGATCGCGAGGGCCGGGGATTGCGAGCTATTCCTGGTCGCCGCCGAGCGCGAGGACGGTGAGGGCCCGGCCCTGTTCGTGATCGAGTCCGGCGCCGAGGGCCTCTCGGTCGAGGCCGAGCCGGCGATGGGCCTGCGGCCCGCCGCGACCGGCCGCCTGATCCTCGAGGGCGTCCGGCTGCCGGCCGAGGCGATCCTCGGCGAGGGCAAGGCGGAGGACTACGCCGAGTGCGTCAACCGCGCCCGCATCGCCTGGTGCTCGCTCGCGGTCGGCACCTCGCAGGCGGTCCTCGACTACGTCATTCCCTACGTCAACGAGCGCTCCGCCTTCGGCGAACCGATCTCCAACCGCCAGGGCGTCGCCTTCGCGGTATCCGACATCGGGATCGAGACCGACGGCATGCGGCTGACCACCTACCGCGCGGCGAGCCGCGCCGACCGCGGCGAGGAGTTCGCCCGCGAGGCGGCGCTTGCCCGCCGGCTCTGCGCCTCGAAGGGGATGCAGATCGGCTCCGAAGGAGTACAGCTGCTCGGCGGCCACGGCTTCGTCAAGGAGCACCCGGTCGAGCGCTGGTACCGCGATCTTCGTGCGGCGGGCGTCATGGAGGGCGCCCTGCTCGTCTAGCCGCCCGCCCGAGAGCGAAAGAGAGAAGACGATGATCAACCTCGAGACACCGAAGAAGTTCAAGCCCCTCGCCGCCCAGGCCCACCAGGTCGCGACCGAGGTCTTCCGGCCGATCTCCCGCAAATACGACGAGGCCGAGCACGCCTATCCCGAAGGAGCTCGACATGCTCGCCTCGCTGATCGACGGGATGAACGACGCTTCCGAGCACGGCGCCTCCGGCGCCGCGGGCGTCCGGCGCGAGGAGAACGGCGCCGACTCAACCGAGAACCGCAACGGCACCAACCTCTCGACCGTGCTCGGCATCATCGAGCTCTGCTGGGGGGACGTCGGCCTGCTGCTGACGATGCCGCGACAGGGGCTCGGCAACTCGGCGATCGCCTCCGTCGCCACCCAGGAGCAGCTCGACCACTACGGCGGCCTCTGGGCGGCGATGGCGATCACCGAGCCCGAAGCCGGCTCCGACTCGGCCGCGATCCGCACCACCGCCGAGCTCGACGGCGACGAGTACGTCCTCAACGGCGAGAAGATCTTCGTCACCTCGGGCGACCGCGCTGAGCTGATCGTCGTCTGGGCGACGCTCGACCGCTCCAAGGGTCGCGCGGCGATCAAGTCCTTCATCGTCGAGCGCGACAACCCGGGCCTGAAGCTCGACCGGCTCGAGCACAAGCTCGGGATCAGGGCCTCCGACACGGCGAACTTCACCCTGCAGGACTGCCGGGTGCCCAAAGAGGCGCTGCTCGGCGATCCCGAGGTCAACGTCGAGAAGGGCTTCGCCGGCGCGATGCAGACCTTCGACAACACGCGGCCGCTGGTTGCCGGGATGGCCTGCGGCGTCGCCCGCGCCTCACTCGAGGAGACGCGCAGGCTGCTCGGTGAGGCCGGGGTCGAGATCGACTACTCCGACCCCGGCCCTCGCCCAGCACGCCGCGGCGGCGCGCTTCCTCGAGATGGAGGCCGACTACGAGGCGGCGCTGCTGCTCACCCTGCAGGCGGCCTGGATGGCCGACAACAGCAAGCCGAACTCGCTGCAGGCCTCGATGGCGAAGGCGAAGGCGGGGCGCACCTGCGTCGACGTCTCGCTCGGCTGCGTCGAGCTCTGCGGCAGCGTCGGCTACGGCGAGAGCGAGCTGCTCGAGAAGTGGGCGCGGGACGCGAAGATCCTCGACATCTTCGAGGGCACCCAGCAGATCCAGTTGCTGATCGTCGCCCGCCAGCTGCTCGGCAAGGGCTCCGCCGACCTCAGGTAGCGGAGCGGGCGGCGGCCACCTCGGCCTCGGCGCCCTCCCGGTGGAGCTCCGGGAGGACGATCATCGCCCGCAACGCGGCCAGCGCGGCCGGATCGCCCTCGACCTCCGCGCCGAGCTCTCCGAGGTCCTCCTCGGAGAGGAGCGTGGCCATCAGCTCCCAGGGGGTGCCGGAGAGCCGCAGGTCGGCGTCGGCGGCGAGACCCCGGCGCGCCTGCACCCAGCCATCCTCGACCCGCAGCCGGTACTCGCGATCGCCTGTGCGCAGCCCGATCGTCATCTCCGCCTCGGGAGGCGGGCGCATCGTCACGCGCAGGGCGTTGGGCAGCATCTCCGGCGGGATCTCCCCCACCGTCGCCGGATCGTGGAAGTTCAGCCCCCAGCGCCCGAGCTCGAGCAGGGGCCGTTCGAGCTCGCGCCCCAGCGTCGTCAGCTCATAGGCGCTTGCCGAGGTCGGGGGATCGAGCTCCACCCGCTTCACGACACCCGAGTCCTCGAGGTCGCGGAGGCGCTTGGTCAGCACGTCGGTGGGCGCACCGCCCACCGCTCGATCGAGCTCCGAGAACCGCAGCGGGCCGAGCATCAGCTCGCGGACGATCAGCAGCGACCAGCGCTCGCCGATCTGGTCGAGGGCGCAGGCGAGGCTGCACGGCTGGCCGTATTCGCGGCGTCCCATCGGGCGATGGTAGCAGCGTAATTTGATTCCCAAAGCATCTACTTTGAAATCTGGTACGGTCCCGCCACCTTGTTCGCGCGGATCGCCGACCTGACCTGGAAGCACCCGAAGCTGGTCCTCGCGGCGGTCGGCGCCTTCGCCTTCGTCGCGATCGCCTTCGGCCACGACGTCGAGCACCACCTGAAGGCCGCCGGGTTCACCGACTCGGCTTCGGAGAGCGAGAAGGCCAAGGCCCTGCTCGACGAATCGCTCGGCTACGACCCCACGCCGGGAATCGTGCTGGTCGTTCGCGCCCCCGGAGGTGGGAGCCTCGACCTCCGGGACCCTGCGGTCCGCAGGTCCGTCGACCGCCTCGGGAACGGAGTCGCCGGCGTTGACGGCGTCGGCCGGGTGATCAATCCGCTGCACGACCGCCGCGCCGGCGCTGAGCTGATCGCCAGGGACGGCAGCTCCCTCGTGCTACTCGTCGACCTCTCCAGCGGCGACCTCGAAGAGAGGGGCGGGATCGTCGCCGAAGACGTCGAACCGGTGGTCGACCGGAGCCCGCTCCGGGTCTCGACAGGAGGCTACGCGCCGAGCTTCAACGAGGTCAACGACCAGACCAAATCAGACCTCACGAAGGCCGAGCTGATCGCCTTCCCGATCCTGGCGCTGCTCCTCCTGTTCGTCTTCCGCGGCGTCGTCGCCGCCGGCATCCCGCTCCTGATCGGCGGCATCTCGATCGTCGGCACGCTCTTCCTTCTGCGAATCATGTCGCTCTTCGTCGACACCTCGATCTTCGCGCTCAACATAGCCACCGCGCTCAGCCTCGGCCTGGCGGTCGACTACGCCCTGCTGATGGTCTCCAGGTACCGGGAGGAGATCGAGCGCGAAGGAGCGACCCGAGAGGCCCACCGGCGCATGGTCACCACCGCCGGCCGCACCGCCTTCTTCTCCGGGATCACCGTCGCCTCGGCACTGGCGGCGCTCGCCTTCATGCCGCAACGCTTCCTCTACTCGATCGCCGTCGCCGGCGCCTCGGTCGGGCTGCTCTCGGCGATCGTCGCGATCCTCCTCGTCCCCTCGATGCTGGCCCTGCTCGGAACCAGGATCGACGCCCTCTCGATCCGCCGCGGCGCCTCGGTCTCCGCCGAGTCGGACGGCTGGTACCGCCTGGCGCGTGGCGTCATGCGCCGCCCGGTCGCCGTCGCCCTCGCCAGCTCGGCTTTCCTGCTTGCCGCCGCGACGCCGCTGATCTTCACGACGCTGACGGGGCCCAACTCGGACTTCGTCCCCCACAACAAGCCCGCCTACACGGCGAACAGCTACGTCGAAGCGCACTACCCCCGCGACGTGACCGAGGCGGTGACGGTGACCGTCGACGGGCGCGCCGCTCCCGCCCAGCTGGCCGCCTTCCGGAAGCGGGTCCTGGGAGTCCCGGGCGTGGTCCGCGGCACCCCGTTCCAGCCCGCCGCGGAGCGGGTCGCCTACGCCAACTTCGCCCTTGCCGACCCGGCGACCGCCGGCGCCGCCCAGGACGCCGTCAGGGAGATCCGCTCGCTGACGACCCCGGCGGCGACGGCCGCGCTCGTCTCCGGCAACACCGCCGGCTTCATCGACCAGAAGCAGAGCCTCGCCGACCATGCGCCGCTCGTCGTCGGAATCGTCGCCACGACCACCCTGCTGATCCTCTTCCTGCTCACCGGCTCGGTGCTGCTCCCGTTCAAGACGCTGCTCATGAACGCGATGACCCTGGGCGCGACGCTGGGGATCGTCGTCCTCTCCTTCCAGGAGGGCTGGCTCGACGGGATCTTCGACTACACCGGCCCGAGCGCCGTGGAGGTGACGAGCCTCGTCTTCCTGTTCACGATCGTCTTCGGCCTCGCGACGGATTACGCGGTCCTGGTCATGGCGCGGATCAAAGAGCAGCACGACCTCGGCAAGAGCAACGAGGACGCGGTCGCGATCGGGATCGGCCGGACCGGCCGGGTGATCACGGCCGCGGCCGTGATGATCGCGGTCGTGTTCCTCGCCTTCGGGGTCAGCACCGTCTTCTTCATGAAGCAGATCGCGGTCGGCGCCGCGGTCGGCGTCCTGCTCGACGCGACGATCGTCCGCGCCCTGCTCGTCCCCTCGCTGATGCGCCTGCTCGGCGAGTGGAACTGGTGGGCCCCCCGGCCCCTGCGCCGCCTCCAGCAGCGCTTCGGCTTCTCCGAGGCCTAGGCCCACCCCGCTCGCCGGCACCGGTTGCGGCAGACTGGCGGCCGTGAACTTCATCGAGGACGTGGTCGAACGGTTCCCCTCGGCGCGGCCGGCGCTGATCGAGGTGGCCGCGGACGGTACGCGGCGCGTGCTATCATTTCGGCGAGCTCTTCGCCCGCTCGGCGGGGCTCTCGGGGGCGCTTCGCCGCCCGCGGCGTGCGGCGCGGCGACGTCGTCATGACCCTGATCGGCGTCGCGGCCCGAGTGGGTGCTGGCGATGCTCGCCTGCTGGCGGATGGGCGCCGTGGCCCTGCCCTGCAACCCGCAGCTGCGGCGCAAGGACCTCGAGCGCGGGCGCGCTGCGGCCGACCCCGAGCTCTGCGTCGGCGAGGCGCGCTACCTCGGCGAGCTTCCCGACGGCGTCCCCTACATGGACATGGAGGACCTCGCCCGCGTCTTCGACGAGGACCTCGACCAGGAGGCGCCGGCGGCGATCGCGGACCTCGCACCCCGCCGACCCGGCGGCGATCGTCTTCACCTCCGGCACCACGGGCGAGCCACGAGGCGTCCTCTACCCGCAGCGCTACCTGGCCGGCCAGCGGCTCCAGGCCGAGCATTCTGGTTCGGCGCCCGCAGCCGGCGACGTCGCCTGGTGCACGGCCGCGCCGGGCTGGTCGAAGTCGACCCGCAACGCCTTCGTCGCCCCCTGGACGCGGGGCGCGGTGGCGGTCCTCCACGACGGGCGCTTCGACCCGGCCGAGCGGTTGCGCCTCTGCGAGGAGCTCGGGGTCAACGTGCTCTGCCAGGCGCCCACCGAGTACCGGATGCTGGCCAAGCGCGGCGAGCTGGCCCCGGTCCCCGGCCTGCGCCGGCTGGTCTCAGCCGGGCGAGCCGATCGAGGCCGACACGATCCAGTCTCTTCCGCGACGAGCTCGGCCTGGCGATCGCCGACGGCTATGGCCAGACCGAGACGGGCGCGATCAGCGGCGTCCGTCCCGGGCGAGGACGACCCTGCGCGCGACGGGTCGATGGGCCGCCCACTGCCCGGCCTCGAGACGCGGGTGCGTCGACGGCGAGCTGCAGCTGCGGGCCGCATCCTCCCCCACCTTCTTCGATCGCTACCTCGACGGCGCGCGGCTTCGACGGCGAGTGGTGGCCGACCGGCGACCGGGTCCGCGAGGACGGCGACGGGCGGCCTCTGGTTCGAGGGGCGCAACGACGACCTGATCCTCTCCTCCGGCTACCGGATCGGGCCCTTCGAGGTCGAGTCGGCGCTGGTCTCGCACCCCGCCGTCGTCGAGGCCGCGGCGGTCGCGGCTCCCGACCCCGAGCGCGGCTCGGTCGTCCGCGCGATCGTCGTCCTGCGCGACGGCGCCGGCTCCCTCCGAGCAGCTCGCCGCGCGAGCTTCAGGAGCACGTCAAGCTCGCAGACCGCGCCCTACAAGTACCCGCGCATCGTCGAGTTCGCCGCCGAGCTGCCGAAGACCAACAGCGGCAAGATCAGACGCGCCGAGCTGCGCGAAAATTAGGGTGGCGCCGTTCCCGGCACCACGGTAACTTGCCGGAACCGGGCACCTCCCGGCCACTCTCGTCCCCCGCACAAGGAGAAACCCTTGAGACGCACGCTTTTCGTCGCGCTGCTGGCCATCCTCGCCCTCGCCACCGGCTCCGCTGCCTCCGCACTCGCCACCGATGGCGGCAACGCCCAGGCCTCCGCCAAGAAGAAGGGCAAGGGCAAGAAGAAGTGCAGGGGCAAGGGCGGCAAGAAGGGCAGGGCCTCGGCGAGCGCCAAGAAGAAGGGCAAGGGCAAGAAGAAGTGCAAGGGCAAGAAGGGCAAGGGCTCCCCGAAAGCGACGCCGCAGCCGACGACCCCGACCCCGGCGCCCCCGGCCGCCTCCGACTGGCCTCCCCCGGTCGGCACCTACGAAGACACGTCGAAGGGGATAGTCATGGTGATCTCAGCCGGCGGGACGCAGGCCAGCGTCGCGCTCCAAGGCAACGGCACGTGCGTCGGGGTCCTCATCGGGACCCCGCCGGCAGCGGCGACCGCCACCGACACCTCGTTCGTCTCCGGTGGGAGCGTCTCCTTCTTCGGAGCCGGCGGAGCGATCAAATGGGACCTCGAGGTCGTGCGCGGTCCCCGCTACACGCTCAAGGTCGACTCCAGCCTCCACCTCCCCGAACAGACACCGTGCGACAAACCGGGGGTCGTGATCCAAGGGGCGTTCGACAAGTTCGAGTAGGCCGCCCTCGGCAAACCGATGAGGGCACGGGGGCTCCGCCGCGGGTCCCCCGTGGCGGCTAGGGTTGGTCGATGGCTGAGATCGACGGCAAGCGAATCGCCTCGCTGACCGAGGCACAGCAGGAGCAGTTCAGGAACAGGACCGGGCGCTCGGCCGAGACCTTCCAGCGGGCGGTGAAGTCGATGCCCGGAGGGGTCCCGTCCTCCTTCCAGGAAAACGATCCCTGGCCCGTCTACGTCGACCGCGGCAAGGGCAGCCGGGTCTGGGACGTCGACGGCAACGAATACGTCGACTTCCACAACGGCTTCGGCGTGATGTGCATCGGCCACGCCAACCCGACGGTCGGCGCCGCGGTCAAGGCACAGGTCGACCGCGGCACCCACTTCGCCGCGCCGACCGACGGCTCGATCGTCGTCTCCGAGGAGCTCGTGCGCCGCTTCGGCCTGCCCCAGTGGCGCTTCAACAACTCCGGCACGGAGGCGACGATGGACGCAGTCCACCTCGCCCGCGGCGCCACCGGCCGCGACATGCTGCTCAAGATCGAGGGCTCCTACCACGGCCACCACGACTCGGTGATGGTCTCCGTCTACCCGCCGCTGGAGGCGCTCGGCGAGCGGGACGACCCGATCAGCGTCCCCTACGGCGGCGGCACTCCGCGAGCGATGACGGAGCTGACCCGCGCCGTGCCCTTCAACGACGCCGAGGCGCTGGAGAGCGTCCTCGCCAAGATCGGCGACGAGGTCGCCGGGCTGATCATGGAGCCGGCGATGATGAACATCAACATCATCCCGCCGCGCGAGGGCTACCTCGAGCGGGTCCGCGAGCTGACCGCCGCGCACGGCGTGAAGCTGATCTTCGACGAGGTCAAGACCGGCTGCACGATCGCCTCCGGCGGCGCCACCAGGCCGCTTCGGGGTGACGTCCCGGACATGATCACCCTCGCCAAGGCGAGCTGCGGCGGCTACCCGGGCGGTGCGATCGGCATGACCCCCGACCTCGCCGCGATCGTCGCCGACGGCACCGTCAAGCAGTACGGAACCTTCAACGGCAACCCGCTGGTGATGGCCGCCGCGCAGGCGACCCTCACCGAGGTCCTCACCGACGACGTCTACCCCGAGCTCGAGGCCGCCAACCGGGCAGCTGCTCGCCGGCTGTCAGGAGATCATCGACGGCCACGGCCTCCCCGCCTACACCGAGGGCCTCGGCGCCAAGGGCTGCGTGGTCTTCTCGCCGGAGCGGATGTACGAGTACCGCGACTACCTGACCCAGGTCGACGACGACCTCTCGACCCTGGCCTGGCTCTACCACATGAACCACGGCATCTTCATGACCCCGGGGACGGAGGAGGAGTGGACGCTCTCGATCGCCCACACCGACGAGGACCGGCAGCGCTACCTCGACGCCTTCGAGGCATTCGCCCGAGACCTGACGAGCTAGGATCGCATCGCCGATGCCGACCGCCGCCGAGGAACGCGCCGCCGGAGTCGCCCGCGGAGAGGCGGGCGCTGTCGCGAAGGCCTACTTCGAGGCCGTCGCCGCCCGGGACGCGGACGCGATGGCTGGCTTCTGGGCAGCGGACGGGGTCGGAGAGCTTCACGGCCTGACGTCCCTGCGCGGACCCGACGAAGTGCGCGACTGGTTCGCGAACACGTTCCGCGCGATGCCCGACCTGCGCATCGAGGTGGTCGACCTGATGGAGGGCGGCGACAGGGCCGCGGTCCACTGGCATCTGACCGGGACCTTCGACGGCGAGGCGCGCTTCGAGGGGATGGTCGCCAACGGCGCCTCGGTCGACCTGAGCGGCTGCGACGTGCTGACCGTCCGCGACGGCAAGATCCAGCGCAACGACGCATACCTGAACGGCGCCCAGATGGCGCGCCAGCTCGGCGCGTTGCCACCGCAGGGCTCGATCCGGGAACGTGTGCTGACCGGCGCCCTGAACGCGAAGACCGGGGTCGGCCGGCTCCTAGGCCGCTAGGCCCTCGGCGATCGCCACCGGCCTGCCCAGGTGGAAGCCCTGGGCCATGTCGACGCCGTACTCGCGCAGGAGATCGGCCGTCGCGTCGTCCTGGACGTACTCGGCGATCGTCGTCTTGCCGAGGCCGCGGGCGATCTGGACGATCGCCTGGACGGTGAGCTGGTCGGCGTCGCTGCTCGGCATGTCGCGGATGAAGGCGCCGTCGATCTTGATCAGGTCGAAGGGCAGTTCCTTGAGGTAATGGAAGGGCCCGAAGCCCGCCCCGTAGTCGTCGATCGCGACCTGGCAGCCGAACTCGGTGAGGCGATCGGCGAACCCCCCGGCCGTCGCGTAGTCGACGGCCTTGGCGGTGGCGGTGATCTCGAAGGTGCACCGTGAGGGGTCGGCGTCGCCTTCGTCGAGCTGGCGCTCGATGTACTCGAGCACCGAGACGTCGGAGAGAGAAGCGCCCGAGAGGTTGACGTGAAGGGACACGGGGTCCCCCTCGCGCTCGCGCCGGCCGAGCACCTCGAGGGCCTGGGCGACGACCCAGCGGTCGAGCTCCTGGATCATGCCCGAGCGCTCCGCCGCCCCGATGAAGGCCGACGCGGGCAGCAGCTCGCCGTCGTCGCCCGTCATCCGCAGCAGCAGCTCGTAGCGCTCGATGCCGCCCGAGGCGAGGCTGCGGATCGGCTGGGTGTGAAGGCTGAGGCGATCGTGAGTGAGCGCGTCGCGGATCCGCGCTGTCGTCGTCTGGTGGCGGCGGGCATGCCGCCTGCGGTCACCCGGCTCGCGGTGGAGGGAGACCTGGTTGCGGCCGTCCTCCTTGGCCCGGTACATCGCCTGGTCGGCGGCGACCAGCACGGCCTCGGGACCGACTCCCTGCTCGCTGCCGAACATCGTGATGCCGACGCTGATCGTCACCGGGTCGGCCTCCGGCGCCGGCCTGGCGTTCTCGGCCACCTGGGCGCGCAGGTCCTCGCCGAGCTGCATGGCGCCCTCGGTATCGGTCTGCGGCATCAGCACGGCGAGCTCGTCGCCGGAGAGGCGGGCGACGATGTCGGTCGTCCGGACGCGTTCGCGGAGGATCCTGGCGATTTCCCGGATCAGGTTGTCTCCGGCGGCGTGCCCGAGGCTGTCGTTGACCGCCTTGAGGCCGTCGATGTCGATGATCATCACCGCCCCCTGGCCGCCGTAGCGGGCGCTGAAGGAGACGTAGCCGTCGAGCTCGGAGCGAAACCGTCGACGGTCGAGCAGGCCGGTCAGCGAGTCGTGATCGGCCAGGTAGCGCAGCTCGGCCTCGGTTTTCTCGGCGCGCTCGAGGGCGCCGCGCAGGATCGCGCGATCCTCCTTGTCGAGCTTCTCGAGAACGGCCTCAACCGTTGTCTCGGGGTCGACCTGCGGCTCGTTCTCATGCATCGAAGGAACGTAGTGGTTTCGGTTTGCCTATGCAAAAAAGGAGTTGCGTAGTTGACCGATCGGGTCCCACTATCACTGACCCGCAACGAACGAAAAGTAGGCTGCGGCGATGGCCAACCGCCTCGCCCGCGAGACAAGCCCCTACCTCCGGCAACACAGCGAGAACCCCGTCGACTGGTTTCCGTGGGGCGAGGAGGCGCTGTCCAGGGCCCGCGATGAGGACCTGCCGATCCTGCTCTCGGTCGGATACTCGGCCTGCCACTGGTGCCACGTCATGGAGCGTGAGTCCTTCGAGGACGCGGAGACCGCCGCCTACATGAACCGGCATTTCGTCAACGTCAAGGTCGATCGCGAGGAGCGGCCCGACGTCGACGCGATCTACATGGAGGCGGTGCAGGCGATCAGCGGCCAGGGCGGCTGGCCGATGACGGTCTTCCTCGACCCCGACGGCGTGCCCTTCTACGGCGGCACCTATTTCCCGCCCGACGAGGGCCGCGGCATGCCGAGCTTCCGGATGGTGATGGAAGCCGTGGTCGACGCCTTCGAGAGCAAGCGCGACGAGATCCGCGAGCGGGCCGCGGAGATGCGCGCCCGGCTCGGCGCGATCGGCGCCGTCGAGCCGGCGGCGACGCCCCCGAGGAGGAGCTGCTCGAGCAGGCGGTCGGGCGGCTGCTCGAAGCGGCCGACCGCGAGCGCGGCGGCTTCGGCGGTGCCCCCAAGTTCCCGCCCGCCTCGGCGCTCGAGCTGCTGCTCGCCCGCGCCTCGTCCGGCGGCGGCGTCAGCGGCGAGACCGAGGTGGTCGAGGAGACGCTCGACGCGATGATGGCCGGAGGGATCTACGACCACCTGGGCGGCGGCTTCGCCCGCTACGCCGTCGACCCCGCTTGGCTCGTCCCCCACTTCGAGAAGATGCTCTATGACAACGCGCTGCTCGCCCGCGCCTACCTCCACGGGTGGCAGGCGCTCGGGCACGACCGCTACCGGCGGGTCTGCGAGGAGACCCTCGACTGGGCACTGCGGGAGATGCGCGGCCCCGAGGGCGGCTTCTTCTCGGCGCTCGACGCGGACTCCGAGGGCGAGGAGGGACGCTTCTACGTCTGGACGCCCGACCAGCTCGAGCAGGTGCTCGGCGAGCGCGCCGGCCCGATCGCCGGGCATTTCGGCGTCACCGAGGAGGGGAACTTCGAGGGCGCCAGCATCCTCCACCTTCCCGACGGCGCCGGGGGGCCCCGGCCCGACGGCCTGGCGGAAGCTCGCCGCGCCCTGTATGAGGCCCGCGCGAAGCGCGTCCCACCGGGCCTCGACGACAAGCGCCTCGCCTCCTGGAATGCGCTGACGATCGCCGCCCTCGCCGAGGCCGGCGCGGTGCTCGGCCGCGAGGACTACCTTGACGCTGCGCGCCGCTGCGCCGATTTCGTCCTCGGCCAGATGCGCGACGAGGAGGGCCGCCTTCTGCGCACCTACAAGGACGGGCGCGCCCACCTCAACGGGTACCTGGAGGACCACGCATTCCTGCTGGAGGCGCTTCTCGCCCTCTATGAAGCATGCTTCGAGACCCGCTGGTTCGACGAGGCGCGGAAGCTGGCGGAGACGACCATCGACCGCTTCGGCGACCCCGAGCGCGGCGGCTTCTTCTCCACCTCGAGCGACCACGAGAAGCTGATCGCCCGCCGCAAGGAGATCGGCGACCACCCGATTCCATCCGGCAACAGCTCGGCGGCGCTCGGACTGCTGCGCCTCGCCGCCCTGACCGGGGAGCGCGAGTACGGGCGCCAGGCCGATGGCGTCCTGCGGCTCTTCGCCGCCCCGGCCGCCCGCCACCCCGAGGCGTTCGCCCACCTGTTGAGGGCGCTGGACTTCCAACTCGCGCCGACCGCCGAGGTGGCGCTGGTCGGCGAGGATACGAGCGAGCTCGCCGCCGTCGTCCGCGCCGGCCTGCGGCCGCACCTGGTCCTCGCCGCCGGCCGCGAGGGCTCCGTCGCTCCTCCGCTGCTCGCCGATCGCCCCTCGATCGACGGCAGGCCGGCGGCCTACGTCTGCGAGAACTTCGCCTGCCGGGCGCCGGTGACCGAGGCGAAGAAGTTGTCCGCTCTGCTCTGATAATGCATCGGTACCGCATGAAGGGCTCTCTGTTCTCGTTCGCCGCCGGTCGCCGCGCCAAGTGGATTGTCTTCGGGGTCTGGATCGTCGCCTTCCTCGGCATGAATCTCGGGCAACCTGCCCGAAAAGTTCGAAGACGCCGAAAGCAACGAGGCGACCTCCTACCTGCCCGGCGAGGCCGAATCGACCGCGGCCCTGAAGGCCACCGAGTCCCTCCAGTCCGGCGAAATCGCCCCCGCGGTGATCGTCTACCGCCGCGAATCGGGGCTCACCGCAGCCGACCGCCGGACGATCGAAAAGGACGTCGGCGCGATGACCGAAGAGAGGTTCGACGGTGTCGTCGCGGACGGCGAAACGGCCGCCTCGGGCGGCAAGAGCTCCGGCCGCCCGGCGGTCGCGCCGCCGGGCCTGCCGCCGGGCTGCGGCACGCCGCGCACGGAGGTGCCGGGCCAGCCGGCGGGCTACGCCCCCTTCGTCGGGCCGATCTGCTCGAAGGACGGCAAGGCGGCGATCGTCAGCGCTTACATCAAGGGCAACGGCGAGGGCGAACGGATCGTCGACCCGGTCAAGGACTGGCGCAAGAAGATCTCCAACGGCGGCGGCCTCGAGGCCAAGATCACGGGCGGAGCCGGCTTCTCGGCCGACGCGATCGAAGTCTTCGAAGGCATCAACGGAACGCTGCTGCTGGCCGCGGTCAGCCTCGTGATCTTCCTGCTGATCGTCATCTACCGATCGCCGATGTTCTTCCTGATCCCGTTGTTCGCGGTGATCTTCGCCGAGACGCTCTCGCGTTCGCTCGGCTACGGCCTGACGGAGCTCGGCGTCACCGTCAACGGCCAGTCGAGCTCGATCATGTCGGTGCTCGTCTTAGGAGCGGGAACCGACTACGCCCTGCTGCTCGTCGCCCGTTACAGGGAGGAGTTGCACCGCTCGGCCGACAAGCACGAGGCGATGCGCATCGCCCTGGCCACGGCCGGTCCGGCGATCTTTGCCTCGGCGGCGACCGTGATCGCGGCCCTCCTCTGCCTGATGCTGGCCAAGGTCAACGGCACCGCCGGCCTCGGCCCGATCGCCGCGATGGGCGTCGCCTGTGCGGCGCTCTCCAGCCTCACCCTGCTGCCGGCGATGCTGACGATCTTCGGACGCCGCGCCTTCTGGCCCTTCGTCCCCCACACCGCGGAGACCGCCCCCGGCGCCGACGCCGTCACCGAGCGGGCCCGCCGCGGCTTCCTCGAGGGCTCCGGCGCCGTGCCGCCCTCGTCAAGGTCGTGCTGGCCTCGCTGGTCGTCTTGGTCCTGTTGCCTCTCGTCCTAGTCAACTGGTTGCTCAGGGTCCTTCTCAAATGGCCGCTGCGACGCCTCTTCGGCGTCGAGTTCCCCTCGCTGATCGTCGGCCCGCTGGACCGGAGGGTCTTCACCCCGTATGAGATGCGCCGCCACGACCGCGAGCACACCGCGGACGCCACACACGGCGTCTGGTCGCGGCTGGGCGACCGGATCTCCGTTTCCCCGCGCCGGGTCATGTTCGGCGCGATCGCCGTCCTGCTGGTCCTCTGCGCGGGCCTCGCCACCTTCTCGACCGACCTGACCGCCGAAGACAGCTACCGCACCGAAGTCGAATCGGTCGAAGGCCAGCACCTGCTCGACAAGAGCTTCCCGTCGGGTGCGACGGGGCTCACCGACCTCGTCGTCCCCGACCGTGCCGACGTGCCTGCCGTGCGGAAAGCGGTCTCGACCGTCCAGGGCGTCGACACCGTCTCGCAGCCCGTGGCGGCGGGAGAGGCCGGGGTCCTTGTCCAGGCGGTGCTCGAACCGAACCCCTACTCGACCGAGGCGTTCGACCTGATCGACCCGATTCGCGAGGCCGCCCACTCGGCGGCTCCCGCCACCCTTGTCGGCGGCCCGACCGCGGTCGAATTCGACGTCCGCGATTCGGCCGGCTGGGACTCGAAGGTGATCCCGCCGATCATCCTCGTCGTCGTCCTGCTGATCCTGATCGGGCTGCTGCGGGCCGTCGTCGCGCCGCTGATCCTGATCGGCACCGTGATCCTCAGCTTCCTGGCAGCGCTCGGCGTCGGCTACTTCGCCTTCGATTTCATCTTCGACTTCCCCGGCTCCGACCCCTCGTTACCGCTCTTCGCCTTCGTCTTCCTCGTCGCCCTGGGGGTCGACTACAACATCTTCCTGATCGCCCGCGCCCGCGAGGAAACGATCCAGCACGGCTCCGAACAGGGGATCCTTGCGCGCCCTGGC
The DNA here is from genome assembly GCA_963837735.1 of uncultured Solirubrobacterales bacterium. GTDB lineage: Bacteria > Actinomycetota > Thermoleophilia > Solirubrobacterales > 70-9 > VRUE01. The sequence goes on along the minus strand of CAWIOM010000010.1, from coordinate 278,680 downwards.
GGTGACGGGTGCCGTCATCACCAGCGCCGGAATCGTCCTCGCCGGGACCTTCTCGGTGCTGGCGGTATTGCCGCTCACCTTCCTCACCGAGCTCGGCTTCGTCGTCGCCTTCGGCGTCCTCCTCGACACCTTTCTGGTGCGCAGCATCCTCGTTCCCGCCGATTGCGCTGACCGCCGGCGACCAGCTTCTGGTGGCCCTCGGCGCTCTCGAAGGCCGACGCCGCGCCCCCGCCCGGGCACGCTAACGAGGCCCGGTCACAGGACCGGCAGGAAGTTCTCGATCTCGTAGGGGGTCACCTGGACGCGGTAGTCGTCCCATTCCTGTCGCTTGATCTCGATGAAGCGGCGAAACGTGTGCTCGCCGAGGGTGCGAAGAACGAGCTCCGAGTCGGCAGCGACCTCGATCGCCTCGCCGAGCGTCGCCGGCAGCTGCTCGATCCCCTGGTGAGAGAGCTCCTCCGGCGAGAGGTGGTAGAGGTTCTGCTCCATCGGCTCGGGCAGCTCATAGCCCTTTTCGATCCCCTCCAAACCCGCCTGCAGCATGCCGGCGAAGCAGAGGTAGGGGTTGCACGCCGGGTCCGGGCAGCGCAGCTCGGCCCGCGTCGCGCCCTCCTTGCCGGGGTGGTACAACGGCACCCGGATCAGGGCCGAGCGGTTGCGGCGCGACCAGGCCAGGTAGACGGGCGCCTCGTAGCCGGGGACCAGTCGCTTGTAGGAGTTCGTCCACTGGGCGAAGAGCGGCGAGATCTCCCGGGCGTGCTTGAGCTGGCCGGCGATGAAGGCCTTCGCGGTCGGCGAGAGGAAGTACTGGTCGTCGGCGTCGAAGAAGGCGTTCTTGCCGTCCTTGGTCAGCGACTGGTGGACGTGCATGCCGGAGCCGTTCTCACCGAACAGCGGCTTTGGCATGAAGGTCGCATGCCAGCCGTATTTCATCGCGTACTCCTTGACGACGATGCGATAGGTCATGCAGTCGTCGGCCATCTCGAGCGCGTTCTTGTAGCGCATGTCGACCTCGTGCTGGGAGGGACCGACCTCGTGGTGGGTGTACTCGACGTGGATGCCCATCTTCTCCAGGGCGAGGACCGTGTCGCGGCGCACGTCGGAGCCGGCATCGAGGGTCGTCAGGTCGAAATAGCCCCCCTCGTCGAGCACCTCGGGCACGCCACCCTCCGGCTTGGCGGATTTGAAGTAGAAGAACTCGAGCTCGGGGCCGACGTTGTAGCCGTCGAAGCCGAGTTCGCGGGCGCGTTTGAGGGCACGCTGCAGGATCCAGCGGGGGTCGCCCTCGTACGCTTCGCCGCCCGGCACGCGGATGTCGCAGAACATGCGGGCCACCGCGTTCTCCTCCTCCGGGCGCCAGGGGATCAGGTCGAAGGTCGAGGGATCGGGCATCGCGATCATGTCCGACTCCTCGATCGGGTTGAAGCCGGTGATCGAGGACCCGTCAAAGCCCATGCCTCCGTCGAAGGCGTCCTCGAGCTCGGCGGCGTTGATCGAGAAGCTCTTCAGCTGACCGAGGACGTCGGTGAACCAAAGACGCACGAAACGGACGTCGTGCTGCTCGACCATCTCGACGACGTCAGCCGCGCTCTTGGGGTGCTCTGCCATACCGGCCTCCTAGGTGACTCGCTCAGCGAAGGCCGCAACGATAGGCGAACTGAACCGGAGAGGTGCGAAGGCACGTATTACGGGTAGAGAAGCGGCACCGGCGGGAGCTTGCGGCTTCCGCCGGAAGCCGGTATAACTTACTTCAGGTAAGTTATTGGCCCAAAGTAAAGTAAAGGCTGCGTAAAGGCTCTGTGAAGCCAAAAAAACGCCCCAATCAGCCGAAAGCAGGATGCGACGTGACAGTAAAAACAGATGTGAGCAGGTTCCAGATCCACGACGAGCTGACGGCCCCCGACGACAGCGCCCCCCTGATCAAGACGATCCAGGCTTCCGGCGGCGCGGTAACCAAGTTCGTGGGCGTGCTGGCCGGATCGCCGGCCGTTCTTCGCGCCTACACGCGGATGCGCTCTGAGCTGCGCAGCGGCGTCCTCCCCCAGGCGACGCGCGAGCGCATCGCCCTGGCGGTTGCCGAGCATCGCGACGACACCTACAGCATCGCCCAGCACGCGAAGTCGGCCCGGCACGCCGGGCTGGGCCTCGACGAGGTCTCGAAAGCCCGTAGCTTCGAATCGGGTGACCGCAAGGAGGCGGCGCTGCTGGCCTACCTGAAGGCGACCCTCGAGGCCGACGGCCGTCCCCCCCACCACCTCCACGAAGAGGCGCAGGAGATCGGCTGGACCGAAGAGGAGATCCTCGAGGCGCTCGCCCATATCGCGCTCAACGAGTTCCAGAGTCTGATTGCCGCTGCCGCGGCTCTCCCCAAAGATCAGGCGACGCCGCGGGTCCTGCCGAACGCGGCGTAGCGAGGGAGGGGTCGGGCACCCCTCCTCTCTCAAACTTTTCGATCGTGAGTCTGTTGCTGTCGCCGCAGGCTCACGACGAAAAGTTACAAGCCGTTCGGAGGGGTGCCCGACCCCTCCATCCGGCGTGTTCGGCAGGACCCGCGTTCGCCCGAGCGTCGGGAAGGCCGGGGCCCTTCGATCCAGCTACCGGCAGGTCGGCGAAACACACGAACCACCGGAAGCTCGGGACCATGTGGCTGCTCTTCTCGGTCCCGCCGTTGCGGCGTGGTTGAGCCTCTCTTTCTTTTCTTTTTCCTCCTTCTCCTTTTCTCCTTTTCCTTTTATCTCTTCTACCTCTCTTAGTCCTTCCTTTCCATTTTCTTCTCACCTTCCACCTTCTACTCCTCCAGCCCACGCTCCATCTCTACCTCCTCCACTCTCTTCTCATTCATCTATCCTCTCAAACCACTCATTCCCAACCATATCCTCCCCCACCTTTATCATCTCATCCTCACCTTCTCCCTCTCTCACCCTCTCTTTCTCCCCACTCTCATCTCCTCCTATCTCTCTCCTCCCAATTTTCTCCTCATCCTTTTCTCCTATCACCTCATCTCTCTCTTTCTTCCTCTCTTCAACCTCAACACCCTCTTCAAACACCTAGCGCTCATCGCCCGCCACGCCGACCCCTATGAGCGCAAGCCCGATCTTCAGCCAAAGAGCTGCAGATCGACGCCTGCTCTGCACGGTGAGAAGTGCTTTTGCACTGCTTCTACGTCCGCCGCCTCTCCTTCTCAAAGCGAGTGATCTATCAATACACCTCTATCTACTTCTCCTCCTCCTACACCTATACCTTCCTTCTCTCCACCTATCACAACCCCACCACCCTCCACACTACCTAACTTGCCCATTTAGTCACCACCTAGCTGAAATCTACCCACTATAAGCTCCTCGAAATCACTACCTACAACATCTCTTAGTTTCTTACCAAATACTTCCGAACATCCCTTACCTAGCACAAAACCACCCAGCGCAAGATCAAAACCACACAACCTAACTCAAACAGCTGCTCCGAGCTCGTGCAGCTCACGATCTTCGAGGAGCGCTATCGACCCACCTTCTCTCTCTCCTTCTCACCTCTTATCACCACCCTGCCACGCTACCTCTAAGAGTACCTGCGCTACTACAACACCTACCATGCTCACACCACGCCGCTCACGAAGAGCCGCGTGCCCGCCGATATCTTCTTCGCTGCCCGCAAGATAGCGAGCGGGCGGGGGTTCGGTGCCCCTCTCGGCGGCTTGTAACTTTTCGTCGTCTAGCCTGCGGCGCCAGCCGGCCGCGTCTCTCCAGAAAAGTTTGAGCCGGGAGGGGTGCCGAACCCCCGCCCTCAATCCTCGACAACCGTGACCGTGTAGAGCAGGCGCGCCGTCCCGTACTTGCACGCGTAGGTCGCCCGCTTCCCGACCTTCTGCTGCGGCTCGCCCTGGCGGACGTCGGTCGAGTTGGTGCACTTGCCCGGCTCGCGGCTGGCGCGCCAGACGTTCTTCGCGTTGAGGCCCTGGGAGAAGGCCGGCGCCCAGGTCGGGACGGTGATGCCGATGATGTCGCCCTTGCGGACCGCCAGGTTGGCTCCAAACTTCACCGTCTGCCCCAGGTAGGGCGAGAGCACGTGGACAGAGCCCTGGCCGGCGAGGTTGTACCGGGGCGGGTTGGTGCCGGCGACCCGGCGCAGGATCGCGAGGCGCGCCTCCGGCGGCGTGCCGAAGAAGCCGTTGAAGAACGAGCGCTGGCTGTTCGTCGGCTGGGCCAGGGTCAGGGTCCAGGACTTGACCGTTGCCCTTGCGCGCGACGCGGAACGGGAGCTGGGTCTGGTTGTTGCTGACCTGGAAGCCGGTGACGCTGCCCACCGCCTGGCAGGGAAGCGCCGGGCACGAGGGGTCGGGGACGGTCGAGGTGGAGCCCAGCACGACCGTCGTCTTCGAGGTCGTCGCAGCGCCGGCACTCGAGCCGAGCAACGAGACCGCCAGCACCAGGAGTGCCGCGCCGAGGATCGCGACCACCGCCCTGAGGCGGCCCATCCCGCGGTTAAGCGGATCAACTCCATGCGAAGACAGCGACATGCCCGTGCTCCTCTCGTCCATTGGCCAACTGCGCGGATCGCAGGTTAGCCACCGCGACGGCTATAACACCGGAAACGAGCTAAGGACGCGCGTACCGCATCGCCACTGCAAAGCGGATCCGGCCCGAGCCTTCGAACCCGAGCGCCTCACGGGCGCCGTTGGTCAGATCCCAGGCAAATCCTTTCGCGTAGGGGCCGCGGTCGATCACACGGGTGACGATCAGGCGCCCGTGGTAGACGAACTTGACCGGCGTGCCGCAGGGAAGCCTTCGGTGGGCGACGCCGAGCGTGCCGCGGCGCAGGGTCTGGCCGCAGGCCGTCTTCTTGCCGTAGAAGCCCGGGCCGTACCAGGTGGCCCCGGCCGAACGGAAGGCCGCGAAGGCGAATCCGCCGCCGGCATTCGCTTCGAACGACGCGCCGCTGGAGGCGCCGCCGGTTTCAGCCTGGGCGGGCACCGAGAAGACGGCCAAGCCGAGGGCGCAGGCAGCGAGGATTGCCGCCCAGCGCGCGCCGAAGAATGCTCGTCTGTGTGTGCGTTCCTTCATCTTCTCTTTGCGACGCTTACGGGGTTAGCTGACGGGCTCGCGCTGAAAGAGCTGCGCTACGCGGCAGATGCCTGCGATTCGCCCCAACGAATTGGGTCCCCCGATCTCCGCGCCATAGGAGCGAAGATTCAGCGAAGGGCGGCACGTTAGCAAACGCTAAGACAGAAAACGGTGCAGTGGTCGCGGGTGGCGACGCTTGAGCGGTCCCCGGACATGGGAAAGGCCCCTCTCGGGGCCTTTCCTTTAGCGGGCCTGTAAGCCGGATCCTGTCGTGAGCGGCCATCTATCTATGCGGCCTACCTGGACCTCGCCGGGCAGGGTCGACGGTCCTGCTTGGCCTTGCACCGGGCGGGGTTTGCCTGGCCGCCGCGTCACCGCGGCGCCGGTGCGCTCTTACCGCACCATTTCACCTTTGCCTGTGCGCGACGCACGTGCAACCGCGCCATCGGCCGTGTGTTTCTGTGGCACTTTCCCGCGGGTTTCCCCGGGTGGGCGTTACCCACCGCCTCGCCCTTCGGTGTCCGGACTTTCCTCGAGGGGTTTTCTCTCCCCCCGCGGTCGCTCGGCCCGCATCGCCGATGGTAGCTCCTGTCCCTGCGACCGCAACCCCGGGCAGCCGACGGCCGCCGCCTTGCAGCACGCCGGCACCGGGCGCCGGCGGCCGCGTCAGACCTTGCGGAAGACGCCGACGACGCGGCCGAGGACGCGGGCCTCGGTGGTGCGGATCGGCTCCATGGCGTCGTTCTCGGGCTGCAGGCGGACGTGGTCGGCCTCGCGGAAGAAGCGCTTGACCGTGGCCTCCTCGCCGATCAGGGCGACGACGATCTCCCCATCGGCCGCATCGTCGGCCGGGCGGACGACGACGTAGTCGCCCTCGAAGATCCCGGCGTTCTTCATGCTCTCGCCGCGGACCCGGAGGATGTAGTCGCCGTCCTCGCCGCCGATCACGTCGGGGATCTCGATGTACTCCTCGACGTTCTCCTCGGCGAGGATCGGCTCTCCGGCGGCGACGTGGCCGACCAGGGGCAGGCCCTTGCCCGGAAGAATCGTCTTCTTGGCGCGGTCGAAGAGCAGCTCGATCGCCCGTGGTTTGGAGGGGTCGCGACGCAGCAGGCCGATCTTCTCGAGGTTGGCGAGATGAGCGTGAACCGTCGAAGAGGAATGCAGGCCCACCGCTTTGCCGATCTCCCGCACGGTGGGCGGGTAGCCGGTCTTGGCGGCGTACTTGCCGATGAAGTCGAAGATCTCCTTCTGCCGTTTGGTCAGGTCCAGATCCAAGTCGATTCCTCCAATTTGCGTTCGAACACCTGTTCGGAGGCTACCTGCTCCCCAGGACGCCCGCAACCGCGGCCGGGCCTCCGGGCGCGGAACATCTAGAATCCCCCGCCCGCGAGCGGCTGTGGCGGAACTGGTAGACGCGCAAGGTTGAGGGCCTTGTGGGTGGAAACACCCGTGATGGTTCGACTCCATTCAGCCGCATGGACGAAAGCCCCGCTACGGCGGGGCTTTTGCGTTCGAGGCTGCTTCTGGAGCGGCCTCGCCCGATTCCGCGGTGCGCCAGTTCGTGCGCCAGTGGGACAGGGATGATGCGATAGCCGGTGGGACAGCCCGCTAGCAGCGGCTCGCAGCCTCGTTCACGAGTTCCCTTGGCGAGAACTCGTTGTCTCCCTCTCCTCCCGCGTAGCGTTCGCGGGTCTTTTCCAGGCCGTACCGGTCAACTTCCCGGCAGATCTGCTCGATCGTTTGCTTCGAAACCCCTCCGTGATCGAAGGCGTATTCGAGGGCCTCGTCCTCTGGGCATCGTGATCGCTTCCCCGTTCGTGTCGATCCCGACTGAAATGGGTTCTTCATCGCTGCTTCCACACCCCGCGAACAACACCGCGAAGCTGAGAAGAAGCACGGTGGGGAATGAGCGGAAGACACCGCGCTCAGATTTCAACGGCCGACTGCCTTGCAGGACTCCCGCGACAGCATCCGCACATCGCACATTCCGTCGAGCTTGTTCGGCGTGACGACCAGTCCGCTCTCGACCCACTTCCCGCCACTGACGAGGCCGATGTCCTTCCGCTGTTTGGCGCTCAACTCGCCGGTGTCAAGCCTCAGCAGGAAGGCATTCGGCCCTGCTTGGATCACTTCGGCCCCTTCAAATGCGACGCGCCCAGGGCTTAGGTCCTTGTCGTCGTCGCTGCCGCAGCTGGCTAGAGCCAGAGTCGCCGCCATTGCCGCTGCCGCCAGGAATTGCCCGCATGGGGCGGCATCGTATCTCGGCCCCACCGAACGTCTCGGACAAGACACCTCGCGCGTCCTGCCCGCAGGGCGGGACCGTCAGGCGGAGACGACCAGCTCGCGCTTCGGCGTCCGCCGAGACTTCGAGCTGGGCGCCTCGTCCTGAAAGCCGTAGACGAGATGGGTGTCGAGCGCCTTGGCGAGTTTGCGCATCGTCGCGAAGCTGAATCGGTGCTGCCCGCTCTCCAGGCGTGAGACAACGGAATGGCTCGTCCCCATCCTCTGAGCCAGCTCCTGCTGGGTGAGGCCGAGCTGCATCCGCTTGTGGATAACCAGCCGGGCAAAGTCCTCATAGGGCTTCTGCTCTTCGAGGGCAGCCTTGTACGCGACGCTCTTGCCAGCCCTCTTCTCCATGCCCTCCGCGTGGGCGCTTCCGATTGGCGAGTCGTTCTTACGAGCCATTTCCATCCGATTCCTTTGACTCTCATTTGATAGTCAATGTAGCAAAACTGCTAAGTCAGTCGGACGGATCAAGGCGCATCCCCACCCGCCGCACGAGGCGGCTTGCGGGGGCGGGCCCCCATCCGATCCTTGAAATCCTGCCAGCGCTCCTTGGCGATCTCGATCTCCGCGCGAGGGACGGCCTTGCTCGTCTTGCGGATCATGTGCAGCAGAACGAAGAGATTTCCCGACCTCCGGTAGAGGACTCGATAGTGCGCGCGACCGTAGTGGCACCGAAGCTCGCGCAGCGGACCATCAATCTGAGAGGTGTGCGGGAAAGGCAGCGGCGGATCGTCGCTTGCCAGTCCATTCAGGCGGTCGATCTGCAGGTCGATCGTCACTCGCTTGGTCGCGGCCGCCTGCAGCTCCCGCGTGCTCGGCTTCTTCTTGCTCGGCTCGACCGGAAACTCGCGATCGAGGAACTCGGCAACGGGCTCGCTGCCGTCAGGGGCTCGGTAGAAGACAGCCTGGGTCGGCATCGACTGAACCTATCGACGGCTGACGGCGCCGCGGGAGCGACTCAAGTCAATCCCTACGCGGCCAGCGCCGACGCCATGTAGGCGTCGACCAGCGTGCGGGCCTTCGCCCGTGCTCCGGGCATCAGATGCCCGTAACGCGAGAAGGTCTCCTCGATGGTCGCGTATCCCATGAACTCCTGAAGCGGATTCGGGCAAGGGCGGAAGGAGCGAATTGGCTGCGGACGTGGAAGGGGTCAGAAGGTGAGCGTATGCATGATGCGAGGGCGGGGTTGCGGGCAGATGCCGCGATGCTCCGAGGCGGTGCGCGACCAGAACTCCGAGCGCGCCGCCACGCTGATGCGCGAGCACATCCTCCAGCTGGCGGACCGCTATCGCGAGATCGGCGCCGGCTGAGCCGTTCCGGCGCGGTTTTTGCGTTCCAACGGAGATCGGGACCCCGGCCGAAGGTAGATTCCAGGTGGATCGCCGGACGGCGGTCGCCTGTCCACGGATCGAGGAGAAGAAATGCTCAAGGCGGGGCGAGGGGGGCGAGTGATCGTCCCGATCACGCTGCTCATCCTGGTCCTGGCGCCCGGGGCGTCGGGGCACGTGATCAAGGCTTCGGGGCCGTTTCTCGTCGAGATGGGGTGGGAAAGCGAGCCCCCGCTCGCCAACCTGGACAACTCCGTGAACGTGAACGTGTCCGATTCCTCGGGCGCCCCGGTCGAGGTCCCCGCGGGAGCGCTTTCGGTGGAAGTCGCCTACGGCGACGCGGTGGTGACGCTGCCGCTCATACCCGACCAGCAGCCCGGCCGGCTCCACGCACAGATCGTTCCCGCGAGACCCGGCACATACTCCTTCCACGTCACGGGGTCGGTGGACGGCCGAACGCTCGACGCGAGCGCCACCTGTTCGGAAGCGACCTTTCAGTGCGTGGGCGAAAGCTCCGATGTCGAGTTCCCGGTCAAAGACCCGACGACCGGGGAAATCGTTCAACGGCTCGCCCGCGAAGGGCAGCGCGTGGAAGAGGCCAGCGACGAGGCGAGCAACGCCAAGGGGATCGCGATCGCCGCCCTGGCCGTCGCCACGCTGGCGCTCGGAGTGGCCGCATCGGTCGGGATCGCGACGCGCGGGCGCCGGAAGGGCGAGCGCCGCTGAGGCTCGGCCCCGCCCCGGCTGCCCCGCGGCGGACGCCCATATGAGGGCCTCGAAGCGAGCGCTATCCTCAAATCGTGTCTTCGCAATACCGGCAGCAGGGCGACCGGGGCACCCACAGGCTGCGCGTCCGTAGACTGGCAGCGACCCTCGCGGGCGGCGTGGCCCTTGCCCTCGCCGGGCCGGCCGCGGCGCAGGCGGTCACCGTCACCGAGGACTTCGAGTCGCCGGCCCAAACCGACGGCACCCAGGTCAACACGCAGTTCCAATCGAACGGCGTCTACTTCACCGAAAACCCCGCCTCGGGCGCCTACCTGCCGGTCGCCAAGACCGGCGCTCCCGCCCGCTCCGGCACCCACAGCCTCAACGTGACGACCGCCGCGATCGGCGAAGAGTTCCCCCACCCGGGGCTCGAGGGTCGCTTCACCAGCGTCGTCACCGACATGACGATCTGGGTCCGCACGGCCTCCGGCTCGGCGACGTTCGGCCTCGACGCCTACCGCAGCGGAGGCGGCACGGTGCACACCAGCGCCACGGTCGGGTCCGGCGCCTGGACGTCGCTCAGCGCCCATGCCGAAAGCGGCGCCTCCTTCTACCTCTTCCGGCTCACGGCACCGACTGCATACGAGGAAACCAGGGTCGACGACCTCGAATACACGCTCGACCCGGCGGCCGAACAGGACTACCAGCTGGTCACCGAAGACCTGGGCGGCATCGTCTTCCCGGGCGCGTCCAAGCAGTACAAAATCGGGATCCAGCGGCTCAACGGGTTCACGGGCTCGGTCACCCTCAGCGGCAACGTGCCCGGCGTCACGGGCGAGGGCGTCTCCTTCAGCCCGAACCCGACGACCGGCAACGCGACAACTGCGACGCTGACCCTGCCGACGAGCGCGGCCGACAGCGCCAAACAGACGCTCACGGTCACCGGGTTCTCCTCGCTGCCCACCCGCGACGCTCGACATCGACTTCCGGATCGAGTCGCCATTCGGGCTGCGCGCCACCGACCCGCTGCCGGTGCGCCCGGAGCGCTGCGCGACCACCCGGTTCCACTTCTACGTCGACCGCAACGTCTACTACGGAGGCGACGTCGACCTGAGGGTCGAGTACCGGTTCTCGACCGGGGCGATCCCGAGCGACCTCGGCGTCTCGGTCTCGCCGCCGACGATCGGCTCCGGCCAGTTCGGCGAAGGGACGGTCAGCGTCACGCGCGGCGACGACCCCGAGTTCGATGCTCCCGTGCCGCTGAAGGTCGTCGCCAGCAACGGCGGGGTCGAGCGCACGCTGCCATTCGACGTCGTGCGAGCGGCGCCCCGCCTCACCTCGTTCTCACCGACCGGGCTGACGACCCCCCAGGGGCTCTTCGCAGGCACCGGGGTGACGGTCGCCGGCGACGGGCTCTGCCCGGGAGCCCAGGTGCGCTTCGGCAACGACCAGGCGACGGTGCCCGCCACCGTGAACCCGAGCCCGACGGCCGAGGACCCGAACCGCGTCTCGGCGGGGGCCGCGACACCCCGCCTCGCGACCAGCGGCGCGATCGCGGTCGTCAACCCGTCCGGCACGGTCATATCCGGGGCCGGGGTCCTCCCTGACGCGATCGTCGCCTCCTACCGCAACCGCTTCGGCTTCAACTTCGAAAACGAGGACGGCGACTGGGACGACGTCAACGAAGACGGCACCGTCGACGAACGCGACGAGCCGAAACCGGTCGGAGCCGGCTCGCTGCGCGACTGGCAGGAGCTGCTCGGCCCGCGCCAGACGAACCTGACCGCCTGCGACATCGGCCTCTTCTTCCCCGGCTGCTGGGACGTCGTGACCCCGATTCCGACCCCGCAACAGGGCCTGATGCAGACGATCCTCGGCGAGTCCGCGTTTTACCACCGCGGCGGCACCTGCGTGGGCCTCGCGGTCGCCAGCCGGCGGATCGCGGCGGGCCAGGTGACCGTGCACGGCCGGCCTCCGGGGCCTGCCCCCGCGGCCGCGCCGGTCTGGTCCCTGCAGCGGACCGGGCGCGAGACGATTCCCGGCCGGGGTGACATCCCGCTCGAGGGGCGGGCCGAGTACTCGCCGATCAAGTACGCGGCGATCCAGCACCCGATCCAGATGACCGCCGAGTTCATCCAACTCTGGGTCGCGCGGCGCTCGCTCAACGCCGTCACCGGGCCGGGCACGATGCGCGCGGCGCTGGAACGAGAACTGCGGGCCGGCAGGCGGCCGATGCTGGTGATCAGCTGGGACGGAAGCGGACACGCGGTCGACGTCTACGACATCGAAGGCCGCTCCGACGGCGGCTTCTTCATCCGCGTCTACGACAACAACTACCCGTTCCAGCCCGCCGAGAACGGCAACGGCCTCTTCCATCAGAGCCTCGATCAGAACCTGAGCCGGATCGAGGTCTCGCCGGGCGGCGGCTGGACGATGCCCGGAATCTCGGTGCCGGCTGGGAAAAACGACGCCGGCGAAGAAATCCGCGGGCCGCGGAGCGGGCCGACCGGGGACCTCTCCTGGTTCTCGGTCGAGAAAGAGCTGCCGGTCGTGCCAGGCTCACTGGCCAGCCTCGAGGGCCTGCGGGCGCTGGCGACTCCCGGCCTCAATTCCACCGCCTCGGCCTCGGCGAGCTCGCCGACGGCGGCGAGCGTCTCGGCCGAAGTCAAATCGGGGGTGATGAGCCTCGGCTACCCCGACGGCGACGGATCGGTGATCGCGGCCGACTCGGGCAAGGCGCACTCGATCCCCTTGCCGACGAACTCGAAGGGGAACATCGACGCCGGCGTCTTCGGCGAAGGCGCGAGCGCCGAGATCCATGCCGACGGCCCCGGTGCGAAGGCGAGCGCCAGGAGGGGCGGCGGCAACACAGCGCTGCTGCCGAAGGGGAGCACCCAGGGGATCGGCTTCAAGGCGGGGTCGGGCTCGACCGACGTCGACCTGACCGTGATCTCCGACAAATCCGGGCACCTGGTCCGGGTCAGCGGCGCCCGCGGGGGCAGGACGCAGCTCAAGCTCGCCGGCAAGGGCGACGCCGTCAAGCTCACCCACGCCGGCCCCGCGAGTAACGTCACGGTCGAGCTGGCGAGCTACGGCAAACGCGACGTCGCGGCCCGACTGAAGACGAAGCTGCGCCTCGGGTCGGGCGCCAGGGTGACCCTGGCGCCGCGCTGGAAGCGGCTCGGCCGCAGCCTCCCCGCCAGGGTCAACGGGAGGCGAAGGGTTTTGCGCAACCACCTGCGGCCGCAGGTGCGTGTGAAGCAGATCCGGGTGAGCGCGAAGACGAAGGGCAAGCGGGTGCTGGCCCGGGTCCGAGCCAGGCTCGCCGGCAGGGTCGGCAAGCTCGACGCGCTCGTCGTCGGCGTCGAGGTCCGCCGCGGCAGGAAGGTCGTCGGCCAGGCGAGCAAGCAGCTGCCCCCCGGGCGCAGGTCGGCCCGCCGGCTGGCCCGGGGCATCGTCATCCCGACGAAGCTGAAGTCGGCCGGCGGCCGGCTGACGGTGGAGGCGGTGATCTCGGCCACGGTTGCCGACCCGCTCCCCAGCGGCAGCTCGAGGTCGGCCGGCGGCCGCGTCCGCTAGATCCAGGCGGTTCGGAACGCCGCGGCGAGCTCGTCGGCGATCGCCTCGCCGCCCGCCGGAGCATCGATGTCGAGGACCAGCTCGCCCCCGGCGCGAGCCAGCGAGAGCCCGAGGAACGGACAGCACTCCGCCTCGCGGCGAGCGCCTCCTCGAGCGCGGCCCGGGTGGCAGGGTCGTCGGAGAAGCGGAGCGTGTGGCTGCCGCTCCTCCCCTCGGCACCGAGCAGGCTCGCGGCGCCGAGGCCTGCCAAGCGCGCCAGCCGATCCCCGAGGGCGGCCGCGTCGAGGCTGCAGGCGATCGGCAGCTCCTCGGGCGTTTCGGCTTTCTTGGCCATCGGGGCTACTGTTGACCCTGAACCGAGGTTTAGGTCAAGGGGCGATTCGAGATCACGGAAGCAACGCTGAGCATCGGGGAGGTCGCGGAGCGGGCCGGCGTCAACGTGTCGGCAATCCGGTACTACGAGCGCCATGGGCTGCTGCCGGAGCCGGAGCGGGAGTCCGGCCGGCGCCGCTACACCTCCGAGACGGTCCGGCGGCTGGGGACGATCGACGTAGCCAAGCAGGCCGGGTTCTCGCTCGCCCAGGTACGCACCCTGCTTGCCTCGACGGACGCCGGAGCGCCGGCGCACGAGCAGCTCCGCGAGCTCGCCGAGCGCAAGCTGCCTGAAGTCGAGGCCCTGATCGAGCGGACCGAGGCGATGCGGGGCTGGCTCGCCGCGGCAACCGCCTGCAGCTGTCAGGCGATCGAGGACTGCGCACTGTTCGACGCCGCCTAGCGGCGGTACTCAGTGACGGGCGCAGACCATCTCCCCCATCTCGGTCAGCTGCGTCTCCACGCCGACGAGATTACGCTGAGCCTGTGAGGGCATTGGTCCAACGGGTCAGCCAGGCGGCCGTCGACGTCGAGGGCGAGCGCGTCGCCCAGATCGGCCCGGGGCTGCTGGTCCTGCTCGGCGTCTCGGTCGAAGACGACACCGAGCAGGCGGACCGGCTCGCCGACAAGGTCCGCGCTCTGCGGATCTTCGACGACGCCGAGGGGCGCCTCAACGAGCCGCTCGGCGACCGCGAGGTCCTCTGCGTCAGCCAGTTCACCCTCTACGGAGACGCCCGCCACGGCAACCGGCCGAGCTATTTGCAGGCGGCCCCCGGAGAGGAGGCCGAGCCGCTGTATGACCGCTTCTGCGAGCGGCTGGGGGCGAAGAAGGGAGTCTTCGGCGCCTGCATGGGCGTCGCCCTGGTCAACGACGGGCCGGTGACCCTGATGCTGGAGCTCCCCCTGTCGGCCTACGATTGATCGCCTCATGCAGCCGCTGACCAAACGGCTCGAGGGATCGATCGTCGTCCTCGAGCCGCTCACCGAGGAGAACGCCGATCAGCTCCGCGAGCCGGCCCAGGCGCCCGAGATCTGGGACTGGCTGGCAAACCTCAACGAGCCCGAGCGCTTCGATCTCTGGCTCGAGCTGACCTTCGAGGCGGTTCGGGCGGGCACCGAGGGCCCGTTCCTGACCCGCGAGCGCGCCTCCGGGGCGGCGGTCGGCAGCAGCCGCTACCTCAACGTCCGCCCCGCCGACAGGGTCGTCGAGATCGGCTGGACCTGGCTCAACCCCCGGGCCTGGCGGACGGGCGCCAACGTCGAGGCCAAGCTGCTGATGCTCGAGCACGCCTTCGAGACGCTCGAGTGCGTCCGGGTCGAGTTCAAGACCGACGCCCGCAACGAGCGCTCGCGGGCGGCGCTGGCCGCGATCCCGGCCCAGTTCGAGGGTGTGCTCCGCAACCACATGATCCTCCCCGACGTCGGCCTGCGCGACTCCGCCTACTACAGCGTGATCGACGCCGAGTGGCCCGCCGTGCGCGACAACCTTCGCCGCCGGCTCGATCGGTGATCGTCCGTCTCAGCTCCGACGCCGGCGAGCTCGACCTGCTCGAGCCCCTCTGGAACGCGCTCCAGGAGCACCACGCGCGGATCACCCCGAGCCTCGCCGCCGGGACCCCGGCGCGTGCCCCGTCGGAGGCATGGGCCAGGCGGCGGACGAAATACGAGCGATGGCTGCTCGAGCCCGACTCCTTCTTCGCCCTCGCGGAAGAGGACGAGGGACAGGTCGGGTATGCGTTCGTCACAGTCGGGCCCGGTTACGCGTCCTGGGCGACCGGGGATCGCCTGGCCGAGCTGGAGACGCTCTCCGTCCTCCCGGAAAGTCGGGGCTCCGGTGTGGGCAGCGCCCTGCTCGGCGCGGTCCGGGGACGCCTCGCGGAGATCGGCGTCGACGAGATCGCGATCACCACGACGACGAGCAACGTCGACTCCCAGCGCTTCTACGAGCGCCACGGCTTCGGGCAGCGATTCGTCGTCTACTACGGCAAACAGGGGTAGGGTGGACTGACGCGAACCGGCCGGGTGGAACCGGCCAGGAGGAGGATCCGATGTACGACTACGTGATCGTCGGAGCCGGATCGGCCGGGTGCGTGCTCGCCGCTCGCCTTTCCGAGGACCCCGACACAAAGGTCCTGCTGCTCGAGGCCGGCGGCCCCGACACGAAGGAGAACATCCACGTCCCGCTCGGCTACCTGCAGCTGCAGCGGACCGACGTCGACTGGGACTACGTCTCGGCGCCGGAGCCCAACTGCGGCGGCCGCCGGATCGCGCTGCCGCGCGGCAAGGTGCTCGGCGGCTCCTCCTCGATCAACGCGATGGTCTACATCCGCGGCAACCACCGCGACTACGACGAATGGGGCGTCGACGGCTGGGCCTGGGACGACCTCTTCCCCTACTTCCTCAAATCCGAGGACAACGAGCGCGGCGAGTCCGAGTGGCACGCCGTCGGCGGGCCGCTCCCGGTCTCCGAGCAGCGCTCCGGACAGCCCCTCGCCTCCGCCTGGGTCGAGGCCGGCGCCGAAGCGGGCCTCGAGCGGAACGAGGACTTCAACGGCGCCGAGCAGGACGGCGTCGGCATCTACCAGGTGACCCAGCGCGAGGGGATGCGGGCGAGTGCCGCCGTCGCCTACCTGCACCCGGCGATGGCCCAGCGGCCAAACCTGACCGTGATGCCGTTCATGCACGTCGACCGTGTGCTCTTCGAGGGCAAGCGCGCGGTCGGGGTCGAGGCGACCCAGCTCGGCGAGGCACAGGAGCTGCGTGCCGAGCGCGAGGTGATCCTCTGCGGGGGAACCTTCAACTCGCCGCAGCTGCTGATGCTCTCCGGCGTCGGCCCGGCCGAGCACCTGGCGATGCGCGAAGTCGAGGTCCTGCTGGACCAGCCCGGCGTCGGCCAGAACCTCAGCGACCACGCCTGCGCCTACGGGGTCTGGACGGCCACCGAGCAGAGCAGCCTGCTCGACGCGATGGAGCCGGCAGCGCTGGAGCAGTACGAAGCCTCCAGGACCGGGGTGTTCACTTCGAACTTCGCCGAGTCGGGAGGCTTCGCCAGGGTCGGAGCCGGCGCCGAGGCCCCGGACGTCCAGTTCCACACCGTGCCGCTACAGCTCGTCGACGAGGGCTTCTCCGACCCCGAGGGCCACGGAATGCTGGCCTCGGTCTGCCTGCTCACGCCCGAGAGCCGCGGATCCGTGACCCTCGCCTCCAACGACCCGACCGCGCAGCCGGTGATCCACAACGCCTTCTACACCGCCGGGTCCGACCTGGAGCGGATGGTCGCGGGCATGAGGCTGACCCTGGACATCTGCGGCCGGCCCGCGCTGAAGGGCTTCTGCTCGGAGCCGCACTGGGCGCCGGACGGCGACTCCGACGAGGCGATCGCCGCCCACGTCGCCCGCACCACCTTCCCGATCTACCACCCGGTCGGGACCTGCGCGATCGGCTCCGTGGTCGACGAGAACCTCGCGGTCGAGGGCCTCGAGGGCATACGGGTCGTCGACTGCTCGGTGATGCCGAAGGTGCCGCGCGGCAACACCAACGCGCCGGTGATCGCCCTCGCCGAGCGCGCCGCCGACCTGATCAGGGGCGCGACCCCCCTACGGCGCGAGCAGGGTGACGTCCCAGCCGTCGCCGCGTCGGGCGAATAGCCGCCGCTCGTGGATTCGGTCGTCTGCTTCGCTCCATAGCTCGACGACCTCCGGCCGCACCCGCAGCGCGCCCCAGTCGGGCGGGCAGTCGGGCGCCGTCTCCTGAACCTGGGCCAGGTGCGAGAGACGGCCGCGGATCTCGCCAAGGTCCTCGATCGGCTCGCCCTGCCGGGAGACGACGGTCTGCAGCTGGTGGAAGAGGTCGCGCTCGGCGAAGAGCTCCTCGGCCAGGGCCCGGTCGGTGAGCTCCGCGGTCCCCATCACGTGAACCTGACGGCCCAGCGACGGCCAGTGGAAGAGCAGCGCCACGTTCGGGTTGGCCTCCGCCTCCCGGGCCTTGCGCGTCCAGAGCGCCGAGGTGAAGAGCAGAGCGTCGTCCTCCAGCCGCTTCAGGTTGACGGTCCGGGCCGAGGGGCGCCCGTCCTCGCCGACGGTGACGAAGGCGACGGATCCGGGCTGTGCGAGGCCGGCCTCACCGGCCTCCTCGATCCACTCGCCAAGGACGCGGAGGGGATCGGGCGGCGGCGGCCATCGCGTGAAAGAAATCACAATCGCGGCCCGGCCCCGGGCGTAGAGTGCGGCCGGATGTCGCGCGACGACTTCTACGCCTCTCCCCTCGGCGCGGCCTACAGCGCCTACATGGAGCGACCGCGACTCAGCCGCCGGATCGGCAGGCTGATCTGGGGCGGGGACACCAAGCCCTACTACGAGAGCATGGCGGCGGTCGGCGAGGTCACCGACGGGGCGACGATCGTCGACTGCCCCTGCGGTGCCGGGCCGGCACTGCGCGCGCTCAACCCGGGCCGCGACGTCCGCTACGTCGCCGCCGACCTCTCTCCGGCGATGCTCCGCCGGGTGCGCGAGCGGGCTCGCAAGCGCGCGCTCGACCGAATCGAGTTCGTCGAAACGAGGGCCGAAGACCTCCCGCTCGAGCCGGCCAGCGCCGACCTCTTCCTTTCCCTCTGGGGGATCCACTGCTTCCCCGACCCGCAAGCGGCGGTGGCCGAGATCGGCCGCGTACTGAAGCCCGGGGGGCGGCTCGTCGGCGCCTCGTTCGTGCGCGGCGACAGCCTCCGCCAGCGCCTGCTGCTGCGACCCCACAGGGGTGGCTTCGGCCCGATGTGCACGGAACCGGAGCTGCTCGGGTGGCTCGCCGGGGCCGGCATCGCGGTCGGCGAGACCAGTCGCTCGGGGCTCTACTTCTTCTTCCAGGGCCGGCGCGAGGGCTGACGCCGGCCGCTCAGGCTTGCTCGGCGACCAGGAGGCGCAGGCCGAGCTCGAGCTCCGGCGTGTCGTCGCGCAGGTGGCCGTGGCGCTCGTCCCAGCGGCCGCTCTCGAGGTCGGCGGTGAGGGCGGCGAGGCCGCGGGCGATCTGCTCGGGCTCCATCTCGTGCCAGACGGTGCTGCCGCGGCGAACCTCGGGGTCGAGGTGCAGCTCCGGCCTGTCCCAGAGCGCGATGAAGAATCCGTCCGTGCACTGACGCGGGATCGGCACGGCCTCGACCGCCACCCCGGCGCCGCCCAGGATCGCCGTCAGCTCCTCGATCGGCGGCATGAAGTCGGCGTGGATGTCGAAGGCCTGGGGGAAGTAGTCGAGCAGCCAGAAGTCGGCGAGCGGCTGCGGGTCGAAGGTGAGGATGACGACGCGCTCACGGGCGACGCGTGCCATCTCCCCCACCCCCGCCTCGAGGTCGGCCCAGTGGTGGACGGTGATCATCGCCATCGCGGCGTCGAAGCTGTCGTCGTCGAAGGGCAGGTCCTCGGCGCTCGCCTGGATCACGGGCGCGGCGCCGGCCGCGCGCTGGGAGATCATCGTCGCCGAGGGCTCGACCGCGGTCACCTCGCGCCCGGCCGGCTCATAGGAGCCGGTCCCGGCGCCGACGTTGAGCACCGTCCGGGCATCGCCGAGGCCGCGTTCGACGAAGGCCGCGATCCGCGGGTCGCCGCGCCGCACCTGGGCGTAGCCGATTCCGGTCCGGTCGTAGGTGGTCACCGGGCAGGACTTTCGCAGCCCCGGCGACCCGCCGTCAGCCGGCGACGCCGAGCGCGCGGTCGATGAACGGGCCGAGCAGCTCCCCCGCCTGGGCCGCGGTCCTGTCGGGCTCGGCGCTGGGCGCGGTGATGTAGCTGATCGCCAGCCGCACCAGCGACTCGGCGAGCAGCTGCGCCTTGTCCGGGGGCGCCTCGGGCCAGCCCGCACGGATCGTCTCGAAGAGCCTCGCGGTGGCGAAGACGACAACCGGCATTCCCTGCGTTGTGACGAACGGCAGCATGCCGCCGGTGCCGTCGTCGCTGAGCAGGATGCGGACGAGCGGGTCCTCGCCGGCTGTGCGCAGGAAGGTCTCGAGGGCTGCTCCGATCGCCGCGCGGGGGTCGTCGAGGTGCTCGCGCACGGCGGCGTCGACTTCGTCGAGGAAGCGCTCGCCGACGTTGATGACGAAGGCCTGGGCGAACTCGTCGCGGCTGCCGAACTCCTTGTAGAGGGTCTGGCGGCTGACGCCCGCTGTGCGGGCGATGTCGGACATCGTGATCTCCGACCAGGTGCGCCGTTCGAGCTCGTCGCGGGCGGCGCCGAAGAAGGTCTCGCGCAGCAGGTTGCGGGCGGCCTCCGGGTAAGGCGTCGTCGCGCCGTTTCCGTTGCCGTTCCCGGCCTCGGGCGCGGCGGCCGGGCCGCTCACTCGCCGCCGCCGTCGGACACGAAGTCGACCTTGTCGCGCACGCCGCAGTCGGGGCAGGCCCAGTCGTCGGGCACCTCGCTCCAGGGCGTCCCGGGAGGGAATCCCTCCCGTGCGTGGCCGGCCTCCTCGTCATAGACGTAGCCGCAGCTGGGGCAGCGATAGGCAGCCATCACGATCTCCTTCGGCTCGCGCTCCCCATGCTCACGCGCACGCCTCCCTGCCGTAGCGGGCGAGGAGCTTCTCGCGCTTGCGCGGCTGGATGTTGGCGAGCTCGACCTCGCCCTCGTAGTGCTCGACCAGGCGTGGGTCCATCACCCGGCGCCAGATCGGCGGGAACCAGGCGAGCACGATCATCCCGGCATAGCCGGTGGGCAGCTGCGGCGCCTCCTTGACGTGGCGCAGCGCCTGGTAGCGGCGGGTCGGGTTGGCGTGATGGTCGGAGTGGCGCTGGAGGTGGTAGAGGAGGACGTTGGAGGCGACGTTGTTGCTGTTCCAGCTGTGCTCGGGCAGGCAGCGCTCGTAGCGACCGTCGTCCTTCATCTGGCGACGCAGGCCGTAGTGCTCGAGGTAGTTGACGACCTCGAGCAGCGCGAAGCCGAGGATCGCCTGGATGACCAGGTAGGGAAGGACCACGGGGCCGAAGGCGATCGCCAGGGCCGCGAACAGCCCGACGGTCATCGCCCAGGCGCCGAGGATGTCGTTGCGCAGCGTCCAGTGCGACTTGCCCATCCGGTCGAGGCGGGCGGACTCGATCCCCCAGGCCGAGGTGAGGCTGCCGTAGACGGTGCGGGGCAGGAAGGCCCAGAAGCTCTCCCCGAACCTCGCGCTGGCCGGGTCCTCGGGGGTCGCGACGCGGACGTGGTGGCCGCGGTTGTGCTCGATGAAGAAGTGCCCGTAGCCCGTCTGGGCGAGGGCGACGCGGCTCAGCCAGCGCTCGGAGCTGGCCCGCTTGTGGCCGAGCTCATGGGCGGTGTTGATCGCGATCCCGCCGACGACGCCCATCGTCACCGCCAGCCCGAGGCTCTCGAGGACGCTGAGGTCGCCGCTCGACCACAGGTAGCAGGCGAAGACCAGGCCCGCGTACTGCACCGGGATGAAGAGGTAGGTGCACCAGCGGTAGTAGCGGTCCTGCTCGAGCCATTTGAGGACGCTGTCGGGCGGGTTGGTCGGGTCGACGCCGATCGCGATGTCGAGCAGCGGGAAGAAGCCGAAGACGAGCAACGGGCCGAAGAACCAGAAGGCCTCGAAGCCCGTCAGCTCGACCGTTCCCCAGGCGATGAAGGGAGCGAAGGGGATGATCAGGCCCATCAGCCAGGCGTAGCGCTTGGCGTCGCGCCAGGTCGCCGGGTTGAGCTCGACCTCGGGCCCGTGATCGTGGTGATGGTGCTCGTGGTGCTCGTGGTGCGAGTGTGCAGCTGCCTCCATGGGCGCGCTCCTCCTTGTCAAATTGACTGTTGACGTCCTGTCGATTGACAACCTAACGCACTTTGTCAATCTGTGCAACACCAGATTCTGACGTGTAAACCGAGCTTGCCGCGCTACACTCCGCCGTCGATGTACACGTTCTTGGCAGTCATCCAGGTGATCATCTCCGCCGTCCTGATCTTTCTGATCCTCCTGCACTCGGGGAAAGACGCGGGCCTCTCCGGCGCCTTCGGGATCGGCGGCGGCGGTGTCGGCGGCGGCTCGATGGTCGAGCGCAACCTCGACCGGGCGACGGTCTTCTTCGCGGTCCTCTTCGTCGTCAACACCGTGGTCCTGCTGAAGATCTAACGGTCGAGGATCTCGACCGCCTCCTTGCGCAGCTCGGCGTCGAGCAGCGCGAAGTCATCGTCTGAGAGCTTGCCGGCCGCGTGGTCGAGCTCGGCGTCGCGAATCTCGCGGTACTTCGCTTCCTTGAGGGCCTCGAGCTCGGGGTCCTCGACCCGGGCGAGGCTGCGGCGGGATCGGCGGGCCGGCCAGAGCGCGATGCCGGCGCCGGTCAGCGCGATCAGGCCGCCGATCCAGATCCAGGTGACGAGCGGGTCGACGATCACGCGGAAGGTCGCCGGCGTGCCTTCGGCGACGTAGGTCTTCGCGATCCGCGCCGCCGTCGCGCCCTGCAGGCGGTCGATCTGGGCGAGGGCCGCGCCGCGCAGGCGCGGGTCGGCCGCCGCTGCCCGCATCAGGCCGGCCACCGCGCTGCACGCGGGCGGCGCCCCGGGCCCGCCCCTGACGCAGGTCCGGAAGCCCGCGTCGGCCCTGTGGAGCTGCGCCCTTATCCCGCTGATGTCCGGGTTGACGGCGACCCAGAAGTCCTTGGCAAGGCCCGCCCTCAGCCCGACCTCGCTCGTCGCCTCGCCGTCGAAGAGGCTGGAGATCGTCCCCGGCCCGCCGCCCGTCGGCCGGAAGAAGCGGCGTTCGGGGTGGAGCCTGAAGCGCTTGCCGCCCTCGGCGACCGCGAGCACGGCGCCGAAGGAGATCGCCTCCTGGTCGACGCTCACGGTCGGCCTCTCGTAGGTGACCGAGTGGCCGTCGATCACGGCGCTCTCCCCCGGCTTCAGGTTGACGTCGCGGTTGGTCTGAAAGCTCGACGAGGCGGCGATCCCGATCAACAGCACGGCGACGCCGGCGTGGACGATGTAGCCGCCGTAACGGCGCCTGTTGCGCGCGACCATGCCGGTCAGGGCCGCCGGCAGCGAGCCGCCGGCGAGCTTGCGCCGGGCGACCGCCCCGCGCCAGAACTCCTGGGCGAGACCGGTCAGGCTGAAGGCGGCGAAGGCGAAGAGGGCGAGGGCCCAGGGCCTCTGGGCGGCGTCGGTGGCAATCGCCAGCGCGACTCCGACGCCGGCCCCGACCGCGGCCGGCACCAGGAAGACGCGCTTCGCCGAGGCCCAGCTCACCCGGCGCCAGGCGAGCAGCGGCCCGATCCCCGTGAAGAGCACGAGCAGGATCGCCAGCGGCGTCGTGTAGCGGTCGAACCAGGGCGCCGCCAGCGAGGCCTTCTCGCCGGTGAACAGCTCCGAGATCAGCGGGAAGAAGGTGCCCCAGAAAATCGCCACCGTCAGCGCCACGAGCAGCAGGTTGTTGATCAGGAAGACCGCCTCGCGGGAGATCAACGAGTCGATCCGCTTCTCCGAGCGCAGGTCGTCGAGGCGGGAGACGATCAGCGCCGTCGAGCCGATCAGGACGACGGCGATCAGGCCGAGGATGTAGGGGCCGACGGTGCTGTCGCCGAAGGCGTGGATCGACTGCAGGACACCGGAGCGGACAAGGAAGGTGCCGAGCAGCGCCAGCGAGAAGGTGGCGACGATCAGGCAGGCGTTCCAGACCTTGAGCATGCCGCGCCTCTCCTGGACCATGATCGAGTGCAGGAACGCCGTGCCGATCAGCCACGGCATCAGGGCCGCGTTCTCGACCGGGTCCCAGGCCCAGTAGCCGCCCCAGCCGAGCTCGGTGTAGGACCAGCGGGCGCCGAGCAGGAGGCCGAACCCGAGCAGCGCCCAGGCGATCAGGGCGAAGCGGCGGGTTGCGCGAATCCAATCGGCGTCGATGCGCCGGGTGACGAGGGCGCCGACCGCGAAGGCGAACGGCACCGTGAAGGCGACGTAGCCCGAGTAGAGCATCGGCGGGTGGATCATCATGCTCGGGTGCTGGAGAAGCGGGTTGAGGCCGACCCCGTCGGCCGGCGCCGGGTCGAGCGTCGCGAACGGGTTGACGCCGCCCGCGAAGAGCATCAGGCCGGTGAAGAAGGAGGCGACGCCGGCCATCACCGCCGTCGCGTAGGGGACCAGCTCGCGGAGCTTGTCGCGGGTCGAGTACAGGGCCAGCGAGGCGACGATCGAGAGCACCCAGGCCCAGAGCAGCAGCGAGCCCTCCTGGCTCGACCACATCGCCGCCATCTTGTAGAAGAACGGTGTCTCGATCGAGGAGTGCTGCTGGACCAGGCTGAAGGAGAAGTCGTCGGTCGCGAAGGCGATCTCGACGATCACGACGCAGGCGCTCAGCAGCCCGCAGAGCGCGTAGACGGCGCGCCGCGAGTGGTCCACCCAGCGCCTCTCCCCGTTCGCCCCGGCGAGGGCCGATACCGCAGCGAAGATCGCGGTCAGGAAGGCGAGCCCGAGCGCGAGGCTGCCGACGCTAGCTGGCATTCGTCGTCGTCGTGAACTTCGACGGGCACTTGGTGACGAGCGTGTCCCGCTCGCCGACGAAGGTTCCGTGCTCGACCTCGCCGCTGAGAACGATCTCGCGACCCCCGCGGAAGGGGTCGGGGACGATGCCGCTGTATGTGACCGGGATGCTCTCGCCGTGGCCGTCGCGATCGGCGACCTCGAAGGAGAGGTCGCTGCCTTCGCGCTCGACCGACCCCTTGACGACCTTGCCGGTCATCTCGGCGCTGGTGCCGGGGGTCGCATTGACCAGTTCCGAGGGCTCCTTCGCCTCGGTCGAAGCGCTGAACGACGTGTATACGAGTGCCACGGCGAGCAGCACCGCGACGCTGAGGGCGACGACCAGTCGGATCTTGCGTTTGCGCTGCGGGTCCACGGTCGCCAATTATCGCAAGGTGGGCGTGAGGGGCGGTTGTTCGGGGGTCGGCGGACGCGCTTCGCGCTGAGTGTCCGGCGACCCCCGAACAACCGCCCGACTCGGTCCAGCTGGAAGAATCGACGAATGACCCCGAGCGCAAACAGTCCTGTGCTGCTGATCACCGGGGCGAGCAGTGGCATCGGCGCCGCGACTGCGCGCGCGGCTGCCGGGAGCTATCGGCTGGTTCTGGCCGCGCGCAGCCTCGACGCCCTCGAGCAGCTCGCCGCTGAGCTCGGCGGCGAGGAGCGGGCGATCGCCGTCCGCTGCGACGTCACCGAGTGGGACGAGGTCGAGGCGATGGCGGCGACCGGGATCGAGCGCTTCGGGCGCATCGACGCCGTCTTCGCCAATGCCGGCTTCGGCGCCACCCGGGGCTTCCTCGAGGAGTCGGTCGAGCACTGGCGCTCGATGGTCCTGACGAACGTCTACGGCGTCGCCCTGACGATCCGCGCCACCCTCCCCCACCTGCTCGAGCGCGGCGACGGCCATTTCATCGTCACCAGCTCGATCGCCGGCCGCCGGGTGCTGCCGGGGTCGCTCTACTCGGCGACCAAGTGGGCAACGACGGCAATCGGCGAGGCGCTGCGCGCGGAGCTGCGCCAGATGCACGACAGCAACGAGATCAAGGTCACGCTGATCGAGCCGGGGATGACCGACACGCCGTTCTTCGACAATCGGCCCGGCGAGTGGGCGCTGCGCGACGACGACATTGCCCGGGCGGTGATGTTCGCCCTCGAGCAGCCGCCGGGGGTGGACGTCAACGAGATCCTGATCCGGCCGACGCAGCAGCCGATCTAGGCCCCGGCCCGACCGCCTCGCGCCGCCCTGTGGCTCTGCCGCGCCTTGTGCCGGCAGGCGGGGACCCGCAGCTTCAGGTGCTTGTTTTGGATGCGGCGCCCGTTCTGCGCGTGCAGTACCGCCTTCGAGCGCAGGCGTCGCGCGCAGAGGTCGGCGGTGTTGGTGAGCAGGCCCCGGCCGCCGCCCTTCATCGTCAGCACGAACTTGCTCACCGGGACGTCGGGGGACCGCGTAGAAGGTCGTCCGCATCCGGCCCCGGACCGCGTCGACCGACGCGTGCAGCCGGACGTGGACCTGACCACCGAGGTCGACGAGCAGGTCGGGCAGCGTGTGGGTTGACGGGACGAGGTAGACGCGGCCTCGCAGGGGCTTGCCGAGCAGTGGCGAGAAGGCGGCGGCATGACCGTAGATCGAGCCCTTCGGGCAGCTGCCGGTTGCCTGTTGGGGGCGGGTGCAGATCGTCTTGATGTGGCTTTGGTCGAGGATCACCGCGCGCGGCAGGACCACGGTCGCCCGGCGCAGGTTGGCGTCGCCGTCGCGGCCGAGCAGCACGGCCCGGAACTTGGGGTTCCTCGTCCGGCGAGCGGCTCCGCGGCGGCCGAGGATGCGGGTGAAGAGGCGCGGCCGGAAGCCGGGCGAGCGACAGTCCGAGGTTTGGAACCCGTCGCTGACCGGATGGGAGCTGAAATGGGATTCCCTCGCCGGGTCGCCGCCGCCTCCCAGGACACGCCCTTCGCTACGCAGGGCCCCGCAGCTGGTCGGGTTGACCGTGAAGCGCCCCTTGTTGGCGTTGACGAAGATCGAGCGGATGTCGAGCTTGGCGCCGCCGTAGACGTCGGGGATGACGTCCGAGTACGGCCGGATCCGCGCCGTGTCCGGGTCGACGAAGAGGGCGACGCGGACGACGACGGTGCCAAGGTCGAACGGCCCGGTGACGGCCGGGGTGATCACCGCCAGGGAAAGAGGAGCGCCTTTGTAGGGCCCCGACAGGTACGCCTTGCCGGTGATCTTGATCGGCGAGCCGCCACTGCCGGCGCGGATCGTCGCCGCTCCGACACGGCTCTTCGAGGGGCAACTGGGGTTCTTCGCCTCGGCTTCGCCGGCGCGGTCGGCGGCGGCGGCGATCTTCCCGGCCGGGCAGTAGGGAACTCCCTTGAGCTTGCCGCTGACGCCGGCGGGCAGCGTCACGTCGACCACCTTCAACTCCTGCTGGCCGTCGCTGCGGTGCAGGTACACCGAGAAGGGGCTGTAGGCGCCGGCCTTGGCGCTCTTCGCCTTGGCGGTGAACCCGGGGTTGAACGGCCGCTGGGCGAGCGTGGCCGGGCAGGAGCCGCCGCCGGGGGCGCTGGTCAGGGTGAAGTCGTTGAAGGATTCGGCGGTCGCCGTCTCGGTATAGGGATCGGCGGCGAGGTTCGACCGGCTCGGCCCGCAGAGCCCCGGGCTCGTCAGCGGCGCCCGGTCACCGCCGTCGAAGCGCAGCACGAACGAGCTGAACGGGACCTGGGGCGCTTCGGCGAAGGTCGCCGTCAGCTGCCCGGTGACGGGATCGGCGCTGACATGGCCGATCTGCCGCACGGAGACCCCGTACCGAGCGGACTCGGCGTCGACGAAGATCCGGTACTCGTCGCCGGAGGCGGGGTCGCGGCTGAGCTGCTGACCGAGATAGACGTCGCCGCTGAGCGAGCCGGAGGGAAGGGGCGGGGTCTCGATTGAGGCCGTGCCGATCTTCGAGGCCGCCGGGCAGGCGACGGGAGCCGTCTTCCCCTTGCCCAGCTGGGCGTCGGTGCAGGCAACCAGGCCCTCGGCCGCCGAGGGATTGAGGCCCATCCCCGCCGGCAGGGCCGTCCGCGCCGTCCTCACGTTGGAGTTGGCGAGCGGTTCGGGCGGCTCGAAGGGGACGTCGACCGCGACGACGGCGGCGGCCGGAGAGTCGGTGCGGTCGGTCCCGGGCGAGACGGTGAGCTTCGGTTTGAACGGCACCGCGTCGCAGCCGGTCGGCTTGACGCCCGGCGGCAGCAACGCCTCGAACGGGGTCGAGCCGCTCGGGAAGCCCGAGTCGGGGACCTCGACCGAGTCGGCCCGGAGAAAGGTCGAGTATGTGTGGGCGAACTCCGCCTCGGCGGGGTTGCGGCAGGTGCTGGGAGTGGTCAGGAAGGTTCCGTTGCCGGCGACCCCGGTGAATACCAGCCGGTTGACGTAGAGCCGCCCGGCCGGCGGTTCCGGCACGGCGATCGTGAAGCCCTCGTGGTAGTCGCCGCTCCACGCCACGTCGGCCTTCAGGTAGACCTCGGCGCCGGCCGCTTCGAAGCCGAAGAGGGCCGGTTCCCCCTGGCTCGGGACCAAGTTGTAGACCTGGGCAGGGACCGGTCCGACCGGCAGCCCGGCGACGGCGAGCGTGATCAGGCTGAGGCCGACGACAGAGCCGGCCGGGACAGCCCGCGGCCCCTTCCTGGAAGGTGCCGAGGTCGCACTGCGGCGTGGCCTGCGGGTTGACGCTGAGGCCGGTGGGGAGATCGACCCTGATGTCCTTGAGGACGCCGACCGGGTCGATGCCGATGCCGGCGCCGTCCTTGGTGATGAACTGGGTGAAGCCGATCGGCGGGTGCCCGGCAGCCTGGGTGAAGAACGCTTCCGGAGTTTCGGGCGAGCACGGTTCGGATTTGCAGGTCCCCGCCTGCCAGCCGTCGGCCGAGTCGGCGGGGTCGTTCTGCGGCGCGATGATGTCGCCGGTGTCGGCCGCCGCGGACGCCGGCCCCCCAACCCCTGCGAAGCAGAGGCAGGTGATCCCCGCACATAGGAGCTTCCTCGCCATGTCTGGGCGTCTACCCATCCTGCCTGTCATCGAATCTGCCTAGCCGGCCCGGTGGCGGCTGTGGTGGGTGCGGCGGCCGTGGCGGCGCTTCCTCCGGCAGGGCTTGCGGATCTTCAACCGCTTCTTGGTCAGGCTCCTGCCGTTCTGCGCGTTGAGGTCGAGCCTCGCGAACTGCCTGCGGGCGCAGAGGTTCTGCGTGTTGACGAGCAGGCCTCTCCTCTTGCCGCCCCTGATCGTCAGCACGAAGCGCGAGACCGGGACGTCGGGCACGGTGTCGAAGGTGTTGCGGATCCGGCCGCGGACGGTGTCGGTGCGGCCCGCCAGCTCGATGTCGACCTGGCCGTGCAGGGCGGCGACGAGGTCCGGCAGGGTGTTGTTCGAGGAGCGCAGGTAGACCGGCCCTTTGAGCGGCCCGTCGAGCAGTGGCGAGTCGGCTTCGGCGAAGCCGTAGACCGAGTTCGACGGGCACTCGCCGGCGTCGAACTGGACCCGCGTGCAGACGCGGCCGATGCTCGCCTGATCGAGGATCACCGACTTCGGCAGAGTCACCGCGGCGCGCGAGATGTTCGCGTCGCCGGGCCTGGCGAGCAGGATCGCCCGCAGTTTCGGGTTCTTCGCCCGCTTCGTCGCGCCGAAGAACCTGAGGTACAGCCGCGGGCCGAAGGGAAGCGCGTCACAGCCCGACGCCTGATAGGGCGAGGAGGCGGTGACGGAGCTGAACGACGCCGGGTCGTCGGGGTTCGAGCCGCCGCCGTGCAGGGTGCCGGCGAACGCCGACGGGTCGCAGTTGGTCCCGTTCAGCGAGAAGCCGGGGCGGTCGATCTTCAACCGCGACCGTGCGCACGTCGAGAAGGAGCGCCGCCGTAGACGTGGGGAAGCGGGTCGGTCACCGTCCTCACCTGGGCTGTCGCCGGGTCCACGAACAGCGCCACCCGCACCACGACCGTGCCGAGGTCGAACGGCCCGGCCGTGGCGGGGGTGATCACCGCCAGGGACAGCGGCGCCCCGTGGTAGGGGCCTGCGAGGAAGGCCTTGCCGGAGTCGATGTGAAGGGGCTCGGGGCCGCTTCCGGCTGTGATCGCCGCGCTGCCGACGAGGCTGTCGCCGGGACAGCTGGGGCCGCGGCCTCGGCGAGCCCGCCGTTGGCGGCCGCGGCGGCGATCGCCTCCTCCGGGCAGTAGCGCAGGCCGGCGAGCTTCGCGGTCATCCCCGGCGGCAGCGTGACCTCGACCCCCTTCAGCTCCTGGTCGCCCTCGCTGCGGGCGACGTCTATGCCGAGGTCGGTGAAGCCGCCGGCCCGGGTATCGGACGCGCGCGCTTCGAACCCCGGTGCGAAGGGCCGCTCGCCGAGCGTCGGCGGACATGCGCCTCCCCCGGGCGCCGAGGTCAGGGTGAACTCGCTCGACGGGGTCGCGGCCGGGTTTCCCGACCAGGGGGTCATTGTCGCGACCATGCGGTGCGGGCCGCAGGTCGCGGGACTGGTCAGCGTCGCCCGCGGGCCGCCGTCCAGCTTCAGCACGAAGGAGCTGAAGGGGACCTGCGGCAGACCTTCGAAGCGGGTCGTCAGCTGCCCGCTGACCGGGTCGGCGCTGACCCGGCCGAGAAGCCGCACGGAGATTCCGTAGCGCGCCGACTCGGCGTCGACGAAGATCCGGTACTCGTCGCCCGGAGGCGGGGTCGCGGCTGAGCTGGGTGCCGACGAAGACGTCTCCTTCGAGGGTCCCGTCGGATTCGCGCAGCGGCGGGGTCTTGATCTCGACCGTGCCGATCTTCGAGCCCGGCGGGCAGGCGACCGGAGCCTTCGTGCCCTTGCCGAACTCCGAGTCGGTGCAGGCGACGAGCCCGGCGCCCGCCGCGGGGTTGAGACCGAGCCCGGCCGGCAGGGCGACCCGCGCCTCTCGGGTGTTCGAGCTCTCGCTTTCGCCGCCGCCGAGGATGTGGGGCACCTCGACTTCGGTGGTGGCCCCCGAAGGCGAGTCGGTTGCCGTGAGTTGCCGGGGTCGACGTCCGCCGAGGGCTCGTAGGGGATGTTGGCGCAGTCGATCGGCTTTTTGCCCGGCGGCAGAGGCGACTCGAGCCGCGGTTCGGCACTGGCCGGGAACTGGTATCCGGGGTCTTCCTCTTCTTCGATCGAGGAGGCCTGGAGCCATGTCGAGTAGACCTGTTCCTTGCCCGCGTCGGTTTCCGGGTCGAAGCAGGTCGAGGGCGTGGTGATGAAGGTGCCGTCGCCGGAGCGGCCGTCGAAGACGAGGCGGTTCTTGAGGATCAGGCCGCCGGGGAGGATCCCCGATATCGGCAGCGGCGGCACGGCGATCGTGAACCCCTCGTGATAGTCGCCGTCCCAGGAAACCTCGGCGCGCAGGAAGACGTTGGCCGCTCCCGCGATGCTGAAGCCGAACAGCGCCGGCTCGCCCGCCGGCGGTTCGATGTTGTAGACGTCGGCGTCGATCGTCGTCGGCGAGACCACCCCGAGTACGGAGCCCGTGATCTGACTCTGGCCGACTTTGGTGTTCGCCGGGCAGGATCCGGGGTTCGATTCGCCGGTTGCGGTCGGGCACTGGGGGGTCGCCTGCGGGTTGACGCTGAGGCCCACCGGGAGGTCGACGTGGACGGTCTTCAGTTCGCCGATCGGTTCTTCGGGCGAGAGGATCGGCCCGAGCGAGCCTGGATGATTGCGGACGATGAACTGGGTGAAGCCGACCTGCGGGTGGCCGGCGGCGTTTTCGAAGAACTGGCCCGGGGTCGCGACGGAGCAGACCGGCGCGTCGGCCGTGCAGGTCCCCGCCTGCCAGCCGCTCGAGGGGGTGTAGGGAGGGCTCGAGGGAGCGATGATGTCTTCGGTGTTGGCCGCAGCAGAGGGGGCGAGGACGGCCGCGGCGAGCACTGCGGTCAAGGCGGCGAGGAGGCGCCGGGGGCCTGCGTTCATGTCGATCTCCTACCCATTGCGGATGTCGGTTTGCCTACCCATCTGGAACCCTTTCCTAAATCCCTGATGCGGGACTGTACCCGATTTTAATGAGTTGCGGTAGAATTTTTAGGTATCGGGGTAGCTAGGCACCGGATCGGGTAACCACGCATCGATGGAGGCACGAATGGATTGGCAGCGACTGGCTCGGGCAAACACGCACCCCCTTCGAATCTCAGTCCTGGAAGCGCTTGCGATCGACGGCGGGCGCACCCTCTCCCCCAGCGACCTCAGCTACGAGCTCCGCGTCCCGCTCAGCAACGTCAACTACCACGTCACCGAGCTGGTCAGGTCCGACCTGATCGAGCTGACCAGACAGCGCCAGGTCCGCGGCGCCACCGAGCACTTCTACAGCCTCGTCGACCACGGCAACGGCCGTGGCCCCAACGGGGATCGCCCCGATAAGCGGACGACGGGGGTCGAACCCGCGACCTCGAGCTTGGGAAGCTCGCGCTCTACCAACTGAGCTACGTCCGCGCGGCGGCCATTCTACGGCCGCGAGGCCCCGGGATCTAACCTTCCCGGGCCGTGAGCGCCCGAACCTTCTTCGTCTTCCTCGCCGTCTGCGCCGTGATCGGCCTGCTCGTTTTCGGGCTGCTCAGCAAGGGCACGGCCACGATCGCCGTCGGCGACCCGGTCCCCGACACGCCACTGCCCGTTCTCGGCGGCGAGGGCGAGGGCGAGATCGCCGACTATCGCGGCGAATGGGTGCTGGTCAACCTCTGGGCCTCCTGGTGCCTGCCCTGCCGCGAGGAGGCGCCGGCGCTCGAGCGCTGGTGGCGCGAGCACCGCGACGACGGGGCGACGGTGCTCGGGATCAACGTCCAGGACAACAGCGAGGACGCGCTCGCCTTCGTCGACGAGCTCAAGATCACCTACCCGCAGCTCCGCTCGGTCGGCAACGAGCGCAGCGACGCCTTCGGCTCGAGCGGCGTGCCGGAGAACTTCCTCGTCAACCCGCGGGGCAGGCTGGCGCTGATCTGGCGCGGGGTGGTCGACGAACGCTTCCTCCACGAAAGCGTCGACCCGATCGTCGAAGGATCGTGAAGGCGAGAGCCGCGGTCCTCGCCTGTCTGCTGGCGGCGGCGTCGGCCGCCTGCGCCGCGCCCGCCGCCGCGCAGCCCGCCTCCCCGACCCCGCGGGTCAACATCGCCGACGTCGAAGACGAGGTCATGTGCACGATCTGCGGCACCCTGCTCGAGCTCTCCGACTCGCCCCAGGCACGTCGCGAGAAGGCCTTCATCGCCGAGATGATCGCGGCCGGCAGGAGCAAGGCGGAGATCAAGGACGCGCTCGTCGAGGAATACGGCCCCCAGGTGCTGGCGCTGCCCGAGGGCTCGGGCTTCAACCTCTCCGCCTATCTGGTGCCGGCGATCGCCTTCCTGCTCGGCGCGGCGGCCCTGGCGATCGGCGTCGCTCGCTGGCGCCGCAGGGGCGGCGGCGGCTCCGGCGGCTCGACGGCGGCAGCGACGCCGGCGGCCGAGGACGCCGAACGGCTCGACGCCGACATCGCCCGCTACGACCTCTGAGCTGCGGCGGCTCCGGCTCAGCCGTAGACGACGACCTCGACGGTGCCGCCCGGGAGGCGGCCGAGCGACTTCTTCAGCCGGCGCCCGGCGCGGCCCGAGGTCAGCGAGGGCCCGACGCAGGCCAGCACCAGATCGGCGCGGGCCGTCGCGGCCTGCAGGGCGCCGGTGTCGTCCCCGAGCGGCGGGCCGTGGAGGACGACGAGGTCGTAGCCGCTGCGCAGTTTTGCCACCGCATGGCTGAAGTCCGGCGAATCGATCGGCACCTTGCCCTCGGGAGCCGGGGAGCCGGCGGCGATGCAGACGAGAGGGTCGCTCGCCCCCTCGGATGCGGGCCCGGCGAGCACGAGTGGCTGGAGGATCTCGCCGGCCTTCGCTTCCGCCCGCAGGTACTCGTGCAGCCCCGGCTGCTCGGCGAGGCCGAGGGCGCCGGCGAGGGTCGGCTCCTCGAGGTCGCAGTCGACCACCGCGGTGCGCGACCCCGAGGCGGCGGCGACGGTGGCCAGCCCCGTCGAGACCGCGAGGCGACCCTCGCCGGCCCCGGTGACGACGATCGCGCCGTCGCCGATCCTCTCGAGCATGCCGGCGAAGGCATCGAGGTCGCCGCGGCCCAGGGTTCCGGCCCGGACCCTGTCGCGGGATCGCCCTCTGATCTCGGCGATCGGCTTCACATCTGCTCCGGCGCCGAGATGCCCAGCAGGCCGAGGGCGTTGGCGATGGTTCTCTTGGTCAGCAGGCAGAGGGCGACCCGCGAGCCCTCGACGCCCTCGCCCTCGGCGCCGACCACCTGGCAGTCCCGGTAGAAGGCGTGGAAGTCGGCGGCGACCGCCGTCGAGTAGGCGCAGATCCGGTGCGGGGCGCGACGCTCGGCGGCCTCGCGCACCTCATCGGGGAACTCGAGCAGGCGCTTGACCAGCGCCTTCTCGGCGGGCTCGAGAGGCGTGTCGGGGGTCGCTGCCCCGGCCGCGAGGGCTGCGTCGGGGGCCTCGCCGCCGGCCTTGCGGAGGATGCTCGCGATCCGGGCGTGGGCGTACTGGACGTAGTAGACGGGGTTGTCGCTCGACTCGCGGCGGGCGAGGTCGAGGTCGAGGTCCACGGTCGTGTCGTGGCTGCGCCAGAGCATGAACCAGCGACTCGCGTCGACGCCGATGTCGTCGAGCAGCTCGTCGAGAGAGACGAAGTCGCCGCTGCGCTTCGACATCTGCGAGCGCTCGCCGCCTTCGACGATGTGGACGAGGCGCATGATCAGAGCCTCGAAGGAATCGGGGTCGGCGCCGAGGCCGGCGATCGCGGCGCGCACCCGGGTGGCGTAGCCGTGGTGATCGGCGCCGAGCACGTCGACCAGCCTGCCGAAGCCGCGCTCGAGCTTGTCCCAGTGATAGGCGACGTCCGCGGCGAGGTAGGTCGGCTCGCCGTTGGCGCGGACGAGAACCCGATCCTTGTCGTCGCCGAAGTCCGTCGTCCGCAGCCAGAGGGCGTCGTCGCTCCGGTAGGAATGGCCCCCTTCCTCGAGCCGTGCCAGCGCCTTCTCGACCTCGCCCCTGCGATAGAGGTCGCGCTCGTGGAACCAGGTGTCGAAGTGGACGCCGAAGCGATCGAGGGTTGCGCGGACGCGGTCGAGGACCAGCTCGACCCCACGGGCGCCGACCGCCTCTGTGTCACCCGGGTCGATGCCGGCGGCGGCCAGCTCGGCGGCCAGCTCGGCGACGTAGTCGCCCGTGTACCCGTCGTCGGGGGGCTCGCCGCCGGTCATGCGGGCTGCGATCGAGAGCGCGAAGCGCTCGATCTGTCCGCCACCGTCGTTGACGTAGTACTCGCGCCCGACGTCGTGGCCGACCGCCTCGAGCAGGCGCACGAGCGCGTCGCCGTAGGCGGCGTGGCGGCCGCCGCCGACGTGCAGCGGTCCGGTCGGGTTGGCGGAGACGAACTCGACCAGGATCCGTTCGGGCGAGTCGGTGCGAGCGGGCCCGAGCGCCTGGCCGGACTCGGCCAGGCGCGTCATCGCCCGCCGATACCAGGAGTCGGCGAGGAAGAGGTTGACGAAGCCGGGGCCGGCGACCTCGATCCGCTCGAGGCTGTCGCTCTCTCCGAGGTCGCGCTCGAGCTCCGCGCCGAGGCGGCCGGCGACGTCGCGCGGGTTTTCCCCGAGTGGCGCCGCGAGCAGCATCGCGGCATTGGAGCTGTAATCGCCCAACTCCGGCTTCGGCGGCCGGTCGAGTGACGGCACGGGCCCGCTCGGCTCCCCCTCGCGGAGGGCCCGGGTCGCGCGGCTGACCGCTTCGCGCAGCTCTGTTACCGAGTCGGTTGTCATCGAAATCGCCAGATCGGGCCTCATCGTATGGAGCGCACGGGCGTGTGAGTACTCTGGGCCGCCGTGAAAGTCGCCGTAATCACCGACATCCACGCCAATCTTCCCGCCTTCGAGGCCGTCCTGGCAAGCGCAGAGAAGCGCCGGGTCGAGCAGATCTGGTGCTTGGGGGACATCGTCGGCTACGGGGCCGACCCGGATGCCTGCGCCGAGCTGGCCGCCGAGCGCTGCGACACGTGCCTGATCGGCAACCACGACCTGGCGGTGCTCGGCCGGCTCGACATCGAGGCCTTCTCGGAGGCCGCCGCGGCGGCGGTCGAGTGGACGAGGGAGCGGATCGGCGAGCCGGCGCTCGAGTTCCTCGGCGGCCTCCACCCCACCTCCCAGCAACGCGGCATCGGCCTCTTCCACGCCTCCCCCCGCGACCCGGTCTGGGAGTACGTCCTCTCGCTCGAGCAGGCCGATGCCTGCCTGGAGGTGCAGCCCGAGCGCCTCTCGCTGATCGGCCATTCGCACGTCGCCCTCTTCTTCGCCCGTCTCTCCGCCGCCGGCGGGCGCGGCGAGACCCGCGGCGGCCAGGCCGAGGACGGCCTCAAGCTCGACCTCTCCGAGGGGCGCTGGCTCCTCAACCCGGGCAGCGTCGGCCAGCCGCGCGACGGCGACCCCCGCGCCGCCTGGATGGAGATCGACACCGGCAAGGAGGCCGCCCGCTATCACCGCGTCGAGTACGACATCGACCGGGCCGCCTCTGCGATCGTCGAGGCGGGGCTGCCGAAGCGCCTCGCGGACCGGCTCTACATCGGACAGTGACGCTCAAATGCAGGCAAAACGTGCGCCCGGACCCGTTCTCTAGACTCGCCCTATGGCCCGCCTAGCCGCAGCCGCGATCGCGCTCGCGATCGGCCTCGTCCGCGTCCCTCGCCCTCGCCTCCTGCGGGGGGAGCGACGCAAAGCTGCTGCCGGGCAACACGGCGCAGGAAATCGGCGAAAACCTCGACACGGTCCGAGAGCTCGTCGACGAAGGCGAATGCATCGACGCCCAGGACGCGGCGCTCCAGGTCGCCACCGAGGTGGAAGCGCTGCAGGGAATCGACCCGAAGCTGAAGGAACTGCTGCGAGACGGGGCGGCCCGCCTCAACGAAGTCGTCGCCGACTGCCAGGAAAGCGAAGTCACCAGCGCCGAAGAAACCCTGCCGGAAACGACCGAAGGCAGCGAAGAAGAGTCGGAAAAGAAGAGCAAGAAGGAAAAGAAGCCGAAGAAGGTCGAGCCCGAAGCAACGCCGCCCGCGGAAGAAGAACAGGTCAAACCTCCGGAACCGTCGGGCGAAGGCAAAGGCAACGAAGAAGCCCCACCCGCCGAAGAAGAAGGCGGCCCCTCGGGCGGGATCGGCCCCGGCGCCGCGACGGGAGAAGGCGGCTGATGGCGGGCGGGACCCTCTCTGGCCGCTACGAGCTCGGCGACCGGCTCGGCTCCGGGGGGATGTCGAACGTCTACAAGGCGACCGACCTGACACTGGAGCGGACGGTCGCCGTCAAGATCCTCGCCGAGCACCTCTCTGACGACGAGCGCTTCGTTGCCCGCTTCCGCCGCGAGGCGCTGGCGGTGGCGAAGCTGATCCACCCCAACATCGTCCAGGTCTACGACACCGGCATCGACGAGCACCGCCACTACATCGTCATGGAGTACGTCGAGGGCCGCTCGGGGGCGCAGATCCTCCAGCGCCAGGGGCCGATCGGCCCGCAGACGGCGGCCGAGGCCGGCGCCCAGGCCTGTGCCGGCCTCGACTATGCGCACCGTCGCGGGATCATCCACCGCGACGTAAAGCCCGGCAACCTGATGATCGTCGGCGGCCCGGTGGGTGGCGGCGAGATGACGGTGAAGCTGACCGACTTCGGGATCGCACGCGCACTCGAGCAGACGCGGATAACGCAGGTCGGCTCGGTGGTCGGCACCGCCGCCTATCTGGCGCCCGAGCAGGTGCGGGGCGAGGAGGCGACGCCGGCGACCGACGTCTACGCGCTCGGCGTCGTCCTCTACCAGTTCCTCACCGGGCGGCTTCCCTACGAGGGGTCGACGCTCGCCGAGCTTGCAGTGCGCCAGCAGAACGACCGGCCTCTTCCGCCCACCACCTACAACGACGAGGTCCCGGAGACCCTCGGCGCCGCTGTCCTGCGAGCGCTGGAGGGAGACCCTTCGCGGCGCTACGCCAGCGCCGACGAACTCGCCGGCGGCCTGCAGCGAGGCCTGCAGGGCGAGGACGTGACCCTGCCGCTGGAGGAGGGGGCGACCCCGACCAGCGTCATCGGCGGCGAGACCGCCGACTCGGCGCCTCGACCCCGGCACCGGCCAGACCGAGTTCAGGCCGGCGCCCTCGCAGACCCGGCGCCCGGCCGCGCGGGCTGCGCAGCGCCAGGCGCCGCCGCCCGTCGCGCCGCCGGCGAAAGCCGGCCAGGCGCAGCGCCTTCTCGCGCTTCGTGCGAATGATGCTGGCGCTGGTCGCCCTCGTCCTGATCGCCGCCGCCGTCGCCACCGCCGTGATCGTCACCACCGACAAGGCGACCGGGGTGCGGGCGACCGAAGTCGCCGGCGAAACGGTCGACAAGGTGGTTGAAGAATTCAAGGACCTGGTCTCCAAGAACACCGAATAGGCGGGCCGGCGGCGCCGGGGCCCGACGTGGTTCGAGGGGGCCTGCGGGCGGGCGCGAACTGACGTCCGTTCTCGGCCCCCTCAACCTGCGCCACCCGCGCGAGGGACGGCCCAGTCGGAGCTTCTGGAGCCGGGAGCTGACCGAGGGTCCCCAGGGTGGGTGGCTGCTAGACGGCGGTCCAGGGGGCTGCGCCATCCAGGATCGCCGCGGAGTAGGCGGCCAGTTCGCCGGCGACGATTGCGGTGCGCGCTCGGGCGACCAGTTCCTGCATGTAGGCGAGGTTGTGGAGGCAGAGGAGGCGGACGGCGGTCAACTCCTCGGCGCGCGAGAGGTAGCTGAGGTAGTCACGGTCGTGATTGCGGCACGCCGGACAGGGGCAGCCCTCGACCAGCGGCCGGCGGTCCCCGACCCAGCCGGCCTTGCGCAGGTCGATGCGGAAGCGGCGCTCGGGGTCGGGGACAAGGGCGCCGCCGTGGCGCGCCAGCCGCGTCGGCACGGCGCAGTCGAAGACGTCGAGGCCGAGGCCGATTCCGCCGAGCAGGTCGTCGACCTCGCCGATCCCGAGCAGGTGCTTTGGGGCACCGGCGGGCAGCAGGGGCGCGGTCATCGCCAGCACGCCGGCCATCTCCTCCTTGTCGCGCCCGAGGGTGCCGCCGATCGCGATCCCGTCGACCCCGGCGGCGCAGACCGCCTCCGCCGACTCGCGGCGCAGGTCTTCGTGAACGCCCCCCTGGACGATGCCGAAGACCGCCTGGCGCTCGGGACCCTCCGCCGCGTGCCACGCAAGGCAGCGGTCGAGCCAGCGGTGGGTTCGCTCCATCGAACGGGCCGTGTACTCGCGATCGGCGTGGTATGGCGTGCACTCGTCGAAGACGAGCGCGATGTCGCTGCCGAGGGCGGCCTGGACCCGCATCGAGACCTCGGGCGAGATGAAGAGCTCGGTGCCATCGCGGTAGGAGCGAAAGCGCACCCCCTCCTCGTCGATCGAGATCACCGAGCCGTGGTCGCCCCCGGGGCGGCCGCTGCCCTTGACCTCGTCGGCGACGCCGCCGTGGGCCAGCGAGAAGACCTGGAACCCGCCCGAGTCGGTGATCAGCGCCCCCTCCCAACCCATGAACGAGTGCAGGCCCCCGGCCGCTGCGATCCGCTCGGGCCCAGGCGATACGAACAGGTGGTAGGTGTTGCCGAGGATCAGCTCGTAGCCGAGCGCCGCCACCTCGGCGGACTCCAGCCCGCGCACCGTCCCCTTGGTGGCAAGCGGGATGAAGGCGGGCGTCTCGATCGGCCCGTGCGCGGTTTGGAGGACGCCGGCCCGTGCGACCCCATCCCGCGCCACCACCTCGAACCGCAACCTCTCCCGAGCGTCCCTCATCTCGTCGAGTGCTGCTCGATGCCCGCCATAGGGGGCGCTAATGCAGCACTCGGTCATTCGATCAGCGACCTGCCGGTCATCGCCTCGGGCTGGGCGATGCCGAGGAGATCGAGGACGGTGGGAGCGACGTCGGCGAGGATGCCGCGGTCGCGCAGGGCGAGGCCCTCGACGGTGACGATCAGGGGCACGGGGTTGAGCGAGTGGGCGGTGTTGGGGGAGCCGTCGGGCTCGAGCATGTGGTCGCAGTTGCCGTGATCGGCGGTGACGATGCAGGCGCCGCCCTGGGCCTCGACCGCGGCGACGACCTCGCCGAGGCAGGAGTCGACCGCCTCGACCGCCTCGACCGCAGCGGGGATGACGCCCGTGTGCCCGACCATGTCGGGGTTGGCGAAGTTGATGATCCCGAAGCGGTAGCCACCCTCCGACCAGGGCCCGGTGAAGGCGGCGGCGGCGGCGCGGGCGCTCATCTCCGGCCTGTGGTCGTAGGTGGGCACATCGCGCGGCGAGTCGACCAGGCTGCGCTCCTCGCCCTCCCACTCCTGCTCGCGGCCACCGTTGAAGAAGTAGGTGACATGGGCGTACTTCTCGGTCTCGGCGACGTGGAGCTGGCGACCGCCGGCCTCGGAGACCACCTCGGCGAGCGTCGTGCTGGGCCGTGCCTCGGGGAAGGCGACGGGGTATGGCCAGCCCTTGCGGTAGGAGGCCATCGTCGTCAGGTCGAGGAGCGGGCCGCCGGCGCGCGGGAACTCGTCGAAGTCGGGGTCGGCAAGCGCCCGGGTCATCTGCCGCGCCCGGTCGGGACGGAAGTTGACGAAGACGGCGACGTCGCCGGCAGCCGCGCCGTCGTAGTCGCCGATCACCGTCGGCCTGACGAACTCGTCGGTCTCGTCGCGGACGTAGGAGGACTCGATCGCGTCCGGGGCGCTGTCGGCGCGCAGGCCCTGGCCGTGGACGATCGCGTCGTAGGCGAGCTTGGTCCGCTCCCATCGCGTGTCGCGGTCCATCGCGTAGTAGCGGCCGCTGACGGTCGCGATCCGGCCCGCCTGCCGCAGCCATCGTTCGAGCCGGCCCAGGTACTCGCGGCCGCCGTGGGGAAGCGTGTCGCGCCCGTCCGTGAAGGCGTGGAAGACGACGTCGGGCACCCCCTCCTGGGAGGCGAGCTCGATCACCGCCTCGATGTGGTCCCAGCCGGAGTGGACGCCCCCGTCGGAGACCAGGCCCAACAGGTGGAGGCGGCCGCGCGGGCTGCGCCGGGCGCGGGCGCAGGCCTCGAGCAGGACCTCATTGTCGAAGAAGGAGCCGTCGGCGATCGAGTCGTCGATCCGGGCCAGATCCTGCTTGACGATCGCCCCGGCACCGAGATTGAGATGGCCTACCTCCGAGTTGCCCATCTGGCCGTCCGGGAGGCCGACGTCGCGGCCCTGTGCGGAGAGCTGGGTGTGGGGAAAGCGCGTCCAGAGATCGTCGAAGACGGGTGTCTCGGCAAGCGATATTGCGTTGCCCGGGCCGGCCTCGGCGAGGCCCCAGCCGTCGAGAATGACGAGGGCGACCGAGGGCACGTGCGGGCCGGCCACGTTCAGCTCCTCCGCCACGGCGCCTAGCCCGCGGCCTCGACGATCGCGGCGAAGTCGTCAGGGTCCAGGGCGGCGCCGCCGACCAGCGCACCGTCGATCTGCTCGCGGCCGAGCAGCTCGGCGGCGTTGCCCGGCTTCACCGAGCCGCCGTAGAGGATCCGCAACTCGTCGGCCGCCGCGCCGCGCTGCCGGACCACCTCGCGGATGAACCCGATCGCCTCCTCGGCCTGCTCCGGGCTCGCGGTGCGGCCGGTTCCGATCGCCCAGATCGGCTCGTAGGCGATCACCACCCGAGCCAGGTCGGCCGTGGCGACCTCAGCGAGGTCGGCCTGCAGCTGGGCGTCGAGCACGGCCTCGGTCCGGCCGCCGTCGCGCGCCTCCTCGCTCTCGCCGACGCAGAGGATCGGCTCGAGGCCGGCGGCGAGGGCGGCCGGGACCTTACGGGCCAGCGCCTCGTCGGTCTCGCCGAAGTACAGGCGCCGCTCGGAGTGGCCAAGGATCACCGCCTCGACGTCGAGCTCGACCAACATCTGGGCCGAGACCTCGCCGGTGAAGGCGCCGGAATCGTCCTCGTGCATGTTCTGCGCGGCGACCCTTACGGCCGTCCCGTAGCGCCGCTCGACCACCGCGCCGAGCGCCGTGAAGGGCGGGCAGATGACGACATCGTGCTGGGTCGCGGCAATCCGCGGAAGCAGCGCATCGACGTACGCGGCCGCCTCGGCGACCGTCTTGTGCATCTTCCAGTTGGCGGCCAGGTAGGGCGTGCGCGGGCGCTCAGGCATCGAGAAGAGCCTCCACTCCCGGCAGCTTCTTTCCCTCCAACAGCTCCAACGACGCTCCTCCTCCTGTCGACAGCCAGTCCACCTTCTCACCGAGCCCGAACTGCTGCATCGCGGCGACCGAGTCGCCGCCGCCGAGAACCGTCGTCCCCGCCGCCGCCGCCACCGCCTCGGCAACCGTGCGGGTGCCGGCGGCGAAGGGCTCGAGCTCGAAGGCGCCCATCGGGCCGTTCCAGAGAATCGTCCCGGCGGCGGCGATCGCAGCCGCGTAGCCGGCGGCGGTGCCCGGGCCGATATCGAGGCCCATCCAGCCGTCGGGGACGGCCACCCCGTCGCCGTCGCGCACCTCGGTGTCGGCATCGAAGCTCCTGCCGAGGACGAGGTCGACCGGCAGGTCGAGCTCGCAGCCACCCTCGCCGGCCCGGGCCAGCGCCGCCTCGGCAAGCTTCACGCCCTCCTCCTCGACCAGCGAGTCGCCGGTCGGGATCCCCTGCGCCCTGAAGAAGCTGAAGGCCATCGCGCCGCCGATCGCGATCCGGTCGGCGATATCCAGAAAACGGTCGATGACGCCGATCTTGTCGGTGACCTTGGAGCCGCCGAGAACGACGACCAGCGGCCGCTCGGGCGATTCGACGACGCGGGTCAGTTCGGTCACCTCGCGCTCGAGCAGCAGGCCGGCGTAAGCGGGAAGGATGTGGGCCACTCCCTCGGTGCTGGCGTGGGCCCGGTGCGCGGCGCCGAAGGCGTCGTTCACGTAGAGGTCCGCCAGCCCGGCGAGCGCTTCGGCCAGACCCGGGTCGTTCCCGGTCTCCCCCGGCTCGAAGCGGGCGTTCTCGAGCAGCAGCACCTCGCCGGGCCCGAGCGCCCGTGCCATCGCCTCGACCTCTGAGCCGACCACGGCCGGCGCCCGGCGCACCTCGACGCCCAGCAGTTCGGCCAGGCGGTCGCCGACGGGCCGCATCGAGAGCGCCGGGTCGACCTTGCCGCCCGGCCTGCCGAGGTGGGAGATGAGGACGACCGCGGCGCCGCTCTCGCGCAGCAGTTCGATCGTCGGCAGCGCCGCCCGGATGCGGGTGTCGTCGGCGACTCGCCCGCCCTCCAGCGGGACGTTGAAGTCGACGCGGACGAGCACCCGACGACCCGCCGGCTCGGCATCCCGGACACTTGCCTTGGAGAA
This sequence comes from uncultured Solirubrobacterales bacterium, assembly GCA_963837735.1. GTDB lineage: Bacteria > Actinomycetota > Thermoleophilia > Solirubrobacterales > 70-9 > VRUE01. The sequence continues at coordinate 236,502 of CAWIOM010000010.1, read as the reverse complement.
GCCGCCGCCGAGCGGGTCAGTCGTCACGGTGGTCTCCGGGTATTCGAATCGTGGCGATTGGCCCGCTCGGCGTTTGGTGTTTCAGAGGACCTTGCCGGCGAGCTCGACGCAGCGGTTCGAGTAGCCCCACTCGTTGTCGTACCAGCTGACGGCCTTGATCATCGAGCCATCGCCGATCGCCATCGTCGAGCCGGCGTCGAAGATCGAGGAATGCGGGTCGCCGACGATGTCGGTCGAGACGATCGGGTCCTCGGTGTAGTCGAGGATCCCTTTCAGCGGGCCCTCGGCGGCCGCCCTGACTGCGGCGTTGACCGCGTCGGGGTCGGCCTTCTTGGAGAGCGTGGCCACCAGGTCGACGACGGAGCCGGTGGGGACCGGGGCGCGGATCGAGAACCCGTTCAGCTTGCCGTTCAGCTCGGGAAGAACGAGGCCGACGGCCTTGGCGGCGCCGGTCGTCGTCGGAATCAGGTTGAGGGCCGCGGCCCGCGCCCGCCGCGGGTCCTTGTGCGGCATGTCCTGCAGGCGCTGGTCCGCCGTGTAGGCGTGGATCGTCGTCATCAGCCCGTGCTCGATCCCGAACTCCTCGTGGATCACCTTCGCCAGCGGCGCCAGGCAGTTGGTCGTGCAGGAGGCATTGGAGATGACGTGGTGGCTGTCGCGGTCATAGTCGGACTCGAAGTTGACCCCGAGCGCCACGGTGACGTCCGGGTCCTTGGCCGGCGCCGAGATGATCACCTTCTTCGCCCCCGCTTCCAGGTGCTTGGCGGCGTCGTCGCGTGCGGTGAAGAAGCCGGTCGACTCGATCACGACGTCGACGCCGAGATCGCCCCAGGGCAGCGCCGCCGGGTCGCGCTCGGAGAGGGACCGGATCTCGCTGCCGTCGACGACGAACGAATCGCCCTCGACCGCCACGGAGCCCGGAAAGCGCCCGAGGATCGAGTCGTACTTGAGCAGATGGGCCATCGTCGCCGTGTCGACGAGGTCGTTGACCGCGACGAACTCGATGTCGGCCCCGGCCGCATGCGCGGCGCGGAAGACGTTGCGCCCGATTCGGCCGAAACCGTTGATGCCGACCCTCACAGCCATAAAGTCAAAGCCCTCCTGGATTTAGCTTGGCATGTCGATGCTAGTGACCGCTACTCGCCGATCGTGACTTCGATCTCGTACCCGTCCGGATCCTTGAGGAAGGCCGAGTAGGAGCCGGAGCCGTAGGAGCGGGTTTCACCCGGCTCGGAGACGCTGGTGCCGCCCGCCCCGACGCCCTGTTCCCACGATGCCTTGACCGCGACGATTCCAAGGCCTGAGAACGACAGCAATCCGAAACCGGGCTTGGGGTCATGGTGGTCGGCGATGAAGAAGACCGGCTTGGCGATGCCCCATCCGATCGTTCCGTCCTCCTCGAAATGGCGCCGCCAGCCAAGGGGCGCGAGCAGCGCGTCGTAGAACGAGGCGCTCCGCTCAAGGTCGGAGACCTCCAGGAGAACGTGGTGCAACATCGGGGGCGAGAGGCTATATGTGCGTGACGCGGAAAGTCGGGCGGGTGCGGCTCAGCCGCCGCGGGGGGTCCAGCGGAAGAAGCGAATCGCGAGGATCAGGCCGGCCACGCCCCAGATCGCGACCGCGGCCAGATGATCCCAGGCGAGTGCCGGCCCGCCGCCCGGCAGGTAGGCGTCGTAGACCGCCTGGAAGAAGGGGCGGATCGGAAAGTGGTTGGCGAAGTCGATGACGCCGCTGGGGAGCTCGTCTTCGGGGACGAAGACGCCAGAGAGGAAATAGAGCGGCAGCAGCATCGCGTTGACGATCGGCGCCGCCGCGTCCTGCGAGGGGATCAGCGCGGTCAGGGCGATGCCCAGGCAGCAGAAGGAGGCCGCGCCGACGGCGAGGACGACGAGCAGGTCCGGTGCCTGGCGCCAGGGGATCGGGACGCCGTAGAGGAGCCTGCCGAGCCCTGACACCAGGGCGAGCATGACGACGGCGACGACCACCGAGTTGCCGATCCGCCCGGCGATGAACACCCAGGCGGGCATCGGAGTCCCCCGCCCACGCTTGAGGCGGCCGTCCTCGCGGGCGATAACCAGCGACATCGCCAGCGTCTGCATCGTCGCCGAGACGACCGCCAGGGTGATGATCGCCGGAACGTAGTAGGTGGTGACCTTGATCCCGCCCTTGCCGCCGATCGTCTTGTCTCCGAATATCGCCGAGAAGATGACGAGCAGCAGAACGGGGAACATGACGGTGAAGAAGACCGCGGGCGGGTTGCGCCAGAAGACCTTCTGGTCGTAGCGCAGCTGGTGGAGGAGAAGGCTCATCCCGGGTCGGCCTCCGCCGCGGTCAGTTCGAGGTAGACGTCCTCGAGGCTGGGCCGGCTGACTTCGAGGTTCTCGAGCTCCAGGCCCTCGGCGAGCGCCCGGCCGGTGAGCTCGTTGAGGGCCCTCACCGGGGTCGCCGTCTCGACCCTGACCTCCTCGCCGTCGAGACGGTAGGAGATCGTCGCCGGCTGGCTGTCGCGGTCGCCGAGGTCCTCGGGCGTCCCCCGAGCCACGACCTCGCCGCCGGCGATCACCGCCACCCGGTCGGCGAGGCGCTGCGCCTCGTCCATGTAGTGGGTGGTCAGGAAGACGGTCTTGCCGAGCGCCCGCAGGCCGGAGATCGCCTCCCACGCGTGACGGCGGGCCGAGGGGTCGAACCCGGTGGTCGGCTCGTCGAGGAAGAGCAGCTCGGGGTCGCCGACCAGGGCGAGGCCGACGTCGAGCCGGCGCTGCTGGCCGCCGGAGAGCTTGCCTGTCCGCGTGGCCGCCTTGCCCTCGAGCCCGACCGCCTCGATCACCTCGTCGACCGGGCGCGGCGAGCGGTAATAGCCCGCAAACAGCGCGAGCGACTCGGCCACCGTCAGGTACGGATCGAGGCGGCAGCTCTGCAGGACGATCCCGATCCGCTCCCGCCAGCCGCGGCCGGCGCGCTCCGGGTCCTCGCCGAGCACCGAGACCTCGCCGCTGCTGCGCTCCCGGTAGCCCTCGAGGATCTCGACCGTCGTCGTCTTGCCGGCACCGTTGGGGCCGAGGAAGGCGAACACCTCGCCGCGACGGACCTCGAGGTCGATTCCGCGCACGGCCTCGAGGTCGCCGTACTCCTTGCGCAGGCCGCTAACGGTGATGACTGGCTGGGTGTCTTCGGGCATCGCGGCCTGGATTCTTACGATTCCAGGCCGGCGTCGCGGTGCTTGACCCTGACGACGACGTCCTCGCGGCCTTCGAGATCGCGCCGGATGCGGTCGGCGACGGTCACCGAGCGATGGCGCCCGCCGGTGCACCCGATCGCGATCGTCAGGTGGCTCTTTCCCTCGGCGACGTAGGCGGGGACGAGGAATTCGAGCAGCGGCAGCAGCCGCCCGTAGAACTCGCCCGCCTGCGTCCCCGACTCGACGTATTCGCGCACCGCGAGGTCGTGCCCGGTCAGCGGCCGCAGCTCGTCGACGTAGTGCGGGTTGGGCAGGAAACGGACGTCGAGAGTGAGATCGGCGTCGCGTGGCGGGCCGTTCTTGAAGCCGAAGGTGAGCAGGGTGAGGGCGAGCTTCGGCGCGCCCTCCTGGCCGAGCAGCTCCTCGCCGATCCGCCGCCTCAGCATCGCGCCGGTCAGGTCGCTGGTCGAGATCACGATGTCGGCGCGCTCGCGCAGCGGCCCGAGCAGCTCGCGCTCTGCCCGGATCCCCTCCGTGATGCTGCCTTCGGCGGCGAGCGGATGACGGCGGCGGGTCTCCTTGTAGCGGTCGACCAGTGTCTCCTCGTCGGCCTCGAGGAAGAGCACCTTCGTCTTCAGCCCGTCCGCCTCGAGCTCGTCGAGGACCTGAAGCAGGTCGTCGAAGTAGTCGCCGCCGCGGACGTCGGACACGACCGCGGCGCGCTGGACGCCGCTGCCGGGGAGGCGGAAGAGCTCGCCGAGGCCGCCCAGCATCCGCGGCGGCAGGTTGTCGACGCAGAAGTAGCCACCGTCCTCGAAGGCGGCGATCGCTTCCGACTTGCCGGCTCCCGAGTGGCCGGTGATGACGACCAGCGTGACGTCGTTCTCGAGACCGTTCACCATCTCTCTCCTAGCCCGTCCGGTTGAGCTGCTCGTGGATCTCGCGAGCCACTTTGCCAGGCAGGTCGGGCACCGCCTCGAGCTCCTCCCGGGTCGCCGCCAGAAACCGCTCCGGGGACCCGAAGTGTTGGAGCAGGGCGCGCTTGCGGACCGGGCCGACGCCCTTGAGCTCGTCGAGCACCGAGCTCGTCATCGCCCGGTCGCGGCGGCCCCTGTGGTGCTCGATCGCGAACCGATGGGCCTCGTCGCGGACCCGTTGCAGGAGCTTCGAGGCCTCGGAGTCGGCCGGCAGGTCGATCGGCGCGGCGCGGTCCGGCACATAGACCTCCTCGAGCCGCTTGGCGAGGCTGATCACGGTCACTCCACGCTCGATGAACGGGCGCAGCACGCGCGTCCCAGCGGCCAGCTGGCCCTTGCCGCCGTCGATCACGACCAGTCCCGGCAGCGCCGCGAAGCTCTCGTCGCGCTTGCCGTCGTGGGGCGAGAGGTCGACCTGCTCGAGGTAGCGGCTCATGCGCCGGCCCAGAACCTCTTCCATCGAGGCGAAGTCGTCGGGGCCCGAGTCTCGCTCGCCGCGGACGCGGAAGCGGCGGTAGTCGGCCTTCTTCGTCGCACCTCCCTGGAACACGACCATCGAGGCGACGGTGTGCTCGCCGCCGATGTTGGAGATGTCGAAGCCCTCGATCCGCACCGGCAGCTCCTCCATCCCGAGCGCGTCGCGGAGGTCGGCGAGCGACTCGACCCGGCGCTGGCGGCGGTGCTCGCGGCGCAGCCTGTCCTGGTCGAGGGCGAGGCGCGCGTTGCGCTCGGCGAGCTCGCGCAGGCGGCGTTTGTCGCCGCGCTCGGCGATCCGGACCTCGACCGGGGCGCCGCGGCGCTCGCCGAGCGCCTCGGCGAGCAGCTCGGCGCGCTCGCGGCTGACGTAGGGGCCGACGACGATCGTCTTCGGGATCGAGGGAGAGGCCGAGTAGTACTGGCCGACGAACTCCTCGGCGACCTCGGCGAGGTCGCGCTCCGCCTGGTTCTCGAGATAGAAGCTCTGGCGCTCGGCGAGGATCCCGTCGCGGACCTGAAAGACCTGGACGTTGGCGTCGGCGCCCTCGGCGGCGACGCCGATCAGGTCGGCGGTGCCGACCGTGCCGCCGGCGATCCGCTGGCGCTCGAACAGGGACTTGATCGCCGCCAGCCGGTCGCGGTGGATCGCGGCGCGCTCGAATTCGCGGGCGGCGGCGGCCTCGTCCATCTTGTCCTGCTCGCCGGCCTCGACCTGCCGGTAGCGGCCGGAGAGGAAGTCGACGATCGCCTCGATGTTGCGCCGGTACTCCTCGCGGCTGACGTAGCCCACGCAGGGGGCCCCGCAGCGCTTGATGTAGTAGTCGAGGCAGGGGTTGCCGGAGCGGCGGCCCGGCTCCACGCCCTCGCAGGTGCGGAACTGGAAGAGCTTGCCGAGCAGGTCGAGCGTCTCGCGGACCCGCTTGGCGCTCGAGAAGGGGCCGAAGTAGGCGCGGCCGGAGCGATGCTTCTCGCGGGTGAAGTAGACGCGCGGGTAGTCCTCGTCGAGGCTGACCGCGACATAGGGATAGGACTTGTCGTCGCGGAGGCGGATGTTGAAGCGCGGCCGGTGGCGCTTGATGAAGCTCTGCTCGGCGAGCAGCGCCTCCGCCTCGTTGGCGGTGACGAGGACGTCGAAGCGGTCGACCCGCGAGGTGAGCCGGGTCTCGCCGCCGGAGAAGTGAGAGGCGACGCGCTTGCGGATCGAGCGCGCCTTGCCGACGTAGAGAAGCTCGCCCGCGCTGTCGTAGAAGAGGTAGACACCCGCCGAGTCGGGCAGCTCGCGGCGCTGCTGGGCGACCCGCTCGGCGCGGCGGGCGTCGTTCTCGGTCTCGTCGTCGGTCACCGACCAAAGAGTAGGCTCCGGGCCACTCGGCCAAACCTTCACCCAGAGACGGAGAGAGCGCACGAATGAGCACCCAGACCCTGAGCCCGCCCGAGATGGAGACGATGAAGCTCGAGATCGACGGTGAAATCGGCACGCTCACCCTCGACCGGCCCGACGCCTTCAACGCGATGAGCCCGCAGATGATCCTCGAGATGACGACGATCTTCGCCTGGCTCGCCGACCGCTCAGGCCTGCGGGGACTGATCGTCACCGGGTCCGGCAAGGCGTTCTGCGCGGGCGGCGACGTCAATACCTTCAAGGACGGCGTCCAGTCCGATGAGATCGACCTCCCCTCCGAGGTGCGTCGCGGCGCCGAGGCTCTGCACCAGGCGATCGTCGACCTGCGGCGGATCCCGTTCCCGGTGATCGCTGCCGTCAACGGGCCTGCCGCCGGCGCCGGCTTCTCGCTGGCGCTTGCCTGCGACACGCGGATCGCCTCCGAGAGCGCCTTCTTCGCCTGCGCCTACGGGCGGATCGGCGCCTCGCCGGACGGCGGAATGACCTACTTCCTGCCTCGCATCGTCGGCCCGAGCCGGGCGCTGGAGCTGCTGCTCGAGGATCCGAACATGACGCCCGCCGACGCCCTTGCCGAGCGCATCGTCACCGACGTGGTTGCTCCGGAGGCGCTGATGGACTCGGCCCGCGAGCGGGCCGAGCAGTTGGCGGCCAAGGCCCCCTTCTACGTGCGGATGGCGAAAAAGCTGACCGGGGTGAGCATCGAGAACAGCCTCACCGAGCACCTGCAGCTCGAGCGCCACGGGATCGCCGACAGCATGGCGACCGAGGACCTGCGGTCCGGCGTCGAGGCCTTCTTCGGCGGCGACAAGGCGGAGTTCCAGGGCCGCTGACGAGTCGTGCCCGGAGCGGGTGAACCCGCCTCCCCGGCCATTCGTATCCGCAATAGAGTCTTCCCAGCTCCTCCCCCAGGAAAGGACCCCCGCATGAAGAAGGTCGCCGCTCTCCTCCTAGTCGTCCTGGCAGCCGTCGCGCTCGTCGCCTGCGGAAGCGACAGCGGCAGCGACTCGACCGCCGCGACGACTGAAACGACCGCCGAATCCGCCGGCGCCGGCGCCGGCGAAGCCGGCAGCGAAGCGAGCGGCTCGGTCGTCAAGATCGAAGCCGTCGAAGGCAGCGACCTCGCCTTCGTGCAGAAGGACGCAACGGCGAAGGCGGGGCAGGTCTCGATCGAATTCAGCAACCCGCAGAGCCTCAGCCACGACGTCGCGGTCGAAAACTCCAGCGGCGAAGAGGTCGGCGCCACCGACCTGGTCGCCGACGGCACAGCCACGGCGACGATCGGCGACCTCAAACCGGGCGAATACACCTTCTACTGCACGGTCCCGGGTCACCGCGAAGCCGGCATGGAAGGCACGCTGACCGTCGAATAGGGGTCAGAGCAGGCCGACGCGGGTCGCATATGCCGCAGCCGCGGTCCGCGACGGCAGCCGAAGCTTGGTGCGGATGTTGGCGACATGGCGGTGGACGGTGTGCGGGCTGAGCACCAGGCGCTCGGCGATCTCGCGGTCGCTGAGCCCGGCCGCGACCAGTCGCAGAACCTCCAGCTCGCGCTCGGATAGATCGGCATCGGCGTCGCTTCCCGTCTGCTCGGGCCGGCGGGCGGGCGGGAGGTCGATCTCGGAGCGGTCCACCCCGATCCCCTCGAGGATCGCCCGCGCCGTTTCGGCGAGGTCGCCCAGCCAGGGAAAGTGGTCGGCGCCGCGCAGGCCCAGGAAGGTCGCGTCCGGAAGGCGTGCGGCCAGGTCCTGCCCGAGCCGGAACGGGATCGCACGATCCTCGCGCCGGTGCAGAACGCGGACCGGCGCGGCGATCGAGCCGGTCCGATCGGCGACGTCGAACCGGTAGGCGGCTTCCAGCGATTGCGCCGCCCGCGCGGCCGTTGCCGCCTGCCGCTGGAAGGAGATGAACTCCTCGCGCTGGTCGGCGGTCGCTGCGGGCATGAAGATGTCGGCGAGGATCCGGGACCCCAGGCCCCAGTGACGGCGGACCGCGGCGAGAATCGACTCCCGCGCGGCCTTCTCGGCGATCTCCGACCCCTTCGCATAGGTGCCGTAGAGGACGAGCGCGCCGGATCCGACCGGGGCAGGCCGCCGCGTAGGCGACGGCCACCGGCCCTCCGGCCGAGCCGGCAAACAGGTCGACCTCTTCAGCCCCCGAGGCCTCGATCACGCCGGCGAGCACCGCCGCCTCCTCACTGAGGCCGAGCGGCGCCTCCTCGGAGTCGGAGACACCGAGGCCGGGCGAGTCGTAGCGGATCACGGTCCGCTGCCTCGCGAGGGCCTCGATGAAGGCGTGAAAGGTGGGGTCGTTCCAGTTCAACTCGAGGTGGCTCATCCACCAGCCACCGATGACCAGCGGTGGACCCTCGCCGACGGTCGCCCAGGCGACACGGCGACCACCCACCGTGGTGAAGCGGATCGATTGCTCGTCCATCGCCGCACAGGGTAGCCCGGCGGATGGCCGATTCCGGCCACTCGAGTTGGCCGGAAGAGGCGAAGCCGGGCGGCTCGGCGCGGGGCCAGTATGGATGGCGCACATCCAACGAAGGAGCTGTCATGCCCCAGGCCGTCCAGACGCACCCGAATCCGCCCCCCCTCCAAATCGATGTCGAGTCGATCCCCGACAGCGCCTTTGGCGCGACCGTCTACGACCCGTTCCTGTGGGCCGGGGAGAAGCTGGGCATGGCCGAGCGCCGCCGCCGAGCTGCTCGCCGAGTCCCGAGGGCGGGTGCTGGAGATCGGCGCCGGCACCGGCCTCAACCTTCGTCACTACCCGAGGTCGATCGAGGAGCTGGTCCTGGTCGAGCCGGCGGCCGGGATGGCCGCCCGGATCGATGCCTCACGCTTTCCCGGCGAGGCGCCGGTCAGCACGGTGAGGGCGCCGGCCGAGGAGCTTCCCTTCGCGGAGGACTCGTTCGACACGGTCGTCTCGACGATGGTGCTCTGCACCGTGGCGGACGCGGAGCGGGCCGTGGCCGAGGTGAGCCGGGTCCTGCGTCCCGGCGGTCGCCTCCTGTTCTGCGAGCACGTCCGCGCCGACTCGCCGCGACTGCGGCGCTGGCAGGAGCGGCTCGCCGGGCCCTGGGCGGCGTTCGCCGACGGCTGCCGGTGCGACCGGCCCACCCTGGAGACGATCGGCGCCCGGATGCGAGTCGAGACGGTCGCCGGCGCGCGCTGGCGCGGCATGCCGGCGCTGGTCAAGCCGCTGGTCGTCGGGCAGGCGGTGGCGACGTGACTCCGGGGCGTCAAGTCGATCGTCAAGGAGATAGTCAACGAAAGGTGGAAACCAGATGAGCACCCTGACCGACACGATCACGATCCCGGGCCGCTTCAACGGGCCGCTGGAGAGCGGAAACGGCGGCTACAGCGCCGGTGTGATCGCCGCCCACCTCGGCGGCGTCGCCGATGTCAGCCTGAGGAGCCCGGTGCCGCTGGACACCGAGCTCGAGGTCGACAGGGCCGGCGCCGGCGCGCTGCGCATCCTCCACGGGGAGACGCTGATTGCCGAGGCGCAAGCGATCGACACCGTGGACGCCGAGGTCCCGGCACCGGTCGGCGTCGAGGAAGCGCGGCAGGCGTCCGAGCACTACGCGGCACCGCGTGAGGGCCTGTTCAGCAGGTGCTTCGTCTGCGGGCCGGCCCGCGAGGGCAGCTTCGAGGTCTTCGCCGGCCCCGTCGCCGGTCGCGAGCTGGTCGCCTCGCCCTGGACGCCGCCGCAGTGGGCCGCCGACGGATCCGGCGCGGTGAGGCCGGAGTTCGCCTGGGCGGTCCTCGACTGCCCGACCTACTTCGCCGTCCACTCCGGCGAGGATCTGCCGCTCAGCATGCTGGTCCGCCATAGCGCCGAGGTCAGAACGCCGATCCACGCCGGTGAGGAGCACGTCGTCGTCGCCTGGCCGATCGGCAGCGAAGGCCGCAAGCACCATGCCGGCGCCGCGGTGCTCTCGGCCGACGGGGAGACCCTGGCGGTGGCGCTGGCGATGCTGGTCGAAGTCCGTCAGGCCTGAGTCGCCGACGAAGCACGGCCTTCGTCGACCTCGACCCGACGGTCGGCCTCGTAGGCATGCAGGCAGTGCTCGGAGCAGAAATAGAAGGTCTCGCCGTCAAAGTCCCGGCGGACCGCCTTCGCCCTGTCGACCTTCATCCCGCAGACCGGATCGGTGGTCCCGCGGCGCATGGTGACCCAGAACAGCGCCGCGAAGACGGCGAGCCCGAGGATGTTGAGGAAGAGCTTGTAGTCGACCTGCACGGAGGCGAAGATCTCGCCGCGTGTCGGGCGCGCGGTCGGGATCAGGCCGGCGACGCCGAAGAGGCCGTCGACGAGCAGCGCCGCGATCACCATCGTCACGAACATCAGCGCGGTTATCCGCAGGGCGAAGGCCCAGCCGTAGTACTTGCGGTAGGCGAGGATGATCGGCAGGACGATCAGGTCGGCGAAGATGAAGGCCATGACGCCGGCGAAGCTGATCCCGCCCGACCAGAGCACGGCGGCGAGCGGCACGTTGCCCACCGAGCAGACGAAGCTGAGCACGGCGATGAGCGGCCCGACGAGGACGTTCTCGATCGTCCTCAACAGCGGCGGCGCGTCCTCGATGAAGAGGACGTTGAAGAAGTCGTTGCCGAGCAGTCCGATGAAGCCGGCGAGCAGGAAGCCGATCGCGATCTCCTTGTAGAGCATCTGCCAGTCGCCGCGGAAGTTGTGGGCGACGTCGGACCACGAGGAGGCCGAGGTCAGTCGCTGCCGCCAGCTCGTGCGCTCGCCCGCGGTGTGGTGCTGGTGGCCCGCCTGGGCGTCCTGGGCGTGCTTGCGCGCCCGCCGCTCGAGCTCGGGTGAGACGAAGAGGCGCAGCATCAGCGCCATCAGCACGATCATCGCGATCCCGCCCAGGTACTCGGCGAGCGTGAACTGCCAGCCGAGCAGGACCCAGAGCACCAGGCCGAGCTCCCAGACCAGATTGGTCGAGGCGAACTGGAAGGCGAGCGCCGTCGCCGCCGAGGCGCCCTTCTGGAAGAGGGACTTGGCGATCGCGATCGCGGCGTAGGAGCACGAGGAGGAAGCGGCGCCCAGCCCGGTGGCCTTGGCGAGCGGGCCGGGACCGCTGCCCGAGAGCGCCCCCTCGATCCGCTCCCGCGGCACCCACGCCTGCACGATCGCCGAGATCGCAAAGCCCAGGACCAGCGCCCACCAGACCTCATACGCCATCAGGAACGACTGCTTGAAGCCTTCTCCGATCGTGCTCAGGACATCGCCCATGCCCGGGTCGACCGGCCTGCCGTCAGTCGCCGGGCGCCATCACCCGGGTGACCGAGTCGCCGACGAAGCAGGGCTTCTCGTTGCCCTCGACCTCGAGGGTGAAGCGGGTGACGACCTCATACCAACCGCCGCCCTTCTCGTCGATCGAGACGACCTCGGCGCTGCCCCGGACCCTGCCGTCGACCGGCACCGGGGCCGGGAAGCGGATCTTGTTCCAGCCGTAGTTGACCCCGAGCGCGAACCCGGTCGAGGAGATCAGCTCCTTGCGGAAGCCGTCGACCAGCGAGAGGGTGAGGTTGCCGTGGGCGATCGTCGTGCCGAAGGGGCTCTCGCTCTTGGCCCGCTCGACGTCGACGTGGATCCACTGGTCGTCGCCGGAGAGCTCGGCAAAGGTGTCGATGTCCGCCTGGCTGACGGTGCGCCACTCGCTCGGGCCGATCGTCTGCCCGAGCAGCCCCTGCATCCCCTCGACGCCCTCTACCTCGACGGTTGCCATCGGCGCCAGTCTAGCCGGAGGAGCTCTATCCTCCGCCACCTGACCTCTCAGGGGCCATACAGGTGGGGGAAGAGCTGGTTGGTGGCCGCAGTCGCCTCGGCGTTCTGCGCGCTTCTGGCACCGGTCTGCGGCGCCGGCGGCGGCGCCCGGCTCGATCGCCGGCAACGTGATCGGCGCCGATACCCACCTCGGCCTCGAAGGCGCAGAGGTCTGCGCTTCCCGTTTTGTCGAAAGCGAAGAAGGCGAAGGCGAACGCGAACAGAGCTGCGACGAAACCGGCACGGGCGGCGCCTACTCGATCGAAGCACTCGAGGACGGCGAATACGAAATTGAGTTCCGGCCCGGCGAGCTGCCTTACTTCGGTCAGTACCGGGAAGAACGGGTCACCATCGCCGGCGGCCCGGTCAGCGGTGTCGACGGCGAGCTGACACCGGCGGCGGTGATCGCCGGCACGGTCACCGCCGGCGGACCGCCGGCCCAGGAAGACCGGGTCTGCGCCTGGCGTCTGCCCGACGCCGAAAAAGGCCTTTGCAATTGGACCGGCGAAGACGGTCGCTACGCGATCAGGTTCGCGACTCCCGGCAGCTTCCGGGTCGAATTTCAGGCCACCGGCAGCTTCGCGACCCAGTACTTCGACCACAAGCGGCACGGCCCGGAAGCGGAGGCGGTCTCCGCGACGCTGGGCGCCGTCCACTCCGGGGTCGACGCCTCCCTGGAAGCCGGTGGTCGGGTGCAGGGAACGGTGCGAGCGAACACAGGTGAGCCGCTGCAGGAAATCCTCGTCTGCGCAGTCGAAGCGCTCGGCCTCGAACCGGAGGCCTGCGATGAAACCGGCGTCTTCGGCCAGTACTCCGTCGGCCCGCTCGCCTCCGGCTCCTACAAGATCGGCTTCTCGGTCGAATTGGGCCGCGAATTCTTCGGCGAAGAGCTCTTCCTCGGCGAAAACGACGGCTTCCAGACCCGCTACTACGACGAACAGACGAGCCTCGCCGCGGCGAGCACGATCGACCTCCTCGCGCCCGGCGCCGTCACCGGCATCGGCGCCCGCCTGTTCCAGTCGAATCCCTCGACCGCGGTGCCGCCCCCCGTGGTGCCGGTGCTGCCGCCGCAGGTGCGTCGGCAGAAGAGGCGCCTGCACTGCCGCCGCGGCTTCAGGAAGAAGAGGGTGCGGGGCAAGCAGCGCTGCGTGAAGATCCACAGGAAGCGGCGGGGCTGAGGTGTGCGACATCGCGCGCTCAGGCCGGGCTCTGCTCGCGCTCGCGCTCGCGGGTCTCGCGATGCTGGCGGCCCCTGGCACCGCCCCGGCCGCTACGACCGGCTCGATCGCGGGAACGGTCACCGCCGCCGCCACTCATGTGCCGATCGCCGGGGTGCGGGTGTGCGCGACGTCCGAAAACCATCTCGAAGAAGTCGTCGAATTCTGCGCTCACTCAGCGGCTGACGGCAGCTACTCGATCGGCGAACTACCGGAAGCGAGGTACGCGGTCGAATTCCTCTCGGCCGTCGAGGGCCTCAACTACGCCTACCAGGCGTGGAACGGCAAGCCCGACCCCTTCGCTTGCGAACCTGGTCAAAGTCACGACCGGCGAAGTTCGCCGGGATTGACGCCGCGCTCGACGAAGGCGGCATGATCGGCGGTCGCGTCACCGGTTACTCCGGCGGCGGCCCGATCGCTGGAGTCGAAGTCTGTGCGGAACCGAGGAGCCTCTATGCGGTAACCGTCTGCGCGACCACCGGCGGCGCCGGCCAGTACACGATCCTCGGCCTGGCGGGCGGCGGCTACGCCGTCGAATTCCGGCCGCCCGAACAACTCGAATTCTTCGACCAGTACTTCGACGGCGAGCCCGGCCTCCTGCAGGCCGACTCCGTCGGGGTGCAGGCGGGACAGTTGACGCCGAACGTCAACGCCACCCTGATCGAAGGGGGCCGGATCGCCGGCCAGGTGACCGACGCGGTCACCCACGCTCCGGTGGCCGGGGTCGGCGCCTGCACCTTCACGACGCTCGGCCGGGTAAGGATCGGCGCCTGTGGGGAGTCGGGCGCCGACGGTCGGTACCTGATCAGGCGCGTACCCGCCGGCGTCTACACCGTCCACTACTTCACCGGTGAATCGGTGCCGGGCGGCTACACGCGAGCGCGATTACACAGGCATCTGCGGCAATGACCCGGTTGCGGTGACGGTGGCAGCCGGCGCTCTCACCCCGGGAATCGACGCCGGGCTGTTCCCGTCGACGTCGATCGGGCTGGCGCCGCCCGAATGCGCGGACCTCGCGCAACGCCCACCAAGTGCGGCTCCGAAACGGAAGAGGTGCCGAAAAGGCACAAAGCGCAAGACCGTCCACGGCAGGAAGCGCTGCGTCAGGATTCGCAGGCACCACCATCGCAAGCGCCACCATCGCAAGCGCCACACCATGCACCGGGACCGACCCAGCGCTCCTCAGCGTCGCCGGCCTGCGGTTTCGTAAGACCGCCGCTCGCCCGATCAGGAGACCAGCCGCACCTCGAAGGCCGGCAGCGCCAGGGCGCCGGCGCCGCCGAGCAGGCCGAGGATGCGGCTGACGTAGGCCGCCGTCTCCGGGATCGAGGGAACGCAGCCGCAGGCTTCGACCGGCGCGGGGCCGGCGTTGTAGGCGGCGAGGGCGAGCTGGGGCGAGCCGAGCTGGGAGATCAGGTCGTGCATCAGGTGGGCCTGCGCCTCGATCGCGGCAACCGGGTCGAAGGGGTCGTCGAGGCCGTAGGCGGCTGCCGTCCCCGGGAATGAATTGGGCAATGCCCTGGGCGCCGGCCGATGAGGTGGCGAAGGGGTTGAAGTTCGACTCGGCCATCAGCTGGGCGGCGAGCAGGGAGGCGGAGATGTTCCAGTGCGCCGCCGCCCGCAGCAGCGGCGCCCGGAAGCGCGGCGGGACGAACCCCGGCAGCCCCGCGCCTCCCGACAGCGCTCCGTCCTCCCCGCCCCGGCCCCCTCCGGCGGCCACGCCGACGGTGTCGCCGGCGTCCGAGCACGGCGGCGGCCCGGCGTCGAAGCCGAAGTGCCAGGGCTCCCAGGAGTAGCGCTGGAGGAAGCCGAAGGCGGAGGCGTTCGCGGCCAGCCAGCCGTAGGCGGATTCGGGCCCGAGGTCGAGCTCGGTGGCGCAGCGGTGGAGGGATTGCCCGGGGGGAGCGACCCATTGCGGGTCCGGGTGCGCGGCGAACAGCTTCGCCTGTTCCGCGTCCGACCGGAAGCCGGAGTTGACGAGCAGGGTGAGCCCGGAACGCGAGGCGGCCGCCGCCATGCGGTCGAAGGCGGAGGCGACGTCCGGGCGCATTCCCTCGCCGTTGCGATAGGCGAGCGCGCCCGAGTAACCGCCGCCGCTCGCCACCGCCGGCAATGAGCCGAATGCCCCGAGCGACACGGCCGGGGCCGCCGCTTCGGCAACCGCGGAGGCGACCACAGGCGGCCGGCGGCCCGCGGTCAATTCGCCGAGCACGGTCGCCCTGGCCCGAACGGGGGCGAACGAGAGGACGTCCGGGAACGACACCCGCAGCCGCCCGAGCCCGACCCGGTTGGCGCGGGCGGCGAGATACGCGGCCCCGCGGGCGCGCCAGAGGTAGACCGCCTTCTCCATGTGAGCGGGATTGGGGAGACCGTTGGGAAGCGTCGGCGGCGCCAGCAGGCGGGGTAGGTCGTCGCGCATCGAGCGGGCGGCGGAGATCGCGACGAGGTCGGCCGCCCGCTGGACCCTGCCCTTGCCGGTCACCGCCCCGGCGATCGCGACCAGGGCCAGGGCACCGGCGATCAGGACGAAGCAGCCGCCCAGCGCCAGCGGCAGCGCCTGGCCGCTCTGCCGCCCGCGGCTCACGCCGCCGCCTCCGAGGTCGCGACCGCCAGCCGACGCAGCAGGCGCGGGCCGAGGCCGCCGGCCGCCCCCGCCGGAAGGGCGCCGAACAGCGCCCGCTGCGAGGGCATCCAGGCCAGCGGCCGCTTGGCGACGGCGACCGCCACCCCGCGGCCGATCAGGTCGCGGACCGCGAGCGCGGTCAGGGCGCGGTCGCGATCGAGGTCGGCGCGAAGCAACGCGGCGGCGATCGCGAGCCGGCCCGAGGCGACGGCGCCGCCGAGCAGCGCCGGCGGCAGGCAGACGACGCCGAGCGAGTCGCGGACGAGCGCCAGCGCCGACGGCGCCCGCTCGAGCCCCTCCGATCCGGCGGGCAGCGCCAGGTGGCAGATCCGCCCCCGAGAAGCCACCGCCGCCTCCGGCAGGTGAGCGGCGAGGCGTTCCTCAAGGCCGCGCGCCGCGGCCGAGGCGACCAACGTCGGCTGCGGCGGCCGCCCGTCGGTCAGCTCGACCAGGAGCGCCGCCCGGTCGGGGGCCGTCCCCGCGCAGGCGAGCGCCGCGGCCAGCGGCCTGGCCCCCTCCGCCGCGCCGACCCCGGTAACGACGATCGCCCGCCCGTTCACCGCGGCCTCGCCGAGGCCGTCCCGGTCACCGCGAGGCCGTCGGCGATCGCCGGGGAAAGGGCCGGCGGCCGCAGCCGCACCGTGACCCGGCCGCCGGCCACGCTGACATCGGCGTCCTCCGCCGCCCACCCGGGAAGGGCCTCGCGGGCCGCCCGCAGCGCCGGCCGCCCGGAGGCGAGGGCCAGAGCGCCCGCCTCTGCGGCGCCGTCGGCGAGGGTCATCGCATAGCCGGTCGCCAACAGCTGGAAGGCGACGTAGCCGGCGAGCAGCAGCGCCGGCAGGGCGGCGACGAGCTCGACGGTTGCCTGTCCCTGCTCCCTAACCACCGGGGCCGAGCCTCGTCTTCGCGGCTACGTTCAGATCAGGCAGGCCCGGGAGCAGCCGCGGGACGGATACCTCGACCGCGACTCCGCCGCCCGCGGCGCCGACCCGGGCATCCTCCCGCAGGCCGGGCGGCAGGGCGCGCCGCGCCGCCGCGCCGGCCGCGCCGCCGACCAGCGAGGCCCGCGCACCGGCCCGCGCCGCGACGCTCGCCGACCACAGGGAGGCCCCGGCGATCGCCAGCTGCGCGGCGACGAGGATCGCCAAGAGCAGAAAGGGCAGCACGCCGACGAGCTCCAGGGAGGCGCTCCCCTCCTCCCCCCGAACGCGGCTTCTGGCAATTCTCGGCGGCACCGCCCAACCGTGGCAGCAGCGGGCGCACGGGTTGCGCGCTCAAACGAACAATCGGGCGGCCTTATCGCCCCGGATCAGCTGTAGGTGTTCGCTTCTTTCCAGACCATGTAGATCGCGGCGACCGCGGCGGCGAACAGGAGGACCCAGGCGACCGTCCCGCCGCCGCTCGAGAAGAGCTCATCCGTGCCTGCGATCAGCAGCACGATCAGCCCCAGAGCCCCGTAGAGGATCGCCCGCCGCCGGTCGCTGAGCGTCGCCAGGGTCAGCTGGTTCTCTCGGCTGAGCACGTAGACGGTCCAGGCGATCGCGGTAAGGAAGGCCATCGTGATCAGGGTCAGGACGACGTCGGCCGCGTTGCTACCGGCCGGCGCGAAGGCGACGGCGGCGGCGAGCAGCAGGACGATCGCCGCGTTGCGCAGGTTTCGCAGTCGGAGCATGAGTCGATTCTACGGGCGGCCAGCCGCCCGCTACTTGCTGGTCATGACGATGATGCCGAGGACGACGCTGGCCGCCGTCGACAGCAGCGCCAGCACCGTCACCGCCGCCGCCCCGCCGGCCGCGAGCGGCCGGTCGTTGCGGCTGAAGTCGACGAAACGCGCCACGCCCCAGATCGCGATCGAGAAGACCACGGTGACGCCGACGCCGCCGACGATCGAGGCGACGACGGTCTCCGCCAGCTCCTTGGTCTCGACGACGACGGCGAGCATCAGGCGGGGGGTTTTTGAGGCACGGGCGCCATCAGCTCGCCGGGAGCGGCGCCCCCTGCTTGGAGCGGCGGGCAAAGGCGAGGGCGATCAGCGGAGAGGCCGAGCAGGCTGACCAGCACCGGGCCCAAAGCCCCGTGCCGAAGATCGCGGTCACCCCGTACGTCGCCGCGCCGATCGCCGCCGCCGCCGGCAGAGTCAGCAGCCAGGCGAAGACGATGTTGCCGGCAACGCCCCAGCGCACCGCGGAGACCCGCTTGCCGGCGCCCGCCCCCATCACGCCGCCGTTGATCGCGTGGGTGGTCGAGATCGGGAAGCCGAAGATGGGTCGAGGCAGGATCACGGCCGCCCCCGCCCCCTGCGACGAGAATCCCTGGGCCGCATCCATCTTGATGATCCGCGTCCGCCGGTCGCGCATGATCCGCCAGCCGCCGCTGTAGGTCCCGAGCGCGATCGCCGTCGGCGGCCGAGACGATCATCCAGGTGGGCGGATCGGCATTGCCGCCCGAGGGTGCCGTTGGCGACCAGCGCCAGGGCCATGATCCCCGATCGTCTTCTGCGCGTCGTTGGCGCCGTGGGCGAGGGCCAGGAGGCCCCCGGAGACGATCTGCCCGTAGCGGAAGGCGCGGGTCACGCGACCCGGCTGGCGGCGGCCGACGATCCTGTAGATGACGACGATCGAGCATCCCGGCGACGACGAAGGCGGCGAGCGGGGCGAGCAGGGCCGGGATCAGGACGCTGCCGAGCAGGCCTCGGCCGAACACCGCGTCGGTCCCGTCGGCCGACCACGGCCGCGCCGACCACGCCGCCGATCAGCGCGTGCGAAGAGCTCGACGGGAGGCCGAAGTACCAGGTCGATCAGGTTCCAGGCGATCGCCCCGACCAGCCCGGCAAAGACGACCGTCGGGGTGATCGCGCCCGCGTCGACGACGTCGTGGCGACCGTCGCCGCGACCGCGATCGAGATGAAGGCGCCGACGAAGTTGAGCATCGACGCGACCGCGATCGCCATCTGCGGCGGCGCCGCGCCGGTCGAGACCGACGGTCGAGATCACGTTCGCAGGTGTCGTGGAACCCGTTGGTGAAGTCCGAAGCCGAGCGCCGCGCGATCGACGATGCCCATGATGACGTCCGAGCTCACGCAGTTCTTGATGACGATGCCCTCGAGGATCTGGGCCGCGGTCTCGGTGGCGTCGATCGCGTTCTCCAGCACGGCGAACATGTCCTTCCAGCGGATCACGACCATCGGGTCGATCCCGTTGGAGAAGAGCGAGGCGACCGCGTCGCGGGAGATCCGGTCGCCGTCGTTCTCGAGCCGGTGGATCTCGATCCAGTACTTGTCGAGGCCCCTTGAAGTCCGGCAGGTGCTCGAGCCCCTCGGCGAGCTGCTCGCAGGACTTGACCAGAACCTCGGTCAGGTCCTGGGCCTGCGACATCGGCGCCTCGATCTTGTAGAGGGCGAGGAAGTCGGCGGCCTCCTCGGTGTAGTCGACGATGTCGTCCATCTGGGTGGCGAGGCCGTAGATGTCCTCGCGGTCGATCGGCGTGACGAAGGTCGAGTTGAGCCGCTGGATGATGTCGTGGGTGATCCTGTCGCCCTCCTGCTCGGCCTTGAGGATCTCCCGGCCGAGACCGGCATCGTCGGGCCAGGTGCCCATCATCTCCGTCGAGCAGGCGCGCGGCATGCAGAGTGTTCTGGCCAGCCTCGCTGAAGAGCTCGAAGAAGCCGTCGTCCCGGGGCAGTAGCGAAAGGCGCGGCATCGGCGCCATCCTAGTGATAGGCCCGGGCGCGAGCGTCAGCCCGCGGCGGCCGCGAGGTGCTCGGCGGCGCGCGCCAGGTGCCGCTCGCGCATCTCCTCCTGGACGCTGCGCGGCTCCGCTTCGCCGACCCCGACCCGGCTCCAGACGCCGTTCGCGTCGAGCAGCCAGGAGTTGACATTGTCGGCGAAGCAGCGCTCGAGCACGTCGAGCAGGTCGGCCCGCAGATCGGGGTCCTCGACCGGCGCGACCAGCTCGACCCTGCTGTCGAGGTTGCGCGGCATCAGGTCGGCCGAGCCCATGAAGACGCTCGATTCCTCGCCGCGCTGGAAGGCGTAGACGCGCGAGTGCTCGAGGAAGCGGCCGACGATCGAGACGACCCGGATGTTCTCCGAGATCCCCGCCACTCCGGGCCGCAGACAGCAGATGCCTCGCACGTTGAGGTCGACGCGGACGCCCGCCCGCGAGGCCTCGTACAGGGCCTGGATGCAGCGGGCGTCGACGAGCGAGTTCATCTTCAGGGCGATCCGCGCCTCCTCGCCGGCCCGGTGGGCGTCGACGGTCGCCTCGATCTCCTCGATCACCCGGTCGCGCATCGTCGTCGGCGAGACGAGCATCTTGCGGTACTCGGCCGGGCGGCCGTACCCGGTCAGGAAGTTGAACATCTCGGCGACGTCGGCGCCTATTTCCGGGTCGGCGGTGAAGAGCCCGAAGTCGGTGTAGAGACGGGCCGTCTTCGGGTTGTAGTTGCCGGTCCCGACGTGGACGTACTCGCGCACCCTGTCGCCCTCGCGGCGGGCGACGAGGATCGACTTGACGTGGGTCTTGAGCCCGGGGATGCCGTAGACGACGTGGACCCCGGCCTCCTCCAGGGACTTGGCCCAGTGGATGTTGGCCTCCTCGTCGAAGCGGGCTTTGAGCTCGACCATGCAGACCGCCTGCTTGCCGCGTTCGGAGGCGCGGATCAGCGACGGGACCAGCGCCGAGTCGTCGCTCGTCCGGTAGACCGTCTGCTTGATCGCCAGCACGTCGGGGTCGGCGACCGCCTGCTCGACGAAGCGCTCGACCGAGCTCGCAAAGGAGTCGTACGGGTGATGGACGAGAATGTCCCCCTGGCGGATGGCGGCGAAGATGTCGACCGGCTCCTCGTCCTCGCCCTGCAGGCGCGCCTGAGTGACCGGGGTCCAGGGCTGGTACCGAAGCTCGCCGTGCCCGGGGACGTCGGCGACGTTGCCGAGGTCGCCGAGGTCGATCAGCCCGTCGACGTCGTAGACCTCGCGCTCCTCGAGGCGCAGCGCGTCGATCAGCTGCTCGCGCAGCTTCGGGTTCATCCCGGCGGCGATCTCGAGCCGCACGACCTCGCCGAAGCGGCGGCGGCGGATCTCGTCCTGGACCGCCTGGAGGAGATCGTCGGCCTCGTCGGAGATGTTGAAGTCGGCGTCGCGGGTGACGCGGAAATATCCGTAATCGACGACCTCGGTGCCGGGGAACAGGGCGTCGAGGTTGCCCGCGATCGCCTCCTCCAACGGGACGAAGTCGGTGCCTTCCTCGCCGAGCGGCATGAAGCGGCCGAGCAGCTCCTTCGGCACCTTGACGCGGGCGATGATCTCGGTGCCGCTCTCGGGGTCGCGAAGCAGGACGCCGAGGCTGAGCGAGAGGTTCGAGATGTAGGGAAACGGCCGGCCGAGCCCGATCACCAGCGGCGTCAGCGCCGGGAAGACCTGCTCGTGGAAGCGGCTGTCGATTTCTCGCCGCTCCTGCTCGGTCGCGGAGTCGAGCGAGACGATCCTGATCTCCTCCTCGGCGAGAGCGGGCCGCAGCACGCCGTCGAAGCAGCGGTGCAGGCGCCGGTCGAGCTCCAGGACCCGGGCCTGGATGGCGTCGATCTGCTCCCCGGGAGCCAGACCGTCGGGGCCGCGGGCGTCGATCCCGGCGTCGAGCTGGTCGAAGAGCCCGGCGACCCTGACCATGAAGAACTCGTCGAGGTTGGAGGCATAGATCGCGCAGAAGCGCAGCCGTTCGAGCAGCGGAACGGAGGGGTCCTCGGCGAGCTCGAGGACGCGCTGGTTGAAGTCGAGCCAGGAGAGCTCGCGGTTGAAGTAGAGGGCCGGATCGTCGATCGGGCAATCGTACCCCGGCGAATTGGCCATCCCCTCGCTCAGGCTGCGCGGGTTGATTCTTTTCGCCCGGCGCCCGGCTCGAGCGCCCGCCGGTAGCCGCGGGCGAGCTGCTCGAGCGCCCCCTCCCAGGTGCGCCGGCGGGCGGCGCGCAGGGCCGAGGCGCCCAGGTGCCGGCGCAGCAGCGGCGATGAGGCGAGCTGCAGGACGGTGCCGGCGATGTGGTCGGCATCGGGCTTGCAGAGCATCCCCGTGTGGCGGTTCTCGATCAGCGAGGCGGGGCCGCCCTCGGCGACGGCGACCACGGGCAGGCCGCTTGCCCCGGCCTCGACGACGACCTGGCCGTAGGTGTCCGTGCGCGAACAGAAGAGGAAGAGGTCGGCGCTGGCGTAGGCGCGGGCCAGGTCCTCGCCGTCGAGCCAGCCGAGGAGGGTGGCGCGCTCTCCGAGCTTCGCCCTCAGCTCCTCCTCCTCCGGCCCGCCGCCGGCGAGCAGCAGGTGCAGGCGCGGGTCGACGGTCTGGGCACGGACGAAGCTCTCGGCGAGCAGATCGACCCCCTTCTCGCGGGTCAGGCGCCCGGCGTAGAGGACCTTGATCTCGCCCGGGAAGGCATCGCGGTCGGCCATACCGGGATCGAACCGGGAAACGTCGACGCCGCGCTCCCAGCGGCCGATCCGGGCCGGGTCCGTGCCGAGGGCGACCAGCGAGCGGTCGGCTGACGGGCTCGGCGAGAGGACCACGGAGGGCGCCCCGTAGAAGGCGCCGAGCGCCAGCCGCGCCATCGCCTCGATGCCGGCCTCGCCGCTGCGCATGCCGGCGTAGGCACCCAGCTCGGTGTGGTAGCTGCCGACCAGCGGCATCCCGGTCACCCTGCCGAGCAGGGTCGCGGCGACGCCCGCCGGGCCCGGCGCGGTGACGTGGACGAGGTCGTAGCGACCCTCGGCCAGGGTCTCGACCAGATCGGGGAGGCCGGGAACCCCGAGCCGCATTCCGTCGTAGAACGGCACCTCGAGGTCGGCTGCGGCCGGCAGCCTGCGGTCGACCCCCGGGTCGGTGCCGACGACCTCGACGTCGAAGCCGGGGACGCCGCGCTCGCGGATCTGCTCGATCGTCCGCGTGACGCCGTGCATCGCCTCGATCCCGTCGGCTATCAGCGCCACCCGGGGCCGCTCGCCGGCGCCGGCGAGCTTCGCCTTCTCGGCGCCGAGGAAGGCGGTGGCGGGCGCGTAGGGGACGGCCGGCAGGATCGCCTCGAAGAGGCCGCCGAAGGCGGCGCCGAGGTCACCGGCGGACGCCGCCGCCCCGCCCTGCTCGACGGCGGCCCGGAGCCGCCGCTCGTGGGTGCGCCGGGCGCGGCGGTAGAGGTCGGCGTGGGCGAAGCCGTCCGCCTGCATGTACTCGATCAGCTCGCGGCCGCGCTGCTCGACGCCGACCGAGCCCAGCCAGGCCTCGAGCAGCGTGCGGGCGTCGTCGGGGCCGATGTCGGCGGCGACCCTGCCCTCGCGGGCGGCGCCCTCTCCGATCACCCGCTGGGCCATCTTCAGGACCGCGGCGGGGTCGGGCGCGCCCTCCCCCCCGCTCGCACCGTCGGGTGCCAGGGCCCGGGTCGCCAGCGCCATCGCGGCGTGCGCCCACTTGGCGGCGCTACCCTGCTCGCCGCCGGGATCGGCCCGGCCTTCGCGGAGCCGGCGCAGAAACTCTTCCGGCGTAGACGCGGCCGGCCCCTCGGTGAAGGTGCGGCCGATGTCCACGCCGGCGTGATCGTCGGAGCCGCCGATGCCGGTGCCGCCGTGGGTCTCGATGTAGATGACCGCCGGCATGTTGAGCTCCGCGGCGCGGGATCCGTTGCGGACCTCCCAGACCGGGAAGAGCTCCGCCAGGCGGCGGCGGTGGCGCCGGGTGAGCGGCGCCTCGACGTTGTAGAACGGGTGCGCGAGCGCAGAGGCGATCTCGTTCTCGTGGAGGTATGCGGCGCAGGCCTCGACGTCGCCGGAGTTCGCCTGCAGCCACTCATGGTCCCCGGGAGTGATCCCGTAACAGAGGACGTGTACCGCCTGGGCCTCGCCGGCAAAGCGGGCGGTCAGCTCCTCGGAGACGAAGCAGTCGGGACGGTCCGCCAGCTCCAGGCAGCCGTCGATCGTGTCGTGGTCGGTGATCGTCACGAAGTCCATCCCCCGGCGCCTGGCCAGCTCGTAGACCTGATCGGGCGGCGTCGCGCACTCGGGCAGCCCGAGGCTCCGCTGTACCCCGAGCCGCGAGAGCTGCGAAGCGGTGGAATGGCAGTGCATGTCAACTCGGGAAGTCATCGGCGTCTCCCTGATCTCGTTCTTCTCTTCCACTGAAGAATTCGCTATTAGCAGGGAAAACTTGTGAACCGCCGGGGAAGGCGCCGTGAAGATCCTGTGTACCGTGCCCTGATGGCCGGCGAGCTGACGATCAGAGCGGTGACCGAGGAGGACGTCGAGACGCTCTTCGGGTTGATCCTCGAGCTGGCCGCCTACGAGAAACTGAGCGACGAGGTCAGCGGCGACCCCGAGGTGCTGGCCCACTCGCTGTTCGAGGCGCGGACGGCCGAGGCGCTGCTCGCCGAGCTCGGCGGCGAGGCGGTCGGCTACGCGATCCTCTGCGGCACCTTCTCGAGCTTCGAGTGCAGGGGCGGGATCTGGATCGAGGACATCTTCGTGCGGCCCGAGCGCCGCGCGGCGGGGATCGGGCGGGCGCTGTTCGAGCGCGTCGCGGCGCTCGCGGTCGAGCGCGGCTTCCCCCGGGTCGAATGGGCGGCGCTGAACTGGAACGAGCTGGCGCTCGGCTTCTACGACGGGCTCGGCGCCCGGCGCCTGGAGGAGTGGCAGATGCTGCGCCTCGAGGGCGAGGCGCTCAGGCGGCTCGGCAGGCGCGGCTGAGCGCCTCCAGCGCCCTCTGGGTCTCCTGTGCGGCCCAGAGCTCGCCGAAGCGGGCGAAGAGCAGCTCGCGCCTCGCCCGCAGGGAGGCCTCCAGGGAGTCGATCCCCTCGACCTTTGGCAACATCACGTCGCAGTCGTGGATTTCCCCGAGGACGCCCTGCAGCTCCCTCGCGACGCGACGCCCGTCGGCGGCAGCCACCCCGAAGCAGGCCTCGGCGATCTCGAGCGCGTAGCGCAGCCGCTTGGCGGCGATCCGCATGTCGTGCTGCGCGGTCTCCGCACAGGGGTCGACCGCCCGCTCGGCGAGCTCGCGCATCTCATCGAGCCGGGTGGTGACGATCCGCCCGAGGTTCCGGCGCAGCGGCCGGCCGCGCTTCAGCCCCCTCACCTTGCGCGCCTTCACCGCCGCGCCCCCTCGACCAGGTCCTCGAGGGCGCCCCGCAACGAGCCGAGACGCTCCTTGGTGAGAAAGCCCGCGAGCTCCTCGTTGGCGGCGAGCTGCTCGGCGCGAAGCCTGGCGACGAGGATCTCGAGGCGTCCGCGGTCGGCGGCCGGGGTCTCGCCGAGGAACGCCCCCAGGAGCTCGATCGAGACGTCGCGGTCGCGGCGCTCGCCGAGCGCGTCGGCGAGCTCCTTCAGCGGCTTCAGAGCCGCCCGGTAGCGCTTGCGTGGAAAGCAGGGCCGGAACATCTCCAGCGCCGCCCGCAGGCGCCTGGTCGCGACCCGCATGTCGTGGACCGGCTCGACGTCGTCGAGGTCGAGCACGCCGGCCGAGTGCTCGAAGACCTCGGCCGCGCGGGCCTCGACGACCCGGGCGGCCGCCTGGTCGAACCTCTCCTCGGGGTCCAACCCCGGCACTTCGCGGGCGCGCGCCACGGATGGAGGCTAGATGATCGTCCGTTTCCAGGGAAAAGCGCCTAGGCGGCCATTCGCTCCGGCGAGGAGCCGTTGGCGCTGCCGTTGAGGAGGTCGAGGATGACCCCCTCGCGCAACCCGCCCTTGCCGATCTGCAGCGGCTGGCCGAGCAACTCGGAGAGCTTCTCGAGCAGCAGCACGCCGGTGGCGAGGATGCGGACCCTTTCGGGGTCGAGCTCGAAGCGCCGGGCGACCTCCGCCGCCGGGTCGCCGCACAGCACCCGCACCCCGCGCTCCAGGGTCTCGTACTCGAGCACCGCGCCGACCAGCCTGCGCAGCGACGTCGCCGAGCCGCCGACGGCGACCGCCTGCGCGGGGCGCTCGATCTCGACCCCCTCGAAAAGGTCGTCGATGCGATCGCGGACCTTGCGGATCTCGGCCGCAGAGGGCGGGTCGGAGGCGAGCAGGTCGTCGGCGAGGACGCCCGAACCGACCTTCCAGGAGCGAACCTCCTTCGCTCCGCCGGACACGCTACCGAGGATCACCTCGGTCGAGCCGCCGCCGACGTCGACGACGCCGATCGTCCCCGAGACCGGGTGGCCGAGGGTCTTCGTCGCCCCGATGAAGGAGAGGCGCCCCTCCTCCTCCTCGCTGAGGATGTCGACCTCGACGCCGGCCGCCCTGCCGATCTGCTCGGCGGCGCGCTCGCCGTTCGTCGCCTCCCGCACTGCCGCGGTGGCGACCGCGCGGATCGTCTCGGCGCCGAGCTCGCGGGCGAGGCGCACCTGGGTGGCGACGATCTCGGCGACTTCCTCGACCTTCTCGGAGAGGATCGCGCCCTCCGGGTCGATCGCCTTGTTGATGCGGGTGTACGCGCGCTGCTCCATCACCTTTTTCAACTGCCCGTCCACCGGCTCGGCGACGAGCACGCGGGTGGTATTCGAACCTATATCTATGGCGGCGCAGAGCATCCCGGGGGTGTCCTGCATGTTCCCAGACAGCTCGGATCTCACACGCGCCGCGCGAGCGATCGGGGAGGGAGGCCGAGAACGTAAACCTCGCCCGCAGGCCTCCCTCCACGGTCGTTCACTACGCAGTCGGATGCGAGGCGTCCTCGAACTCGCGGAAGAACCCGGTGACCACGAACGCGACCTGCTCGCCGATGTCGACGGCGTTGTCGCCGATCCGCTCGATCGCGCGAGCAGCCAGCAGCATCGTCATCGCCCACTCGCGCCGGTCGGCGTCCTCGCCGATCACGATCGCCAGCCGGAAGCAGTCCCGGTTGAGGTTGTCGACGACGTCGTCCTGGCGGACGAGGTCGCGGGCCATCTCGACGTCGCGTTCCGCGAAGGCGCGCTTTGACTGGCTGATCAGCGTCCGCGCCTGGCGCCCCATGGTGATGATCAGCTTCACCATCTCCTCGTCGGCGGGCGGTTCGTTTCCCGACAGCGGGATCATCTTGCAGATGTTCACCGACTGGTCGCCCATCCGCTCGACGTTCTTGAGCACGTGCAGGAGCGCCGAGATCAGGCGCAGGTCGGTCGCCACCGGCGACTGGGTGGCGAGCAGCGTGATCAGCGCCTGATGCACCTCCAGGTAACGGCCGTCGATGCGGTCGTCGTCGGCGACGACGATCTGGGCGAGCTCGATGTCCTGGTGCTCGATCGCCTCCAGCGTCCGCTCGAGCGCGGTGCTCGCCAGGTCGAGCCCGCCGAGGGCGCTCGCCTCGAGCTGCTCGAGTTCTTCCTGGTATTCGACCCTGATCCCGTTGGGACTCATCCGAATCTCCCGCTGACGTAGTCCTCGGTCGCTTTCTCGGAGGGGCTGGTGAAGATCGTCTCGGTCGCGCCGACCTCGACCAGGCGGCCGGGCTTGCCGGTCTCTTCCAGGTTGAAGAAGGCGGTCACATCGCTGGCCCGGGCGGCCTGCTGCATGTTGTGGGTGACGATCGCGATCGTGTACTTGCCCTTCAGGTCCTGGATCAGGTCCTCGATCGCGAGGGTCGCCACCGGGTCGAGCGCCGAGCAGGGCTCGTCCATCAGCAGGACCTCCGGCTCGACGGCGGTCGCGCGGGCGATGCAGAGCCGCTGCTGCTGGCCGCCCGAGAGGCCGGTGCCGGGCTTGTCGAGGCGGTCCTTGACCTCGTCCCAGAGATGGGCGCCACGCAGGGCCCGCTCGACGACGTCGTCCTTCTCCGACCTCTTGACGCGGCTCGCGTTGAGATTGAGGCCGGCGGCGACGTTCTCGTAGACGGACATCGTCGGGAACGGGTTCGGCGACTGGAAGACCATCCCGACCAGCCGCCTGACCTCGACCGGGTCGACGCCGCGCCCGTAGACGTCCTGGCCGTCGAGCGTGATCGTCCCCTCCACCCTGGCCCCCACCGTCAGCTCGTGCATGCGATTGAGCGAACGCAGAAAGGTCGTCTTGCCGCAGCCGGAGGAGCCGATCAGGGCCGTGACCTTGTTCGGCGCAATCGTCATCGTCACGTTCTCGACCGCGTGGAAGTCCCCGTAGAACAGGTTCAGGGCCCTGGTCTCGATCGTCTTCGCGATGCGCCCGCCGCCCGGCACCGAGGGCCCGGTCGCGGGCGCGACGCCGCCGGCCGGGGGCGCGGTCATGGACGGCTCCGGTCCCGCGCCCGCGTCGGTTCGAGCGGCTTCCGTCGGTCCTGACATCTCGTCGCGTCTCCTTTTCTCCACCGGCTATTTCGTTTCGGTCTTGTAGCGGTTGTACACGAGGCGAGCCACCAGATTCAGAACCATCACGATCAGGATAAGCAGAAGGGCCGCGGCCCAGGCCCGATCGTAGGACGCTTCTTTCATCACCCCGGGGGTTCGGTACTCGCTGTAGGCGTAGACCGCGAGGTTCTGCATGCGGCCCTGGAAGGGGTTCGAGTTGATCGAGTCGACGACGCCGGTCGTCACCAGCAGCGGCGCCGTCTCGCCGATGATCCGCGCCGTGGCGATCATCACCCCGGTGATCAGCCCGGCGAAGGCGGTCGGCAGGACGACCTTGACGATCGTCCGCCACTTCGGCGTGCCCAGCGCGTAGGCGGCTTCGCGCAGGTGGTTGGGGACGATCTTCAGGACCTCCTCGGAGGTCCTGATCACGATCGGGATCATCAGCACCGAGAGCGCGACCGAGCCCATCAGCCCCATGCGGATCCCGGGGCCGAAGAAGATCGCGAAGAGCGCGTAGGCGAAGAGGCCGGCGACGATCGAGGGGATCCCGGTCATCACGTCGACGAAGAAGGTGAGCGCCTTGCGCAACCGGCTTTCGCCGCCGTACTCGGTCAGATAGATCGCCGCCATGATCCCGATCGGGACCGAGATCGCGGCCGTGACGCCGGTGATCACCAGCGTGCCGACAAGCGCGTGGGCGGCGCCGCCGCCCGCCGACCACCCCGCGGGCGTCGCTGGTGATGAATTCGAGGGTGAGGCCGGGTATGCCCCGCTTGGTGACCTCGAAGATCAGCGAGAGCAGCGGGATCAGGGCGAGGCCGAAGGCGGCGACGATCGCCAGCGTCACCGTCCGGTCGAGCGCCCGCCTGCCCCCCTCGACCGGGCGCGACCAGGCATAGACCCCGACCAGCGAGAGCAGCGTCGTGAAGACGAGCAGCAGGGCGACGCTGAAGGCGCCGAGCACGAGCAGCGCGACCGCCGAGGCCAGTGCCGAGCCGCCGATCACGGCGTACGTCGCCCAGCTCGGCAGGACCCGGCCGCTGAGCGCCGGCGGGGCGCTGCCGAGGGGTGTGCTCGCCGCCTCCATCACTCGATGTTCTGGCGCGAGATGATCGCCCGCGCGCCGAGGTTTGTGACCAGGGTGATCGCGAAGAGGACGAGGCCCGAGGCGATCAGGGTGTTGACGGCGAGGCCCGAGGACTCGGGGAAGTCGAGGGCGATGTTGGCGGCGATCGTCGAGGGGTTGGCCTGGCTGATCAGGTTGAAGGTGACGATGCCGGAGACGGAGAGGATGATCGTCACCGCCATCGTCTCGCCGAGCGCCCTGCCGAGACCGAGCATGGCGCCGCTGATGATCGAGGATTTGCCGAACGGCAGGACCGTCATCCGCAGCATCTCCCAGCGCGTCGCGCCGAGGGCGAGCGCCCCTTCCTGGAGCCTTTTCGGCGTCTGCGAGAAGACCTCGCGGGCGACCGCGGAGACGATCGGCAGGATCATCACGGCAAGGACGAGGCCGGCGACGAGCATCGTGCGTCCGGTCGCCGAAGCCGGGCCCTTGAAGAAGGGGATGAAGCCGAGCTTTTCTTCCAACCACTGCATCGGGGCGACGGCCGCCGGGCCGAGCACGAAGATCCCCCAGAGGCCGTAGACGATGCTGGGCACCGCGGCCAGCAGGTCGACCAGGTAGCCGAGCCCGAGGACGAGGCGGCGCGGGGCGATGTGGCTGATGAAGAGAGCGACGGCGACGGCGAGCGGCACCGCGATCACGACCGCGAGACCCGCCGCCAGCACCGTGCCGAAGGCCAGCGGAGCTATGTAGTCGATGAGGCTCTTGCCCCCCGGCAGTTCGGAGGCGCTCGCTTCGACCGCGGGCAGCGCTTCGATGACCAGGAAGAGGGCGACGCCGGCCAGCAGCGCCAGGACCGTCACCCCGGACACGACCGAGAGGTTGGAGAAGACCCGGTCCCCGATCCGGCGGCGACCGCCTGACGCCGCTGCCAGGATCTGGCCGGCGTTGGTGGTGGTGTCGGTGTGCGACTCCAAGTCAGGGGCCCGGAAATGCGCGGGGGCCCCGCACGATGCGGGGCCCCCGAGCGGTCCGGCTGGAGATCACTCGCCGACTAGCCTTCGATGGCGGCGATCGCCGGTTCGACCTTTTCGGTCAGCGCTTCCGTCAGCGGGGCGGAGCCCGCGTTGGCGGCGGCCGCTTCCTGCCCTTCGGCGCTGATCGCGTATTCGAGATAGCCCTTGACCAGCGCGGCTTCGTCGGCCGAGCCGTACTTGGTGCAGGCCATCAGGTAGGAGACCAGGACGACCGGGTAGGTCCCCGACGATTCGGTCTTGCGATCGAGTTCGAACGGGAACATGTACGGCGTCTTCGCCTCGTCCTTGGCTTCCGGCGAATTGTCGAGGATCGCGGCTGCCGCTTCGGCGCTCGGTTCCTGGTAGGTGTCGCCGACCTTGATCGTGGCGACGCCCAGTTCACCGGCCTGGCTGGCGTCGGCGTAGCCGATCGCCCCGTCGCCGGCGGCCACCGCTTCGACGACTCCCGAGGTGCCGTTCGCGGCCTCGCCGCCCTTGACCGGCCAGTCGCCGCTGACTTCGTAGGGCCAGCCCTTCGGGTCGACCTCGGAGAGGTATTCGGTGAAGTTCTCCGTGGTGCCCGACTCGTCGGAGCGGTTGACGGGCGTGATCCGCGTGCTGGGGAGTTCGACGTCGGGGTTTTCCTTGGCGATCGCCGGGTCGTCCCAGCTGGTGATCTTCTGGCTGAAGATCCCGGCCAGCGTTTCGGCGGAGAGCTGCAGTTCTTCGACGCCTTCGAGGTTGTAGATGACCGCGATCGGCGAGACGTAGGCCGGAATCTCGATCAGCGTGCCCGGGGCGCAGCGGGAGATCGCCTTCTTCAGTTCGCCTTCTTCTTCGGAGAGGGCCGCGTCGCTGCCCGCGTAGGCGACGCCACCGCCGATGAACTGTTCGCGTCCGCCGCCGGAGCCGACGGCGTCGTATGAGACCGTCGCGCCGGAGTTGGCGTTCTCGAATTCGGCGATCCAGGCTTCCTGGGCCGCCTCCTGGGCCGTCGAACCGGCGCCGGCGAGTTCGCCCGAGGCGCTGCCGGAGCCGCCGCCGGTGCTGCTGCTGTCGCTACTGCCGCACGCCGCGGCGCCGACCGCCAACAGGGCGAAGGCGGCGAAGATTGCCAACCATTTTGAGGGACTCAACTGGATCTCCTTCTTCTCGTCGTTAGGCATGAAAACAGGTAGGTCCCGATCACACTCTCAGCGGCCCGAGTGCAGCTTGTTACCTGCCTGTATCGAGGATGTAAAAAAGATGTAAAAGCCCTCGCGCAATCGGTTCAGCCGTCCGGTGAGAATCGGTAGCCGATCCCGTTGTGGGTGTGGATCAGCTCGCGCCCGGGAATCGCCTCGCCCAGCTTCGAGCGCAGGCGGCTGACGTATACGTCGACGGAGCGGTCGGCGTGGCGGGGCCGTCCCCCCCAGACGTCGGCGTAGAGCTCGTCTCGGGTCATGATCCGCTGCGGGTGCGAGGCGAGCGTCGTCAGCAGCTGCAGCTCGCGCATCGTCAGGCTCAGCGGCCGGCCGTCGACCAGGGCCGCGTGCTCGTCGGGCCTGATCTCGAGTCGGCCCTCGACATCCGCTGCGCGATATGCGGGCTCGCCGGCCATGCCGGTCGAGCATGGCGGCGCGGGCGCCCCCGGCGGTTACCCCGCAGTGAAGGTGTTGTGAACGGCTTGTGAAACCGGGGGCTCGGAGGCCGGAACCGCCTCGACCGCCTCGGCGGCCTCCTCGGCCGAGCCGCCGGCCGGCTCCGGGTCGAACCGGTAGCCGACGCCGAAGTGGGTGTGGATGTAGCCCCAGCCGGGCGAGCGCCGTTCGAGCTTCTGGCGCAGCTTGCGGATGAAGACGTCGACCGAGCGGTCACCGTGCGCCATCGCGTATCCCCAGACGCGCTGATAGATCGCCTCGCGCTCGAGCACCTGGCCCTTGGCGTCGGCGAGAAGGTGCAGGAGCTCGAACTCGCGCCGGGTGAGGTCGAGGCTGTCGCCGCTGACGAAGGCCTGGAACTGGTCGGCGCGGATCTCGAGCTCACCGGCGACCAGGGGCCCGGCCTCGGCGCTCGAGCGCCCGCGGCGCCGGCGCCGCGCCACCGCTTCGATGCGGGCGATCGCCTCCTCGGGGTGGCAGGGCTTGGTGATCCAGTCGTCGACGCCGAGCCGCAGGCCGCGGACCCGCTGGGCGACGGTCGAGCGGCCGCTGCAGACGATCACGCCGAGGTCCGGGAGCATGCCGCAGACCCGCTCGATGTAGGACCAGCCGTCATCGCCGAGCACCGTCGGATCGAGCAGCAGGGCGTTGAGCTTCATCGCGACCAGCTCCTCCGGCGGGATCGCGCTGCCCACCTGCCGCTGCTGCCAGCCGGCCGCCTCGGTGCGCTTGGCGAGCACGGTGACGAAGCCGCTGTCATCGTCGATCACAGCCAACCGGATGGTTTGCGGCGAGGTCAAGTCGTGCACGATTGTACGCGGGCGGAGCGGCGAGGAACAGGCAAAAGCCCTGCGTTCACAGGATTTTCACAGGCGCACGGGTGCAAATAGCGGAAACGTCGCGCGATTATCCGGATCTTTACGCCCCGGTCATCGTGCGAAGGCAGACTTCGAGCCCTCACGAGACTCCTCTCTCGTATCGCGAACGGCCCACCTGCCCCGGGCCGTTCGCTCTTTCTGGAGGCACTAGCTGATCGCCCCGCTGGCCGTGAGGACGAGGACCAGCGCGCCGAGGGCGATCCGGTAGACGACGAAGACACGCAGCGAATGGTGCCCGAGGTAGCGGATCAGCCAGGCGATCGCGGCGTAGCCGCTGACGAAGGCGACCAGCGTCGCGACGACGGTCGCGCCGACCGACGGCCCGCCCGCTTCCCCCACCTTGCGCAACTCGAAGAGGCCGCTGAGGACGACCGCCGGGACGGAGAGCAGGAACGAGTAGCGGGCGGCGGCGACCCTGTCGAAGTCGCGCAGCAGCCCGGCGGAGATCGTCGCGCCGGACCGCGAAACCCCCGGGATCAGCGCCAGCGATTGCGCCATCCCGATGTAGAAGCCGTCGCGGCCGTTCATGTCCTCGATCGGCCGGCGCCTCCTGCCCAGGTGCTCGGCCAGCAGCATCACGAAGGAGAAGAGGATCAGCGCCGAGCCGATCAGGTAGAGGCTGCGGGCGCCCGATTCGATCTGGTCCTTGAAGGCGAACCCGAAGATCGAGATCGGGATCGTCCCGAGGACGATGAACCAGCCGAGGTTGGCATCGTGGCTGCGCTGCCGGTAGGGAATGCGGAGCTCGCCGAGCCAGGCGCGGGCGATGCGCCAGAGGTCGGCGCGGAAGTAGATCAGCACCGCCGCCATCGTGCCGAGCTGGATCACCGCCGTGAAGCCGGCTCCGGGGTCTTCCCAGCCGAGCAGCGCCGGGACGATGCGCAGGTGCCCGCTGGAGGAGATCGGCAGGAACTCGGTGAGGCCCTGGACGAGGCCCAGGACGAGGGCTTCGACGGTCGACATCTAGTGGGGAGCGGTGGTGGTCATGGCGCGGCGCATCCTACGAGGTGCGCTAGATTGCCGGGCGTGAGCTCCCCGTCCCGCCGCCCGCTCGCCAGGTTCGCCGCCCTCGCCGCAGCGTTCTGCATCGCGGCGCTCGTCGCCGCCCCGCTGGCACTCGCCGAAAACGGCGTCGGCCTCGCCGGGCCGACGACCGACAAGACGGTGACCTTCTTCTGCTTCGGGGTGATCGGCTTCTTCGCCCTCCTCCCGATCGTCCTGACCCTGATCCAGTCGCGCCTCGAAAGGCGCAAGGAACAGCGCCAGAACGACCTCTCCCGTCTTTCCTGAGCGCATGCGAGCGTCCTCAGTCGCTTGCGTGCGGAGCACGCAGCGCTCCCTGCGTCCTCGCCTGACACTCAGGAAAGACGGAAGCCCGACAGCAGGCGTTTCTCGCTCTCTCCCTCGATCTTGGCGACGACCTCGACCCGGCCCTCGAGCGGCGTGTCGCGGATCTTCGTCGCCAGCAGGTCGTCGACCTGGAAGATCCCGGCCGAGTTGTTGAGCTCGATCTCGATCCGCACCGGCCGCTCTTCGCCCGCCTCGATCCGGACCTCGTCGACGGCCGCGGCCGAGATCGAGTGGATCCCTTCCTGGCCGGCCTCGATCGGCAGCCGGGTCCTGCCCTGCGCCATGTCGAGCGCGTCGGCAACGCGGACGACGCCGGCCTCGACCGTGTAGGGCTCGCCGCGGCGGCGGTGGCCGATGATCGCATGCAGGATCTCGGCGGCGACGATCGTGCGCTCCGGCTCGCGGTAGCTGCCGGAGAGCAGCCGCTCGAGCGCCCCGGAGGCGAGGAAGAGGCTGTACTCCTCGTGGTCGGCGCGGTGGATCGACATGCCGACGTCGTGGAGCAAAGCTCCGCCGGCGACGACGACCTCGGCGTCGCGGTTGCCGAGGCCGTGGTCGGCCACCACAGCAGGCTCGACCCCGGACTTGACCAGCAGCCGCAGCAGCCGCAGGCTGATGTTGAGGACGATCTGCATATGGACCCAGGAGTGGTCCGACATGCCGAGCCGCTCCGCGTGGACCTGGGCCATGTACCACCAGGCTCGAACCTGCTCGTCCTCGTTGACCGCCTTCAGGAACGACTCGAGCCTGCGGTTGCCCCTGGTCGGGGCCCGCACGTGGGCCTCGGCGATCGCCTCGCGCGGCGGTTTGCGCTGCGGTCCGTCGGGGTCCGGGGTCGGGACGCGCTCCTCGTCACTCATCCGGCGAACAGTAGCCGCCGGGCGAGACCCGACCGGCTAGCCGCAGACGGGCCAGGGGCTGGAGCCCGACCGGGAGTAGAGCAGCGCCGCCCGGTAGTCCTGCTCTGCCTCCGGCGCGGCGGCGGGGTCGCCGCTGCCGCCGACCGATTCCCAGGTCCCGTAGTCGAACTGGTATTTGCCGCGGTAGCTGCCGTCGGCGGAGACGATCGCCGGGTCGCCGCCGGACTCGCAGGCCCCGATCGCCGCCAGCGTCTCGATCGAGACACCGCCGGGAAGGTCGGCGAACGCCCGGCGGCGGTGGCGGCGCGCTTCGGCCCGGATCCGCCCCCTGACCACGTCGATCGCGCGGTGGAAGCGGGCGACCGACGGCGCGATCCTCGAGATCGCGATCGGTTCCGCGGCCGAGATGCCGATCGTCTCCCGGGTGGAGCCGAGCGCGGCCGCCGGCAGGGCGAGCGCGGCAGCCAGGACGGGAATCAGATATGTGCGTTTTGTGAGCAAGCGCGGGACCGTGGCGAGTAACGGGCGCCGCGTGAGTGACCCCGATCACGCGCGCTTACAAACGGGTGCGGATCGCCACAGCGTCAGGCACGAAGTTGCAGGCGCCACTTGGACGGTGCATGCGGTCTTGCGCCGGCGGCGGCAAAAACTCCTGCAACCGCCATCATTGGCGGATCGCCGAGCAACCGACAACCCGCCTCCTGCTCGCCTGCCCGGACCGCCCGGGCCTGATCGCGGCGGTCAGCGGCTTCCTCGCCGACGCCGGCCTCAACATCGTCGACGCCGACCAGCACTCGAGCGGCGAGGGGCGGCTGTTCATGCGGATGGAGTTCGACTCCGTCCCCGAGCAGGAGCGCGAGGCCGTGTACCGCCGCTTCGAGGAGGAGGTCTCCGGCCCGCTCGAGATGGATCACCGCTTCGAGGAGTCGAGCAAGCGCAAGCGGGTCGCGATCATGGTCTCCCGCGAAGACCACTGCCTCTCCGACCTGCTCTGGCGCTGGCGCAGCGGCGAGCTGGGGGCGGAGATCACCGCGGTGGTCTCCAACCACGCCGACCACGCCGACCAGGTCACATCGCTGGGCCTCCCGTTCCACCATGTCCCGGTCGAGGCCGCCGACCGGAGCGCAGCCGAGCGCCGGGCGCTCGAGCTGCTCGGCAAGATCGACCTGCTGGTCCTCGCCCGCTACATGCAGGTGCTCTCCGCCGAGTTCCTGCGCGACATCGCTGCCCCGGCGATCAACATCCATCACAGCTTCCTGCCCGCTTTCGTCGGGGCCGATCCCTACCGGCGGGCCCACGAGCGCGGCGTCAAGCTGATCGGCGCCACCGCCCACTACGTCACCGAGGTCCTCGACGCCGGGCCGATCATCGACCAGGACGTGACCCGGGTCAGCCACCGCGACGAGGTCGGCGACCTGGTGCGGATCGGCCGGGACATCGAGCGACTCGTCCTCGCCCGCGCGGTCAAGGCCCACGTCGACGACCGGGTGCTGCCGGACGGCGACCGGACGATCGTCTTCTGATCGACGACTGAGGTCCTGGCTGGCCGGCCAGGAATGTCGTAGGGTGAGGGGGAATGGAGCAGGCGACGCTCGCCCAATCGCGGGTCAGTGCCGGCGAGGCGCGACCCGGCCTCCCCCCCGGACCGCGAATGCCCGCGGCCGTGCAGGCACTCCGCTACGCGAGCGACCCGCTCAACTTCCTGATCGGGCTGCAGCGCCGCCACGGCGACATCTTCACGGTCCGCTTCCCCTACTTCGGCCGCCTCGTCTACGTGACCCGCCCCGACCTCGTCAAACAGGTGTTCACCGGCTCGCCCGCCCAGATGCACGCAGGCGAGGCAAACGCGACGGTGCTCGAGCCGGCGCTCGGCCCGAACTCGGTCCTGACCCTCGACGACGCGCCTCACATGCGCCAGCGCAAGCTGCTGCTGCCGCCCTTCCACGGCGATCGGATCGAGGCCTACGGCAGGTTGATGCGGGAGGTGACGCTGCGGGAGATGGAGAGCTGGCCGGTCGGCGAGCCCTTCGCCCTTCGCCCCCACACCCAGCGCATCACCCTGGCGGTGATCATGCGCGCCGTATTCGGCGTCCACGACGAGGACCGGCTGGCCCGCTTCGGGAGCTGATCGAGGAGTTCAGCCGTCGCGTCAACGCCGTCGATCGCCTTCCCCTTCCTGCGCCGCGACCTCGGCCGCTTCAGCCCCTGGGCCCGCTTCCTCAGGGCGCGTACGGGCGATGGATGAGTTCATCTATGAGGAGATCGCCCTGCGCCGCGCCGAGGCGGCCGCCGGCGCCGAGCACGAGGACGTGCTCTCGCTGCTGCTCGAGGCGCAGCGACGAGGACGGCGAGCCGATGAGCGACGAGGAGCTTCGCGACGAGCTCGTCACGGTGCTCGGCGCCGGCCACGAGACGACGGCGACCGGCCTCGCCTGGGCGATGGAGCGGCTGCTCCGCAACCGGCCGGGTGCTCGGCCGGCTGCGCGACTCGATCGCCGCCGGCGAGGACGAGTACCTGAACGCGACGATCAAGGAGACGCTGCGCGACGCAGGCCGGTGATCGTCGACGTCGCCCGCAAGCTCACCGCGCCGCTCGTCGTCGCCGGCTATGAGCTGCCCGAGCCGGGACGTTCGTGCTGCCGGCGATCGCCGCCCTCCACTATCGCGCCGACCTCTTCCCCGAACCGCAGGAGTTCCGGCCCGAGCGCTACCTCGACGGTAGGGCCGACACCTACGCCTGGATCCCCTTCGGCGGCGGCGTGCGGCGCTGCATCGGCGCCGCCTTCGCCGAATACGAGATGGCGGTGGTGCTGCGCGCGATCCTCGAGCGCGCCGACCTCAGCGCCCCCGACCCGAAGCCGGAGAAGGTCGAAGGTCCGCAACATCACGCTGGCCCCGGGCCGGGGCGCCAGGGTCAGGCTCGATCGCCCCCTGAGCTGACCTCGCCGCCCGGGCCGAGCTGAGCCTCGGCCTCCTCCCAGCTCGCGAAGAGCTCCTCGACAGCCCGCTTGGCCTTCTGATGGCGGCGATCGGCGCGGCGCGCCTTCTCGGGCGTCGACCAGACTCCGGGGTCGGCCAGCTCCTCCTCGACCTCCTTCAGCTTCGCTTCGGCGCGCTCGATCTGCTCGGCGAGGCGGCCGGCCCGGCGCGCCGCCTTCTGCGCGGGTTTGGCCGAGCTGTAGCGCTCGCCCCTCTCCTTTGCCGGCTTGGCCGCCGCGCTCGCCGCCGACTCGCGTTCGTCACGCTCGCGCTGGTAGGTCGCCCACCCGACCGGATGGCTGAAGCAGCTTGCCGTCCTCGCAGACGACCGTGCGGCTTCCGACGGCCTCGAGCAGGGCGCGGTCGTGGGAGACGAGGATCACGGAGCCCTCGAAGGCCAGGAGTGCGTCCTCGAGCGCCTCGCGGCTCTCGACGTCGAGATGGTTGGTCGGCTCGTCGAGGATCAGGACGTTGGCGCCGGAGGCGACCAGGACGGCCAGCGACAAGACGCCGCTGCTCGCCGCCGGAGATGTCGCTCAGGGACTTCTGGGCGTCGGACCCCGAGAAGAGGAAGCTGCCGAGCAGGTTGCGCGCCTTCTGGCCGCTGAGACCGGTCTCGCGCTGGGCGGCGGCGAGCACCGTGCCCTCGCCGGCGGCCGTGTCGGCATGCTGGGAGAGGTACCCGATCTTGACGTTATGGCCGAGGCGCACAGAGCCCTCGGCCGGCTCGGCACGGCCGGCGAGGGTCTCGATCAGCGTCGTCTTGCCGGCCCCGTTGGGGCCGACGAGGACGACGTGCTCCTCGCGTTCGACTTCGAGCTCGGCGCCGGAGAGCAGCGTCCGCCCCGGCACCTCGATCGTCGCGCCGACCAATTTGACCACGACCCGGCCGGGCCGCTCGGGCGGTTTGAAGGAGAAGCGCAGGTTGCGCCGGTCCTTCTCTTCGGCGCTCGCCCCGTCGCGCTTGATCCTGTCGATCTGCTTGAGGCGCGACTGGGCCTGTCTCGCCTTGGTCGCCTTGTAGCGGAAGCGCTCGACGAAGCGCTCCATCCGCTCGATCTCCGCCTGCTGGCGGTCGATCGCCTTTCCGAGCGCGATCTCGCGCGCCGCCTGCTCCTTGCGCCAGGCGTGCCAGGGCCCGGCGAAGAAGCGGGCCCGCTTCGCGTCCAGCTCCAACACCGATGTGCCCACCGCCTCGAGGAACCAGCGGTCGTGGGCGACGAGGACGACGGCCGAGTCGAGGTCGACGAGGTAGCGCTCCAGCCACTCGAGCGAGGGGATGTCGAGGTGGTTCGTGGGCTCGTCGAGCAGCAGCAGGTCGGGGCGCGCGGCGAGCGCGCGGGCAAGCG
Source organism: uncultured Solirubrobacterales bacterium (assembly GCA_963837735.1). Lineage (GTDB taxonomy): Bacteria > Actinomycetota > Thermoleophilia > Solirubrobacterales > 70-9 > VRUE01. The sequence goes on along the minus strand of CAWIOM010000010.1, from coordinate 197,448 downwards.
AGGCGCGGGTCAGCTCGCCGCCGGAGAAGGTCGAGATCCGGCGCTCCGTCGCCTCCTCGTCGAATCCGAGCCCGCGCAGGACGGAGAGGACGGCGTCGCGCCAGCGGTAGCCGCCGCCGTGATCGAAGCGCTGCTGGGCGGCCGCGTAGGCCTGCATCGTCTCCTCCTCCGGCCCGCCCGAGCCCATCGCCTCCTCGAGGCGGGCCAGCTCGGCCTCGGTCTCGATCATGTCGGCGCGGCCCGAGAAGACGTACTCGCCCAGCGAGGCGCTCGACTCGCGCGGCGGCCGTTGGTCGTGGAGGGCGACCCGGGCGCCTTTCTGAAGGACCAGGCTGCCGGCGTCAGGCGTCAGCTCGCCCGCCAGCATTCGCAGCAAGGTTGACTTGCCCGCCCCGTTGCGGCCGGAGAGCGTCATCCGCTCGCGCAGCTCGAGCTTGAAGGAGACGTCCTCGAACAGCAGCTTGCCGCCGAGGTGCATTTCCAGTGTTGTCGCGGTCGCGATCGCCATGGGTGAGTCAGGCAGGATAGGTTCGTGGCGATGCCGGGGCCGTTCGGGCATATCGGGGAGCTCGCCAAGGCGAGGGCGACGAGGCGCTCCAGCCAGCGAGACGACGGCCAGGCGTTGGCCGAGTTGGAGGCGCGCTCGGCGGGCCTGCCAGAGGGCCTCGAGGTCGAATGGCTCGGCGTCTCCGGCTACCGACTCAGCTACCAGGGCATGACGATCTTCGTCGACCCCTACCTCTCCCGCGTGCCCCTGCGCAGTCTGCTGCTGCGCCGCCCGACCCTGCCCGACCCGGCCGCCCTCGACCGCTTCGCCGGGGCGCCCGGCGAGGTCGCCGGTGTGCTCGTCGGCCACACGCACTTCGACCACGCCGTCGACGCCCCGGCGATCGCCCGGCGCTTCGGCTGCAAGGCCTACGGGTCGGACTCGCTGGTGACCCTGATGGGGCTGCACGGCCTCGCCTCGCAGACCGTCGAGGTCGAGCCCTACCGCACCTACGAGCTCGGCCCCTTCGAGGTCAGCTTCACGCCGAGCGCCCACTCGAAGCTCCTGCTCGGCCTGGCGGTTCCCTACGACGGCGACCTGACCTGCGAGCACCTCGACAGCCTGGCGCCGAGCGCCTACCGCTGCGGCCGGGTATGGGGCATCTCGATCCGGGTCGCGGGGCTGCTCCTCTACCACCAGGGCAGCGCCGAGCTGGTCGACGACGCGGTCCGCGAGACCGCCGTCGACGTCTTCCTCGCCGGGGTCGCCGGTCGCAACTTCACCAGCGACTACTGGGAGCGGATCCTGCCGCTCCTCGACCCGCGGACGGTCGTCCCCACCCACTACGACAACTTCTTCCGGCCGCTGGGCCAGGAGCTGGAGTTCGTCGGCAACGCCCAGCTCGCGCGCCTGCCCGAGGAGATCGGCGCGGTCAGCGCCGACATCGAGGTCGCCGCCCTGCCCCGCGCGGACCTCGGCCGCAAGCCATCTAGCCGCAGTGCTTGGCGGCGATCTGCCCGACCGTCCCCATCGTCCGCATCGTCCAGGGTCCGACCTCGGCCTCCAGCGTCTTCAGGTCGAGGTCGGATTCGGAGATGCCGCCGCTCGGCAGCCAGTAGAGCTCGGCGCCCTCGATCGCGAGCAGGTCCTCTTCGCCGGCAAGGGCGAGTGCCCCTTGCGGCGCGCGGCCCCGCCCGGCTCGTCGGGGAGCATCGCGACCTGGAGCCTTCCCGCCGCAGCCTCGATGTCGGCGGCCGGAAAGGGCTCGCTCGCGGCGATCGCCGCGACTCCGGGCGCAACTGCGCAGGAAGACCGGCACCTCGTAGCCGAGCGAGTCGGCGAGGCCCGCTTCGATCCTGGTGGCCAGGTCGTCCTCCTCGACGCCCTCCGGCCCGCCGAAGACGACGTTGCCGCTGGCACGGAATGTGGCGACGTCGGTCAGGCCCAGGCCTTCGAAGGCCTTGGCCAGCTCCTCGTTCGTGATCCGGCGAGCGCCGAGGTTCATTCCGCGCAGAAAGGCGACGTGGCGGGGCATCGGATCCAGCCTTCCCGGAATCGGCACAAATTACACCCAGCTCTCATGGGCTGGGTGATGATGGAGGCGCCGAGAATTGAACTCGGGTCCGCGGCCGCGATGCGAGGGTGTCTACAGGTTTAGCCGGCGCTTGAGTCTCGTCTCCCGGGGTCCGCGCCGGCGGGCACTGCGGGAGATAAAGCCCTCTTTGATTTCCCCGGTGGACAGGGCGATTCCGCCCGGGTGAGCCCGCAATTGAAGCCGGGCCCCACCCCGCGGGCGAGAACGGGCCGACTCTCACTCACTTAGCTATTGACTAAGCGGCGAGGGCGAACTCATGGTCCGCACGTATTGGTTGGTGCCGGGGTTTAACGAGGCCTCCGGCAACCTCGACCTGCAACCGTTCGCACGGATCGACCACGTCGAAGCCTGTCGCCCCCGTGCTTTATTGTCTTATGTTGGATCGATTGTACGGCGCTGCGGGTAGGTTCACTGCATGAAGGAGACCGAGTTCGACGCGATCGTGGTCGGGGCGGGAGCGCCGGGCGAGGTCTGCGCAGGCCGTCTCGCCGACGGCGGGCTCAGCGTCGCGATCGTCGAGCAGCACCTGATCGGCGGCGAATGCTCCTACTACGCGTGCATGCCCTCGAAGGCGCTGCTGCGACCGGACGAGCTGCTGGCGGAGGCCCGCCGCGTGCCCGGCGTGGCGCAGGCCGTGACCGGCGAGCTCGACCCGGAGGCCGTGCTCGCCCGCCGCGACGAGGTCATCCACGACCGAGACGACTCCGGCCAGCTGCCCTGGCTCGAAGAACGGGGGATCGAGCTGGTCCGCGGCGAGGGCCGGCTCGACGGCGAGCGTCGGGTGGTGGTCGGCGACCGGGCGCTGATCGCGAGCCGGGTCGTCGTCCTCGCGACCGGCAGCGGTGCGGCGATGCCGCCGATCGAGGGCCTCGACTCGGTCAGGGCCTGGAACAACCGCGATGCGACGACCTCGAAGCGAGTCCCGGCGAGCATGATCGTTCTCGGGGGCGGCCCGGTCGGCTCGGAGCTCGCCCAGGCCTGGTCGGCCCTGGGGGCGAGTGTGACGCTGGTCGAGGGCGGCGACCGCATCCTCGCGCGCGAGGAGCCCTTCGCGAGCGAGCAGGTGGCGGCTGCCCTGCGCGGAACGCACGGCGTCGACCTGCGCAACGGCGCGCGAGCGCTACGGGTCGGCATGGCCGCGGACGAAATCGAGGTCGAGCTCGACGGCGGTGAGACGATTCTCGCCGAGGAGCTCCTGATCGCGGTCGGACGCAAACCGCGAACGGCGGGAATCGGCCTCGACTCGGTCGGGGTCGGGCCCGGCGAGGGCGGCTTCCTCGAGACCGACGAGCGGCTGCGGGTGGGCGGCAGCGAGTGGCTCTACGCGGTCGGCGACGTCACCGGCAGGGCGCTCTTCACCCACATGGGGAAGTACCAGGCGTGGGTGGCCGCGGAGAACGCCCTCGGCCGCGAGGTCGAGGCCGTCGCCGAAGCGATCGGGTCGCCGCGGGTCACCTTCACCGACCCGCAGGTCGCGGCCGCCGGCCGCACGCTCGCACAGGCCGAGGAGGACGGGATAGACGCGCTCGCCGTCGACGTGCCGACCGACGGGACCGCCGGAGCGAGCTTCTACGGCAAGGACACCGGCGGCACGGCGAGGATCGTCGTCGACCGCGGGCGTGGGACGATCGTCGGCGCCACCTTCACCGGCTTCGAGACCGCCGACTTCCTCCAGGCAGCCACAGTCGCAATCGTCGGCGAAGTACCCCTCACGCGCCTACGCCACGCGGTCGCCGCATACCCGACCCGCAGCGAGATCTGGCTCAAGCTGCTGGAGGCGTGGGAATTGTCCGACTGAAGCTGCTGGAGGCGTACGAAGCCGGATGAAGGGTTCGGCACCCCCTGCCCGGACGAGCCGCTGACGCGGCTCTTGAGTGTCCGGACAGGGGGCACCGAACCCTTCGTCGAGCTACGTCCCGTCCATTAGCGACCGAGGATTGCCTCGATCAGACGGTCGAGCGCTGCTTCAAATCGTCGAGAACATCCTGGGGGAATCCCGGCACCTGATCGAGCTCGTCGACCGAGCTGAAGCGCCCGAGACGCTCCCTGTGTGCGAGCAGCCGCGTTGCCTGGGTGACCGATAGCTGCTCCTGGCGTAGCTGCTCGAAGGTGACCGTGTTGAGGTTGATCGAGCCGGCGGCCGGAGCCTGGCCGGCCGGCACGCCCGATGCCGGGCCCGTCGGGGCTCCCACCGGCCCCGGCCCGGGTGCGCCGGGCGGGGGCGGGGGCGGCGCGGCCGCGAGGGGCGGTTGCGGAGCCGGAGCCTGCGGTGGCGGCGGTGGTGGCTGCTGCGGCGGCGGGGCCGGGGGCTGCGGAGCGCCCCCGCCCGGGACGCCGGGAGGCGGGGCCGAGGGAGGCATCGGAGCGCCCGCCGCAGGCGGCGGAACGGGCGGATTCGGCGGCGGCGGCGCCTGCGGGCCGGACGGTATCCGCGGCGGCGGAGGCGGGGGCGGGGGCGCAGCCTGACTCGGCGGCGGCGGAGGAGGAGGCGCTTGCGGCGGCGGCGGCGGCGGCGGCGCAGCCTGACTCGGCGGCGGCGGCGCCTGCGGAGCAGGCGGTGAAGCGGCTGGCTGAGTCGGCGGCGGCGCTGCGGTCCGGGCGGTGGCGTGACCGGCGGAGGCGGCCGCCGCTTTCGGCGGGGCCGGCGGTGGGGGCGGGGCGGCCGCCGCCTTCGGCGGCGCCGGGGGCGGCGCGGCCGGCGGCGAGGGAGGGGCCTGGACCGCACGGACGACCGCCTGCTCGGCTTCGACCGCGCGACGCTCGGCCTCGCGCGCTCGCTCCTCGGCCTGCGCGACCGAGTCGCGGATCTCGTGCAGGCGTGCCTCGCGCTCGGACTCCTCCGACTTCAGCTGCGCGAGCCTCTCGGCCTCGGCGGCGCGTTGCTCGGCCTGTTTGGTCCGCTCCTCGATCTCCTTCAGGCGGCTCTTGGCTTCCTCGATCGAGCGCTCCTGAGACTCTCGTTCCTGCTGGATCCGGTGTTCGGCCGTGTGCATGTCCGCCGGCGGAGTCCCGGGGGCCGGCGGCATCGCCGCAGCGGGCGGCGGAGCAGGGACGGCGGCGGGCGGCGGGGCGATCGGGGCGATCGGCTGGGTCTCCTGACCGGCCTGCGTCTGCGCCTCGGCCACCCGAGCCTCGGCATCGCGCTGAACCCGCTCGGCTTCCTCGATTCGGCGGTCGGCCTCGACCCGGATCCGCTCCTCCTCACGCTGGATTTCCTCGACCTTGGCCCGCACTCGCTGTTCGGCCCCGGCGGGGTCGTATCCGGCCGGCGGCGGGCCGGGAGGTGGCGCGCCCGGCGGCGGCGGCAGCGCCGCCCCCGGGACGGGAATCGGGGCGGCGGGAGGTGGAGTCACGGGCGGCGCGGCGGCGGGCGGCGCCTGGCCGATCTGACCGCCGCGCTCGAGCAGCTCGCGCTCATGGGCGGCGCGGGCTGCGGCCAGCTGGCGCTCCGCTTTGGCCGACTCCTTGCGCGCCTTCTTGGCCGAACGCCCGCCGGCGGCCGCGCCCGGCTTATGGCGGCGTTCGGCGCGCTTGCGCGCCCTTTCCTCCTTGCGGGCCTTCGCCTCTTCCTGGCGCCTTTTGCGATGTTCGACCCGGGCGGCACGCTGTTGGTCACGGGCGACGTTGCGCTGGTCCTTGCCCTGGCCGGGCGCCGGCGCGGGAGCGCCGGGGGCCGCTGTCGCTCCGGCGGCCGCCGGAGCCATCCCGGCGGCGGGGGGCGGCGGTCCCGGCGCGGCCGGCGCAGCGGGTGGCGGGACCGCGGGCAGCTCGGCAGTCTGACCGGCGGGGGTACCCGGAGGTTGCGGCGCCGGCGGCGGGCTCGCCGGTGCGGGCTTGCTCTTCTTCGCGAAGCGGAAGCTCTTCCGCTTCTCCTTCGGCGGCTTCGGCTGCCTTGGCGGCCTTCGGAGGCTTCGCCGGCTTCGGCTCCTTGGGCGGCTTGGTCGCGCCCTTGCCGGCCTGTTCCTTGCTGCGCCGCTGGCTGATGCTCACCGCGAGAAGAAGGACGAGAAGCGCCAGGACCAGAGCGGCGGCGATGTACTTGATGTTGTCGCTGACGAAGTTACCGGCGGGAAGGAGAACCGCTAGGCAGGTGGTCATAGGAGCCGAAACTACCGCATGCGCCCCTTGAATTCGCGCTCGACTTCCCGGCGGGTGTCCCGGTCGGCGATCTCGCGCCTTCGATCGCGTCCCTCCTTGCCTTTTGCAAGCGCCAACTCGACCTTGGCGCGCGGCCCCTTGAAATAGATCCTCGTCGGAATCAGGGTCAGGCCCCGCTGCGCGGTCTTGCCGACCAGGCGCTCGATCTCGGCCCTGTGGAGGAGCAGTTTCCGCGGGCGCTCAGGCTCGTGATTCTCGCGGCTGGCCGGCTCATACGGCGGAATGTGGAGTTTCCGCAGCCATACCTCGCCCTTCTCGACCGCCGCATAGGCGTCGGCCATCTGCGCCTTGCCGTTGCGCAGCGACTTGACCTCAGACCCGCGCAGCTCGATCCCCGCCTCCATCTTCTCGACCAGCTCGAACTTATGTCCGGCGCGCCGATTGGTGGCGACGTCGCCGGAGGCCGGCGCGCGTTTCTTCTTCTGCTTCTTAGCCATTTCGCTTCTTCGTTCCCTCGCGCTCCTCGAGCGGTGCCGGCTCGAGGTCGACCCGGCCGCGCGCCGCTTCGATCCCCGTCACCCGGACGGCGACCGGGTCGCCCATCGCCACCCGTCGCCCAGACTCTCGGCCGACCAGCGCCGTCTCGGCCTCGTTGAGCTCGAGGAAGTCCTCGTCGCGCAGGCGCCGCGCCGGCAGGAAGCCCTCGTAGACGTCGCCGAGCCGGCCGCCGAAGGCGACGAAGGCGCCTGAGCGGATCACCCCGGAGACCTCCCCGGCCATGCTCTTCTCGCGGTCGCCGGCGAGCTCGCGCTCGAGCAGATAGGCGGCACAGACGTCGTCGGCGCCGCGCTCGATCTTCATCGCCTCGCGCTCGCGCTCGCTGCAATGTGCCGCCACATCGCGCACCTCGCCGGCTCCCGGGGCCTCCTCCCCCTCTCCCAGGCTCGCGAGCAGCGCCCGGTGGACGACGAGATCGGGGTAGCGTCGGATCGGCGAGGTGAAGTGGCAGTAGGCGTCGCTGCCGAGGCCGGCGTGGCCGCTGTTGCGCTCGCTGTAGGAGGCGGGTTTCAGGGAGCGGAGCACGAGCGATGTATACGCCTCCCGCCCATGGCCGCGCCGCGCGGCCTCGCGGCGCACGAGCCGGCTCGCCTCGGCCGCCAGCTCGCCCGCCTCCCGGGCCGAGACCGCCGCGCCCCGGCCGGGCGGCGTCGGGATCCCGAGGTCGGCGAGCTGGCCCAGGAGGCGCTCGACCCGCGGCGGGTCGGGCTGGGCGTGGATCCGGTAGATCGCCGGCACCCGCTTGCGCTCGAGGAGTTGGGCGACCTGTTCGTTGGCGAGCACCATCAGCCGCTCGATCAGGCTGTGGGACTCGGTCTGCGGGACGGCCCGGGCCCCGACCACGTTGCCGGCTGCGTCGAACTCGAACTCGGGCTCGGAGGACTCGATGTCGAGGCTGGTGGCGCCGCGGCGCTCGCCGAGGGCCGCGGCGACGCGGCGCGCCACCTCGAGCGGCCCGCCGGCCGGCTCTGGGGCTCGATCGCGCCCGGCGAAGATCCGATCCAGCTCGTCGTAGTCGAGGCGGGCATCGGAGCGAATCCGGCTGCGGTAGAAGCTCGCCGAGCGCACCGAGGCATCGCCGGCCAGCTCGATCTCCGCCGTCACCGCCAGACGCTCGACAGCGGGCGCCAGGCTGCAGGCGCCGGAGCTGAGGACGTGCGGGAGCATCGGCTCGACGCTGCCGGGGACGTAGGTGCTGTTGGCGCGCCGCCGCGCCTCCTGATCGAGGGGCGAGCCGGCGGGGACGTGGGCGGCGACGTCGGCGATATGGATCCAGACCCTGAAGGCGTCGCCCTCGCGCTGGGCGGAGACGGCGTCGTCGAAGTCGCGGGCGCTCGCCGGATCGACGGTGAAGGTGTCGAGGGCGGTGAGGTCGCGGCGCGGCGGCGAGCGGCGCTCCGCCTTATCCGCGGCGCGGCGCGCTTCGTTCTCGAGCGGCGGCGCGAAGCCTCGACGGCCGAGCTCCTCCCGCAGCAGCGCCTCGACGGCGTCGCGGGCGTTTCTCGGTGCGGGGCGACCGCGGGAGCCGCGCCCCCGACCCCTCACCCGTGGGCCTTTTCTTCCTCTTCGGACAGCGTCTTGAGGGCGCGGTCGAGGGCCTCGTCGCGCTTGGTCCCCGGCACGTCCCGAGCCTTCACGTCGGGGTGGATGCCGTGCTTTTCGGCGAGGTTTGCGCCGTCCGGGGTGAAGTACTCGCCGATCGTCAGCTTCAGCGCGCCGCCGTTGGAGAGGTCCACCTCCTGCTGGAAGACGCCCTTGCCGTAGGAGCGTGTGCCGACGACCGGCGCGTCGGCGTCGTCGGCGAGCGCCGCCGTGAGGATCTCGGCGGCGGAGGCGGTATTGCGGTCGATGAGGACGACGAGCGGCCGCTCCGGGAGGTTGTCGCCCACCGTCCGGTATTCGGCGTGCCCCTGGGTCCGGGAGTCCGTCGTCACGACGAGTTCGTCCTTGGGCAGGAAGACGCTGGCGCTGAGGACCGCCTCGTCGAGCAGACCGCCGCCGTTGGCTCGCAGGTCGAGGACGATCCCCTCGGCGCCTTGGCGCTCGACCCTTTCCACCGCCTCGCGCAGGTGGGCGTGGGCGCCGTAGCTGAACGTCGCCAGCCTCACGTAGCCGAGCTTGCGCCCGCCGACCTCGCGGACGCTGCCGGTCGCGACCGGCAGCTCGATCTCCTCGCGGGTGATCTTCAACTGCCGGGCCCTGCCCGACTTCGGGTCGAGCACGCCGATCGTCACCGCGGTCCCTTCGGCGCCCTTGATCTTCGCCGTCGCCACTCCGCTGTCGACGCCGGCGATCGAGTCGCCTTCGACCGAGATCACGATTTCGCCGGTCTCGATCCCGGCCCGGTCGGCCGGTGACCGCTTGAAGACATGGCCGACCTCCAATCCTCTCTTGACCGGGATCACCGAGAGCCCGATCCCCGAGAACTTGCCGGCGATTTCTTCGTCGAACTTCTTCAGGCTTTCGGGGGAGAAATAGTCGGAGAAGCGGTCGTGGTGGCGCCTGCGCAGCCCCCTGACCATGCCCTGCAGGGATGAGTTGGTGAGCTCATCGGGCGAGACCTCGCGGAAGTAGTTTTCTTCGATCGCCTCGGTCGCTTCGACGTTGAGGCCGGCGTTGCCGCCGACGAACGCGTCGCTGAGGGCCGTGGGCAGCTTGGCGGGATGGCCGCCGAGCCAGAGGCCGGCCGCCAGCACGGCGAGGAGGACGGCCGCCGAGGCCGCGATCCGGCCTGCCCTCACCTTCGGCTCAGACCTTCAGGAAGCGCCGCAGCGTCACACCGGACCCCAGCGCCGAGACCAGCACCGAGGCGGCAAAGAGGATCCCGACCAGGGCCGGAAAGGAGAGCGTGCTGTCGTTCTGGGCGGCGACGAAGGAGAAATCGCTGCTCAGCGGGTCGACGATCGTGATCTTTCCCAGCCACAGGATAAGTATGGCCACCAGGCCGCCCGTGAAGCCGACGACGACGCCCTCGATCATGAACGGCCAGCGGATGAACCAGCGGGTCGCGCCGACCAGCCGCATCACCTCGACCTCGCGGCGGCGGGTGAAGATCGAGAGCCGGATCGTGTTGCCGACCAGCATCAGCGAGGCGATTATCAGCAGCGCGGTGATGATCGTCAGCACGATCTTGAGAGCGCCGGTCACCTGCTCGATCTTCCGGCTTTCGTCCTGGCGGTCGAAGATTTTTTCGATGATCGGCGAGATCGGCTGCGGCTTGCCACCGGGCCCGGTCGGGACGATCGCCTCGCGGATGCCCGACAGGTTGGCGGCGTCGTCGGGGGTGATCCGGTAGCTCGCCGGCAGCGGGTTTTCGCTGAGCTGGGAGGTGAGTTCCCTGGCCTTCGCCTTGCCGAGGTCTTCCTTCAGTTCCTGCAGCGCGGTCCCCTTGCTGATGAAGTCGACGGTGGCGACGTGCGGGATGCTCCGCAGTTCCCTGCCCAGTGAGTCGATTTCGCCCTGGGTCGCGTCGGCATAGAGGGCGACCTGGAAGTTGAGCTGGTCGCGGACCTCGCTGCTCTTCGCCTGGGTGGTCTGGAAGACCGGGATCAGGACCCCGAGCAGGATCACGGTGACACCCGTGGTGACGATCGCGGCCGTGCTGGGCGCGGCGTTGCGGCGCAGCGCCCGGAATGCCTCCTGGATGAAGAAGAAGAGCCTCGACATCAGAAGAGGCTGTCGTGAGCGTCGTGGCCGTTGGTGCCGCCCTCGGCGCCGACCCCCATCTCGGCCTTCATGCGCAGGCCGAACTCGGTCGTCGACTCCTCGGTGTAGCCGCCGCTCACCTCGTCGCGGACGACGCGGCCCTCATACAGCTCGATCACGCGGCGGCGCATGTTGTCGACCATCTCGCGATCGTGGGTGACGACGACGACGGTCGTGCCGGTCTTGTTGATCCGGTAGAGCAGCTGCATGACGCCGATCGACGTCACCGGGTCGAGGTTTCCGCTGGGCTCGTCGGCGAGCAGGAGCGGCGGGTGGTTGACGAAGGCGCGGGCGATCGAGACGCGCTGCTGCTCGCCGCCGGAGAGCTGGTCCGGGTAGCTGTGCAGCTTGGTCGAGAGGCCGACGAGGCGGAGGATCTCGGGCACCTGGCGGCGGATCTCCGAGCGCGGCGCGCCGATCACCTGCAGGGCGTAGGCGACGTTGTCGTGGACCGTGCGGTCGGGAAGCAGCTTGAAGTCCTGGAAGACGGTGCCGATGTTGCGCCGCAGCAGCGGGATCTTCTTCTCGGGCAGGGCACCGATGTCGCGGCCGGCGATGTTGACGCTGCCCTCGGTGACCTCGACCTCGCGGATCAGGGTCTTGATCAGCGTCGACTTGCCGCAGCCGGTCGGGCCGACGAGGAAGGCGAACTCGCCGCGGTTGATCGCCAGCGAGACGCGGTCGAGCGCCATGTGGCCGCCGGGGTAGACCTTGGTCACGTCCCGGAGCTCGATGATTTTGCTGTTTTTCGCTCTCGCCATAGTTGGTGCGCGCGGGTGAGGTGGTTCAGTTCTGCGGCTACAGAGTGACTCCTGCGCCCCCTCGGGCGCGCAACTCCGCGCCCAGAATCAAAGTGAGCGCAAGCTTAGCGAATTGTTAGCGAACCTTCGTATTTGACCGAAAGCGGGTCTCAGGGATAAACCGTCTCCCCCGTCTCGGCATCGACGATCGAGATCGCCACCGCGGGACAGGCCTCGGCGGCCTCGATCAGGAGCTCTTCGGGGCCGGTCCCGATCACCACCGCGGTGTCGTCCAGCCGGAAGACCTCCGGGGCGACTTCGACGCAGTCGCCGTGGGCGCTGCACTCGTTGGCGTCAACCTGCACGACCATCGTCATCAGACCACCACCTCCTCTCGGTCGAGCGCCGGCCAGTGGCCGTGCTCGATCTTCTTTCTCAAGATCGGGGATCGAGCGCGGCCGGCCGACCACCAGGGCTGCGATCGGCCGGCCGTCCTGGGTGAACAGGGCCTCGAAATCGCGATCGTCCGGATCCCCCTCGATGACGACGTCATCGGCGTGGTGGGCGTGGCCCACGTACTGGATCCGGGACCCGTACTGGTCGCTCCAAAAGCTCGGCAGCGGCGGCGTGCCCGGATAGGCGCCGAGCATCGACTGGGCGGCAGCCGCCCCCTGCCAGGCGGCCGCGTCCCAGTGCTCGGTGCGCGCATGGGCACCGAAACGGGGGTCGAAGGGAAGCGAGGCGTCGCCGGCCGCGTAGATGTCGGGGACCCGGGTCCGACAGGCGGTGTCGGTGGGAATTCCGCCGGCGGCGAGCCCGCTTCCCGCGGCCCAGTCGGTCGCCGGAACCGTGCCGATGCCGACGACGACCGCGTCGCAGGGGATCGTCTCGCCGTCGGCGAGGAGGAGCTCCTCGACCCGCCCCTCGCCGCGGGCGCCGTCGATCGCCCGCCCGGTCAGGACCCGGACCCCCTCGCCGGCGTGAAGGTCCGCGAACCAGGTCCCGAGCTCGGCGCCGAGTATCGGCAGCAGCGGAGTGTCGAGCGCCTCGACGATCGTCACCTCGGCACCGAGCGAGCGCGCCGTGGCGGCGACCTCCTGGCCGATGAAGCCGGCGCCGACGATCGCCAGCCGCGCGCCGGGAACAAGCTCTGCGCGCAGGCGGCGGGCGTCCTCCAGGGTGCGCAGGTAGTGGACGTTGGCGCGGCCCTCGAGGAAGGGCAGGCGGCGAGCCGCGCCGCCGGTTGCGATCAGCAGCTTGTCGTAGCCGACCGAGGCGCCGGAGTCGAGCCCGACGTTCTTCGCCCTCGGATCCAGGGAGACGGCCCTGGCCCCCAGCATCAGCTCGATCTCCCTTTCCTCGTACCAGGCGCGGGGCCGGAAGGCGACGGAGTCCTCCCCGGCGTTGCCGGAGAGGACCGCCTTGGACAGGGGCGGCCGGTCATACGGGGGCTCGGCCTCCGCGCAGGCCATCCGCACCGGCCGGTCATAGCCACGCCGTCGCAATGTCTCGGCGCAGCGCTGGGCGGCGAGGCCGCCGCCGACGATCAACACACCTGCTTCGCTCATCATGCCTCCTCGAGGACGGGGGACCCGGAGATTGCGATGCCGTCCCTACCGGGCTGTACGGGACGCTCGGCGCGCCTGCGCCGGCCCGCGGCCTTCCGCTTGGCGGAGCCGCTGAGGGCCCGCGTAACGAAGAGGCCGCCGACGACCGGCGTCGTGGCGATCACCCACCAGCGAAACCATGGAGCCGAAGCGTCGCTGCCGGCCCCCAGCGCGTGGACGAGGCCAAGCACGTAGACGAGGACGGTCGCGCGATGCGCCTTGCGCCAGAGGCGGGCGCCGACCCGCTTGCGCGCATAGAAGCTGAGGCCGAGGAACATCGCCATGTAGGCGGCGATGACTCCAAGCCCGGTGAACAGGGTGTGGAAGCCCATCGCGAAGGGCACCGTCACGCCGGCGACGCCGGGGTTCAGCCAGGGGTCGCCGAGCAGGGTGATGCCGTGGACGGCGATCGCGATCAGGCCGGCCAGGGCCGTCTGCTCGTGGATCGCCAGCAGCTTCCGCGAGAGGCCGGGGCGCCGCATCACCTTCCCCGCCATCGCCAGGCCGAGGCCGACCGAGACGGTGACGAGAACCAACGCGACGAGGCCCGAGGCGCGGCTGGCGAGCCACCAACCGTGGGATTCCAGCGTGTTCGCGACTGTGCTCACCACCCGGCCTCCGTGGCGCCGGCGAGCTCGGGAAGCCTGATCCGGGGAGCGACCGCGAGGCCGCCGACGAGCTCGACCCGGCCGTTGTCGTGGACGAGCAGCCCGCCCCCGGGCGCAAGCAGAGCGCGGCCGCCGTCGGGGCCGGAGAGCAGAGCCGCCTTGGAGAGCGTCTCCGCCTCCACCGCCGTGTCGGCGAGCGCAGTGGCGCCGATCAGGCCGGTCCAGGCCGGCTCGCCGCTCGACGGGTCGAGCAGGTGGTGCGCGTAGCGGCCGTCGGCGCCGCGCCAGATGCGGACGTTGAGGCCCGATGTGGCGACGCCGCCGAGGCCGAGCCGCAGCACGTAGGCGCGATCGCCGGTCAGCGGATGCTCGACAAAGACCTCGTAGGGGTTGACGAGCGCATCGGCGCCGCCGATGCGGATGTCTCCTCCGCAATCGACGATGAAGCGGGAGTAGCCGCGCAGGTGCTCGGCGATCATGTCCGCGGCCAGGCCCTTGCCGGTTCCCCCGGTGTCGAAGCTCGATCCCGGCGGGCGGACTATCTCCCCGGCCTCCTCATCGACTTCGAAGTGGCGCCATCCCTGCCCCGGGCCGGGCCGGGCGGGGCGCCGCGCCGGCGCCTGGGCCAGAGCCTCGGCCAGGGGGGCGCCCTCCACCCCGGCCCTCGAGCCGACGTAACCCGCCGCCTCGATCTCCCGGACCAGGGTCGGGTCGACGAGGCCGCCGGTCTCTTGCGCCGCCGCCAGCCCTGCCCCGACCGCCCTGCACAGAAGAGCGGAGGCCGGTACCCGGGGGCGGGGGTCGGCGTTGAGAGCGCAGAGCTCGCTCTCGGGCTTGAACCGCGAGAGCGCGGCGTCGAACTCGCGGACGAAGCGCCGCTCGCGCTCGGCGGCCTCGGCCGCCGGCGGCATGCCCGGCCCGGGCTCGCCGATCAGGAAGCGGACGTGGCTGCCCATCGCGTCGAAGGTGATGTCGAGCTCGGCCATCGTCAGGAGGCGCTGGTCGTGACCGGAGCCGATCCGGAGGACGAGTAGGAGGCGGGGCTCGAGGTGACCGTGTTTTCGCCCGCGGTCGGGACGATCGTGGTGACGACCCGCCGTTTGATCACCTTGCGCACGAGCGGCGCCTGCGCCACGCCCTGAGCCGGTTCTCCGGCGAGGCTGAGGTTGTAGGTCAGCAGGGCGAACAACGCGGCGAAGAGCAGGGTCGATGCCCAGACGACGGCGGCCGCCCGCGGGCGGCGGGGGCGGCTGCGCTCAGTCATCTCGGCCGCCCTCGTGCTCGCCACCGCCGCCGCCCTCGGACTCGCCACCGCCCGCCGAGGCCGAGCCGCCACCGCTGGTCGCGGTGGTGACCGGCGCGCTCGGGCCGGACGGAGTGCCGGAACCGGCGCTGCTGCCGCTGGTCGAGGTCTTGACCGGCGCGCTCGAGCCTCCCGACGACGAGCCGTGCTTGGCGCCCGAGCCGCCCGAGCCGCTGGAGTGGGTGACCACGGGCGAGCCTTCGCCGCCCCCGGTGTTGGTCGAGATCGGTGCCGAGCCGGCGCCCGAAGTCGAGCTGGTCACCGGTTCGGAGGAGTAGGAGGAGGACGAGGGCGCTGAACCGGTCGAGGACGACCCGGTGGTCGCGCCGCCATAGGAGGATCCGGACCCGGATCCTCCCACGCCGCTCGCAGTCCCGGTGCCGGACCAGGCCGGGTGTTTCGGCTTCGCGTGCTTGGTGACGTGGATCGTCCGCCGGATCACCTTGGTCTGGACCGCGGGACGATCGGCCACCGTCTTGCTCGGTGCCTGCTTGCCGGCGCTGAGCGCCAACCCGGTCAGCCCACCCAGGGCGACCACCGTCGAGATCGTCGCGACTCTCTTCTTCATGTTGCTCACCCTCAAACCTCCTCTTGAAGTTGCCGGGCAAGTGTGCGGAGCGCCCGCCCAAGCGCAGGCCAGCCGCGGGTAAAGACCTGGCAAAACCTCGACTGCCCCTGAGCGAGGTAAGCGTTCCCGCCTCTACAGTTGGCCGATGAACTCTCGAAAGGCGAGCGGCGCTCGGATCCTCGTCGTCGAGGACGAGGAGTCGATCTCCGAGCCCTTCGCGGATGCGCTGCTGCGGGCGGGCTTCGAGCCGTTGGTCACCCGCACGGCGGCCGGCGCCCTGGCCAGGGCCGAGGACTTCGAGCCGGACCTGATCATGCTCGACCTGGCGCTCCCCGACGGTGACGGCAAGGACGTATGCCGCGAGCTGCGCCGGCGCTCCGACGTGCCGATCGTGATGCTCACCGCCCGCGGAACCGAGATGGACAAGATCGTCGGGCTCGAGCTCGGCGCCGACGACTACGTCGTCAAGCCGTTCAGCGCCGCCGAGGTGATCTCGCGAATCCGCGCCGTCCTGCGCCGTGGCGATCGGAGCGAGAGAGCGAGCGAGCAGCCGATCGCGGTGGGCGGCCTCGAGCTCGACCCCGCTGCCCGCCGCGCGACCCTCGACTCGGTGGATCTCGAGCTCTCGCGGAAGGAATTCGACCTGCTCGCCGAGCTGATGCGACACGCGGGAGAGGTGGCGACGCGGGAGGAGTTGATGGCGAAGGTGTGGGACACGAACTGGTTCGGCTCGACCAAGACACTGGACGTGCACATCGGCTGGCTGCGGCGCAAGCTCGGCGACGATCCCTCCGACCCCCGGTATATCGAGACGGTCCGCGGCGTGGGCTTCCGCTTCGCGGCGCGAACGGAGGAGCCGTAAGCCTCCGCGCGACCCTGCTGCTGGCCCTCGCCTACGTGCTGCTGCTGGCGCTGATCGCGCTCGGCGTGCCGCTGGCGGTCAGCCTCGGCGACCGCGTCGACGCCGAGGTCCGGGGACAGGCCCGCAGCCAGGTGGATGTGGTCGCGGCGAGCGCCTCCGAGCTGCTGGCGCCGGCCCGCAGGCCTGCCCTGCGGCACCTGGTCGAGCTCTCCGCGGCGAGCGTGCGCGGCCGGACGATCGTCGTCGACGCCCGCGGCCGCCTGCTCGCCGACTCGGCCGGGGCGCCGGCCGGCCGCACCTATGCGGACCGGCCCGAGGTCCAGGGCGCGCTGGCCGGCCGCGGCGAGCAGATCACCCGCAGCAGCGAAACTCTCGGCGCCGAAATCCTGGCGACCTCTGCGCCGATCCTCGAGCACGGCCGGCCGGCCGGGGCGGTGCGGATCACCCAGAGCGTGGCGGCCGTGCACGATGCGGTCCGTGAATCGATCCTCGACCTCTCCGCCCTTGGTCTCGTCGTGCTCCTGCTGGCCCTGGTCGCAGGGGCGCTGATCGCCCAGCAGATCGCCCGTCCGATCCGCCGCCTCGACGTCGCGGCGCGTCGCGTCGCCGGCGGCGACCTGGAGACGACGGTCGCGGTGGAGGGCAGCACCGAGCAGCGATCGCTCGCTCGCGCCTTCAACGAGATGACCCACCGGGTCAAGCGCCTGCTGCGCTCCCAGCAGGACTTCGTCGCCGACGCCTCGCACCAGCTGCGGACGCCGCTGACCGGCCTGCGCCTGCGCCTCGAGGGGCTCGGCGAGCGATTCCGCGAGGACGGGGATGCGAGCTCCGAGCTCGACGCCGCGACCCGGGAGGTGGACCGGCTCACGGCGATCGTCGCCGAGCTGCTGATCCTCAGCCGGGCGGGTGAGCACGAGCTGCCCGCGACGTCGGTCGACCTGGCGGAGACCGCCCGGCGCGCCGCCGAGCGCTGGCACGCAACCGCGGAGGAGAGCGGAATCGTGGTCGAGACGCGCGTCGAGGCCGAGGGGCAGTCGATGACCTGCGCCGGCCCGGATCTGGACCGGGCACTGGACTCCCTGCTCGAGAACGCCCTTCGCTACTCGCCCGAGGGATCGACGGTTGCGATCGCGGTGCGGGCGGGAGGAATCGAGGTGCTGGACGAGGGCCCGGGCCTCGAGCCCGGCGAGGAGCAGGCCGTCTTCGAGCGCTTCAGCCGCGGCAGCGCCGGGCGCCGCGGCCCGAGCGGCACCGGCCTCGGCCTGCCCATCGCCAGCGAGCTGGCCAGGCAGTGGGGCGCCGTCGTGACCCTGACCAACCGTGCCGGCGGCGGCCTGCGAGCCGCCATAGAGGTCGTTCCGTGACTCGCAACGCGACGATCAAGTGGGTGGCGCTGGCGCTGGTCGGGCTGCTGATCGCGGCTGGGATCGCGTTCGCGGGCAGCCGTCTCGTCAGCCGCCAAATCGGCCTCTCGTCCCAGCCGATCCAGGCCGGGGACGCCCTCGCGCCCCCGTCGCCCGCGGCGACGGGCAAGCCGAAGAAGCCGGACGCGACGACGAAATCTCCGGCCGAACACCCGGCGGAACCCGCCGAACCCGCCGAACCAGAAATCACGCCGGCGCCCTCCGAGCCCAAGACAGCGCCGGAACCGTCAGGCGACCATCACGACGGGGACGGCGGCGACGACTAGATCGCCTGTCACTAGCCTCCGCCGCCCGGCGGCGGAGGTTCGTTGGCATAGAGCCCCGTCAGTCCGGCGACGAGCTCTGCCTTCTCACTCGAAGAGAGGCTTGCCGAAGGATGAATCAGGGTGTATTGGGTCGGCGGCATCTCACCCCCTGAGACCTGCTCGACGACCTCCCCGAGCGACGGCTGGCCCCGGTCCCATTCCGAGAAGTTGAGCACCCCGCGGCCGTCCTCGACGTCGTGCTGGACGAGCCAGGAGACCGGCGCGATGTTTGAGTACCACCGCCACTTGGTCAGGTTGCTGTGGCAGTCGTAGCAGGACTGTTCGGCGAGCTGCTCGCCGGGGCCGGGCGGCCATTTGGCGGCTCGGGTGACCGGCGGATTGGAGTGGTCGCGGCCGTAGGGAACCGCCTGGGCCAGCACCAGTGCCGCGACCCCGACGAGGACGACGAGCTTCATGACCCTCTTGAATCCCACGGACGGAGTATCCACCCCGACCGGCAGGAGCGTGTCTCAGCTGGTCTTGCCCCAGTCGCCGCCGTGGATCGGCGGGTGCGAGACGATCGGCTTGAGGAGGAGCGCCTCGCGGGCCCGGTCGGCGATCGCCCCCGCGGTCAGCCCGAAGTGCTCCATGCAGGCCTCGCCGGTGCCGGAGACGCCGAATTCATCGCCCATCCCGATCGCGAAGATCGGAACCGGGTGCTGCTCGGCCGCCGCCTCGCGGATCGCGTCGGCGAGGCCGCCTGCGGTCCGGTGCTCCTCCGCCGTGACGCCGACTCCGGTCTTCGCCAGAGAGGCGATCACGGCCTCGGTCGCGAGCGGCTTGACGACGGCGACGTTGACCACCTCCGCCTCCACCCCGTCCTCGGTCGCGAGCACCTCGGCGGCCTCCAGCGCCCTGTGGACCATGTGCCCGCAGGCGAAGAGAGAGATGTCCTTGCCCTCGCGGAGGACGTCGACGCCGTTGCCGAGGACCTCCGGGATCTCGTCGTAGACGACCGGCGTCGCGGGGCGCCCGAAGCGCATGTAGAGAGGGCCCTCGATCCGCTCGTAGGAGTCGATCACCGCGCGGTAGGCCTGGTTGTAGTCGGCCGGCACGATCACCTGCATCTTCGGCATCGCCCGCATCAGGGCGATGTCCTCGATCATCTGATGGGAGGCGCCGTCCTCGCCCAGCGAGACGCCCCCGTGACTGGCCCCGATCCTGACCTTGAGCTCGTTGTGGGCGATGCCGAGCCGGATCTGGTCGTAGGAGCGCCCGGTTGCGAAGATCGCGAAGCTCGAGGCGTAGGGCACCTTCCCGGTCGCCGCCAGCCCGCACGCCATCGACATCATCCCCGCCTCGGCTGCGCCGCAGTTGAAGAAGCGCTCCGGGAAGGCCTTGCCGAACTTGGCCGACTGGGTCGAGACGGCGAGGTCGGCATCGAGGGCGACGACCTCCTCGTGCGCCTCGCCGAGGGCGACCAGCCCGTCGCCGTAGGCCTGTCGCGTCGCGGTCGGCTCGGTCTTGGCGTCGGCCATCAGTCCGTTCCTCCCCCGGCCCTGAGGGCCTCCTCCTGCTCCTTCAGCCTCGCCTCGAGCTCCTCGAGCGCCTCCTCGGCCTGCTCCTGGCTGGGGGGCTTGCCGTGGAACCCGAAGCGGTCTTCCATGAAGGAGACGCCGCGTCCCTTCTTCGTCTGGCAGACGATCGCCGCCGGCCTGCGCAGCGTGCGGCTGCGCTCCAGCGCCTCGACGATCGCCTCCATGTCGTGGCCGTCGATCTCGACCGCGTCCCAGCCGAAGGCCTCGAACTTGGCCCGCACGTCGCCGGTGTCCATCACTTCCTCGGTCGTGCCGTCGGTCTGCAGGTGGTTGTAGTCGACGATCGCGGTCAGGTTCGGGACCTTGAAATGGGCGGCGGCGGCTGCGCCCTCCCAGGTCTCGCCCTCCTGGCAGTCGCCGTCGGAGAGGACGCCGAAGACCTGGGCGGTCTGGTCCAGTCCGTCGAGGCGCAGCGCGAGCGCGATTCCGACGCACATCGAGAGTCCCTGGCCGAGCGAGCCGGTCGAGACCTCGACGCCGGGGGTGCGGTTCATGTCGGGGTGGCCCTGCAGGTGGGAGCCGATCTTGCGCAGGCCCATCAGGTCCTGGCGCGGGAAGTAGCCGTGCTCGGCGAGCGCCGCGTACTGGATCGGCGCGGCGTGGCCCTTGCAGAGCACGAAGCGGTCGCGCTCGTGCCAGTCGGGGTGGGCCGGGTCGTGGCGCAGCTCGCGGAAGTAGAGGGCGGCGACGATGTCGGCCGCCGAGAGCGAGGAGTCGAGGTGGCCCGACTTGGCGACCGCGAGCATCCGCACGCAGTCGATGCGGAGAATCGTCGCGTAGCGCTCGAGCTCGGCCATCGACGGCTGCCCGTCGGGGCTCGCGGCGGGCTGCTCAGGGTCCGGAACGGGCTTCAGGTGGGTCATCGAGGCGCGAGGCTATCCGATCGCGACCATTCGCTCGATCGGAATCCGCGCTCTTTCGGCGATCTCCGTCGGGACGCTGACCTCGAACTTCATCTCGCGGAGGCTGTCGCGCAACTTCGGCAGGGTGATCATCTTCATGTACTTGCAGAAGGCCATCCGATTGGCCTCGATCAGGTTGGCCCGCGGCGCCGCCTGCTGCAGCGGGTAGAGCATGCCGTTCTCCGTTGCGACGATGAAGCTGCCCTCGGGGTTGGCCTCGACGTGCTCGAGCATCCCCGAGGTGGACAGCATGTGGACTCCGGATTCGCTCGACCTCGCCCGATGCGACGTACTCCATCGCCTGCGTCGAGCAGCCGCACTCGGGGTGGATCAGGAACTCGGCCTCGGGGTGCTCGGCGCGGGTGCGCACGATGTCCTCGGGGCGGATGCCGGCATGGACGTGACACTCGCCGTCCCAGACGTGGAAGCGGGCCCGCCGCTCGGGGTCCTCGCGCAGCCCGGTCTCGCGCTCCACGAAGGCGCCCAGCCACATGTCGGGCCCGAAGAGGATCTCGGTGTCCGGGCCGTGCTCGGCCCAGATCCGCTCGACGACCTTGACCGCGTTCGATGAGGTGCAGCAGTAGTCGGTCTCCGCCTTCACCTCGGCCGATGTGTTCACGTACATGACGACGAGGGCGCCGGGGTGCTGGGCCTTCCAGGCACGCAGCTGGTCTGCGTCGATCGAGTCGGAGAGCGAGCAGCCGGCGTCGAGGTCGGGGATCAGCACGGTCTTCTCCGGCGAGAGGATCGAGGCCGTCTCGGCCATGAAGTGGACGCCGCAGAAGGCGATCACCTCGGCGTCGGCGGCGGCGGCTTCGCGGGAGAGGCCGAGCGAGTCGCCGAGGTAGTCGGCGGCGTCCTGGACCTCCGGCAGCTGGTAGTTGTGGGCGAGGATGACGGCGTTGCGCTCGGCGGCCAGCGTCCGCACCTCGGCGTGGATCGCCGCGATCTCCTCCGGCGAGAGGCCCGGGGCGGTCATAGGTTGGATCGTCGGCAACTCCTGCATGGAGCCTTCCTCGTTTCCGATGTTCGCTGGACCGGCGTCCGGAGGCCGCCTCGAACCAGTCGAATGAACTGCGAAGCAGTCTATCTCCCCGCGCACCTCGGCGACCGGCCAATATTGGTGTGATGCCAGAGCTGCCCGAGGTCGAGATCGTCGTCCGCCGCCTCGACTCCTCGCTGCGGGGAGCCGCGGTCGAGTCGGCGCTGGCGCCGGGCATGAACGTGATGAAGACCTTCGACCCGCCGCTTGAAGCGCTGGCCGGCCGCGAGCTGACGGCGGTGCGACGGATCGGCAAGCTGCCGGTGCTCGAGTTCGGCGACCTCGCCCTGTTGATCCACCTGATGTCGGCGGGGCGGCTGCGCTGGTACGAGAAGCGGGCCTCGCCCAAGGACCGCGCCTCGCGGGTCCTGATCCGCCTCGAGGGCGACCGCGAGCTGCGCCTGCGCGAGTACGGGACCAAGCAGCGGGCCTGGGCGAAGTTGCTGCAGACCGAGCTCGTCGGCGAGGACGAGGCGGTCGCGAGGTTGGGCCCGGAGGCCTGGCCGGCGCCGCCGGCCGAGGCTTTCGCCGCGCTGATCTCGAAACCCCGCCACCTGCATCCGCTGCTCCGCCACCAGGGCGACATCGCCGGTATCGGCCGATCCTGGGTCGACGAGATCCTCTGGGAGGCGAAACTGTCGCCGTTCAAGAAGGGGTCCGACCTCGAGGAGGAGGAGATCGCGCGCCTGCGGACGGCGATGCACGTCCTCGGCGACGCCATCGACCACTACGAGAAGACGGTCCCCGCCGCAGAGCAGCTACCCGACAGGGCGCCGAAGCCGCTGCGCGTCCACAAGCACGAGGGCGAGCCCTGCCCGCGCTGTGGGACGACGATCGAGGCCGTCTTCTTCTCCGAGCACCAGATGAACTACTGCCCCAAGGAGCAGACCGGCGGCAAGATCCTCAAAGACCGGCGGCTGTCGAAACTGTTGAAGTGAGGGGCCCACCCCAGCCGTTTCGGTTCCCCCGAGCACCAGGCCGCGCCCAGCTCAGCCCATCAGCTCCAGCGAAGCGCACGAGGCTCGCCCGAACCGGCAATTAGCGAGCATCAATTATTGATGCTCTGCGAGCGGCGCCGATGCGACGCATTGGCGCCGCCCGCGGACGCGAAGCGGAGCAGGCGGCGCTTTATGCAGGTTCGACCAGCAGCGAGAAGTCGAGGGTCGGGGCCGAGTGGGTGAGGGCGCCGACGGAGATCATGTCGACCCCGGTCTCGGCGATCGGCCGCACGGTCTCCAGGCCGACCCCCCCGGAGGCCTCCAGCGACGGCCCCTTGCCGGTGCCCGAGTTCTCGTCGCGGAGCCTGACCGCTTCGCGCAGGGTCTCCGTGTCCATGTTGTCGAGGAGCAGCAGGTCAGCCCCGGTCCCGAGCGCGTAGGAGACCTCGTCGAGGTCGCGGCACTCGACCTCGACGGCGAGCTCGGGGTTGGCGCTGCGGGCGCCGTGGACGGCCCTCGCCAAGCTGCCGGCGATCGCGATGTGGTTCTCCTTGATCAGGATCGCGTCGTAGAGGCCGATCCGGTGGTTGCGCCCGCCGCCGGCGAGGACCGCCGCCTTCTCGAGAGCGCGCAGGCCGGGGGTCGTCTTACGTGTGTCGAGAATCGCGGCCCCGGTCCCGGCGACCGCCTCGACGTAGCGCGCCGTGAGCGTGGCGACCCCCGAGAGGTGACCGAGGAAGTTGAGCGCCGTGCGCTCGGCGGCGAGCAGCGCCCGGGCCGGCCCGGCGGCAAGCAGGACCTCGGCCGGCACTTCCTCGCGCCACTGGCCCTCGACCACGAGCTTGTCGATGTCCACGGCGCCGCACTGCCGCATCGCCTCGGCGACAGCGGCGAGGCCGAAGACGACTCCGGGCTGCTTCTGGACGATCCGCGCCCGGCCGCGGGCCTCCTCCGGCACCGTCGCCTCCGAGGTCACGTCGCCGCCGCCGATGTCCTCGGCAAGGGCGCGCGCGACGATCTCGCTGAGGCTCTCGCCGGAATCCGCCATCGGCGCAGCCTAGATCAGCGCCGAGGTCGCACTTCTTCCCGCATACCGGGAACAACTGCGACCTCACCGGTTGGTGGGTCTCACACCGGCGGCCGGCGAAGCGTTTAATCCGCGTGGTGACCGCACTGCCCCCGTTCCAGACGCTGCTCGACCGGCACGCCGGCGAGGTGCTCGGGGTGCTGCGGGCGGCGGTCGGCCGGGTCGATGCCGACGACTGCTTCCAGGAGACCTTCCTCGCCGCGCTGCGCGCCTACCCGGCGCTGCGCCACGGCGACAATCTGCGCGGCTGGCTGATGACGATCGCCCACCGCAAGGCGGTCGACCATCACCGGGCCAAGGGTCGGCGGCCGGTCCCGGTCGAGGAGGTGGCCGTGGCGCAGGCCGAGCCGCCCGAGGCCGATGCCGGCGTCTGGGAGCGGGTCGGGACGCTGCCGCCGAAGCAGCGCGCCGCGGTCACCCTGCGCTACGCGTGCGACCTTCCTCACGCCGAGATCGCAGCCGCTCTGGACTGCTCTCCCGAGGCCGCCCGCCGCAGCCTCCACGAGGGAATCAAGCGGCTCAGAAAGGAGCTGGCATGAATCAGGCAAAGCGACAGGCGAGGCTCGCCGAGGGCGCTGCATCCGAGGACATCCTCGACGTCGCCTACACGTCGGCGGACTCGCCCTTCGGGCCGCTGCTGCTGGCCGCGACCCGGCGCGGCGTCGTCCGCATCGGGCTGCCGGCCCAGGACGGCGAGGAGCTGCTGACCGAGATCGCCGCGCGGATCTCGCCGCGGGTGCTCGAGGCGCCGGCCCGTCTCGAGGACCTGCGGCGCGAGCTCGACCTCTACTTCGAAGGACGCCTGCAGGACTTCGACCTTCCCCTCGACTGGCAGCTCAGCAAGGACTTCCGCCGCCGCGCTCTGCGCGCTGTCAACCGCATCCCCTACGGCAGCACGCGCACATACACCGAGGTGGCGAGGAGCGCCGGCAACGAGCGCGCCGTCCGGGCCGCCGGCTCGGCCTGCGGCTCGAACCCGATCCCGATCGTCGTCCCCTGTCATCGCGTGCTGCGTACCGGCGGCGCCCTCGGCGGCTACGGCGGCGGGCTGGCGATGAAGGAGTCGCTGCTCAGGCTCGAGGGCGTCGAGGCCTGACCTCCCCCTCCGGGCGTCGAACGACGAACGTCCAAGCGCCTTGGGCGCATCCCTGATCGGCTAAAGAAACCCAGCCGGGCCGCCGATCTCCCCAAAATGCCAGCAAAGCCGGTCCTCGCGATTGCCCTCCTGACGCTCTTCTGCATGGCGATGCCTGCCCAGGGCGCGACCGCCGCCAACCTCGAGACGACGATCACCGAAGGGCTGCCCGAAGGCGCGGCGGCAGAAGGCGATCGCGTCAGCTTCGGCTTCGCGGCGACCCTGGACAGCGAGCCGCTCGACGGCGCGGACTTCCGCTGCTCCGTCGACGACGCCCCCGCGGCGCTCTGCGCGAGCCCGTTCCAGACCGACCAGCTCGCCGCGGGCGCCCACACGTTCTCCGTCTTCGCCGAGGCTCCCGACCGCCAGCTCGCCGACCCGACACCGGCCTGGCGCACCTTCTTGGTCCTCAGCGCCGAAGACGAATGCGAATCCTTCGAAGACGAAGAAAGCTTCGAAGAAGAATTCGAAGGCGAAACCGGAGAATGCGAAGGCGAACAGGCGACCGGCGGTCCCGTCCCGCCGGAAGAGTGCCTGCTGCGCACGGCTCGCGCCCGGCTCCTCACCTACAGCTCCCAGAACAAGGTCCGGCTGCTGATCCGCTACACCGCGTTCTCCCAGGCGGAGATCTTCGTCGACTATCACCTGAGCGGAGGCAGGGGGTCGCTGAAGCTTGGAAGCGCCCACCAGCACTTTGGGCGAAGGGGCCTCTTCAGGGACACCGAGCGGCTGACCCCGGGCGAGATGGAGAGGGTGCGAGCGGCCCGGACGGTCACCGTCTCGATGACCGTGCCCGAGGCGCCGCGATACTGCCGCCGATACCAGACGCGTCGCCTGACGACCAGGCGTGGGACCCGCAACCGGATCGTCTGGCGCCAGGCCGGCTCGATCTTCGGCAGCTGATCGGTCGCCGCCGCCGTATCGGCGGCGCTCGCAGAGAATCGGAAGGCGATGCTCGCTATCGGGTGACCTGGGACAACCACTCGGCCGCGATTGGGATCTCGCCCGGATCGATCCAGTGGCCGGCGTCGGTCTCCTCGTAGGTGACCTCGAGGCCGCCCCCCTCAAGCAGCTCGCGGGCGCGGCGCGCGAACCCGACCTCAATGATCGGGTCGCCGCGCCCGTGAGCGACGAGGACGGCGGTGTCGCGACGGTCCTCGAGCTGCGGCTGCCAGTCATCGACGATCGGCACGAAGCCGCTGAAGGCGAGGATCCCGGCAACCGGCGGCCGCTCGCCGGAGAGCGCCATCGCGTAGCTCATCACCGCCCCCATCGAGAAGCCGCCGAGGACGGTGCGACGCGGCTCGATCCCCGTCTCCTCCCAGAGCCGGTCGTGGAGGCCGGCGAGAGCGGAACGGGCGGCATGGAAGCTGTCGTGGTCGGGATAGCCGACCCGGGGAACCAGGTACCAGTGGTAGCCCGGTGAGCCGGGCAGCTGCAGGGGCCCTCGCGGAGAGACGACCTGGAGCCGCCGCCGCGGGTCGAGCGCCTCGGCCAGCCCGAGCAGGTCGCGCTCGTCGGTTCCGCGCCCGTGGTGGAGGACCAGGAGCCCCTCGGCCTCGCCCCCCGCGGACCGCTCCTCGTAGAACATCGGCTCCATGGACGGACCCTAGGACAAACGGCAAGCGAGCATCACGATCTGATTCCCTGCGGGTCTATGAAGCGGTCTTGTTGAGGAAGTCCCTGATGAAGTCGTCGATGTCGCCGTCGAGGACGCCCTGGGTGTCGCCCGACTCGTGCCCGGTGCGGTGGTCCTTGACCCGCTGGTCGGGGTGGAGGAAGTAGCTGCGGATCTGCGAGCCCCAGGCGACGTCCTTGACCTCGCCGCGCACCTTGGCCAGGGTTTCCGCCCGTTTGCGCTCCTCGAGCTCGATCAGCTTCGAGCGCAGCAGCTGCATCGCCACCGCCTTGTTCTGGATCTGGGAGCGCTCGTTCTGGCACTGGACGACGACTCCGGTCGGGACGTGCGTTATCCGCACCGCGGAATCGGTCTTGTTGACGTGCTGGCCGCCGGCACCGGACGCCCGGTATGTGTCGACCCGCAGGTCGGAGTCGTCTATCTCCACCTCCACCCCTTCGTCGACCAGCGGGCCGACGTCGACCTGGGCGAAGCTCGTGTGGCGGCGGGCCGAGGAGTCGAACGGCGAGATGCGGACGAGCCTGTGCACGCCCCTCTCCGCCGCGAAGAGGCCGTACGCGTTCTCGCCCCTGGCGACGAAGGTGGCCGACTTGAGGCCCGCCTCCTCCCCCTCCGATGCCTCCTTCATCTCGATCTCGAAGCCACGCCGCTCGGCCCAGCGCAGATACATGCGCAGGAGGATCTCGGCCCAGTCCTGGGAGTCGGTGCCGCCGGCGCCGGCGTGAACCGTGACCACGGCGTCGCCGGCGTCGTACTCGCCGCTGAACAGGCGTGCCTCTTCGAGCTCGGCCAGCCGCCGCTCGATCGAGGAGAGCTGCGTCCCCAGCTCCGCTGCCATCTCCTCGTCCTCGGAGGCCATCTCGGCGAGCTCGTCGAGGTCCGCGACCTCCGACTGCAGGTCGCCGAAGGTCTTCAGCTTGCGCTGCGCGCGGGCGTGGGCAGCGGAGGTGCCGGCGGCGGCCTCCTGATCGTCCCAGAAGCCCGGCTTCTGCATCTCGGTCTCAAGGCGATCGATTTCGGACTGGAGCGCCGCGGGGTCAAAGGTAGTCCGAGAGCAGGGACAGCTGCTCGCGGACAGAGGCGAGGCGCGGCGCTACGGACTCGTTGGCTGCGGCGTCGGCCATCGCGCTCAGATTACGCGGTCGCGCCGATGATCCATGTCGAGGCGGGCGCGAAGACGCCGTCGGGCCCCTCGAACTCGGCAAGGGACTCGCGCAGCTCGGCCGCGATCTTCGGCCTGATCTCGTCGACCCGGCCTTCCCAGAGGCGCAGCACCTCGCCGGCCGGGCCCAGCGACATGTTGAATTCGACCGCGTGGTCGAGGTCGTTGCCGATCTTCAGAGGCAGGTCGCAGCGCTGCAGCGCGATCCGCTCGAAGCCGGCGATCTTGAGCTGCTCGCTGACCGTGTCGGCATTCGCCATCGAGAACGGCCCGGGCCCGCAGGTCGGCTCGTCGGACTCGTCCGGATGCTCGAGATAGCTGTCGACCACCAACTCGGCCCTTCTCACCCAGTCGTTGTCCTCCTTGCGCCGCCAGACGATTGCGCAGAGCCGACCGCCGGGGACGAGCGCCGAGCGGATGTTGCTCAAGGCCTGGACCGGGTTTGCGAAGAACATCAGCCCCATCCGCGAGAAGGCGTAGTCGTATCCCTCTCCCAGGTCCCCGACCTGGACGTCGGCGACCTCGAACGAGACGTTGTCGGGGCCGCCCTCGGCCTCCTTTCGCGCCTGCGCGATGAATGGGGCGGAGACGTCGAGGCCGCGGGCCTCGCCCTGCGGCCCGACCAGCCCGCCGAGCCTCCGGGTCGTGTCGCCGAAACCGCAGCCGAGGTCGAGGGCGCGGTCCCCCTGGCGCGGCGGGTGGGTCTCCATCGCCACCTCGCCGTGGGCGCCGAGCCCCCCGTCGACGAGGTCGCGGAACCTCGAAAACGTTTCGAACAGCGGGCCGCTCCAGGCGTCCGTGGCCTCCTGGTTCGACGGGGAAACGGTCTCCATCCGATGATCGTACGCGGCCCGGGCCGCGCCGTGGGGCCGGGGCCTCAGGACGCGCCGTGGGGATCGAAGCCGGCGGCGCGCATCGCCTCCGCCCGATCCTCGAACGGGCGCCAGCTCAGCACCCGGTTGCCGCGCAGCTCGAAGAGCCATGCCATCTCGTCGGCGCCGGCGTCCGAGCCGTCTTCCTCCCAGCGCCAGCGGCGGCGGATCCAGGCGACGGCCGAGCCGTCCCCCCCGGCCTCGTCCTCGTGCAGCGCCTCGAGCTCGATCGTCTGCTGGACGCCCCCCGGCGGCCTGGTCGCCCAGAGCCGCGCCGCCTCCCGCCCCTTGCGCATGCCCCGCATCGAGTGCAGCTCCACCCCCGGGTCGAGCACCTCGACGAACCCGTCCAGATCCCGCTCATTGAACGCCCGAATGAACTCTCGAACCGGATCTCATCACTTGTATCCGCGCTCCGGCCGGGAAGAAATGCTTGGGCCGCGGCTCAAGAGGCCTGGGCCATCGCGGTCGGGGGTGGAGCGTCTTGTACTTTTTCGCCGACGCCGCATCGGTGCGTCAGCCCGATCCGGCTCCACTCGAAAAAGTTAAGTGGAACCCCCGCCGCGACGGCCCTTCATGCGCCATGGCACTTCTTGTACTTCTTCCCGCTGCCGCACCAACATGGATCGTTGCGGCCGATTTTGTCGTGCTCGTCCTTGACCACCGTCTCGACCGGCTCGGGGGCGCCGTTGCCGAGCGCCGCCTCGGCCACTTCCTCGCCGCCCTGCCCGACTTCGAGCCCGCCCTGGGCGGCCACCTGCTGGAGGGCCGACGGCTGGGCCTCGAGCGAGCCGCCGGAATAGTCGAGCGCGGTCGGCTCGGCTGTGCCGTTACCGGCGAGGATGCCTTCGGCCTGGCCGGGCTCGACTTCGACCTCGGCATGGAAGACGAGCTTGGCGAACTCCTCCCAGACCGAGTGCATGAGCTCCTCGAACATGCCGAACCCCTCGTTTTTGTAGGCGACCAGGGGGTCGATCTGGGCGAAGCCGCGTAGGTGGATTCCCTCCCGCAGGTAGTCCATGTCGTAGAGGTGCTCACGCCAGCGGTTGTCGATGACCTGCAGCAGAATCGAGCGCTCCAGGTGGCGCATCAGCTCCTCGCCGAGCTGTTGCTCGCGCTCGTCGTAGGCGTTCATCGCATCGTCGTCCAGCGCGTCCTTGAGTTTTTCGCGATCGACCTGCTCGGGCGCCATGCTGCCCACCTCGATGCCCACCGGCCAGATCTGGCGCAGTTGCACCTCGAGCTCCGACAGGTCCCACTCCTCGAGTTCGTCGCCGGGCGTGTACTCGTCGACGAGCCGCTCGATCACGCCCTCGAGCTCGTCGCGGGCGACGTCGGACATGTCGCGGCCTTCGAGGACCTCGCGTCGGTATTTGTAGACCACCCGCCGCTGCTCGTTCATCACGTCGTCGTACTCGAGCACCCGTTTTCGGATCAGGAAGTTCTGCTCCTCGACCTTCTTCTGGGCGTTCTCGACGGTCTTGGTCAGCATCCCGGCTTCGAGCGGCATCTCCTCGCCCTCCTCGTCGACCGGGCCGAGTTTGTCGAGGATTTTGTAGATCCGGTCGCCGGCGAAGAGACGAATCACGTCGTCCTCGGCGGAGAGGAAGAACCGCGTCTCGCCAGGGTCGCCCTGACGGCCGGAGCGGCCGCGGAGCTGGTTGTCGATGCGGCGCGACTCGTGACGCTCGGTACCGCAGATGAAGAGCCCGCCGAGCTCACGCACCTCCCCGGCCTCGGCCTCGATCGCCTGCTTCATCTCGGCGACCTTCTCCGCCAGGGCCTCCTCGTAGCCCTCGTCGCCCGGGTGAAGGTCCTTCTTTTTCAGCTCGTGCATGGCGAGGTGCTCGGAGTCGCCGCCGAGCTTGATGTCGACGCCGCGGCCGGCCATGTTGGTGGCGATCATCACCGCCCCCCTGCGCCCCGCCTGGGCGATCCGCTCGGCCTCGCGTTCGGCGTGCTCGGGCTTCGCGTTGAGGACCGCGTGCTCGATCCCGCTGCGCTTCAGCTCGTCGGAGATCATCTCCGAGACCTCGACCGAGACCGTTCCGACCAGGATCGGCTGGCCCGCCTCGTGGCGGGCTTTGATTTCCTCGAGGACCGCCTTCCACTTTCCCTCTTTGGTCTTGAAGATCTGGTCGTTGCGATCGGCGCGGACCATCGGCTGGTTGGTCGGGACCTCGACCACCGGGACCTTGTAGATCTTCATGAACTCGGTCGCCTCGGTCAGCGCCGTGCCGGTCATCCCGGCGAGCTTGTCGTAGAGGCGGAAGTAGTTCTGCAGGGTGATCGTCGCCAGGGTCTGGTTCTCCTCGCCGATCGCGACGCCCTCCTTGGCCTCGACCGCCTGATGCAGGCCCTCCGACCAGCGCCGGCCCTCGAGAATGCGGCCGGTGAACTCGTCGATGATCATCACCTCGCCGTCGACGACCGCGTAGTCCTTGTCGCGTCTGTAGAGAGACTCGGCCTTGAGCGCCTGCGAGAGATGGTTGACGAGCGTTCCGTGCTCGCTCATGTAGAGGTTGTCGACGCCGAGGAACTCCTCGGCCCGCTTCACGCCTTTCTCGGTCGGCGCGACGGTCTTGTGTTTCTCGTCGAACTCGTAGTCGAACTCGGCCTCCGAGGTGTCCTTGGACTCGCCGAGCGATTTCAGCTTCTGTTTCGCTTCCTCGCCGACCATCTGTTTGGCGAGGCGGGCGAAGGTGTAGTAGATCTGCGCCGCCTGCTCGGGAGCGCCGGAGATGATCAGCGGCGTCCGTGCCTCGTCGATCAGGATGTTGTCGACCTCGTCGACGATCGCGAAGTTGTGGCCACGCTGGACGCAGTGCTCGAGCGCTGAGGACATGTTGTCGCGCAGGTAGTCGAAGCCGAACTCGGAGTTGGTGCCGTAGGTGACGTCGCAGGCGTATTTCTCCTGCCGCGCGGCATGGTCGTCGTCCTCCTGGATCGAGGCGACCCTGACCCCGAGAGCCTCGTAGATCGGCGCCATCCATTCGGCATCGCGACGGGCGAGGTAGTCGTTGACGGTGACGACGTGGACGGCGTCGCCGGCCAGGGTGTTGAGGAACACCGCCAGGGTCGCGGTCAGGGTCTTCCCCTCGCCGGTTTTCATCTCGGCGATCGAGCCGTCGTGGAGAACCATGCCGCCGATCAGCTGCACGTCGTAGTGGCGCTGGCCGATCGAGCGGCGAGCGGCCTCGCGGGTCAGGGCGAAGGCCTCGGGCAGAAGTTCGTCGAGCGACTCGCCGCCGTCCCTCGCCCGCTTGCGCAGCGAGTCCGCCTCGCTCCGCAGCTCGGAGTCGCTGAGCAGTTCCATCTCCGGCTCGAAGCGATTGATCGCCTCGGCCCGCTTCTCGTAGCTCTTGAATTTGCGCCCCTCGCCGACCCGGAGCGCGCGCGTGACCATGTCCCTCGCCGTAGCCATTCGGTCAAGGGTATCGAGGGCGGTGCCCCGCCCGGGCCTCGGCGCCTACGCCGTCCGGCCCCGCATCCTGTTCACGGCCCGGCGCGTCCGCGAGCGCTTGCGGCGCATCTCGCGGTGCTTCTTGACCTGGCGGCGGATGTCCTCGGCGAGCTCGTGGATCGTGTGTGCCATCAGCGGCGAGGCCTCGTGGGCGCGCAGCGTCTTGCCTTTGAGGCGCAGCGTCGCCTCCGCGACCTGGCTGTCGGAGATCGACGGGTTGCGCTCCTCCGCGAGCTCGACGTCGAGAGTCGCCAGCTCGGATACCTGCTTGCCGACCCGGCGGAATCGCTTGTAGACATGGTCCCGAAGCTCGTCGTCCACTTCGACGTTCCGCCCGCGTATCTCGATCCGCATATGTCTGCCTCCTTGGTCGGTCTTTCGATGCTACGCCCAACCTCACCCGGAGGCAAGGGCACACTCACAGCCGCCGGGAGAACGTGACGGCGACGACCCGGACGGCGCCGGCGGGGCGCAGCGCCCGCGCGCAGGCGGAGAGCGTCCCGCCGGTGGTCAGCACGTCGTCGACGAGGACGACGCTCGCCGGGACCGGTCCGACGACCTCGATCCGCGGCGGCCGGCCGAGGCGCTCTCCGCGTCGGCGCCCGACCTGGCGACCGCCGCCGGCGCGGCGCAGGCAGGCGACCGGTGGCGGTCCGCCGGTGCGCTGCGCCAGGTGCGCGGCGATCTCCGCCGCCGGGTCGAAGCCGCGGGCCAGCGTGCGGGCCCGGGCCGTCGGCACGGGGACGATCTCCCCGCCGCGGAGGACGGGCGGCGCCAGCTCGTGGATGCGACCGGCGATCAGGCCCGCCACCGGCAGCAGGCGGCGGAACTTGAGCGCCGCGACCAGCTCCCTGGCCACACCTTCGTGCGGGGCCGAGGACCACGCCCGGTCGATTCCCGGCGGCCCCGCACCTCGCAGGGGGGCCGACTCTCCGAGCCGCCGGCAGCAGAGCGGGCAGGCGACCTCACCCGGCCCGGCAGGCCCGGCCGCAGGCGGCGCATAGCGACGGCACCAGAACCTCGGCCAGGATCTCGATCAAGGCTCATCGGCGGAGCCTCGCCGTCCACGGCGCACACGTGGCGCGCGCTCTGTCAGGAATCCGTCAGGGCTTGGCGACGCGACCGCTGACGCCGCCGATCGCCATCGACCGCGCCGGCAGCTCGGCCCCTTCGAGCAGGATCGCGTCGCGCAGATAGGCGCCGGCGCCGATCCGGGAGTCGTCGCCGACGATTGCGGGGCCGACGATCTGCACGCCTTCGCCGAACTCGACGCCCTCGCCGACCAGGGCCGGCCCCGTGACCTCCACCCCGCCCAGGTCGCTCGAGGAACGCACGCCCTCGGCGACGTCGGGCGCGCCGGGATCGACCGTCACGGCGCCGCTCAGCGCATCGAGGTTTCCCTGCCTGAGCTCGTCGAGGTTGCCGATGTCGTTCCAGTAGGCGTCGATCTCATGCGAGTAGAAGGGAATGTCGGCTGCGAGCAGCGCCGGGAAGACGTCCATCGCCCAGTCGGCGAACTCCGGGGGGTCGTCCGGGCCCGCGGCCTCGCTGGTCCCCGGCGCGGGGAAGTGATCGAAGACCTCCGACCGGAACATGTAGATGCAGGTGTTGGCCAGGTCCGAGAGCGCCTCAGCCGGGTCAGGCTTCTCCTGGAACCCCTGAATGCGGCAATCGTCGCCGGCGATCACAACGCCGTACTGGTCGGTGTCGGCGACGCGTTTCGTCGCCAGGGTCGCGAGGCCGTCGTGAGACTCGTGGAACTCGCGCATCGCGGCGAAGTCGATGTCGGTGAGGGCGTCGCCGGCGACGACGAGAAACGAGTCGCCGAGGAACTCGGCAACGTTGCGAACGCCCCCGGCGGTACCGAGGAGCCGGTCCTCGAACCGGTAGGAGAGGTCGATGCCGAACTCGGCCCCGGCGCCGAAGTGGCCTTCGATCAGCTCCGGGAACCAGTGCAGGTTGGCGATCGTCTCGGTGAAATCGTGACGGGCGAGGAGGCGGGCGGTGTGCTCCATCACGGGCCGGTTGAGAACCGGAACCATCGGCTTCGGCATCGCCTGCGTGATCGGGCGCAGCCGGGTGCCCAGCCCGGCGGCCAGGATCATCGCTCTCATCGCACGTCGCTGCCGCGACTCTTGCTGGCGGCTCCCACGCGCGCGAAGGATACGCTTCTCGCCCGTTAACAAGTCGGTAACGAGGTCCGATGTCCACAGCCGAATACGCACAGGCCCAGATGGAGCAGGCAGCCCCCCTTCGCATCTCGCGTTGGGCGGCGGTCCGCTGGGGCGCGGCGGCCCTCTACATCGTCGCCCTGGCCGCCTACACGTTCACCTACGGGGTCCCGGTCCAGCGTGAGCTGGTGATCGCCTGGACCTGCGGGGCGCTCGTCGTCGCCTCGATCGGCCGCCATCCGCGCGAGATCCTCCAGCTCCTCTTCGACTGGCTGCCGATCGTCGTCGTCCTCGCCGCCTACGACTACACCCGCGGCGCCGCCGACTCGATCGGGTTCGGCGTCCACACGATGCCGATGATCGACTTCGACCGCTTCGTCTTCTTCGGCGAAACCCCGACCGAGTGGTTGCAGGGCCACCTCTACGACGCCGGCGTCGTGCACTGGTACGACGTCGCGTTCACCCTCGTCTACACGTCCTACTTCATCGTCCCATTCGCCCTCGCCGGGGTCCTCTGGGCACGCGACCGGCTCGCCTTCCTGCGCTTCGCCAAACGGCTCGTCAGCCTCGCCCTGGCGGGGCTGGCGACCTACATCCTCTTCCCCGCGACTCCGCCCTGGATGGCCGGCGAGCAGGGCCTGCTCCATGCCGTCCACAGGACCACGGCCAAGGGCTGGGAGGTGGTCGATGTCGGCACCGCGGCGATCTTCTCCCACGGCCAGGCAGCGGTCAATCAGGTCGCCGCCGTGCCCTCCCTGCACTCGGCCTTCGTCGCCCTCGTCGCGATGTTCCTCTGGGGCCGGGTCAGGCCGGCACTGCGGCCGCTGCTGGCGCTCTACCCCCTGGCCATGGGGCTGACGCTGATTGCGACCGGCGAGCACTACTTCTTCGACGTCCTCCTCGGCTGGGTCTACGCCGGCGGCGTGATGGCCGGGTGGGCGTGGTGGGAACGGCGCCGGGTCACGGTTGAGGCTGAGCCAGCGACGACTTGAGCGAGTCGATCGCCTCGACCGGCAGCGGGTCGACGCCGAGCGCCGCGGCGAGACGGACCGAGACCAGGTCGCCGAGCATCACGGCCGACATCAACCGGTCGAGGCGGGTCTCGCCGACGGTCTCAACCCGGACGACCTCGGCGCCGGCGTCCGCGATCGCCTCGGCGGTCAGCTCGAAGCGACGGCGAAGGCGGGGGTGCTGCGCGACGTCTTCGAGCAGCACCAGGGAGAGGCGCGCCCCCTCCGGCTCGCCGGCCCAGGCGCAGATCTCGTTGTGGTCGGCCTCCGGCAGCTCCGAGAAGAATGCCTGCGACTTGGCGTTCTCGTTGACCTGGGTCTTCCATCGCCGCGCCACCGGGGTCGTCAGCTCGCCGCCGCAGATAACGGGGACGGTCCCTCGCAGCCGGCCGGCGATCTCCTCGGCGCGGCCCTCGAGCTCCTCCGTCTGCTCGGCGAGCAGCGCGGCCGTGCCCTCGATCTCGCTCGCGATCCGGGGGGCGACTCCGGCCAGCGCCGCAGCCTCGGCCGCACCGACGACCATGTAGGCGACGGCGGCGCGCGGCTGCAGGATTCCCGGCAGGCCGACGACCGGGACCCCCTCCTCTCGGGCGCGATCGACGATCTCGCCGCCGGTGCTGATGACGATCCGCGCGGGCGCCGAGCTCCGTCGCCGCCTCGAAGCAGGAGAGCGTCTCCTCGGTGCCGCCGGAGTAGCTCGAGCAGAGAACGGCCCAATCCGCGCCGACCCAGCTCGGCAGGCCGTAGCCCCGCATCGTGAGGAGCGGCCGAGTCAGCCGGTCGGCGAGCACCGCGGCGGCGAGGTCGGCGCCGATCGCGGAGCCGCCCATGCCGCAGACGGCGACGCCGGCCGACTCGAAGGGCTCGAGTCGCGCCGACTCGACCCGCCAGAGCGCGTCGCGCAGGTGGTCGGGAATCGCGAGGACGTCGTCGAGCATCGGGTCGGAGGCGCCGGCGTCGGTCATCGGCCCGGAACTATCTCATCACGCCCGACGACGGCGCCGGCGAGCGCCGCCGCGGCGCCGACCCGCACCCCGGCAGAGAGGATCGACCCCTCGATCCTGGCGCCCGCCTCGGCGACACAGTCGGCGAGCAGGACCGAGTCGCGGACCTCGACGCCGGGGTCGAGCCGACAGCGGGGGCCGAGAACCGCGTGCGGCCCGACGACGGCGCCCTCGGCGACCTCGGCTGTCGGGTCGACATGGACCCCGGGCGCGGTCGGCCGCACCCGGGTATCGACCCTCCCGTCGAGGATGTCCCAGCTCGCCTGCAGGTAGCGCTCCGGCGTGCCGATGTCCATCCAGTAGCCGTCGAGCAGGGTCCCATGGAGCCCGTCCCCGGCCAGCCTCGGGAAGACGTCGCGCTCGATCGAGGCCGGCTCGCCCGCCGGGATCAGATCGAGCACGGAGCGCTCCAGCACGTACATCCCGGCGTTGATCTCGCCGGGCACCGGCCGGCCGGTCTTCTCGACGAACTCGATCACGGCGCCCTCCCCGTCGCAGCTGACCAGCCCGTAGGCGGAGGAGTCGGGAACGGGGTGCAGGGCGATCGTCGCCGGACCGGAGTGCTCGGAGTGGGCCGCCGTCAGGGCGCTGAGGTCGAGGTCGGTGAGAACGTCGCCGTTGAGCGCGAGAAAGCGGTCGCCGAGCTCGTCGCCCAGCGCATCGGCGGCGAACCGGATCGCCCCCGCGGTTCCCAGCGGCTCGGGCTCGGCGACGTAGCGGATCCGGGCCCCGGAGCGCTCGCCGTCGCCGAGCGCCTCGCGCAGGACGTCGGGCAGGAACCCGCAGGCGAGCACGACCTCGTCGACCCCGTGGGCGGCAAGCCACTCGACCATGTAGGCCAGAAAGGGCCGGTCGACCAGGGTCAGGGCGGGCTTCGGCACCCACTCGGTCAGGGGGCGCAATCGCGTCCCCTCGCCGCCGACGAGGACGATCGCCTGCATCGGGCTACTCCGAGGCTGCCCGCGAGGGGGCCGCCTCGACGGCGCGACCGATTCCCTCGTAGGCGAAGCCGGCCAGGCGCAGCGCCTCGGGGTCGAGGTAGTTGCGCCCGTCGACAAGCAACGGCCTCGCCATCGAGCCGGCGACCTGCGCCCAGTCGAGCTCCGCGAACTCGGGCCACTCGGTGACGAGAACCGCGGCATCGGCGCCGTCCAGCGCCGCCGTCGCCGAGCCGCTCAGCTCGACCGTACCGAGCAGCTCGCGCGCCCTCTCCCCCGCCACCGGGTCGTAGGCGACGACCTCCGCTCCCTCCCCCTGCAGGCGCGCGGCGAGCACCAGGCTGGATGCTTCGCGCATGTCGTCGGTCTCCGGCTTGAAGGCGAGGCCGAGCAGCGCTATCCGCCGGCCGGTCAGCGAGCCGAGATGCTTCTGGAGCTTGCCCACCACGCGCCGCTTCTGCAGCTCGTTGACCTCGATCACCGCGTTGAGGAGCTGGAAGTGGTAGCCCGTGTTTCCGGCCAGCATCTTCAGGGCGCTGACGTCCTTGGGGAAGCAGCTGCCGCCGTAGCCGATCCCGGCGCGAAGGAAGGAGGAGCTGATCCGCTCGTCCAGCCCCATCCCGCGGGCGACCTCGGAGACGTCGGCTCCGACCTCCTCGCAGACATTGGCGATCTCGTTGATGAAGGAGATCTTGGTCGCCAGGAATGCGTTGGAGGCGAGCTTGGTCATCTCGGCGCTGCTCACGTCGGTGCGAACGCGCTCGCCACCCAACGGGGCGTACAGCGCGGCCACCGCGTCGCCGGCCTCCTCGTGCCCGGAGTCGGCGCCGATCACGACCCGATCCGGATGCATGAAGTCGGCGACCGCCGTGCCCTCCTTGAGGAACTCGGGGCAGGCGACATAGGCGCCGGTGTAGTCGCGCCGGAGCGCCGCCCCGGTCCCGGCCGGCACGGTGCTCTTCATGATCAGGACGTGGTCGTCGTCGTCGAGCGACTCGACCACGGCGCGGACCCGCGAGAGGTCGGCGTCGCCGGAGGTGGTGGGCGGCGTGTCGACGCAGACGAAGAGCAGGCGCGCCGCATCGAGCAGCTCGGGCATCTCGGTCGTGAACGTCAGTCTGTCGGCATTGCGGGCGAGAAGCTCATCGAGCCCCGGCTCGTGGATCGTGGTCTCGCCGCGAGAGAGGGCCTCGACCTTCTCGGCGAGGATGTCGCGGGCGATGACCGGGTGTCCGAGCTCGGCGAAGCAGGCCGCCGTGACCAGGCCGACCCAGCCGACCCCGATGACGCCCACCGGCTCCTTACCCGCCGACACCGGCCCGCCCCTCCTTCGGCTTCGGGTTCGGCACGATCACCCTCGCCGAGCGCGCCATCCCGATCATCTGGTCGTTGGTCAGCGAGTTGAGCAGGTCGTTGGCGATCCAGTAGCTGTTCTGGCCCCGGTGCCAGGCGACCAGCTTGACCCGGTCGCCATCGACGTAGACGTCGTATTCGCGATCGTGCAGCTCGATCGATTCCGTGGGGTCGTCGAGGATCGGCGGGTCCGACCAGCCCTGGATTCCCTGCACCCCGAAGTAATGGACTCCGTCGGGAAGTTCGAGGGTGAGGACCATCCGGTAGGCGACATGGCGGTTCCCGTCGATGTCCTTGAAGTGGTAGACCCGCGGGTCCTGGATGTGAAGGTAGGTGTCGCTTTCCTCGTAGGCGGCGCCGACCGGAAGCCTCGCCGGGTAGAAGACGGGAAAGCCCGAGCCGACCTTGCGGGCAACCGACCTTGCCTCGAGCCCTCCGGCTTCCGAGGCGGGCACGAGGCCGTCGCTGCCCGGAGGCTTGGGCGCGGCGATCCTGCGCTTCTTCTTCTTGCCGTTCTTCTTCTTCTTCTTCGCCTTATTCGACTTCTTCGGCTTTCTCTCGCCTTCGAGCTCCCCCCTCGGCCCGGTGCTGGCTTCGATGCCGAGGAACTTTTCCACCGCGCCGTCGATCGCTTCCGGCGACGCGGTCACGTAGCTGGGGCCGAGTTCGGCCGGGAAGTGGACCTCGTTGATCGTCGCGCTGCGCGAGGCGATGAACAGTTTCAGCACGTCGATCATCGTTTCGGTGTCGCTGATGTCGGATGTGGTGTATTCGGTGAAGATGTCGAGTAGGTCGTTCTGCCCCAGCACGAGTTCCTTGATCGGAACCCGCTGGCGGGCGTTGCTGATGAAGTCCTGCTGGCGTGCCGCACGCACCAGGTCAGTGTCGGTGTGACGGTAACGAACGTACTGCAGCGCTTTTTTTCCGCAGAGCAGCTGGTAGCCGGGCTTTATGTTGATCTCTGCATATTCTTCGGAGGATTCGGCGTTCGAGTGGTAGTAGCGACGGTCGACGTCGATGTACACGCAGTTGATCGCGTCGACGGAGCGGACGAATCCGAGGAAGTCGACGTTGACGACGTGGTTGATCGGCAGCCCGGTCAGTTCCTTGACCACCCTCAGGGTCAGGCGCGGTCCTCCCAAGGTGTAGGCGGCGTTGAACTTGTCCGTCCCGTAGCCGGGTATTTCGACCTTCAGGTCGCGGGGGATCGACATCAGGGCAATCGCCTTGCGATCGGGGTCGAGCCTGAGCAGCATCGTCGTGTCGGAGCGACCGGGGTCGCCGGGAATGCTGGCGCGCCTGTCGGAGCCGAGGATGAGGATGTTCTCGGGTTCGCCGCCCTTGGTCTGGGCCAGGTAGCGCTCGACCTTGTGAAGCCGGTTGTGGTGTGAGAGCGCCTTGGCGACGCTGTCGATGAAGAGCAGGATGCTGCTCGACGTCGCCGCCGCCGAGACGATGACGATCACCAGGGCGCCGAGCGTGAATCGCAGCCAGAAACGCCTCGGCTTGGGGGCCGCCGTGCCATCGCCCTCGGGCGGGGGTTTCTGGAAGACCGGCTCAACCATTGCTCACGCCTCGAGCCGGTCGGCGAGGGAGCCCAGGAACGTCTCGAGCGTCTGCCGGTAGACCTCGAGCGAGGACACCGAGACCCACTCCCGCGGCCCGTGGTGGCCGGCTCCGACCGGCCCGAACTCGACCGCCGGCACACCGACCCTGAGGAAGGAGACGGCGTCCGAGGCGCCGTCGCGGCCGACGCTCATCGGCTCCCCCCCGCGATGGTGCTCGCGGGCCGCGTCGCCGAGCGCGCGGACGAAGGGCGAGTTGCGGTCGACCACCGCCGGCGGCCGGCTGAAGAGGGTTTCCACCTCGGCGTCGGCGATCTCCCGCACCTGCGCGAGCACGGTCTCGGGGTCCTGTTCGGGGAGGTAGCGGATGTCGACGTCGATCGCGCATCGGTCGGGAACCTTGTTGAGCGCGTCGCCTCCGAGGATCCGGCCGAGGTTGATAGAGGGGCGGTCGAACAGCTCCGAGCTCTGGCGGGCAAACGGTAGCGACTCGATGCTGCGGAAAACGTCGTGGGCCTTGAGCACGGCGTTGTCCCCCAGCCACGGCGTGGCGCCGTGGGCGGCAACGCCGCCCACGGCCAGGCGCAGGGCGAGCACTCCCTTCGCCTCGACCCCGATCTGCAGGTCGGTCGGCTCGCCGGTTATCGCGAAGTCGCCGATGAAGCCGCCGTCGACCAGGTGGTCGCTGCCGCGCTCGGCTTCCACCTCGGACTCCTCGTCGCCGACGATCCCGAGCCGGACCCGAACCCGGTCCTGGCCGGCCATCGCGGCGGTGGTCAGCATCATCGCCGCCAGCGCACCCTTCATGTCGTAGGCGCCGCGCCCGTAGAGCCGCTCCCCCTCGACCCTCGGGTCGAACTGCCCGGCCAGTCCGGGAACGACGTCGAGGTGGCCGTGGAGGACGACGGTCGGCGCGTCCTGCGGCCCGACCTCGGCCTTCAGCACCGGCAACCCGCGGACCTCCTCCTCCACGGCCTCGATCCCCCGCGCCTCCAGCCAGCCCTTGACGAACCCGGCGGCCTCCATCACCGCATCCGGCTCGCAGGTGTCATAGGCGATCAGCCTGCTCGCCAGCGCCACCAGCTCATCGCTCATTCGCCGAAGCCTCCCGGGGGCGGGGTGAAGTGGGCCCGGCCACTCCTCGCGGGAATTGAGTCGCGCGGCCCGTTGGGGCCTTAGCTCCAAGGTTGGCGCGGCGGCTCCGCCGCGCAGAAGATCAGATTGCATTCGCGCCTTCGGCACACATTCCCGCGGAGGCCGACCGGATCCCCCGCGACAACCGACTCCGCCACTTCGCTCTCCGCCTCGCGAGAGCCCCAAGCTAAGCAACACGGCGGGCAACCCGGCAGCTATCGGAGACGCGGAAGCTGCCTGGCTATGTCCGGTGATGGCGCGGCGTATCGGGACAGCGGGTGCCGGTGCCCTTCCGCGGGAATGTGCGCGAAGCGCGCGATATGCAATCTGTCGTCTGCGCGGGCCCTGGCCGCGCTCCAACATTCGCTCCGAGCGACAGCCGTCAGGCCGAGCGACTCAATTCCCGCGGAAGTGCGGCACCGTCCTCGCGTTGGCCATCACTCATCCCTGACTTATAGCCAGGAAAGCTTCCGCGCGTTCGCGGTCTTTGACCGCCCGCCCCTGCGCACCGCTGCCCTCCTTGGCCTCGGCGAAGCGCTGCTCGGCATCTGCGAGCTGCTCCTTGAGCGAGGAGGGATCGAGGTCGGCGGGGTCGATCGCCTCCTCGAGCAGCAGGCGGGCGTGGTTGCCGAAGACCTGCAGCCAGCCGTGGGCCTGGGCGTAGGCCTTCGTCTCGGCGTCGCTGAGGTGGAGGCGCAGCTCGGCGGGCTTCAGCGAAGCCAGCAGAGGCGCGTGGTTGGCGAGGATGCCGATCTCGCCGACCGTGGTGCGGGTCGAGACCTGGCGCACCTCGCCGCTGAAGACCTCACCCTCGGGGGTGAGGACCTCGACCTCGAATTTCGAGTCCGCCACGGCCCCAGGCTCCTACGCTGCGGACTTCGCGTTCTCGGTGACCTGGTCGATGCCGCCCTGCATGTAGAAGGCGCCCTCGGACAGGTCGTCGTGCTCGCCGTCGAGGATCTCGCGGAAGCCGCGCACGGTCTCGCCGACCGGCACGAACTCGCCACTGCGACCGGTGAACTGCTCGGCGACGAAGAACGGCTGCGAGAGAAAGCGCTCGATCTTGCGGGCACGCGAGACGGTCTGCTTGTCCTCGTCGGAGAGCTCGTCGATTCCGAGGATGGCGATGATGTCCTGGAGCTCCTTGTAGCGCTGCAGGACCTCCTGGACCTCGGTCGCCGTGCGGTAGTGCTCCTCGCCGACGACGTCCGGCTTGAGGATCGTCGAGGTCGAGTCGAGCGGGTCGACCGCCGGGTAGATGCCTTTCTCCGAGATCGCCCTGGAAAGCGCCGTGGTGGCGTTGAGGTGGGCGAACACCGAAGCCGGGGCCGGGTCGGTGAAGTCGTCGGCCGGCACGTAGACCGCCTGGATCGAGGTCACCGAGCCGCGCTCGGTCGAGGTGATCCGCTCCTGCAATTCGCCCATCTCGGTCTCCAGCGTCGGCTGGTAGCCGACCGCCGAGGGCATCCGGCCGAGCAGCGCCGAGACCTCGGATCCCGCCTGGACGAAGCGGAAGATGTTGTCGATGAAGAGCAGCACGTCCTGGCCGCCCTGCTCGCGGTAGTACTCGGCCATCGTCAGCCCCGAGAGGGCGACGCGAAGGCGGGCGCCCGGAGGCTCGTTCATCTGGCCGAAGACGAGCATCGTTTTGTCGATCACGCCCGACTCTTTCATCTCGAGCCAGAGGTCGTTTCCCTCTCGCGATCGCTCGCCGACGCCGCAGAAGGCGGAGAGGCCTTCGTGCTCCTCGGCGATCGAGCGGATCAGCTCCTGGATCAGGACGGTCTTGCCGACGCCGGCTCCTCCGAAGAGGCCGACCTTGCCGCCCTTGGCGTAGGGGGCGAGCAGGTCGATCACCTTGATCCCGGTCTCGAGGATCTCCTGGGTCGGTGCGAGGTCCGAGGCTTCGGGGGCGGGACGGTGGATCGGCCAGCGCTCCTCGGCCTTGACCTCGGGACCGTTGTCGATCGGGTCGCCGAGCAGGTTGAAGATCCGGCCCAGGGTCGCGTCGCCGACCGGAACCGAGATCGGCGCGCCGGTGTCGATCACCTTGTCGCCGCGCTGCAGGCCGTCGGTGGCGTCCATCGCCACGGTCCTGACGCGGTCGTCGCCGAGATGCTGCTGGACCTCACAGACCAGCTCCTGCGCCTCGCGATCCTCGTCGCCGGCCATCTCGATCTTCACCGCCGAGTAGATCTCCGGCAGCTTGTCGGGGAAGACGGCATCGACGACGACGCCGGTCACCTGCTCCACTCGTCCTGCGTTGCTTCCGTTGCTCTCAGCCATGGGTTCCTTTTCTCGTATCCAAGTTCTCTATCCCAGCGCCTCGGCGCCGGAGACGACCTCGAGGATCTCCTGTGTGATCTCCGCCTGCCTGGCCCGGTTCATCTCCAGGGTCAGGTCTTCCATCATCGTCTCGGCGTTCTCCGCCGCATTGCGCATCGCCGTCATCCGCGCTCCCAGCTCGGAGGCCGCCGACTCGAGCAGCGCTCGGTAGACCGAGATGTTCACGTACTCGGGGATGAGTTGGGCAAGCAGCTCCTCGGCCTCGGGCTCGTATTCCCAGAGCGCCGCCGAGTGGGCCTTCTCGATCTCGGTCTCCTCGGCGTCGGACTCTTCGGCCTCCGCCCCCTCGCCGATCACCTCGGCCTGCTGCATCGGCAGCAGGGTCTGGCGCCAGACGTGCTGGGTCAGCGGCGAGACGTAGCGGTTGTAGACCAGCTCGACCCGATCGACCTCGCCGTCGACGTAGCGGGCGGTCAGCTCCTCGCCGATCTCACGCGCGTTGGCGAAGGCGGGCCGGTCGGTGAAGCCGGTGTAGGAGCTGCTGACCTCCTGTTTGCGGAAGGTGAGGGCGCCGACGCCCTTGCGGCCGACGGCCGAGTAGATCGGCTCGATGCCGTCCCCCCTGAGGTCTTTCCCGAGCCGCATTCCGTCGCGGATGATGTTCGTGTTGAAGGCCCCGGCGAGGCCGCGGTCGCCGGTGATCAGCACGACCCCGACCCGCTTCTCCTCCTCGCGCTCGACCATGACCGGCACGCGCGGCATGCCGCCCGCCTGCTCGGCCGCGCGGCGGGTCAGCTTGCGCATCCCCTCCGCGTAGGGGCGCAGGGCGTCGATCCGCTGCTCGGCGCGCCGCAGGCGCGCCGCCGCCACCATCTCCATCGCCCTCGTGATCTTGTTGATGTTCTTGATCGACGAGATTCGATTCTTGACGTCCTTTTGCGAGGCCATGCTAGCTAGGCGAGTCGGCGGTTACGCCCGGAA
Source organism: uncultured Solirubrobacterales bacterium (assembly GCA_963837735.1). Lineage (GTDB taxonomy): Bacteria > Actinomycetota > Thermoleophilia > Solirubrobacterales > 70-9 > VRUE01. The sequence continues at coordinate 153,369 of CAWIOM010000010.1, read as the reverse complement.
GCCCCGCTCAGGGGTGCCGAGAACGAAAACCTCCCCCGCAGTCCTCCTGATCGGCGGCCCCTGCGCGCTCCGTCAGACCGACAGCTCCTCGCGAGCGGGCGCGTCTCGCTCCTCAGCGGACTTGATCCGGTCCGACTCGCCGGCCTCGACCGGGTCGCCGTGCTCGTCGAAGTCGGCGCCGAAGTCGTCGACGAACTCGGCGATCGCCTTGCCGAGCTCCTCCTCGTCGGACTCCTCGAGCTTGCCGGTATCGCTGATCCGGCCCAGCAGCTCGGCCTTCTCGGAGCGCAGCCGGATCTTCAGGTCGCGGAGGAACTCGCCGACCCGCTCGGTCTTGACGCGGTCGAGGTAGCCGCCGGTGCCGGAGTAGATCGCGGCGACCTGGTCGGCCACCTCGAGCGGCTCGCGCTCTTTCTGCTTCAGCATCTCGACCAGTCGTTCGCCTCGGTTCAGCGTCTTCTGCGTCTCCGGGTCGAGCTCGGAGCCGAACTGGGCAAAGGCCTCGAGGTCGCGGTACTGGGAGAGGTCGAGGCGCAGTTTCCCGGCGACCTTCTTCATCGCCTTGGTCTGCGCGTTGCCGCCCACCCGCGAGACCGAGATGCCGACGTTGATCGCCGGCCGCACGCCCGAGTTGAAGAGGTCGGACTCGAGGAAGATCTGGCCGTCGGTGATCGAGATCACGTTGGTCGGGATGTAGGCGGAGACGTCGGAGGCCTGGGTCTCGATGATCGGCAGCGCCGTGTGCGAGCCGCCGCCGAGCTCATCGTTCAGTTTCACCGACCGCTCGAGCAGCCGCGAGTGCAGGTAGAAGACGTCACCCGGGTAGGCCTCGCGGCCCGGCGGGCGCCGCAGGAGCAGCGACATCTGGCGGTACGCGTAGGCGTGTTTGGTGAGGTCGTCGTAGACGCAGAGGGCGTGTTTGCCGCTGTAGAGGAAGTGCTCGCCCATCGCGCAGCCCGCGTAGGGGGCGATGAACTTGATCGGCGCGGCCTCGTCGGCGGGGGCGGCGACGATGATCGTGTTCTCCATCGCGCCGTTCTCCTCCAGCACCTCTTTGAGCTGGACGACGGTCGACATCCGCTGGCCGATCGCGATGTAGATGCAGATCATGTCCTTGTCGCGGTTGTTGATGATCGTGTCGATCGCGATCGCCGTCTTGCCCGTCTGGCGGTCGCCGATGATCAGCTCTCGCTGGCCGCGGCCGATCGGGATCATCCCGTCGATCGACATCAGGCCGGTCTGGACAGGCTCGGTGACCGGCTGGCGCTCGACGACCCCGGGGGCTTTGAACTCGGCCGGACGGGTCTGGGTCGTGCCGACGTCGCCCTTGCCGTCGAGCGGACGGCCGAGCGGGTCGACCATGCGGCCGAGCAGCTCGTCGCCGACCGGGATCCGCAGCAGGTGGCCGGTGCGCTTGACCGTGTCGCCCTCGACGATCTTCTCCCACTCGCCGAAGAGCACGGCGCCGACGTTGTCGGCCTCGAGGTTGAGGGCCAGCCCGGTGACCCCATGCGGCAGCTCGAGCATCTCCAGCGCCATGCAGTTGTCGAGGCCGTGGATGCGAGCGATCCCGTCTGCCACGGACAGCACGGTGCCGACCTCGGTGAGGTCGGCGCTCGCCGTGTCCATTCCCTCGATCCTCTCTCTGAGGATCGATGCAATCTCGTCCGGCTTGATCTCCATTGCTGCTCTCTGCCTCCTTAGGCCGCCTGCGCGACGCTCTTTCGAAGTTTCTCCAAGCGACTGCGGATGCTCGCGTCGAGGACCATGTTGCCGACCTGCAGGACGATGCCGCCGAGGATCTCACCGTCGACGCGGCTGGCGAGCTCGACCCTCTGGCCGGTCTGCCGCTCGACCTCCGACCCGACCTTCTCGACGACCGCCGGGTCGAGCTCGACGGCGCTGGTCACGGTCACGTCGAGCCGCCTGTTCTCATGCTTCCAGAGCTGCTCGAAGCTGCTGCGGATGCGGAATATCTCGGTCATGCGCTGCTTCTCGATCAGCAGCTCGAGGAAGTTGACGAGCTCCTCGTCGGCCCCGCTGAGGGCCCTCCTCAACCCGTCGACCTTCTCCGCCGAGGAGAAGTACGGGCTGAAGAGGAAGACCTGCATCTCGCGGTCGCCGTCGACCGCGTCGGCGAACTGGCCGAGCTCCTCGCCGACGGTGTCGAGCCTGCCGTGCTCCTTGGCGACGCCAAACAGGGCTTCGGCGTATACGCGGGCGACCTCAGGCATGGCTAGTTACTGCTCTCCGACCCCGAGAGGCTGGTGAAGTCGACCTCGCTCAGCGCCTCCTCGACCAGGCGGCGCTGGTCGTCGGCGGTCAGCGATTTGCGGGTCACCTTCTCGGTCGCCAGAACCGTGAGGTCGGCGACCTCCTTGCGGATCTGCTGAAGCGAGCGACGCGTCTCGGCCTCGATGTCGCGCTTGGCCTGGGAGACGAGCTCCTCCCGTTTCTCCTTGCCCTGCGCAGTCGCCTCGGCCTCCGCCGTCTCGGCCGCCTTGCGGGCACGGGCCATGATGTCGTCGGCCTGCTCGCGGGCCTCGGTGAGCCGCTGGCGGTACTCCTCGAGCAGCTCGTCGGACTCCTTGCGCTGCCGTTCGGCGGCCTCGATCGACTCGGCGATCGTCCGCGCGCGTTTGTCGAGTGCCTCCTGGATTTTCGGGAACGCGAGCTTGCTCAACACCCACATCGTGAAGAGGAAGAGGACCAGCGTCCAGATCATCAGGCCGAGGCCCGGCGAGACCAGGAAGCTGCCCCCTTCTTCCTTCGCCTGCTCGGCGGCGAGGGGGATGAAGCCCGCTATTGCGCTGGTGAGGTCCACGCGATCGGCCTAGAGGAAGAAGGCGATCAGCCCGAAGATGAAGGTGTAGAAGGCCACGGCCTCGGTCAGCGCGAAGCCGAGCCAGCGGATGCTCTGCAGCTCGTCTTTCATCTCCGGCTGGCGGGCGACCGACTCGATCTCCTTGCCGAAGATGAAGCCGATGCCGATGCCGGCGCCGATCGAGCCGAGGCCGGCGCCGACGCCGAGCGCGATCGCCTTTCCGGCCGATTCGATCCCTTCGTCGGAGATCGCGGCCACAACTGGGGTCAGATCCATGAAAACAGCTCTCCTTTTCCTAGTGACTGGCGGAGGTGGCTCCGCCGAGGTAGATCGCAGTGAGGGTCGAGAAGATAAATGCCTGCAACGTGGCGATAAGCCCGACCTCCAGGATGAAGAAGAAGAAGGCGAGCGGGAAGGTCAGGGCGCCGAGGGCGGCGATGCCGAGCAGGACCGCCAGCCCGCCGCCCATGAAGAGCAACAGCAGGTGGCCGGCGAGGATGTTGGCGAAGAGTCGCACGGAGAGCGAGATCAGGCGGGCGAAGTGGGAGATCGCCTCGATCACGAAGATGAAGCCCTTGGCGGCCGGGTTCATGTCCTCGAGGCCCGGCGGCAGCCAGCTCGCCAGGTACTTGAAGACGCCCTTCGCCCGCACCCCTTCGACGTGGTAGGAGACCCAGACGACGAGGGTCAGGACCAGCGGGATCGAGAGGTTGGCGGTCGCCGCGTAGATCGCGAAGGAGGGGATTTCGGCGCCGAGGACGTTGACGGTGTGCTCGGTGTTGGTCGGCAGCGGCAGGAAGCCGATCATGTTCGAGAACCAGATCCAGAAGAAGAGGGTGGCGAGGAAGGGGAACCAGCGCAGCGCCATCTTGCCGTCGAGGGCGCCACCGGTGATCGTGTTCTTGGTCAGGTCGTAGGCGACCTCGACCGCCGTCTGCACACGGTTCGGCTTCTGCTGCATCCGGCGCGAGATCCAGAGCATCGCGAGGATCGTCAGGGCGCTGGCCAGGACCAGGTAGAGAACGGCCTTGTTGATGCTCAGGTCGAGGCTGCCGATGTGCAGCGAGACCCAGGGTTCGAGCTTGAACTCGTTCTGGGGCTTGAAATCTTCGTTCTTGCCCGAGCTGCCGAAGATCAGCACCATCAGGATCGCGATCCCGAGGTAGACGCCGAGCCCGATGAAGACCTTGGCCTTGGTGCTGAGGCCGCCGTCAGCCCGCTCGGCGGCGGCCTTCTCGACGGCGATCGCGGGGTCCTCGCTCACCGTGCCACCCCCTCGCCTTCGGGCTCGAAGAGATGGGCAAGGCCGGCGGCGGCGAAGGAGACCGTGAAGAGGACGACGACGAGCAGGGCGGCGGCGAGGCCGTCCTCGCGATCGGCGAGCAGACCCGTGACCAGCACCGCGGTCGCCATCAGCCAGACGCGGCCCAGGGTCGTCGCCGCGATCACCCCCATCGCGCGCTGGCGCTCGCCGGCGGCGAGCTCGGCCTTGGCGCGGCGCCCGGCGGCGATCTGGATTCCGCGCTGCGCGAGCCAGGCGGCGGCGCCCGCGGCGTAGCCCACCATCGGCAGTCCGCCAAGCACGAAAACCGCAAGAGCTGCGGCTAGGACCAGGAGGTCGACGTACTTTGGAGGAGACATAAAATCCGCCCTCCGAGGTCGGGTCGGGCGGATACGCGACTATATCCGAAGGGGCGGATAATTGGCTTTCTGAAGCCGATTCGTGAGGTTTGTCACAACCTGTTACTAACGTCCTCGATCTCGATCGCCTCGAATTCCCCGGTCTCTGGATTGAGCCTTCCCCGGCGCAGCTTGAGGATCTCGAGGACGTAGATCAGGTAGATGCTGGAGGCGACCGCGATCACGCCGCAGGCCACCATAACCGCGGTCCAGAGCGCATCGAAGTGGCCGTGGTCGTCGCTGTAGGGGACGAACCGCAGGGCCAGGGCGAGGCCGGCGAGGACCAGGGTCCAGCCATATAGATAGGCCAACGTGCGCCGCTGCGAAAAGCCGATGTTGGCCATCCGATGGTGGAAGTGCCAGGCATCGGCCTGGTAGATCGGCTGGCGGTATTTGAGCCGCTTGGCGACCACGAAGCCGGTGTCGAGTATCGGCACGGCGAGGACGACGAGCGGGAAGACGAGGGCGACGACGGCATTCGTCTTCAGGGCGCCCTGGACCGAGGCGGTGGCGAGCAGGTAGCCGAGCAGGTTGGAGCCGGTGTCCCCCATGAAGCTCGAGGCGGGCGGGAAGCCGTGCCGCAGGAAGCCCAGCGCGCCGCCCGCGGTCAGCGCCGCGAGCACGCCGGCGGCGTTGCGGTCGAGCGAGAGCGCGATCACGGCCAGCGCGATCGCGGCGATCGTGCAGACGCCGGCGGCGAGGCCGTCGACACCGTCGAGGAAGTTGATCACGTTGACGACGGCGACGATCCCGATCACGGTCAGCGGGTAGGCGAGCCAGCCGAGTTCGAAGCCGCCGACGAAGGGCAGGGTGAGGACGTCGACCCGGACCCCGCCGAGCACCGGGATCGAGGCGGCCGCCATCTGGCCGAGCAGCTTCGGCAGGGCCGGCAGGCCGCGAGCGTCGTCGATCACCCCGACCAGCGCGATCGCCGCGGCGCCGAGCAGGATCGAGCGGGTCTCGCCGTCGGCGGGGAGGAAGATCCAACCGGCCACCTCGATCCCCGCGAAGATCGCCAGCCCCGAGAGGCGCGGCATCGGGCGGTCGTGCAGGCCGCGCTCCTTGGGCGGGTCGATGGCCCCGATCCTGTACGCCAGGCGCTCCGCGTAGGGAACCAGCAGCCAGGCGATCGCGGCGGCCGCCAGGAATGCGAGGACTGCGTCGGTTGTCGTCGGGTCCATTACGCGTACCCGGCAGGAAAGCTAATCGACGCCCTCGACAGCCCCGAGCGCGCCCTCGACCAGAATGGTCGCGTCGCGCGGATGGAGGACGCCGACCGGGGCCCGGCGCTTACGCAGCTCCAAAGCCGCCGGGTCGTCGAGAACCCGCAGCCGGCCGTCGGCTATCAACTTCTCGTCGACGCCGCCCATCCTCCCGGAGAAGGTCGTGAAGACGGGCGTGCCGAGCGCCACCGCCTCGCGATTCATCGTGCCGCCGGCGCTGACCACCAGGTCGGCGAAGGCGATCAGGCTCTGGGCGTCGACGGCGCCCGCGGGGACGATCAGGTTGGCGGCGCCGATCGCCCGGGCCTCGGCGCCCTGGCGCTCGGTCCTGGGGACGATCACCGCCTGCACGCCGTCCTCCCCGGCCAGGCGGCGGATCGTCGCTCCGTAGAGGTCGTTGCGGGCGTGGTAGGCCGAGGTCTCGGGCGGCGGCCGGACGACGACCAGGACCTTCTCGCGGTCGATGCCGAGCTCCCCCAGAACGGTCGCGTCGGGCTCGAACCCGGCGAGGTAGTACTCCTCCTTCAGGCCCGGGAACCGCACCAGCTTTCCCTCCTTGGCGCCTATCTTCCGCAAGCGGTCGAGCGGGATCGAGTCGGGAACGAGCACGCGCCTGGCGACGCCGAAGGAGATTCGACGCTGGAGGCCGGCGAACTCGTAGTCCTGCATCTGGGCCGAGGGGATGCGGAAGAGAGCCGAGACCACCGCCAGGTCGACCGAGCCGTGGGCGATCGCCAGGTCGGGACGGCGGTCCCAGACGATCCGGGCCAGGCCCGCGGAGCGGCCCGCCACCGCCCACGCCTTTGCCGGGGTCGACGCCCCGGCGTGGCGGCCCACCGAGGTGTACGGGATCTCGAGTCGCTCGAGAACAGCCTCGGTCTGCCCGTACTCGCGGGCAGTTACGAAGACCTCGTCTCCCCGGGCTTCCAGGCCTTCGATAACCGGCCGCAGCACAAGCGGGTGCGCGGCGGCGGTGCAATCGACCCATACCTTCATGGGGCGTGATCTTGGCGGATCGGCATGGGCGGGTCGGGGGCACCCTCCCTTGCCCTTCGCGCTGCTACGCCGACCGGGCCGGATTCAAGCGGAGCCGGGTTCGAGGCCTTCGGCTCCGCAGCCTCCGGACAGCGGAAGTCCACCCCCGACACCGCCTATCGGACGCGCTCAATCCCACGAGCAGCCATGCGCCCGCTGCCCCGAGCCGCGAAAGCTGAGTTAGACGGTGGTCGTGGCCGAGAGCTGGGGGTACAGCGGGTAGCGGTCCATCAGGGCCTTCGAACGCTCGGCCAGGACGTCCTTCTGGGCGTCGAAGTCGTCGGAGAGGGCGGTGACGATCACGGCGGCGATCTCACGCATGTCCTCCTCGGCCATGCCCCGGGTGGTCAGGGCAGGGGTCCCGATCCGCAACCCGGACGGGTTCATCGGCGGCCGCGGGTCGAAGGGGATCGCGTTGCGATTGACCGTGATCCCGACAACCTCGAGCCGGTCCTCCGCGGTCTGGCCGTCGAGGCCTGACGGTGTCAGGTCGACGAGCACGAGGTGGACGTCGGTGCCGCCGGTCAGAACCGGGACGCCGCCCTCTTCGAGCCCGGCGGCAAGGGCCCGGGCATTGGCGATCGTCTGCCGCTGGCGGGCGCGAAACTCCTCGCTTGCAGCGATTCTCAGGGCGACCGCCTTGGCGGCGATCGTGTGCATCAGCGGCCCGCCCTGCTGGCCGGGGAAGATCGCTTTGTCGATCGCCTTCGCGTACTCCTCGCGGCAGAGGATCATGCCGCTGCGAGGGCCACAGAGGGTCTTGTGGATCGTCGTCGTGACGACGTCGGCATGGGGAACCGGGCTGGGGTGCTCGCCGGCGGCTACAAGACCGGCGAAATGCGCCATGTCGACCATCAGCTTCGCGCCCACCGAGTCGGCGATCTTGCGGAAGGCCGGGAAGTCGAGCCGGCGCGGGTAGGCGGACCAGCCGGCGACGATCACGCCGGGCTTGTGCTCCTCGGCGAGTGCGGCAACCTCGTCCATGTCGACCAGCAGATCCTCGCGACGCACGTGGTAGGCAACCGGGTGGTAGAGCTTGCCGGAGACGTTCAGCTTCATCCCGTGGCTGAGGTGGCCACCGTGGTCGAGGGCCATCCCGAGGATCGTGTCCCCCGGCTCGATCAGCGCCATGTAGGCGGCGTTGTTGGCCTGGGCGCCGGCGTGGGCCTGGACGTTGGCGTGCTCGGCGCCGAACAGCTCCTTGGCGCGGTCGATCGCCAGCTGCTCGGCGACGTCGACCTCCTCGCAGCCGCCGTAGTAGCGGCGCCCGGGGTATCCCTCGGCGTACTTGTTGGTGAGCACCGAGCCGACCGCGTCGAGCACGGCCTGGGGGACGAAGTTCTCCGAGGCGATCATCTCCAGGGTGCCCTGCTGGCGGCGCAGCTCGCCCTCGAGCACGGCGGCGATCTCGGGATCGACGTCGCCCAGCGGTGCGTTGTGGAAGTTTTCGGGCAACTCGGTCAAGGTCCGACCGACGATACCAACGGGCCGGGATACGCTCGGGGTCGTGAAAACCCCTCATCCGCTTGCGCTCGCGACCGTGATCGCCCTGATCGCCCTTCCCGTAGCGACCGTGGTCGGCACCGGTAAAACGGGCTTACCCGCCTCGGCGACGACCAACCCCTGCATCGGCCCGGGCTCCGGCCATCTCCTGTGCCCCGACCTCAGGGTGGGGCCCGCCGAAGACCTCTACGTCGAGCACCGCGGGCGCGGTGGCGGGGGCTATGGGTACTACCGCGACGGGCGCGGCGCGCTCCTCCACGCCGGCAACGACATCCGCTCGCGCGGGCGGGGCCCGATGGAGCTGCGCGGACGCCGCTACAGGCGCAACTGGATGCACGCCAACCAGGCGATCTACAGGGTGGGCGGCGGCGTCGAGATCTTCCGCACCGGCGCCCAGTTCCACTACTTCGACGTCGGCCCCGAGTGGGGCGGCTCCTACTGGAAAGTCCACAACCCGCTGACCATGCAGGTCTGGTCGCTGGATGGGCGGCGCAGGCCTCTTCGCCGGCTCCGCACCGGGCCGAAGGTCTTCTACTGCTTCCGCGACCTGGAGCACACGAAACGGATGAAGCGCTCTCCGCACCACCGCGTCTACCCCGCCTGCAGCCAGGATCCGGGCCGCAAGCGCCTGCGGCTCGGCACCTCGGTCGGCTGGTCGGACCTCTACCCCTCCGACTACGACCGCCAGTGGGTCAGCGTCGCCGGCCTTCGCGGCTGCTACGCCTTCGTGATGAAGGTCGACCCGCAGAACCTGCTCTACGAGTCGAACGAGCACAACAATCGCTCGGTCCGGATAGTCCGCCTCCCGTACCACCCGGGCCCGCAGCACTGCTGAGCGGCTCCCCGACGCCTCCGCGTCAGCCGCGAGGGCGCAGATCGAGGGCGGCGGTGAGGTCTCCGATCGACATCCCGCCCTCGCGGAGGACGTGCCACTCGCCGCCCTCCTCGATCTCCGTCACGTCGACGACCGTCGACGGCAGGCCGGTGAGGGCTCCGCCGTCGATCGCCAGGTCGACGGCGTCGACGATCGTCGTCGACGGCACGTCGTCGAAGACCGAGGGCGCGACCTCGCCGCTCAGGTTCGCCGAGGTCTGGAACAGCGGGCACATCGCACCCTCCAGCGGGCCGCCGACCAGGCGGACTCCGAGCCTCTCGGGATCCTCCCGGCACGCCAGCGGATAGCGGCGCTCGGGGTTGGCGACGACCAGCGTCACCGGCCCCGGCAGCAGCGCTCCGGCCGCTTCCGCGGTGCGCGGCCCGAGGGTCTCGAGAAGCTCCCGCATCGCCAGGGGCGAGAAATAGAGGACGGCCGAGGACCTGCCGTCGTCGCGACCCTTGATCCGGTGAATCCGCTCGATCGCGAGCTCGTCGAGCGGATCGCAGGCGAGCCCGTAGAGCCCGTCGGCCGGAAAGACGGCGACGCCGCCGGCGGCGATGCAGCGTTCGAGCGCCGAGCGAGCCGCCGCGGCCCCGTCGATCTTCACCGAAAGAATCTCGCTCATTGACAGGACAGCCTGACGATCAGCGCCCGACGACGACGCGCTCGATACCCGCCAGGTCCGTGCGCATCTCGATTCCCTCGAACCCCGCATCCCGCAAGAGGCCGGCGACCGCATTCGCCTGTCCCTCCCCAACCTCCAACCCGACAACCTCCGCCGACGAGAGCGCAGTTCTTGCCCGCTATGCGGGAAGAACTGCGCTCTCGCAGCAGCGCGGCCAGGGCCCTGTAGGCGTCGAGGCCGTCCGGACCGGCGAGCAGCGCCTCGCGCGGCTCCCATTGGGTCACCTCCGGCTCCAGGCCGGCCCAGTCGCGCTCGGCGACGTAGGGCAGGTTGGCGAGGATCAGGTCGAAGCCGGCCCCGCCGCGGCCGTGGGCGGCGGCGCCGGCTTCGGGAATCGTCCCCTCGATGAATCGAACGCGATCGGAGAGCCCCAGCCGCTCGGCGTTTGCGCGCGCCACCGCCAGGGCGGCGGCCGAGGTGTCGGTTGCCGTCACCGCGCATCCCGGTAGCTCGTCGGCAACCGCGAGGGCGATCGCCCCGGACCCGGTGCCGACGTCGAGCAGCCGCCGGGGCCTGACCTCCAGGGCAAGCTCGACCAGAAGCTCCGTCTCCGGGCGGGGAATCAGAACCCGCCGGTCGACTGCGAGCTCGATCCGGCGGAACCCCCGGCCGCCGAGGATGTATGCGACGGGCTCGCGCCGCAGCCGCCGCCGCACCAGCTCGCCGAAGCTCCTGCCCGCTGCCGCCTCCAGGGGGGCACCGGGCTCGGCGATCAGGGCGGCCCGATCGATGCTGCTGGCCTCGGCCAGCAGCAGTTCCGCGTCGAGCCGCGGGCTCTCAACCCCGATCGCCCGCAGGGCGTCGGTTGCGGCCCCCAGCGCCTCGTTGACGCTCCCCGACGAGACCGTCATCCGACCGCGGCGGCCTCCAGCCTCTGCCGCTTCTCCTCCGCCGCCAGCGCGTCCGTGAACTCGCCCAGGTCACCGCCGAGCACCCCGTCGAGGTTGTGGGATGTGAGCTTGATCCTGTGGTCGGTGACCCGGCCCTGAGGGTAGTTGTAGGTGCGCACCTTCTCGGAGCGCTCGCCGCTGCCGACCTGGGCCTTGCGCTCCGAGGCGACCTTCGCCGCCTGCTCGGCCAGCTCGCGCTCGAGCAGCCGCGCCCGCAGGACCCGCATTGCCTTGTCCTTGTTCTGGAGCTGGGACTTCTCGTCCTGCATCGAGACGACGACCCCGGTCGGCTTGTGGGTGATCCGCACAGCGGAGTCGGTCGTGTTGACCGACTGCCCGCCCGGCCCCGAGGAGCGGTAGACGTCGATCTGCAGGTCGTTCTGGTCGATCTGGACGTCGACCTCCTCGGCCTCGGGCAGCACCGCCACCGTCGCCGTCGAGGTGTGGATCCGTCCCTGCGACTCCGTTTCCGGCACCCGCTGCACCCGATGGGTACCACCCTCGAACTTGAAGATCGAGTAGGCACCCTCGCCCTTGATCGCAAAGGTCACCTCCTTGAAGCCGCCAACCTCGGCCGCCGACTGCGAGAGCGTCTCGGTCGAGAAGCCGCGCTCCTCCGCGTAGCGGGTCAGCATCTTGTGCAGGTCGCCGGCGAATAGCGCCGCCTCGTCGCCCCCGGTCCCGGCGCGAATCTCGACGAGGACGTTCTTGTCGTCATTGGGATCGCGCTCGACCATCGCCAGCCGGATCTCCTCCTCGAGCGCTTCGAGCCGGGCCGGCGCCTCCTCGACCACCGCCCTCAGCTCGGAGTCGTCGCCGCCCTCGGCAAGCAGCTCGCGGGCGCCCTCGAGGTCGTCTTTCAGCGTTCGCCACTCGGCCACATGGGCACTGGCCGCCTGCAGCTCGCGGTACTCCCGCCCCACGGCCGCATAGCGCTCGCGGTCGCCGATCACCGCCGGATCGGACATCAGCCGCTCGAGCTCGGCGAAGCGGGTCTCGATTTGCTCGACCAGCGACTCGAACATCGTCAAAACATAGTCCGTGTTCTGCCGGCCGAGGGAGCGCCCGGCTAGGCGACGATCTCGATCGGGGACTCCGAGCCCTCGCTCGGCTCCTCCTCCTCCAGCACCCGCTCGAGTGCCGCGATCGCCACCGCGAGCTGCTCTTCGTCGGGTTCGCGGGTGGTCAGGTTCTGCAGCATCAGGCCCGGCCACATCACCGCCCGCACCCAGCGTTTGCGGCGATTTTTCCCCGCCCACTTGATCACCTCGTAGGAGAGGCCGGCGATCAGCGGGATGCCGAGGATCCGCGAGGCGAGCAGCCAGTACCAGGCCGGCAGGCCGATCGGCGCGAAGACGAAGATCGCGAGGACCATGACGATCAGCAGGAAGCTCGTGCCGCAGCGAGGATGGAGGCGCGAGTAGAGCTTCGCCCGCGGGGGGACGAGCTCGTCTTCGGCCTCATAGCAGGAGATCGTCTTGTGCTCGGCGCCGTGGTACTCGAAGACCCGGCGCAGGTCCGGCAGGCGACTGATCGCGACGATGTAGCCGATGAAGATCGCCGTGCGGAGGACCCCCTCGACCAACCAGAAGAGCAGTGGCGAGCCGAGCTGGTCCTTGATCAGGCTGGTGAGGCCGACGGGGATGACGAAGAAGAGCCCGACCGCAAGCGCCAGCGAGAAGGCGATCGTCAGGCCCCAGACCCAGCCGCCGATCTCCTCCGGCTCGCCCTTCTCGTCTTCGTCGAGCTGAGCGTTGGCGGAGATCGCCAGCGCCTTGAAGCCGATCTTCATCGACTCGCCGAGGGCGACGACGCCGCGCAGGATCGGCAGGCGCCAGAGCCGGTTGCGGCGCGCCCAGGGAACCAGCGGCTCCGAGCTCAGCTCGATCTGGCCGTCGGGGTTGCGGACCGCGACGGCCCAGACCGAGACGCCGCGCATCATCACGCCCTCGAGGACGGCCTGGCCCCCGACCGGGGCGTCGCGCTTGGCGACCAGGGCGCCGTCGGGCATGCGGAGGTCGGCGCCCCCCTCCGGCGCACTCACAGGAGCGCCCCCGCCCGGGCCGCTCACGGTGTTAGGAGCGCCCGGCCTTGGCGTGCTTGGCGGCGCGGCGCTGGAAGCGCTCGACGCGCCCGCCGGTATCGACGAGCTTTTGCTTGCCGGTGTAGAAAGGGTGGCACTCCGAGCAGAGCTCGACATGCAGGTCGTCCCTGGTCGAGCGGGTGTAGAACTGATTCCCGCACGAGCAATGCACGTTGGCGAGGACGTAATCGGGGTGGATCTCAGCCTTCATCGTCAACCCAGTTTAGAGAAGTGCGCAAGCCGTGCTGAAGATGTGGCGAAATGCTGCCGATAGAGATGGGGTGACGACCTCGAGCGAAGGCGTTCGATCGACCGGCGTCGGGGTCCTGCGCCTCGCCCTGGCGATCGCGATCGGAGCGGGAACCGCCTTCGTCGCCCTCCACGATTGGCTCGGGGTCGGCGGGGCCGGGCTCGACTACGCGGCCGAAGCGCCGGTCTACGATGCCGTCGTCATCGCCGCCGGGCTGACCTGTCTGCTGCGTGCGCAGAGCGGCGGACGGGAGCGCGCCGCGTGGCTCGCGTTCGGTGCCGCGATCCTCGCCTGGGGCGCGGCGGAGGTCTACTGGACGGCGGCGATCCTCGAGGACCCGTCTCCCCCCTACCCGTCGCTCGCCGATGTCGGCTATCTCGCCTTCTATCCTCTCGCCGCCCTCGGCCTCGGCCTTCTCGTTCGCGCTCGCGCCCGCGAGGTCGACTGGAGGCTGTGGATGGACGGCGCGATCGCTGCCCTCGGCACGGCGGCGCTGGGGGCGGCCTTCGTCTTCGACTTCGTCGCCGGCCAGACCGATAGCTCGGGCCTGGAATTGGCGACGACACTCGCCTATCCGCTCGGCGACATCGCGCTGTTCTCGCTGGTGGTCGGCGTCGTCGCCCTCACCCGGTGGCGCCCCGGCCGGGCGTGGTCGCTGCTGCTGGCCGGACTGGCCGCGATGGCAGTCGCCGACATCGCCTACACACTGCAGTTCACCGACCTGGGACTGCCGGAAGGCTCCTGGGTCGACCCGATCTACCTGATCGCGGCCGCCTGCCTCGGCGCGCAGGCCTGGCAGGCCCGTCCCGAATTGGTCCACCCATCGGCGCGCTACGACGGCCGCCGGGAGCTGATCGTCCCGGCGATCTACTTCGCGGTGATGCTCGGCCTCTTCGTGATCCAGTCGCTGAGCACCAGCAGCAGCCTCGCGACGTTCCTCTGGGCGGCGACGATGACCACCGTGATCCTGCGGCTGGCGATCAGCGTGCGAGAGAACAAGGCGCTGCTGGCCCAGGTGAGAACCGACCCGCTGACCGGGCTCGGCAGTCGCGGCGCGCTCCAGGTGGACCTCGAGGCGCTCTGCGAGAAGGCGACCGAAGACGACCCGATCTCGGTCCTGCTCTTCGACCTCAACGGCTTCAAGCGCTACAACGACACCTGCGGTCACCCCGCCGGCGACGACCTGCTCGCCGAGCTCGGCAGGCGCCTGCGGGAAACGGTCGGCGACGACGGGTTCGCCTACCGGATCGGCGGCGACGAGTTCTGCGTCGTCCTCAGCCGCGGCGGGAGCTCCGGCCGGTTCACCCGCGAGGCGGCGATCGCCTTGACGGAACGCAAGAACGGCGTCCACGTCTCCGCCTCCTGGGGCGCCGTGACGATTCCGGCCGAGGCCGAGACGCCGCGCGAGGCCCTGCAGCTCGCCGACCTCCGCATGTACGCCCAGAAGGAGTCGCGGCGGGGCTCCCGGGAGGACCAGGCCCTGTCGCCCATGCCCGAGGCCGGGGACGCCGACGCCGGGCTCGACCCCGAGCCGACCGCGAACCCCGCCCCCTAGGAACCGGAACCGGGCCCCGCGGCGCTCAGACCGCCGAGCAGGGTCTCGATCGTGCGCCCGACCTCGGCGCGGGCGGCTTCCGGGTCCTCGGCCCGAGCGACCAGCATCGCCGCCTCGTCGAGGGCGCCCATCAACACATGGGCGAGGGGCCGCACCGGCTGCTCCGCAATCGAGCCGGCGTCGATCGCTGCCTGCAGGCTCGCCTCGATCAGGCCGAGGCCGTACTGGGCGGCGATCTCCCGCCAACGGTCCCAGCCGAGCACGGCCGGCGCGTCGAGCAGGGCGATCTGCTGGACCTCGGGCTCGGTGCAGGCCGCGAGCAGCATCTCCACCCCGGCCCGCATCGCATCCAGCGGCGCCTCGGAGCCGGCGCTCAGGGCACCGGTCGCGATCCGCTCGGAGAGCTCCGCCTCGATCTGCTCGTAAACGGCCTCGAAGAGCCGTAGCTTGCCGTCGAAGTGGTGGTAGAGGGCGCCCCGGGTGACACCGGCGGCACGGACGATCTCCTCGGTGCCGACCCCGGCGTAGCCGCGCTCGGCGAACAGCGGCCTGGCAGCCCCGATCAGGGCCGCGCGGGTCGCCTCGGAGCGCTCCGCCTGGCTGCGGCCGGACTCGCCCCCTGGCCTTTGCCTTTTTTGTTTTTGACATTCATACTGTTTGTATCTATCTTACCCAGCGCCCAGGACGAACCAGCGCTTCCGAGGAGGATGCAATGACCGCCGCAGCCCAGTTGCCGACCCGCACCGAGATCGACCTTCCCGCCGGCAGAATCCGCTTCCGCGACGCTGGTCAGGGCAAGCCGGTCGTCTTCGTCCACGGATACCTCGTCGACAGCCGGCTCTGGGACGGCGTCGTCGACACCCTCTCCGATCGCTTTCGCTGCCTGGCGCCCGACTGGCCGATCGGCGCCCAGCCGATGGCGATGAAGCCCGACGCCGACCTCTCCCCCTATGGGATTGCGGCGACGATCGCCGATTTCCTCGAGGCGCTCGATCTCGAGGACGTGACGATCGTCGGTAACGACAGCGGCGGCGCCATGTCGCAGGTGCTCGTCACCCGTCACCCGGAGCGGATCGGCCGCCTCGTCCTGACCAACTGCGACACCCACGAGAACTTCCCTCCCGGCATCTTCAAGGCGATGCCGCCGATCGCCAAGCTCCCCGGCGGCATGGCACTGCTGTCCGCGCCGTTCCGGATTTCGGCGGCCGCTCGGGCCGCCTTCAGGCCGTTCTCGAAGCGGCCGATCCCGGCCGAGCTGATCCGCTCCTGGATGGAGCCCGCCCTCAACGACCCCGGCGTCAGGCGCGACCTCAAGAAGGTGACCGGCGGGATGAACAAGCGCTACACCCTGGAGGCCGCCGAGAAGCTGCGCGGCTCCGAGCTGCCGCTGCTCCTCACCTGGGCCCCCGGCGACAAGTTCTTTCCCATGAGGTACGCGGAAAGGCTGGCCGGGGATGCGCCGAACGCCCGCATCGTCGAGATCGCCGACGCCGCCACCTTTGTGCCGCTCGATCAGCCGCAGCGCCTTGCGGAGGAGATCGAGAAGTTCGTCGACGAGGGGTGACCGCGCGGCATCGGAGCGGGAAGTTCGCCTGATTTGGGGGCTTTTTTCGCTCCTTGCATGTTTTTCGTCTGACGGTGGGTCCATGCTTCATGTGCTGTATGTGACGGCAACCACACGGAGGACGGAGGGCCATGCCCAAGGAGATCTTCGACCAGGACCGGCCGCGCAGCACGATGGCGAGGAGGCTCGACGAAGCGTTCGCGGGTTGCGACCAGTGGACCCCGGCTCCGCCCACTCAGCGCTCGAGCGAAACGACACTCAGCCCCTGGCGGTCGAGATCCTCGAGGATGACCGGAAGCGCCGCCGCCGTACGAGACCAGGAGCCGCGCGCGCTGTAGTGGTCGGCGTCGTGCAGTAGGAGGATGTCGCCGGCCCCGGCGCCGGTCGTTGACCTGTCCGCGATCGACCCGGCGGTTGCGTTTCGTTTCCAATCCCTTCCCCACAGCGACCAGAGGACGGGCCGCCAGCCCCGTCGCCGGATCGCGCGCAGCCCCGATGCGCTGAAGATCCCGTAGGGAGGCCGGTAGTCGTGGATCTCCTCTCCCGTCGCATCCTCGATCGCCGCCCTGCCGCGCTCGGCATCCTCGAGCAGGCTTCGGGGAGTCAGCCGCAGCTGGTTGCGGTGTCGGTGGCAGTGCAGCTCGACCCGGTGGCCGGCGGCGACGATCTCAGCCGCCAGCGCCGGCCGCCTTTCCACCTGCTCGCCGGCCAGGAAGAACGTCGCCGGGGCGCCCGCCTCGCGCAGGGCCTCCAGCACGGCGGGAGTTCCCTCCGGGTGGGGGCCGTCGTCGAAGGTGATCGCGACCCCCGCGGAGCCCTCCTGGCGCATGGTCACGTCCAGCACCGCGCCGAGCGGCTGGATCACCGGCGCCAATGCCGGCCCGGCATGGAGGACCGCCGCAGCGCCCAAGCCGGTGCCGGCGAGCGCCCGGATCAAGGAGCGGAGTTCGCCGCCGAGCCCTGAGCGACCGGCTGGGCCTGCGGGCGGAATCGGGCGCCCGCGGCCGGCTTCGCGTTCGAGACGTCGTTGTCCTGACCGAAGTGGATGCGGCTCGTCACCGGCTTCAAGGGCTTCAGGGGGCTCTCGCGCTTGGCAAGCGACAGCGCCAGGACGAGGGCCACGGCCGCCATGGTCACCGCCGCGGCGGTGCGCTCGACTCGCAGGCGCCAGACCGGTTGCGGCCTCACCCGGGGCCGCGCGGTCAGGACCCGCGAGGCGATCGATGGCAGCGAGGCGAAGGAGGAGTCGGGCGAGCGGCGTTCACGGGTGACGTGGCGCAGGGTGGTCTCGAGCTCGTGCTCGGAACGCGCCACCTCGGCCAGCCCGAAGCGCTCGAAGGCGGCGTTGTTGGCGCGCAGATGCCCGGCTGAGAAGCCGTAGGAGATCACCGGGCAGCCGCGGATGTGGGCCTCGAGCACGGTCAGGCCGGCGGTCGCGTGGATCATCGCGTCGGCGGCGGCCATCCAGTCGCTCATCTGCTCGGTGAAGCCGAGGATCCGCACCTTCTCGTTCTCGCCGAACCGCTGCTCGAGCTTCTCGCGGGCGACCTCGTTGCGGCCGGTGATGCAGACGACCAGGGTGTCGTCGCCGGAGAGCGCCGACTCGATCGCGCCCTCGAGGTCGCCAATCCCCCAGCCGCCCCCGGAGACGAGGACCATTCTGGCGTGCGCCGGGACATCGAGTGCCTCGCGGGCGTCGCGGCGGGTGCGGGGCATGAGGAACTCGCTCGAGATCGGCGGCCGCACCCACTCGACGGTTCCCGGTCCGACCAGCTTCTCGACTTCCTCGATCGACTCCGGGTGCGTCACGTAGTGGAGATCGACACCGGGATGCGCCCAGTAGCGAAGGCCGGCGAGGTCCGTGATCGCCGACTGCACGGGGATCTCCAGACGGCGGTTCTCGCGCAACATCCCAAGCACCGCGGTGACGCCGGGATAGGTGGAGACGACGGCGTCGGGCTCATACGCCTCGATCACGCGTAGCAGGCCCCGGCCGGAGAGCCAGTAGCCGAGATGGTGGAAGAGCCAGCGGGCGGGCGCGAACTTGGTGATCAGCCAGTACTGGACGTCGAACAACCAGGGCATCCAGCGGAATGTGACTTTCGAGCCGTTGCGGAGGACCGAGGCCGAGATCTTCCCCATCGCCTCGAGGCCGTTGGCGATCTCGACCTCGACGTCGGGGATCTCCTCTTCGAGGTCGGCCTTGATGATCCGCGCCGGGAGGTCGTGCCCCTCGCCGATGTCGGCGGTCAGGACCAGCACCCGGGGAGGGTGCTCCTCGGATCGGGACGCGCCGGCGAGCAGCGCCCCGGCCGCGTGGTCGTTGCCGTTCAGCGAGGGTCGTTTGCCGGGCACCGGATCGGGCGGGCGGATGCTGTCGCGCACCCACTCGACGTACTTCCCGACCCCTTCGCGAAAGCTCGTCTCGGCCTTCCAGTCGATCTCGGCCAGCGCCCGCGCGTTGGAGATCGCCTTGCCCGGGAAGTCACCGGGCCGCGGCGGCGTGTGGACGATCTCGCAGTTGTCGGTGTTTTCCTGCACCCGCTCGGCGATTTCGAGGATCGTCACGACCTCGTCGCCGGAGAGGTTGTAGGTGCGCCCGGCGGCCTCGGGCTTGAGCGCGGCGACGATCCCGTCGGCGAGGTCCTCGACGTAGATGAAGCTGCGCGTCGTGCTGCCGTCGCCGGCGATCGTCAGCGCCTTGCCTTCGAAGGCGAGGTCGGTGAACTTGGCGACGACGCCGGCCGCCCTGGCCCGCGGGCCGTAGGGGATGCCGAATCGGAGCACGGTGGTCTCGAGGTCGTAGAGCTCTCCGTAGCCGGCGCAATAGGTCTCCCCCGCCAGCTTCGTCGCCGTGTAGAGGTGGCGCGGCGCCGGGATCGGAGTGTCCTCGTCGACGTCCTGCTCGACGCAGTCGCTGTAGACCCAGGTGGTCGAGCCGTAGACGACGCGGCCGACCTTGGCACCGCAGGCCGCCTCGAGCACATTGAGGGTGCCGCGCGTGTTGACCTCCTCGGCGAGAACCGGGTCGGCCAGCACGTGGGAGACGTCGGCGACCGCCGCCAGGTGGATGACGGCGTCGCAGTCGCGCATCGCCAGGTCGAGGTTGGCCGCGTCGGTAATGCTGCCGGTGAAGGTCTCGACCTCCAGCGGCGAGTGATACGGAGAAGCGCTGAGGTCGAAGATCCGCGGTGTGATGCCGCGATCGAGCAGGCGGTCGACGACGTGCGAGCCGATGAAGCCGCCGCCACCGGTGACCAGGACCCTCATGAATAACCCTTCATGCTGTCTCCCCAGCGTGGTCTGGACGGTAATAGAGCGGCACGCACCAGTGGTTCTGTGCGACCCAATCCGTGTTCGGCAGCTCGTCGGCGCGGCCCATTATCCGGTGGCAGGGTTCTTCATAGACGCGCCCGGTGCTCTTCTCGATCTCGTCGAAGACGAGGTACTTGTAGAGGCCGGAGGTCATCCCCTCGGGCAGCTCCAGCCGACCCGGGTGGACGGGGTCGAGGTGCTCGCTCGCGTACTGGTTCTTCCAGGCGACGATCTCCTCCATGCGCTCGGCCTGGACGAGGCCGATGGCGGCGGTGAACTCGCTCATCCGGAAGTTGAGGCCGTCGACCTCGTGCTCGAACTTGCCGTAGTTGCGGAACTTGCGGGCGAACTCAACCAGCTCCGGGTCGGAGGAGACGAGCACCCCTCCCTCGCCGGTCGAGACGGTCTTGGTCGCGTAGAAGGAGTAGACGCCCGCATCGCCGAAGCCCCCCGGCCGGCGGCCGTTCCAGCCGGCGCCGTGGGCGTGGGCGCAGTCCTCGAGCAGAAAGATGTCATGAGCGGCACAGTATGCGGCAATCCGCTCGGAGTCGAAGGCGATGTGGCCGCCGATATGGACGAGGATCGCCGCCTTCGGCTTGTGGGCCTCGGCCCGGCGCTCGAAGTCCTCGAAGGACATGCAGAGGTCGGCGCGGTTGCAGTCGACGAACTCGACCTCGGCGCCTGCCTTGATCGCCGCCAGGGGCGAGGCCATGAACGTATTGGACGGGCAGAGCACGGTCTCGCCGCGTACCCCTGCAAACTCGAGCGCGGCGAGCGCGCCCCCGGCCCAGCTCGACATGCCGACGCTCGGCAGGCCGTTCCACTCGCTCCAGCGCTGCTCGAAGGCCTCCAGCTTCGCCCCCTCCGACCACTGCTCGGAATCCAGCACCTCGGTCCAGAGATCGATCAACCGGCCGCGGTCACGGTGGTCGAACCCGATCGCGAATTTCGCCGCGTCGGACCGGGTTGTCTCAGCTGACCCCAAGAGCGTGGGAAGGCTAGCACCGGAGACAGACTCCGGATGTGTCTATCCGTCGCCGCTCATGGGCGGATTCGATGACGGCGCCCACCGCTTTCGAGCCGGCGAGCAGAACGACGCCGGCGACGGCCACCGCCATGAAGGCGACGAGCGCCGCGCCGCCGAGCGGAGTCGTCCCCCAGGACTCGCCGAAGATCAACGGCGCCAGCAGCACCGGCAGAAGCACCTGGACGGCGAACATCACCGGAGCGACATGGGTCGCCGGGCGCCGCTGCAGGGCGCTCATCTCGCTGAGCAGCGCCAGCCCCTCGGAGGCGATCGCCGTCGCCAGCCAGGCGGCGGCGACGAGCAGGGCCCCGGCGGCGAGCTCGTCGGTGAGCAGCTTGCTGGCTATCGCGGTCCAGGCGTAGCCGCTGCCGGCGCTGAGCACGACGACGAATCCGGCTGCGGCCGCCCGCCCTCGCAGCAGGTACGGCAGTGCGATCGGCACGGCGACCAGGCCCAGCGCGAGCAGGATCACCGCGGTCCCGGCGTGGTCGGTTGTCCGCTCCGGCGCCGCCCAGGCCACCCCCGCGATCCCGGCGAGGATCGCGCCCACCGCGACGAACTCGCGCCGCCCCGGCGCCTCGCCCAGTTTCGTCGACCCGAGCCAGAGCAGCAGGATCAGGCCGCTGACCAGGCACGGCTGGACGACGGTCAGCGGCGCCAGCAGCAGGGCGACGATCTCCAGCGGCCAGCCCAGCAGGCCCAACCCAGTCGCCCCCAGCCAACGCCGGTTGCGCACAAGCCGGCCGAGCAGCGAAGGCCGCAGCGAGTGCTCCCCCGGCACCTGCCGCGCCTCCAATGCCTGCAAGGCGATCGACGTGTTGTAGAGCAGCGAGGCCCCGATCGCAGCGGCTATGCCGAGGGCCAGCATGCGGAGAACGTATACCGGGGGTCGGGCGCGGCACCCATTCCCCGGACCCGCTCCGCTACGGTCGCTCAAGTGTCCGGGGAACGGGCACCGCACCCGACCTCACGACACGTTGCTCGTCGATGCTCGGAAGCAGCCCCGAAGCCACAGCAGCGCAGAGCTCGTCCTGCAGCTACGGGCCAGCGATGCCGTACAGCTACGGACGCGAGACGGTGCCCGATGGTCGGCTCGAGCTGGTCTACCTGGTCAGCTGAGCGCTACGAGAGGCGGTGCGGGGTGAGCCTCGCCGGACACTTGAGCGAGCAAAGCGAGCGGGTCCGCCGAGGGTTGCCCCACACCGGCCCCACGAACCCTCAGGTCTCCTGGTAGAGCGGCCCGTCCCCGCCCTCGGGCAGGGTGAGCCGGCCGCCCTTGGCCGTGATGGCCCCGCACTGGACGCAGTTGGAGGCCGTCACGTGGACGTCGACCTCGGCGGCGCCGCTCTCGAGCTGGTCCTCCGGGATTTCATAGACCTGCGCCGGGCACATCGAGACCCAGGTCTGGGCGATCTCCTTCGGCACCCTGGTCTGGATCCGGACGTGATTGGGGGCGTCGTCGCGGGTCGCGTTGCCGGAGAGGAAGACCGAGTCGAGCTTGTTGAAGGTGACCTCGTTGTCGGGCTTCGGGTAGCGCTCCGCGGCGTTGCCGATGAAGACGGCCGGCTCGGCGTTCGCCTCGACCTTCATGTGCCCGGGCGGAAAGTTTCCTTTGCTCGCGACCAGAGCATTGGCGACGATGCCGCCTCTGATCAGCCCCTTGGTCAGCGGCTGCTTCATGTTGCGCGACTTGTAGAGGTCCTTCTCGATCTCCGAGCCGCGGATCATCGCGTCGTAGCTTTCGAAGTTGACCGAGTCGATGTCCTTCTTCAGGGAATCGACGATCGCTTCCGCCGCGAACATGCCGGCGTGCATCGCGTAGTGGACGCCGGCGAGCTCGGCGATGTTGACCATCCCGGCGGCGTCGCCGGCGACCAGCATGCCGGGCACCGAGAACCGCTTCGGCAGCGACCAGTAGCCGCCCGAGGGGATCGTCTTGGCGCCCCAGCCGACCCGCTTGCCGCCCTCGATGATCTTGGCGATGAAGGGGTGCTGCTTGAAGCGCTGCAGCTCGTCGTGGACGCTGAAGGTGGCGTCGGTCGTGTCGAGGCCGACGACGAGGCCGAAACAGACCTTGTCCTCGCCCATCGGGTAGATGAAGCTGCCGCCCGCCTCCTTGTACTTGCCGCCCCAGCGCAGCGGCCAGCCGAGCGTGTGGATCACCCGGTCCAGGGGCTTGGGCACCTCCCAGATCTCCTTCACCCCGAGCTCCCAGGCCTGCGGGTCCGAGCCCTCGCGCATGCCGAAGTAGTCGTAGGCGGAGTAGGTGAGGTGGCCGATCGTGCCCTCGGCGAGCACGGTCGCCTTGGCGACGACGTCGGAGCCGGGCTCGAAGTTGCCGAGCTCCTCGCCGTCCTTGCCCCTGCCGCGGTCGCCGGAGCGCACGCCCTTGACGATCCGGTCCTCGACCAGCAGCTTGGTCGCGGCGGTCTCGGCGAGGATGTAGACGCCCGCCTCTTCGGCTTTCTCGGCGAGGAAGCGGCCCATTTTCGAGACCGACATCGTGTAGGTGCCCTCTTTGCGGAAGTTGGGCGGCGGCGGCTTCAGCGGGAAGGCTTTTTTCGCAGTGAGGAAGTAAGTCGCGTCCTTGGTCACCTCCTGGTAGCACGACGGCCAGTCGGCCGGGTCGAGGTCCGGAAAGAGCCGCGTCAGCGCCGAGGGGTCGACGTTCGCGCCCGAGAGCAGGTGCGCGCCCGGGACTTTGCCCTTCTCGATCACCGCGACCGGGACTTCGCCGAGCTTCTCGGTCAGCTCCGGCTCATCCTCGAGCAGCTGCATCAGTTTGTTGGCGCAGGCGAGGCCGGCGGGGCCGCCGCCGACGATCGCGATGCCGACCTCTATGCGCTCGTCCTCCGGATCGGTCGGCGGGCCGATCACGTCGGCACTCTCGAACGGCGGCGGGAAATCGATCGGTCTAACGGCCGGCATCTCTGACTCCTTCGGTCGTGTGGACGAGGCGTTGGGGGGCCGCAACCCCCCGTCTGCGCCTAGCCGCCCTTCTTCGCCTTGATCGCCTCGGTCAGCTTGGGGAGGATCTTGTGCAGATCCCCGACCACGCCGAGGTCCGAGAACTCGAAGATCGGGGCGTTCTGGTCCTTGTTGATCGCGAGGATGTTCTCCGAGCTCTGCATCCCGACCTTGTGCTGGATCGCGCCGGAGATGCCGGCGGCCAGGTAGAGCTTCGGGGCGACCGTCTTGCCGGTCTGGCCGATCTGCGCCGCGTAGGGGTACCAACCGGCGTCGACGACCGCGCGGGTCGCGGCGACGGCGCCGCCCATCGACTCGGCCAGTTCCTCGCAGAGCTCGAAGCCCTCGGCGGCGCCGAGGCCGCGGCCTCCGCCGACGAGGATGTCGGCGTCCTCGATGTTGACGTCGGCGCCGCGCTGCTCGCCGCGCTGGACCATCGTCGCCTTGGTCGACCAGGGCGAGAGCTCGACCTCGACGTCGACGACCTCGGCGCTGCCGCCGGTCTCGTTGGCGTCAAAGGCGTTGAGGCGGCCGATGATGATCCCGGGCTCGGAGACGTAGCCGACGTCGGCGATCTGCGAGTCCTGGAGGATCGGCCGCTCGGCGATCAGCTTGCCGCCGTCCACCTTGACCTTGGTGACCTCCATCGTCACCCCGGCGCCGAGGCGCGCGGTCAGGCCGGCGCCGATCTCGAAGCCGAGCAGGCCGCCGCCGAACAGCGCGTAGCCGAAGCCCTCGTCCTGAATCACCTTCGCCATCGCGTCGACGATCGGCTGGGCGAGGCCCTCCGGCACGCTCTTGGCCCGGAAGACCTTGGTCGCGCCGTAGTTGCCGAGCGAGGCGCAGGCGTCGTCGGCGATGTCGCCGACGACCATGACGCCGGCGTCGCCGCCGATCTCACCGGCCAGCTTGGCCGCCTCGGAGATCGCCCCGAGCGAGTTCTTGTTGAAGTTGCCCTCGTCGTCGTGGAGGGCGTAGGTCAGGATGCCTGCCATTAGTGGCTCCTTTCGGCGGTCAGGCCCGCTTCTGGCCGGGAAAACCGAGCGGGGCTAGGACGCAGGGAGCGTCGCGTGCCCGAAGGCACGCGAGCGACTGAGGACGACGCCCCCGCGATGGTTTGCAGCGAGTCAGAACGGGTCTGAATGTCGGAAGGAGCCACCTAGATCAGCTTCCTCTCGTCGAGCCAGGCGACGATCTTTTCGACCGTCTCGTTCGTGTCCTCGTCCTCGATGATCTCGCCGGCCTCTTTGGCGGGCGGCGGGTTGAGGCCGAGGACCGATGTCTTCGAGCCGGCCTCGCCGACCATGCCGCCGTCGATTCCGACGTCGCCGGTCGCCTTCGCGTCGAGGGGTTTTTTCTTCGCCCCCATGATCGCCTTGAGGCTCGGGTATCGCGGCTCGTTGATCGCGTCGCCGACGCTGATCACCGCGGGCAGCTCGATCTCGACCGTGTCGTAGCCGTACTCGGCCTGGCGCTCGCAGCGCAGCTTGCCGTCGGCGACGTCGATCTTGATCACCTGGGTCAGCGAGGGCATCTTCAGGTGGTCGGCGACGACCGCGCCGATCGTGTAGCACTCGCCGTCGTCGGACTGCTGGCCGAGCAGGACCAGGTCAGGGCTCTCGGACTCGAGCACCTTGGCCAGCGAGAAGCCTGTGGCGCAGACGTCGGAGCCGGCCAGGGCGTCGTCGGAGAGGTGCACCGAGCGGTCGGCGCCGAGCGCGACGGCCTTGTGCAGAGCGCGGACGGCGGTATCGGGGCCCATCGTCACGGCGACGACCTCCTCGACCGGGATCGCGCCACCCTCCTTGATCTGCATTGCAGCCTCGATCGCATGGGTGTCGAAGGGGTTGAGGTTCTTCTCGCCGCCACGGTCCAGCCGCATCGTGTTGGGGTCGATGCGCTTCTGGACGGCGGCGTCCGGAACCTCCTTGACCAGGACGCAGATCTTCAAGATTTAGCTCCTTGGGACTCGGTTATCTCTGGTTGACTGACCAGTCAATCAGTCTATCTATACACGCGGCGATGTGCTATTCGCCGGTGTGCGGTTCGTCACCCTAGTGGGTGGCGTCGCTCGCCGTGTCGGCGGGCGGCGATCAGCCGGCGTGGCGCTCTGTGGCGCCCTCGCGGATGAAGTCGACGATCTCGTCCGTTCCCGCCCCGGGGGTGAAGACGGCGGCGACGCCGAGCTTCTTCAGCTCGGGTATGTCCTCGGCCGGGATCGTCCCCCCGACCGTGACGAGCACGTCGTCGACTCCCTGCTCGGCGAGCAGCTCGACCACCTTCGGGACCAGCGTCATGTGGGCTCCGGAGAGGATCGAGAGGCCGACGGCGTCGGCGTCCTCCTGGATAACCGTCTCGGCGATCTGCTCGGGCGTCTGGTGCAGCCCGGTGTAGATCACCTCCATGCCGGCGTCGCGCAGGGCGCGGGCGATGATCTTGGCGCCTCGATCGTGCCCGTCGAGGCCGGGCTTGGCGACGACGACGCGGATCTTTCTGGCGGTTGCGGCCTCCATGGTGCGGCCGGAAGCGTAGCGCCTGGCCGAAGGGGGGCGTGACGGGCGGTCAGAAAACCGGCGACTCGGTGTAGGTGCCGAAGACCTCCTGCATCGAGGCGATCATCTCGCCCTCGGTCGCCCGCGCCCGAGCGGCCTCGATGATCGGCGGCATCAGGTTCTCCTCGGTGGCCGCCGCGCGTTTGAGCTCGACCAGAGCGGCCTCCACCGCGGATCCGTCGCGGCGGGCACGGGCCGCCGCCAGGCGGCCGACCTGCTTGGCTTCGAGCGCCGGATCGATGCGCAGGATCGGGGTCTCGGCTTCGTCCTCCTCGACGAAGTCGTTGACGCCGACGACGATCCGCTTGCGCTCGTCGAGCTCGCGCTGGTAGGTGAAGGCGGCGTCGGCGATCTCGCGCTGCGGGAAAGTTGGTCCGGATCGCCTCGACCATCCCCCCCAGCTCGTCGATGCGGGCGAAGTAGTCGTATGCGGCGGCCTCCATCTCGTCGGTGAGCTTCTCGACGAAGTAGGAGCCGCCGAGCGGATCCGGGGTGTTCGGGGCGCCGGACTCGAAGGCGACGATCTGCTGCGTGCGCAGCGCCACTTGCACCGCCGCCTCGGTCGGCAGGGCAAGCGCCTCGTCGAAGGAGTTCGTGTGCAGGGACTGGGTGCCGCCGAGCACCGCTGCCAGCGCCTCGATCGAGGTACGGACGACGTTGTTGAGCGGCTGTTGGGCGGTCAGGGAGACCCCCGCCGTCTGGGCGTGGAAGCGAAGCCGCAGCGACTCCTCGCGCTTGGCGCCGTAGGTGTCGCGCATCTCCCGCGCCCAGATCCGGCGCGCGGCCCGGTACTTGGCGATCTCCTCGAAGAAGTCGATGTGGGCGTTGAAGAAGAAGGAGAGGCGGGGGGCGAAGTCGTCGACGTCGAGGCCGCGCTCGAGCGCCCGCTCGACATAGGTGAAGCCGTCCTTGAGCGTGAAGGCGAGCTCCTGCTGAGCGGTCGAGCCGGCCTCGCGGATGTGGTACCCGGAGATCGAGACCGGGTGCCAGCGCGGCATCCTCTGCGAGCACCACTCGATCATGTCGGTGACCAGCCGCATCGCCGGCTCGATCGGGAAGCACCACTCCTTCTGGGCGATGTACTCCTTGAGGATGTCGGTCTGGATCGTGCCGCCGAGCTTCTCCGGCGCGACGCCCTGTTGCTCGCCGACGAGCACGTAGTAGGCGAGCAGGATCGCGGCCGGTGCGTTGATCGTCATCGACGTCGTCACACCGCCCAGCGGGATGCCCTCGAAGAGCTGTTCCATGTCGTCGAGCGAGTCGACGGCGACGCCCTCGCGGCCGACCTCGCCGAGGCTGCGGACGTGATCGGAGTCGTAGCCCATCAGGGTCGGCATGTCGAAGGCCGTCGAGAGCCCCGTCTGGCCGTGGTCGAGCAGGTAGTGGAAGCGCTCGTTGGTCTCCTCGACCGTGCCGAAGCCGGCGAACTGGCGCATCGTCCAGAGTCGTCCTCGGTACATCGAGGGGTACGGCCCGCGCGTGAAGGGAAACTCACCGGGGCTGCCGACCTTCTCGGCCGCCTCCCCGGTGACGTCGTCGGGGCCGTAGAGAGGCTCGATCGGGTGCCCCGACATCGTCGAGAACTCGGCCTCCCGTTCCTTGTACTCGGGACGCTGCTTCGGGTCCGCCGCCATCGGATAAGTCTAGGCGCGGCGCGCGGCGTAGCGTGAACCGCCCCACCCGACCGCTGCCGCGAGCAACGCGGCAGCGCCGATCGCAAGCCGCCGCCCGAGGCGCTCGAAGCGCATCGTCTGCCATCCCTCGCGCTTGGCGATCCCGGCCAGCGCCGGGTCGGGATTGACGACCACCGCGTGCCCGACCGCTTCCAGCATCGGCAGGTCCGAGAGCGAGTCCGAGTACGCGTAGGAGTCGGCCAGGTCGATGCCGTGCTCGGCGGCAAACGCCTCCATCGCCTCGACCTTTCCCGGCCCGTAGACGAAGGGGCCGTCGAAGCGGCCGGTGAAGGCACCCTCGGCGTCGACCTCATAGCGGGTGCCGATTCCCCCCTCCATCCCCAGCACCTGGGCCAGGGGCTCGACGACGCCGTGGCCGGCGGCGCTGACGATGAAGGTGGCGCGGCCGGCGTCCTGGTGTGCGTAGACCTCTTCGAGCATCTGGGGGTAGACCCGCGGCAGGACCGCCGCCAGCACCTCCGGGTTCATCCGCTCGACGTCGCGGGCCGACACGCCCGAGATCAGCTCCCTCGCCTGGCGGAGCACGTCGCTCGTGCGCTCGTCGGTGGTGCCGCGCAGCCGGTAGCGCAGGTGCTCGATACCCCAGCTCGCAAGCTGCCGGCGGCTGACGATCCCGTGGTGCATCGCGACCCGCGCGAACGGCATGCCGCTCGACCCCGCCATCAGGGTCTTGTCGAGATCGAAGAAGGCGGCTGCGCGGGGCATCGGGCCGGTCGGCCCCCGGCCTAGGAGCCGGCGACCTCGATCACGATCGCGTCACCCTGGCCGCCGCCGCTGCAGATCGCGGCGACGCCGAGTCCGCCGCCCCGACGGCCGAGCTCGTGGACGAGCGAGCCGACGATCCGCGAGCCCGAGGCGCCGATCGGGTGGCCGAGCGCGATCGCCCCGCCGTTGACGTTGACGTTCTCCTCGTCCACCCCAAGCATCCGCATCGAGTTGAGGGCCACCGAGGCGAAGGCCTCGTTGATCTCCCAGAGGTCGACGTCCTCGGGGCTCTTGCCGATCTTCTCCAGCGCCTGCTTGGCGGCATTGGCCGGAGTTTTCGCAAGGTAGGCGAAGTCGTCGGCGACGGTGCCGTAGGAGAGGACGCGGGCGAGGACAGGGCGGCCCTCCCGCTCGGCCCACTCGTCGGAGGCGACGACGATCGCGCCGGCGCCGTCGTTGACGCCCGGCGCGTTGCCGGCCGTGTGGGTGGCGTCCTCGCCGCCGATCGCCCGCAATCCGGCCAGCGTCTCGACCGTGGTCTCGGCGCGGATCGCCTCATCGGCCTCGATCGTGTTCTCGCCCTTGCGTGACTTGACGGTGACGCCGACGATCTCGTCGGCGAGGCGGCCGGCGTCCGTCGCCTCGGCCGCGAGCCTGTGCGAGCGCTCGGCGAAGCGGTCCATGTCGGCGCGGGTGATCTCGAGCTCGTTGGAGACCTCGCTCGCCTCGTTGATCATCTGCTTTTCGGTGAAGGGGTTGGTGAGGCCGTCGTGGACCATCGCGTCGATCGTCTCCACGTGGCCCATCCGGTAGCCGAAGCGGGCGCCGGGCAGCAGGTGGGGGGCGCCGCTCATCGACTCCATGCCGCCGGTCACCGCGACGTCGGCGTCGCCGGCCCGGATTGCCATGTCGGCGAGGCCGATCGTGCGCATTCCCGAAGCGCAGACCTTGTTGATCGTCTCCGAGGGGACCTCCTTGGGAATCCCGCCCTTGATCTGCGCCTGGCGCGAGGGGATCTGGCCCTGGCCGGCCTGCAGGACCTGGCCGAAGACGACCTGGTCGACCTGCTCGGGCTCGACGCCGGATCGATCCAGAGCGGCGGAGATCGCCTGGCCGCCGAGGTCGGTGGCGTCGAGGGAGGAGAGGGTGCCGCCCATCTTGCCGAAGGGCGTGCGCGCGGTTCCGAGGATGACTGTGCTGGGCATTGGGGCCTTTCTGCGTCTTCGATTTGTGCCGGGTCTCGGCTCGGGAAGGGCCGCATGGCCCTGATCGGAAAGATACCGGGACGGCGTCGGGGCGGTGCCGGCAGCGCATAGAATCGCCCCGCTTGAAGGTCGAGACCAGCCAAGCGAGCCCCGCCGAGGTCGACGCCGACCTACTCGTCGCCGGGCTCTACGAGGGAGAGTCGCTGCCTGAGGCGCTCGTCGGCGCGGCCGGCGAGCGCGACGCGAAGAGCGCCTTCAAGAAGCTCTCGACGCTGCACCCGTCGAGCCCGGCGCGGGCGCTGGTCGTCGGCCTCGGCAAGCGCGCCGAGATGAGCGCCGAGCGCGCCCGGGTCGCGGCGGCGCTCGCCGCCCGGCAGGCGGCCCGGTTCGAGGCCGCCACGATCGCCTGGCTGCTGCCGGAGGCCGATGAGGAGGACGCGATCGCCGCGGGGCTCGTCACCGGCACGATTCTCGGCGCGTACCGCTTCGACCGCTTCATCGGCCGGGACCCCGAGGACCCTCCCCCACCGGCCATCGACTCGCTGACCCTGATCGCCCCCGAGGGTGTCTCGGGCGCCGCCGAGTCGGCCCGCGTCTGCGCCGAGGCCCAGAACCGGGCCCGCGACCTGCAGAGCCTGCCCTCGAACGTCGCCACCCCCGCGTTCCTCGGCGGCCGGGCCCTCGAGATCGCCTCCGAGCACGAGGCGGTGAGGGCGGAGGTGTTCGGCCGCGACTGGCTCGAGGAGAGGCGGATGGGCGGCCTGCTCGCGGTCGGGCAAGGGGGCGAGGAGGAGGAGAAGCTGATCGTCCTGCGTTACGGCGGCGGCGGCGACGGCCCGACTCTCGGCCTCGTCGGCAAGGGCGTCACCTTCGACACCGGCGGCATCTCGATCAAGCCCTCGGCGGGCATGCAGGAGATGAAGATGGACATGTCGGGCGCCGCAGCCGTGCTCGAGGCAGTCGCCGCGATCGCCGAGCTCGCCCTGCCCCTGGACCTCGTCGCCGTCGTCCCCGCAACCGAGAACATGCCGTCCGGGACCGCGGTGAAGCCCGGTGACGTGATCACCCAGTACAACGGCAAGACCGTCGAGGTCAACAACACCGACGCGGAGGGACGGCTGATCCTCGCCGACGCACTCGCCTACGCGGTCGAGCTCGGGGCCGAAAGGATCGTCGACCTCGCCACCCTGACCGGCGCCGTGCTGATCGCTCTGGGCTCCACCTATGCCGCCGTGATCTCCAACGACGACGATCTCGCAGCGGACGTGGAGGGCGCCGGCGAGGAGACCGGAGAGCTGGTCTGGCGCCTGCCGCTGCACCCCGAGTTCAGAGCCCTGATGAAGGGCACCGTCGCCGATCTCTCCAACCTCGCCTCGAAGCGCAAGGCGGGGACGATCACCGCGGCCGAGTTCCTCCGCGAATTCGTCGGCGACACCCCCTGGGCCCACATCGACATCGCCGGCACCGCCTGGGACGTCGGCCGCGAGTACACCGGCACCGGCGCCAGCGGCTACGGCGTCCGGCTCCTGGTCGAGCTGGCTCGGCGCTCAGCCCCTCGCGGGCGCGCCCGCTACTCGCCGCCGAGGATCATGCAGGTGGCGACTCCGTGTGCGAGCAGCTTCCCCGAGTCCGCCGCCGTCAGGCTCGCCTCCGAGGTCGCCTGTTTGCGACCTCGGTAGAGGACCTTCGGCCTCGCAGAGGACGCGGCCGGTGTCGCGGGTGATCGGCCGCACGTACTTGGCCTCGAGGCCGAGCGAGGTGTAGCCGACGCCGGCCTCCAGCGTGGTGTGCACGGCGCAGCCGAGGGCAGAGTCGAGCAGGGTCGCCGCGTAGCCGCCGTGGACGACGCCGATCGGGTTGTAGTGCTCCTCGCCGGGGGTGCCCTCGAAGACGGCCCGCCCCTCTGAGATCTCGATCGGCCGCATGCGCATGACGACGGCGATCGGCG
Source organism: uncultured Solirubrobacterales bacterium (assembly GCA_963837735.1). Lineage (GTDB taxonomy): Bacteria > Actinomycetota > Thermoleophilia > Solirubrobacterales > 70-9 > VRUE01. The sequence goes on along the minus strand of CAWIOM010000010.1, from coordinate 121,787 downwards.
GCGGCGGCAGCTTCGCCTCGACGACCGCCGTCATGTACTCCATGCCGGTCATCGTCGCCCCGGCGGCCGCCGTCGGCAGCGGGTCCTGCCAGACCAGGGTACGGCTGCGGCTGGCCTGGGGGTCGAGCTCGGCGTACGCCTGGGCGACGTCCGTCGCGTCGGCGTCCTCACTGAGACGGAGCTCGGCGGGCTCCGTGCTCATCGGCGCTTCCGGCGGCCACCGACGGGTGCGGCGGGCGCCTGCCGGCGCGCCGGGTAGATCAGGTCGGCGGTGATCTCCTCCTGGCTGATCGAGATCCGCGGGAACCTGGCGCCGACTCTGGTTTCGGTTTCTGGTCGTCAGCCTCATCGCTTCGCCTCCTGTCGGCATTTCATCGGCCGGGTTGCTTCACGCAACTCTCATCGTGCGAAACCATACACAGGTGAGTTGCGTCAAGCAACTGACTGTGCGAAGATCACACTCGTGCTCCCTCACGACTATCCCGGCCAGGTCTGCTCGATCGCCAACGCCCTCGAGGTCGTCGGCGAGCGCTGGTCGCTGCTGATCGTCCGCGACGTGATGAACAGGCACCGGCGCTTCGACGAGCTGCAGAAGAGCCTCGGCATCGCCCGCAACACCCTCGCCGCCCGCCTCCAGCGGCTCCTCGACGAGGACATCCTCGAACGGCGCGCCTACCAGCACAACCCCGAGCGCCACGAATACTTCCTCACCGAGAAGGGCCTCGACCTCTGGCCGGCGCTGATCGCCCTGCTCGCCTGGGGCGACCGGCACTCCCCCTCCCCCGCCGGGCCACCGATGCTGATCGTCCACAAGGGGTGCGGCGGCCCGGTCAGCGATCGGGGCATCTGCGAGGAGTGCGGCGAGCTCCTCCACGCACGCGACGCGCGTGCCCTCCCCGGGCCTGGCGTCGAAGCGCTAGCGTTGGCCGGCAGGGCAATCGACTAGGAGGGTCAGATGGCAACCGCAGCGGAGCTCCAGGCACGCGACAAGGTCTTCATCGGCGGCAGGTGGGTCGAGCCACAGGCATCCGAGACGCTCGAGGTGATCAACTCCTCGACCGAGGAGGCGATGGGGACGATCCCGGCCTGCACCGCGGCCGACGCCGATCGTGCGGTGCTCGCCGCCCGCGAGGCGTTCGAGTCCTGGTCGCAGACCTCCCGCGAGGAGCGCGCCGGCTACCTCTCGGCGATATCGGCCGGGCTCGGCGAGCGCATCGACGAGATCGCGGCGACGATCGCCCAGGAGCTGGGCATGCCGCTGACGCTGAGCAAGATGATCCAGGCGGGCCTGCCGATCGGCCAGTTCGGCGCGATGCCCGGCCTGATGGAGGAAATCGCCTGGGAGGAGGAGATCGGCAACTCCCGCGTGCTGCGCGAGCCGGTCGGGGTGCTCGGCGCGATCACCCCGTGGAACTACCCGCTGAACCAGATCGCCGCCAAGGTCGCCCCCGCCCTCGCGGCAGGCTGCACCGTCGTGCTCAAGCCGAGCGAGGTCGTGCCGCTCAACGCCTTCATCCTCGCCGAGGTGATCGAGGCCGCCGGCCTGCCCGCCGGGGTCTTCAACCTGGTCACCGGAACCGGCCCGGTCGTCGGCGAGGCGATTGCCGCCCACCCGGGAGTCGACATGGTCTCCTTCACCGGCTCGACAAGGGCCGGCCGGCGGGTCTCCGAGCTCGCCTCGGCGACGGTCAAGCCCGTCGCGATGGAGCTCGGCGGCAAGTCGCCGAACGTGATCCTCGACGACGCCGACCTCGCCAAGGCGGTCCCCGACGGAGTCGGCAAGTGCTACCTCAACTCGGGCCAGACCTGCAGCGCCCTGACCCGGATGCTCGTTCCCGCCGAGAAGCTCGCCGAGGTCGAGGAGATCGCCGCGCAGGCGGCCGAGTCCTTCACCCCCGGCGACCCCTTCGACGAGAGCACCCGGCTCGGCCCGCTCGTCTCCGAGATTCAGCGCGAGCGCGTTCGCGGCTACATCGAGAAGGGCGAGGCGGAGGGCGCGAGGCTGATCACCGGCGGCGCGGCGGCGCCCGAGGGCCTCGACCGCGGCTACTTCGTCCGCCCCACCGTCTTCTCCGCGGTGACCCCGGATATGACGATCGCCCAGGAGGAGATCTTCGGCCCGGTCCTCTCGATCCAGCCCTACGAGGACGAGGCCGACGCGATCCGGATCGCCAACGACACCGACTACGGCCTGGCGGGTGGCGTCTGGTCCGCTGACCAGGACCGGGCGATCGGCGTCGCCCGCCGCATCCGCACGGGTCAGATCGAGATCAACGGCGGCGCGTTTAATCCTTTGGCTCCCTTCGGGGGATACAAGCAATCGGGCCACGGCCGCGAGAACGGCCGCTACGCAATAGAGGAGTTGCTGCAGGTCAAGTCATTGCAGCTGTAGCCCCAAGGGTTGCCCGCCTGGACCACCGATTAGCGAGCATCACGATCTGATTCTCTGCGAGCGGCGCCGATATGGCTCACAGCCGCCACCCCCGGACGCGAAGCGGAGGAGGTGGCGGTTTATAGGGACCTGTCCCATAGTCTCCCGGCCGTGAATTTCGAGCTGAGCGACGAGCAGAAGCTTCTCCGGGACACGGTGCGGGAATTCGCCCTCAACGAGGTGCGGCCGGTGGCCGAGGAGCTCGATCGGGAGAAGCGGTTCCCGTACGAGATCGTGGCCAAGATGGGCGAGCTCGGCTTGATGGGGATTCCGTTCCCGCAGGAGTACGGCGGCGGCGGGGCCGACACGCTCTCCTACGCGCTGGCGGTCGAAGAGCTTGCCCGGATCGATTCCTCGGTCTGCATCACGATGGCCGCCCACACCTCTTTGGGGACGATGCCGATCCACCTCTGGGGCTCCGACGAGCAGAGGTCGGAGTGGATGCCGGAGCTCTGCAGCGGCCGGCGGCTTGCGGCGTTCGGCCTGACCGAGCCCGAGGCCGGCTCGGACGCCGGCAACGTGCGCACGACCGCGAAGCTCGACGGCGGCCAGTGGACGATCGACGGGGCGAAGCAGTTCATCACCAACTCCGGCACGGAGATCTCCGGCTGCGTCTCGATCACGGCCGTCACCGGTGAGCTCGACGGGGGGCGCAAGGAGATCTCGAACCTGATCGTGCCGACCGGGACGCCCGGCTACGAGGCGGGCGAGCCCTACCGGAAGATGGGCTGGAACGCCTCCGACACGCGGCCGCTCTCCTTCGACGAGTGCCGGGTGCCCGAGTCCAACCTGCTCGGCCGCCGCGGCGACGGCTTCAAGAACTTCCTCCATATCCTCGACGGCGGCCGCATCGGGGTCGCAGCGATGGGCGTCGGCCTCGCCCAGGGCGCCCTCGACGAGGCGATCTCCTACGCGAAGGAGCGCCAGGCGTTCGGCCGGGCGATCTCGAAGTTCCAGTCGATTCAGGCGAAGATCGCCGACCTCTCGGCGCAGATCGAGGCGGCGCGGCTGCTGGTCTGGCGCGCCGCGCTCGAGAAGGACGCCGGCCAATCGTTCACGCTGACCGCGGCCCAGGCGAAGCTGATCACCGGCCGGCTGGCGGTCAGGGCGACCGAGGAGGCGGTGCAGATCCACGGCGGCTACGGCTATATCGAGGAGTACCCGGTCTGCCGCTTCTACCGCGACGCCAAGATCCTCACGATCGGCGAGGGCACGGACGAGGTCCAGCAGATGGTGATCGCCCGGCAGCTCGGCTGCTGAGCGCTACCTGGCGGTCCGCAGGGTGAAGCGGACCCGGGTGCCGGGCTCGCCGCCGCCCTCGAGCCAGATACGGCCGCCGTGAGCCTCGACGATCGCCCGCGAGATCGCCAGTCCGAGGCCGGCTCCGTCGCCGTTGCGCGACTCCTCGCCGCGGTAGAAGGGGTCGAAGACGCGGTCGCCCTCTCCGGCGGCGATCCCCTCGCCCTCGTCGGCGACCTCGACCTCGACGCCCCCGCCGGCGTTGCGCGCCCGCACCGTGACGCTGCCGTCGGCGGGGGTATGGCGGATCGCGTTCTGAATCAGGTTGAAGAGGACGCGCTGGAGTTTCTCGGCGTTGGCCTGGGCGACGAAATCGCCGGCGGGCAGTTCCGCCGCAAGCGCCACGCCACGTGCCTCCGCAGGTGCCCGCATCGCCGCGACCGTGTCGTCGATCAGCTCCCGCAGCTCGACCTGGCGCATCGTCCAGCTGATCTCCCCGGCCTCGATCCGCGAGAGCTCGAAGAGGTCGTCGATCAGGTCGGTGAGCACCTCGACGTGGGTGCGCATCTCGCTCAGGTAGCGGTCACGGGTCTCCCCGGTCGCGACGCCGTCGTCGACCGACTCGACCAGGAGCCGCAGCGAGGCGAGCGGGGTGCGCAGATCGTGGGAGACCGAGGCGACGAGCTCGCGGCGCGCCCTCTCGATCTTGCGGCGCGAGCGTTCCTCGGCGATCAGGCGTGTCCCGAGCCAAGCGGCGAGCGCGCCGCCGGCCACCGCAAGGGCGACCAGGGCGATCTGGCCCCAGCCCATTTTGTGCGGCACGGTCACCGCCGCCGCGCCGGCGAGGAACGCCGCCAGGGCTATCGCGATCGCGCGCCTCACGGCCGCATCCTGTAGCCGACGCCCCACACCGTCTCGATGAAGCGCGGCTCGGCTGGATCGTCTCCGAGCTTCGCGCGCAGGCGGCGGATGTGGACGGTGACGGTGCTCGTGTCCGAGTAGACGGGCGACTCCCAGACGGCCTCCATCAGCTGGTCGCGCGAGAAGACCCGGCCCGGGTGGGCGGCGAAATGGGCGAGCAGGTCGAACTCGAGCAGGGTCAGCGCGACCTCCTCGCCGTCGAGGGTGACGATCCGCATCGCCCGATCGATGCGCAGCGGGCCGACCTCGATCGGGGGCCCATCCTCCTCCGCCGGCGAAGGCGCCACGCGCCGCATGACCGCGCCGACCCTGGCCACCAGCTCGGCCGGCGAGAAGGGCTTCACCACGTAGTCGTCGGCGCCGCGCCGCAGGCCGACGAGGCGGTCGGACTCCTCGCCGCGGGCGGTCAGCAGGATCACCGGGACCGGCCGGCCGGGAAGCTCATGAAGCCGCTGCATGACCTCGATCCCGTCGACCCCCGGCAGCATCACGTCGAGCACGATCAGGTCCGGCCGGTGCCGCTCTGCGAGCCGCAGGGCTTCGAGCCCGTCGGCGGCCTCGAGCGTCTCGTAGCCCGCCCGCTCGATGTAGCGGCCGACGACCTCGACGATCGTCGGCTCGTCGTCGACGACGAGCACGGTGCCGTGCGATTGGTCGTCCATCGCCTCGATTGTCGCGCCTCGGCTAGCCGAAGGTGAAGGCATAGCCCTCGATGCCGGGTTCGGGGACGAGTTCGAGCAGGTGGGCGCCGACCGCCGGCAGGTCGACGAGGTCGTAGAGGCGCTGCGAGGAGACGGTGACGACGCCGCCCTTGACGTCGGACCCCGCCAGTTCCTCGGGGATCGGCTTGCCGTCGAGGAGCACCCGCATCTGCCGCGAGTGCCCTGGCGAGCCGAGCACCAGATAGACACGCCGGGCGCCGAAGTTGAGCGCCAGGGAGCCGCCCTCGGCGGTCGCCGAGTCGAGGGAGATCCGCCACCTGCCCCGGTAGGCGAACTGATTGGGCGGCGGTGCCGGCGGGTTTCCGAAGTCGTGGCTCCCGGGCGAGAGCATCGGGTTGACGAAGCGTTCGGCCCGCGCCGCGCCGAGGTAGGTCTCGGGGGTGGTTACGCCGGCGGACGGTGAGATCCCGCGAGCCCTGGACCGTGGCTTGGCGACCTTGCGCCCGGCTTCCGCAAGCAGCTCACGGATGACCTGCTCTTTCTCGTCGTATTCCCCCTCGCCGAAGTGCGTGTAGCGGACCCGCCCCTGGGCGTCGATGAAGTACTCGGCGGGCCAGTACTGATTTCCGTAGGCGCTCCACGTGGCCAGGTCGTTGTCCTGGGCGACGGGGTAGTGGATGCCGTTGCGCTCGATCGCTTCCTCGACATTGCCCGCGTCTTTCTCGAACGGGAACTCAGGCGAGTGGACGCCGACGATCGTCAGGCCCTCCTTGCGGTAGGTCTTGTCCCACGCCGTCAGGTAGGGCAGCGTGCGCAGGCAGTTGATGCAGCTGTAGGTCCAGAAATCGACGAGGACGACACGGCCGCGGAGCCCGCGGAGGGTGAGAGGGCGGTCGCCGGGAGTGTTGAACCACTGCTGGTTGTCGACGAATTCCGGCGCCTCACCGAGCACCGGCAGGCCCGAGTCGGTGGCGGTCGATCGCTTCGCGGCCGGGGCATCGCTTCCTTCGGAGCTGAATCCGCCGGAGCCGTCGCCGCGAATGTCTGTGAGAGCGCTGCGGGCGGAAGCCGTGTCCTCCAGGCCTTCGGTGGGGTTGACCAGGAAGCCGGGAAGCGAGCTGGCGATCCTGTTCTGGAACTTGATGTCGTAGTCGCCCGCCATCGCCAGCGCGACGACGACCATGATCGCCCCCATCGCCACCTGCAGCCCGCCTCCGCGCCGCGCCAGCGGCGCCGTCAGGCGCCGCCCGCCGAGCATCAGGAAGTAGAGGACGACCGCCGAGCCGATGCCGTAGCTGAGCGCCACCGCCAGGCGGCCCGCGGTGAACGGCTGCGAGGCCGAGACCGTGATGACTCCGGCGAGGATCGGGCCGGCGCAGGGAGCGTAGACGAGGCCGAGGCTGGCGCCGACCGCGGTGCCCGACCAGAAGCCGTCGCCGCCGCCCCCCGCGACCCCGGCCCGCCCGGCGAAGCGACTCATCATCCCCTCGACCCGGGCGGCCAGCGGCGGGATCATCAGGGTGATCCCGAACGCCAGCAGGACCGCGATAGCGAGCTTGCGGAGCAGGTCGTCGGGCAGCCCCAGGGCGGAGATCACGTAGACCAGCGCCACCGTCGCAAAGGTGAACGAGACGGCGAGGCCGACGACGATCCCGAGCGGGCGTCGCCGGCCTCCGGTGGCTCCTGCGGAGAGCGCGATCGGCAGCACGGGCAGGACGCATGGCGAGAGCGCGGTCCCCGCCCCCGCCACGAATCCGAACAACATCAAGACGACCATTGCTCAACCTTGGCAGCTCGAGATTACGAGGACGTGACGACTCAGCCTTCGCCCTTCATGGCTTCCTCGTGCTTCATCGCCTGTTCCTCTTTCATCGCTTCCTTCTCCTTCATCGCTTCCTCATGCTTCATCGCTTCCTTTCCTTCATCGCTTCCTCATGCTTCATCGCTTCCTCCTCCTTCATCGCCTTCGCTTCGTCGGCGCTGACCGTCGACGCCGCGTTTTGCGACTGCTGCGCCGCTTCATCGCTGGTCGATGAGTCGCTCCCGCAACCGCCGACCGCTATCCCTGCGGCCACGGCCAGAATTGCCAGTCCCGGTATCGCTATCACTCGTCTTGCCTGCATCGGGTTCTCCCTTGTTGGTGGTCCGGTCGGGCCACGCTAGGAAGAAAATGTGACGAGGAGAGAAACTCCCGAGGCTCTAGGCAGAGGGGCGCGCGGTGACGTTGTTCTGCGGCCGCCCGGCGACCTCGGCCGCCCGGCCGACCGCCTCACCGATCCCGTAGTGCCCGCAGATCGCAAGCTCGTGCTCGCGCAGCAGGGGCCTGGTCGGATCTACGCCCGGAGCGGAGCGCATCGTCTCGCGGTCCTCGGCGACCCAGACCCGCCCGGCGGCGGCCGCGGCCTCCGCGACCGGCACCGCGATCAGCTTCGACCGCCGCCGGCCGAGGGCGACGATCAGCCAGGCCGGCTCGTCGGTCTTCGCGTCGATGAAGAGGCTCTGGACGGTGCCGACCCGGGCGCCGGCGGCATCGTCGACCTCGAGCCCGACCATCGTCTCGGGTGCCGCCGGCTCACCCATCGCCGGCCTGCCTCTCGAGGATCTCCGAGGCGGCGCTGGCGGGGTCGAGCTCCCGCCGCACCACCCGATCGAGCAGCGCCTCGGTCTCGGGGTCCTCCGCTGCTGTCGCCTCGAGCCGGCGCCTCATCCGCGAGGTGGCTATCCCCAGCACCTCGCTGCGCAGGTTGCGCGCCCGCCGCTCCTCGAGGGTGCCCTCGGCCTCGATGTGGGCGCGGTGCTCGTCGATCTTCGCCGCCAGCTCCTCGACCCCCTCCCCCCTTGCGGCCTCGGTGCGCAGGATCGGCACCGTCCAGCCCTCGGGGTCGTGTGAGAGCGCCAGCACGCCGCGCACCTCGCGGACCATCGTTTCGGTCATCGGGTGGTCGGCCTTGTTGACGACGATGATGTCCGGGATCTCCATCACTCCCGCCTTCAGGGCCTGAATCGAGTCGCCGGACCCGGGCATCAGGGCGAGGACGATCGTGTCGGCGTGATCGACGATGTCGATCTCCGCCTGGCCGACGCCGACGGTCTCGATCAGAACGTCGTCCTTGCCCGCGGCGTCCATCGCCAGGGCGACCTGCAGCGCCGCCTCCGAGAGGCCGCCGAGCGCCCCGCGCGAGGCCATCGAGCGGATGAAGACGCCGGGGTCGAGGAAGTGATCGGAGAGACGGATGCGGTCGCCGAGCAGGGCGCCGCGGGTGAAGGGGCTGGAGGGGTCGATGGAGAGCACCGCAACCTGGCGCTCGGCCTTGCGGAGCTCCGCGGTCAGCGCGCCGATCAGGGTGCTCTTGCCCACCCCGGGCGGCCCGGTGAAGCCGACGATCCGCGCCCGCCCGGTTCGCGGGTATACCTCGCGGACCAGCTCCCATCCGGCCGGGTCGTCGGACTCGATCAGCGTGATCGCCCGTGCCAGGGCGCGCTTGTCCCCGGCGATCAGCCGCTCGGACAGCGGCGCGGCCTTGGCGGTGTCGGTCATGCGCGGCTGAGTCTAAAGTGCGCCCCGCCGTGATCGGAACGATTCGCTTCTGCGCCCGCAACGGGATGCTCAACCGCCAGTACGGGCGGCTGCTGCTGCGCTACGCGAGCCGGCGCCTCCTGACGCTCGCGGGGCATCGCTGGCACACCGATGGGATGCTCTTCCTCGGCCGCGGGCTCGAACTGCAGATCGCCCGCCGCGGGCGGATCGAGTTCGGCCGCTTCGTCTGGATCGGCGACGGCACCAAGATCCGCTGCCACGAGGGGACGGTCGAGATCGGTGCCAAGACCGTGATCGGCCAGGACTGCACGATCTCGGCCTACCAGCGGGTGCGGATCGGCGAGCAGTGCGTGATCGCCGATCGGGCGATGTTCATCGACTTCGACCATGGCGTCGTCGAGGTCGAGCGCCCGATCCGCGTGCAGGGGATCTACAAGCGCGACGTCGAGGTCGGCTCCAACGTCTGGATCGGGTACGGGGCCTGCATCTTGCGCGGCGTCCGCGTCGGCGACAACTCGATCGTCGGCACGAACTCGGTGGTCACCAAGGACGTGCCCGCCAATGCCGTGGTCGCCGGCATCCCGGCCCGCGTGATCCGGATGCGCGAGGCGCCGCGGGAGCTGCGCTGGGCCGAGCCGGTCGAACCGGACCCGGCGGCCGAGACGACTCTCTCCCAGCCTCAGGCCGAGTAGCCGGGCCCCGGCGGGACCTCGCTGGCGCCGCCGACCAGGTCGGCGTAGACAGCAGCGGTGCGCTCGGCGACGTCGGCCCAGTCGAAGCGGCGCAGGTGCTCGTAGGCTTCGGCGACGAGGCGACGGCCGAGCTCGTCGTCGCAGAGGACGCGCACGGCGACGTCGGCGAGGGCGTCGGGATCGTGCGCGGTGAAGCGCAGCCCGGCTTCCTCGTGGGGAACGACCTCGCGCAGGCCGCCCGTGTCGGCGACGATGCAGGGGCAGCCGGACGCCATCGCCTCCAGCGCGACGAGGCCGAACGGCTCGTAGATCGAGGGCACAACCGTCAGGTCGGCGATCCGGTAGAGCGAGTGCAGGACGTCGTCGCCGATCCAGCCGACGAAGGTCCCGTGGTCCATCAGCCCCAGCTCCTCGGCCTGCTTGTGGAGCTCGGCCTCGTGGGTGCCGGAGCCGGCGACGAGGAAGCGAGTGCCGGGCGCCTCCTCGATCATCCGGGGCATCGCCTCGAGCGCGAGCTGGAAGCCCTTCTCGTAGACGAGTCGCCCGATCAGCAGAACCAGCTTCTCCCCCGGGGCGGCGAACTCGGCGCGCAGGCGCCGCAGCTCCGCCGGGTCCTGGTCCGGCATGTCGCCGGGGTCGATCCCGTTGGGAATCACCGTCACCCGCTTCTCGTCGACGCCGAAGATGTCGGCGATCTGTTCGCGCATGTAGTGGGAGCAGGCGATGACGCGGTCCGATTTGTTCGAGATCCAGCGCTCGACGCCGTGGATATAGGTCTGCGGGATGCTTGTCGACCCAGCCCTGGTGGCGGCCGTGCTCGGTCGCGTGGATCGTCGTCACGAGGGGGGCGTCGAAGCGCTTCGCGAGGTGGTCGCAGGCGTTGGCGACGAGCCAGTCGTGGCCGTGGACGACGTCGAACTCGTAACGATCGCCGAGCTCGACGCCGGCGGCCAGCATGTCGGAGTTCATCCGCTCGACCCAGGCGACGAACTCGCCGAGGTCGGTGGGCCGCTTCGGCTCGCGGATCCGGTGGATCGCGACCCCGTTGCTGCGCTCCTCTGCCGGCGACTCCTCGCCGCCGCGGGTCAGCACGTGGACCTCGACCCCCTGCTCGATCAACGCCTCGGAGAGCTTGCGCACGTGACGGGCGAGACCACCCTCGATCAGCGGCGGGTACTCCCAGGACAGAATCAGGATGCGGGCGGCCATCAGCGGCTGGCTAGGGAGCCATCAGGGGAGCGAGACTCAGGTCCGGGGCGAGCGAGCGCATACGTGGGTCGGCGATGGCGGGTGATTCTATGGCCTCGAAGGCCGCCTCTGCGTGCGCGGTGGCGCGCTGGAACCCGTAGTCGCCGGCCTCGCCGCGGCTGTCGAGGAAGGCCCAGTCGCTCGCCTGGACGGCGAGCAGCTCGCGCGCGGCGCGCGCGGCGGCGGCCTCGGGCAGACCCGCGGACAGTGCCCTGAGGAGGCGCAGCTCGAGCCTGCGTGAAGCCCAGGCGAGGTCGGCGACGGCGGGCGAGTCCCATGTCCGAAGGTCCTTCGCCTCGCCCCAGGTCGAGGCCGCAAGGTTCGCCTCGCGGGGCCTGTGCTCGGCCAGCGCCGCAGGGACGGTCGTCAGCCGCACCCCTGCCTCACGGGCGGCCGCGATCACCTGCTCGAGCCAAATCACCCCCTCCGACCACCAGTGGCCGAGCAGCTCGGTGTCGATCGCGAAGACGAGCAGGCCGCGGCGGCCGCGCTCGGCCTCGAAGGCGCGCAGGCGGCCGGCGACCGCCTCGAGGAACTCGCCCGCCTGGCGCCGCGCCGCCTCGGCCGCCGCCTCGGGGTCGTAGGCGCCGCCGCCGACCTTCCAGATCCGGACCCCGCGCAGCGACTTGCCCGCGAACTGGGCGTGGGCGGGGTCGGAGGGGTAGCCGTCCAGCGACCAGAGCCAGCCGACCGCCTCCCAGTCGATCGGCAGCGCCGCCGGGCCGGCCTCCGTGGCGACGGGAGTGAGGGCGTCGAGCGGGGCGGCGTGGGCGCTCTGGTCGACGCAGAACCAGCGCACGCCGTGGTCGGCGAGGGCCCACTCGAGGCCCGGCTCGTAGGCGCACTCGGGCAGCCAGAAGCCTCCGTCCCAGCCGAAGCGCCGCCGGTGCGAGCGGATGCCGGCGTCGAGCTGCAGGCGGGTTCCCTCGCGGGTCGCCAGCATCGGCAGCACCGCGTGGGTCGCGCTGGAGGCGGCAAGGGCCACACGCCCCTCGCGCTCGGCGTCGAGGAAGGGGCGCAGCGGGTCGCCGCCCGCCTCGTCGAGCAGCTCGAGGGCCCGCCTGTAGCGCGCCAGCTCCGCTTCGCAGGCGGCCCGGCACTCGGGCGGGACGTCGGGCGCGTCGGCTTCGGCGGCGCCGATCCGCCACTCGACCAGGAATCGCCGCAGGCGCTCGCGCACACCGGGGTCCTCGAGCTGGTCGGCGAGGACCGGCGTCACCGTCAGGGTCACGTCCCGCGCCACCGCGAGCAACGGCAGGTAGGAACGGATCACCGCGTCGAAGAGCCACTCCTCGCCGAATGGGTAGGTCCCGAAGCCCTCGACGTAGGGCATGTGGGAGTGGAGGACGATCGCCAGGTCGCCGACCTGATCCGCTTCCCGGGCGCCCCGACCGAGCCGCTCAGACACGGCAGACAGCGAGGAAGTCCAGGGCGCGGTCGAGGTCCTCGGTCCCAAGGCGGAAGTCGGATGCGGCGATCGCGGGCGTGAACCAGTCGTAGAAGCGACCGGTCAGGCCCAGCCTCCTGTGAACCGCGTCCCAGCCGAGACCGATCGCGATCTCGTGAACACGCAGCTTGCGGGCGTGGAAGAGGCCGAGCATCTCCACGCTCTCGAAGTTGGCCTCGCAGAGCTCGCGGAACTCCTCCTCGCGGTACTCCTTGAGGTGCCAGGGGTTGTCGGACTTCTCCGCCCCGGGCGGCGCCAGGGTCAGCAGGTTCGGTGTGGAGACGAAGACCTGCCCGCCGGGCGCGACCATCGACCTGAAGTGCTCGAGGATCGCGTCCGGGTCCTCGACGTGCTCGATCGTCTGCAGGAAGACGATCGCGTCGCACGGCTCGGAGAAGCTCTCCACCAGATCGCGCTCGAAGCTGAGGTTCGGGCGCACGTAGCGCGCGCGGGCGTGCTCATGAGCCTCCGGGTTGGCATCGACGCCGACGACCGCGCCCGCGCCCCGCGCGGCGAGCAGATCGGAGCCGTAGCCCTCGCCGCATGCCATGTCGACCACCCGCCTGCCGGCGAGCCGCGCGGCGATCCATTCGTAGACGACCAGGTGACGCCGGTACCAGTAGTTCTCCTCCGGCACGTCGGGCAGCGTCCGCTCCCCGGTCAACGGCAGCGGCGGCACGCCGTCGGGCTGGTTTTCCTGCAGATACTCGGTCGTCATCCCCGCCACCGTATTGAGGTCGCAGTTGTTCCCGCATACCGGGAACAACTGCGACCTCAGCGAATCTGGAGAGAGATCTCTGCGCCGATCCGCGTAGAGTTGCGCGCCGATGCCGGCCTCCCCGACAGCGACGCCCGACCACATCAAGGACGTCAACACCCGCTACCACGACGCCGCTGCCCACGAATACGACGCCAAGTGGGGCATCGACTTCGGCGACACCGGCCAGGAGCAGGTGCGGCTGAAGCTGGCCAAGGCTCTCGGCCGGATCGACGCCGACGGCTTCGGCGACGGCCTCGAGATCGGCTCCGGGACCGGCTACTTCTCGCTCAACCTGCTGCAGCTCGGAGTGATCGGGCGGCTGACCGCGACCGACATCTCACCGGGGATGTTGGGGCGGCTCTCGACCACCGCCGCGACGCTCGGGCTCGAGGTCGAGACGGTCGCGACCGAGGCCGAGGAGCTGCCCTTCGAGGACGAGAGCTTCGACATCGTCTTCGGCCACGCTGTCCTCCACCATATCCCCGACCTCGAGCGGGCCTTCGCCGAGTTCCACCGGGTCCTGCGACCGGGCGGGGCGATCGCCTTCGCCGGCGAGCCCTCCCGGTACGGTGACCGGCTGGCGACGGTGCCGAAGCGGGCGGGAACGCTGCTCGCCCCCGCCTGGCGGGAGCTGATCCGGGCAAAGCCGCGCCTCGTCGCCGAGGCCGAGCAGTCCAACGGGCACGCGCTCGAGAGCGAGGTCGATGTGCACGCCTTCGCGCCCGCCGACCTGCGCCGCCTGATGCGAGGAACGGGCTTCGAGAGCACCCGCGTCGGCGGCGAGGAGCTGCTCGCCAACGCCTGGGGTTGGGGCCTGCGCACGGTGGAGTCGAGCGCCGAGCCCGAATCGGTCTCCTGGAAGTGGCGCGAGTTCGCCTTCCGTAGCTACATCGCCCTGCAGAAGGTCGACACGCGCGTGCTCGAGCCACACCTGCCGGCCGAGCTTTTCTACAACCTGCTCGTCTCCGGCCGCAAGCCGACCTAAGGCCGTCCCGGCGGCGGCGGGCGCGGAAGAGCTTCACTCCGGCGTCGATGCCCTTCAGCCGGCGCTCGCCGGCGAACGAGTAGGTGAAGGCGCCGTCGACCACGTCCTTCGTCGCACCGTCGACGAGGACGCTCCCCGGCCGGGCGACGCCGGTGATCCGGCTCGCCAGGTTGACCGCCCGGCCGTAATAGTCGCCGGCCTGGGCGAGGGTGGTCCCATAGGCGAGGCCGGCGCGGAGGAAGGGGAACTCGTCCCCTTCTTCGTCGGCGGCCTCGATTAGGCGCAGGGCCGCGGAGAGCATCGATTCCGGCTCCGTCGAGACCATCATCGCCGCGTCGCCGATCATCTTCACGAGGCGGACCGGCGGCTCGACGACAGCGCTCGCCATCTCCTCGAAGCGGCCGGCGACCGAGCCGAGCTCCTCGGGAGCGATCTCCTCGCCGAGGCGGGTGAACTCGACCAGGTCGGCGAAGCAGACGGCGAGCTCGGCGGTGCCGCGAATCTCTCCCGATTCGAGATCGGCGGTACCGATCACGTCGCGACGAATCTGCTCGAGCAGGTGGGCCTGGAACGCGTAGAGCAGGGTCGGGCCGATCTGCGGAAGCATGTACTCGGCAGCGGCCGCGAACCGCTGCGCCAGGTCGCGCTCGGTGTCGCCGGGCCGCATCAGGGTCCTGACGATGATCTCGCGATTGGTCTCGGCGATCCGCGCCATCCCCATCCCGATCGTGCGCGCGACCTGGAGCATGCCGTCCTCGGGCAGGCCGGCGTCGCGGAAGGCCTTCATCCGCTGCGCGGCGTCGACGTCCTGGTCGGTCAGCGTGCGATCGTCGGGGTCGGTGTAGGGGACGCCGAGGGCGGCGCTGAACCGCTGCACGAGATCGAGATCGAGCCCGGCCCTCGCAGCCACCTCACGCGGCGTGTAGCGGGGGCCGGAGCCCGCCAGGGCTCGCTCCACCGGCAGCAGCGTCAACCTCCCGGCGGCGACCGCCGCCCGCAGTTCGTCGAGCGAAGCGCCGTCGGCGGCGAGCTCCTCGAGCAGATTTCAGCCGCGCCTCCCGCGCCTCCCCGCCGACGCCCTCGAGCAGGCCCTCGGCCTCGAAGTCGAGTGATTCGCCAGCCGCCATGCGGCGCATTCTTGCCTGTTTCAGGCGACCGCAACCGCGCCGCCGCGGCGCGGGTCGCCGCCGCCGCTGAAAGCACCGCTCGCGGGGTCGCGGGCGACGGCCTGCACACCGCCGAAGAAGAGGTTGATCGCCGGGCGCCGGGCAACCGGCAACCCGCGGCCCTCGATCCTCGCCAGCGCCTCCTCGTCGATGCCCGGCTCGGCCTGGAGGACGCCCTGCTCGAAATGAAGGCGCGGCGCCCGTACCGCTTCGTCGGCCTCCATCCCCTGCTCGACCGCGCGGACGATCGTCTGCAGGATCGCCGAGCGGATCCGGTTCGAGCCGGCGCTGCCGAGGCCGAGCTCGATCTCGCCGTCTCGCAAGACAATGGTCGGCGCCATCATCGAGGAGACGCGGCGACCGGGCGGGATCCGGTGGAAGCCGAGCGGGTTGAGGTCCTCCTCACCGAGCATGTTGTTGAGGATCACCCCCGCCCCCGGGACCAGCACGCCGGAGCCCGAGCCGTTCGAGCAGGTGACGCTCGCGCACATTCCGTCGGCGTCGAGCACCGAGATATGAGTGGTCGAGCCGAGCAGGTCGGCGGCGACGAGATCGAGCTCGCCGGGGTCGAGCAGCGTCGCCTCGATGCCGTCGCCGTGGAGCGCCTCGGCGAAGTCGTCCCGGCGGGCGTCGTTGGCGGCCCCCATCGCGGCGACGAGCTGCTCGGGCCCGCTCGGCCTCCCCCATCCGCTCGAGCAGCGCGAGGCAGTACGCGATCAGGATGCCGCCCGAGGACGGCGGCGGGTTGGTCAGCACCTCGGCTCCCCGGAAGGGAATCGCGGATCGGCGCTCGCGGAATCGCCTCATAGGCGGCGAGGTCCCCGGGCCCGAGAGTGCCGCCGTGGGCGAGCACGTACTCCGCGAGGGCGGCCGCGACCTCGCCCCGGTAGAACGGCTCGGCCCCCTCGGCTCCGAATCGTTCGAGCGCCTCGGCGAGCTCCGGGAAGCGGAACTCGTCGCCCTCGCGCAGCGGCCGGCCGCCGGGCGCATACAGCTCCCGCGTGCCCTCGAGGCGGCTGTGGATCGGCGCGAGGATGTCGAGGATGTAGGCCTGCTCGGCGTTGACCGGAGCCCCATCCCGGGCGAGCCTGACCGCCGGCTCGACCAGGTCGCCGAGCGCCGCCCGGCCGAACCGGCCGAGCGCCTGCTCCAAGCCGGCCGCCGTGCCTGGGACGCCGCACGAAGCTGGGCCGACGTAGAACGTCTGGGTCGTCTCGGCGTCGAAATGGACCGGCACCGGGACCAGGTCGGCCCGCCGCTCGATCCCGTCGCGGCCGGGGGCGGCGACGAAGAAATCGATCAGGACCGGGTCGGCCCCGCCCTCGTAGACCATCATGAAGCCGCCGGCGCCGAAGCCGGTGAGCGGGCTCTCGACCGCGAATGAGGCGAGCACTGAGCAGACGGCCGCGTCGACGGCGTTGCCGCCCTCGCGCAGGACTGCGGCCCCCGCCTCCGCGGTGAGCGGGTGACCGGCGGCGACGACGCCTCGGTTCATGCGCCGCGACCGGGGGACTAGCCGGGGAGGAACTCCGGGACGTCGATGCCGCCGAGATCGTCGGAGCGTCCCGAGCGGCCAGGGCCGCGACCGGCGTCCTTCTTGGTTCGGGTGATCGTCGGCTCCGCCGCGCGCCGCGGGGGCGCCGGCCGTCCGTCGAAGCGCGTCGCGACGACGGTCACCCAGACCTGGTCGCTGAGCGCCTCGTCGACGTTGGCGCCGAAGATGATGTTGGCGTCGGGGTGAGCGGCTTCGCCGACCAGCTTGGCGGCCTCGCTGACCTCGACGAGCGAGAGGTCGTCGCCTCCCGTTATCGAGAGGAGGATCGAGCGCGCTCCCTCCATCGAAGTCTCGAGCAGGGGCGAGGAGATCGCTTTTTCGGCGGCCAGCATCGCCCGGCCCTCGCCGGTCCCCATGCCGATCCCGAGCAGCGCCCGGCCCGCCTCGGACATGATCGTCCGCACGTCGGCGAAGTCGAGGTTGATGACTGCCGGGAGCGTGACCAGGTCGGAGATCCCCTGCACCCCCTGGCGCAGGACGTCGTCGGCGACCTGGAAGGCCTCGACCATCGAGGTCTGCTGATCGAGCACCTCGAGCAGGCGGTCGTTTGGGACGACTATCAGCGTGTCGACCTCGGCGGCCAGGGCGTCGATGCCTCTGCCGGCCTGGTTTCCGCGCCTGCTGCCCTCGAAGCTGAACGGCTTGGTGACGATGCCGACGGTCAGCGCCCCGACCTCGCGGGCCAGACGGGCGACCACGGGGGCGGCGCCCGAGCCGGTGCCGCCGCCGGCGCCGGCGGCGACGAAGACCATGTCGGAGCCCTTGAGCAGGCGCTTGATCTTGTCCTGCTCCTCGAAGGCCGAGCGGTGTCCGACCTCGGGATCGGCACCGGCTCCGAGGCCGCGGGTCTGCTCCTCGCCGATGTGAACGGTGACATCGGCGACGCATACCTGCAGCGACTGAAGGTCTGTGTTCACGGCCAAGAACTCGACGCCCGGGATCCGCGCCTCGACCATGCGGTTGATCGCGTTGACGCCGGCTCCGCCGACGCCGACGACGCGGATCACGGGGGTGTGGGGCTCGCCGCTGCCGGGCGGCGCGTACTCGGGGTCCTCGCGCCCGTAGCGCGGCGTTTCGACGATCGGCTCGATCTCGCGCCGCTTCTCGGGCTGCTCGGAGAAGACTCGCTGAAGCCGCTCGGGGGGAGGCTCGGTGCTGCCCTCGTTTGCCGGAGCCTCGTCGGACTCGCGCTCCTCGATCGGGTCCCTGCGGCCGTAGCGGGGCTCCTCGGCAGCCGGTTTGGATGGCTCCTCGGGCTCTCCGGACCGCTCCATCTCAGGCGGATCGCCAGGCGCGTCGTCGGATGTGGAGCGGAAGAGATCGGCGAGGGGACCCTCGCGCATGCTCGCCCGCTTACGCCGACTCATTCGCCAAGACCTCCTTCGCCAAGTCGCGGTAGTAGCTCGCGGCGCTGCTGTCGGAATCGTACTTGAGGACGCTGGCGCCTTTGACCGGAGCCTCGGCGAACTTGATCGCCTTTTTGATCCGAGACTTGAAAACGAGGTCGCCGAAGTTCTCTTCGAGGATCTCCACCGCCTCCTTGGCGTGGACCGTGCGGGAATCGAGCATCGTCGGCAGGATGCCCTCGATTCTGACGTCGGGATTGAGGTTCTCCTGGATCATCTTCAGCGTGTTCTGGAGCTGGACCAGCCCGCGCATGGAGAGATACTCGCACTGGACGGGGACGATCACCCTCGTCGCTGCGGTCAGGGCGTTGATCGTCAGCAGCCCGAGGCTCGGCGGCGTGTCGATGCAGACGTAGTCGTAGTCGCCGGCGACCTCGCGCAGCGCTTTCTCGAGCGAGCGCTCGCGGCCGATCTTGGTGCTCATCGCGATCTCGGCACCGGCCAGGTCGATCGAGGCGACGGCGATGTCGATCTCGCGGCGCTGGATGATCTCGCTGATCGGCATGTCGTTGACGAGGACGTCGTAGAGGCTCTTCTCGACCTTGTCCGGGTCGATCCCCTGGCTCATCGTCAGGTTGCCCTGGGGGTCGAGGTCGACGCAGAGGACCCGGTGGCCGGTCTCGGCGAAGGCGACGGCGAGGTTCAGGGTCGTCGTCGTCTTGGCGACGCCGCCCTTCTGGTTGGCGAAGGCGATCACCTCGGCGTGCTTGGTCGCGACCTCCTCGACCGGCTTCTCGGCCGGGGCGGGGCTCTCGTTCCGGGAGGGGGCGATCAGCTCGCGGGCATTGAAGCGCTCCGGCTCATCGGGCTCCTCAGCTTCAGCTGCCGGAGCGGCCGCGGTCCCGCCGTCGGCCTCGGACGCCTCGTCCGCGGGTGGCGCGGATGTCGAGGGGGTCGAGGACAGCTCGGCCCGCAGCGCCCCCTCGGCATCCGCGTCAGGACCCGCGGATGCTGAGGTCTGAGTCCTGAGCGGGTACCGCCTGCTCCATCTGCGCGAGCTCCTCCTCCATGGGGTGGAGCTGGTCGACAACGGGCGTCGGCTTGGTCTTGCGGCTTAGGAATCCCATTGCGCGGGTATTCGCATGGCCCGCCGCTTTTCCTGCCGGCCCGGGAAATTGCTAGGAATCACCCGATGCCCGAGCTGCTCGACAAGCGGTTGGTCTTCGTCACCGGCAAGGGTGGCGTCGGCAAGACGACGGTCGCCGTCGCGCTTGGGCTGCGGGCCGCGCAGGAAGGAAAGAGAACGATCGTCTGCGAGGTCTCCTCCCAGGAGAACGCCTCGCGGATCTTCGACCACACCTCCGTCGGCTTCCACGAGGTCGAGATGGAGGAGAACCTCTGGTCGATCTCGATCGACCCCGACGAGTCGATGCGCGAGTACGTGCTGCTCCAGCTCAAGGTCCGCGCGATGCGGGACATGCTCTTCCGCAGCCGCATCTTCAACTACCTCGCGGCGGCGACGCCGGGCCTCAAGGAGCTGGTCACGATCGGCAAGATCTGGGAGCTGGCCCAGCTCGACCGCAAGGTCAAGAGCGGGCGCAAGTACGACCTCGTGATCGTCGACGCGCCGGCGACCGGGCACGGAATCGGCTTCCTGCAGACGCCGCGCACCTTCGCCGCGATCGCCCGGGTCGGGCCGATCCACTCGCAGGCAAAGCAGCTCGACCGCCTGATCACCGATCACAGGCACACCGGGACGGCGATCGTCGCCCTGCCCGAGGAGATGCCGGTCAACGAGTCGGCCGCCCTCGAGCGCGACCTGCGCACCGACGTCGGCGTCGCCGTCGACCGGGTCTACATGAACGGCCTCTACCCCGAGCGCTTCTCCAAGGAGGAGGCGGCGAAACTCGGCGAGCTCGCCGGCGAGGCGGGCGGCCCGTTCCGGGCGGCGGCCCGAGCGGCCCTCTCCGAGCACGGCCGCGCCCGCTCGCAGCGGGCCCAGCTCGCCCGCCTGCGCCGCCGGGTCGAGGCCCCCGTCAAGACCCTGCCCTTTCTCTTCGAGCCGGAAATCGGCGTCGAGGGAGCGCGGTCGCTGGCCAGGAGAGTGGCCTGATGCAATCGGTGAGCGACGTCCTCGAGGGCAAGGACATCTGCATCTGCGCCGGCTCCGGCGGCGTCGGCAAGACGACGACTTCGGCGGCGATCGCGACCGGGATGGCCGCCCGCGGCCTCCGGGTCTGCGTCCTGACGATCGACCCCGCAAAGCGGCTGGCGGACTCGCTCGGCCTCGAGGAGCTCGGCAACGAGGCGAGCCAGGTCGACGCAAAGCTGTTCGAGGCGCAGGGAGTCGAGATGAAGGGTGAGCTCTGGGCAATGATGCTCGACGCGAAGGCGACCTTCGACGAGCTCGTCGCACGCCATGCCGAGGACGATGAGTCGCGGGACAGGGTGCTGAACAACCGCATCTACCAGCAGATCTCCAGCGCCCTGGCGGGCTCGCAGGAGTACATGGCGATGGAGAAGCTGTTCGAGCTGCACAGCGAGGGGCGCTTCGACCTCCTGGTCCTCGACACGCCTCCGACCCGCAACGCGCTCGACTTCCTCGATGCCCCCAAACGCCTGACGCAGTTCATCGAAGGCCGCTCATTGAAGGTGTTCATGAAGCCGACCGGCCTCGCCGCGAGGGTCGCGGGCCGTGGCGCCTCGGTGGCGCTCAGCGTTCTGAAGAGGATCGTCGGCTTCGACCTGATCGCCGACCTGGCGGAGTTCTTCAACGCCTTCAGCGGCATGGTCGACGGCTTCCAGGCCCGGGCAAAACGTGTCAGCGGCCTGCTCTCCGACAAACGCACCTGCTTCCTCGTCGTCTGCGGCCCGCAGGGCGAGCCGGTCGACGAGGCCGTCTACTTCCACCGCAAGCTGGTCGAGGCGAAGCTGCCCTTCGGCGGCGTGATCGTCAACAAGGTCCACTACCCCGCCGAGGGCCTGCGAGACGGGGTCGCGAAGAACCCCGCGGAGCTGGCCGGGAGGCTCGGCGACGAGGCGCTGGCGCGCCGCGTGATCGAGAACTTCGCCGACTACCAGGCACTCGCCGAGCGCGACGCGGCGAACATCGAGCGCCTCGAGCGCGAGCTGCGCAGCCGGGGCGTGATCAGGGTCCCGTACCTCGACGAGGACGTCCACGACCTCGCCGGGCTGGCGGAGGTCAACCGCTACCTGTTCGCGAGCAGCGAGGAGCGGGAGGCGCTGGCCGCCGGCGCCTAACCGGCGCGGCGGTTGTAGTGGTCGTAGTCGAGCTCGCGGACCTCCCAGTCCGCGTCCTCGGGCACCTGGAACAGATGGCGGACCCGCGGCGTATCGAGCCTTTCGCGGTCGCCGATCCCGTCGCCCTGGGCGGCGGTCCACTCCATCGTTCCCCGCTCGACCGAGACCTCGTCGAGCCAGTTGCTGGCCGTGATCCGGATCTCGTTCTCGGCCGGAACCGGCTCCATGATCCGGGTGTCGTCGTCCATCGGGTCCATGTCGCGCTCCTCGGATTGGAAGTCTGGCAACGGCGAATCAAGGTCATCGGCAGGGTCCGTGCCCGCCTTCGAGATGGTCAGATTGCGGTCGAAGTCGGGAACGGACAGCGCTGAGTCGGCAGCCGGCTCCTCCGCTTCGCGCCCGGGGCCGGTGGCCGAGCCCTCGGCGGCATCGAAACCGGGCTCAGGCGCGACCGTGATCGCGATCTCGGCGTCGCCGCCTTCGAGGCCGGTGGCGATCAGGGTCTCCTCGGCGGCGGTGCCGAGATCCGTGGCGATCTCACCGAGGGCGGCGTCGCGCAACATCCGGCGCGCACCCTCCTCGATCCAGGAGGCGAGCTCGACGCCCCCCTTTGTCGCGGCGCCGTTCATCAGGGCACGCTCCAGCTCCAGCGCGCTCTCGATCCGGGCGCGGGCCTCGATCCGGTCGCAGGAGTCGTCGGCCATCAGCGCCGACGCCCGCATCGGCAGCGAGGCCCCGACCGGCCCGTGGCCGTCGAGCACCGCGCGCAGGGCGAGCAGGTGGTCGCTGAGGCCCTCGAGGGCGCTCTCGCGAGAACACCCGACCTCGAAGCGGGCGACCGCCCAGGCAAGCGCACCGTGGGGATCGGGGCGCGCCTCCAATGCAACCGCGAGGTCGGCGAGGCGCTCGGCGTCCTCTCGACTGAGCAGGTAACCGCCCGGACGAGCGGCCGGGGCGCGAGTCGGGATCCGGCTCCAGTGGCCGGGCCCTGTCGGTGCGAAGGCGTAGGGGCCGAGGCCGATGCCGCCGGCCTTGAAGAGCCGCATGACGCTGATCAGCTCACCGAGCTGGTGCATCGCCGAGGCCGCGGAATCGGCGCCCTCGTCCTGTTCGGCGACGGCGAGGTACTGGGGCTCCCAGGACGCACGGCCCATGCCGTCGCTGCGCATCGCCTCGATCGGGGCGTCGATCGCGTCGGCGCGGATCAGCCGGACTCCGTGAGGGAGCTGCAGGTTGGGCGGCGCCATCTTCAGGCCGACCACCGGGGCGATCAGGACATCGGCGTCGTCGGCGTCGCGGGATTCGGCGTCGAGGCGGGCGAGCGCCGCGTCGAGGCGGCCGCGGTCGAGCGAGAACTCGGTGCTGCCGTCCCAGAGCGACGCCAGAAAGACGATCAGCATCCTCGCCGAACGCTCGCGCGGATCGGCGGGCACCTGCTCGCCGCAGTACTCGAGGTAGGGAGCGGCGGCGCCCGCCGCGTCGACCGCGTCGCGGGCGGGGACGAAGGCGGGCAGCTCGCGAAGCTCTTCCTCGCGCTCGAGCACGAAGCGCGAGGTCTGGGGCTCGTAGAGGTAGAAGGCCGACTCGGGGCCCTCCTCTTCGGCGACGTCGAAGGGGATCTGCTCGCCGCCGGCGACCAGGGCGCTGAGCCGCACGGCGGCGTCGGCCGCCAGCCGCTTCAGGGCCTCGTTGAGGAGGAAGTCGCGCACGTCCCCCGCTTCCGCCCCACCGTGGGGGCTCCTGCGCCTGCACGACGCCTTGCAGAGTCGACCCCGGCGACCGCGGGCCTGGACGTCTGTTCTAGGCGGTGGTAGGGACCCGCTCGGCCTCGTCGGCAAGCCAGCGCCTGCCGTAGAGCCGCATGTCCTCGATCAGCGGCACCAGGGCCTCGCCCTTCTCGGTGAGCGCGTACTCGACCCGCGGCGGCACCTCCGGGAAGGTGTGGCGGGCGACGATTCCCTCGGCTTCCAGCGCCCGCAGGCGCAACGAAAGCGTGCGTGGGCTGATCCCCTCCAGCGACCGCTCCAGCTCGCAGAAGCGGCTCGAGCCCTCGGCCAGGTCACGGATGATCAGGAGTGTCCACTTGCCGCAGACGACATCGGCGGTGCGGCAGACGGGGCAGCGTGAGTTTGAGATCGCGCTCATATTTCAGGGCGGGCTGTCGAAAAGAAGCCTCGCTTCAGCAAGTGTAGCGCCATTGCTTCATTTACTGAAGCATTGGACTTTCGGCAACGGAGAGGGCAAATCGCGGCTCCCGGAGCTAAAGGCGGATGCCCCGGAGTCCGATGATTGGGCATGCGCCTCAGGCGACGCCTATCGGACACCCCTGCAGAGAGCGGCTTCGCGATCATCGAGGTGCTCGTCAGCGGCGTCGTCGCGGTGATCGCGACCGCCGGAGTCATGGCCCTGATGCAGACCTCGGTGCGCACCGCCGCCCACCAGCGCGCCCGCTCCCAGTCCTACGCGGTGGCCCAGGAAGACCAGGCACGGCTGCGGGCGACCAGGGTCCCGAGCCTCCGCAACCTCAACGAAACCCGCACGGTGACCGTCGGCAACACCCCATACACGGTCAAATCGACCGGGAAGTTCGTCAACGACGTCTCGGAAACGCTGTCCTGCGGCAGCGACAGCTCCACCGAGGACTACGTGAAGATCTCCTCCGAAGTCACCTGGCCGAACATGAGCCCGATCCAGCCGACCGTGATCCACAGCATCATCTCGCCGCCGAGCAACAGCCTCAACCCGAGCACGGGAACCCTCGTGTTCAGCGCCCACAATGCGAAAAACGTCCCGATCTTCGGCCTCTCCCTCTCCGGGACCGGCGCCGGAACCTTCGGCGGCTCCACCGACAGCACCGGCTGCGCGGTCTTCCTCGAGCAGGCCGCGGGCGCCTACACGCTCAAAATCTCGGGCGGAAGCGGCACCAGCGGCATGGTCGACGTGGACGGGGTGGGCCTGCCGAACAACAACAAACCGCTCACCGTCAACTCACAGACGACGACGAGCGTCGACCTCCTCTACGACAACCCCGGCTCGGTGACGCTCAACTTCAAGACGACCAGCTACACGGGCTCGCCGTCGCAGTCGGCAAAGGCGACCAGCGTGATCGCCTACAACAGCGGCATGACGACGGCGAAGAAATACAGCTTCGCCAGCGCGACCTCCTACAAAGCGACATCGCTGTTCCCCTTCACCTCCGCCGACTCCTTCTACGCCGGCGCCTGCACCGAAAACGCACCCCTGTCCGGCCCCGCCCTGGCGAGCGTCGCCATCCCCTCGGGCGCGGAAGCCCCAGCCCAGACCATCCTCATGCCCGCGCTGCTCCTCAACGTCAAGCGGGAAGGAACGGCGACCAACGGAATCAAGGTGTACGTCACCAGCGAAGAATGCGGGGGCAGCTCTCGCGTATACGAAACGGCAACGGTCTCCAGCACCGCCGGCCGCCTGGCCTCTCCCGAGCTTCCCTGGGGCACCTACACGGTCTGCGCCGAAACGGAAATCACCACCGGCTCGGGCAAAAACAAAAAAACACGTGACTACAAGATCGAAGAAACCTTCCCCGTCCAGAGCACAACCACCACCAAGAGCTGGAACATCACCTCGAGCTCGACCCAGGCCGAATGCTGATGCGTGCCCGCCTCCATCCGATTCGCGACGAGCGCGGCATGACGCTGATCGAGCTGGTCGTCGCCACCACCGCCGGCATGGTCGTCTTCCTCGGGCTGACGATGATGGTCGTCGCCTCGATGCACCAGTCGACTCGGATCGCCAACCGGGTTCACACGACGGCCAACGCCCGGGTGGCCACGCAGAGGATCGTCCACGAACTGCAGAGCGCCTGCGCCGCCCGCTACCTGACGCCGGTCCGAGTCGGCAGCACCGGCACCAAGCTCAAGTTCGCCCGCGCCTACGGCTCGGCGGTCTCGCCCAGCCCGGTGATGAGCGAAGTGAAGCTGGAAGGATCCAACCTGGTCGTCTGGGAGTACCCCGTCTCCGGCGGCTCGACGCCGGAGTGGGAATTCGAGGAAATAACGCCGAGCTCGAAACGCGCCCTGATCGGCAACGCCGGAGCGGTCTCGGGCAGCGTCCCGATCTTCCGCTACTACCAGATCGTCAACGGCGTCGCGACGACCCCGGTCACCGTCGGCCCCGGCGGCCTGACTCAGGAACAGGCCGACAAGATCGTCAAAGTCGACATCGCCCTCAAGGTCAGCCCTCCCGGCACGCCGGTCTCCGACCCGGGCGGGGCGGCGATCGTCCAGGACAGCGCCTACCTGCGATTCAGCTCGCCCACCTACGTGACCACCTCGGTGAACGGGCCCTGCGAATGAGGCGGCGGCTGCAGATCGGCTCGGAGGCCGGCTTCACGATGGTCGCGACCCTGGTCGGCACCGCGGTGATGGCGGCCCTCGCCCTCGTCGCGGTGACCGCGGTGCGCGGCGACATCCCCCTCCACGGCAACGACATCGCCAGCAAGAGAGCGAGCGAAGCGGCGCGCGCCGGCATCGAAGACTATGCCTTCCGCCTCTACAACGACCCCACCTACTGGACCAAGTGCACCAGCGTCAGCGGCAATCCGTCGCTGAACCAGCAGGGGTCGACGGCGAACAGGCGCACCGTTCCCGGGGACGCCACCGCCCAGTACGCCGTCGAACTGATTCCGGCGACCGGCCAGAAAGAATGCAAGACCTCGGCCGCCACCGAAAGCATGATCGAGACCAGCGGCGCCGGCACCGGCTCCTTCCGCATCCGCTCGACCGGCTTCGACAAGAGCAAGAAGGCATCGCTGGTCGCGACCTTCAAGCGCCCGAGCTTCCTCGACTACGTGTACTTCACCCAGCTCGAGACATCCGACCCCGTCACCTACGGATTCCAAAACCCCTCGACGGCGCTGACCGGCGCCTACGAACAGTGCGAACTCACCTACGAACAGGGTCGGTACAGCAAAAAGATCCCGGGAACCTACAACACCTACTGCAGCACGATCTCCTTCGTCAGCGGCGATTACATCGAAGGCCCGTTGCACACCAACGACACGATGGCGATCTGCGGCTCCCCTGTCTTCGGGCGCGATGCGACCGATGTGGTCGAGACCGGCGGCGCCGCCCCGGGCTGGTACAAGACCTCGGGTTGCTCCGGCAGCCCGACCTTCAAGGGGACCCGGATCAACTCCGCCGCGATCCTCGTGCCGCCGGAAACGAACTCGAAGCTGAAGTCGATCGCGAAACCAGAATTCCGCTACAGCGGCCAGGTGCGGATCTGCCTCAACGGCGGCAACATGACCATCGGCACCGGCGGCAGCTGCACCGGCAAATACTCGGGCTCGATTCCGTCGAACGGAGTGGTTTACGTCGAAAACAGCGCCACCCTCCCCTGCAACACCGACTACTCGCCCTACACGGCGACCTATCCGACGACCTCCGGTTGCGGAAACGTCTACATCGAAGGCACCTACACCGGCTCGCTGACGATCGCCGCCGAGAACGACGTGATCATCCGCGGCGACGTCTGTCGAGGCAACTGCGGAACCCCGACGGGCAACGGGATGCTCGGTCTTATCGCCAACAACTTCGTCCGCGTCTACCACCCCCGCCCCAACCAGACCGGCGACGGCGAATGCGGCAGCGAATCGGGCGAAGAACGGCTCTCCAACATCAACATCGACGCGGCCCTGCTGGCGATCAAACACTCCTTCATCGTCGACCACTACGACTGCGGCAGCTCGCTCGGCGACCTCAACGTCGAAGGCGCGATCGCACAGAAGTTCCGCGGCGCGGTCGGGACCACCGGCGGCCACGGCTACATCAAGGACTATGCCTACGACGACCGCCTGCGCTACCTCGAGCCGCCCTACTTCATCGAGCCGACCGGAACCACCTGGGTGGTCGGCCGGATCACCACCGACTGACCCGGCAGGAGACGGGCCGACGCCCGTGAAACACCTCTTGCGACCCGGTTTGAGGTCGGGCGCCGCGCTGCCGATACAGAACATACGTCCAGATGATCCAACTGCCCGGAAAGAGAGAGAAGTCCCTCGTCGGCCTCGAGATCGAGGCGGGCAGCATCGCCGCGACCGAAATCCGCACGAACGGGGAGCCGACCGTCGCGGCGACGGCGATCGCGCCGCTGGCGCCGGGTGTCTTCCGCGACGGCGAGGTCGCCGACGCCGACGCCCTCGGCGGCGCCCTCAAGTCCCTCTTCTCCGAGCACAAGCTGAGCAAGCGCGTCCGCCTCGGCATCGCCAACCAGCGGGTCGTGGTCCGCACCCTGCGACTGCCGATGATCGAGGACCCGGCGGAGCTCGACGCGGCCGTCCGCTTCAAGGCCCAGGAGCAGATCCCGATGCCGCTCGAGCAGGCCGTGCTCGACCACCGGGTGGTCGGCGGGGTCGCCGGCGACGGAAAAGAGTCGAGCCCGAAGGTCGACGTCGTCGTCGTCGCCGCCCGCCGCGAAATGATCGCCGCCTCTCTCGAGCCGCTGCGCAAGGCCGGACTGCAGCCGGTCGGCGTCGACCTCTCCGCCTTCGGCATGATCAGGGCGCTCGGGGACACCGTCTCCCCGCGCGAGAATGCCGACGCGAAGGACGGCAAGGCGGCGGCCGGCGCGACCCTCTTCTGCAACGTCAGCGACTCGACCACCCTTGCCGTCGCCAAGGGCCGCAGCTGCCTGTTCACGAGGGTTGCGCCGGCCGGCCTCGAGAGCATCGCGGCGAGCCTCGAGAAATCCGCCGGCCTGACCCGAGAGCACGCCCTGATGTGGGTCAATCACGTCGGCCTCGAGCGTCCGGTCGAGGAGATCGACGGCGACCCCAGGGTCGTCTCCGCCGTCCGCGCCGGTCTCGAGGAGGGCGCCTCCGCCCTGCGCGACGAGCTGCGCCTCTCACTCGACTTCTACGGAGCCCAGGAGAGCTCGATCTCCGTCGATCGCGTCGTCCTCAGCGGCCCGGCCAGCTCGATCCCGGGCCTGCCCGATCGGATCGAGTCGTCGTTCTCCTGTCCCTTCCAGATCGGCCGCCCGCAGGCTCTCACGGGTCTCGACGCCGACTCGGCCGCCCGCCTGACCCTCTCCTACGGCATCGCCCTCGAGGACTGACCGGATGCGACCGATCAACCTGATCCCCGAGGACGAACGGCGCGGCTCGAGCGCCAAGCGCAAGGGCGGTCCGCTCGCCTACATCCTGATCGGCGGCCTGGTGCTGCTGCTGGCCGGCGTCACGCTGATGGTCTCGACCGGCAACCAGATCTCGAGCAGCAAGGCCGAAATCACCGAACTCGAAGCCGAAAACTCGGCCGCCGAAGCGAAGGCCGCCCGGCTCGCCGCCTTCACCCAGCTGAGCGAGGTCCGCGACCAGCGCGTGGCGACCGTGAAGAGCCTCGCCGAAAGCCGGTTCGACTGGGAACGGGTGATGCGCGAACTGGCCCTGATCCTGCCCTCGGACGTGACCCTGACAAGCCTCACGGGGACCGTCAAGCCCGAGGTCTCCGTGAACGGCGCCAGTGGCGTCGGGCTGCGCAGCGAAGCTGCCGGCCCTGCGCTCGAGCTGGTCGGGTGCGCCAAGGGCCAGGACGGGGTGGCGGGATTCGTCGCCTCGCTGAAGGACATCGACGGCGTCACCAGGGTCGCGATGCAGTTCTCGAAACTCGGCGAATCCGAAGAAGGAGGCGGCGGAGAACCGACCACCGACTCCGCCCCCGCGAACAGCTCCGGCTGCGATGGCTCGGCGTACGTCGCCGAATTCCAGATCGTCGCCGCCTTCGACGCGGCACCGGTGCCGACCGTCGTCGGCGGCGAAGGCGAAGCCGCGGTGGCCGCCGAACCGGAAGCCGAATCCGAACCCACGAGCGAAGAATGATGAAGGTCGAGTCCTCGAAAAGTACGATTATCGCGATCCTGGTCCTCGTCGCCGTGGCGCTTGCCTTCTGGATGCTGCTGCTCTCGCCGAAGCGCAAGGAAGCGAGCGAACTCGCCACGCAGGCGGAAGGCCAGCAGGCGACGCTGGCGGCGACCCAGGCCACGGTCGCTGCAGGGGAAGCGGCAAAGCGCAGCTTCCCCGCGAACTACCGCCAGCTCGTCGCCCTCGGCAAGGCCGTGCCCGCGGGCGAGGAAACCGCCTCCCTGCTGGTCCAGACGAACGGGATCGCCGACGCCTCCCACGTCACCTTCAAAACGATCGAACTGGGGACGCCGGACGGCTCGGCGAGCACCGGATCCGAAGTCTCGACGCCGGAAGGCTCGACCGCCGGGGTTGCCGGAGCACCCCCGACCGAGGCGGAAGCGGCGCTGTTGCCGATCGGCGCCAGCATCGGCCCGGCCGGCCTCGGCGTGATGCCCTACGAACTGAGCTTTGTCGGCAGCTTCTTCCGCGTCGCCGACTTCATCCACGGCATCGACTCCCTGGTCGACGCGAAGAACGAACGGGTCGCCGTCGACGGCCGCCTCGTCACCCTCGACGGCTTCTCGCTGGCCGTCAGCGAAGAAGGCTTTCCGAAGCTGAACGCGAACTTCTCCGTGACGACGTACATCGTGCCACCGAACCAGGGCGTCACGGCGGGTGCCACGCCCGGCTGCGCCGGCCGAAGCCGCGCCGGCGACCGAAACCACAGAAGGCACCCCCACCTCGAGCACGGAAGCGAAATGAACTTCCTCAAGAAAGGCCCAGAGCTGAAGATTCCGGACAAGATTCCGGACGTGAAGGTGCCGGGCTTCGTCGCCGACGCCTACCGCGAGCTGCGCGAACGCCACCTGCTGCCGCTCGTCGTCGTTCTCCTGGTGGCGATCGTCGCCGTCCCGATCGCGCTCGGCGAATCCGCCGAAACCAAGGAGCCGCTGCCCGAAGCGGCCTCGGCGGGCGCCTCCGTCGCCGCCAAGACCCGCGTGGTCGTCGCAAAGAGCGCTCCCGGCCTGCGCGACTACAAGAAGCGCCTCGACCACCTGAGCTCGAAGGACCCGTTCAAGAACCGCCTCGCCGGCGTCACGCCGACCGCTTCCGAAGGGTCCGGCAAGGGCAAGGAATCCTCCGGTCGACGGGCTCGTCGGAAGAAACTTCATCCGAAATCAGCGAAGAAACGAGCTCCGGGGCGACGGCGCCGCCGGAAGAGACGACGACCAACGACGAACGCATCGTCTTCTACTCGTTCGCGATCGACGTCCGCGTGACTCCGGTCTCGACACGGGGCAAGGCGAGCAAGGCCAAGCCGGAGGTCCGCAAGGACCTGCCCGAGCTCACCCAGCTGCCCAGCCGGCAGACGCCGGCGATCGTCTTCATGGGCGTCACCAAGGACGGCAAGAAGGCCCTGATGCTGGTCTCCTCGAACGTCCGGGGCATCTTCGGCGACAACGTCTGCGCTGTCGGCGGGGAATCGTGCGAGCTCCTCGCGATGGAGCCCGGAGTCCCCGAGACCTTCGTCTACGGCGGCAACGAAAAGATCTACCGGATCGAACTGATCGACCTGACGCTGAAGCGGACGGACAAGCTGGACAAGGCGCCGCTCGGCAAGCCGCACAAGAAGCAGCCGAGCGCCGGCTGAGCCGCCGGCCGCGTCGATTCGCCCCAATCATCTAGCCCAGGTAGAGGTCGATCAGCTGTTCGCCGGCCAGCAGGCCGACGATGCCGCCGAGGGCGAGGAAGGGGCCGAAGGGGATCGCCATCTTGCGCGCCGCCGAGCCGTGGCGGGCGATCATCCCCAGGCCGACGACGCTGCCGGCCAGGAGCGCCGCCAGGACCGCCGGGGCGACGGCGCTGCCGAGGAAGAGGCCCATCGCGGCCATCAGCTTGACGTCGCCGAGCCCCATCCCCCGCGGGTAGGCGAGGACGACGAGGAACATCAGGCCGCCCGCCGCGCCGGCGGCGATCGCCCGCTCGGCCAGGCCCGCGGGATCGGTCGGCGCCGCGATCGCGAGGCAGACGATCGAGCCCGCGAGCAGGATCCTGTTGGGGATGATGCGCTGCTCGAGGTCGGTGAGCGTGACCGCCGCCAGCATGGTCACGAAGACGCAGCCGATCGCGATCTCAGCCGGGTCGTCCCAATAGACGAGCGCGGTGGCGGCGAAGCAGAGCCCGCAGAGCAGCTCTGTGAGCGGGTAGCGCGGCGAGATCGGGGCCCCGCAGCAGCGAGCGCGGCCCCGCAGGGCCGCCCACGAGACCAGGGGGATGTTGTCGTACGCAGCTATCCGGGCGCCGCACTCCGGGCATTCGGAGCGCGCCAGGACGATCGAGAGCCCGCGCGGCACGCGATGGGCGAGCGCCGTCGCGAAGCTGCCGGCCATCAGGCCCCCGACAAAGGCGATCGAGCGCTCCCGCGGCCATTGCCGCTGAGTTCTACTAGTGGCTGCGGACCACGCGGAAGCGGCGCTTGGCCATTCTCTTCTCGACGTTGCCGGCGGCGTCGACCGCTCTGACCTTGAGCAGATGGCGGCGACGGCCGAGGTGCTTCAGCTTCAGCGGCGCCCGACAGACCTTCCACCTACGTCGATCGAGCTTGCAAAAGAAGGTGGTCGTGCTCTCACCGGCGACGTCGGTGAAGCGGAACACCGCCCTGCGCTTACGCGTCTTCGCCGCCGGCCCGCTGGTGATCCGCGTGTGCGGGGCGGTCGAGTCCTCGATGTACACGGCCGGCTGCTCGCTGCAGAGCGAGCGGTCGTTGCCGCCGTCGATGGAGATTCCGTAGAAGGTGACGACGGTGTCATTGGCGACCTGGACGCCGAAGCCGGGGCCTGTGAACTGCCCGGCCGGGCCCTGGGCAAGCACGGGGCCCCTGCAGCCGGCGCTGCCGTAGACCTGCACGATGCCGGCGCCGGGGGCCTTTCCCGTCACCGTCGGGGTGTTGTCGTTGGCCGCGTAGCCGGGAACCGTGCGCAGGGTCGGCGCCGGCGGCCTGCCCGGGGGGTTCGGCGCCGTCGGGCCGCCCTGGCCGCCGCCTCCCGGGCTTTCGCCGCCGGGGCCTTCGCCGCCCGGGTTTTCACCGCCCGGTTCTTCGCCGGCGGCGCTCACCTCCTGGTAGTCGACCCCGGAGATCGAGCAGGTCGAGCTGTATTCGGCGATCTTCGCCTTCGCGTGGAAGGTCGTGGTGGAGTTGTCGGCCACGTGCACCTCGATGCCAGATTTTTCGAAGGCGGCGACGCTGCCGGAGGCGAGCGGCGTGCCGGCGCAGTTCGACGTGTCGTAGATCTCGATCGTCGTCTGGACGTCGGCGTGGCCGATCAGATTGGGGAAGTTGTCGTCGGCCGGCGAGGAGGGATCGGTGCCGGTGAAGACCGGGGGGCCGGGCGGGCCGTCGACGTGGCGGTAGCCGATCCCGTTCGAGCATTTCGAGGGGTTTGCCGGATCCGAGGGGTCCGTCTGCTTGGCGAAGAAGAGAGTTTCCACGCCGGCGGTGACGTCTTTGGTCACCTGGAGGCCCGGTTCCTCGAGTTCGGCCGCCGTCCCTTCGGCGACGATCGAGCCCGGGTCCGAGCAGGTGCCGTCCTCGGCGTAGACGGTGATCAGGAAGGTCGGGTTTTCGGACGTCCTGGAGACCGGCCCTCCGAGCCGCGCGGCGACCGCGCCACCGATGGCGGACGTGATCACGCCCCCGTCGGAATCGCCGAGCACGAAGGGGCGCAGAGCGGCGCTCGGCGAGGGAGGATTCGTTTCGGTCAGCAATGGGGCATTCGGTTCGACCGCGGAAGCTGTTGCCGGAAACACGATCGCGAGCAGCGCCGCGACCAGGATCAAGCACGCCGAAGGGCGGGCCGCGAGGGCCCGCCCTTCGGGTGTGCTCATGCTTGAGATGTGCATGCTCAAGCCGTTGGGCTCAGAGACCTATGAGCCCCATTCCTTGGACGCTGGGCATCCGCCACCGGCCGCTGAACACGGGTAGGTGAGCGTGCCTTCAACGTTTTTGATCGAGAACGTACGGCCACCCGATCCGGTGACGGTCACGACGTAGCCCTTCGGGCCACCCTTTGTGCCGGCGCCTGCTTCGTCGGCGACGGCGAGTCCGGTGGCGCTTTTCAGCGTCGGCTCGATTATTTTCAGAGCGGCGGCGTCGCAGGCTGCGAAGCTGCCGGACGAGCTTTCCGTGCCACAGGTCTCAATTGCAACCTGAGCGCTGTGGGCGTACTCCTTGGCCTTCGCGTCTCCGGCCTTTTCCTTCTGATTGAAGAAGGCGGGCAGAGCGATGGCAGCGAGGATTCCGAGGATCAGCATCACGACGAGAAGCTCGATCAGCGTGAAACCGGACTCACTGTTTCCGTTGATCCGGGCGCCAATTCGTGCCCGGAGGTTCTGGAGCAACATAGGTACCTCCTATTGGACCTATCGTTTGCGCCATTGCCTTGGGCTTGAGGCACCGAGACACTGGCAGTTACGCCTCCTTCATCGGCGTCTCGGCGAAAGGCTTTAGGGCTGCAAGGTAGAAATTCCCAAAGCGACCGTTTCCCGCATTGCAAGGCCGATTAATAGGGGTTCCCCGGTCATCGAAAATGCGCACGAGGGGGGTGCGGGATACCCCCTATTCGGAGCTCGCCGCCGTACGAATGTCCGCTCCGCGCCCTGCGCTAGCGGATGTGTTCGTAGATGCTGAACATCGGCAGGTACATCGCGATCACGATGAACCCGACGACGCCGCCGACGAAGACGATCATCAGCGGCTCGATCAGCGCCGTCAGCGCCTTCACCTTGGCGTCGACCTCGGCCTCGTAGAAGTCGGCGATCTTGGCGAGCATGTGCTCGAGCTGGCCGGTCTCCTCGCCGACCGCGACCATGTGGCCGACCATCGGCGGGAAGATCGGGTTCGACTCGATCGGGCCGGCGAGCGAGCCGCCGCGCTTGACCGAGGCGTAGACATCGTCCATCGCCTGCTCGACGACGATATTGCCCGACGTATCGCCGGTCAGCTTGATCGCCTGCAGCATCGGCACGCCGGAGGAGACGGCGCCCGAGAAGGTTCGCGACCAGCGGGCCAGGGCGACTTTCTGGATCACGTCGCCGATCTTCGCCGGCAGGCGCAGTTTGAAGCGGTCCCACGCCTCGTGGCCGCGGCTCGTCTTCTTCCATTTGAGGAAGCCGTAGGCGAGAGCGACCGTGCCCGGAATCAGGATGTACCAGTAGCCGGTGAGGATGTTCGACGCCTGCACGCACATTTCCGTCGGGATCGGCAGGCCCGCCGCTTCTTCAGGGTGTTCTTTCGAGAGTTCTTCGAAGATTTTCACGAAGACCGGGATCACGAAGGCGACGATCGCGATCAGCACCACGGCGGCGAAGCCGAAGACCAGGGCCGGGTACATCAGCGCCGATTTGACCTGGCGCCGCAGGGCGTCCGCCTTCTCGACCTGGAAGGCGATTCGGTCCAGCGCCCCCTCGAGTCGTCCGGACTGCTCGCCGGAGCGGACCATCGCCCGGAACAGGCGGTCGAAGACCTTCGGATGGCGCTCCATCGCCTGCTCGAGGGTCGAGCCGGCCTCGACGTCGGCGCGGACGCCGGCGACGGCCTCCTTGATCTGCTCGTCCTGAGTCTGTTCCTCGAGCGTGTGCAGGGTGCGCAGCATCGGCATCCCCGAGGCGACGAGGGTCGCGAACTGGCGCGAGAAGACGGCGAGCTCGCGCATGTCGACGCCCTGCCATTTCCTGAACAGGGTCTCGATCTTGATCGCCTCGCGCTTCTCGGAGACGTCGAGGACGATCAGGCCGCGCTGCCGCAGCCTCTCGGAGACCTGGGCCTTGGACTCTGCTTCGAGCTCGCCGGCAGAGGCGAACCC
This sequence comes from uncultured Solirubrobacterales bacterium, assembly GCA_963837735.1. Taxonomy (GTDB): domain Bacteria; phylum Actinomycetota; class Thermoleophilia; order Solirubrobacterales; family 70-9; genus VRUE01. Next base: position 86,799 of record CAWIOM010000010.1, on the reverse strand, counting down.
GGAGACGTCCATCGCCCGGAAGGCGAATGTGCTGGCGCCCGACACGGCCTACGCTCCCTGCGTGTAGGCCGGCGGCGCAGGCACGCCGGTGCCGTTGTCGTACTGGTAGGCCGGGTCCTGCACGTAGCTGCTCTCCGGGCTCGGGCCGAGCAGGCGGCCGAGCTCCTCGGGCACCGAGGCGCGCTGTTCGGCGACCGACCGTGTGATCACGCCGTCGCGGGCCAGGCGCGCCAGGTCGGAGTCCATCGTCTGCATGCCGACGGCGCCCGAGGTCTGCACCGCGGCGTAGATCTGGTGTGTCTTGCCCTCGCGGATCAGGTTGCGGATCGCCGGGGTCGGAACCAGCACCTCGGTGGCGACGACGCGGCCCGTGCCGTCGGCCGTCGGCAGCAGCTGCTGGGTGACGATGCCCTCGAGGGCGATCGAGAGCTGGGTGCGAACCTGAGCCTGCTGCTCGGCCGGGAAGACGTCGATGATCCGGTCGACCGTCTGGGCGGTCGACTGGGTGTGCAGGGTGGCGAAGACCAGGTGGCCGGTCTCGGCGGCGGTCAGCGCCGTCGAGATCGTCTCCTTGTCGCGCATCTCGCCGACGAGGATCACGTCCGGGTCCTCTCGCAGGGCGGCGCGCAGCGCCAGGGCGAAGTCGGGGGCGTCGGCGCCGACCTCCCGCTGGTTGACGATCGAGCTCTTGTGCTGGTGCAGGAACTCGATCGGGTCCTCGATCGTCAGGATGTGCTCCTGTTTCTCGGTGTTGATCACGTCGACCATCGCCGCCAGCGTCGTGCTCTTCCCGGAACCGGTCGGCCCGGTGACGAGGATGAACCCGCGCGGTTTCCTGGTCAGGTCCCGGAGGATCTCCGGGACCTTGAGATCCTCCAGGGCCGGGATCCCGTGCGGGACCAGGCGGAAGGCGGCGCTGACCGATCCGCGCTGGAAGAAGCAGTTGACACGGAAGCGGGCGACGTTCGGGATCGCGTAGGCGAAGTCGAGCTGTTTCTTGTTCTCGAAGCGCTTGCGCTGGTCGTCGTTGAGGATGCTGTAGATGACGTCGCGGGTCTGCTGCCCGGTCAGGGTCGGGAAGCCGTCCATCGGGACGATCCTGCCCTTGTCGCGGATCGCGGGCGGGAACCCCGGCGTCAGGTGGACGTCGGAGGCCTCCAGTTCGACCATGCGGCTGAGCACGCCGGCGAAATCGAAGTCAAGCTGTGACACGGAGCACCTCCTCGAGGCTCGTGTGGCCCTCGCGCACCTTCTCGACGCCGTCCTCGCGCAGGGTCAGCATCCCCTCTTCGCGGGCGACGGCGGCGATCTCTGGCTCCGAGGCGCGGTTCACGGTCATCTCCTTCAGCTTTTCGCTGAGCGGCATCACCGAGTAGATCCCGACCCGGCCGCGGTATCCGCCATTGCCGCAGCGGTTGCAGCCGACCGGCTCGAAGGCCTCGATGTCCCCTTCGACGGGGATTCCGGCGTCGGCCAGGGCCGCCGCCGGGATCGTCATCGGCTGCTTGCAGTGCGGGCACAACTCGCGGGCCAGCCGTTGCGCGACCACGCAGTCGACGGCGGAGGCGGTGAGGAAGGTCTCGATCCCCATCTCGTTGAGGCGCGCGATCGCGCCCGGGGCGTCGTTGGTGTGCAGGGTGGTGAGCATCATGTGCCCCGTGAGGGCGGCCTCGATCGCGATCCTCGCCGTCTCCGCGTCGCGGATCTCGCCGACCATGACGATGTCCGGGTCGGCGCGGAGGACCGAGCGCAGGCCGCGGGCGAAATCGAGCCCGGCCTTGCGGTTGACGTTGATCTGGTTGATGCCGGGTATCCGATACTCGACCGGATCCTCGATCGTGATGATCTTCTTCTCGACGCTGTTGAGCTCCGACAGCGACGCGTAGAGGGTCGTGCTCTTCCCCGACCCCGTCGGGCCCGTGACCAGGACCGCCCCGTAGGCTTTCTTGAAGGCGCTTTCGAAGCGCTTGCGGGCGGTCCCCTCCATGCCCAGGTCGTCGAGGGTGCGTTCGGAGTTGCTTTCGTCGAGGATCCGGATCGTCGCCCCCTCCCCGCGCTGGGTCGGCAGGGTGGTGACGCGCAGGTCGATGCGGCGGTCATCGACGTTGACGCTGACGCGGCCGTCCTGCGGGACCCGCTTCTCGGCAATGTCGAGCTCGCTCATGATCTTCAGGCGCGAGATCACCGCGCCGATCATCCGCCGCGGAACGTGCGCCGACTCCTTGAGCACCCCGTCGACGCGGAAACGCACCCGCAACTCCTCTTCTTCGGGCTCCAGGTGGACGTCGGACGCTCCCTCTCCGACGGCCTGGGCGAGGATGCTGTAGACGAGTTTGACGACCGGTGCGTCGGCGGCGCCGACCTGCATTTCGGCGACGCCGGCATCTTCGGTGTCCTCTTCCTGCTCGTCGTGTTCCTCGATGATCGCGTCGTTTGCCGCGTTCTGCATGGTTCCCAGGCGACCGAGCAGCGCCTCGACGTCCTCCTCGGTGGAGACGGCGATCTGGCAGTCGAGGCCGGTGGCGATCTGGACGTCGTCGACGGCAAGGACGTTGGCCGGGTCGGCGGTGGCGACGAGCAGCGTGTGCTGGTCGATGAAGCCGACCGGCACCGCCTTGTAGCGGCGCGCCATCGTCACCGGGAAGAGCGCGGCCGCGCCCAGGTCGACCTGGTAGACAGCGAGGTCGAGGTAGTCGAGCCCATATCGCTCGGCGACGGCGCGGGTCAGCTGGTCCGCGGAGATCTGGCCCTGGTCGAGCAGCAGGCTCTCGGGCGAGGTCCCGGAGATCCGCGCCTGCTCGACGGCCACGTCGACCGCCTCCTGGGGCACGTAGCCGAGTTCGACGAGGACGTCGGTGATCATGCCGCGCGAGTGCCCCCTGTGCAGGGGCGGCGTCAGGCCGGGCACCTCGAAGCCGGCAGCCGGCGGCTCGACGACCGCGGTCTGCTGTCCGTAGTCGTCCACGGCGGGAACGGGCTGCAGGTGATCGGGATAGGGCTCGATGGCGCTCATGGTCAGTTCGGCTGGTAGGTCGCGACCGGACCCTCGTAGGAGGCGTCGCGAACGGCTTGCACGATCGTCTGGCGGGTTTGGAAGCCGTAGCTGACGGAGGCCTGCTGCGTCCCTTCGCTGAGGCTGCGCGGGCGCATGACGACCAGCGCGGGCACGCGCTGGACTTCGACGCCCAGGGTGATCGCCGCGTAGCGGTAGACCTGCGAGACGGGCACGACGAACAGGGCGACGTCAGCCCATCGAAGAGAGCGCGGAGGAGGAGCTCTTGACCAGCTTGTCGTCGACGCCGTTGTCGCGGACGACGAGCAGGACGACGGTCTTGTCGGCCCTGTAGGCGGCATTGACGGGGGCCGGGAGGGGCGGAACGGCCAGCGAGGAGGGCACCGCCGGGGCCACTGTGGTCGCTTCCGCCGAGGTGTTTTCTATCGCCTCTTCCACGGCGCCTTCGACCGCTTCGCCGGGGGTCCCGCCGACGGCGGTGCCCGTCGATTCGGTGCCCGCCACCGCCACGGTGGCTTCCGTCGGCGCAGCCGCTTCTTCTTCTTCTCCGCCGCCCATTTTGGTGACGAAGAAGAACGCCGCGACCACGACGAGGAGGATTATGGCCACGACCTGGGTCTTCGGGTCGTTGTTGAGCTTCTCCCTCATGGCGCCACCGCCTCCGGCTCGTGGAGCTGCTCGAGGCCGCTGGCGCGCTGGCCGCGGGCGGCGAGCATCAGCTTGAAGTCGTGGGGGCTGGAGGCAGCGTCGAGGGCGACCTCCTCCGTGATCTTGCCCTCCATCACGTAGCCGAGCAGCGACTGGTCGAAGGTGCGCATCCCGTAGAACTCGCCTTCGGCGATGACCTCGGTGATCTTGCCGGTCTCCTCGGGGTTGAGGATCAGGTCCTGGACCCGGCCGGTGGCGATCATGATCTCCGAGGCCGGGACGCGGCCCTCGCCGGTCACGTCGGGGACGAGGCGCTGGGCGATCGCGCCCTTGAGCGTCGCGGAGAGCATCACCCGCGCCTGCTGCTGCTGATGAGGGGGGAAGAAGTCGATGATCCGGTTGACCGTCTCGGTGGCATCGAGGGTGTGGACCGTCGACATCACGAGATGGCCGGTCTCGGCGGCCGAGAGCGCCGTGCGCACGGTCTCTTCGTCGCGCATCTCGCCGATCAGGATCACGTCGGGGTCCTGGCGCAGCACGCGGCGCATCGCGCGGCTGAAGCTGACCGTGTCCGAGCCGACTTCACGCTGGTTGACGATCGAGTTGTTGTCGGCGTGCAGGTACTCGATCGGGTCCTCGAGCGTGACGATGTGGCGCGCCCGGGTGCGGTTGATGTGGTCGATCATCGCCGCCAGCGTCGTGCTCTTGCCCGATCCGGTCGTACCGGTGACGAGGACGATCCCGCGCTGCTCTTCGGAGAGCCGGCGGACGACGTCGGGCAGCCCGAGCTCCTCGATCGAGCGGATCTCGAAGGGAATCGCGCGGCAGACGATCGAGATCGTGCCCCGCTGTTTGAAGGTGTTGACGCGAAAACGCGAGACGTCGGGGATCGCGTAGGAGAAGTCGGCCTCGCCATCCTCCTCGAACTCGGTCAGCGAGCGGACGGCGGCGATGTCATGAAACGCCTTCTCCGTGTCCTCGGCCGTCAGCTCTCCGAAGCCCTCGAGGTGGGCGAGCTCGCCGTGCATGCGCGCGATCGGCGAAGAGCCGACCTTGACGTGAAGGTCCGACCCCTCGCGCTCGACCATGGTGCGCAGGGCTGTGTCGATGTCGAACATCACGACCTCTATCGGTCGCGAGGACGTATGTCTTAAGGCTCAGTGCAAGTCGCGGTTCACGCCTGGGGCGATGAGGGAGGGGCTGGGCACCTCCCTACGCTCGCAAGCAACGCTCGCCGGGCGGCACCCAACCCCTCCACTCGGGCCGCAGGCCCGAATCGCAGCTGCGTCTAGCTCAAGTTACTTCGCGGAGTTTCTGCGCTTCGCCGAGCTGCTGGAGCTTCTTCAGGCTCTGGTTCTCGATCTGCCGGATCCGCTCACGCGTGACGTTGAAGGTGCGGCCGACCTCGTCGAGCGTGCGGGGATGCTCGCCGCCGAGCCCGTAACGAAGCTCGAGGACCCGCCGCTCGCGGTAGGAGAGGTTCTCCAGGGCTTCCTTGAGCGCCTCTTTGGTGAGCAGGTCCGCGGCGCGGTCGAACGGCGACTCGGCCTTCTCGTCGGCGATGAACTGGCCGAACTCCGACTCCTCCTCGTCGCCGACCGGCTTCTCGAGCGAAACCGGAGCCTGCGCGGAGCGCTTGATCGAGTCGACCTCCTCGGGGTCGATCCCGGTGACCTCGGCGATCTCCTCGGGGGTCGGCTCGCGGCCGAGCTCGGTGACCAGCTTGCGCTCGGCACGGCCGATCTTGTTGAGCTTCTCGACGACGTGGACCGGAATGCGGATCGTGCGAGCCTTGTCGGCCAGGGCCCGGGCGATCGCCTGGCGGATCCACCAGGTCGCGTAGGTGGAGAACTTGAACCCCTTGCGGTAGTCGAACTTCTCCGCCGCGCGGACCAGGCCCAGCGTCCCCTCCTGGATCAGGTCGAGGAAGGGCAGGCCCTGGTTGCGGTAGTTCTTGGCGATCGAGACGACCAGGCGCAGGTTCGACTCGACCATTTTCTGCTTTGCGTCGAGGTCGCCGCGCTCGATCCGCTTGGCGAGTTCGACCTCCTCCTGGGCGGTGAGCAGGCGCACCTTGCCGATGTCCTTGAGGAACAGCTGCAGGCTGTCCGTGGTCATGTCCGGTTTCAGGTCGAGCGCCTGTTTCTGGCGCCGCCGGCCTTTTTTGCCGGTCGGCTCGGGCATCGCTTCCGCGGCGGCTTTCTGCGCCGGGTCCATGTCCTCGACGAGCTCGATCCCCGACTTCTCGAGGTGCCCGTAGAGGTCCTCGATGTCGGACTCGTCCAGATCGACCTCGGACACCGCCGAGCCGATGTCTCCGAAGGTGAGCACCCCGAGCTGCTGCCCGCGGGTGATCAGGCCTTTTACCTCCTCAAGCTCCTGAAGCTCTGCAACTAGCATCCTGTTTCCACTCGTCCTTGCTCTCGCAGTTTTGGTCGTGCACCAATAAAAGGCCGGTGAGGGCCGAAAGTCTCTAAAAGCGGACCGGCGAACGGGTCCGCGAATCAAACTAGTCTGCGCTGCGAGGTCGTGTTGGGGCCTGTAGAGGCCACTCAAACGCCTGTTCGCATTCTAACGCTTCACTTTCTGAAGTCAATGCCCAATTCCATGCGACATCCCCACCCCTGGCTGCGAGCCTTCTGGAACCGCGCCTACGAGGAGAACGTCACCGGCCTCTCGGCAATGGTCGCCTACAACCTGATGCTCGCGGTGTTCCCGTTTGCCCTGATCGTCCTCTTCGTCTTCGGCCAGGTGCTGAAGATCAAGGGGGTCGAGGCGAGCGTCCTCGACGACCTGCAGAGGCTCTTCCCGAACTCCGAGCAGACCCAGTTGACCGACATCCTCAACCGGATCGAGGACAACTCGACGACGATCGGGATCGCCGCCTTCATCGGCTCGCTCTGGATCGGCGCCTCCTTCTGGGGCGCGATGGACACGGCGTTCTGCCGCATCTACCACGTCGAGTGCCGCGGCTGGATCGAGCAGAAGCGGTTCTCGTTCGCGATGCTGGGCGTGGTCCTGCTGCTGATCGCGGCGAGCATCTTCCTGCCGGCGATCGAGAGCGGCCTCGTCTCGAGCACCGACAGGCTTCCCTTCGGCCTGTCGGACATCAAGGCGATCGACACCGTCCTGCTGCTCGGCGCGGCACTGCTGATCGTCTTCACGATCTGCGCGGTGATCTTCTGGGCGGTGCCGAAAGGCCACATGGCCTGGCGCGCCGTGTGGCCGGGGGCGACATTCGTGACGCTCGTCGTCGGCATCGCGAACTGGGCCTTCCCCTTCTATCTCGCCAACGTCTCCAGCCTCTCCCGGTTCGGCTCGACGCTCGGCTTCGTCCTCATCGCCCTGGTCTGGTTCTACGCCCTGAGCCTGACCCTGCTGGCCGGGGCCGTGATCAATTCCCTGCGCCACGAGCTCCAGGACACCGGCGAGATGCCGTACTCGAACAAGGAGTCGCCGCCGAAGCCCTGCGGCTGCGAAGACGCCTGAGAACCGTTCTCAGCCGTATTTCTCGCCGATTATCTGACGCAGCTTCGCGCGGTCGTGGCGGGCGTGCACGCGGCGGACCGTGCCCGAGCGCGAGCGCATGACCAGGGACTCGGTCGTAGCTCCGGGGCCGCGGTAGCGGACGCCCTGCAGAACGTCGCCGTCGGTGACGCCGGTGGCCGAGAAGAAGACGTCGTCGCCGGAGCAGAGGTCGTCCGCCGTGAGCACGCGGTCGAGGTCGTAGCCGGCGTCGAGCGCCGCCTGGCGCTCGCCGGCGTCGCGCGGCCAGAGCCGGCCGAGCAGCTGTCCCCCCATCGACTTCAGGGCGGCGGCGGAGAGCACGCCCTCCGGGGTGCCGCCGATCCCCCAGAGCAGGTCGACCGGCGAGCGTTCGCTGACCGCGAGCATCGCGGCGGAGACGTCGCCGTCGGAGATCAGCCGGATGCGGGCACCGGCGTCGCGGACCTCCTGCATCGCGTCCTCGTGCCGTGGGCGGTCGAGCATGACGACGATCACGTCGCCAACCGCTGCCGCCCTTGCGCTCGGCAATCAGCTCGAGGGTCTTGGGCAGGGGCCGGTCGAGGTCGAGCAGGTCGGCGATCTCCTCGCCGCCGGCCATCTTTTCCATGTAGACGCAGGGCCCGGGGTCGAACATCGAGCCCCGCTCGGCGAGCGCGATCACCGCCAGAGCGCTCGGCATGCCCTTGGCGCAGAGCGTCGTGCCCTCGAGCGGGTCGACGGCGATGTCGACCTGCGGCGGGCTCCCGTCCCCGATCTCCTCGCCGTTGAAGAGCATCGGTGCTTCGTCCTTCTCGCCCTCGCCGATCACGACGACACCGTCCATCGCGACCGAGTCGAGGACGAAGCGCATCGCGTCGACGGCGGCACCGTCGGCGGCAAGCTTGTCGCCGCGCCCGACCCATCGAGCCGCGGCGAGCGCCGCGGCCTCGGTGACGCGGACGAGCTCGAGGGCGATATTGCGATCGGGCTTGGTCGGCTCTCTCCCCTCCATGGCTCCGAACCCTAGACAAATCGCCGCGACGCGGAGCGGGAGGTAGGGTCTCGACCATGCAGCGATGGGGACTGACGCTTCCGCTTCCGGCGACGCCGCTGGGCGCCAGCGAGGAGCACGTGAGGCGGGCGGAGGCAGCGGGATACACCGACCTCTGGAGCGGCGAGACCAACGGTCCCGACGGCTTCACTCCGCTCGCCCTGAGCGCCGCCTGGACCGAGCGCGCCCGGCTCGGCACCGGAATCGTCGGAGTCTTCCAACGCGGCCCGGCGCTGCTCGCCCAGGAGGCGGCGGCACTCGCCGACGCATCGGGAGGGCGCTTCGTGCTCGGCATCGGATCCTCCTCGGACCGGATCGTCGAAGGCTGGAACGGGATCCCCTTCGAGAAGCCTCTGAGCCGGGTCCGCGAGACCCTCGAGTTCCTGCGCACGGCGCTCGACGGCGAGCGCACCGAGAGCGGCTTCAAGCTCGAGACGGCTCCCGCCGAGCGGGTGCCGATCGTGCTCGCTGCTCTGCGCGGCAAGATGCTCGAGCTCGCCGTCGAGCGTGGCGATGGCGCCTTCACCAACTTCCTGCCGCTCGGCGGCCTGCCCCAAGTCGCCGCTCAGCTCAAGGACGCTCCCGAGGGCTTCGAGCTGCTCTGCCGCTTCTTCTGCATCCCGGGTGAGCGCGAGGCGGTCGAGCCGATCGCCCGCTTCATGTTCTCCTCCTACATCACGGTTCCCGTCTACGCCGCGTTCTACCGCTGGCTCGGCTACGGCGAGCAGATCGACCCGATGATCGCCGCCTGGGAAGGCGGCGACCGGCAGGCGGCGGCCGCGGCGGCGCCCTGGGAGCTGATCGAGGAGATGTTCGTCTTCGGCTCCCCGGAGGAGATGAAGGAGCGCCTCGCCGCCTTCGTCGAGGGCGGCGTGACGCTTCCGATCCTGACCCCGATCACCACTCCCGACAAGCTCGAGCGACTTGATCACCGACCTCGCGCCATAAGGGCGGCGCTCGCACAGAATCAGATCGTGATGCTCGCTATTCCGGCCTTCGCGCGAGGCTGAGGGCGTAGTCGCCCGCGGCGTCGGTGAACCAGCCGGCGAGCTCGAGCCCGGCGTGGGCGTAGACGCCTTCGAGCCGCTCACGCGTGAACTTGGTCGAGATCTCGGTGCGCAGCTCCTCACCGGCGTCGAACTCGACCGTCAGGTCGATGCCCTCGACCCGGACTCGCTGCTCGACGAGCGAGCGCAGACGGATGTCCATCCTCTCCTCGGCGCTGTCGAAGCGGGCGACGTGCTCGAAGGCTCCGAGGTCGAAGTCGGCCCCGAGCTCGCGGTTGAGGACGGCGAGGACGTTCTTGTTGAACTCGGCGGTGACGCCCTCGGCGTCGTCGTAGGCCGCCTCCAGCCTGCCCGCGTCCTTGACCAGATCGGTGCCGAGCAGGAAGTGGTCGCCCGGGAACATCAGAGCGGCGATCCTGCACATGAATGAGCGCCGCTGGTACGGATAGAGGTTGCCGATCGTGCCGCCGAGAAAGGCGATCAGGCGTTCTTCGCCGGTGTCGGGGATGCGCTCGAGGTGGTGCTCGAAGTCGCAGACCAGGCCGCGGACGTCGAGCCCCGGGTACTCGCTGACCAGCGACGCGGCCGTCTGGTGGGTGATCTCCTCGGAGATGTCGACCGGGACGTAGGTCTCGAGGCAGCCGGCGGCGCTCATCGCGCTGAGCAGGTGACGCGTCTTCGCCGCCGAGCCGGAGCCGAGCTCGATCAGCGCGGTCGGCGAGCCGGCCGTGGAGACGATCTCGGACGCCCGCTCGCGGAGGATCTCGCGCTCGGCCCTGGTCGGGTAGTACTCCTCGAGTTCGGTGATCCGCTCGAAGAGCTGCGAGCCGCGCTCGTCGTAGAAGTACTTCGGCGAGAGCTCCTTGGGGATCGTCATCAGGCCGCGGCGGACGTCGCGAGCCATCGTCGCCGACGCGTCGTCGTCGAGGTGGACGTCGACCGTGATCATGCGTCTTTCGCGCAGCGGAGGCCGGAGAAGATCTGGCGGCGGGGGGGCAGGTCCCAATTGCGGAAGCTGGGCCGCATCACGCTCGGGTCGGTCGCCCAGGAGCCGCCGCGGAGGACCCTGTGCTCGGCCCCGAAGAATGCCTGCGAGTACTCCGGGTAGGGGAACGCCTCGAAGCCGGGGTAGGCAAGGAAGTGCGAGCTGGTCCACTCCCATGCGCGGCCGACGCCGTCGAGGCGACCGGCGGCCGCCTCCCACTCCTGCTCGCTGGGCAGCCTGGCGCCCGCCCAGCGCGCGTATGCGTCGGCCTCCTCCCAGGAGACATGGGTGACCGGCTGAGCCGGGTCGAGCTCCACCTCCCCGCCGCGGGCCGTCGAGACCCAGCCCTCGCCGCGGCGGCTCCAGTACATCGGCGGCTCAGCACCCGCCTCCTCGACGAAGCGGGCGTAGGCGGCGTTGAGGATCGGCAGCCGGTCGATCTCGAAGGAGGCGAGCTCGACCTCGTGGCGGCCGCGCTCGTTGTCGTAGGAAAAGCCCTCCGAGAGCGGGCCGGCCCCGATCACGTACGTCCCGCCCTGGACCGAGATCGAGTCCGGGCCGTCGGGCATCGGCTGCGAGGGCGGCGAGAGCCCGGGGGCGGCCGGCCGATACCCGTCGACCAACTGCAGCAGCTGGAGCATCGTCTCCTGGTGCTGGAGCTCGTGGGCGAGCAGCATCTCGTAGACGAAGCCGCCGCGCAGCAACGGCTCTTCCGATCCGGGGCCCAGGTCGACCCGTTCGAGGACCTCCAGCGTGCGCTCGCGGACGTCGGAAAGATAGGCGCGGAGCTCGGCGTCGCGCAGGATCGGCAGCTCGCCGCGCGTCCTGCGCGGGTTCTCGATCGCGTCGTAGAGGCGCCCGAGCTCCCCGTGCAGGGGCTCGAGGCCGCCGATCTCCTGGACGAGCCAGAGCTCCTCGAAGTTGGCGATGTGGCCGAGGTCCCAGGCCAGCGGGCTGAGCAGCGGCGAGTGGACGCGGTTGAGCTGATCGTCGTCGAGGGGCTCGATCAGCTCGAGGGTCCGCCGTCGCGCCCCTGCCAGGCGTCCCGCGATCGCGTCCTTGGTGGGTTGCCTCACCTCGGTGGCAATACGAAGACCCTATACAGGTCGGATTACGGGCCTGTGAACTGGATGATCTAGGCTGCGCACCGATGCGGATCGAAGGGACATCGGCGCTGGTCGCGGGCGGGGCATCCGGGCTCGGCGCGGCGACCGCCAGGGCCCTGGCCGAGGCCGGGGCGACCGTGACGGTCGCCGACGTGAATTCCGAAAAAGGGGAAGCCCTGGTCGGCGAGCTGGGCGGGGCGGCGAGCTTCGTCCACACAGACGTCACCGACCCGGCCACGGTCGCGGCCGCGGTCGGCCGGGCCGCCGGCGGCGACGGTCTGCGGATCTCGGTCTGCTGCGCCGGCGTCGGCTGGGCGGAGCGGGTCGCCCACCGGGGCGGGCCGCACAACCTCGAGATGTTCTCGAAGGTGATCCAGATCAATCTGATCGGCACCTTCAACGTCCTCAGCCACGCCGCCGCGGCGATGAGCGCCAACGATGCGGACGAGGAGGGCGAGCGGGGCGTCTGCGTCAACACCGCCTCGATCGCCGCCTTCGACGGGCAGATCGGGCAGATCGCCTACTCGGCCTCGAAGGGCGGCGTCGCCGGGATGACGCTGCCGGCCGCCCGCGACATGGCCGGGCGCGGAGTCCGGGTGGTGACGATCGCGCCGGGGCTCTTCGACACGCCGATGCTCGCCGCCCTGCCGGAGGATCACCGTCGGGCCCTGGGCGCGGGAATCCCGTTCCCGTCGCGGCTCGGCCGTCCCGAGGAGTACGCGCACCTGGTCACCGAGATCGCCCGCAACACGATGCTGAACGGCGAGACGATCCGGCTCGACGGCGCCCTGCGCATGCCGCCGAAGTGATGGGCCGTAGGTTCGTCCCCTAGCTCGTGCCGCCCGACTCCGGGTCGCGCCAGACCTGCTTGAGCCAGGGCGGGGAGATCGCGAAGTGGGTCGAATCGGCGGCGGCGATCGGCTCGAGCGGCACGAGGTTGACCGCCGAGGCGGGCGTGAAACGGGAGCCCGGCTCGTCGCCGAGGTTGCCGGCGTGGCTGCCGCCGGAGACCAGGAGGACGCGGGTCTCCGGGCCCCAGCCGTCGGCGGGGCGGGCGCCGACCGCCTCCTCGACGTCTCGGAGCGGCCCGAAGCCTGCGTCCGAGGCCCAGTTGGCGGCTCCCGGCCGGTAGTTGTAGCCGTGATGGGAGGAGGCGCGCTCGTCGACCTCGCCGTCGCCGCCGACCCGCACCTGGACGGACTCCCAGTCGTCGTCGTGGTAGCCCTCGTCCTCGGCGATCGGGACACCGGCAAAGGTAGCCGAATCCGCGTAATAGAGCCAATACTGGATGTAGAGGGAGCCCCGGGGACGACGATCGACGACGTGGACGAACGCGGTCACCGGCAGGCCGGCGTCGGTGCGGCGCACGGAGCCCTGCCCGGGCCCGTCGCCGCAGGCCGTGCTGCGGCAGCGGCGCCAATCGACGGGGAGGCCGTGCGAACCGTCCTCGAAGGCGAGGGTCGGCATGTGGTCGCGGACGAGCCCCCCGACCTCGCTGCCGTAGGCGGCGACCAGGGCCGGCTCCTCGCCACAGGAGTCCGCGATCGCCGTCGCGCAGAGGATGCGCGAGGCGACCGCCTGGGCCAGCGACCCGCCGGGAATCCGCACCCCGGCGGCCAGCAGGGCGACCAACAGCAGCGCGACGAGCGCCAGCAGCGCGACCCACTCGACCGTCGATTGCCCGCGCTCCGCTTCCCGCACACGGCGGGTAAGGGCTCAGCCCGGCGCTCCTCTCCCCCGGCCGACAGCCGGGGCCGGCTCAGAGGTTCTCGATCTCCGCGGCAATGTCCGCCGCCGCCTGCTTGGCGTCGGCGAAGAGCATCGAGGTGTTCGGCGCGTAGAAGAGGTCGTTGTCGATGCCGGCGAACCCGGGGCTGAGCGAGCGCTTGATCACGATCACCTGCTGGGCCTCGGAGACCTCGATGATCGGCATACCGGCGATCGGGCTGTCGGGGTCGTTTTTCGCCGCCGGGTTGGTGACGTCGTTGGCACCGACGACCACCGCGACGTCGGTGCGCGCCATCTCCGGGTTTATCTCATCCATCTCCTTGAGGCTCTCGTAGGGCACGTCGGCCTCGGCGAGCAGGACGTTCATGTGACCGGGCATGCGGCCCGCAACCGGGTGGATCGCGTAGCTGACCGTGACGCCGCGCTTCTCGAGCTGGTCGGCGACCTCCTTGATCGCGTGCTGGGCCTGGGCGACCGCGAGGCCATAGCCGGGGACGATCACGACCGAGTCGGCGTAGGCGAGCTTGATCGCCGCGTCCTGGGCGCCGATCGAGACGTGCGGGCGCTCCTCGGTCGACCCCGCGGCGCCGCCCGACGGAGCGCCGCCGAAGCCGGCGAAAAGAACGTTGGCGACCGAGCGGTTCATCGCCGTCGCCATCTCCATCGTCAGGATCGTTCCCGAGGAGCCGACGAGGGTGCCGGCGACGATCAGCGCGACGTTGTCGAGCGCGAACCCGGCCGCGGCGGCAGAGAGGCCGGTGAAGGCGTTGAGGAGCGAGATCACGACCGGCATGTCGGCGCCGCCGATCGGCAGCACGACGAGGTTGCCGAGCAGGCCGGCGGCGATCAGGATGCCGATGAAGGTCAGCTGCGAGGGGTCGTCGTTGCCGACAGCGATGCTGACGCAGGCGGCGAGGATGCCGATCAGCAGGACGCCGTTGATCACCTGCTGGCCGGGGATCGCCAGCGGCTTGGTGGGGATCAGGTCCTGGAGCTTGGCGAAGGCGATGTTCGAGCCCCAGAAGGAAACCGAGCCGACGACGGCGGCGAAGAGGACCGGGATCAGGATGTCGAGCGGGACCGAGGAGATCGCGCCCTGATTGATCTCGCTGATCTCGTTGCGGATCTCCGACCAGGCGATCAGGGCGACGGCGCCGCCGCCGACGCCGTTGTAGAGGGCGACCATCTGCGGCATCTCCGTCATCTGCACGCGAACCGAGGCGATCACGCCGACGGCGGTGCCGATCCCGAGGCCGAGGGCGATCAGGCCCCAGTTGCCGATTCCGTCGAGCAGCAGCGTGGTGACGACGGCGACCGCCATGCCGACCGCCGCGACCAGGTTCCCCTGCTTGGCGGTGGTCGGGTGCGTGCCCCTTTTGACGCCGATTATGAAGAGCGAGAAGGCGACGATGTAGAGGGCGGTGGCCCCATCCCCGCCCGGTTGCAGAACGGCGAGGCTCATGAGCCGTCCTTCCCGTTCTCGTCCCTGTCGCCCTTCGGCTTCGGCTTTTTGGAGAACATGCCGAGCATCCGGTCGGTGACCATGAAGCCGCCGACGATGTTGATCGCGCCGAAGGCGACTGCGATCGTCCCGATCACGTACTCGAGGCCGTCGCCGGCGTAGCCGAGGACGATCAGCCCGCCGAGCATGACGATTCCGTGGATCGCGTTGGTCTGCGACATCAGCGGCGTGTGCAGCGTCGTCGGAACCTTCGAGATCACCTCGAAGCCGACGAAGGCGGCAAGGACGAAGATCGTGATCTCGGTCATCAGGCTCATCAGCTACCTGGCCGCCCTCTCGTTGCGGATCTCGCCAGCCGCCGTGATGCAGGCGGCATCGACTATGTCGTCCTCGAAGTCGACGTTCAGGGCGCCCTCCTCGTCGATCAGGAGGCCGAGCAGGTTCTCGAGGTTCTTGGCGTAGAGCTGAGAGGCGGGCGCCGGCATCTCGCTGGCGAGGTTGCGCGGGCCGATCACCTTGACGCCACCCTCGATCACGGTCTCCCCCGCCTCGGTCAGCTCGCAGTTGCCGCCGGTCTCCGCCGCCAGGTCGACGATCACAGCGCCCGGCCGCATGCCGCGAACCGCCTCGGCGGTGATCAGCAGCGGCGCCGGGCGGCCGGGAATCGCGGCGGTGGTGACGATCAGGTCCTGCTTGGCCGCGTTTTCGGTGAGCGCGTCGCGAACCTGGGCGTTCTCCTCGTCGGTGAGCGGGCGGGCGTAGCCCCCCTCGCCCTCGGCGTCCGGGATGAAGTCGAGCTCCAGAGGCCGGCCGCCGAGCGAGGAGATCTGCTCCCACGCGGCCCGGCGGATGTCGAAGCCGGTGACGATCGCGCCGAGCCGCTTCGCCGTTGCGATCGCCTGCAGGCCGGCGACGCCGGCGCCGAGGACGAGCACCTTGGCGGGCGGCACCGTGCCGGCGGCGGTGGTCATCATCCCGAAGAAGCGGCCCGACTCGCGGGCGGCGATCAGGGTCGCCGCGTAGCCGGCGGCGGCGGCCTGTGAGGAGAGCGCGTCCATGGCCTGCGCGCGGGTGGTGCGCGGGATCGCCTCCATCGCGAAGGCGGTCACCCCCGCCTGCGCCAGGGCATTGTTGGTCTCCGCAGACGTCCAGGGGGCCAGATGGGCGACCAGCAGCTGGTTCGAGTTGAGGCGGCCGATGTCGGCGACGGCTGGGCACGGCGACGCGGAGGACGACGTCGGCGCCCCAGGCAACGTCGGGGTCGACGACCTCGGCGCCCGCCTCCTCGTACTGGGAGTCGGGGTGGCCGGCGGCCTCACCGGCGCCACGCTCGACCGCGACCGAGAGGCTCTCGTTCTTCTTCAGCGAGGCGACGGCGTCCGGGACCAGCGCCACGCGGCGCTCTCCGTCTGCTGTCTCTTTTGGGACTCCGATCTTCATCGCGGCGCGAGAGATTACGACAACGGGTCAGGCGGGCGTTCCGACGCCCGCCATCGAGGCGAGCCGCTCCAACGTGTGCAGTTGCTGGTCGCGCTCGTGTGCACGGGCGAGACGATCAGCCTGTCGATCCCCGCTTCGCGAAAGCGCTCGACTCGCGCCGCAACCTCGGCCTCGGTGCCGACCAGAGAGGTCGCCTCGACGATCTCGTCCGGCATCGCCTCGAAAGCACCCGCCCTGTCGCCGTCCTGGTAGCGGTTCTGGACCTCGTCGGCGACCTCGCCGAAGCCGAAGCGGTGAGCGAGGTCGACGTAGAAGTTGGTCTTGCGACTGCCCATGCCGCCGAAGTAGAGGACGAGGCCGGCCTTGACGACGCTCTTCGCCGCCTCCTGGTCGCCGTCGATCGCGACCTGCAGCGAGGGGCTGACCTCGAGGTCGGAGCGCTGCCGGCCGCCCTTCGCAAAGCCCGCCTCGAGGTGCTCTCCCCAGGTCTCCTGGAAAGCGTCGACGCTGAAGAAGATCGGGATCCAGCCATCGCAGATCTCGGCGGCCATCTCGACCGATTTGCGGCCGATCGCGCCGACGAAGACGGGAATCCGGTTGCGCACGGGGTGGAAGTTGAGCTTCAGCGCCTTGCCCTCCCCCCCGGGCAGCGGCAGCTGGTAATGATCCCCCTGGTGATCGACGGGGCCTTCCCGGGCGATGATCTCGCGGACCACTTCGATGTACTCGCGGGTGCGGCCCCAGGGCTTTGCGTAGGGGACCCCGTACCAGCCTTCGGAGACCTGAGGGCCGGAGGGGCCGAAGCCGAAGATGAAGCGCCCGCCAGAGAGCTTGTCGATCGTCGCGCCGGCCATCGCGGCCGCCGCCGGCGGCCGCGCCGGGACCTGGAGGATCGCCGCACCGAGCTTGATCTTCTCGGTCTTCGCGGCGAGCCAGGCGAGGACGCTGACTACATCTGAGCCGTAGGACTCCGCCGCCCAGACCGACTCGAAGCCGGCCCTCTCGGCCGCCTGCACGACCTCGACCGCCTCCTCGCCGGCGGGGCCGATGCCCCAGTAGCCGAGGTTCAGACCCAGCTTCAGATCGCTTGCCATCGAGCGAAAACCTACTACTGAACGACTTTCCCGGCATCGGGCGCGGCCTGACGCTGCCGGACCACCCGGTAAACAATGGAGCCGTGACCGACGCCGCCGCCAAGCAGGGACTCTCGACGAGCGAGGCTGCGCGACGCCTGCGCAAGCTCGGGCCGCCGCCGGAGACCTCCTCACGCTCGACCTCGAGCATCGTCGCCGGCAACGTCTTCACCCTCTTCAACGCGATCATCGGCGGCTTCCTCGTCCTCGACCTCGGGCTGGGGCTCTACGCCGACTCGATCTTCGGCCTGATCGCCGTGGTCAACTCCTACATCGGGATCCGCCAGGAGCTGAAGGCGAAGCGGACGCTCGACGAGCTGGCGGTGCTGGTCGCGCCCCAGGCCAAGGTCCTGCGCGACGACTCGCTCGTCCCGCTGCGCACCGAGGAGGTCGTCGCCGGCGACGTGATCGCCATCGAGCCCGGTGACCAGCTCGTCGCCGACGGCGAGGTGATCTCGAGCCGCGGCCTGACCCTCGACGAGTCGCTGCTGACCGGCGAGGCCGACGGCGTCCGCAAGGCGCCCGGCGACCGAGCCCTGTCGGGCTCCTTCTGCATGTCGGGCTCCGGCCGCTACCTCGTCGACGCGGTCCGCGAGGAGAGCTACGCGGGAAAGCTCGCCGGCGAGGCGCGCGCCTTCCGCCACCCGCCCTCGCCGCTGCAGGCGGAGGTCAACCAGGTGATCGTCGCCTGCCTCTATGTGATGGCGCCGCTGGCGGTGGTCCTGGTGCTGACCCTGAAGCTGCGCAGCACCGACATCACGGAAGCCGCGCAGACGGCGACCGCCGGCCTCGTGACGCTGATCCCCGAGGGCCTGGTCCTGCTGATGAGCGTCACCTTCGCCTTTGCCGCGGTCAGGCTTGCGCACCGGAAAACGCTCGTTCAGCAGATGAGCGCGACCGAGAGCCTCGCCTCGGTCGACACGATCTGCGTCGACAAGACCGGCACGCTGACCGACGGCGAGCTGCGCCTGCTCGAGGTCGAGGTCGCCGAGGGGGTCGAGGAGAGCGCCGCCCACCGGGCGCTCGGCGCCTACGCGGCGAGCGCCGGCGACCGCAACCGCACCCTCGAGGCGATCGCCGAGCGCTTCCCGGGCAAGCCGGCCCGAGTGAGCGGCGAGGTCCAGTTCTCCTCCGAGTGGAAGTGGAGCGGCCTGCGGTTCGGCGGCAGGAGCTACGTGATGGGGGCGCCGGACGTGCTCGAGCGGGCCGGGGCGCTGGCCCTGCCGGAGGGACTGCGCGACGTGCTCGAGCGCGAGACGGGCGGTGGGCGGCGGGTGGTCGCCTTCGGCGAATCCGCCGAGTCGCTGCCCAACGATCCGGCCGCGGAGGCGCCGCCGGCGCTGCGCGCCGTCGCCCTGGTCGTGCTCGAAGAGACGCTGCGCCCGGACGCCTCGGAGACGATCGCCTTCATGCGCGAGCAGGAAGTCGACCTGAAGCTGATCTCGGGCGACGCCCGCTCGACGGTCACCGCCGTCGCCGGCGCGGTCGGCGTGCCCGCCGACGCCGGCGTCGTCGAGGGCCCCGACCTGCCCGACGATCCCGACCGGCTGGCCGAGGTCGTCAGGGACAACACGATCTTCTGCCGGATCGCGCCCGAGCAGAAGAAGGCAATTGTCGGAGCCCTGCGCGAGTCCGGCCGCTACACGGCGATGATCGGCGACGGCGTCAACGACGTGCCGGCGCTCAAGCAGGCGCGCCTCGCCGTGGCGATGGGCTCCGGGGCCCAGGTCACGAAAGGCGTCGCCGACGTCGTCCTGCTCGAGGACGAGTTCTCGCGGCTCCCCGAAGCGGTGGCCGAAGGGCGTCGGATCGCCCGCAACATCCACCGGCTCGGCCGGCTCTACCTGACCAAGACCGTCTACGCCGCGGCGCTGATCCTGCTGGTCGCCGTCCCCGGCTTCGCCTTCCCCTTCCTCCCCAGGCACCTGACCCTGGCCGCATTCCTGACGATCGGCGTTCCCTCCTTCGTGCTCGCCCTCCTGCCCTCCGACGGCCCCCTGTACAGGGGCCGCCTGCTGCGGTCCCTGGCGGCCTTCTCGGTCCCGGCGGGCCTGGCCACGGCGCTCGGCTCGATCCTCTCCTTCTTCCTCGTCGACAGCATGTTCGGCGCCTCCCTGGAGGCAGGCAGGACCGCGGCGACGACGACGCTGATCGTCCTCGGCCTCTCCTTCGTGCTCCTGCTCGAGCGCGGCCCCGGACGCGAGCACATCGCGATCCAGACCTACATGCTGGCGATGATCGTCGGCCTCGCCGCTCTCTACGCAGGAATCCTCGGGATCGCCCCGCTGCGCGAATTCTTCGAAATGGAGCTTCTCGACCCGACGCAGTGGTTCCTGGCCCTGCTGTCGGCGGCGATCGGCCTGACGATCGCCAGCGCCCTCTGGCGCCTGCCCCAGATCGAACGCCTGGAACGACCGCTGGAACCCGGCGAATCGGCCGACGGGCTGACACCGGCCGCGGCGGCGGAGGAGCGCGTCCAGTGACCGTCTGCGGGTACGACTCGGGTCACAACTAGGGCTGCGGGGGCAGGACGAACTGGCTGACGATCAGGTTGGCGGCGAGGCGCGGCTCGGCGCCCTCGCGGCGCCGCTCCATGCGGACCTCGATCACGACCGTGCTCCTGCCCGTGTGGAGGGGCTCGGCGACGGCGACGATCTCGTCGCCGAGCAGGGCGGCGGCAAAGACGTTCAGCTTCAGCTCGATCGTCGTGAAGTTGTGCTCGGCGGGGATGCTGCGGAAGGTCGCCCAGGCGGCGACGGTGTCGCCGAGCGCGGTCCAGACCCCGCCGTGGACGAAGCCGCCCGGGTGGAGGTGGCGCCTGTCGACGACGATCCTGCCACGCGAGTGGGTGTCCTCCACCTCGAGCGGCTCGATCCCGAGGTCGCCGGGGAAGCTGCCGGGGAGGAAGGCGCGGACGCTCTCCGGCGTGATCGCGGAACTCGGATGCGGAGTTGCCTCGCTCATCGCGGCGAGACCCTACTCGACTCCGAATCCCTCCAGGCCGTGGTCGCCGTAGGGCTCATCGCGCTCCCGCACAGCCTCCCTGAAGCCGTCCGCGGCCGCCCTGCGGACGAAGCCGTGACCCTCCTCGGTGTGGCGGGCGACGCCGTCGAAGAAGGTGCCCAGCAGCTGGGTCTGGTGCAGGCCCTGCGAGTAGAGGGACTGGTTGACCAGCATCTTCATCATCACCAGCTGGTTGATCGGCATCCGTGCGACCCGCCCCAGCAGGTCCTCGAAGCGCTCGTCGAGCTCCGCGGGCGGGGCCGACTCGGTCGCCAGCCCCCACTCGACCGCCTGCTCGCCGGTCAGCGAGTCGCCGGTCAGCAACAGGCGCTTGGCCCGCATGGCGCCGATCCGCGCCGTCCAGAGAGCCGTCGTCGGGGAGCCCCAGACCCGTGCCGGCGGGTAGCCGATCTTCGCGTCGGACCCGATCACCAGAAGGTCGGAGCAGAGCGCCATGTCGGTGCCGCCGGCGACGCAGTAGCCGTGGACCTTGCAGAGGACCGGCTTTTCGGAGTGGAAGAGGCTCATGAAGCCGCGGACGTTGCGCCACATGAACTGGAAATCGGTGACCGGGTCCCAGTTGGAGTCCGGCACGTGGTTGGCGCCGATCGTCGCGGGGTCGAGCGGCGAGCCGGGCGGTACCTCCACCCCGCCCAGGCCGCTCATGTCCCCCTCGGCAGAGGCGACCAGGTCATAGCCGCCGCAGAAGCCCGTGCCGTTGCCGGCCAGGGCGATGACGTGGACCTCGGGGTCGAGGTTTGCCCGCTCGACGCACTCGGCGATCTCCGCCGGCATCCGCGGCGTGATCCCGTTCCCCCGCTCCGGCCGATCGAGAGTTATCCGAGCTATTCGCCCGTCGGCCTGGTAGGTCAGGGTCTCCAGCTTCTCCACCGGAACTGACCTTAAACGCTGGTCGGGTGGGGGTGAAGCGTCTTGTACTTTTTCGCCGCCTTCGACCTCGGACGGCCACCGCCGCCCGTCGAAAAAGTTAAGCGAAACCCCCGCCCGGCCGGCGTCTACCGCCAGCTCAGTTCAGACGCTCGACGATCATCGCGTTCCCCTGCCCTCCGGCCACGCACATCGTCTCGATGCCGACCTGGTGGTCGTCGGTCTCCATCACGTTGAGCAGGGTGCCCATGATCCGGGCGCCGGTCATCCCGAACGGGTGGCCGAGGGCGATCGCGCCTCCGTGCGTGTTCATTTTCTCCAGCGGGATGTCGCATTCGGCCATGATCGGGATCACCTGGGCGGCGAAGGCCTCGTTGAGCTCGACCGCGCCGACGTCGTCGATCGTCATCCCCGCCCGGTCGAGCGCCTTCTTGATCGCGCCGATCGGAGCGACGCCCATGTACTCGGGCTCATTGCCCCAGGTCGCGGCGGTGACGATCTTGGCGCGCGGGGTGAGGCCGAGCTCCTTCGCCTTGGTGTCGCTCATCACCAGCACCGCGGCCGCGCCGTCGTTGAGGGGACAGGAGTTGCCGGCGGTGACCCCGCCGCCACCGAAGGCCTCGGGCAGTTCGCTCAGCTTCTCGAGCGTCGAGGAGGCGCGCGGGCCGTCGTCTCTGGCGACCTCGGTGCCGTCGGGCAGCGTCACCGGGACGATCTCGCGGTCGAAGAAGCCGTCCTCCTGGGATTTGACCGCGAGTTCCTGGGAGCGCTGCGCGTACTTGTCCATGTCGGCGCGGCTGACCTCGTATTTGTTGGCGACGTTGACCGCGGTCAGGCCCATCTCGATGTAGGCGTTGGGCTGGCCGTTGTTGCCCTGCAGGTTCTCGTTCTGGTCCGCGGCGCCGGCCGGCTCGGTGCGCTCGTTGTAGCGGCTCACCCACTCGACCCCGGCGGCGATGTAGACATCCCCCTGGCCGGCCATGACCGCGTTTCCGGCCTGGCGGATCGCGTCGAGGCTGGAGGAGCAGTAGCGGGCGACGGTCACCCCGTTGACGGTCTGCGGCAGCTTCTCGGAGAGCAGCGAGATGATCCTGCCGATGTTGAAGGCCTGCAGGCCCTGCGGCATGCCGCAACCGCAGATCAGGTCCTCGACCAGGGCCGGGTCGACCTCGGGGTTGCGCTCGAGCAGCCGGTCGACGACGTAGGCGCCCATCTCGTCCGGGCGAAGCTGGGCGAGCGAGCCCTTGAAGGCGCGGCCGATCGGCGTGCGGACGGTGTCGACGATGACTGCATCGGGCATTCGGGACGTCTCCTTCGAGATCGGGGGAAAAGTGCGGGCAGCAGGGTAGTTGATTAACGTGTCGACGATGTCGCTCGACGGATTGCGGGCATGGATCGGCGAGGTCGAGCGCAAGCTCGGCGCCCGTACGCGTGTCTTCCTCGTCCTGCTTGCGATCGCGATCGGCGCCTCGGGCGCCGCGATCTACCTGGCGCTCGAAGCAGACGACGGGGGCGGCTCGGGCGGCGCCAGCGTCGAGGAAGTCCAGGCCCTGCGCGAACAGGTCGAGCTCGAAGGCGGCCAGTCGCCGCAGGTAACCACCCTGGAAGCCCAGATCGTCGAACTGCGCACGGAGGTGGAAGGCCTGAAGGCCGAAGAACAGGAATCGGGCGGCGGCGGCGGGTCCGGCGGCGGCGCAAATTCGGAATCGAAAGCCAAGCCAAACCCCGAATCTGGTGCCGAAAAGTAGCGATTAGTGCGTTTTTGCACGTAATCGCGCCACGTCGTCCACGGTCTCCGTTACATTCGGCGCAATCCACCTCGCGAGGAATCGCGATCTTTGCCGCTCCCGGCGGCAGCGAAAGGAGAGCCACCGATGCCCGAGGGCTACTGCGTCAAAGAGCGCAAGAAGGTCGAGATCCAGGACGCAAAACAGGTGACCATGAAAAACGGTCGCCCGGCCATCCAAGGAGTGTGCCCGGACTGCGGCACGAAAATCTTCAAGATCGGAAAACTCTAGGCCGAGCCTGTTGAACCCGGCCGGCGTGCGCCGCGTACATCGAGGCGTATGTCGGCCGGCGCTTTAACGCGTGAGCGAGACGTCCGCGAGGCGTACGCTGCGCACGCCGGCGAGCTGTTTGGGTTCGCGACCCGCTCGCTCGGCGATACGGGCCTCGCCGAAGAGGCGGTGCAGGAGACCTTCCTGCGGGCCTGGCGGGCCGGCAGCCGATTCGATCCGGAGATCGGCTCACTGCGGACCTGGCTGTTCGCGATTCTCCGCAACGTCGTAATCGACCTCGGCCGTGCCCGGGCGGCGCGGCCGCCGCTCGCCGGCGGCGGCACCGAGCCGACGGTCGAACCGATCGAGGAGACGCTGCTCGCCTGGCAGGTCGAGGAGGCGATGCGCCGGATCGGCGACCAACACCGCGAGATCCTGGTCCAGACCTACTATCGGGAGCGGCCCTACGCAGAGGTCGCCGCCGAGCTGGGCATCCCGGAGGGCACGGTGAAGAGTCGCGTCTATTACGCGCTGCGCGCGCTCCGCATCGCGCTCGAGGAGATGGGCTATGAGGACTGACGCCTGCCGCGAGTGGCGCGAGAGCCTGGGCGCCCACGCGCTCGGCCACCTGCCCGCAAAGGAGCGGGCAGCCCTGGAGGCCCACCTCGAGGGCTGCGCGAGCTGCCGGGAGGAGCTCGAGAACCTCGCCTCCCTCGTCCGCCCGATGTCGCTGGCCGACCCGGCGCGCTTCGAGACGACCCCGAGCCCGCCGCCTTCGCTCGCCGCGCGCGTCGCCGCCGCGATCGGCGCCGAACGGCTGAAGCAACGGCGTCGTCGCCGGCTCCGCTTCGGCCTCGCCTTCGGCGGCACGGCGGCGGTCGCCGCCGCGGTCCTCGTCCTCCTCGTCCTACCGGGCGATGAGACGGCCGGGCCCGAGCAGCACGTCACCTTCGGCTCGCTGCCGGGCAGGATGAAGATCTCCGCCAAGCTGATCCCGAACGCCTTCGGCACCGAGATCCACATGTACGTGAAGGGGGTCTCCTCGGGGACGCTGTGCCGCGTCTACCTGCGCAGCCGCGACGGCTCTGTGCTCTCCGCCGGGACCTTCCGCTACCGCTGGGGCGACGGCAGCTACCCGATTCTCAGCTCGGCGCTCGACCTCTCGAAGACCAGATCGATGGAGATCAGAGTTGGCGACCGCGCCTTCTTTGCCGCGGTCGGTGGCGGGGATGCGGGCTCGAACCGGGTCGGCGAAGCGCGCCAATGACCGGCAGGCGGACGCAAACGCGCTCACTCCTCGCCGGCCGGCCCGGGGCGCAGGCCGCCGAGGAACATGCCTTCGGAGGCGCGTAGCAGGCCGATCGTGATGTGCGGCCGCATGTCGCTGCTGCGCACGCGCAGATGAGAGCCGTGGGGGCCGAGGACCTCGACGATCGTGCAGACGTCGCCGATTTCGCAGTCGTCCCCGTAGTCGGCTTCCAGGGCTTCCATCTGCTTGGCGACGACGTTCCCCATCTTGCTCTGATCTAGTCCCATCCAACAGACCCTTTCTTGATTGCAGCTTCGGGATATCTGGCCTTTCGACCCTAGCGCGAGGAAGCAATGTGATGAAAGTCACGCAGCCGCTCGGGGCGGGGCAGGAGTGTTGTCTCTCCGGGCCGTCGGGGTGGGCTAGGGACCGGACCTTGCCAATGTCGCGAACTCACGAACTAAGGTGTCAGCTGTGACGCAGCAGCGACCTCTCGAGCTGATCCTGGCTCGCAACCTGTTGTCGGCACTCTCGACGCCGGCCTTCCTGGTCGACGAGGGTGGCGTCCTCGTCTTCTACAACGAGGCGGCCGGCGCCCTGCTCGGCAAACGCTACGAGGAGCTCGGCACGGTCGGGCCCGAAGAGTGGGGCTCGATCTTTGGGCCCTTCGATGAGGCCGGGGAGGCGATCCCCTACGACGAGCTGCCGCTGGTGATCGCGGTCCGCAGCGGGCACCCCGCCCACGCTGACTTCGCGATCCGCTCGACCGACGGCGCCGTCCACACGGTCGAGGTCTCCGCCTTCCCGATCCTCACCGCGCACGGCTCACAGGGCGCGATTGCCGTCTTCTGGCCGAGCGGGTCGCAAAACGGGGCGGGCGGCTGATGCAGGTCAAGCTCTGGGGGACGCGCGGCTCGATCCCCTCCCCCGGCCCGGAGACGATCCGCTACGGCGGCAACACGTCGTGCGTCGGCGTCACCCTCTCCGACGGATCGCTGCTGGCGCTGGATGCCGGCACCGGGATCCGCAACCTCGGGCACGCGCTGCCCGACGAGCCCACCCGGCTCCACATCCTGCTCACCCACCTGCACCTGGACCACATCCAGGGGCTGGTCTTCTTCGCCCCGGCCTTCCGCCCCCAGACCGAGATCGTGATCTGGGGCCCGGCCTCGCCCGAGGCTTCGCTGCGGGACCGCATCGCCCGCTACATCTCGGCACCGCTCTCGCCTGTCGAGGTCCGCGAGCTGCCCTGCGACGTCTCCTTCCGGCACTGCCCGGAGGCGGAGTGGGAGATCGGCCCGGCGCGGATCCGCTCGGCATCGGTCACCCACCGCGGCCCGACGCTCGGCTACCGGATCGACGACGGCGGCAACTCGCTCGCCTACATCCCCGACCACGAGCCGGCCCTCGGCGCCGACCTCGAACGACTCGATGAGAGCTGGATCTCCGGCTTCGAGCTGGCCCGCGACGCCTCGCTGCTGATCCACGACGGCCAGTACGCCGACGCCGAGTACCCCGAGCATCTCGGCTGGGGCCACTCCTGCCTCTCGCACAGCCTCGCCTTCGCGCGTCGCACGGGCGCCGAGCGCACCGTCCTCTTCCACCACGACCCGATGCATTCCGACGAGCGACTCGACCGCCTCGGCGAAGAAGGACGGGAGCGGTGGGCCGAGATCGGCGGCCGAGCGGGGGCGATCGAGCTCGGGGTCGAGGGCGGCGAGTACGAGCTTCCGGTGCGGGCGCCCGGCGCGGCGGCCACGGTCTGAGCGACGGCGGCCGCTAGGCTGGACCCGGTGCCGAACTCGCCCAGCATCGAGAACATCGCCGACCGCTCGCCGCTCGTCCAGGCGGCGCTCGAGATGGCGAGGGCAGCCCACGCCGGACAGGTCCGCAACGCGAGCGGCGGTCGCCCCTACATCGACCACCCGGTGGCGGTCGCCGAGAGCCTCTCGACGCACATGTCGGGAGATGAGGTCCTCGCGGCCGCCCTCCTCCACGATGTCGTCGAGGACAGCGAGCTGACGGTCACCGACGTGCGCGATCGATGCGGTGAGCGCGTGGCCGAGGTCGTCGACGCGCTCACCGACGACGAATCGGTCGAGCCCTACGAGGCGCGCAAGAGCGAGCACCGCGACCGGGTGGAGGCCGCCGGCCACGAGGCGATCGCGATCTACGCGGCCGACAAGCTGACCAACGTGCGGATGCTGCGCGACGCCTACGGCGAGCAGGGGGAGGGCGTCGAGGAGGAGCTCAAGGTGCCGCTCGGCGAAAAGATCGAGATCTGGGAGAAGGACCTCGAGATGCTGCGCGCCAACTCCGCCGAAAACCCCGCCGTTCGTGCCCTCGCCGCGAGCCTCGAGGAGCAGCTCAGGGCTCTGGCGACCGACCGGGCGCGCGCCGGCGCCTCTCGAGCCTGAAGCGCCTGCGCAGCGGCAGCAGGCACCAGAGCCCGAGAAACATCAGCACCGCGCAACCGGTGACGACCGCGGTGGCCGCGGCCCCGTAGAGGATGTCGGTGATCAGCGTCAGCGCCCCGGTCATCGCCAGCGCCAGGAAGCCGAGGCCGGCGATCGTCAGCCGGTTGGCGATGTAGACGAGGCGACCCTTCTGCTGGTAGTGGAAGGTGAGCCGGTGGTAGGCCGAGGGCGAGATCAGCAGGGCGGCCGAGATCGCCGTGCAGAGCAGAGTGCCGAAGTATGCGGTCTTCTGAAACTGGGTGATCTCGCCGAAGCGAAACTGGAAGGGCACGGCGAGCAGGAAGGCGAACAGGACCTGGACGCCGGGCAGCGCGACCCGCAGCTCCTGGAGCAGCTCGCCCAGGTTGCGGTCGAGGCGCTGGTCCTCGGTCTCCTCTCTGCCGGACGGCCTGTCGGCCATCGGCCCACGATAGGCGAAATGACGTCCGGCACGCGTAGGATCGGTCGATGGGACGCATAGCCGTCGTTCTGGGCAGCAACGCCTCCGGCCCCCACTCCGAGCGGCTGGCGGCGACGATTGGCGACCACGGCGCGGAGGTGCTGGCACGACACGGCGGCGATCCCTACGTGCTCCCCCACCGCATCGACCACGGCGCCAACATGCGCTCGCTGCAGGCGGCGGGCTGCGACCGCGTGCTGGCCGTCTGCTCGGTCGGCTCGCTGAGGCGGGACATCGCCGTCGGAAGCCTCGTCTGCCCGCACGACTTCATCGCCCTGCAGCTCGGGATCACGACCTTCGACGACGCCCGCGGCCACCTCGCGCCGGGCTTCGACGCCGAGTGGCGCGGTCGGCTGCTCGAGGCGTCGCGGAGCGGGGAAGGCGCCGGGCTCGCGGACGGCGGCGTCTACTGGCAGACGACCGGGCCGCGATTCGAGACGCCCGCCGAGATCCGCCTGCTCGCCGCCCACGCCGACCTGGTCGGGATGACGATGGCCTCGGAGTGCATCGTCGCCGGTGAGCTCGGCCTCGCCTACGCCGCTCTCTGCGTGGTCGACAACCTCGCCAACGGGATCGGCGACGCGCCGCTCAGCGTCGACGCGCTCGAGGACGACCGCGCGGCCAACGCGATTCGCCTCGACGAGATTCTCGACCGGGTGCTGGCGGAGCTCGCCGGATGAGCGGCCTGACGGTCCTGGATGCCACGCTCGACGGCGAGCGGGTCGGCCTGCGCTGCGAGGCCGGCCGGATCGCGGCGCTCGGCCACGAGGTCACAGCCGAGCCTGGCGACGAGACGATCGAGGCGGCCGGCGCCCCCCTGGTCGCGGCCCTCGCCAACGGCCACACGCACGCCGCGATGACATTGTTCCGCGGCTTCGGGGGCGACCTGCCGCTGATGCGCTGGCTGGAGGAGAAGATCTGGCCGATCGAGGCGAAGCTCGCCGACGAGGACGTCTACTGGGGCACGCGGCTCGCCTGCGTCGAGATGATCCGGACCGGCACGGCCCGCTTCTGGGACATGTACTGGCACCCTCAGGCGACCGCGCGGGCGGTGCGCGACGCCGGCCTCAGGGCGACGATCGGCGGGCCGCTCTTCGGCCTCGGCGAGGACATCTCCAAGATCTCCTCGACCGCGCTCGAGGACCTCGACGCCCAGGCCGAGCTCGGACCTGGGATCGAGGGCGCGCTCGCCCCGCACTCGATCTACATCGCCGGTGAGAAGCTGCTGCGCTGGGCCGGTGAAACCGCGGCCCAGCGCGACCTGCCGATTCAGATCCACCTCTCCGAGACCGAGAAGGAGGTGGAGGACTGCCTCGCCGCGCACGGCGTGCGGCCCGCCGGCTATCTCGACCGCGTCGGCCTGCTCAGCGAGCGGACCGTGCTCGCCCACGGGGTCTGGCTGGACCGTGAGGAGCTCGAGCTGATCGCCGAGCGCGGCGCCACGGTCGTCACCAACCCTGTCGCCAACATGAAGCTCGCCGTCGGCGGCATCTTCCCCTACCCGCTGGCGCGGGAAGCCGGGGTCGCCGTCGGAATCGGCACCGACGGGGCGGGCTCCAACGACTCGCTCGACCTGCTCGCCGACCTCAAGGTCTTCGCCTTGGCCCAGCGTCACGCGGCCGGCGACGCGACGGCGATCTCGGCGGCGGAGGCCTGGCGAGTGGCGACAGGCGGCGGCTCGCGGCTGATCGGCGACGGGCGGCTCGCCGTCGGCGCCGCCGCCGACTTCCTGCTGCTGCGGCCCGACAGCCACGAGCTCGGCCTCGGCGACCTCGCCTCCGACCTCGTATATGCCGCCTCCGGCGCGGTGGTCGAGACCACGGTCGTCGGCGGCCGGGTGCTGATGCGGGGCGGCCGGGTCGAGGACGAGGCGGAGATAGTCGCCCGGGCCGCCGAGCGCGCCCGCGGGCTCGGCATCGGCTAGCGCGGCCGGCGAGGGTGTGGAAGCGACCCCCGCCTGGGTATAGGCTCGGGCACGGTGCCCGCGCGGAAGGCCAGTGACGAACCGTTCCCGGTGAGCAAAACGGCCTCGGAGGTGCGCTACGAGGGAGCCACGAAGCGCTACGGCGACTCCGCCACAGCCGCCGTCGAGGACCTGACGCTGGACGTGCCGGCGGGCGAGATCTGCGTCCTCGTCGGCCCCTCGGGCTGCGGCAAGACGACGGCGATGCGACTCGTCAACCGCACGGTCGAGCTGACCGCCGGCGACGTCCTGGTCGGCGACCGCTCCGTCCGCGACCGCGAGCCGTCCGAGCTGCGCCGCGAGATCGGCTACGTGATCCAGCAGATCGGCCTCTTCCCACACCGCACGATCGGCCAGAACATCGGCACGGTCCCCGACCTGTTGGGCTGGAAGAAGGATCGAACCCGTGCCCGCACGGCCGAGCTTCTCGAGCTGATCGGCCTCGACCCCGAGCTCGCCGGGCGCTATCCGGCCCAGCTCTCCGGTGGGCAGCAGCAACGGATCGGAGTCGCCCGGGCGCTCGCCGCGGACCCGCTCGTGATGTTGATGGACGAGCCCTTCGGCGCGATCGACCCGATCAATCGCGAGCGGCTCCAAAACGAGTTCCTCCGCCTGCAGGCGGAGATCAGGAAGACGGTCCTCTTCGTCACCCATGACATCGACGAGGCGATCAAGATGGGCGACCGGATCGCGGTCATGCGAGAGGGTGGCCGGGTCGCGCAGTACGCGACGCCGGCTGAACTGCTGATGGACCCGGCCGACGAGTTCGTCGAGGACTTCGTCGGTGCCGACCGGGCGCTGAAGCGCCTGGCCTTGATGCGGGTCTCCGACGTCGACCTCTGGGAGGCGCCGCTGGCCTACGTCGGCCAGGCCACCGCCGAGGTCCGGGCAAAGCTCGAAGGCGCCGAAGTCCCCTATCCGCTGCTGGTCGACGGCGAGCGGCGACCGCTCGGCTGGCTCTCCGAGCGCGACCTCAGGGCGGAGACCGTCCCGGCCCAACCCGACTCGCCGCTCGGGCCGGTGCTCGACGGCGACGACATCGTCCGCGACGCGCTCGCCGACATCCTCCAGGGCGGCGCCCAGTACGCGGCCGTCACCGACCGCGACGGCCGCATCGCGGGCGTCCTCTCGGTCGAGATCATCTCCGAGTTCCTCGTCTCCCCGGAGGCGAAGATCGAGGAGTACGGGGCCGCGGAGCGGCCGCTGGGAGTCGAGGCCTCCGATGACTAGCTGGGCTCTGCCGTTCGCCGCCGCCGGAAAGCTCCCGGAATCGTTCTTCCACGAACGGAGCAGCGACACGTTGCCCTGCCAGGCGAACAACGCGAAGTTCTTCTGCTTCGACTGGGCGAAGGAAAACATCGGCGAGTACGGGACGCCGACCCTCCAACACCTGAAGCTCGTGCTGCTGGCGGTGCTGATCGGCTTCGCGATCGCCTTCGGCCTGGCCCTGCTCGCGCACCGCCGACGCTGGCTGCAGCCGCCGCTGCTGGCCGCCACCGGCATCCTCTACACGATCCCCAGCGTCGCCTTCTTCTTTCTCCTCCTGCCGCTCACCGGCCGCGGCGTCGACACCGCCGTGATCGCCCTGACCGCCTTCAACCTGCAGATCATCTACCGCAACACGATCATCGGCCTCGCCAACGTGCCGGTCGCGGTCAAGGACGCCGCCAGGGGCATGGGCCAGACCGACCGCCAGATCCTCTGGCGGGTCGAGCTGCCGCTGGCCAGCCCCGAGATCATCGCCGGGTTGAGGATCGCGACCGTGAGCACGGTGGCGATCGCGACGCTGGCGACACTGGCCGGAGGCGGCGGGCTGGGGCGGCCGATCTTCCAGTTCGGGATCGACTTCAAGACCAACGTCATCATCGCCGGCGGGATCGCCCTGCTGATGGCGCTCTGCTTCGATGCGATGCTCTACACGATCCAGCGGCTTGCGACGCCGTGGCAGAGGGTCGGGCGGACATGACCTCCGTCCTCCTCGCCCACCTTCCCGCCGGCTCGATCTCCGGCGCGGTCGAATTCATCCTCGAGCCGCAGCCCTCGAACGTGACCGGCGGCAAGCTGGTCGGCGGTCCCGACCAGACCATCGAACTCGCCCTGACCCAGCTCGAAGTGACCCTATTCGCCATGCTCCTGGCGATGGCCGTGGCGCTGCCGATCGGCCTCTATCTCGGGCACCGCGGGGTCGGCGAGCTCGTCGCCGTCGGCCTCGGCAACGCGGGACGGGCGATCCCGGAGCTGGCTCTGATCGCCTTCATGGCCGCCTGGATCGGCGTCGGCACGATCAACCTGACGATCGCGCTCGCCGTGCTCGGCGTGCCGCCGATCCTCACCAACGCCTTCGTCGGGATCCGCCAGGTCGACCGCGCCCCGGTCGAGGCCGCGCGCGGGATCGGGATGAGCGAGCTGGAGGTGCTGCTCAGGGTCGAGGTTCCGCTCGCCGTCCCGACCCTGATGGCGGGAATCCGCCTGGCGACCATCGCGATCGTCGCCACGGCGACGATCGCGCCGCTGGCGGGGGTCCTGACCCTGGGCGACTACATCATCAACGAAAACGTCTACGGCGAGAACGGCGTCGTCGCGGGGGCTATCGTGGTCGCCCTGATGGCGCTGGCGCTCGAGCTGGCCCTGGCGCTCCTGCAGCGCCGCCTGACTTCGAAGGGGCTGAAGCTCAGCCCCGCCTGAGCGTATGCGTGTGCAAACAAGAGAGGGGAAACATGAGGACCAAGACCACCCGGTTGAGCGCGGTTGCAGCGATGCTGCTCGCGCTCGTCCTGAGCCTCGGCGTCGCCGCCTGCGGCAGCAGCAGCGACACCACGGGGGAATCGACGTCGGCCGAAAGCTCCGAAGGGGGCGGGGCGATCGTCTCCAATCCGGCCAACGGGAACGTCAGCCTGACGGTCGGCTCGAAGAACTTCCCGGAACAGGAAATCCTCGGCGAGATCTACGCCCAGGCGCTCGCCGCCGCCGGCTACAAAACCAAGACGGACCTCAACCTCGGCTCCGAAACGGTGGCGTTGAAAACGCTGAAGGCGGGGCAGATCTCCGGCTATCCAGAGTATGCGAGCACGGCGCTGACGTCGTTCTTCGGCCTCGAACCCGAAGAAGTCCCCGCCAACGCCGACGAAGCCTATGAAAAGGCCAAGGCCGAATTCGAAAAGGAAGGCCTGACGGCCTTCCCACCGACCCCGTTCGCGAGCGCCAACGCGGTCGGCACTCTGAAGAAGACGGCCGAAGAACTGGGCCTGGAAACGGTCTCCGACCTCGAAGGACAGTCCGAAGAACTGACCCTCTACGGGTCGCCCGAGTGCCGCCAGCGGATCGACTGTCTGGCCGGGCTGGAACAGCTCTACGGGCTTAAGTTCAAGTCGTTCAAGCCGGTCGACATCGGCCTTCGCTACACGGTCCTCGAAAAGGGCCAGGCCGACCTCTCGATCCTGTTCACGACCGACCCGCAGCTCTCCGCGGAGAGCGACAAGTTCGTGATCCTCGAAGACGACAAGGAAGTCTTCCCCGCCGGGAACATCCTCTTCGTGACCACCGACAAGGTCGCGAATGAAGCGGGGCCCGACTACGAAAAGACGATCGTCGACGTCCAGAAGGGCCTGACGCTGCCCGTCATGCAGGAGCTCGACGCAAGGGTCGAACTCGAAAAGAAGTCGGCGCAGGCCGTCGCCGGCGAATACCTCGAAGAAGCGGGCTACACCGGGTAGGCGGCAAGGGGAGTCGCGGGGAGGGGCTCACCGGACGAGAAGCATGAAGTGTCCGCTGAGCCCCTCCCCGCTCCTGCCGTCACGCGAACTCCGCTGACACCGAAGCTTGCTCTCTGCCTTGTAGGCGGGCGAAGCAGACCCGGGCCGCCCAGGCGGCGGCGACGCCGGTGATCCCGGCGAGCAGCAGGGCCACGCGCGGGTCGTAGGCCTGTGAGAGCCAGCCGACGAGCGGGCCCCCGATCGGGGTCGAGCCGAGGAAGACGACCGAGTACAGGGCCATTACGCGCCCGCGCATCTCAGGGGCGACGGCGAGCTGGAGAGTCGTGTTGATCGTCGCCGCGAAGGTGACGGCGGCCGCCCCCAGCCCGGCGAGCACGGGGATCTCGAGCGCCAGCGTCGGCATCGCTCCGCAGAGCAGGGCGAGGATCCCGAAGGCGAGCGCGCCGGCGGCGATCAGCCGCGGCCCGGTACGGCCGTGGGCTCCGTTGAACAGCGCCCCGGCAATCGAGCCGACCGCCATCGCCGAGACGAGGACCCCGTAGGTGATCGCGCCGCCGTCGAAGCTGAACCTGGCGAGCAGCGGCAGCACGACCTGGAAGTTGAAGCCGAGCGTCCCGACCAGCGCCATCAGGGCCAGCGGCACTGCCAGCTCGGGCGTGGCGCGGACGTAGCGGAGGCCGGCGCGGATTGCGCCGCGCTCGCGGGGCGCAACCGGCGCCGGGTGCAGCCGGCTCGGATCCATCCCACGCAGGGCGACGATCATCGCGAGAAAGGTGAGGGCGTTGATCGCGAAGCAGGGGACGACGCCGAAGACCGCGATCAGAAGCCCGGCGAGCCCCGGGCCGGCCAACCGGGCTGCCTGGACGATGACGCTGTTGAGGCTGACCGCGTTGACGACGCGGTCAGCGCCGACCATCTCGATCACGAAGCTCTGGCGAGTCGGGTTGTCGACGGAGTTGACGAGCCCCATCGCGAAGACGGCGAGGTAGACCATCCACGGGGCGGCGATTCCGTAGGCGGTGACGGCGAACAGGCCGATCGCGGGGATCGCCATCAGCGCCTGCGTGATCATCAGCAGTCGCCGCTTCGACATCCGGTCGGCGATCAGCCCGCCCCAGGCGCCGAAGAGCAGCATCGGCAGGAACTGCAGGGCGGTCGTCATGCCGACCGCGACGCCCGAG
Source organism: uncultured Solirubrobacterales bacterium (assembly GCA_963837735.1). GTDB lineage: Bacteria > Actinomycetota > Thermoleophilia > Solirubrobacterales > 70-9 > VRUE01. Next base: position 52,830 of record CAWIOM010000010.1, on the reverse strand, counting down.
CCGGTGAGGCTGAGGATCAGCCAGATCGCCGCCACCGTCTGCATCCAGGTCCCCGAGAGGGAGACCATCTGGCCGGCGAAGTAACGACGGTAGTTGCGGACGGCGAGGGAGTCGAAGCTGCGGCGAAAGGCGGCGCTCAACGCGGATCCCCGCGCAGCGCGCGGCGCGGCTCCTCGAGAAGCCGCTCGAGGATTTCGGCGGCCCGCTCGAGAGCCTTCAGGTCAGCATCGGGAAGATCGCGCATGCGGCGCGCCAGATAGGCGTTCTTGCGCCCGCGAAGGCTGCGCAGGCGGCTACGGCCGGCCGAGTTGACGCTGACCAGACAGCTGCGGCCGTCGCCGGGGTCGGGGGCGCGGTCGACGAGCCCTGCCTCGTCGAGGACCCCGAGCGTGCGCGTCGCCGTCGGTCGCTTGATCCGCTCTATCTCGGCCAGCTCACTCGGCGTCAGCGGCCCGTGCCGCTCGACCGTGGCCAGTGCCGACGCCGCGGTCGGGGTCAGGTCGCTCCCCGTGCCGGCCGCCTCCTGGCGCAGGCGGCGAGCCGTACGGACGATCGCAAAGCGCAGTCGGGCTGCCGATTCGGCGAGTCTGGTGTCGGTGGCTGTGATCGGTAGCCGTACATTCATTAGCGTTGGTAATTAGTTTAGCAAATTAGTTTTCGAGGATCGTCGCGGCGACGAGGCCCGGGTCGTCCCACATCGGCAGGTGGCCGCACCCCGGCAGCGTCACCTGACGAGCATGCGCTGGGAGCTCGTCGGGGAGACGGGCCTTGACGGGGAGCAGGCGGTCCTTCTCGCCCCAGGCGACGGTGACCGGCACCTCGATACCGCCGCCGCCCTCAAAACGAGCCCGTCGCGTCTCGGCAAGATGCTGCTTGAAGCAGGGAGTGCTCGCGTAGACCGCCGCCATCTCGATCGCGTCCTCGGCCGGTACCTGGGCGGGCTTTGCCACCGTCGCGCCCATCAGAGCGGCCCGTCCGGACGGCCGACGCAGCAGGCCGGGCGTGATCGGGGCGAAGGCCCGGCCCAGCTTGTGCTGGCTCCAGAGTTGGAACACGCAGCGCCAGGGATCGCGCCTCGCCCAGAGCCCGGCCGGGCCGATCGCGACGACCGAGCGCGCCCGCCCACTCTTGGCGAGCTCCAGCGCGGTCCAGCCGCCGGCCGAGTTGCCAGCCAACCGGACCGTATCCAGCCCCAGCTCGTCGAGCACCTCGCCGAGCACAGCCGCGTAGCCGGCCGGCGTGTGGGCACCGCCCGAGGGCGGCGGCTCGGAGGCTCCGTGGCCGGGCAGGTCGACGGCCAGCACGTCGCGCCTCGCGGCGAGAGTCCCGAACACCGGCCTCCAGTGCATACGCGAGCCGCCCGTTCCGTGCAGGAGCAGAAGCGGCTCCCCCTCCCCCCTTCGCTCGAGCGCGACCCCCCGGACCCTCGTCTCCATTGCGGCTCCCTCCTGCGACCAATGGTCGATCTAATGAAATTATCTTTATAAAGCATTAGACTATCCAGATGCCCGCGATCGAGCGTTTCGGTCCCACCCGCCGCGGCGGCCCGCTATTTCGCTGGCTCGGCGAGCCGCTGGCGATCGACCTCGCCAACACGGTGATGGTCGTCCGCGAGGGCGAGGCCGTCGACCTCCTCCGTGGGCCGGCCGACCTGGGCCGCTGGCTCGCGGCCGAGGGGGACCGAGTGACCGGGTTCGCGGTCGATGCCGAGAAGGACCTGGCCGCCGTCCGCGAGCTGCGCGACGGGGTGCGGGAGCTGCTCGCCGCGGGCGCCACCGGCGAGCGCCCGCCAGCGGCGGCCGTCGAGGTCGTCAACGAGGCCTGCGCCGCCTCCCCCATCGCCCCGCGGCTAGCCGTCGACCGCGATGGAACGGCCCGGGTCGAGGTCGCGCAGGGAGGCGGCATCGCCGGGCTGCGCGCCGCCATCGCCCGCTCGGCGGTCGAGCTGCTGGCCGAGACCCCGTCCGGCGAGCTGCGCGTCTGCCGCGCCCCGAGCTGCGGGATGTTCTACCTCGGCGCGCGGCGCTGGTGCTGCTCAGCCTGTGGAAACCGCGCCCGGGCGGCGCGCCACTACCGGCGCCACCGGGGCGAGCCGGCTTCCGCGGGGCGCGGCGCGGGTCAGTAGCGGTAGTGCTCGGGCTTGTAGGGGCCCTCGGCGGGAATTCCGAGGTAGGCGGCCTGCTCGTCGGTGAGCTCGGTGAGACGCACGCCGAGGGCGTCGAGGTGCAGGCGGGCGACCTTCTCGTCGAGGTGCTTGGGCAGCACGGTCACCGTCTTCGGGGTCATCCCCTTCGGCTGGCTGAAGAGCTCGATCTGGGCGATCACCTGGTTGGTGAACGAGTTCGACATCACGAAGCTGGGATGGCCGGTGGCGTTGCCGAGGTTGAGCAGGCGGCCCTCGGAGAGCATCACGATCGAGTGGCCGTCGTCGAAGCGCCATTCGTCGACCTGCGGCTTGATGTTGACCCGCTCCGCGTCGCTGGCTTCCAGGGCCGCGACTTCGATCTCGTTGTCGAAGTGGCCGATGTTGCCGACGATCGCGTTGTGCTTCATCCGCGACATGTGGTCGAGGGTGATGATGTCCTTGTTGCCCGTCGCCGTGACGAAGATGTCGGCGGTCCCCACGACTTCGTCGAGGGTCCGCACCTCGTAGCCCTCCATCGCCGCCTGCAGGGCGCAGATCGGGTCGATCTCGGTGACGATGACGCGGGCGCCCTGGCCGCGCAGCGAGGAGGCGCAGCCCTTGCCGACGTCGCCGTAGCCGCAGATCACGGCGACCTTGCCGCCGATCATCACGTCGGTGCCGCGGTTGATCCCGTCGACGAGCGAGTGACGGCAGCCGTAGAGGTTGTCGAACTTCGACTTGGTGACCGAGTCGTTGACGTTGATCGCCGGGAAGAGCAGATCGTTGGTCTCGGCCAGCTGGTAGAGCCGGTGCACGCCCGTTGTCGTCTCCTCGGTGACGCCCTGGATCCCGGCTGCCAGGTTCGTCCAGCGCTGCGGGTCCTCGGCGATACCGCGCTGCAGGGTCTCGAGCACGATCCGGAACTCCTCCGAGTCGGCGCTGGCGGGATCGGGAACGGCGCCCGCCTTCTCGAACTCGACGCCCTTGTGGACCAGCAGGGTGGCGTCGCCGCCGTCGTCGAGGATCATGTTCGGACCCCCGCCCTCGGGCCAGAGCAGGGCCTGCTCCGTGCACTGCCAGTACTCCTCGAGGGTCTCGCCTTTCCAGGCGAAGACCGGGATCCCGGCCGCGGCGATCGCCGCGGCCGCGTGGTCCTGGGTCGAGAAGATGTTGCAGCTCGCCCAGCGCACCTCGGCGCCGAGCGCGATCAGCGTCTCGATCAGGACCGCGGTCTGCACCGTCATGTGCAGCGAGCCGGTTATGCGGGCGCCCTTCAACGGCTGCTCGGACCCGAACTCATCGCGCGTCTGCATCAGGCCGGGCATCTCGACCTCGGCGAGGGCGATCTCCTTGCGGCCGAAATCGGCGAGGCCGATGTCGGCGACCTTGTGGTCCTGCGTGGCGGTGCTGACGTTCATCGAGAAGCGTCTCCTGATCGGTTGATTGCCCGGCCATGGTACGCGAAGGGGTCCGCCGCCAGCGATCGGACGCAGGGGCCGGCGCGAGGGCCGTCGAATCAGTGGCGGTGACCCCTGAGAAGGCAGTGGCGCGAGCCGGCTACGCACCGGGCATGGACGCCCGCAGCACGCGCGTGGCGGAAGCGCTCAACACGCCGATGCTGATCGCGGCGGCGCTGACCCTGCCGATGGTCGCGATCACCGAGTCGAAACCGGGTGGAGCGCTCGAGTCGATTGCCGTCGTTCTCAACTGGGCGACCTGGATCGCCTTCGCGTTCGAGCTCGTGGTGATGATGGCCGTCGTTCCCGACCGCCGCGCCTGGCTCCGGGCCAACCCACTCAGCCCGGTGATCGTCTTCCTCACCCCGCCGGTGCTGCCGGCCGGCCTGCAGAGCCTTCGCGCCCTGCGCCTGCTGCGGCTCCTGCGCCTGCTGCGGCTCGCCCAGCTCTCGCGCGAGGTCTTCTCCCTGCAGGGCCTCCGCTACGCGCTCCTGCTCGCCGTGCTGACCGTGATCGGGGGCGGTGCCCTGTTCGATGCCTTCGAGCGCCAGAGCCAGCACCTCAACACCTGGGACGGGATCTACTGGGCGGTGACGACGATGACCACGCTCGGCTCCAACATCTACCCGACGACGACCGGAGGGGAGATCGTCTCCACGGTGATTCTGATCGTCGGCATCGGCTTCGTCGCCCTGCTCACCGGCGCCTTCGCCCAGCGTTTCCTGGGGCCGGAGATCGCCGAGGTGGAGAAGGAGCTCGAGGACGAGCACCTGACCGCCGAGGCCGTCGCGATCCGCGAACTGCGCACGATCCGCGAACAGATGCAGGCGCTGGAGATCGCCGTCGAGCGGATCGTCGAAAGGCGCACCTACCGCCGAGTGATGAGTTGGCGGGTCTATGGACCCTCCAACTCATCACTCGGCGGGCCTAGTCCTCGCCGGCCCGCTCCTCGGCGATCTTCGCCTCCAGTTCCTTCATCACCTCGGGGTCGCGGAGCGTGGTGACATCGCCGAGGGCGCGCCCCTCGGCGATGTCGCGCAGGAGGCGGCGCATGATCTTGCCGGAGCGGGTCTTGGGCAGGTCGTCGGCCCAGATGATCCGTTTCGGGCGGGCGAATTTGCCGATGTGCCGGGCGACGGCGTCTCAGGATCCCGGCGACGAGCTCGTCGCTGGGCTCGGTCGCGCCGGCGAGGGTGACGAAGGCGCAGATCGCCTGCCCGGTCTGCTCGTCCGACTGGCCGATAACCGCCGCCTCGGCGACCTTCTCGTGGGAGACGATCGCCGACTCGACCTCGGCGGTCGAGAGCCGGTGGCCGGAGACGTTGACGACGTCGTCGATGCGGCCGATGACCCAGAAGTAGTCGTCCGCGTCCCGGCGGGCGGCGTCGCCGACCAGATAGGTCTCTCTGCCGAAGCGCTCGAAGTAGGTCTCGATGAAGCGGTCCTCCTCCCGGTAGAGGGTGCGCAGCATCGAGGGCCAGGGCCTGGTCAGGATCAGCAGCCCCTGGCCGGTGCCGACCGCCTCTCCGTCCCTCTCGCCGACGACCTCGGCCGAGATCCCGGGGAACGGCGTCGTTGCCGACCCCGGCTTCGTCGAGGTGATCCCGGGCAGCGGCGTGATCATGATCGCGCCGGTCTCCGTCTGCCACCAGGTATCGACGATCGGGCACCGTTCGCCGCCGATCACCTTGTGGTACCAGAGCCAGGCCTTGGGGTTGATCGGCTCCCCGACCGAGCCCAGCAGCCGCAGCGAGGAGAGGTCGTGTTCGGCGGGGATCTCGGCCCCCCACTTGATGAAGGTGCGGATCGCGGTCGGCGCCGCGTAGAGGATCGTCGCCCCGTAGCGGGCGACGTTCTCCCACCAGACCCCTCTGTGCGGATAGTCGGGCGCGCCCTCCCACATGACGCTGGTGACGCCGTTGGAGAGCGGCCCGTAGACGATGTAGGAGTGGCCGGTGACCCAGCCGACGTCGGCGGCGCACCAGAACACGTCGGACTCCGGCCTGATGTCGAAGACGTAGCGGTGGGTCGCGGTGACCCCGGTCATGTAACCGCCCGTCGTGTGCAGGATCCCCTTCGGCTTCGCGGTCGAGCCGGAGGTGTAGAGGATGTACAGCGGATGCTCGGCGTCGAGCGGCTCCGGCGGGCACTCCGCCTCGGCCGCCGCCAGGAGCTCGTCGTAGAAGCGGTCGCGGCCCTCGCGCATCGGGCACTCGATCCCGGTGTGGCGGACGACGACGATCGTCTCCAGAGTCTCGAGGTCCCCCATCTCCTCGTCGACGGCCGCCTTGATCGGCGCCGTCGTGCCCTTGCGGCGGGCGCCGTCGACCGTGACCAGGGCCCTGGCCGCAGAGAACTCCATCCGCTCGCGCACCGACTCCGGCGAGAAGCCGCCGAAGACGACGTTGTGGGGGGCCCCGATCCGGGCGCAGGCCAGCATCGCGACGACCACCTCGGGGATCATCGGCAGGTAGATCCCGACCACGTCCCCCTTTTCGATCCCGCAGTCGCGCAGCGCGTTGGCGAAGCGCTGCACGTCGGCGAGCAGCTCGGCGTAGGTGATGTCACGCTCCTCGCCCTCCTCGCCGCGCCAGTGGTAGGCGACGCGCTCGCCATGACCGGCCTCGACGTGGCGGTCGAGGCAGTTCGCGGAGGCGTTCAGCTTGCCGTCGGCGAACCACTCATAGAAGGGCGGGTTGGAGTCGTCGAGGCCCTTCGTCGGCTCCTCGACCCAGTCGATCAACTCGGTCGCCTGGCGCATCCACCAGCCCTCGGGATCTGCCGCGGCCTCCTCGTAGACGGCCGGGTCGGAGAGCAGCGCCCGCTCGCGAAACTCGGCGGGCGGGTCGAACCGCTCCACCTCCAGTAACGCGTTCAGCTCCTCCTCGAGGCTCATGCCCCGTGAGCCTAGTGGCCCTAGAGCCCAGGTGGGTGTCGCGCGATGAAGCCTTCGGGCGAGTCGACCGGTTCGGAGTGCCAGCGCGGGCCGGGGCCGCCGACCGTGTCGAAGGCGAGGCCGGCGATGATCATCCAGGCGTGCCCGGAGTTGGCGTAAACGGTGATCCACTGGCCGGCGCCCGCTTCGCCCCAGGTCTCGAGGCCGGTCGAGTCGAGCGGGCTGTCGAGCAGGCCGCCGCCATGCAGGGCGTAGCTGACCGCGCCCGAGCAGTCATAGCCCGACGATTCGAACGAGCCGTGTCCCCCACCCCAGATGTAGGGAGTGGTCGCAATCGCGTTGGCCGCTTCGATCGCCGCCTTGACCTCGGAGGGCGCCGAGGCGGGGACGCTCGCCTGGCTTTCGGAGATGTATTCGGCGCTCTGGCCCGGGGTCAGCGGGGCCGGCGCGGATGCCGGGGCGGGCGCGCCCGTGGCCGCCATCTGTTCGGAGATCGCGGAGAGGTTGTTACTGAGGGCGGAGGAGCGGGATTCGAGTTCTTCGAGGGCGCGCTGGCGGGCCGCCTGGGCTTCCTTCAGTTCGGCAAAGCGCGCGGCGGCGGCGGCGCGCGCCTTGGCGACTTCGCGCTCCTTGGCGGCGATCGCGTCGCGGGCGTCCTTGATCCTCAGGCGGGCGGCGGTCATCCGCTTGACGGTGGCGCGCGCTTCGTCGCGCAGTCCCTTGACCCGCTCGGCGACCGAGTCGTCGTATTCCTGGATCTGGCCGAGGTAGTCCGCGCGGGTGCCGACTTCCGACCAGCTCGCCGATTCGAGGACGATGTCGATCGCGTCCGGGCTGCCCGACTCGTAGATCGCGACGAGGCGGTCGCGGAGCACGTCGAGGGCCCGCTGGAGGCGGGCGCGGACAGCCGCCAGGTGGCGCTTGTCCGCTTCCAGCTCCTTGGTCGCGGCGTCGAGCTCGTCCTGTTTCGCGGCGAGTTCGTCCTCGATCGCCAGCTGCTGCTGGCGCAGATCGGAGACTTCCCCCAGCATCGAGTCGATCGCCCGGTTCTGTTCGGCGATCGAGTCGGTCAGCGAGCCTTCGCTCTCCCGCACGTGCGAGAGCTTCCCCTGGGTCGCGTCGTACTTTTCCTGCAGCGTCTCCGCGGGCGCGCTCGACCCGCCGGCGACCATCGCGCAGGCGATCGTGAGCACGAGCGCCGCGCACAAGCACAGGCGCTTGGGGTTACCCGTCGGAGAGGGGAACATCGGCCGCGCAGGCTAACGAAGTCCCTTAAAGAGTGTTAGTGGTTGCTAATAACCTGCAACTTCGGTTGCAGAATCGACCACTTTGCAGGAGAAAAGGCCGCCGCGGCGAGCTGCCACGACGGCCTTCCCCATGCCTGAGTCGGCGATTCGGCGCTAGGCGAGCAGCTTCGCCTTCGCCTTGTCGAACTCCTCGCCGGAGATCGCGCCCTTCTCCTTCAGGTCGTTGAGCTTGTGCAGCTCGTCCGCGGGCGAGCTCTGCGCCTGTTCGCGGATGTAGGCGTCCATGTGGTGCTTGGCCTCGTTCTGGGCCTTGATCGCCCTTTCGCGCATGCCACCGCCGCGAGCGATCAGGTAGACGAGGGCGGTCAGGAACGGGATGAAGACGAGAAACAGGACCCAGGCGGCCTTCGCCCATCCTGAGGTCTCGTGGTCGCGGAAGAGGTCGCTGAGGATCGTGATCAGGATCCAGATCCAGATCACGAAGAAGAAGACCTCGAATGCGACTAGAAGCGCTTCTCCAAAATCGATGTTGGCGAGGAACAAAGGGGGGGTCCTTTCGGGGTGTTGGCAGGGACGGCACGGCAACCGCTCGGGTTCCGTTGCCCAAAAACTACCTCAGCCCGCGGGGCGGGCATGTGAAAACCCCGGCCGGCCTCAGCCGACGACGACCTTGCCGGTCATGTCCGAGTGGATCGCGCAGTGATAGCGGTAGGTCCCCTTGGCCCTGAACGTCACGGCGATCGCCTTGCCCGGCTTGATCTTGCCCGTCGAGAAGCTTCCGCGGCGCGTCGCCGTGTGCTTGACGTCGTCGAGGTTCGCCCAGACGACCCTGTCGCCCTTCGAGACGCGCACCGTCGGCGGATGGAAGGAGAAGTCCCGGATCGTCACCGTGACCGACTTGCTCGCGGTGGCGCCCGAGTCGGCGAGCGCAGGGGCGCCGGCCCCGGCGGCCGGAACCAGGAGAGCGGCCGCCGCGATCGCGAGCAACCGCCGCCGAGCGCCGGGTCGCGCTTCCTCGGTCTGCGTGGAACGCCTTCATCGCCGGGGCATACGTATTGCGAACGGGATCGGTTCAAATCGATTTCGAGCGCTGGTCATGACGGCCTTGAGTAGAGGACAGCGGCCACGGCGGTGGCCAGGTTGAGGCTCGACACTCCCTCGCGCATCGGGATCCGCAGGCGCATGTCGGCGCGCTCCAGAACCGAGTCGGTGAGCCCGTAGCGCTCGGTCCCGAAGGCGAGGATCGCCCGCTCGGGGATGGCGCCGGGTCGCAGGACCCTCCCCTCCGGGTCGATCGCGACCAGCGGCCGGTCGCTCTCGGGCGGCTCGACGACCGCCGCCACGGGCAGCGCGTAGTGGAGGCCGGCGGCCCCTCGCAGGGCGTCGGGGTGCCATGGGTCGTGCTCGCCGGTGGTCAGCACCCCGGCGGCATCGGCGGCGGCGGCCACCCGGACGCAGGCCCCCATGTTGCCCATCGTCCTCGGGTCCTCGAGCAGCAGCAGCGGCGCGGGCCGCTCGAGCGAGAGCACCGCCTCGAGGTCGAAGCCGGGCCGCGGGGCGATCGCGACCACTCCGGTGCGCGGTGCCTGCGGCGCGACCCGCGCGATCGTCTCCGCGTCGACCGGCGTCACCCGCTCGCGCAGCGACCCGGCGAGGTCGGGCGCGAGCCCAGCCGCAAGCCCCTCGAGCGCCTCGGGGTCCGAGGCGATCGCCTCCGAGATCCGGGCGCCGAAGCGCAGCGCGTGCTTGAGGGCGTGAAAGCCCTCGAGGACCGCCAGGCTCCGATCTCGCCTCGCCGCCCGGTAGCGCCGCACCAGCTCCTCGCTCACCCGGCAAGCATGATCGATCCGGAGCCGCGTCGGCGTTAGGCTGGACCCTGACGATGCCCAGCTTCCTCCACACCTGCAAGCGGATCGGCGACATCGACCGGTCGGTCGCCTTCTACGAGAAGCTCGGCTTCGAAGAGACGGGACGGATGCCGATCGGCGACGAGGCGATCAACGTCTTCATGAACCTGCCCGGCGAAGATCCCCGCCTCGAGCTGACCTACAACCACGGTGTCGACTCCTACGAGCTGGGCACCGGCTACAACCACATCGCGCTCTCTGTCGAGGATCTGGACGGCATCCTCGCCGAGCTTGCCGAGCACGGCATCGAGCCCGAGAAGCCTCCCTACCGCCCCGGCGGCCGCACCGAGGGCCACCGGATCGCCTTCGTCCGCGACCCGGACGGGTATCGGATCGAGCTGATCGGGGAGTAGGGATTCGGCAGTGCCCGCCGGTCAGCGGACGTGGACGACGCGGAAGCTGCTCTTCGCCGGCGAGGGGTCGGCGACGCCGCCGCTGAGGGCGCGCACGCGGAAGGTGTAGCGGCCCGGCTTCAGCTTCAGCTTCTTCGGCGACCGGCAGTGCTTGAACTTCGGCTTCGGGGTCCTCTTGCCCTTCTTCGCCTTCCGGACCAGGGCGCACTCGAAGGTGGCTCCCGCGGTCGTCGAGCTGAAGCGGAATGTGATCCGGGCCTTCCTGCCCTTTGTCTTCACCTTCTTCTTCGGCCCCTTCGAGATCTTCGTCTCCGGCGCCGTGGCGGGCTTGGACTTGCCGTCACCGGGCACGACCGGCGGTTCGAGGCCGCTGATCCGCCCCACTTCGAATTCTTCTGTTCCCTGGTCCAGCATTGTGATCCAGATCGTGTTGCCCGGCCCCGAGCCGATCTGCCTGACGAAGAAATGTTCTGCGACACCGCCGATGAAGGTGCTTTCGCCCGTCGGCGTGAATCGCTGTGCGCCGCCTTTGCGCGCGGCCCAGAACGCGGTGTCCGATCCGAGGGCGACGCCGAAGGGATCGACGGACGGCACCTCGGCGGTAACCGGGTTTAGGTCGGGCGGCGTGAAGACCCCCACTTCGGTCGGCATCGTCCCCTGCTGGGAGTAGCCGATCTGGCCGGTGGAGTTGCCCGCGACGCCCTGCGACTGGCCGCTCAGCGGGTAGCTCGTCTGGGCGCCGGAGGTGGTGACGGTGACGACGCGGTTTTCGCCCCCGTCGGCGATCGCCAGCAGCGAGCCGGCGACGTCGATGTCCTTCGGGTTCAGTTCGGGCACTTCGATCGTCTGCGCTTTGCCCGGGTCGGACGGGTCGAAGTGGACCACCGCTTTTTCGGTCGCCACCCACATCTGGCCGTCGGGCCCGGCGACAATCGACGCGCCGGATTTTATGTCGGCGATCGTCGTTTCCTCGCCGCTCGTCGCGGGTTCTGAGGGCAGGAAGGAGACGACGGCGCCGTTGAGCGTGAGCCAGAGGCGGCCTTCGGGCCCGGGAGCTATCCCCGACGGGGCCACCGCTCCTTCGACTTTGAACTCGTTCACCTGCCCATCGGGCGTAATGCGCGCCACGGCGTTGCCGCCGTCTTCGACCGTCAGCCACATGTTGTGGTCGGGGCCTTCGACGATCTTGGCGTTGTCGCTGAACTTGCCGACCGCGAAGTGCCCGTCCATGTGAGGCGCCGCGGACGCGCCGCTGACGAGCGCAGGCAAAAGGACGGCGGCGAGGGTGAGGCTCAACGCTGCGATGTGGCGGGAGCGCATCGCAACCAGTGTAGGCCAGCAATTCGGTGGCCGCGAAATGCGACTTATCCGGGTGCGGCGACGCCGCCGCCGACGCCTGGGGCCGGGGCGGGTGTCGGGGCCGGAGTCGGAGCGGGGGTCGGGGCCGGAGTCGGAGCGGGGGTCGGAGCCGGAGCCGGAGCCGGGGCGTTGCCGTTGCCGGCCCCTTCCTTCCCTTCCCCTTCCTTGTCCTTCTTTTCCTTCTTTTCTTCGTTTTCTTCTCCCGGTTCGGTCTTCGGCGCAACCTCGGAGGAGGAGCGCGTGTGGCCGCTCTTCAGGCCCGAGAGGTCGGGCAGGCTGTCGGGCACGACGAATTCGGGGCAGACCCCGCCCGCGGCGGATTCCATGAACGAGCGCCAGATCGGGCCGGCCGTGGGACCGCCGTACCCGGTTGCTTCGCGCGACTGCGGGTGCCCGACCCAGACCGCCGTCGCGTAGCTCGGCGTGTAGCCCGCGAACCAGGCGTCGGAGAGATCCTCGGAGGTGCCGGTCTTGCCCGCCTCCGAGGAGCAGCCCATGTAGGTGTAGCCGGCCCCCGTCCCGGAGGTGATCACGCCCTCGAGAATCCTGGTCACTTCGTAGGCCTGGCCCTCGGTCAGCACCCGGTCGCCCGAGTCGCTGGCCGGTTCGTCGACGTCGCCGCCGGGGAACTCGACGCGGCTGATCGCGGTCGGCGGGTGGTGGATCCCGCCGCTGGCGAGGGTCGCGTAGCCATCAGCCATTTCCAGCGGGGTGACCCCGTAGCGGAGGCCGCCGATCGCCTCGGCGGGAACCGATTCGAGGGGCGCTTCGATCCCCATTTCATGGGCCGTTTCGGTGACGCTTTCGGGACCGACGTCGAGGTCGAGCTGGGCGAAGATCACGTTGACCGACTCCCAGGTCGCCTCGGTCAGCGGCAGCACCCCTCCCCCGGGCTCGGCGTTGTTGACCGTCCAGGTCCCGCCCCCCGGCAGGTCGAGGGTCTTCGGCGAGGTGCCGTCGTAGTAGGTGGTGTCCGGGTCGATCCCCTCCTTGATCGCCGTCGTCAGGACGAACGCCTTGAAAGAGGAGCCGGGCTGGCGGTGTGCCTGCCAGGCGTAGTTGAACTGGTTTTCGGTTGCGTAGCCTTCGGTCGAGGCGAGCGCGACGATCTCGCCGTTTTCCGGGTCGATCGAGGCGAGGCCGGCCGCCGGGCCGCCTTCCGGGTAGCAGACGCCGCATCCGTCGACGGCTTCCTGCGCCCGTTCCTGGAGCGCCGGATCGATAGTCGTGTACGCCTTGAGGCCGCCGTTGCGGACGGTGTTGATCCCGTATTTGTCGATCAGCTCCTGCTGGACGAGGTCGAAGAGGAACGGGTCGCGGATCACCCTGTACTTGGTCCCGGGGTTCAGCCCGAGCCCGCTCGCGGTCGCCTGCTTCAGTTCGGAGGCGGTGATGTAGCCCTCCTCCTCCATCGCGCCCAGCACCTCGTTGCGTCGCTGTTTCGCCGCCTGTGGGTCGAGGAAGGGGTTGTATTCGGAGGGCGCCTGCGGCAGGCCGGCGATCAGCGCCGCTTCGGTCAGGCCCAGCTCCCTGGCCGGCTTGCCGAAGTAGGTCTGCGCCGCCGCCTCGGCCCCGACCGCGGTCTGTCCTTCGACCGTGCCGTAGGGAGCGGTGTTCAGATAGGAGGTCAGAATCCAGGTCTTCGAGTGCGCTTCCTCCTCCTCGACGGCGAGGTGCGCTTCGTACAGCTTGCGCTTGATCGTCTGTTCGGGGTGCTGGATGTAGAGGTTGCGGACGAGCTGCTGGGTGATCGTCGAGGCCCCCTCGACCGCCGCCCCCGCTTCGATGTTCTTGAGCGCCGCGCGGACGATCGCTTCCGGGTCGATCGCACCGTGGTCGAAGAAGCCGCGGTCCTCGATCGCGACGGTCGCGTCCTTGAGGTCCTGGGGAAGCTGGCTGGTGGAGACCGGCTGGCGGACGTTGGTCGAGTGGATGAAGCCGATCAGGGTGCCGTCGGCGGCGTAGATCGCCGAGGAGCGGCCCTTCTGGACCGGCTGCAGGCTGGAGAGCGGCGGCGCCGAGTTGTAGACGTCGACGGCCCAGGTGCCGGCGGCGCCGCCGGCGACGACGAGCACTGCGACCAGGACCCCGACCGGGACCAGGATCTTCTTCCACTTCGAGGTATGCGACCTGCGTCTTCGCCGTCGCGTTCGGCGCGCCATTGCGGAAAATTGTATTGAGGCGGCGCTGCGGCCCGATTCGGCCGCGCTCACCGCGCAACTTCGCGTGCGTGGACGGCGCCCAGCCAGGCACGACGCCTAGAATCGCTTCGGTGAGCGCCGAGGGCCAGCTCGTGCGGGAGAGGCTCGCCGGTCGGAGCGTGATGCTGACCGGTGCCTCCGGCTTTCTCGGCAAGGCGGTGCTCGCGGCGCTGCTGCGCCACGGTGACGGGATCGAGCGGCTCGTCGTCGTGCTGCGGGCCGCGGACGACGAGGAGGCCCGGCGGCGGCTGCGCGGCGAGGTGCTGGTCGCCGAGCCCCTCGCCGGCCTCGACGGCAGCAGGGTCGAGGCGGTCGCCGCCGACCTCGGCGAGGACGGCGGCGCGGCCGGCGCGGCCTGGTCGGGTATCGACACCGTCGTCCACTGCGCCGCGACGGTCTCCTTCGAGGAGCCCCTCGACGAGGCGTTGGAGCTCAACGCGTTCGGCCCCGCCCGCCTTCTCGAGCGACTGCGCCGATCGGGGTCCGAGCCCCACTTCGTCCACGTCTCCACCGCCTACGTCGCCGACCGCGGCAGCGGCAGGGTGCTCGAGGACGGCCCTCCCCACCACGCGATCGCCGGCCTCGACGCCGAGCTGATGCTCTCCGAAGCGCGGGCATGGCGAGAGGCGGCCGAGCGCGAGTCGCGGGCCGAGCCGAACAGCGCCCGCTTCGCCGGCGCGGCGAAGCGGGATGCGGCCATGCGCGAGGGCCTCGACGCCGCCGAGCGGGCAGAGGAGCTGCGCCGCCGCTGGTTGCTCGAAAGGCTCTCGCGCCGCGGGCGCCGGCGGGCGCTGGTCGAGGGCTGGCCCGACACCTACGCGCTCAGCAAGGCGCTCGGCGAACGGCTGCTGAGCGAACGCGCGCGCCGGCTGACGATCGTGCGGCCGACGATCATCGAGTCGGCGTTGAGCCGGCCGCGGCCGGGCTGGCTCGAGGGGATCAAGGTCGCCGACCCACTGATCCTCGCCTACGCGGCCCGCGGCCTCACCCACCTGCCCGGCGACGCCGCGAATCGGATCGACATCGTCCCCGTCGATCACGTCGCCCACGCCTGCGTGGCCGCCGCCGCGCACCCGCCTGAGGGTCGGTTGCGGGCCCTCGCGGTCGCCAGCAGCGCCCGCAACCCGCTGGCGATCGGCGAGCTCGCCGTCCAGATCCGCGAATACTTCCGCCGCAACCCGCTGCCCGGCCGGGACGGCAGGCCGATCCAGATCGGGGATCTGCAGTTCGTCGATCGCCGCGCCGCGCTGCGCCGGACTGTCCGCCGCGAACGACTCGCCGCCGGCCTGGCGCGGCTGGCGATCGCCTCGCCGGTCCGCGTCCCCCAGGAGCGCCTCCTGCGCGGCAACCGCACCCTGGCGGAACGGGTGACGAGGATGGTCAAGATCTACGGCGCCTACACCGAGCTCGACTGCGTCTTCGACGACACCAATGCCCGCGCCCTCCACGACTCGCTGCCGCAGGCCGACCGCGCCGACCTGCCCTTCGACACGGCGGCGATCGATTGGGAGGAATACCTGCAGGGCGTGCACCTGCCCGAGGTGCATAAGCTCGCCACCGGCGAATGACCATTCCCCCTAAGACCGCGGTCGTCACCGGAGCTTCGAGCGGGATCGGCGCCGCGACGGCGCGGGCGCTGGCCGCCGACGGCCACCGGGTCGTGATCGGCGCCCGCCGTCTGGACCGCCTCGAACGGCTGGCCGAGGAGATCGGCGCCGAGCCGATCGCCCTCGACGTGACAGACCCGGCCTCGGTCCGGGCCTTCGCGTCCGCGCTCGAGCGCTGCGACGTGCTCGTCAACAACGCCGGCGGCGCCCTCGGCCTCGAGCCGGTTGCCGAGGCCGACGAAGAGCGGTGGCTGGCGATGTATGAGGCAAACGTGCTGGGCACGATGCGGATGACCCGCGCCCTGCTTCCGGCGCTGATCGGCTCCGGCGACGGCCTGATCGTCACCGTCACCAGCATCGCCGCCTTCGAGGCCTATCGCGGCGGCGCCGGGTACATGGCGGCCAAGCACGCCCAGCGGGCGATGCTCCGGGGCCTGCGCCTCGAGCTGCTGGGCGAGCCGGTCCGAATCACCGAGATCGCGCCCGGAATGGTCGAGACCGAGTTCTCGCTGGTCCGATTCGGCGGCGACGAGGAGGCCGCCGCCCGTGTCTACGGGGGCATGAAGCCGCTCAGCGCCGATGATGTCGCCGAGTCGATCCGCTGGGTCGCCTCCCTGCCGTCCCACGTGGACGTCGACGAGATCGTCCTCCGGCCCCGCGACCAGGCCGCTGCCACCGAGGTGCACCGCCGCTAGGACCGGGGTGCCGGACCGCCGGATAGGGTGGCCGCCTCTACTCGCTGGGACCGAGGAAAGGGATGTCTCGTGAAACTCGTGATTGGAATCGTGCGCCCTGAGAAGGGCAACGACGTGCTGGAAGCGCTCTACCGGGCTGAGGTTCGCGGCGTCTCGATGAGCCGCATCGAGGGCCACGGCGGCGAGCTCGAGCGCGTCGAGACCTACCGCGGAACGACCGTGAAGGTCGGCCTGGCCGACAAGATCCGCTTCGAGATCGCCGTCTCCGACGAGTTCGTCGACCCGACGATAGAGGCGCTCTGCGCGGGCGCTCGGACGGGCGAGGTCGGCGACGGCAAGATCTTCGTCGTGCCGCTGGAGCGCGCAGTCCGAATCCGCACCGGCGAGACCGACCACGGCGCCGTGACGCCGGTGGGCAAGTCGTGAGCGCCCTTCCGGTCGCCGCAGTGGCGGCCGAAATCGACACGGGCGACACCGCCTGGATGCTCGTCGCGACCGCCCTGGTGCTGATGATGACCCCGGCGCTGGGGCTGTTCTACGCGGGGTTGGTGCGCTCGAAGAACACCCTCAACACCTTCATGATGTGCGTCGGCGCGATCGCCGTCGCCGGAGCGGTCTGGGCGCTGCTCGGCTACTCGCTCGCCTTCGACGGCGACGGCTCGATCATCGGCGGCCTCGACTACGTCGGCCTCAACGACGTCACCTTCGTCCCGCGCGAAGGGACGACGATCCCCCACCTGCTGTTCATGGCCTTCCAGGCCACCTTCTGCATCATCACCGCGGCCCTGGTCTCGGGGGCGGTCGTCGAGCGGATGCGATTCGGCCCGTTCCTGGTCTTCGTCGCTCTCTGGTCGGTCCTCGTCTACTCGGTGCTCGCCCATTGGTCCTTCGGCGGCGGCTGGCTGGCGGCCGGGGGCACCCTCGACTTCGCCGGCGGCATCCCCGTCGAGATGGCCTCTGGCTTCTCCGCGCTCGCCGCAGCGCTCGTCGTCGGGGCCCGCAAGGACTACGGCCGCCAGGCCCTGCTTCCCCACAACGCGGTCTACGTCCTGCTCGGCGCCGGCCTGCTGTGGTTCGGTTGGTTCGGCTTCAACGGCGGCAGCGGCTTCTCGACCGGCGAGCCCAGTGTTCTCGCCTTCGTCAACACGCTGCTGACCCCGGCCTGCACGCTCGTCGTCTGGTTCCTGATCGACCTGCTCCGGGGCCGCCAGGTGACCGCGATCGGCGCCGCGACGGCGATCATCGTCGGCTGCGTCCTGATCACCCCCGCCGGCGGCTTCGTCAGCCCCGGCTGGGCGATGGTCCTCGGCGCCGTCGGAGCGCTTCCCTGCTACTTCGCGATCGTCTGGCGGCCGCGGACCCGGGTCGACGAGACCCTCGATGTGCTCGCCGCCCACGGCGTCGCCGGCTTCACCGGGATCCTCTTCATCGGCTTCTTCGCCTCCGCCGCCTGGAACGGGGTCGCCGACGGCCTCGTCTTCGGCAATCCGGGGCAGCTCTGGGACCAGACCAAGGCGCTGCTCGTCACCCCCGCGTACGCCTTCGGGATGACCTATGTGCTGCTGCGGGTGATGGGCCTTTTCACCGAACTGCGCGCCAGCGAGCGCGAGGAGGCCCTGGGCATGGACGTCGTCCAGCACGGCGAGGAGGCCTACGCGAGCGGCGAGGGCGCGATCCTGGTTATGCCGGACGGCGACGACGAGCGCGAACGCCTGGTTGCGGATCCCGCCTGAGGTGGGATGATCGGAAGCGTGCCCGGCCGCTCGGCAGCCGCGCTGCTCTCACTCTCGCTGATCGTCGCCTGTGCGATCTCGCCGGTCCCGACCGCTGCCCAGGGCGGCCCCGCTCCCGCTGCCGCCGCCAAGCAGTCAGGGCCCAGAATCAAGAGCGGCATCTACGGCAGCGGCGACGTCCAAATGGAAGTGAACGTCAAGGCCCGCAGGGTGTATTTCCACTTCTACCTCTTCTGCCGCGACCCGTTCGCGAGCCAGTACGTGGGCAGCGGGCCTCGCCCCGTCGGGGGGGCGCTCAAGGGAAACAGGCGCGGCGCCACCGTTTACGTTGACGGCGACCGCTCCGGGGCGCCCGAATCCGGCGTCGGGACCGACCAGGACGTCTTCTGGACGATGGCGGGAAATTCACCGGCCCGACCCACTTCGAGGGGCGGGTGGAATACGAAGCGGCCACCTTTCCCGAATCGGCGCTGGCCCGGCCCCAGTGCGTCGATTCGGCGCGGCTGCACCTCGACCGGGAACCGCCCGAACGGCCCGCCTGACGGCTGTCGGTCGGGTAACGGAGGTCTAGGCCTCCGGGGATGCGGAAGGAGCGCCGCGCCGGGCTGCGGTCCCGGTTGCCGGCGGCGTCGGTCGCCCAGGCCCGGAATCGGTGCCGGCCGGGCTTCAACCCCCTGTAGATCCGCGGCGACCGGCAAGGCCGGGGCCTGCGGCGGTCGAGCTTGCAGAGGAAGCTCGAGCCCGGCTCGCTGGAGGCGAGCTTGAACCTGGCCACACCGGCGGCGAGCCGGCGGCCCGGTCCCTTGACGATCCTCGTCTGCGGCGGCGTCGTATCGGCGGCGGCGGCGCCGGGCGCCTCCGCGGGCAGGCAGGCGGGGGGCGGTGGCCGCTGATACTCGAACGCCCCCTGATCGGCGCGCGCGACGCAGTCGCCATCGCCGTCGATGGGACGCGGCGCGCCGAGGAAGTCGCTGCCGAGCGCGGCGGCGGCGGGGTCACCCGCGTCGATCGAAGGGGAGCCCGGCTGCAGAGAGAGGTCGGGGGCGAGCAGCGGGTCGGCTTCCGTGTTGCCGACAGTGAGGTCGATCTTCCCGTTTGTGTTCGACGCCGGCGTTCTTGATGTTCGAGTAACGGGCCTCGATCTTCACCAACCCGATCCCGGGCCCGATCGCCGTTTCGGCCTTGTAGCCGCTCCCGAAGCCGCGCAGAATCGAGTTGGATACCGAGACCGTCGCGTCGCCGCGCGCCGCCGCCGAACTTCTTCACTTCCAGGGCCGGGTAGGAGCCCACCGAGTCGAGCATCGTGACGTGATCGGCCATGACGGTGCTCGGATCCGCCGCGCTGCTTGCGTAAAGCCCGATCGCATCGTCGAGCCTGAAGGTCGAGTCGGCGACGTCGATCGTGCCCGCGCTGGCGATCGCACCGTAGGTGGCCGCGTCCTCGACCGCCACCCGGCGGGCGGTCAGCTGCGCGTCCTTTGCCCCGGTGACGAGCGCCCAGCTTGCGTCGGCAACGACCTCGTCTTCGACGAGGAGGCTGCTCGAGGTCGAGGTGACACCGACGCCGTAGTCGATCGTCCCCGACCCCTCGCCACTGACCTTGCCGCCGCGGACCACGTTGCCCGCGCCGACGGCGAGGATCCCGTCGCTGCCGGGGTTGGCGCTGGTCACCGAGACGCCTTCGAGGACGTCGCCTTTGGCCAGTTGGACCGCGGCGCCGAGGCCGTCGTCGAAGCTGGCCGGCACCCGGATCGTCAGATCCCGGATCGTGATCTTCCTCGTGTTGTTGAAATCGAGATTGAAGAGGAAAACGTTGCCCGTGCCGGCACTCGTGAGGACCGTCTGGCCCTGCCCGGCGCCGACGATCGTCAACGTGTCCTTGCCCTGGGGCTCGAGCGTCCCCGGACTGCCCCCCGGTGGCTCGAACGTCGCGTTCTCGGTGAAGGTCCCCGCCGCAACGCGGATTTCGTCCGCTTTTTCGTCGCTGTCCTGGGTCGACATCGCTTTCTCGAAGTCGGCGACGGCGACGTTGCCCCCCGAGTTCGGACAGGCCGAGGTGAAGGCCGGAACGCAGATCGTCGTCGCCGAGGCGCCGGAAGCGGCGCACAGCAAGCCCACCATGAACAGCCCAAGCGCCGCCGCGAAAGGCCCGGTGGCACGGCCGAGCCCCCTCCCCATCGCGATCCCCAACATGTCATGAATCTTACGGACGCCTGGAAAAATCGGCAAGCGCCGGCCCGTCGCTACGCCCGCAGCCGGTAGCCGGTCGTGAACAGCCTCAGGTTGACGAGGAACAGCGCCGCGGTCGCCGCCGTCAGCGCCAGCAGCGAGAGCGCGATGCTGACTTCGGTGAAGCCGACGAACCCGTAGCGAACCAGGTTGATCATGTAGAAGATCGGGTTGAAGTGGGTCAGGGTCTGGAACGGCTGCGGCAGCAGGGTCGCCGAGTAGAAGACGCCGCCGAGGAAGATCAGCGGCTGGAGGACGAAGGTCTGGGCGAAGGCGACGTCGTCGAACTGTTCGGCGCGGACGCCGATCAGCACCCCCAGCTGCGAGAAGAAGAAGCCGACCAGGAACAGCGACGGGATCAGCACGAGGACGTGTTCGACCGGCAGGTCGACGAGCAGCGAGGCGGCGATGAAGGTGAGCACGGCGACGATCAGGCCGCGCATGAAGCCGCCGAGGCTGAAGGCGAGCAGCAGCTCCAGGGGCGACGCCGGCGAGGAGAGCTGGTCCTGGATCGCTCCCTGGAATTTCTGCTGCAGGATCGAGGAGGAGTTGTTGGCGAAGGAGTTGATCGAGAAGGCCATCATGATCAGGCCGGGGATCACGAAGACGACGTAGTCGATCCCGTGCAGCTTGTCGATCCGCGAGCCGAGCGCGGCGCCGAAGACCGAGATGTAGAGGAAGGTTTCCAGCAGCGGCGCGCCGAGGGTCTGTTTCTTGATCTTCATGAAGCGGTTGACCTCGCGGCGCCAGAGCGTCGCGAAGCGGATCTGGGCGGCGCTCATGAGACCGGCTCCACCTCGATGCGGGAGCGCGAGAGCTCCTTGCGGCCGACCAGTTCCAGATAGGCGTCCTCGAGATTGGCGACCCCGTAGCGGTCGGCGAGCTGGGAGCTCGTTCCCTCGCCGACGATCCGGCCGTCGTTGATGAAGGCGATCCGGTCGCAGAGCTGCTCGGCCTCCTCGATGTAGTGCGTGGTCAGCAGGATCGAGGTGCCTTCGTCGTTGATCCGCTGGACGTAGTGCCAGAGCTCGAGCCGCAGCTCGACGTCGACGCCGGCGGTCGGCTCGTCGAGGATCAGCATCCGCGGCCGGTGCATCATCGCCCTGGCGAGGACGACCCGCCGTTTCATCCCGCCGGAGAGCGTACGGGTCCGTTCGTCGCGCTTCTCGGTCAGCGAGAACGTCTCGAGCAGCTCCTTGGTCCGCTCGCGGCGCTCGCGCTTCGGCATCCCGAAGTAGCCGGCGTGGTAGTCGAGGGTCTCCTCGACGGTCAGGAACCAGTCGAGGTTGACCTCCTGCGGCGCCAGCCCGACCGCCTGGCGGGCCTTTCCGTAGTCTGCCGATCGCGTCGTGGCCGAAGACCTCGATCTTTCCCGACGTCACCTGCGCGAGACCGGTCGTGCAGTGGATCAGCGTCGACTTTCCTGCTCCGTTGGGCCCGAGCAGGCCGAAGAGCTCGCCCGGCTTGATCTCGAGCGAGACGCCGCGCAGCGCTTCGACCCCGGTCGGGTAGCGCTTGACCAGGTCTGCGATCTGGAGGGCGTTGCTCGACTCGGGGAATCCGTTGCTCACCCCGGGGAATCTATGGAACCGCGATCGCCGGCTTCGCGAACCACGCCCGACGAAGATCCGGCCCATGGTGTTTTCATACCGGACGTGGAGCCGACCTCCAAGTCCCCGAGCCCCAGGCCGTTGCTCGTCGTCGACACCCCGTCGATGCTCTTCCGCGCCTTCTACGCGCTGCCAAAATCGATCGTCGGGCCCGACGGCAACCCGGTCAACGCCCTGCTCGGTTCGGCCAACCTGATCGTCCGCGAGGTCGAAGCCCACGACCCGCGCGCGGTCGTCCTCTGCTTCGGCCCCGACGCCGCCACCTACCGCACCGAGCTCTACCCCGCCTACCACGCCGACCGTCCCGAGGTCCCCGACCAGCTCTCCCCTCAGTGGGCCGATTGCCGCCCGTTCTTCGAGGCCTTCGGCTGGTTCGTCGAGGCCAGCGACTCGCTCGAGGCCGACGACCTGCTCGGCACCTACGCGAGTCAGGAGGAGGGAGCGGGCGGCCGCGCCCTGATCCTGACCGGGGACCGCGACATGTACCAGTGCGCGACCGACGCCGTCACCGTCCTCTACGTGCGCACGGGCGGGAAAGGCGCCGAAGAGGTCGGGCCCGAGGGGGTGCGCGAGCGCTACGGGATCGACCCCGCCCAGGTCCCCGACTTCATCGCCCTGCGGGGCGACCCCTCCGACGGCCTGCCCGGTGCCAAGGGCGTCGGAGAGAAGACGGCGGCCGACCTGCTCCGCAGGCACGGCGACCTCGAGACCCTGCTCGACAACGCGATCCGCGAGACACGGCCGAAGCTGCGCGACGCGCTGATCGGCCAGCGCGAGGAGCTGCTCGCCTTCAAGGACATCGCCACTCTCCGCGATGCGGGGGCCGAGCGCCCGCCCGACCGGCCGACCGACTGGGTGGCCGCCGCGGCCGCGGCGGAGGCGAGGGGGATGAGCAAACTCGCCGCGCGGCTGCTATCGATGGGGGCCGGATGAGCAGCCCCCGCCCGCTCCGCAAACTCGCTGTCCTCGCCTGCATGGACGCCCGCATCGACATCTACGGGCTGCTCGGCGTCGGCCGTGGCGACGCCCACATCATCCGCAACGCCGGGGGTCTCGTCACCGACGACGCGCTGCGCTCGCTGAGCGCCTCGCAGCGGCTGCTGGGAACCGAGGAAATCGTCGTCGTCATGCATCGCGACTGCGGCATCGACGGCGCCTCGGACGAGGAGTTCGCCGCCGCGCTGGCCGCCGACGGGGCCCGCCCCGAGTGGCGCCTGGGCGCCTTCGAGGATCTCGAGGCGGACCCTTCGGGGGAGCCTCGAGCGGCTTGCGCAAGAGCCCTGAGCTGATCGCCCGCGACAGGGTCCGCGGCCTGATCTATGACCCCGAGGACGACTCCGTCGAGGAAATCCCCTAGGGCAGCCGGCGGTAGGTCAGGTGGGTGACGCCCGGGGCCTCGACCGCGCCGACCTGCTCGAAGCCGTCGACGCCGTCGACGTTCTCGAAGAGCCGCGCCCCGGAGTGGAGCAGGATCGGGACGACGCTCAGCAGCATCTCGTCGACGAGGCCCGCCGCCAGGCATTGCTGGGCGGCCTCGGCGCCGCCGCCGAGCAGGACGTCGCCGCCACCGGCCGCCCGCTTGGCCTGGTCGACCGCGGACTCGACCCCGTCGGTGACGAAGTGGAAGGTGGTATCGGAGAGCTCGAGCGGCTGGCGCTCGTGATGGGTGAGGACGAAGACCGGGACGTGGAAGGGCGGGTCCTCCTCGCCCCACCAGCCGTTCCAGGGCGGGTCGGAGGGCCAGGGCCCGGGGCCGCCGCCGAACATCCCGCGGCCCATCAGCCCCGCACCGACGTTCTCTTCGGCCTTTTCGATCACGGCGCTGCTCGCGTTTACCTCGCCGCCCTCGCGACCGTGTGGCTTGCGCCAGGCCTCGAGCTCGAAGGCCCACTCGTGCAGCGCCATCCCGCCTTCGCCGAGCGGGTTCTCCTCGCTCTGGTTGGGGCCGGCAACGTAGCCGTCGAGCGAGATCGCGATCCGGAAGCGGAGACGGGACACGGGCCCAGCCTAGCCGTCGAGGATCTTGGCGAGCCGCCGCATCGCCTTCGAGTTGGTGCGCCTGATGAAGGCGCGGGTCAACGGCGGGGCCATCCGTTCGGCTTTCGAGGCCTCGATCCACTCGAGCTCGAACTCGATCTCGGTGCCACCGTCGGCCCGCTCCTCGAGCCGGTAGGTCCCGCGTGTGTGGCGCTTGCCGCCCGCTCCGACCCCGTCCTCGACGATCTCCCTGCCCTCCTCGACGGAGACGACCTCGAACTCGGTCCAGTCGCGCCCGGCGGGCGCGTCGGTGCGTGCCCTGCCCCGGGCGCCGACGCCGCCCGCCGGCCCCTCGAAGCTCCAGTCGACGAGGAAATGGTCGAGGAACGGCTCGTGGTTGGCGAGCACGTCGAGGTAGGCGAAGACCTCCGACGGGGGCCTGCCGACGCTGGTGGAGACGGTCACCGGCTTCACGGGGACCGATCCTACGGAGATCGCGGCGCTAGGAGACGGTCCAGGTGTCGCCCGAGCGCAGCAGCTCGTCGACGTCGGTGAGCGAGGCTCCCTGCGTGGGCGGCAACCAGCTCCTCGCCGCGGCCGGCGCCGTAGACGGGGCGCTTGACGTCCCGCAGGACGCCGATCGGCGTCGGGCCGATCGGGGCTTCGGCGAGCCGGGCCAGGGCCGTCGCGTAGCTGGGGTCGGCGCGGTGGGCGTCGTGGACGACGATCGCCTCCTCCCCCACGGCGGCGACCTCGGCGACGGCGAGGCTGCCGTCGGCCTCGCGGATCACGCCCCTCTCGTTCTCGGCGCCGAAGCGGATCGGCTCGCCGTGCTCGAGGTGGATCTGGTTGGGCCGGCCCTCCTTGCCGCGCACGGCGTCGAAAGCGCCGTCGTTGAAGACGTTGCAGTTCTGGTAGATCTCGACGAAGGCCGAGCCCTCGTGTTCGGCGGCCGCCCTCAGGGTCGCGGCGACGTGCTTCTTCTCGACGTCGATCGTGCGGGCGACGAAGGAGGCCTCGGCGCCGAGCGCCAGCGCCGCCGGGTTGAAGGGATGGTCCTCGGAGCCGAACGGGGTCGACTTGGTGATCTTGCCGGTCTCGCTGGTCGGCGAGTACTGGCCCTTGGTCAGCCCGTAGATCTGGTTGTTGAAGAGCAGCAGCTTGATCGGCACGTTGCGGCGCAGGGCGTGGATCAGGTGGTTGCCGCCGATCGAGAGCGCGTCGCCGTCGCCGCTGACGACCCAGACCGAGAGGTCCTCGCGGGCAGTCGCGATTCCGGTCGCCAGGGCCAGGGCGCGGCCGTGGATGCCATGCATTCCGTAGGTGTCCATGTAGTAGACGAAACGGCCCGCGCAGCCGATTCCCGAGACGAAGACCGTCTTCTCCGGCGGCACGCCCAGCTCGGGCATCAGCGCCTGGACGCTGGCGAGGATCGCGTAGTCGCCGCAGCCCGGGCACCAGCGCGTCTCCTGGTCGGACTGGAAGTCCTTCTTCGTCAGCATCGGCAGGGCGCTGCCGTTGCCGTTGGCGGTTCCGTTCTCGCTCATGCCAGCACCTCCAGGATCGCGCCCTCGAGCTCCTCGGCGAAGATCGGCAGGCCCTCCATTTTGTTGTGGCCGACCGCGTCGACCAGGTACTTCCCGCGGATGATTCCCAGCAGCTGGCCGGTGTTGACCTCCGGGATCAGGACCTTGGGGAAGGCGCGGACGACCTCGCCGGTGTTGCGCGGCAGCGGGTCGAGGTGGCGGAGGTGGGCCGTGGCGATCGGGATCTCCCGTTCGCGGACCCGCCGGGCAGCGGCCTGGACGACGCCGTACGTCGAGCCCCAGCCGAGCACCAGTAGCTCCGCCCCCTCGTCGGCCTCGACCTCGAGCTCGGGCATCTCCTCGGCGAGCTTCTCCAGCTTCTTCGCGCGCAGCTCGGTCATCAGCGCATGGTTGGCCGAGTCGTAGCTGATGTTGCCGCTGCCGTTGTCCTTCTCGAGGCCGCCGATCCGGTGCTGGAGTCCGGGAGTGCCCGGGATCGCCCAGGGCCGGGCGCCGCTCTCGTCCCGCAGGTAGGGGAGGAACTCGTCGCCGGCGTTCGGGCCGGTCGCGAAGTCGGGGTCGATCTCCGGCAGGTCGGCGCTGTCGGGGATCTTCCAGGGCTCCGAGGAGTTGGCGAGAAAGGTGTCGGAGAGGAGGATCACCGGCGTCCGGTAGCGGACGGCCACACGGACGGCCTCGACCGCGGAGTCGAAGCAGTCGGCGGGGGTCGAGGCGGCGATCACCGGCAGCGGCGACTCGCCGTGGCGGCCGTGCAGCGCCATCAGCAGGTCGGTCTGCTCGGTTTTGGTCGGCATCCCGGTCGAGGGGCCCGCCCGCTGCACGTCGATGACGACGAGTGGCAGCTCGAGCATCGCCGCGAGGCCGATCGTCTCGGCCTTCAGGTCCATCCCCGGGCCGCTGGTCGCGGTGATCCCCAGATGACCCGCGAAGGCAGCGCCGACGGCCATGTTGACGGCGGCGATCTCGTCCTCGGCCTGGACGGTGCGGACACCGAAGCGGTCGTGGCGAGCGAGGTGGTGGAGGAGCTCGGAGGCCGGAGTGATCGGATAGGTCGCGAAGAACGGCTGCAGCCCGCTCCTGACGCTCGCCGCGATCAGGCCCAGGGCCAGGGCCTGGGTGCCGTCGACATTGCGGTACTCGCCCGCCTCCAGCGGCGCCGGCTCGACGTCGATCGGGGTGACGGCGATCTCGGTCGTCTCGCCGAAGTTGTAACCGGCCTTGAAGGCGGCGACGTTGGCGTCCCTGATCGCCGGCTTCTTGGCGAATTTCGCCTCCAGCCAGGAGATCGACGGCTCCGGCGGGCGCCCGTACATCCAGGAGACGAGGCCGAGGGCGAAGACGTTCTTGGTCCGCTGGCCCTCGGCCGGCTTGAGGCCCTCGATCCCCTCGGTGGCGCGAGTCGCGATCGAGGTCATCGGCACGCGGAAGACCTGATATCCGTCGACGGTGCCGTCCTCGAGCGGGTCCTGGTCGTAGCCGGCCTTGCGCAGGTTGTTGTCGGTGAAGGCGTCCTCGTTGACGATCAGCGTCCCCCCCGACTCGAGCGCGCCGAGGTTCGATTTGAGCGCCGCCGGGTTCATCGCCACCAGCGTGTTCGGGTGGTCTCCGGGGGTGAGGATGTCGCGCGAGGCGAAGTGGATCTGGAAGGCGGAGACGCCGTGCGGCGTCCCGGCCGGGGCGCGGATCTCAGCGGGAAAGTCGGGGAGCGTCGAGAGGTCGTTACCCACCTGGGCGGTGGCGGCGGTGAAACGGCCGCCCACGAGCTGCATGCCATCGCCTGAGTCCCCGGCGAACCGGACGATGACTCTCTCTTGCTTATTCCCCGTCGTTGCCACTTTTCGCCGGCGCCTCTACCGGCCAATACACGACGGTAGCAGTCCACGACCTCGTGACTGCGCCGGAACCGTTAGGCGACGGTTAGAGAGCGTTGCGCGATACGTTTCCCCGCCCGCCATGCCATGGGTAGAAATATTTGCCGTCTTCATCGTTTCCCACCTCGTTGGGGACTTCCTCCTGCAAACCGACATGCAGGCTATGCACAAGCGCGGCGGACTGAGCGGCAACCGGGCGTCCACCAGAGGCCTGCTCCTCCACACCCTCACCTACACGCTCGCCTTCGTCCCGGCCCTGATCTGGCTGGCGTCGGACATCGGCGCCCTCGCCGCGGTCGGGGTCGCGCTGCTGATCGCTCTGCCCCACATGGTGCAGGACGACGGCCGCCTGCTCGACGCCTACATGCGCGGCGTCAAGGGGGTCGAGCCGCAACCGGGCAGCACCCTGCTGATCGCCGTCGACCAGGCGTGGCACATGCTCGCCCTGTTCCTGATCGCGTTGCTGGTCGGCAACTGAGCGAGTAGGCTCGCCGCGGAGGGACTACGCGATGGGGAGAGGGAAGATCGGCTCCAGGGGTGCGCTCGGGGCTTCGCTTGCCCTCTTCTGCCTGACCGCCCTGCTCGGCGCCCTCGCCGGCTCGCCCGCCGTGGCCGCGGTCGGCTACGTCGACGAATGGGGTGAGCAGGGCTCCGGGCCGGGCGAGTTCGGCTTCCCGGTCGCCGTCGCGACCGACGCAGCGGGCACGGTCTACGTCGCCGACTCCGAAAACGACCGCATCCAGCGGTTCACGGAAACCGGCGCATTCCTCGGCCAGTGGGGCTCGACCGGGGCCGGCCCGGGCGAGTTCTCGACCCCCGAGGCGGTCGCCCTCGACGACGCGGGCAACGTCTACGTCGCCGACAAGGGCAACGACCGGGTGCAGAAATTCACCGCGACGGGATCCTTCCTCTCCCAGTGGGGCGGGCACGGCGCCGACTCGGGCAAGCTCGACGGTCCCGAGGGGATCGCGATCGACGCGGCCGGCAACGTCTACGTGGCCGACGCCGGCAATGACCGGGTCGCGAAGTTCAGCCCTGCGGGAGCCGTCCTCACGGAATGGGGCGGCACCGGCACTGCGGCGGGCCGCTTCGACACTCCCGACGGCATCGGCATCGACGCCGCGGGAACCGTTTACGTCGCCGACTCGGGCAACGACCGGATTCAGAAGTTCACCGGCGACGGCGCCTTCCAGGCCAAGTGGGGCAGGACCGGCGACGGGCCGGGCGAGTTCGACTTCCCGGTCGCCGTGGCCGCCGACGCCGCGGGCCGGGTCTACGTCGCCGACGTGGCCAACGACCGGGTCGAGCTCTTCAACGGCAAGGGCAAGTTCCTCTCGCAGTGGGGCGTCGGAGGCAGTGGCCCCGGGCAGTTCGACGCCCCGGTGGGGATCGCCGCCGGGGCCGGCGGCAGGGTCTTCGTCGCCGACGCCGGCAACAACCGGATCGAGGTCTTCGGCAAGCTGCCGAAGCCGAAGTACGGGAAGTCTTTCAACGTCGGAACCGTCAGCGGCATCGTCCGCGTCCACCTTCCGGGCACGGCCAGGTTCGTCGTCCTCGGAACGGACCAGCAGCTCCCGGTCGGCGCGGTCCTCGACGCCGACCACGGGCGGGTCCGGCTCTCCTCCGCGAAGGGCCCGGGAGGCGGGACCCAGAGCGCCGACTTCTTCTCGGGCACCTTCCGGGTGCTGCAGCCGCGCGGCGGCAGGCCGATCACCGTGCTGAAGCTGGAAAACGGCCTGGTCTGCCGGAAAACGAATCGCCTCGGTGCGCTCGGGCGAAGCAAGAACCGCGGGCTTTGGGGGAGCGGCAAGGGCAACTTCCGATCCGAGGGCAAACACGGCTCCGCTACCGTCCGCGGCACCATCTGGTGGGCGCAGGACACATGCAAGGGGACCCTGTTCAAAGTCAAACGGGGTGTCGTCAGGATCAACGACTTCACCACCGGCCGCACCCTGAAGATCCACGCCGGTCAGCGCTACCTGGCTCCAAACCACTGATGCGCTCCCGCCAGGTCAGGCGGGCGCGCCTGGTCGGGCTGCTCTCGGTCGCCGTCTTCGCCGTCGCCGTCGGGGTGGTCGGATACGCGACCCACCTGCTGCGGACGCTCGACCTGAGCACGGTCGACACCCGCTTCGAGATTCGGGGCAAGCAGGCGCGCCCGGACGACATCGCCGTCGTCGAGGTCGACGACACGACCTTCAACCAGCTCGACCTGCAGTGGCCCTTCCCGCGCCATGTGCACGGCCGGCTGATCGAAAAGCTGAGTGCCGCGGGCGCCGCGGCGATCGCCTACGACGTCCAGTTCACCGAGCCGACCCGGCCGGCCGAGGACAACGCCCTCGTGCGGGCGGTCGAAGGCGCCGACGGCGTCGTGCTCTCGACCACGGAAACCAACGCGAACGGGGAAAGCAATGTCTTCGGCGGCGAAGAGGTGGTCGAACAGATCGGCGCCCGGGCGGGCAACACGACGATCCAGTCCGACCCCAACGGAGTGCTGCGGCGCTTCCCCGTCGCCTTCGCCGGACTTGTGAGCCTGCCGGTCGCCGCCGTCGAAGCGGCGACGGGCGAGCCGGTAGACCGCAAGCAGGCGGGCACCCCGTACCCGTGGATCGACTACCGCGGGCCGCCGGCCACGTTCGCGAACTACTCCTTCTCGAGGGTCCTGCGCGGCAAGGTCCCGGCCGACGCCTTCCGCGACAAGATCGTCGTCGTCGGCGCCTCGGCGCCGTCGCTGCAGGACACCCACGCGACGCCGGTCGGCGAAGGCCACGAAATGCCCGGTGCCGAAGTGCAGGCGAACGCGATCTGGACCGTCGAGAACGGCTTCCCGCTGAAGTCGGCGCCGGGCATCGTCAACCTCGCTCTCGTCGTCCTCTTCGGGCTCGTCGCCCCGGCGGCCCAGTTCCGCTTCCGCCCGCTGGCGGCCTTCGCGATCGCCGTGTCCCTCGGGCTCCTCTTCCTGCTCGCCGCCCAACTCGCCTTCGGGCAGGGATGGATCGTCTCCGTCGCCTACCCGCTCGGCGCGCTGCTGATCTCCGCCGTCGGCGCCCTCGCGGTGACGACCCTGATCACCGCCTATGAGCGCCAGCGGGTGCGCGACACCTTCGCCCGCTTCGTCCCCGAGACGGTGGTCACCGACGTCCTCGACCGGGCCGACGAGAACCTGCGGCTGGCCGGCGTACGCCGCGAGGGAAGCGTTCTCTTCAGCGACCTGCGCGGATTCACCACCTTCGCCGAGTCGCTCCCCCCCGACCAGGTGATCGAGGTCCTCAACCACTACCTGGAAGAGATGAGCGACGCGATCATGGACCATGGCGGAACTCTGGTCTCCTACATGGGCGACGGGATCATGGCCGTCTTCGGGGCGCCGATCGAGCAGCCCGACCACGCCGACCGGGCTGTCGCGGCGGCCGAAGAGATGGTCTCCAAGCGGCTCGAGAGCTTCAACGCCTGGCTGCGCGGCGAGGGGCTCGGCGAGGGCTTTCGGATGGGGGTCGGGATCAACAGCGGCAGCGTCATGTCGGGCCAGGTCGGCTCCGAGCGGCGAATCGAATACACCGCCGTCGGCGACACGACCAACACCGCGGCACGGCTCGAGGGGATGACCAAAGGGACCCCGCATCAGGTCTTCATCGCCGACTCGACCCGGGCCGGGATGGCCGACGGCGAGCGCCTCGCCTTCGTCGACGAGTTCCCGGTGAGAGGGCGAACCGCGGCGATAAAAGTCTGGACTCTGGGATAGAGGCCCAGGCACGGCCAAGCGGTATCGTCGCGCCGTAATGGACGGTGTTTTGGGGAGGCGGCGGATCGCCGGACGGCTGACGTCGACGCTGGGAGCGCTCGCCGTCGACTTCGGCAACCGCGACCTCGGCCTGCTCGGCATCGCCAGGGTCGGGATCTCCTATTCCAACTGGTGCCTGGCGATCGCCCTCGGCGTGTACGGGTTCGAGGTCGGCGGCGCGGTCGCGGTCGGCGTCGTCGCGCTCGTGCGCCTGCTGCCGGGCGCCCTCGCCTCGCCCTTCGCCGGCCTGCTCGGCGATCGCTTCCCGCGCCGCTCGGTGCTGATCGGCAGCGGCATGGCGATCACCGTCGTCCTCGCGGCGGCGAGCACGGCCGCCGCGATGGACAGCGCCGCCTGGGTCGTCGCGGTCCTGGCCGGGGTCTTCACCGCCGCGGTCAGCGGCTACGTGCCCGCCGAGGCGGCGCTGCTGCCGGCGCTGGCCCGCAGCCCCCAGGAGCTGACCGCCGCCAACGTCACGCACAGCGCCATGGACAACATCGGCTTCCTCGGAGCCGCTCTGACGACCGGCCTCCTGCTCCACTCCTCCGGGCCCACGGTCGTCTTCGGGGTCGCCGCCGCCGTCGCCCTTCTCACCACCCTCGGGCTGACCTGGATCGAGCGCGACGAGCGTCCCGCATACGCGGCAGACGGTGAGATCTCCGGCCTCTGGCGCCAGTCGGTGCTCGGCTTCCGCACCCTGATCGCCGAGCCCGGGCTGCGCCTGATCGGCGCCCTGCTCGTCATCATCGTCTTCTTCGAGGGCACGACCGAGGTCCTCGTCGTGATCCTCGCCCTCGACCTGCTCCACCTCGACCACGGCAGTGTCGGCTACCTGAATGCCGCCTGGGGCGTCGGCGCCCTGCTCGGCGGCGCCCTGCTCTCCGTGCTGGTCGGGCGAGGGCGCCTGGCGATCGGCATTGCGGCCGGCTGCGCCGTCATCGGGCTGGCGACCGCCCTACCGGCCCTCTGGACGGCGGCCGTCGCCGCCTATCTCGGCTGGCTGGTGGTCGGCGGCGGCTACACCGTGGTCGAGGTCGCCGCCAAAACCCTGCTCCAGCGGCTCGGCTCCGATGAGACCCTGAGCCGGGTGATCGGCTCGCTCGAGTCGGCGCGACTGGCCGCGATGGCGCTCGGAGCGATCGGCGCCTCCGTCTTCTACGAGGTGCTCGGCATTCGCGGAGCGCTGCTGTTGGTCGCGGCGCTGCTGCCGATCTTCGTCGTCCTCACCTGGGTACGGCTGCGTGCCTTCGAGGTCGGCGCCCCGGTCGCCGAGGACCAGTTCCAGCTCCTGCGCGGCAACTCGATCTTCGCCCCCCTGCCGGTCGCGACGCTTGAGCGGATCAGCCACGACCTGGTCCCCGTGCGGACGCCGGCCGGCAACGAGGTGATCACCCAGGGCGACCCGGGTGACCGCTTCTACCTGATCGAGGCGGGTCAGGTGGAAGTGCTCGAAGACGGCGTCTTCCGCCGCCACGAGGGGCCCGGGGAGAGCTTCGGCGAGATCGCCCTGCTCCGCGACGTGCCCCGAACCGCCACCGTGCGGACGACAGAGGCGACCACGCTGCTGGCGCTCGAGCGGGACCAGTTCATCGGCGCCGTCACCGGCCACCAACGCAGCCACCAGGTCGCCCACACGGTGGTCGACGACCGCTGGGCGCCCGAGCACTCCTGAGCGTCGCTATTCCTTGTCGATCACTTCGACGGTGCCGTGCATCGTCGGGTGGATTTCGCAGAAGTAGGTGTAGACGCCGGGCTCCTTGAAGGTCTCCGACTTGAGCTTGCCTTCCTCGAGGGTGCCGGTGTTGAAGCTGCCGTCGTCGGCTGTCGCCGTGTGCGGGGCGGAGTCCATGTTCTGCCAGATCACCTTGCCCCCGGTCTCGACCTGGACCGGGTCGGGGCTGTAGGCGAAATCGACGATTTCGACTTTCGCCGAACGTTCGAGCTTGCCGCTCGCGGCGGGCGACGACTCGTCGGCCGGATTCGGGGAGGTGGCCGTCGCTTCCGTTTCGGCGCTCGTCTCGCTGCTGCTGCTCTCCCCCGCACGACCCCAGTGCAATCGCGGTCAGGACCAGGGCGGGGATGAGCAGAGCCTTCGTCTTCATCCCGTCACGGTAGCCGGTCCGTGGATTCCCGCCCGCCGCTCACGGGTCGGCGACCACGCCGGCGGGTACCTTGGCGCTGTGGGAGCCGCGATGAAGAAGGCCGTCGACCAGTTCAGGGAAGACGGGATCGCCGACTGGGCCGCCGCCCTCACCTACTACGGGCTGCTCTCGCTGTTCCCGGCGCTGATTGCGCTGGTCTCGATCGTGGGCCTGGTCGGCGACCCGCAGTCGACGACTCGGAACGTCGTCGAAGTGATCGAAGAAATAGGCCCTGACTCTGCGGCCGAAACCTTCGCCGGCCCGGTCGAATCGATCGCCTCCCACCGCGGCACCGCCGGGCTCGCCTTCGTCCTCGGCATTGCCGTCGCGATCTGGTCGGCCTCCGGCTACATCGGGGCCTTCGGCCGTGCCTCCAACCTGATCCACGGGCGCAGCGACGAGCGGCCGTTCTGGAAGCAGCGCCCACAGCAACTCGCGATCACCCTGGCGATGCTGGTGCTCGCAGCGCTGCTCACCCTCGGCCTGGTGCTGAGCGGCCCTGTCGTCGGCGCGATCGCCGACTCGGCCGGCATCGGCTCGACCGCGGTCACCCTCTGGGAGGTGCTCAAGCTGCCGGCGATGGCGGCGATCTTCGTGGCGATGATCGGCCTGCTCTACTCGACTTCGCTGGAGCCGACCTTCCGCGGCATCCGCTGGTTTTCGGCCGGCAGCCTGGTCGCGGTCCTCGCCTGGGCCCTCGCTTCGACGGCCTTCGCTTTCTACCTCGCCAACTTCGGCTCCTACGACGCCACCTATGGCACCCTGGCCGGGTTGGTGGCGCTGCTCGTCTGGCTCTGGATCACCAACATCGCGATCCTCTTCGGCCACGTGCTCAATGCGCAGATCGACTCCCCGGCCGCCGGCGGCGGCTACCAGACGTCGACGAAGCGGTGACCGGAGCCCGGCGGGCGCCCGGCGCTCGCGGCGCGCAGCGTCGAGTCGATCAGCGAGCGGGTCTCGGCGGGGTCGATCACATCGTCGAGCTCGAACAGCGCCGCCGCGTTCAGCGCTTTCGCGTTCTCCTCGGCGGCCGCGGTCAGGTCGCGGACCCGTTGCTCGCGCTCAGCCTCGTCGGCGATCGCCTCGAGCTCCTTGCGAAGCGCCAGCCTCACAGCGCCCTCCAGGCCCATCGGGCCGAGGTGGGCGCTCGGCCAGGCGACCGTGAGCAGCGGCTCGTGGAGGCTTCCTCCGACCATCGCCTGGGCGCCCAGCCCGTATCCGCGACGGAGGACGACCGAAACCAGCGGCACCCGCAGGGCGGCGCCGGCGACCAGCATCCGTGAGGTGTGGCGAACAAGGCCCGTCGCCTCGGCCTTCGGCCCGACCATCATCCCGGGCGTGTCGACCAGGGTCACGACCGGCAGCCCGAAGGCATCGCAGAGCTGCAGGAAGCGGGCCGCCTTGTCGCCGGCGTCGCTGGTGATCGCGCCCGCCATGTGGCGGGTGTCGTTGGCGATCACGCCCAGCGGGCGCCCCTCGATCCGGCCCAGTGCGGTCAGCATCTCCGGCGCGAAGCGCTCGCGCAGCACGGTCACCGAGCCCTCGTCGCAGAGCGTCTCGACAATCGGTTGCACCGCGTAGGCGCGGCGCTGCCGTTCGGGGACCATCTCCCGCAGACGCTCCTGGTCGGGTTCGGCGCCAGGCGGCACGACGCCCTGGAAGTAGGAGAGCAGCCGCCTGGCCAGCGCGGTCGCTCCCGCCTCGTCGGCGGCAACCGCGTCGACGACGCCGTTGCCGGCCTGCATCTCGAGCGGCCCGATCTCGTCCGCGTCGACGTCTCCGAGGCCGCCGCCGGCGATCATCGCCGGGCCGCCCATCCCCAGCGAGATGTTCTCGGTGGCGACGATCAGGTCAGAGCAGCCGGCCAGAACGGCGTTGCCGGCAAAGCAGCGACCGGCGACGACCGCGATCCGCGGCACAACGCCCGAGAGCTTCGCCCAGAGCGCGAAGGCGCGGGCGTCGAGCGCCGAGACGACCGGGTAGTCGGTGTCGCCGGGGCGCCCTCCCCCGCCCTCGGCGAAGAGCACCGTCGGCAGCCGCAGGCGCTCGATCAGCTCGAAGAGCCGGTCCTTCTTGCGGTGGCCGAGAGCCCCCTGGGTGCCGGCCAGCACCGTGTAGTCGTAGGAGATCACGGCGCAGGCGGCGCGCTCGCCGAAGAGCTCGCCGTTGACGCGGGCGGTGCCGCCGATCAGGCCGTCGGCCGGCGTCCGGGCGATCAGGTCGTCGACCTCGCGGCGGCCGCGCTGGGCGGCGATCGCGAAGCGCCCGTACTCGACGAACGATCCCGGGTCGATGAGGTCGTCGAGGTTCTCGCGCGCCGTGCGGCCGCCCGCGGCGCGGCGCCGCTCGACCGCGTCGGGCCGGGCCGCGTCCTCGGTCAGCGCCCGGCGGGCGAGGACCTCGGCGAGGTCCTCCCTTTCCGGATCGCTACCGGCCACCGGCCACCCCGACTCGCCTGTGATTGGTCACGCCCACCTCCCGAACCATATGTTTCCGAATACGGCAGGCAACTGGGGAGGCGGACATGGCGGAACTGGCGACCTATGAGCTCGATGGGCGGATCGCGACGATTGCGATGGACGACGGCAAGGCCAACGCCTTCTCGATCGAGATGCTGAAGGCGGTGATGGCGGCGCTCGACCGCGCCGAGGGCGACGGCGCCGTGGTCATCCTCACCGGCCGCGAGAAGTTCTTCTCGGCGGGCTTCGACCTCAAGGTCTTCCAGGAGCGGCCGGATGAGATCGTCGAGATGCTGACGCTCGGCGCCCGGCTCTCCGAGCGCATCCTCTCCTTTCCCACCCCGATCGTCGTCGCCTGTCCCGGGCACGCGATCGCGGCCGGCACCTTCCCGCTGCTCTCCGCCGACCTGCGAATCGGCGTCGCCGGGCCGTACAAGCTCGGCCTCAACGAGGTCAAGATCGGCCTCACGGTGCCGCTGTACGCGGTCGAGCTGGCGCGCCAGCGGCTCACCCCGCGAGACTTCAATCGCTCGCTGACGACCGCCCACATGTACTCCCCCGAAGATGCGGTCCCTGCCGGCCTCCTCGATCGGCTGGTTCCGGTCGAGGAACTGCGCGACGTGAGCCTGGCTGTGGCCGGGGAGCTCGCCGGGCTGAACATGGAGGCCCACGCCGCGACCAAGCTGCGCGTCCGCGAGCGGTCGCTGACGGCGGTGCGCGAGGCGATCGAAACGGAACTCGCCCAGCAGGACGCTTCGTGAACGTCCTGATCGCCGCCGACATGGAGGGGATCGCCGGGATCGAGGACTACGGCGAGTGCCTCCCCTCCCACCCTGCGGCCTACGCCCGCGGCCGGCGACTGATGACCGACGAGGTGCTCGCCGTCGTCGAGGCGCTGCGCGCCGGGGGCGTCGAGCAGGTCTCGGTCGGCGACTGGCACATGGTCGGGACGAACATCGAACGCGAGCGGATGCCCGAGGGGGTCGAGGTGCGGCCGATCGCCGACCTGGCCCTGAACGAGGCGGCGCCCTCCTTCGCCAAGGCCGCCGGCGGTGGCCCGCTGGACGCGGCCGTGCTGATCGGCCACCACGCGAAGACCCCCAGCCCGCAGGGCTTCTCCTCGCACAGCTTCATCTGGGAAATGGAGGTCGAACTCGACGGCGACTCGCTCAGCGAGACCCAGTTCTTCGCCCAGGGCCTCGCCGCCGAGGGCGTGCCGATCCTTGCCGCCTCCGGCGACCGCTGGCTGCTCGAGGAAATGAGCGAGGGCGAGCTCGGCGGCGCCCGCCTGGTGCCGGTCAAGGAGGGACGGGGGCGGCCGCGGGCGACGTCGATCGGCGCCGCCGAGGCCCACGAGAAGCTCGCCGAGGCGGTCGGCGCGGCGCTCTCCGGCCCGGTCCAGCCGCCGCCGAAGCGCTCCTACCCGGCCGAGCTGCGCGTCTCGGTCGCCGGCGAGGAGATCGCGCGGACGACGGTCGCCGGCGAGGACGAGCTGCTCGCGACCTTCGCCGCGATCTTCAGAGAGAGCCGGGTCGCCCGCGAGTACCGCCAGCTCGCGGCACTGCTGCCCGCCGGCCACGACTCGCGCCTGAAGGCGGCGCGCCGCCGTATCGGCAGCCTGGTGGCGACCCCGACGATCCGCTCCAAGGAGAAGCGCTGGCTGGCCAGTTGAGCCGCTGCCCGGCCCAGATTCTCAGCCCAGGCTGAGCACGTGGGCGGTTTTCGGGTCGACCTTGCCCTCGAGCACTTCAAGCCAGGCATCCTGCACGGCCTCGAAGCCCTCGCCTTCGATCGGCTCCAGCCAGTCGTCGATCCACTCGCAGAAGGGGTGCCAGGCGTCGGCGACTCGGCCCTGGAGCCCGGCCTGACCCCAGTCCTCGGAGCGCTTGGTGACACGGTCCGGGGCGAAGAAGAACGCTGGAGCAGGCCCGGGCAGCTCGCCGGCCCCCGCCCCGATCTCCTCCCAGTGGGTGGCGCCGACGGCCATGCTGTGGACCAGCTCGTCGCCGAAGTGGGAATGGACCGCCCGGCGGACCTCACCGTCGCCGGAAACGTCGACGTAGGTGGCCGGGCCCAGCTCGAGCGAGTCGACCGCGTCGTAGGAGACCGCGCGCTCGTAGATCCCCAGGCCTTCGACGAACTCCGTGTTGCCGGCCGAGGTGAGGCCGATCAGCTCGACGTCCTCGCGCTGGGCAAGAAGGAAGGCGGCGGCGATCGAGGTCTTGCTCGAGGCGCTGGAGATGAGGACCGGGCCGCGGGTCGCCAGGCCCTCGTCGTCGAGCTGGTCGTCGATCAGGAAGGAGGTGAAGAAGAGCGGCCGCAGCAACATCTGGGTCGCCTCCGTCTCGGCCCGGTAGAACGGGTCGGCGTCGATCGCCAGGTACCGGTGATAGGCGGAGGGCAGCGCCGCTTTGTGGGGAGAGGCGTCGACGAAGCCGGAGCCGCCGGCGTCGGCCGGCGTCACCACGAGGTGAGACGAGGACGGCAGGTACCCGTAGAGACGGGTGCCGGGCTCGACCCCCTCGGCCTCGCTCCGCTCGACCTCTGCAAAGCCCCAGGTCGGCACCTTCCCCCAGCCCTCCTCGGCGGTCGGGAAGAAGCTCCAGTACGACATCGCCTCGCCGAAGACGGCGTAGGTGACGTTGTTCGAGGTCATGCCGAAGGACGCGACCCGGAGCAGCGCCTGGCCCTTTTCGAGGTCTGCGACCTCACTTTCGGCGACCCTGGAGTCCCGGAAATCATCCTTTTTGACGACGAAGTCGGTCATGGTCAACAAAATCTACGTTAGTGTCTGCTGATGGTTGCCCGCAATGCGAGGTTACTCGCGATCGCCGTCCTGGTCATCTCAACCTGCGTCACGGTCGCTGCCCAGGCAGCTACGGGCGGCCCCCAGCCACGACATCAGCTCGTCGACGCGGAGCTGCCTCTGGCCCAGATCGGGGAGCCGTTCTCCTACCAGTTCGAATCCACCCAGCAGGGACCGGGCGTCGTGTTCTCCGTCAGCGAGGGTCAGCTCCCGGCCGGGATCTCACTCACCGAAGCCGGCCTGCTCGCGGGCGTCCCCGCAGAGCTGGGGACCTCCCAGTTCACCGTGACCGCCGCCAGCGACGGCAGCGATGTCTCGCGAGACCTGACCCTCGTCGTCGGCGGCACGCCCGTCATCGCGAACGCCGCCGCCGCGGTCACCCCGGCAAGCGCGGATCTGACCGCCTCCGTCGACCCCAGGAACCTCGCCACCAACACCTGGTTCGAATACTGGCCCGCCGCGGACCCGACGAGCGTCGGCTACACCGAGCTGCAGGCGCTGCCGGCGGCGACCGCACCGACCGATATCTCCGCGACGATTACCGGGCTCGAATCGGCCACCGACTACGTATTCCGGGTCGCCGCCTACAACGACGCCGGCACCGACGGAACCTTCTCCGACCCGGTCGGCCTGAGGACGGGGGGCCTGCCGGCGCCGACCGCCGGAGAGACCTTCAACCTGGAGCCGGTCAACGGGACCACGTCGACAAAATGCAAGGACGACGAGGAGTTCAGCAAGTTGACGAAACCCGAACAGGTGACGCTCAACTGTCAGATCGACACGACGCACGGGACGGTCGCTCTGACGGCTTCGAAAGGCAGCAGCAGGGAAACGCAGACCGCCCAGTTCTGGGGCGGGAGGTTCCGGGCCTACCAGAAGCACGGCGACAACCAGAAGGCGGTGCTCAACCTTGTCGGCGGGCTGAGGTGCGAGCGCCGGAAGTCGGGCAGGGGCCGCCGCGTCCACAAGCGGGCCCGCCGGCACGGGGGCGGCCGCAAGCTCTGGGGCAGCGGCTCGGGCAACTACAAGACCGTCGGCAGCCATGGCGCCGGCACCGTGCGCGGGACGATCTGGCTGGTGGCCGACCGCTGCGACGGCTCGACGATCTTCAAGGTGAAACGGGGGACGGTCGCAGTCCGCGACTTCTTCAAGCAGAAGACGATCCTCCTGGAGGCCGGAGACAGCTACATCGCAAAGGTGGTCGGCGGTCGCCTCCCGTAGCCTCATCACCGCCCTCGGGCTCGGCGCCGCCCTCCTCGCCCTTGCGACCCCGGCGCTCGCGGGATCGAAGCCGAAGCTTCGGGTCCCGAAGGCCGCCGAGCGCTCGGCGAAGTTCGCCGAGCGCACCTGCGCCCGCGACCGCAACTGCGTCCGCCACGGCGTCCTCAACTGCAATCGCCAAAGCCGCCGGGTCGTCGTCTGTCGGATCCTCGACGAACGAGACACGCGACAGCAGGGGCGCTACTCGTGCAACCGCCTGATCCGGGTGACGCTCGACCCGGTGAGCCGCCGCAAGCCGGTCACCGGGCTCGGCCGCTGGCACTGCTGAGCCTCCAGCGGCGGCCAGGAGTCGGCGCGTGACCGGTGTCGAGGTGCCGATCACCGACCCCGAGCTGCTCGAGAGGCTGGCGATGACCGACGCGGAATTCGGGGAGTACGTCCGCGGCATCGTGGTCGGGGCGCCTCCGCGGCCCTTCGAGCGGGAGGCGCTGGCGCGGGCCCTCGGCTATCCGTGGGAGCGGCCTACGGGCTCCTACCGGCTGACGCCGGCGGGCATCGACCCGCTCGAGCGGATGAGCCCCGCCGAGCGCAACGGGACGATCGCCGAGTTCTCGGCGGCGGGCGACCAGAGGCGGCCTCTGGTGGCAATCGGCTCCAACGGCGCCCCCGCCGTCCTCGAGCGCAAGTTCGCGCATTTCCCCGGCGAAGAGGACCGCTCGGTGCTGGTCCTCGCCGGCCGGCTGCACGATTTCGACGTCGGCTTCGCGGCCCAGCCGGCCCTCTACGGGTCGTTGCCCGCGACCCTGTTCCCAAGCCCGGGGACCGCCGTCCGCGTCGCCGTCCTGTGGGTCACTCCCGCCCAGTTCACCCAGCTCGCCTGGTCGGAGCTCAGCTACAGGCTGGGCAGCCTCGAGACCCGGTTCGAGGTCGACGAGGGCGGGGCCGCTTTCGAAGAGGTGCTCGTCTTCGTCAATCGCTTCGGCGCTCTCTGCGTCGGTGGCGAGCCGGTCGCCCTGGCCGCGGTCCCGGCGAGCGCCCGGCGCGCCCCCGAGCTGACCCAGGAGCAGGCGCTCGACGCGGCCGCGAAGCTGGCCTTCGGATCCAAAGCGACGGCCGAGACCCTGGTCCGGGCCCTCTTCGAGGAGCTCGATGCGACGCTGCCGAAGCTGGTCGCCGGGGTCCACCCCGAATCGATGGCCTTCTCATCCGGGCGCTGGATTCCCTTCTGCGGCACCGAGGGACCGGGGCCCGACGCGCTCGGCGAGGACTAGCGCTTCTTCTTCCTCTTCCTGGGCTTCGGCTTCTTGATCGTGAACCTCTTCACGGCCGGCTTCGCGTCGGCACCGAGAATGTCGAGGGCCCGAACGCTGAAGGCGTACCCGCCCGGCTTCAGGTTCTTGTATTTGGCGGGGCCGGTGCAGGCGGTGAACTTGGCCGGCTTCTTTCCTCTTCTTGGCCAGGACCCGACGCTTGTGGCCCTTGGCCTTGCCCTTCCTGTGCCTCTTGGGCTTGGGCCTCACCAGTTTGCATTCGTATCCGGTGATCGCTCCCGGGGCCGAGAAGGAGAAGCTGGCCTTCTTCTTCTTGGATTTGATCTCGGCCTTGGTGATCGCGGTGCCCTTGGGGACGCCAAAGGTCGCGGTCACCGTCTGATCGGCGCCCATGGTCACCGGGCAGCTTCCGGTTCCCGTGCACGGGCCCGAGAAGCCGGCGAAGCCGCCGGAGGTTGGGGAGGCGCGGAGGCTCTTGACCTGGCCCTGGGGGACCCTGGCCGTGCAGTTGACCGCCGGGCAGACCACGCCATCGGCGCCGACCGCGCCCGACCCCGCACCCGCCATGGCGACGGTGAGTGTCTGGGACGGGCCGGTGATGGCGAAGCCGGTCTCGTAGCCGGCGGCGACGGCGCTCGCGCCGCTCAGACCGCTCACCGGTCCCGGCGTCGAGCGTTCGACGACCGCCCCATCGCCGAGCTCCCCGTGGTAGCTGTAGCCCCAAGAGCGCACGGTCCCATCGGAGAGCAGCGCCAGGCTGAAGTAGCGCGCGGCGGCTATCGACTCCGGTGAGGAAAGACCGATCACCGACCCCGGAGCCGGGACGCATTCGCAGCCGGTCGTCACGGTCCTGCCGTTGCCGAGCTCACCCTCGGCGTTGTATCCCCAGGCCTGGGCGCCGCCGGCCTGCAGCGCCAACCGGTGGTATCCGGCCGTCGCGATTGATTTGACTCCGGAAAGCCCGGTTGGCGTCGCTGCGCCGACGCAGTAGCAATCGGTGGGGTCGACCGTCTTCGTCGTGCCGTCGCCTGCCTCACCGTAGTAGTTGTAGCCCCAGCTCCTGACCGTCCCGTCGGCGAGCAGAGCCAGGGCACCGTAGTCGCCCGACGAGATGGCGAACGCGTTCGAAACCCCGGCGACGGGCACCGGATGATCGATGCATTCGCAACCGGATTCGACTCCGACGCCGTCCCCCAGCTGTCCGTGGTAGTCATTGCCCCAGGCCATTACCGTGCCGTCGGCGAGAAGGGCCATGTTGGTGTCGCCGGAGGCGGAGATCGCGATCGCGTTCGAGATGCCGGGCACGATCAGCGGAGTCCTGCTGCAAGGGTAGGTGCTGCAGATTTCCGGACCGGTGTGATCGCCGATCCCGAGCTGGCCCGCCCCGTTTTCCCCCCATGCCATCACGGTGCCGTTGGAGAGCAGAGCGAGGCTGTGGTAGTCGCCCGCGGCAACAGCGACGACGTTCGAGAGGCCGGGAATCGCCGACGGCACCGGATTGTCGGTCGTCGTGCCGTTGCCGAGCTGGCCTTCGAAGTTGTAACCCCACGACTTGGCGGTGCCATCCGAGATCACCGCAAGCGTGTGGTCAGGCGCCCGCGGCCACCTGGGTCACATCGGAGAGCCCACCGACCGGCGTCGCGGTCGTCAATTCTTTGCTCACGGGCGGCGCAATCTGCGCGGAGTCGTTCAGGCCCCATCCCGAGACCGTTCCCCCCACCGCGTGCGCGGAGGCGCTGAAGGCCAACGCGCCGACGCAGACGAGGCTCAGCATCGAACCGACTGACTTCACGGACACCTTCATCTACTTCGGCCTTTCTTTTTCTTCGACCTGTCCCGATCCCAACAGGGGGCGCACACTACTCCGACGGAGGTCGGTGTCAAACGGGACCGCGGTTGATCTCGGAGTGGCGCTCTTGACCGCCCGCCGCATCGTAAGAGAGGATCATCTGCGCATGGCCAACGTTCTCTGCGTCCTCTACGACGACCCGGTCGACGGCTTCCCGCCCGCATACGCGCGCGATCGGGTGCCGGAGATCGAGGGCTATCCCGACGGCCAGAGGGCGCCGACCCCCGAAGGGCTCGGATTCGAGCCCGGCGAGCTCGTCGGCAGCGTCTCCGGCGAGCTCGGCCTGCGCGAGTTTCTCGAGGGCCTCGGGCACAAGATTGATCGTCACCTCCGACAAGGACGGCCCCGACTCGGTCTTCGAGCGTGAGCTGCCCGAGGCCGAGATCGTCATCTCGCAACCGTTTTGGCCCGCCTACCTGACAGCCGAGCGGATCGCAAAGGCGCCGAACCTGAAGCTGGCGCTGACCGCGGGGATCGGCTCCGACCACGTCGACCTGGGGGCGGCCATGGAGCACGGCCTCACGGTCGCCGAGGTCACCTACTCGAACAGCATCAGCGTCGCCGAGCACGTCGTGATGATGATCCTCGCCCTGGTCCGCAACTACATCCCCTCTCACCAGGTCGTGCTCGACGGCGGCTGGAACATCGCCGACTGCGTCTCGCGCTCCTACGACCTCGAGGGGATGCAGGTCGGCAGCGTCGCCGCGGGCAGGATCGGCTCGGCGGTCCTGCGCCGCCTGAAGCCCTTCGACGTCGGCCTTCACTACACCGACCGCCACCGGCTGCCGCCGGAGGTCGAGGCGGGGCTCGGCGCGACCTTCCATGAAAGCGCCGCGGAGATGGTCGGGGTGTGCGACGTGGTGACGATCAACGCGCCGCTGCATCCGCAGACCGAGGGCCTCTTCGACGAGGAGATGCTCGGGCGGATGAAGCGCGGCGCCTACCTGATCAACACGGCGCGCGGCAAGATCTGCGACCGCGACGCGGTCGCCCGGGCCTGCGAGAGCGGGCAGCTCGCCGGCTACGCCGGCGACGTCTGGTTCCCGCAGCCGGCGCCCGGCGACCACCCCTGGCGGACGATGCCCCACCACGGGATGACCCCGCACACATCGGGCACGAGCCTCTCGGCCCAGGCCCGCTATGCGGCGGGCACCCGCGAGATCCTCGAGTGCTGGTTCGGAGGGCTGCCGATCCGCGAGGAGTACCTGATAGTCGACGGC
The DNA here is from genome assembly GCA_963837735.1 of uncultured Solirubrobacterales bacterium. Classification (GTDB taxonomy): domain Bacteria; phylum Actinomycetota; class Thermoleophilia; order Solirubrobacterales; family 70-9; genus VRUE01. The sequence continues at coordinate 9,268 of CAWIOM010000010.1, read as the reverse complement.
GGCACCCTGGCCGGCACCGGCGCCCATTCCTACAGCGAGGGAGACGCGACGGGCGGCTCCGAGGATGCGGCGCGATTCAAATCGCTTTAACATAGAAAACTTCTGATTAATCAATTCCAGGCCGTAGGGTTCAAGGGGTTGGGGCCGCAGGACCAACAGGAGCCGCCGAACCAAGGGAGCCGACGTAGCACTTCCTGACCAGTCGCACGAAGGCGTCGGACACTCAGGTCTTTTCCGACAGAGAGCTCGGACCGGACTCGGTCGAACGGCTGCGTGTGGCGTTTGAACGGTCGAGGAATCCGATGTTGATTGCCGACGATCAGCGGCGTTGGGTGACCGGCAATGCCGCCGCAAGCGAGTTGCTTGGAATCGCCCGCGACGAGATCCCGTGGCACACGATGGACGAATTCACGCTTCAGAGCGAGCGCCAGAGGCTCGAAGAGCAGTGGGGCGCATTCCTGACAAACGGCGCCGCCGAGGGCTGGTATCAACTCGACGTGCCCGAGCGAGGCCCGGTGCGCGTCGAGTTCAGCGCTACCGCGAACGTGCTTCCGGCAAGGCACCTCTCGGTATTCATCCCCCAGGACGAGATCTCCGGCGGGGACCCCGATTCACGTCCTGCCGCAAGCGGGCTGTGGGCCCCGGTCTCGATCGAGGGCAGCGGACGGCTGCAGCTCACCGACCGCGAGCGCGAGGTGATGACGTTGGTCGCCACCGGGCTCCAGGGTGGCGATATCGCCGAGCGCCTGTTTCTGTCCCCGGAGACGATCAAGTCACATGTTCACAACGCGATGGGCAAGCTCGGCGCGCACACAAGGGCCCATGCCGTGGCAATCGCTCTGGTGACGGGACAGATCAGCTGGGAGATATAGCGGAAGGGACGCCGGGCCTGACCGGTCCTGCCTACCCTTTTCGGGGGATGCGAGTCAGACCTCGCACCAATAATTGAAGTTTGTGCGGCGTTGTCACACGTCCGGGGGATTGTGCCCGGCGCACTCGTGCCCAATAGTGAGCATTAGCGGCGGTTTCCCAAGCGCCTTGACCCGGTCCTCTGGGCATACGAGAGAGCGGTCCTTCAGGCTCAGTGAGGAGCATCGCATCAGAGAGAGCCGTTCCTACCATTCGACAGTCGGCGATTCCCGGAGCGGCAGAAGCGGCTCGGAGAACCAGCTGCGGGAACTCTGGCGCCGATACGGGGAGGGCGACATGGCCGCCCGCGAGCGCCTCGTCCTCAACTACGCACCGATCGTCAAGGTCGTTGCCGGGCGGCTCGGGTCCCGGCTGCCGTCCCAGGTCGAGGAGGACGACCTGATCGCGTTCGGACTGACCGGGTTGCTGAGCGCGATCGAGCGCTTCGACCCTGATCGCGGCGCCAAGTTCGAGACCTTCGCGCAGATCAGAATCCGCGGGGCGATGCTCGACGCCCTCCGTTCACTGGACTGGGCGCCACGGAGGGTGAGGCAGAACGCCCGCGAGATCGAGCGGGCCGAGTCGGCCCTGCGAGCAGGGCTTGGGCGCGCCCCGGACGAGTCGGAGCTAGCCAATCGCCTCGGCATCACGGTGGAGACGCTCCGGCAGCGCCTGCTCGACATCGACAAATCGCGTGTCCTGTCCTTCGACGCGCCGCTCCCGGGCCGCGGCCCCGACAGCGCCGATGGAGACGCCAACCTGCTCGCCGTCGTGCCGAGCCGGGGATTTCTCCGAGCCGCAGAGCGAGCTGGACAAGAGCGAGGCAGCGGGAAGCTTCGGCTCGGCCCTCTCCGACGCGGTTGCCGACCTGCCGGAGCGTCAGCAGTTCATCCTCGCCTGCCGCTACCGCGAGGACCTGAGAATGGGCGAGATCGGCGAAGTGCTGGGGATCAGCGAAAGCCGCGTGTCCCAGCTCCACACGAAGGCGCTGATCAGCCTCAGGGCCGCCGTCGGAACCCCTGGGGGCGACAGGGGCCTCCATCCGGCTCATACCGCCTGGAACTAGATGGTCGGCCAGCTGACACCGGTCGCGGTCGCTCGAATCCTCGTCGCCGACGACCGGCCGGAGATGCTGAGCGCGATCGACCGCGCTCTGGGAAAGACCTACAGGTGCGAGTTCGCCGGCAACGTCACGGAGGCTCGCGAGAAGCTGGCGGCCGGCTCCTATGAGCTGGCGCTCTGCGACGTCCATGCGGCGGGCGAGCAGGGCCTGGCGTTGACCGAGGAGATCATCGACTGACCACCCGGGGACGGCGGTGGTCCTGGTCACCGGCGAGGAAGACCCGGATATCGTGAAACAGGCATTGGCGCTCGGCGTGCACGGCTACCTCGTCGAGCCGATCCTACCCGGGCAGCTGTTGATCACGGTGACCAGCGCACTGCGCCGGCAGAGGCTCGAGATTGCCGCGAGCGCCCTGAGGCTGAACCTGGAGAACCGATTCCAGACGATCATCGACAAGGCGCCGATCCCGATCTACGCCAAGGACATCTCCCATCGCTACGTGGTTGCCAACGCGAAAGCGGAGGAGCTGGCCGGGCTGACAAGCGGCCGGCTGGTTGGGCGCGCCGACGACGCCACGATCCTCTCGCCAGGGGCTACCGAGGCCGTGAGCGGCGTCGAAGCCCGCGTACTCGAAGGTGGATCGACCTATGAAGCCGAGGAGTCGATGTCGGTCGCCGGGATCGTCAGGACCTTCAAGACGGTCAAGTTTCCGCTCGTCGACCCGGAGAGTCAGATCACGGCGGTCTGCGGCATCTCAATCGACATCACCGCCCAGAAGGAGGAGGTAAGGCTGCGCGACGAATTGGCGACCGTGCAGGCGCGGGCAATCGACGAGCTGCGCCTCTCGCGCCTCGAGACGGCGGAGCGGCTTGCGAAAGCGATCGAGCATCACGACAGCTCCACCGGGGAGCACGTCAACAGGATGGCGGTGATCGCATCCTTCCTGGGAGATCGGCTCGGCCTCAGCGACGACCACGTTGAGCTCCTGCGCGCGGCCGCGCCAATGCACGACGTGGGCAAGGTCGGCACCGCGGGCGGAATCCTCCGCAAGCCCGGAATCCTGAGCCCCGAGGAGCGCTCGGAGATGGAGCGCCACACGATCATCGGCTACGAGATCCTCGCCAATTCCAAGAGCAGGCTGTTGCAGGCCGCCGCGGTCATCGCCCTCACCCATCACGAGCGCTTCGACGGATCGGGATATCCGAACGGGCTCGCCGGCGAGGAGATCCCGCTCGATGGCAGGATCTCGGCGGTTGCCGACGTCTTCGACGCCCTGTTGAGCGACCGTCCCTACCGTGCTGCGATGCCCGCGGCCGAGGTGATCACGCTGATGGAAGCGGGACGGGGGACCCAGTTCGACCCTCGGATCGTCGACCTGCTCATCAGCCATGTCGACGAGGCGCTTGCGCTTCGCGGTTGAGCTGCGCGATGATCAGGCCGTGAAGATGCGCGCCGCGGTGCTCGAGGAATTCGGAGAGCCGCTCGTGGTCCAGGATGTCGAGCTCGCCGAGCCGCGCCCCGGCGAGGTTCTCGTCCGCCTGGTCGCCTGCGGCGTCTGCCACACCGACCTCTACACGGCCTCCGGCGCCGACCCGTCGGGTTACGCGCCGACCGTGCTCGGACACGAGGGCGCCGGCGTCGTCGAGAGCGTCGGGCCCGACGTTGCCTCCCTCTCCCCTGGGCGATCACGTCGTCACCCTCTTCTCGCCGCAATGCGGAGAGTGCGTTCACTGCCTCGACCCGCGCACCAACCTCTGCATGGCGATTCGCGAGCAGCAGAACAAGCGGCTTCCTTCCCGACGGGACGACCCGGATTTCCCGCGGCGGCGACGGGATCCGCCACTTCATGGGCTGCTCGACCTTCGCCGAGTACACGGTGATGCCGGAGATCGCGCTGGCCAGGGTCGACCCCGAGGCCCCCTTCGAGCACGCCTGCCTCTTCGCCTGCGGCCTCTCGACCGGGCTCGGCGCTGCGATCAACACGGCGGCGGTGGCCCCGGGCAGCACCTGCGTCGTCTTCGGGGCGGGGATGGTCGGCCTCGGCGCAGTCGCCGGCTGCCGCCTGCAGGGGGCGGAGCGGATCGTCTGCGTCGACCTCTCCGAGGACCGCCTCGAGCTGGCCCGCGGGCAGGGAGCGACCGAGACGATGGTCGGCGACGAGAGCACCGTCGAGAAGATCCTCGCGATGACCGGTGGGTTCGGCGCCGACTACACGTTCGAGGCGACGGGCCTGGTCGGCGTCATGCGCCAGGCCGTCGAAGCCGCCCGCATGGCCTGGGGCCTCTGCACGATCGCCGGGGTCGCCGGCAAGGGCGAGACCCTCGACGTCGTCCCCCGCCTGCTGATCACCGGCCGCCGCATCGCCGGCTCATCGTTCGGCGGGGTCAAGGGGCGCGAGGGAGTTCCGCAACTGGTCGACCGCTACATGGCCGGCGAGATCGATGTCGAGCCCTTCATCTCCCACCGGATCTCCCTTGACGAGGTCAACCGCGGCTTCGAGCTGATCGAGGCCCAGGACGGGATCCGCAGCGTGATCGAGTTCGGCTGACGCCGGGCCGGCCTATTCAGGCGGGGCGGACCCGCTCCAACAGCTCATCGATGTCGCGTTGTCATAGGCTCGGGGCATCGCGGACTCGGAGACTAAGACGGTTCTCGTCACCGGCGGCTCCGGCTTCCTCGGCAGCTGGTGCGTGATCGAGCTGCTGCGCCGCGGGTACGGCGTCCGGACGACGGTCCGCGACCTCGCCCGCGAGCCGCAGGTCCGCGAGGCGATCGGCTCGCAGGTCGACCCCGGAGACAGGCTCGAGTTCCTCGCCGCCGACCTCGGCGCGGACGCCGGCTGGGAGGAGGCCGTGCAGGGTTGCGACTACGTCCTCCACGTCGCCTCGCCGTTCCCGCCCCAGCAGCCGAAGGACCCCGACGAGCTGATCGTCCCCGCCCGCGACGGCACCCTGCGCGTGCTGCGGGCGGCGCTCGAGGCCGGGGCGCGGCGCGTCGTCGTCACATCCTCCGTGGCCGCGATCGGCGGCGGATCGAAGCCGGACGCGGCGCTCACCGAGGCCGACTGGACCGACCTCGACCACGCCCAGCTCACCCCCTACGCGCGCTCGAAGACGATCGCCGAGAAGGCCGCCTGGGACTTTGTCGCCGAGGCCGGTGCGAAGGATCGCCTGGCGACTGTCAACCCCGGCGCGATCCTCGGGCCCGCCCTCAGCGAGGACCGATCCTTCTCTCTGCAGCTGATCGAACGGCTGCTCAAGGGGATGCCGGGCACGCCGCGGATCGGCTTCAGCTTTGTCGACGTCCGCGACGTCGCCGACCTGCAGATCAGGGCGATGACGATGCCCGAGGCGGGTGGCCAGCGCTTCATCGCCGTCGACGAGTTCGCCTGGGCGTCGGAGGTTGCCGAGATCATGCGCGAGGGCCTCGGCGAGGCGGCAAAGAGAGTGCCCAGCCGCAATGTCCCGAACCTGGTCGTGCGGGCGATGGCGATCTTCGACCCCGGCGTGCGCTCGATCGTCGGCCAGCTCGGCCGCAGGTCGAGCTACTCGAGCGAGAAGGCCCGAACGACCCTCGGCTGGTCCCCGCGCCCGCTCGAGGACACCGTCCTCGAAACCGCCCGCAGCATGCTCGGCTGAGGTACCGTCGTCGCGTGTCCGCCACGGCGAGCCCGGTCACGCGCACGGTGATCCCCGACCCGGGCGAGCGGGTGCCTCTCGTCGCCTGGCCCACGGTCGCCCTGCTCTTCGCCGGCCTCGGGCTCGCCGCCGCCTCGACGCTGCTCGGCCTCGACGGAACCCTGCCGGTCCCCGTCTCCGTCTTCCTCAACGCGATCGCCGCCTACCTCTTCTTCACCGTCTCCCACGACGCCGCCCACCACGCTGCCTCCTCCAACCCGGCTCTGAACCGCTGGATCGGCCGCGTCTCGACGCCGTTCTTCACCCCCGAGGCGAGCTTCTCGGTCTGGCGCTTCATCCACATGCAGCACCATCGCTTCACCAACCACGAGGACGGTTCGGACCCCGACGCGTACACGATGGCCGGGCCCTCCTGGCAGCGGCCCCTGCGCTGGGCGACGATCGACCTCGCCTACCTGGGCTTCTACGGGCGCCGGATCGGCGACCGCCCACCCTCGGAGGTCGCCGAGTGGGTCGTGCAGACGGCGATCGTCCTCGGCCTGCTGGCCTGGGCGCTCTCCGCGGGCGCCCTCGTCGAGGTCCTCGTCTACGCCGTCGTCCCCCAGCGACTGGCGATCGTCTGGCTCGCCTTCGCCTTCGACTACCTGCCCCATCACGGCCTCCACCTGCGTCCCTCGGAGAACCGGCTGAAGACGACCCGCAACCGGGTCGGAGGCGAGCGCTGGCTCTCTCCCATCCTGCTCTACCAGAACTATCACCTCGTCCATCACCTGCACCCGCTGGTCCCCTTCTACCGCTACATCCGCGTCTGGCGGCGCAACGAGGAGGCCTACCTGGGCGGCGACCCGGCGCTCTCGACCGTGCGCGGCCGACCGCTCACGGCCGACGAGTACCGCGCCCTGCGCGAGCTCGCCGAGCACGGGCACTGAGCGGCCCGGAATCGCGGTGCAGCGGTTAGCCTGACGCCTGCCGATGTCCACCGAGACCAACCACTCGACCGCGCTGCTGATCGGCGGCGAGTCGGTCGCCGGCGCCGGTTCCCCGCTCGCGGTCGAGAACCCGTTCACCACCGAGGCGATCGCCGAGGTCGCGAGCGCCTCGCCCGAGCAGATCGACGCGGGCGTGGCCTCTGCCCGTCAGGCCTGGCCGGCCTGGGCGCGGATGCCGGCCGGCGAGCGCTGCGAGCTCCTCCACGAGGTCGCGCGGCGGCTGCGCGAGAACGCCGAGGACCTGGCCCCGACGATGACCGCCGAGGGCGGCAAGCCGCTGGTCGAGAACCGCGACGAGATCGAGTGGACGGCGGCGGCGTTCGACTACTACGCCGAGATCGGCCGCGACCACGCCGGCCGCGTGATCCCGCCGATCGAGTCGACCCAGCTGGCGATCGTCGTCAAGGACCCGCTCGGCGTCGTCGCCTGCATCGTCCCCTGGAACTACCCGCTCCTGCTTCTCGCCTGGAAGGTCGCGCCCGCCCTCGCGGCCGGCAACTGCGTGGTCTGCAAGCCCTCGGAGCTGACCCCGCTCTCGACCCTGATGCTGGCCGACTGCTTCGGGCACCTACCCCCGGGCACGGTCAATCTGCTCGCCGGCGCCGGCGACGTCGGCGCCGCGATCGCCTCTCACGAGGGCATCGACTGCGTCGCCTTCACCGGCTCGGTGGCGACCGGCAAGAAGGTCGCCGAAGCCTGCATCGGGCGGATGGCGCGGATGAACCTGGAGATGGGCGGCAAGGACGCTTTCATCGTCTGCGCCGACGTCGCCGGCGAGCTCGAGGTCGCCGCCCGCGGCGGCGCCTGGGCGGCCTTCCTAAATGCGGGCCAGGTCTGCACCTCGGCGGAGCGCTTCTACGTCGTCGACGAGGTCTTCGACGACTACGTCAGCGCCTTCGTCGAGCATACGCGGAGCCTCGTCCTCGGCGACCCCTTCGCGGTGGAGACAGACATCGGCCCGATGATCTCCGACCCCCAGCGCGCAAAGGTCGTCTCCCAGCTCGAGGCGGCGACCGCGGCCGGGGCCGAGATTCTCGTCGGCGGCGATTCCGGCGGCCAGGGTCGCGGCCACTTCCTCTCCCCCGCCGTGGTCGTCGACGCCCCCTCCGACAGCGCCCTGCTGCGCGAGGAGACCTTCGGCCCAGTTGCGCCGATCGTCCGGGTCGGGTCCCTCGACGAGGCGATCGAGCAGGCCAACTCGACCGAGTTCGGGCTCGGCGCCAACGTCTACACCGGCAACCTCGAGAACGCGGTCCGCTGCATGCGCGAGCTGCGCGCCGGCACGGTCTGGATCAACGACCCGCTGACCGACAACGACGCCGGCCCCTTCGGCGGCTTCAAGCAGTCCGGCCTCGGCCGGGAGCTGGGTCGCGAGGGCCTGGAGGCATTCCAGGAGACCAAGCACGTCCACATGGAGACGAGGATCGAGCGCAAGGAATGGTGGTACCCGTACAGCGAGTACGGCGCCGACCGACCTTGAGCCGCCTCGGAGCAAGTCATCCGGCCGGCTCCGCCAGCAGCGCGATGGCCGCCAGCGAGAGCCCCAGAAGGGCGAAGGCGAGCTTGCGAAGAGCCCCCCGCGACGTGTGCACCGCGACCACGCATTGGAGCGCGTAGTAGGCGGCGAACGCACGCGAGGCGACGACGATCAGCGTGAAGGTGGGGATCAACCAGACGAGCAGGACGGCGGCCGCCCCGGAGGCCACGTACGGGCGCGCTCCCCTCATCGAGTCGATCGGGAGCCTGTCGAGATTGCCATGCGCCGCGACCGTGTCCGCCGTCGCGGCGCTGAACTGGCTGAGGATCGCGGTCACCACGACGGCGAGAGAGAGGAGGGGCAGCAGCCGGCCGGCGATGTCGAGCAGGGTCGTGTCGACGCCGTCGGCCGTGCCGAGGCCCATCATCGGAGTCGCGACGGCGACGAAGCCGATGTAGACCGACGAGGAAACGATCTGGGACAGGCGGCAGGCCCAGAGCCTGGTCTGCCGGTCGTACTCCTCGGTCAGGTAGCGAACCGTCTCGAAGCCCTGGACGGTGATCACGATGCCACCGAGAATCAGGAGGACCTGGGTAAGGCTCCGATTCGGAACAGGCGGCAGGTGCAGGCCGCCGCCGAGTAGGTCCGCCCCGTCGGCAAGGAACATCGCTCCCCCCAGGACCGTGGTCAGAACGAGCACCGCCGCGAGGGCCAGCCGCTCCATCAGGTCGAGCCCGGAAAACCCCCTGCGGACTCCGACCGCCGTGATCAGCAGCACCGACGCGCAGGCCAGTGCCCTCTCGGCGCTGTCGGATCCGAAGCCGGCGAACTCGACGACGTACTGCGACATGATCCGCATGTAGAGGGCAACCGAGATCACGTATGCGACGACGATCACGAGGTCGGACGCCCGCTCCCCCAGCCGCGTCACGCTGTCCAGCCTGCCTTCGTCGCGCAGCGGCTCGACCGCCGCGACGTTGTGGCGGATCGCCGTGCCGACGAGCCAGGCGAACCCACAGACCCCGACGATCCCAACCGCCGAGAGGGCGCCCAGCGTCCGCTCGAGCACCGGCACGATGATCAGAAATCCGCTGCCGAAGATCGACGCCAGCGGTGGCACCGAGGCGAGGAGGACCTGTCGCGAGAACATCGGCCGGATCCGTCTCATCGTTTCACCGCGACAAGACTGACC